>JAJPJQ010000032.1 GCA_021324155.1 Pseudomonadota bacterium
CCGTCGAGCTCGACGGTGACGATACGGCTCTCGTAGTCGAAGACGGGATGCACGAAGCGCGGCTCGTCTTTGAACGACTCGCGGCGGATGTGCAGGCCGACGCCCGAGTAAGCTTTCGCGCCGTGCCAGTAGCAGGTATAGCCCTGGAGCTCGCAGATCGATTGCGGCACCTGCGCCTGCGGCGCCTTGATTTCCTGAAGACAAACGACGTCGGGCTGCTCGCGCTCGATCCATTCGCGAAACTGCGCCTCGCGCGCGCGGATGCCGTTCACGTTCCAGGTCGAGATTTTCAATCGGCCCATGCAGGAATGAGTATAGCAGGCTCGCCGCCGCCGCCGCTACTTTTTGCTCTCGGCGCGGCGGATCGCCGTCCAGAGCTTCGGCGCGGTGTAGGGCATGTCGATGTGATCGATGCCGAGCGGCGCGAGCGCGTCCATCACGGCGTTCGCGATGCACGGCGGCGCGCCGTTGGTGCCCGCCTCGCCGACGCCCTTGACGCCCATCGGATTGAACGGGTTCGGCGTCACGGTCTCGCCGAGCGTGAGCGTCGGCATCGTCGTCGCATGCGGCACGGCGTAATTGACCAGCGTACCGGTCAGCACCTCACCGTCCTCGCCATACTGCATTTGCTCGAGAAACGCCTCGCCAAGGCCCTGCGCGACCCCGCCGTGAATCTGGCCCTCGACGATCATCGGATTGATGATCACGCCGCAGTCGTCGACGAGCACGAGTTTTTCGATCTTGGTCTCGCCGGTGTCGCGGTCGATCTTCACGAGCGCGACGTGCGCGCCGAAGCCCCACGCCTCGCGCTTGGGATCGAAGAAGACGGTCTCCTGCAGCCCAGGATCGATGCCTTTGGGCAGGCGGCCGTACGCTGCGGCGGCGATCTGCCGCCAGGTGACCTTTTTCTCCGGCACGCCCGTGACCGCGAAGCCGCCTTCGGCCGGCACGATGTCTTCGAGCGATGCTTCCAAGAGATGCGCCGCGATGCGGCGCGCCTTGTCGCTGACGTTCTCGATCGCCAGCGCGAGCGCGCCGCCGCCCATCACGGCGCTGCGGCTCCCGAACGTGCCGACGCCCTGCTGGACCGCCATCGTATCGCCGTGGCGGATCGCCACATGCTCCATGCCGACGCGCATCTTGTCGGCGACTACCTGTGCGAACATCGTCTCATGTCCCTGGCCGTGCGAGCTCGATCCGGTAAGCACGGTGATCTCGCCGGTGCGCTCCACGCGCACCGTGCCGCTCTCGAAGCCGGCGCCGCCGCTCGGCTCGACGAATGTCGAGACGCCGACGCCAGCGAGTTCGCCGCGCTGGCGCGCTGCGTCGCGCTCGCCCATGAGCCGGTCGTAATCCGACAGCTTCATCGCCTCGTCGAGCGCTTTTTCATAATCACCGGAGTCGTACTCGACGCCGGTCGCCGTCTTATAGGGAAATTGTTCGGGCCGAATGAAATTCTTGCGACGGATCGCCAGGCGGTCGATGCCTAAATCGCGCGCGGCCTTGTCGACGAGCCGTTCGATGTTGAGCACCGACTCCGGCCGGCCCGCGCCGCGGTAGGGGCCGGTCGAGACGGTATTGGTGAAGACCGCCAGCACCTCGACGAAGACGTTCTTGATTTGATAACACCCGGGCGCCATCGCCATCATGCGCTGCGGCGGTCCCGCGGTATTCGAGCATAGATAGGCGCCGAGGTTCGCCACGACGCGGACCTTTAAGCCCAGCATCGTGCCGTCGCGCTTGAGCGCCAATTCGGAGGTCATCGCCTGGTCGCGTCCTTGAATGACAGTGAGAAAATCGTCGCTCCGCGTCGCAGTCCATTTGACCGGACGCTTGAGTTTGAGCGCGCAATACGCCGCCAGCGTGTATTCGCGGTAAAGCGGCCCCTTGCTGCCGAAGCCGCCGCCGACGTCCGGCGCGATCACGCGGATGCGGTGCTCGGGAAACTTGATCGCGGTCGCGAGGTCGGCGCGCGTGCGGTGCGGCGATTGCGTCGTGAGCCAGACCGTCAGGTCGCCGTTCGGCTCCGGCCGTGCGGCCGCAGCGCGCGGCTCGATCGCCATCGCAACCTGCCGCGGACTCGCGATGTGCATCTTGACGGTGTGATCCGCCTCGGCGAACGCCTTGTCTACGTCTCCGCCCTTATTGACCGCGCGGTAGCAGATGTTGGTGTCGAGCTCTTCGCGCGCGATCGGCGCGCCGGGCTCGAGCGCCTTTTCCGCGTTCGTCACCGCCGGCAGCGCATCGTATTCGACTTCGATGGCGTTCGCCGCGTCGGCCGCCTGCGCGCGCGTCTGCGCGACCACGGCGGCGACCGGCGCGCCGATGGCGTGCACCGCGACGCGCGCCAGCGCCGGATGCGGCGGAATCTTCTGTCCCGGCACCATCGGAGGCGAGGGAATGTTGATATCGATATCCGCGCCCGTCAGCACCAGCTCGACGCCGGGCATTTTGCGCGCGGCGTCGGCGTTGATCGAGGTGATCTTCGCGTGCGGATAAGGACTGCGCAAAAGCGCGAGATAAAGCGCGCCGGGAAGCTGCACGTCGTCAACGTAGCAGCCTCGGCCGGTTGTGAGTACGGGGTCTTCGACTCTGAGAATGGACGCGCCGATCAGGCCGGCGGGGAGGTGTTGTGTCGTCATGGGTTTATCTCTGGTTCTGCGGATGGTCCGTTTCGATCTTGAAGCCGGACGCCTGCGCGAGCGCACGGCGCGTCAGCACGGACGCGACGTGGCGCTTGTAATCTGCGCTCGCGTAAATCTCGTCATCGGGATCGGCGCCTTCGGCGGCTTTGGCCGCCGCGTCTCCGATCGCTTCAAGCGTGAGCGATTTCCCGCGCAACGCCGCTTCCACCGCCGCAGGACGGAACGGCTTTCCGCCGAGGCCGCCGATCGCAATGCGGGCGTCAAGGCATTTGCCCGAGTCGTCGCGCCGCACGAGCGCGCCTGAGCTGACAACAAGGTAACCGGAGGCCGGATTCGCGAGCTTATGATACGCGGTGCCCGCGTCGGCCGCCGGCAGCGGCACGCGGATTTCGGTCAGGATCTCGTTCTGCGCGAGCGCGGTCGTGTAAAAATCCACGAAGAAATCTTCGACCGAAATGGTGCGCTTGCCGGAAGGGGAGACCACGACGAACGACACGTTGAGCGCCGTCAGGATGACGGGAAAATCCGCGGCGGGATCGGCGTGGGCGCAGCTACCGCCGATCGTGCCGCGGTTCCGCACCTGCACATCGCCGATAACATTGGC
Source organism: Pseudomonadota bacterium (assembly GCA_021324155.1). Taxonomy (GTDB): domain Bacteria; phylum Desulfobacterota; class Binatia; order UBA9968; family UBA9968; genus JAJPJQ01. Next base: position 3,250 of record JAJPJQ010000032.1, read on the forward strand.
AGCGTCGGCGAGCGACGGCACGCGCTGCCGCACTAAATCGGAAGCCGCGATATCGGCGTGCACGGTGAGCGCGCCGATTGCGAGCGCATCGGCGTCGACGCGGATGCCACGAAGGCCCTGAACCGTGCCGAGGTCGATCAGCGTTTGGGGCGAAGCGAGGCGCAGCTTCATTGCCGGGATCAAGCTGTGACCGCCAGCGAGCAGTTTCGCGTCCTCGCCATACTTGGCGAGCAGCTCCAGCGCCTCGTCGACGGAATGCGCGGCAATGTAACCGAAGCTAGTGGGAAACATCGCCGCCCTCCGCTTTCTGCCCACCCCGCATTCTCTCGGCGGCCCATTTGACCGATTCCACGATGTTGACGTAACCGGTGCAGCGGCAGAGATTGCCGTCGAGCGCGTGCTTGATCTCTTCGTCGCTCGGATCGGGATTCGTCTTGAGCAGGTAGATCGACGACATGATCATTCCGGGCGTGCAGTAGCCGCACTGGAGGCCGTGCTTCTGGCGAAATCCTTCCTGCACCGGATGCAGCTCGTCGCCGCGCGCGAGCCCTTCGATCGTCGTGATCTCGGCGCCGTTCGCCTGCACGGCGAGAATCGTGCACGACTTCACCGCGCGCCCGTTCAGATGAACGGTGCACGCGCCGCATTGGCTCGTGTCGCAGCCGACATGCGTGCCGGTAAGGCCGAGCCGGTCGCGGAGAAAGTAAACCAGCAGCTCGCGCGGCTCGACGGTGGCGTCGTGCAGAACATTGTTGACAGTGAGGCTTATAGCCACACGCTCAGCGCTCATTCCTCGTGCTTCCCCCTTAGATCGTGAAATTTTCTTGCTTTTTGAGTAATACACATACTGCCGGTTGTCCTCAAGTCCCGTCGCATGCGGTTTTCGATTCATCGAATTGACTGCATGCGACCGCCGTGTTACGAACCAACGAACTCACCCTCACCGAGGCAAACAATCTTGAAACCGCTTAAATTCGAAGAGCTTAAATCGCTCGATTTATCAAAGTGCAAGACGGTCGGCGACATCGTGGACGCGATGAAGTACTGCGCCTTCGGCGCGCGCATGCTCGGCGAGGTCGCGCGCACGATCCATGCGATGATCGAATCGAAGGACAAGCCCGTGCTGATTTACGACGGGGTCGACGATTCGCCGCTCGCGACGCTGCTCGACGAATTCGTCGCGCGCGGCTGGTTCAAGACCGTCGTGCGGCCTTCCGATTACGCACGGGGAAAAAAGCGCGGCGGGAACGCCGTCGTCGTCGGCGCCTTCTCGGAGCGGGACGCGCAGGCGATCTATGAAAAACCCGCGCGGGCGCTCTTTATCAATCCGTTCGACATGGCGCGGCCGGGACAGGTCCGGGACGGATTTTTCCCCGACGCGGTGTTCGCCGATCCGCGCTTCGTCATGCCGGTGATCGACGCGGCGCTCGTCGAGTGGACCGGCGGCAAGGGAATCTCCGCGAGCCAGCTCGTAACGCGGCTCGCCCGCTACGACGGCGTCGCAGCGCAGGTCGCGCGCGGCGCCAAGGCGCTCGACGTGATGGCGCGCGACAAGAACTGCGCGCGCTTTCTCACCATCAGCGGGGCCATGACGGTCGGCAAGATGGACCTCGTGATCTGCGACATGATCGAGTCGGGTCTTACGCACGCGATCTCGTCGACGGGCGCGCTCATGGCGCACGGCCTCGTCTCATCGATCGGCCTCAAGCACTACAAATACAATCCCAAGTACAACGACACCGTGCTGGCCGCGCACAAGCTCAACCGCGTGACCGATACGCTCGAGCCGGAGACCAATCTCGATACCGTGGAAGAAGTCATCGGCGAAGTCATCGAACAGCTCGACGGCTCCGAGCCGATCAGCCCGACGATCTTGAACCGTCTGATCGGCAAGCACCTCGCGGATCATTACCCGAACGACCGCGGCATTCTGAAGTCAGCGTATCTGAAAAAAGTCCCCGTGTTCGTGCCTGCGTTCGTCGACTCGGAGCTCGGCAACGACATCTATATTCATAACCTGAAGCGCAAGACGGCGGGAAAGAAGCCGATCCTCGTCGATCTCGAGATCGACAGCAAGGAACTGATCCGCATCGTGACCGAGTCGCCCCGCTTCGGCATCTTCACCGTCGGAGGCGGCGTGCCGCGCAATAACGTGCAGAACGTCGCGCCGCTCATCGAGATCGTCAACGAGCGCCTCGGGCCGACCTTTCCGAACCGCCGCTTTACCTACGGCATCAGAATCTGCCCCGACCGGCCGCACTTCGGCCACCTTTCCGGCTGCACGTATTCGGAGAACGAATCGTGGCGCAAGGCGGCGAAGGAGGGCGTCTACGCCGAGATGCAGGCCGATGCGACGCAGGTCTGGCCTTTTCTCGTCAAGCACGTCCTCGAGCGAGGCTTTTAGAGCTGCTCCTTGATCGGGAAGGCGAAGAGCTCGAGCAACCGTTCGCCGATGCCGCGCGACTGCCAGTCCGCGTAAGTCACCGGGTCTGCGCGCTTGATATCGTCCTCGAACACCGCTTGCAGCTGCGCTGCGAACTCCGGGTTGTAGACCGTAAGGTTGATCTCCTGGTTGAGCGCGAAGGAGCGGTTGTCAAAATTCGAGCTGCCGACCGTCGCCCAGACGCCGTCGACGACCATCGTCTTGGCATGCAGCAGCGCCGGCTGGTACTCGAAAATTTTCACGCCGCCTTTGAGTAGCGGTCCGTAGCCGCTCCGGCTAGCGGTGTACGCGACCTTGCTGTCGAGCTTTCCGGGCGCAAGCACCGCCACGCGCACGCCGCGTTGTACGGCCTTGATCAACACATCCGTCATGTTGTCGTCGGGGATGAAGTAAGGATTGGTGATGAGGATCGATTTTTTTGCCGAGTTGATCGAGAGCAGATACAGCATGTAGTTCTGGAAGCTTCCGCTGATCGGCGAGCTGCGCACGACCTGCGCCGGGATGTTGCCGCGCAACTCGGGGCGCGGAAAATAGCCGTCGCCGCCGATCGCCTCGCCGGTGGTCTCGAGCCAGCTCTCGGCAAACGCCGCCTGTAAAAATTTGACAACGGGTCCTTCGACACGGACGTTTGTGTCGCGCCAGTGTTCCGGCGTGCGGCCGTCGCCCGTCCATGCGTCGCTGATGCCGTAGCCGCCGGTGAAGCCGATGTGCCCGTCGATCACGAGGATGCGCCGGTGGCTCCGGTAGTTGTATCGCAGCAGCTTCCACCACAGGAGCAGCGCCGGAGCCTCGATTCGTCGGAAGCGCTCGACACGGCAGCCCGCATCCGTCAGCTTTGAAGTCACGTCTCGGGTTCCCGAAGCTCCGTGATCGTCCCACAGAAGCTTGACCTCGACCCCGGCGCGGCAGCGCTCGGCGAACGCCTCGGCAAACGTGTTCGCGAGATCGCCTTCTTCGACAAGATACTGTGCCATCGTGATGGTTGATTTTGCGTTCTTGATCTCGCGCAGCATGAGGGGAAAAGTGCCGTCGCCATTCAGCAGTAGGTCGACTTTGTTCCCGGCCGTGATAGCGGCGTCGGTGTGCGCCTCGATCGTCGGAAAAAAAGTCGCCTCGCCGAGAGTGATCGGCGGGATCTTCTCGACGTTCAGAACCTGGGCGCAGCCGATGCCGATGAGAAGAGTGAGGACCAGCAGCAGTTTTGCGCGGCGCATCGTGAGAGAAAGTATGGAGCGTTCGCGATTCAATACAAGTAGGGTAAACCCTGTAGCCGAGTCTGCGTTCTTGGCTTAAAATGAAGGCGGGAGGCGGAGTGTGGCGCGACCATCGGTCGTCATCGTCGGCGCGGGCCTCGCCGGATTGGCCGCGGCGCGCGCGCTCGAAAAGCGCGGCGCGCACGTGACGCTGCTGGAGGCGCGCGAGCGCGTCGGCGGCCGCGTGTTGACGGTTCGCGGACTCGCGGGAATGCACGGCGAGGCCGGCGGCGAGTTTATCGACGACGACCAGGAAGAAATCCGCAAATTGACGCGCGAGCTGCGTCTTTCCGAAGCGCGCATTCTCCGCTCCGGCTTCGCGCATTATCGCATGGGCGAGGACGGCCGCCGCCGCGTGCGGCCGCCTTCGGGCGGCTGGCGCAAGACCGAGACGGCGCTTGAGCCATGGCTGCATTCATATCGGCTGAACGGTCACCTGCCCGACGGGCCGATCGCCGGGAGCATCGCGCGCCGCTCGATCGCCGGCTGGCTCGATGAGGTCGGCGCCGATGCCGACGTGCGCGCCACCGCGACGGCGATGCGCGGCTTCTACGTCGCCGATCCCGACGAGCTTTCGCTGCTCGTCTATGTCGAGCAATTCGCCGCCGACGAAAATCCCGCCGAGCGCAAGCTCTATCGTCTGCGCGGCGGCAACGACCGGCTGCCGGAAAAGATGGCCGCATCGCTCGCGGGTACAATCCGGCTCGGCTGCGTGGTCCGCCGCATCGTCTGGACGAAAAAAAACGTCCGGGTGATCGCCGACGGCCGCCGCGGCCGCTTTGAAATCTCAGGCGATTACGCCGTCGTCACCGCGCCAGCGCCGCTCGCCGCCGCGATCGAAATCGCACCCGCGCTGCCAGTCGCCCAGCGCGACGCGATGGCGCGGTTACGTTACGGCCGTGCGACGAAGACGCTGCTGCGCTTCGACCGCTCTTCTTGGCGCAGGCGCGGCAGGCCGCGCGCGCTCGCAACCGATCTAGATGCCGGCGCGCTGTGGGACGGAAGCGAAGAGCAGAGGGGGAAAGCGGGCATCGTCACGTTGCTCGCTGGCGGATCGGCGAGCGATGCGACCAAAGCGCTGCTCGCCGCCGGAGGCGCAGAGGCGCTCGCCGCGCAGATCGATTTCTTCGTAACAGGCGACGCGCGCTTCGTCGCGTCGAAAAGCGTCAGCTGGGAAGACGATCCCTGGGCGTGCGGTGCGTACGCATTCTTCGATCCGTCCTGCTCGCCCTCCGCACGCCTCCTGCCCGCGCTGCCGCATGGCCGCGTATATTTCGCGGGCGAGCACACGAGCACGAAATGGCAGGGGTATATGAATGGCGCGGTCGAGAGCGGGCTGCGCGCCGCGGAAGAAATCTGGCTGGCGTATAAAAAGCTTTAGGCGGCGCGAGTGGCTGCTTTGCCATTCGCCGTCTTGAGCCGGCGCTTGAGCAGTTTGAGAACAGCGCGCTCTTCGCCGCTCAAGCCGGTCGAAGCCGCGGCCACGTGCCGCCGCGAGTGGTGCCCGTTCGACCGGCCGAGCATTCCTTCCCTATAGGCGCTCACGATCGCCGGATGAATGTAGCATTTCTGGCAAACGCTTCTTGTGTTGCCGAGCGTCTTTGCCACCTCGTCGATCGCTTTGCCGATATTGCGCTTCGCCTGCGCCTCCGACAAGAACGCCTCGGCTGCGGCGAATGCGCGCGCCGCGAGCACCGTGCCGGCCCAGGTGCGGAAATCCTTCGCGGTAAAATCTTCGCCGGTCGCCGCGCGTAGATAATCGTTGACATCGCTCGACTCCACCGTGCGCGTCTCGCCGTTTTCGTCCTCGTACGCAAAGAGCTCTTGTCCCGGCATTTCCTGGCAGCGCTTGACGATGCGGGCGAGCCGCGGGTTGGCGAGTTCGAGCTCGTGGCCGACGCCGCTCTTGCCGCGAAAGCGGAAATAAATCGTATCGCCTTTTACCTTCACGTGCCGGTTGCGCAGCGTCGTCAAGCCGAACGAGCCGTTCTGGCGCGCGTACTCCTCGTTGCCGACGCGGATGAAAGTTGTCTCGAGCAGCTTGACGACCGTGGCGATGACTTTCTCGCGCGGAAGACCCGGCAGCGACAAATCGCGCGCGACCTGGACCCTCAGCGCGGGAAGCTTCTCGCCGACGAGAATCATCCGCTCGTATTTGGTCTGATCGCGCACGGCGCGCCAGCGCTTGTGATAGCGGTACTGCTTGCGGCCGCGCGCGTCGCGCCCGGTCGCTTGTAGGTGGCTGTTCGCGTAGGGGCTGATCCAGACATCGGTCCACGCCGGCGGAATCGCCAGCGCTTTGATGCGGGCGAGCGTGTCTTTGTCTTTTATCGGCTTGTCGTGCTGGTCGAAGTAGTGAAATATCGGACCGCTGCGTTTGCGGCGAAATCCCGCGATCTCGTCGCTGACGTAGCGCAGGCCGGAGCTCTTCGCCGCCTCGACGGCATCGGCCGCTGTCTCGCTTTTTCCGTTCGGTCCGCCCATCCTCCATCAAAAGTGTAAAGGAGCAAAGGCTGTTCCTCAAGATGGCTTTCAATACGACCGCTTTCCTGCCACGCTGTAACGTGCAAGCGCGTACGGCGGCGAAGAAAAAAGTGCGCGGAGACACAAAAACCGTGGGCGGCCGCAAACAGCGCCGGAAAGGGCTCTGGGTGGCGGCCACCATCGTGCTCCTGCTGCTCGCCATGACCGCCGCGTGGCGTTGGACGCCGCTTGCGGAGCAAATCGACATCCGCAAGATCATCGCTTGGTCGGTGTCGCTGCGGCAGAACCCGGCGCGCCACGCGATCATTCTAGGCGCGTACGTCGTCGGCAGCCTCGTGTCTTTTCCCGTGCCGTTGCTCATCCTCGCCACGGCCTTCGTCTTCGGTCCCGTGGCCGGCACCGTCTATTCGTTCGCCGGTTCCATGATGGGCGCAGCGGTGACCTACGGGCTCGGCTGTCTCATGGGAAAAGATTTCGTGCGCCGCCTCGCGGGAGCGAAATGGCGCGCGGTCGAGAAGACGGTCGCCGAGACCGGCATCATGGCCGTCGCGGCGATGCGGCTGCTGCCGGTCGCACCTTTCACCGTCGTGAATGTCGTCTCAGGCGCCTTCAGGGTGCCCGTGTGGAACTATTTCGCGGGATCGCTTCTCGGTCTCGCGCCGGGCATCATCGTGATCAATTTATTCGCCCGCCAGTTCGCTCACGCCTTGCGCCACCCGGGGCCGGGGAGCTACGCTCTGCTCGTGCTCGCCGTCCTTCTCGCCGTGGCCGGAACGATCTGGCTCAAACGGAAAGTCGCGAAGACCGCCTAGACGCCTGCGCCGCTGATTTTTTCTTGCCGTGCGAACGCCTTTCTGATAACCTGTTTTGACGCCTTTTTATTTTTATTTATGATCCGTAGCAGTTCGTCGCTTTATCCACTTTTGCTAGCAATGCTCATCGTGCTCCAGCAGGGCTGCGGCATGAAGACGGTCGTGGTTGCTCCCATTCCCGCGCTTGAAACCGCCGAACCGGCGGAGACCAAGCCGGATCTGCGCGCCGAAGCGCCGGTGCCCGAGGAGGGCGAATCGGAGCCGCCGGCAGGGGAAGCTGCGCCGCAGACCGCCGCGCGCGCGCTGAAAGAGATTTTTCCCGAGTCGCATCTGACGGCGCCGGAAAAGGATCTCGCCGGCACCGCGACCAAGTACGACACGCGCGTGTTTTCGCGCGACCTCGGCGCGCCGCTCCCCCTCGCGTGGCAATACCGCCAGGACCCGCACGGCATGATCGTCGGCTTCGATTTCTCCAACCGCGGCGGCAACCGCATTCTTCCCGAGCGCTACAACATCGACAAGAACCTCTTCTTCACGCGCGACTTTCAGTTTCGCTTCGACGAGCGCGCGCGCCAGGACATCTATCTATCCGTCTCCGACTGGGCCGCTTCGAGCGACCGGCAGTTCCGGCTGAGCGAGTTGATGAACAGCGTCATGCATTTCTTTCCGCGCAGATACGTTCCGGCTATCGCGGTGGTCGACGGACGCTCGATCGTAACGCTCCCCACCGGCGAGCGGGTCGAATTCGACGCGGAAACGCACGAGGTCCTGGGCGGCGCGCTGGCCGAGGCGCCGGTCGACCTCAACCCGGATCGCGCCAAGCGCCGTTTTGCCGCCGTGGATTACGTCGGCACGGGCGTCGTCGTGCGCGCCGACGCGCGCGGCAGGGACCCGCGGCTCGGCACGACCGCGACGATCGCGGCCTCGGAGGCCGGCTGCGCCGGAGACGGCTGCAAAAAACTCTGCCGCGTCGCCTCAACGGAGCTTTGGGATCAGAAAGGGGCGGTGCGCTTCAAGTTCGCGACCGACGAAGCATTCGAGCGCTATCTGCAATCGCGCTGCGGCTTCGGAATCCCACGCAGCGGCGACGAGACGATCGCGGCGCTGCGCTAAGAGGCGCCGATCATCCCGGGCGAGATTTACTTTGATCTTTCCCGCCGCTTCGGATACAATCGATGAAATTCTCGTTCGTCCGAAAGGCATAATGAGAGCAGCGCGTCGATCGCTCCGTCCGCTTTGCCGCTTTTTCGTTCTGTTTCTATGCCTGCCGGCCGCGGCTTTCGCCGCCGCCGCTCCCGAACGCGTGAAGATCAGCACGGCCTCCATCACCGCCAGCACGCTGACGCTTTGGATCGCCGAGGAGCAGGGCATCTTCAAGAAGCACGGCATCGAGGCGCAGACGGTGCTGATCCGCGGCGGCCCGACGATGCTCGCAAGCCTCGTCGCAGGGGACACGCCGATCGCCTTCACGACCGGCGTGCCGTTTCTCGGCGCGGTGGCGCAGGGCAATCAATTTAAAATGCTAAGCTGCATCTCCGACAAAAATACCTGGAAGCTGATCGCGCAGCCGGGTATCAAGAAGGCCGACGATCTGCGCGGCAAGAACATCGGGGTGCAGACGATCGTCGGCAGCACGTGGATGAATTCGATGCTCGCGCTTGAGGTGCTCGGGCTCGAGCCCAAGCGCGACCGCATCAATTTCGTACCGACCGGCGATCCGATAACCATGGGGAAGGCGATCGAGACGCGCCGGATCGACGCCGCGGTGCTCGATCCCACGACGAGCAGGCAGCTCGTCGGCAAAGGCTTCTCGCTGCTCGTAGATCTCTACAAGGCGAACGTGTATTTTCCAGGCCTCGGTGTCGGCGTAACGCGCGCCTACCTCGACCAGCACCCGCAGCAGGTCGAGAAGGTCGTGACGGCGCTCACCGAGAGCGCCGCCTTCGTGCTCCAGCCGGCGAACAAACCGGTCGTGATAAAGAGCATGATGAAAAATCTCCGCACGAGCGATCTGGCCGCCGTCGAGGAGGGCTATCAGGATCAGATTCTCACGATGAATCGCAAGCCCTACCCGACGGTGGAAGGCATGCGCAACGCGCAGCGCCTGATGTCGATGCAGAACCCGAAAATCGGATCGGTGAAAATTGAGGAAATCATCGATGCGCGCTTCGTCAAAAAGCTCGACGAGAGCGGCTTTATCGACGCGCTCTATCAGAAATGATCAGCGAAAGCCGCCGTACACCGCATAGTTCGTAAATTTCCAGAAAACATCCACGTCGCGAAATCCCGCCTCTCTCAGCCAGGAAAGCTCCTGATCCATCGAGCCGTTGTAATGCGCGCCGTGAGGCAGCTTCTCGCCCGAGGGCTGCTGCGGCGCCTCGTCGCGCATCCAGCGCCGCCGCGCGATCCGGTAATGCTCTTTCAAATCGTCGCTCACGTGCGCGAAATGGTCGGCGTTCAAGAAGCAGCCGCCCGGATTGATGAGCGCGTAGGCATCGCGGAACAGGCGCCGGCGCTGCTCGTGCGTCAGATGATGGAGCGCGCGCGCCGAGACCACGGCGTCGAACGGCCCGGCGACGCGGCGCGTCCAGTCCGGCGCGTCGAGCGAGCCGTGGACGAATTCGATGCGGCCGGCGAAGCCCGCCGCGCGCTCGCGGCCGAGGCGGATCATCTCTTCCGAGCCGTCGTAACAGACGGCCGTGGCGTTCGGGCGGTCCTCCAAAATCGCCATCGCGAGGGCGCCGTAACCAGCGCCGAGATCGAGCACGCGGATCGCCTGCTCGCGCGGGTGCGGGAGCATTAATACTGCGGCGGTTTTCTGCATGTCGCGGATCGAGCGCTCGCGCTCGGTGCGCTCGTCCCAATGGTCGATGAAGCCGCGGCTTTCCCAGGCGTGCGGGTCGAATACTCGCTTGTTTTCTTCCATGCGCACAAGATCGTCGTGCCGGCGCGGATTGTCAAGTCCATCCCAAATGTCGAGCGATATCATGAAGGAGAATACTCTTCAGGCGCGGTTCGCGCCGGCGAGATCCGCCACACGCTTAGAGGCGGCGTCGCGCGCACGAACTCCGGCGACGGCGGTTTCGAGGTGCTGTAAAAATTGCCGCGCGGCGGAGCGCCACGTATGTCCCAGCGCGAAGGCGCGGCAGGGGCGGCCGTCGAGCTTCAGCGCGGCCAGCGCCACGGCGCGGAGGTCATCGTCGAGAATGCTCGTGAGACCGCTTTCAATCACATGGACGCCCAGCGGTTGTCTACTTCCACAGCGCGATGCCGCCCAAAAGGCCATTCATATTCGAGACAGTGCGTACGCCGGACGGCAATTTAAAATTGATCTTCTCGCTGTTGCCGCCGCCAATATATAGCGTGTCGTAGTGAAAGATCTGCTCGAAGGCGTCGATCGCGCGGCGCACGCGACGGTTCCATTTCTTGTTGCCGACCTTTTTGCGCGCTTTGTTGCCGAGAAGATTCTGATAGCTCTTGCCGCCGAGCGGATCGTAAGCGATCTCTACGTTCGGCACGAGCCTGCCGTCGACGAACAAAGCCGATCCAAGCCCGGTTCCGAGAGTGATCACGAGCTCGACGCCGCGGCCGGTGATCGCGCCGAAGCCCTGCATATCGGCGTCGTTAAGCACGCGCACAGGCTTGTCGAGAATTTTTTCCAGCTCGCGCGACAGATTGAAGCCGAACCACTTCGGGTGCAGATTGCCCTCCGAATAGACAGTGCCGTGCCGCACCACTCCCGGAAAGCCGACGGACACGCGATGAAATTCGCCTTGTTTGCGCACGAGGCGGCGGATGATCTGAAGCACCTGAGCAGGCGTCGCGTTCTCCGGCGTCTCGGCGCGGCCGGGGACCGTGACCGGCCGGCCTTGCTCGTCCATCACCAGCGCTTTGATGCCGCTGCCTCCGATGTCGACGGAGAGCGTGCGGATGTCCCTGCGCGGCTTGCGCTTACGCCGGCGCCGCTCGATCGATCTCTTCGGTACGTTTTCATTATCCATGCCGCAAAGTCCTCCGCCGCCCCCGCCAGGCCAGCGATATATTTTAGCATTCATGGCGCGCTGTTTAAGACACCCGCGGGCAGAGTGAATCGGCATGCTTGACGGATTTCGCTTTCGCGACTAGAGAACGCAGAGGATTCATAGATTGGAGAATCCATGCTCTACGAGCTCTACTACTGGCCTTCCATCCAGGGACGCGGGGAATATATTCGTCTCGCGCTCGAGGACGCGGGCGCGAAATATATCGACGTCGCGCGCGAGCAGGGCGGGATGGACAAAATGTACCGCTTTCTCGAAGGCCCGTCGGTGAAGCGCGCGCCGTACGCGCCGCCCTTCTTGAAATCGGGGAACCTCGTCATCGGGCAGACTTCGAATATTCTATTATATCTCGGTCCGCGGCTCGGCCTCGCGCCGCGGAGCGAGGCGGATCGCTTGTGGGCGCATCAGCTCCAGCTCACGGTCGCCGATCTCGTCGAGGAGATCAGCGAGGTGCATCACCCGATCGCCGGCATGCTCTACTACGAGCAGCAGAAGCGCGAAGCGAAGCGGCGCGCCGAGGATTTCCGCAAGCGGCGCATTCCGAAATATCTCGGCTATTTCGAGAAAGCGATCGAGCGTAACGGCAGGTCCGGCTACGCCGTCGGCAATAGGGCGACCTATGTCGATCTATCTTTGTTTCAGATCGTGGAGGGGCTGCGCTACGCGTTTCCGCGCGCCATGAAGCGGCACGAGCGCAAGCTCAAGCGCCTCGCCGCGCTGCGCGACAAGATCGCCACGCGCCCGCGCCTCGCCGCCTATCTCGCGTCCGAGCGGCGCATCCCGTTCAACGAGATGGGCATCTTCCGCCGTTACCCTGAGCTCGACGGCTGAGCGACTCCGGTTACGACCCCCTTGTCTTTTCGCCCGCCGCGGGATTAGCAAATTTAGAGGAGGCGCCTATGGAAGTCTTCGAAGCCGTCCGGACAATGCTGGCGGTGCGCGCTTTTCGCGACCAGCGCGTATCCGAGAATATTGTACGCAAAATCGTCGAGTCGGCGCACTTGACCGGCAGCGCCGGCAACAAACAGCCGTGGCGCTTCATCGCGGTCGAAGATCGCGAGACTCTTGGCCACCTCGGCGCTGTGGCCACGTCAGGCCCGTATATTGCGACAGCGGCATTCGCGGTCGTCGTACTTGTGGAAAAAACGCCGTTCGCTGTTTCGGACGCGAGCCGGGCGGTGCAGTCGATGATGTTGACGGCATGGTCGGAAGGCATCGGCTCGAACTGGGTCGGCTTCGGCGGTTTCGAAGACATCAAGGCGCTGCTCGGCATTCCCGCCGAGCTGGACGCGCTGGCGATTTTGCCGTTCGGTTATCCCGCCGCGGCGATCGGGCGCGGCAAGAAGAATCGAAAGCTGCTGTCCGAGGTCGCTTTCCGCGAGCGCTACGGTACTCCCTTCGCATAGCTCTCTTCCGCGTCCGTGCTGGAAAGCCGCCGGCCGATGGAGTATGACTCGGCCGATATGGACGCCAGAGAAAACGATCTATTGACGCGCGTCGGCCCAGGCACGCCCGCGGGAGAGACGCTGCGCAAATATTGGCTGCCGGTCGGATTCTCGCACGAGTACAATTCCGACACGCCGAGATTGGTGCGCTGGCTCGGCGAGAATCTGATTCTCTTTCGCGACGAAACCGGCCGAGTCGGGCTGATCGAGCCCGCGTGCGCCCACCGCGGCACGTCGCTCGAATACGGCTGGATCGAGGCCGGCGGCATCCGCTGCTGCTATCACGGCTGGGTCTACGACGTGGACGGCCGCTGCATCGAGCAGCCCGGCGAGCCGCCGGACAGCGACTTCAAAAATAAAATCAAGCTGAAATCGTATCCGGTGCGCGAGCTCGGCGGCATCATCTGGGCCTACATGGGCAAAGGCGCGCCGCCGGAGCTGAACAATTATCATTTTCTCTTGCGCACCGACGGCGAGCGCGTCTACACCGGCTATGTGCGCGAGTGCAATTACATGCAGCAGCTCGAGAACGGCCTCGACCCGGTGCACGCGACGGTGCTGCACGGCCGGCCGGTGCACGGCGAGCCGGCCGCGCCGGAATGGATGGAGCGGCCGGAATTCGAGGTCGCGTCGAACGATGAGATGGCCTACTACGTCGCGCGGCGGCAGGGGCCGAAGCCGGGCACGGAATGGCACCGCGAGGTCGCATATTTGCCGCCGCTGCTGGTCGTGCACCACGGCGGCTCGCTGCCGAGCGATCCGGAACCGGCGATGGTCGACGTCTCGTGGCGCGTGCCGATCGACGATACCAGCACGCGGAGCTTCACGCTGCGGATTTATCCAGCGGTCGAGGGCAAGCCGCGGCAGATGCAGACGGACCGCCCGCGGCCTGCGCCGCTCATGCGCGGCACGCGCAAGCAGTACGACATGGCGACGATCAACGGCCAGGACACCGCGGCGCAGGTCGGGCAGGGCAGGATCGTCGACCGCGCGCGCGAGCACCTCGGCCACTCCGACCGCGGCGTCATCGCGGTGCGCAAGCTCTGGCAGAAGACGATCGAAGCCAATATGCGCGGCGAAGCGTTACCGAATTTGATTCGCGATCCTGAGAAAAATCCCGTCGTGCACGTCGACGTGATCGAGAAGCTCGTCAAAGCAGGCGAGATGAAGGACCACGTGCCAAGATTCGTGGAGGTGGGAGAGTAGAGGCTAGCCGTGACTCTGCAACGCTACAACAAAATCGTTTGGGCTGTCGTCGGGACTGTGGCGCTCTTAGGCGCCGCGGTTCTCGCCGTCATGTTATTTTTCTTTCGGACTCCAGAACCGAAGCCGCCGACAATCGTCCTCGGTAAACCGAATGAGGCGCGGATTCAACAAAATCTCGTTTTTTGTGAACCGATTGTGGTTCCGGGAACGCAGCGGCAGCTACTGCCTGTCGCAGCCGTTAACGCAGAGGATGCGAATTCCGAAAAGTCGGTAGTCTACTTTGAATCGGCGCTGAGTCGCGGAGAGAGCTCGTATTATCCGCGTAGCGGTTGCGGGCTTCATGATTATAGCGGGCGGAGCCACATCTTCAATGTCGTCGTCCGCGATACGATTACATCTCGTGAATCGCTGCTCCTCAACCGTCCCGCCCAGATTGCCGCGGTGAATGTTCCGGCGAGAGATTGACTCTTTGTTGGTTGATGTGGACGCCGACGGCTACAAGGATATCGTCAAACGCGGCAAACACGGAATGCTCGATATGCCCCAAACGGCCGGAGCGCATATTCTTCGATATTACGGTTTTAAGAAAGTTCGTCAGGGGTGCCTTCCGCGATTCCGGTGCGCCGCCCAAATTCTTGAAAAACAGACTTCTCGCAGTGGGGAAGAAGCTCGACTGCGAGTAAGCAAGTCATGTATCGGGCAAGTTCATCGCGCGATATGCAGTGGCAGGATTTTGCCGCGGGCGCTCGCCCTCGGCGGCTCGCGCAACACGCGCAATGTCCCGGCATTTTGCCAGATATCCGTCATGAAGCGTCCTCCGCTGGCGCCGCTCCGCAGCGCTTCTTTCAGGCGCGCAATCAACTTCGCCTCGTCTACTCCATCGACCGCAGGGTGCAACAGCAGCGTCAATCGGGTTTGCCCGCCGGCATCTTCTTCCTCGATCAGCTGATAATCACCCGGGCCGCCGCCGAATTCGGCCGGCAGGGTTTTCTCGAACAGCTCGAAGAGATCGCCATAAAAATAGTTCATCCCCTCGCTGGTGAATTTCTCGAAGCTGCGCACGCCGTGAATGTGCAGCGTGAAGCCGGCGCTTTCTAATAGGCAGCCGCAGTCTCGCTGCGAGAGCGTCGCGTAATCGCCGTTCTCCACGTTGAGAAAAAAGCGCGGGCTCAGCGGCTGCAGCGAGGTGAAGAGCAGCGGCCGGATGTCCGAGCCGTCGGCCATGGAGCGACAATGGGCGACGACCGCGAGGTCCTGTCCGTTGACGTGCATCTCGTCGGTATGCGCGGGACGGGCGCAACCATAGCCGACCTTCACCGCTAAATCCTCGAACCCGTAGTTGGCAATCGCGACGGCGCCGACGCGCTCGATCATCTCCCGCTTGACGTCCGTCAGCGGCTCGCCGCTGGCGACGAACCTCGTGCCGTCGAGCGAGACGGCGGTTTCGGCGGCGGCCCGCGCGATGCGGACAGCGTTGCTCGCGGCAGTCGTGATGCAACAACACTTGCCGCGCCGGGACTCGTCTCGCACCCAATCGACGAGGTGGCGCGTGTCGTGCACGCCGATAACTTCCGGCACGGGCAGTCTGCTTCCAGCGCTTTTCCCGGCGAGGACGATGAGTCGCGTTATGAAATGGTAATAGCCGCCGCCGAGCGTCGCCTGGCCGACGCTCCTGGCGAACCATCGGTCCGTCGCGATGCCGAGCTTCGCGTTGCTTAGCACGTTTCTCACCCCGCCGCCGGCGGGAAGCACGGCATCGTACACGGCATGCGAGCAGGAAAACAGGTCGTGTGCGGCCAAAAAGATGCAGCGGGTGACCGTCCAAATCGCCAGGCGATCGAGCGACACGACTGACGTTATGGGACGATTGCTCGTGCCGCTGCTCTGGGAGAGATAGTCGGCCGAAAGCTCCGAATTTTCCAGGTCCTGAGGGTCGATGCGGAACGATTCGTTGCCGCGCACGACATCTTTTTTCCCCTTGGACTCTTCGGCTGTGAGATACACTCCTTCGACCGCCAAGCGCTCCAGAGTCGGCTCGAGGCCGTGGCGCCGCACCTGATGCTCCAGATCCGCGTAGTCACAGCCGCAGCGCCGCAGGAGCTTAAGAAAGGGACTGGACGGACGCGCGTAGACGTGCGCGCGAACGAGGCCGAGAAATCGGTCCTCGCGGTCGGCGAGAGCAGCGCGAAGTTCCTCCTTCGCGCGCTCGAGCGTGATCGGTTCGGAAAGGAACCGCCGCACGGAGGCGGCGAGCGCGAAGGGGCCTGCGAGATTGGCGCCGCGCAATCCGGTTTTCAACCTGTGGTAACGGGACTTCAGTTCTCTAAAGCCCATGGGCGGGATACCCTTCTTAACGCCGGCGCGGCTCAAATTCAATTGCTTTCTCCCCCTCGTAAATGTTAAAAGTACTTATCAAACACAATCTCGATCGGGGCGTGGCGCAGTCTGGTAGCGCGCACGCTTGGGGTGCGTGAGGTCACCGGTTCAAATCCGGTCGCCCCGACCATTTTCTCCAAACACATTCATGCCCGAAAGAAGCCCGACCGCCCACATCCGCGCCAGGGAAAGAATGGTGCAGGAGCAGGTCACCGGCCGCGGCATCAAAGACCCGCGCGTCCCCGAGGCGATGCGGAAGGTGCCGCGGGAATTTTTCGTCGAATCCGCGCTCGCAAGCCGCGCCTACGATGACGGGCCGCTGCCGATCGGCGACAAGCAGACGATCTCGCAGCCCTACATGGTCGGCCTCATGACAGAGTCGCTTGAGCTGAAGGGCGATGAGAAGGTGCTCGAGGTCGGCACCGGGTCGGGCTATCAGACCGCGGTCCTCGGCCTGCTCGCGGCGCAGGTCTTCTCGATCGAGAAGATCCGGCCGCTCTCGGTCCGCGCCCGCGCCGTGCTCGACGAGCTGCATTACTACAACGTCGCGCTCCACGTCGGCGACGGCACGATCGGCTGGTCCGATCACGCACCGTACGATGCGATCATCGTCACCGCCGGCGCGCCGAATATTCCCAGGCCGCTGCTCGATCAGCTCGCGCCGGAGGGACGCCTCGTGATCCCGCTCGGCGACGAGGAGTCGCAGGTGCTGAAGCGCATCCGCCGGACCGAGTCCGGCTTTCAGGAAGAAAGCCTCGGCGAGTGCCGCTTCGTCAAGCTCTGGGGAAAATACGGTTGGGCCGACTAAAGCCCAGCGCGCTTTTCTTTCTCGCGTTTTCCATTTTCATTTTTTCCTGTTCGCTTTATAAAGCTTCGCCGCCAGCGCCCGCGCTCTCCGGCCCGGGCATCTTTCACGCCGTCAAGCGCGGCGAGAATCTCTACCGCATCGGCAAGGCCTATGATCTGACGTACCAGCAGCTCGCGAGGGTCAACGGCATTTCGGATCCCAATCAGATCGGCGTCGGGCAGAAAATTTTTATTCCCGGCGCGTCGCGCGAGCTGCCGGTCGAGATCATCACGCCGTCTTCGGTTGCGCTGAGACCGCCGTCGGCGAATTTCCCGGTACTCGGCAACGGCGCGCTCGAATGGCCGATTATCGGCATCGTGACGTCGGCGTTCGGCGCGCGCGGCGAAGCTGTTCATGACGGCATCGACATCGCTGCCGCCGAGGGCACGCCGGTGCGCGTCGTCGAGAGCGGTGAGGTGATTTACGCCGATCAGCTCCGCGGCTACGGCAACATCGTCATCGTGCGCCACGGCGGCAATCTCATGTCGGTCTACGCCCACAACCGGAAGAACGAAGTCCGCGAAGGGGAGACCGTCGCGGCGGGACAGACGATCGCCGAGGTCGGCAGCACGGGAAACGCGACCGCGTCGCACCTCCACTTCGAGATCCGCAAAGACAACGTCGCGGAGAATCCGCTCAACTATCTGCGCCCGCAGAAATACGAGTCCGAGCGCTGCTGCACCGCGAATGTTCCCTCGCCCCGGCCCTCTCCTTGAGTGAGAGGGAGAATCTATTGCTGCCGGTTAGTTAATTTTTCCGATCTCAATTCTTCTTCCTCTCCCTGAGGGAGAGGATCGAGGTGAGGGGGCACCGTTGACATCGACCGCCGCCTCGCCTAACAGTTGAGCCATGAGTGATCTTAGAAATATTCGCACCGACGTCGTCGGCAGCCTGCTGCGGCCGGATTATCTCAAAGGCGCGCGCGAGATGGTCGACGAAGGGCAGATGGATGCCGACGAGCTGCGCGAGGCCGAGGACCGCGCCGTCCGCGAAGCGGTCGTTCTCCAGGAAGCCGCCGGACTCGACGTCGTTACCGACGGCGAGATGCGCCGGCTCAATTTCCAGGACAGTTTCGGCGCCTCAGTCACCGGGTTCGACGCGGCGAAAGCGGATTTGAAATTCTACGAGGCGCGCGTGCACGGCGCGGCGCCGCTCCAGCGCTGGGAGTTTCCCGTCGACGAGAAGAAGGCGACGGCGGTATCGCAGCGCCGTCCCGTCGTCGAGAAATTGCGTCTCGCGCGCAATCTGCCGCTGGAAGAATACCAATTCGTCAAGACCGTCGCGACGAAGCCCGTGAAAGTGACGCTCATCGGTCCCGACCGCATCGCGCAGCGTTTCGATCATCAAAGATCGAACGCGATCTACCCGACGATGGACGACTTCATCATGGATGTCGTGGCGATTCAGCAGGCGATGATCCAAAGCCTCGTCGACGCCGGCTGCCGCTACATTCAGATCGACGCGCCGGGCTACACAGCCTATGTCGACAAGCCATCGCTCGACGCCATGCGCGCACGCGGCGAGGACCCGATGGAGAACTTCGCGCGCTCGATCAAGGCCGACAACGAATTGATTCAGGGCTTCGACGGCGTGACATTCGGCATTCACATCTGCCGCGGCAACCAGCGCAG
Organism: Pseudomonadota bacterium; assembly: GCA_021324155.1. Lineage (GTDB taxonomy): Bacteria > Desulfobacterota > Binatia > UBA9968 > UBA9968 > JAJPJQ01. The sequence continues at coordinate 21,787 of JAJPJQ010000032.1, forward strand.
CATGTGGCACCGCGAAGGGACCTACGATGCGATCGCCGAGAAGCTGCTGAACGGCCTCAACCACGACCGCATTTTGCTCGAATACGACAGCCCGCGCGCGGGCACGTTCGAGGCGCTGCGCTTCGTGCCGAAGGGCAAGACGGTCGTGCTCGGCGTCGTGAGCACGAAGGTGGCGCAGTTGGAGAAGCTCGACGATCTCAAGCGGCGTATCGACGACGCGAGCCGTTATATTCCAATGGACCAGCTCGCCGTCAGCCCGCAGTGCGGCTTCGCCTCCGACGTCATCGGCAACCTTGTCACTCCCGAAGACGAGAAGAGAAAATTGGAGCTGGTGGTCGAGCTCGCGCGTCAGGTGTGGGGCAAGTAAAAAGTCAAAATCCGGGCATCTGATTTGCCGAGCCGCATCTTTGTGTGATACCTCCATGCGATGGACGAAAAGGTCGCCGATCTAAAGCGGGCCATCCGCGACATCCCTGATTTCCCTAAGAAGGGGATCGTCTTCAAGGACATCACGCCGCTTTTGGCGAACGGGCCGCTGTTCCACAAAAGCGTCGATATTTTGGCCGAGCGTTATCAGGGTCAAAAAATTGACGCGGTGCTCGGCATCGAGTCGCGCGGCTTCACGATCGGAGCCGCTCTGGCCTATCGCCTCGGCGTCGGCTTCTGTATCGTGCGCAAGCCCGGCAAGCTGCCCTACGAGACGCGCCGGGCGAGCTATCAGCTCGAATACGGCTCGGACTCGCTCGAGATCCACAGCGACGCGGTCAAGCCCGGGGCGCGCGTCCTCATAGTTGACGATCTGCTGGCGACCGGAGGCACCGCCGGGGCCGCGTGCGAGCTCGTCGCCGCGCTCGGCGCCGAGGTTGTCGAGTGCGCGTTTTTGATCGAGCTCGCGTTCCTAAAGGGGCGCGAGAAGCTTCGCTGCCGCGCGTTCTCTATCCTGCAATACGACAGCGAGTGATCTTCGAGAGTTTTCTTGAAGTAGCGGTGGAAATCCGTTATAAATCAATAAAGTAACCCGCGAAATTTAATCCTCGCATGCAAAGAGTCGAGCACATGACCCTCTGGGAAAGGCTCTATTTCCCAGAGATTATCCGCGGCCTGTTCGTCACCGGCTATCGCTTCTGGCGGAACCTCGCGATCCATACGCTGCACCTATTCGGCCTCGCGAAAAATAAATCGGCGGCCATCACGGTCCAGTATCCCGAGCAGCGTATCGCCTACCCCGATACGTTCCGCGGCCGCCATCGTCTGACGCTGAAAGACGACGGTACCGTTCACTGCACGGCATGCTTTCTCTGCTCCACCGCGTGCCCGGCCGAGTGCATTTACATCGAGGCGGGCGAGTATCCCGACAATCCCGTGGAAAAATATCCCGTGCGCTATGAGATCGATACGCTCCGCTGCATTTACTGCGGCTTTTGCGTCGAGGCATGCCCGTGCGACGCCATCCGCATGGACACCGGCCTCCATCCCGGCAACCTCGGCTTCTCACGCGAGGACTTCGTCGAGGACAAGAAGGTTCTGACGGAGCGATCGAGAAAATTGGAAGAAGAGGGTAAGGACAAACTCTATGAGGAATCCGTCGAGAAGTACCGAGAGGACTGATCTCCGCTCATCTAGTTGACTTGGCCTAACCCTTTTGTTACGTGTGAGTCAACATTGCTAGGGGTGTCCGTCGAACGGACTGAGAGCTCGAGCAATCGGGCAACCCTCTGAACCTGATCCGGATAGCACCGGCGTAGGGAAGCGTGAGAGTCACGGTCCCTGAGCTTGCTGCAGGGACGAACTTAAACCGTATTCCCTGCCACCGGCGGGTGGCGAGTCGGATACGGTTTTTTTGTGGCCGATTGATTCAGCGCGAGGAACGGCCGGGTATCGACGGCCGAGCTCCAAGGAGGTCATCATGTCGGGTTCCAACGGAAATAACGGCAAAGTGCCGAGCACGGGAATTATTACGACCGCTCCGCTGCCCGCGTCGAAAAAAGTATACGCCGCCGGCCGCCACGCCGGCGTGCGCGTGGCGATGCGCGAGATCGCCGTTTCGCCGACGCGCGAGGGTTTCGCGCCGAACGGCCGGCATCAGCCGAATCCGCCGGTGACGGTCTACGACACGTCCGGCCCGTACACCGACCAGCAGTCGCACATCGATCTGAGAAAAGGACTTTCGGCGCTCCGCGGCGAATGGATTCGCGCGCGCGGCGACGCGGAAGAAATCAAGGGCAGTTACCGCCACAACGGCGCGAACGGCACCGAGCGCTTCCCCGAGGAGTCGCGCCGGCCGGTGCTGCGCGCGAAGGCCGGCCGCAACGTCTCGCAGATGCATTACGCGAAGAAGGGCATTGTCACGCCCGAGATGGAGTACATCGCCATCCGCGAGAATCTCGGTCGCGAGGCGGCGCTGTCGAACGGCCACGGCGCGCACGGCAACAGCTTCGGCGCGTCGATCCCGAAATTCGTCACGCCGGAATTTGTCCGCGACGAGGTCGCGCGCGGCCGCGCGATCATTCCCGCGAACGTGAACCATCCCGAGACCGAGCCGATGATCATCGGCCGCAACTTCCTCGTCAAGATCAACGCGAACATCGGCAATTCCGCCGTCGCGTCCTCAGTCGAGGAAGAGGTCGAGAAGATGATCTGGGCGATCCGCTGGGGCTCGGATACGGTCATGGACCTCTCAACGGGCGAGAACATCCACGAGACGCGCGAGTGGATTCTCCGCAACTCGCCGGTGCCGATCGGCACGGTGCCGATTTACCAGGCACTCGAGAAAGTGAACGGCAAGGCGGAGGAGCTTACCTGGGAGATTTATCGCGACACGCTGATCGAGCAGGCCGAGCAGGGCGTGGATTACTTCACGATCCACGCCGGCGTCTTGCTGCGTTATATCCCGCTCACCGCGAAGCGCGTGACCGGCATCGTCTCGCGCGGCGGCTCGATTCTCGCCAAATGGTGTCTCGCGCATCACAAAGAGAATTTCCTCTATACGCACTTCGAGGAAATCTGCGAGATCATGAAGGCCTACGACGTCTCGTTCTCGCTCGGCGACGGCCTGCGCCCGGGCTCGATCGCCGACGCCAACGACGAGGCGCAGTTCGGCGAGCTCGAGACGCTGGGCGAGCTGACGAGTATCGCGTGGAAGCATGACGTGCAGGTGATGATTGAAGGCCCCGGCCACGTGCCGATGCATCTGATCCATGAGAACATGACCAAGCAGCTCGACGTTTGTCACGAGGCGCCGTTCTATACCCTCGGGCCGCTGACGACCGACATCGCGCCGGGCTACGACCACATCACGAGCGCGATCGTCGCGGCGATGATCGGCTGGTACGGCACGGCGATGCTCTGCTACGTGACGCCGAAGGAGCATCTCGGACTGCCGGACAAGAAAGACGTCAAGGATGGCGTCATCGCTTACAAGATCGCGGCGCACGCCGCGGATCTCGCCAAGGGCCATCCCGGCGCACAGTTGCGCGACGACGCACTCTCTCGCGCGCGCTTCGAGTTCCGCTGGGAGGACCAGTTCAACTTGAGTCTCGACCCCGACACCGCGAAGGCCTTCCACGACGAGACGCTTCCCGCGGAGGGCGCGAAGCTCGCGCACTTCTGCTCGATGTGCGGCCCGCACTTCTGCTCGATGAAGATCACGCAGGATGTGCGCGACTACGCGGCGCAGAAGGGGATCGAGGAAGCCGCCGCGCTGGAGGCCGGTATGAAAGAGAAGTCCGAGCAGTTCAAGAAATCCGGCGCGCAGATCTACGTCGAGCCGTCTTCGCCGGAAAGCGCGCCAGCGGAGTTCAAGGCGGCGGGGAAAGAGTAGCTTCCTGCTGCTTTAATTGAACGAAAAGGGGCGGGTTAATAACCCGCCCCTTCGTGTATCATGCGCGTGCTCGTCTACGGCTTTGGACCTTACAAGGACTTCAAGACCAACATAACACAGAAGATAATCCGGAAACTCCCTCGCTCTGCCAATGTCAAAAAAATAGTCTTTCCCGTCCGCTTCGATAAAGCGCAATTCATCGCCGCGGTCGAGAAGCATCGCCCGAATGTGATTCTCGGTCTCGGGCAATGCGGTTCGGGAAAGGATCTGCGCATCGAGCGGCGGGCGGTGAATCGAAGGCGGGACAGCAAGGAAGAGCAGGGCAGGCCGATCCGCCGCGGCGCGGCGACGTCGCTCGGGACGACGTTAAAGCTGGACGGTCTCGGCAAGCAGGCGCATACATCGGGCAGCGCCGGCGATTACGTCTGCAATTTCTCGATGTACGTGATGCTGGATTATCTCAGGCGCTACGGGAAAAAAGCGCGCTACGGCTTCATTCACATCCCGCACAATTATCCATTCGACCGTGCCTTCCGGCTCGTTCGCCGCGTGATAGGCATCGCCTGCCGCACCTAAGCTTCCGACGCCGTCTTCCGCACGAGGCGTTTTCTACCCGCCCTCGCCCACTGCATCAGCGGTCCGCTCAGCCAAGACGTTACGATCGCTACGACCGTAAGCGCGACGAAAACACGTTCATTGATGAGGCCGTGTTCGAGTGCCAAAAATGCCAGAATCAGCCCCATCGCGCCCGTGGGCATGAGTCCGAAGCCGACCGTGAGCGCGTCGCGCCGCGAAAGACCGCCCATAAGAGCGCCTGAAACCGCGCCAGCGGCTTTGCCGATACAGGTGATAGCAACCATCGAAACGACGAGCGCTGTGTCGAAATTGGCGATGAAGTTTACGCGGAATCCCATCGACGCGAAAAAAATCGGCGCGAAGAGATAGAACACGATATCGCGCAGTGACCAGTGGAGGTTCTCCTTGATATTTCCGGTCGCGCCGACCATGGTGCCCGCGAGAAAGGCGCCGAAGACGGCGTGAATACCGATCCATTGCGTAAAGGCTGCACAGAAAAACGCGATCAGAAGCCCGATACCGAGAACGCCCTCGCGAGCAACCCCGAGCCGCTGGATGTTTGAAAAGAACCAACCGACCAATTTTCTACCGAAGGTAAGACAAGACGCGGTGAAGACTAGGGTCAGCGCGATGACCCATAGGATGGAACCGCCGATGATGACGCCACCAGTCATAAGGCTAAGCAGCATCGCGAAGAACAGCCAGCCGACAATATCGTTGACGACAGCCACGCCGATGATCAATTGTCCGACGGCTAAGCGGAGAAGATCGAGGTCCATCAGGACTTTGGCGACGACCGGAATCGCGGAGATCGACATTGCCGTCGCTGCGAAGAGAGCGAAAATCCAGCGCCGCTCCGGATCGACAAGATAAGCGTCGGGCAGGACGGTGCCGAAGATAAGACCCAGAGTAAAAGGCAAGCCGATCGCGAAGAGGCTCGTGTTGAAAATAACGCGCCTCCTTGCCGCGAGGAGATTGAGATCCACTTCCATCCCCGCGGCGAAGAGGAGAAAGATGCTGCCGAGCCACGCGAGGCTGGCGAGCATTTGCGTGCTGCTTTTGGGAAAAAGCGCGTTGAACAGTTCCGGGGCGACGAAGCCGAGGCCGGATGGTCCGAGCAGCATGCCGGCCAAAATCTCGCCGACGACCGCGGCTTGGCCGAAACGGCGGAAGAGGCCGCCGAAAGCGAGCACGAAGGAGAGAACGATCGAGAGCTGCAGCAGAAACAGCGCAAAATCGTGTTCGGACGGGGAGGCCATCGCTCAGCCGGCTGTACGCATGGGCGACGTCGTTTCCGCGACTTTCAGCTTACGACTTCGCGGTGAGTCGCTTCAGCGCCTCGGCGTATTTCTCCTGCGTCTTGCGGATGACTTCCTGCGGTAGGTCGGGTGGGTTGTTCGGGTTCCAGTTGCTCTCGACGAGGTAGTCGCGGACGTACTGTTTGTCGAAGCTCTCGGGGGAACTTCCCGGCCGATAGGTTTCCATCGGCCAGAAGCGCGAAGAGTCCGGCGTCAAGACTTCGTCAATGAGAATCAGCTTGCCTTCGCGCCGGCCGAACTCGAACTTCGTATCGGCGATGATGATGCCTTTATCCTCGGCCATTTTGCGCGCGCGGCTGTAGATCGCGAGGCTCGCGTCGCGGAGTTGCTCGGCGTCCTTGCGGCCGATCATGTCGACCATCTTATCGAAGCTGATGTTGACGTCATGCTCGCCGACCTCCGCCTTGGTCGAAGGCGTGAAGATCGGCTCGTCGAGGCGCGACGCTTCGATCAGCCCTGAAGGCAGCTTGATGCCGCACACGGTGCCGCTCTTCTGGTATTCCTTCCAGCCGGAGCCGACGAGGTAGCCGCGCACGATGCACTCGACCGGCGCGGGCTCGGTGCGCTTCACCAGCATGCTGCGGCCTTCGAGCCGCTTGGCATGCGGTCGGCACTCCGGCGGGAACTGCGGTACGTCGGTCGCGACGAGGTGATGGGGGATGACGTCCTCCATCGCCTTGAACCAGTAGGCGGAAAGGCTCGTGAGGATTTTTCCCTTGTCGGGGATCTCCGTCGGCAGGACGACGTCGAAGCACGAGATGCGGTCCGACGCGACCATAAGCAGACGATCGCCGAGATCGTACATCTCCCGCACTTTGCCGCTCTTCAATAATTTCAAACCGGGAATGACGGCCGGATTCATGCGCTGCTCCAGTACGAAAACTTTACACCTAGCCGACCTTGTGGTCGGGCTTCTTTCTCTTCATCTTCAGATAATCTAGCACCATCAACACCACGAAAAATGCGACGCACAGCCCGATGATCCAGAAGATCGGCAACCACTTATCCATCATCCCTCCCTACTTGAAAAAACGGCTCATCCGCTGCATCGCGTCCGCGGGAACCTCGTTGCGCTTGGGGAACTCACCTTTGAGCGGCTTGGTGGCATCGATCATCGCGACCGCGTCGCCGAGCCATCCGCGGAAGCTCTGCACCTTGCGCACGATCTCGATGTCCTTGTCCCAGTGCGTCCGCGTGCTGACCGCCCACATGACTTCGCGCTCGTTGAAGACATCGATGTCCTCGTCGACCACGACGCAAAGCTTGAGATTCGGCATCTCGACGAATGCCTGCATCGCCGCCTTGTTCGGATCGTTGATGAATTCCTTTTTGAGCGAGATGTAGCAGATCAGCCGCCCGCAGCCCGAAGCCGGCAGGTGGATCGCCTTGATGCCCGGCACGTTCTTTTTGATCACATTGTAGACGCTGCCCTCTTTGGGAATGCTGCCGAGGTTCCAGTGATCCATCTGGCCGGGCCAGAAATCCTCGACGATGCCGTTTTTCTTATGCGTGATCGCGGTCACCTCGATCACCGGCATCTTCATCTCGCCCTGATAATAGCCGAGGATCTCACCGAACGGGTTCTGCGATTCGCGCACGCCCGGCGGCACCTCACCCTCAATGATGACCTCGGCATCGGCGGGGACGAGAAAGTCTTCGCCCCAGGTCTCGGACGGCGTTAGCCGCAGCGGCTCGCCGAGGAATCCCCCCGCGGTCATATAGTCGTTGTTGCCGAACGGCGTCATCGCGCAGCAGGAGAGGTAAAAGGCCGGGTGATGGCCGAGCACGACGATGACCGGCGCGCGGCGGTTGTGCCTCTCGTATTCCGTCGTCATCGCCTCGAGGTGATGGTGCGGATGGGCCGAGAAGCTCATCCGGCGCGGGGCGAAGTACATGTTCTTCGTGAACGTGATGTCGTAGAAATCCTTGTCCATTCCTTTCATCACGCAAACCATCGTGAGATACGCGCCGACGTCCTCCGTTTGATGCATCGGGATCGGCAGCGTCCGTAAGTCCACGTCGGCGCCTTTTTTGACGACCTCTTTGCACGGTGCTTTCGAAGGCGCAACGGTTTCCGCCTCCCCCTTTCTCAACTCGCGGCGTGCGACCTCGAAGCTCACGTCCATGGGCGACTTCAAGTCACCTATATCGAGCGAATCGGCGACGTATTGGCGCGAGACCCACGGGTTATAAAAAAGCGAGAAGGGGGTCTGGTCGCCGTTCAAATTGACGATGTTCTCGAACCAGACCATTTTTTGCTCGCCGCGATCGTCGAGGTGTTTCAAGTAGGCGATGGTCTCGTACTTGTTCGGGTCAATGCGATCCTTCACCCGGATGACCGATCCGGGACGTTTTTTTTCTTCTTGAGCGATAAAGCTCGGTAAATCCTTGCTCATGTTCTCTCCTTAAATGGGGCCGAAAGAAGGAGGGGTGGCCCGGTCCTTGGTGATATTGCCTCAATCGATTCTTAAGTCAATAGTCATTAATCTCAATTTCCACCTTCGCTCGGGGGGCCGAGAATCCTGGCCCGCCAGCCCGAGCGATAGAAAAGGCGGAGCGCGGCCTGGACCGCTTTCGCCTTCATCTTCGAGGCGGGAAACCAGTTCGGTTCGTTCTTCATGCCGAAGCGATCGATAACGATCGTCTTTTGCCGGCAATACTTGCGAATGCCGTCCACCCCGTGCCGACGGCCGATGCCGCTTTCCTTGATGCCGCCCATCGGCGCCTCGGGAATGACGAAGTTTACGAGCCCGTCGTTCACGCACACCGATCCGGCCTCGATGCGCTCGGCGACCGCACGACCGCGATCGCGGTCGCGCGTAAAGACACTGCCGTCGAGGCCGTACCGCGAGTCGTTCGCGAGCCGCACGGCCTCCTCCACGTCGTGGACTTTCATGATCGGAATCACGGGGCCGAAGGTCTCCTCGCGCATGACGTCCATGTCATGCGCGACGTCGACCAAAACGGTGGGCTCGTAATAATACCCGCTGAGGCTCGCGTTGCGCCTGCCCCCTGATAGAACTTTAGCACCTTTTGCGACCGCGTCACGAACCTGCGCCTCGACCTTATCGATCTGCGCGGCGGAGGTCATGCTCCCCAGCTCGACCGTCGCGTCGCTCGGTCCCTGGCGCAATTTCTGCACGCGCTCGACCACGCGATCGACGAAAGGCTGATAGACCGGCTCCTCGACATACACGCGCTCGATCGAGGTGCAGACCTGCCCCGAGTTCATGAGCGCGCCCCAGACGCACGCCCCGGCGGCGCGGTCGAGATCGGCGTCCTTAAGCACAATCATCGCGTCCTTGCCGCCGAGCTCGAGCGAAACGGGGATAAGCCGCTCGGCGGCGCGGCGCATGACCTTTTTCCCCGTCTCGACGCTGCCGGTAAACGTGATCATGTCGGCGTGATCGATCAGCGCCTCCGCCGTTGCGCCGTAGCCGGGGACGATCTGCAGAAGCTTCTCCGGCCAGCCGACTTTTTCCGCCAGATCGGCGGCGTACTGGACGGCGAGCGGCGTAAGCTCGGACGGCTTGATGATCACGGCGTTACCCGCCATCAGCGCCGGGATCGCGTCGCCGATCGTGAGCACGAGGGGAAAATTCCACGGCCCGATGATGCCGACGACGCCGATCGGACTGTAAATAGACACGACCTTCTTGCTTTTGAAAAGATGCGGATGGATGTTTTCCGCGCGCAGATACTTCTCCGCGTTTTTCGCCCAGAAACCGATCGCGTCGTAGACGTAGAACAGCTCGTTGCCGAAGACGTCGCTGCGCGGCTTTCCCGTCTCGGCGGTGACGTAGTCGGCGAGCTTTTCCTGATGATCGATGAGCGCGTCGCGGTAGCGATAGAGAATCTCCGCGCGCTCGGAAAAGGTTTTCTGCGCCCAGCGCGCCTGTGCCGGCCGCGCATCCTCGACGGCGCGCGCGACCGCTCCGGCGGTGATCACCGGCAACTCGGCGAGCTTGGCGCCCGTCGCCGGGCTGCGGACTTCGATGATATCTTGGCTCACGTACCGGTAAGCGGAGGTTGAGGCGGCGGTCTCGCTCATACCATCGTTTGCCCGCCGCAGATGTTGATCGCCTGGCCGGTGATGCCGGCCGCTTTTTCCGAGACGAGATAGAGCACGAGACCTGCGACCTCGTCGGATTCGAGGAATCTCTTGATCGGCACCATCTCGACCGCGCGACTGCGGAACGCCTCGGGCGTGATGCCTTCCAAGGCGGCGCTCTCCTCGATGCCCTGGCGCGCCATCTCGGTCTCGACCCAACCGGGACAGATCGCGTTCACGGTAATGCCGCGGCCGACGACTTCCAGCGCGACTGCGCGCGTAAAGCCGATGATGCCATGCTTCGCCGAGCAATAGGCGGAGTATCCCGGCACGCCGAATTTTCCCAGCACGGACGAAACATTAATGATCCGTCCATGCGCGTGGCTCTTCATGTATTGGAGAACTTCTCTAGTGACGAAGTAGGAGCCGGTGAGATTCGTCTCGACGATGTCGCGCCAGCGGCGGTCGTCGGGATCATCGATCGTCGTAAGGCCTGAGATGCCGGCGTTGTTGATCAGAATATCGATGGCACCCCAGCGCTCGCGGATTTTGGCGACGCCGCTCTGTACCTGGGCTTTGTCGCGGACATCCATCTCGACGGGCAGGAACGACTTCGCCGCATTCGCGAACGCGAGATGGCCGGGGTTCCTCGACGCGACCGCGACGCGCGCCCCGGCGCTTGCGAGCGCTTCGGCGATCGCTTTGCCGATGCCGGTTCCGCCGCCCGTGACGAGCGCGATTTTTCCGTCGAGACTCATGCCTAACTAGCTGTAACTCAGGAAATTCCCTATCGAGTTCTATGCGAAAACGCAAGAAAGACAGGATAAGGGCCAGGGGTAACCCGCGCTACGCTAGCATATCTTCTATTTTCCGCCTGTCGCGACGCGTTTCTCGGTGCGCATTTGTGCCGTGACGAGCGAAAGGACGTCGCGGATACTCTCATCGGGGTAACGGCTTTGTTTGCACACCGCGTCGAGGTTTGCTTTGACGGCTTGATTGTCGGCATCCGGCCATACTGCGACCCACTTTTCGGATGATGTCTTCAACGCCGCGCCGATCGCCTTCGCGCCAAGAGAGTAGCCATAGATGAAATGAGCCTTTTCGTTTTCGGGCGTCGACAGGTAATTCGAGCAGCGGAGACTCGCTACTAGAATTGCTCGACCCGTATCTGAACGGCCTTCAGCGGACGCAGCCGCCACTCGCGGTTTCCCGTCTTTTCTTTCGGAGATACTGCTGAACGCCACTGGCAAATTCGTCTTTTTGTTGCCGGTGTACTTGCAGAAAACCGTGAGGGCGCTGTCGAGATTCTCGCTCGAGACTTCTCCTTCCGGCAAGACCCACCAGATGGGGTGGTCGCGGTCTTCCGGTGGAACGAGCATGTCGCGGCGTTCTTGCTTCAGCCGAGCCTGGACGCCTTCCAGATAACCCGTCGCCAGCGCGGCTCGCGTCGCGTCCGATAAACGAAGATAATGGCCGCAAGATTGCGCGACGCTGTTTCGGCCGTCGGCCGCAACGTCGCAAATGATACCGATAAGGGCGATCAATCCGAGCAGACCGAGATAGGGAGCTTGCTGTGTATTCATGATGGCTCCTCAAATGTTGTTCCGTACGAGACACTCTAAGAAACACCCGGTATCTTTTCAGATCCCCGGATGGCTTCTTTTTCGGCGAGGTAAAGACAGTTCGTGCACACCCGCGACCCCGAGGAAAGGCGCGACCGGCGCGTGAAATTCCCCTGCGGCCAGTCGGGACAATGCCGAAAAAAATGCCAAAATTTAAAATGGCCGATGTACTTACGAAATTCCTTATTCATGAGAAGCTCCTTCCTTGTCATTTTCTTGTCGTGCGCTTTCACGATCGTTCCTACGGCTCCGTTTCACACGGTTCATTCAAGCCGCTTTTCTCACCTGCTTGATATTGAAGACGCTGATGGAGCGGGAGAATCCTTTGAGACGTAATTCGCCGACCGCTTCGGCTTCGACCATGCCCTCGACCTTGCTCAGCGTCTTTTGAGTCGTGAGGATCTGGCCGCCGTTCGCCTCGTCGCAAAGACGCGAGGCGAGATTCATCACGCTGCCGATGGCGGTGTATTCCAGGCGTCCGGCGAAGCCGATGTTGCCGACCGCCGCGTAGCCGGTTGCGATACCGGCGCCCAGGTCGAGCTCCCAGCCTTTCTTGCTCCAGTCGGCGCGCAGCTTTTGCATCCGCTCGCGCGTTCTGACGGCCATCGCTACGGCTCTCTCGGCATGGTCTTCGTACGGGACGGGGTCGTTGAAGAAGACCATGATGCCGTCGCCGGTGAAGCGCGCAAGCGTACCGCCGGAATCGACGATCAGATTTCCGATTTCAGCGTGGTAGGCTTTGAGCGCCTCGAGGACTTCCTCCGGCTCGGCCCGCTCCGTAAAGGCCGTGAAGCCGCGCAGGTCCATGAACACAACCGTGATCTCGCTCCGATGGCTGCCGAAGCGCAGCGCGTCCTCGTCATTCAGAATCGTCTCGGCGATTTGCGGCGCGATGAAGCGCTTCAGCCGGCTTATTCTCGTGATCTCGTCCATCTGCAGCGCGATTTTATCGCGCAGTGCGTGCGCCAGACGTTCCCAAGCGCCCTCGCGCGCCGGAGAAGAATATCCTTCGTTCCATGCCGACAGATTTGCCGTCGGCATCGCCTCGATGTATGCGGCATATGCGGTCGAATTCATTGCAGTGGCTCCTTACCGCGCGGACGCTACTGCATTCACGCGCGAAATTTTCGGTTCCGATCGGTATAGAAGGATGGGCGGAATACCCGCTCTGACGCGCCGCAAAAGCCCGAAGCAGAGACGAATCAGCTCGAGCGTCGTGCTGCCGCTCGCCGTCGAGAGCAGGAGGATTTGGAAATCGGGATGCAGCAGGTACTCACGCAGCAACCCGCTCAAGCTCCCCCCGACGGCGACGGCCGTTTCGACGCCTCGTTTCGCGAGCGCCCAGCGGACCCTTGCGATCTTCCGCTCCGCCAAACGCTTTTGCTCTTCCCACGCATACCGTGCCATGAGCTTTTTTCCTTCGGCCACGGCTTTGGTTGTCGATTCGGTGACGATCCAGTGGTCGCGAATCCAGGTCCAGATATCGACAGGGCAGGAAAAAACGAAAGTTACCTTCGAGCCGGCCGGGGCGATTCTTTCCAGCACCGGAACGATCTCTTCGACCGACCCGCTCGCATTGATTGGAACCACAAATTCCTCAGCCATGAGATTTTCCTCCGTTGCTGCGATGTGACGATGCCCATGCGCTTGAGCAAGGGATATGCCACGCCGACTCGGAAGAATTACCGGAGTCTAAGCTGCTGAATTTTATAGATAGTGGAATCGACGGCGCCGATGCGACTGTCGGCGGAGCGGAGGTTGAGCTATCTTTTTAGATAGCTCGACTAGCACAAAAGTTATAGCCGTATTCCGAGTGTTTTGATGAGACGCGAGAGGTAGTTTTTTTCTAGGCCGAGGGCTTTCGCCGCCGCGGTGCGATTGCCTTTGGTCTGATTGAGGGCTCTCAAGATGAGCTGCTTGCGAAAGGCGGTGACGTCGTCGCGATAGGAGATCGCGGCCGAGCGGCTCGGTGCTTCGGTCCCGGCGATGCGCGGCGGAAGATCGGCGGCGCCGAGTTTCGGCCCCGTGCCAAGAACGACGGCGCGCTCGATGACGTTGGCGAGCTCCCGCACATTGCCGGGCCAGTTGTAAGAGACGAGCTTCGCTTCGGCATCGGGTGCGATCTCGTTGAAGTTCTTCTTCGCCTCCGCGGCGAAGCGCTTCACGAAGAAGCGCGCCAGCTCCGGGATATCCTCCTTGCGCTCGCGCAGCGGCGGCAGCACGATCGGAATCACATTGAGGCGGTAATAAAGGTCCTCGCGGAAGCGCCCGTCGCGCACTGCGGTCTCAAGGTCGCGGTTGGTGGCCGCGACGATCCGCACGTCGACTTGGATCGGCTTGGTGCCACCGACGCGCTCGAATTCGCGCTCCTGAAGGAAACGCAGGAATTTCGTTTGCAGCTCTGGCGAGATGTCGCCGATCTCGTCGAGAAACACGGTGCCGCCGTGCGCGAGCTCCATCTTGCCTTTTTTGAGCTCATGCGCGCCGGTGAACGCGCCTTTTTCGTGGCCGAACAGCTCGCTTTCGAGCAGCTCCTTCGCCAGGCCGACGCAGTTGATCGCGACGAACGGCGCGTCCTTCTCGGTGCTCCAGTTGTGCACGGCGCGCGCGAAAATTTCCTTGCCAGTGCCGCTTTCGCCGAGAAGCAGCACCGTCGTGCGGCTCGCGGCGGCTTTTTTCGCAGTATCGATTGCCTGGAGCATCTTGCCGCTCTGAGCCGAGACGAGCCGATAGCGGTCGCTCACCTGCTCCGATAGTATGCTGACTCCGCGTTTAAGCCGCTCGCGCTCAAGCGCCTTTTTCACGGTAACGGCGATGTGCTCGGGCTCGAACGGCTTGGGGATGAAATCGTAGGCGCCGTCGCGCATCGCGCGGACCGCGCGCTCGATGGTGGCATAGGCTGTGATCATTACCACAGTCGCGTCGAGGTCGCGCCGGCGGATCTCCTCCAGAACCTTGAGGCCGTCCATGCCGGGCATTTCGATATCGAGAAACACCAGTCGCGGGCTTTGCTTCTCGATGATCTCCAGACCCTCGGCTCCATCGCCCGCTTCGAGGACGCGGTAATGCATCGATTCCAACCGGTCCTTCAGGATCTCTCGGATGTCGGGATCGTCGTCCACTACGAGGATGGTTTCGTCGAAAGACTGCATCGTTCTAGACGGCAATTTTGAAGACCTTCTCAATCTTCGCCTTCAGCTCGGACCACTCGAAGGGCTTCAGGACGTATTCATTCGCGCCTTTGCCGATCGTCGCCATCGCCGCCTCGCGCGTGGAAGAGGAGGTGATGATGATGACGGGAATATGCGCATCGGTTTTGCGGATTTCCTCAAGCGCTTCGATTCCGCCCATCTCCGGCATTTTCACGTCCATGAAGACGCCGTCGAATTTCTCTGCGCGCAGCTTCGCGAGCGCTTCGACGCCATTCCCGGCGGTCACCACTTCGAAGCCGTAAGCTTCGAGGCGGTCTCTGATGACTTCAAGGATGTCTTCCTCGTCGTCGACGAGCAGAATCTTAAGACCCATTCTCGGTGCCTGCGACGCCGGCCCGCGCGGGGGGTTCGACCGGCAAGGTGAATGAAAAAGTGCTGCCCTGTCCAGGCTGGCTTTCCATCCAGATCTTTCCCCCGTGCATCTCCACGAGCGACCTCGAGATCGAGAGACCCAAGCCGGTGCCACGCGCTTTCTGCCGTCCCGCCGCGGCGACTTGATAAAATTTGTCGAATATCTTTTGCGCTTCCTCGGGCGGAATGCCGGGGCCCGTGTCGTCGATCGAGACCTTGGCCCAGCCGTCGCCGTCGCGCCCGACCGCCACGGTGACTTTACCTTCGGCGGGCGTGAATTTGAGCGCGTTGCCGATCAGATTCATGAAGACCTGTATAATCTTATCGCGATCGGCCCACGCCGTCACCGTCGCGTCCGGGGCTGCGACTTCTAAATGGATCGATTTGTCCGCCGCGACGGGCCGCAGCGTCTCCGCTACGTCGCGCGCGAGCGGCGCGAGCGCAACCCCCGAGGGCGTGAGCTCGACCTTGCCGGCCTCGATCGCGGAGAGGTCGAGCAGATCGTTGATGAGACGGGATAAGCGGTCGGTATTCGATTTGATGCGCGTCAGATAACGTCCCTGCTTGTCGTTCAAAGCGCCGGTGAGCCCATCGAGCATGTTGTCGACCGATCCTTTAATCGCGGTGAGCGGAGTTCGGAGCTCGTGGGACACGCTGGAGACGAATTCCGACTTCATCGCGTCGAGCTGCTTCAGTCTTTCTTCATAGCGCTTTTTGTCCGTCACGTCCTTCGCGAGATGGAGCAGTCCGGTCAAATGGCCGGAGCCGTCGCGGATCGGCGAGACCGCCGCCGCGACCTCGATGCGCGCACCGTCCTTGCGCCGCCGCTGCATCTCGAGGTTCCGCAACACGCCGTTTTCTTCAACGCGCCTGCGGATGTCGTCGAGCTCGCTGTCGAAGCCCGGCAGCAGCACAAGAGCGAGGCTGCGGCCGAGCGCGTCTTCCTTCCGATAGCCGAAGACGGCTTCCGCGCCGGCATTCCAGGTGAGAATGCGATGTTCGAGGTCCGTGGACACGATCGCGTCGCCGGCGCTTTCGACGAGATTTTCGATGTAGGCTTTGCCTTCCTTGACCTCTTCGTAGAGGTTCAGGTTGTCGAGCGCCGCACCGAGCTGCGCGCCGAACGCCGTCAATAGGTCGATCTCGTCCTCGGAGAACCGGTGCGGCCGCCGGCTGCCGACCATTATCATGCCCAGAAACCGGCTCCTGCCCATCGACCGGTTTTTCGACGTGATCGGGACAAACGCGGCCGAGACGAGTCCTTCTTTCGCCATGAAGCCGTGGCGGAACTTGGGTTCTTTCCGCAAATCGGGAGCGACGTAGGGCGCGAGCGTTTCGTAGACGATTTTCCCGATGCTCTGATGCGACGAGTCGAGCGGCACGACGTTGGAGCGAAACTCCGGCGAAGTGAGGCCGCGCGCGGCGCGCACGACGAGATCGCGTCCGTTCGGGTCGAGGACGCGGATGTATCCGACTTGAAAGCCGAGGATATCAAGCGACTTCTCGAGCGTGTCGTTCAGCACCTGGTCGGTATCGAGCGACTGGGTGGCGGTTTTGGCGACGGCGAGAAGAGCGCTGAGTGCGCGGGCCGAGCGGAGCGGGTCCCGGCTTCTAGCCGGGCCGGACGGAGGATTTTTTTTAGGAGTCTTTTCCGGTTTCATTCATAGCGATCGCCGGTGCGCCTTGAGAAAGGGGCCGCCGACCTCGAAATGCTCTTCCGCAAATCGCACCAGATCGGATTTGGGGAAGCCTGGCCACGAAGCCCATTCCTTCATCTTCGCGTCGACCGCGGCGGACTGCTTCGGCTTGGATTCAAACGCCAGCGATAAAAGCCCGACGCAGCGCCGCTGCTCGCCTTCGCCGCCGATGAGAGCGATGAACTTTTGATACATCAAGCCCGCTTTCTGCACCATCATCCTCGACTCAAGGCGCTTCTCCTTGAAGATGTCGGCGGATTTCCAGTTGCGCTCGACGATTTTTCTGCCGGCGCCCGCGAGCGCCTCCTCGTAGACGCGGGATGGAACGGAATCGCCGACGCGGGAGCGGCCCCAGTCGTCGCCGACGCTGCTCTTTCTTCCGAGCCGCTCAGCGACCTGCTTGGCCGCGATCCAGTCGACGAAGACGGGGCGCTTCTCTTCGGTATTGGACTCGTTGAGACGGAGATTGAGTTGTTTCGCGCCGAGCCGGCTGAAATCCGCCAGGACTTTTTCCGATAGCTCGCGGATGCCGGCCCACCTGTCGCCCAGGTCGTCGGCTTTCATCGTCGGTCCGATCGCTTGTCTTTCCATCGGCCCGTCCCCCTTTTGCTCGCTCGGTCTGGTGCCGCAACGCGCAGCCAACCTCGCGCAACATGCTACAGCAGGGCTCGGCCGCGCGCAACCGCCGCCGATCAATGCTATCGAACTCTATTTCTTGGACAATTCCGCCAGCGCGCGGTTGATGAATACCGTATCCATGTACTCGCGCGGCTCTTTCGTCTGGGCGATTTTCGCCGAGCCGGAGACGAGTCCGGCCATGTTGCGGACGCCGGTTTCGGTCAGGACCGGCGTCAGCGACTTTCGTACGATCCGATACGTCTCGCGCGCGTCATCCGGGCTCATTTTCATGAATCTCTGCATGACTTCGATCGCCACGCCGGGCTCGTCGCGGGCGGCGAGTGTCCCGCGCACGATCGCGCGGACCATCTTCTCGACGATGCGTGAATTTTCCTTGATATAATTCGCCGATGCGATGAGACCGGTCGCGGATATCTCGGGCAGAACGTCGCCGAAAAAGACCAGACGCTTGAAGCCGGCGTGAATCGCCTTCAAATCGCCCGGCGCCGATATCGGCGCCGCCGCGACGAGGCCTTTCTCCAGCGCGGCGATGCGCGCCGCGGCGCCGGGGATATTCACGTATTCGAAGCCCTTGTCCGGATCGAGCCCCTTGATCTTGAAAAGCTCGTGCACGAGCGCCTGCGTCGTCGTGCCGACGCTGAGGCCGATGCGTTTGCGCCGCAGCTCTTCCAGACGCTGAATCTCCGGCCGCACGATGAGAGAGAACGGCAGCATATTGAGCATCTGCGCCACAATCTTGAAATCCGCCCCGCTCCAGATCGCCGGCAGCGTCGCGCCGATCTGCATGACGAAATGAACGCCGCCGCCCGCGAGCGCCTGCACGCCCGATCTGCCGCCGAGCATGACGATCAGCTCGACGTCGAGCCCTTCGTCTTTGAACATGCCCTTCGCTTTGGCCACATATGCCGGCAGGTACTGGACGTCGACAGACGGGTACGCCGCGCGCACGTTCACCGGCTGCGCTTCGGCGGCCGAACACGGCACGCCGGCGATGAAGGCGAAGATTAAAAAAAAGCAGAACGTCTTAGTGAGCAGGTGCATGGAGAAGATTTCGGAAGGGGCCGGTTCGTTATCGCTTAAAAAAAGATATTTTATGAAATTTTATCGAGGAATCAACAGGCGTAGTTACGCGCGTTTCATCTGCCGCGCATCCGCGACCGCGATGCGATTGTCGACAACTTGCTCGAAGGCGGCGTTTGGCTGTATCAGGCCCCAGCTCAGCATCCAGCGATAAGCCTGCTCGAATTCCTCGGGCGGATAGGGCGCAGGGTCGACATAGCGCAGGCGCGGGAGATGAAAATCCTCGGGCGCGAGAACGCCGATCTTGGATGGGATATCGGCCATGAGATAGTGGAGATACTTTTTCTTGTCGGCGTTGATGAGCCGGACCGCTTTTTTGAGTGCGCGCTCGACGGCTTGGTAGACATCGGTGTCGATCTCCGGCGCGGCGACTTCGGAGCCGAGGCAGTACGCCTCGGAAATGAGCTTGCACTGCTGTTTTTCCGCGAACGATATCCATGGCTCCGCGACGGTGATCGCTTCTACCTGCCCCTCGAGCAGCGCCTTTACGCGGCGGCTCGTGACCGGAATGTGCGCCACTTTGATGCTGTCGCGCGGCAGAAAGCCCTCCAGCATCTGCAACGTGAGATAGTGGGAGCCGGCGTGAAAATGCACGGCCACTTCCGCGCCGCTCAAGTCGCGCGGGTGGACGTAAGGCGAATCGGGGCGGACGAGAATAGCTTGGCATACGACGGCGGCGCGCTTGCTGACGATCAGGCCGCCGCAGCGGCTGTCGTATGCGCGGCGGATCTGGCCCCATTCGCATCCGCGCTGGAATTGAGCCTCGCCGGTCTCGAATAAAACGTGGACGCCGATCGGGTCCACTTGCTGAGGATCGCTGATGCTGCGCTCGCGGCGCTCGAGCTTGGCTTCGCGCTTCGGCGAGCGCACGAACTGGACTTCGATGTCCTCGGCGGCGAAAAGGCCTTCGTCGCGCGCGACGAGCCACGGAAGGGAAAAGACGGCGCCTCCGGCGATATCGTTGGTGATTCTTTTCGGCAGAAGGGACCTCATGCCCGGTCGCGTGGAGTGAAACGCGCCGCGCGCGTTGAAAATAACGTAGGCGCAAGGCCGAGTCAATTCGGTCGACCCGTCAATAATTTGACTTAGCTGACGTTTTCTAATATTTACCTTTGAAAAGGCGGTTTTATATGCCCGAGCCGAGCGGATTACATAACTTTTTGGAGATCGTAACCAAACCCGACAATATTCCCATTGTCGGCATGCTGCTTCTCGTCCTGTTCTTCACCTGGATCGGCCTCAAGCAGGCTTTTCGCAACGACAAGCTGATCGAGCAGGGAAGACAGGACGAAATCCCAGAAGAGATGTGGAAATAGGCATGCGGCTTTCCTGGGCGGCCGCGCTCTGGGGGATCCTCTGCCTTGGTGTGCCCACGGCATTTGCCGCCGGCGCTACGCTCGACCGCGATCCCGACTGGCAGCGCAGCAGAAAAGAATTATCCGAAGGTAAGAACGCCGAAGCGCAGGAATTGCTCGCGCGCCTCGCGCAAAAATATCCCGCCGAGCCGGACGTTCACCTATTTGTCGCGATCGCCGCGCTCCGCGCGCGCGACCCACAGGGAGCGTCTGCGGAGATCGAAAAAACGCTGGCGCTCGATCCGAATCACGTCGAGGCCCGGACGCTCCGCGGCTGGATCGAGATGGAAATCAAGCGCGATTATAACGCGGCTGCGGCCGATTATGCGAAGGTTGTCGAGCAGAAGCCCGACCTCGCCGCCGCGCATAACAATATGGGCGTCGCGCTGAAGAAGAAAGGCGAAGCGGAGAAAGCCGCGGCGAGCTTTAAGCGCGCGATTGACCTCAAACCCGGTTACAGCGAGGCGCTTACTAATCTCGGCTGGGTCTATGCGGATCAAAACAACTGGGGCGAGGCGCGCGCCGAGTTCGAGCAGGCGCTGAAAGCCAATCCGAACGACGAAGGCGCGCTCTACGGCCTCGCCGAGGCGCAGCGCATGGCGCGGGATTACTCCGGCGCCGAAGGCACGCTCAAGCGCCTCATCGCGCGCGCCCCCAACTTCGTCTATTGGCTGGAGTGGGGACAGGTAAAACTGGTACACTATTGGTGGGTATTGCTGCTGACGGCGGGGCTCGTTTATCTTAACTCCCGCTACCAGCGATCAAGGAGAAGCGAGTATGGCGGAGCCGACGGCAAAAAAGCGTAAGGGGACGGCGCTCCTCGCCGTGATGAACGAGAATTGCTCGAGCTGCGCGGGCTCGCCGCTCTGCGAAGTGCACTGCCCGGTCGACGGCTGCATCAATCTTTTATACGAAGAGCTGCCGCAGGCCGGCCTGAAGCCCTATCGCGTCTGGGTCGACAACGACAAGTGCATCGGCTGCCAGATGTGCTACAGCGACGACCTCACCAAAATCCACCAGCACAAAGAGACCGGCGAAATTTTTTACGAGTACGGCAACCGATTTTTCGACAGCTCGAAGAAGCCCATCGACATCGACAAGGTGCCGAAAAAATTCCAGCTGCAATTGATCGGCACCGAGTCGGAGGACCGTCTGGACAAAAAGATCTGCCCGTGGGACGCGATCCGCATGTACGAGTTCGACGAGGGGGTCGAGGCCTCGAAATATTTTTACGACCCCGAGAAGATCAAAATCGTGAACGGCTTGTACGTGGTCGATCAGAAGACGAAAGAGGAGATGGAGGAGAAACAGAGCGAGTTGTATTGAACGACTACCGGAGTAGTGCGCTCCAGTCTTCCCTAGATCACCTTATTCAGCGGGTATTCGATAATCCCCACCGCGCCGTTTTTAATCAGCTTCGGAATCAGCTCGCGCACAACATCCTCGGCGATCACGCTCTCGATCGAAAACCATTTCACGCCGTGCAGCGCGGCGGTCGCGTACAGCGGCGACACGGTCGGCGCGGTGATGCTGGGGATCAGCTTCACGATTTTATCGAGATCGGCTTCTGTCACGTTCATTTTGATGCCGACCTTGTTCTCCGCCGAGAGCGCTCCTTGAAGCAGCGTTCTCATCTGCTCGATCTTTTCGCGCTTCCACGGATCGCGCCATGCGGCCTTGTTGGCGATGAGCTGCGGGCTCGATTCCAGCAACTCGGCGATGATCTTGAGGCCATGCGCGCGAATCGTCGTGCCGGTCTCAGTCACCTCGACGATCGCGTCGACGAGCCCCTCGGCCGCCTTTGCCTCGGTCACGCCCCAGGAGAATTCGACCTCGACCGCAATCTTTCGTTCGGCGAAGTAGCGCCGCGTGAAGTTGACCATTTCCGTCGCGACGCGCTTGCCCTTTAGGTCTTCGATCTTCTTGATCGGCGAATCCTGCGGCACGGCGAGCACCCAATACGTCGGCCTGAAGCTCGTTTTCGAATAGACCATCTCGGCTACGACTTCGATGTCGGAGTCGTTCTCGATCGTCCAGTCTTTTCCAGTGATGCCGGCGTCGAGCGTGCCGCTCTCAACGTAGCGCGACATCTCCTGCGGCCGGACCAGACTGCAGCGGATCGTCTTATCGTCGACCGAGGGGAAATAGCTCCGGCCCGTCGTCGAGATCTTCCATCCCGACTTCTTAAAAAGCTCGATCGTCATCGATTCGAGGCTTCCCTTCGGTAGCCCGAGCTTAAGTTCTTTTTGCGCAGATTCCTTCACATCAATGCTTCGCGCTTTTATAGACGTTATCCGGATCAAAAATTCTTTTCGCGTTAATCTTCCATCCGCCGGCCGCTTTCTTGCGGAAGAAGCAGCTCCGGTATCCCATGTGGCACGCGCCGCCTCCGCGCTGCTTGACGCGGAGCAAGAGCGTGTCGTTGTCGCAATCGACGAGAACGTCCTTCACTTCCTGAAAGTGGCCGGACTCTTCCCCCTTGAACCACAATCCGCCGCGCGAGCGGCTGTAAAAATGCGCCTTGCCGGTTTTCCTGGTTTTATTCCACGCGGCTTCGTTCATATAAGCCATCATCAGGACCTCGCCGGTCCGATAGTCCTGGACAATGACGGGCACGAGCCCGTTTCCCTTGGCGAAATCGATCTTGAGCATAAAATGTGAAGGAAAATTTTCCCCTAGTAAAACACACCTAGGGCGGCCTTTCAAATTGGCCACTCAGCGCGGCGATTTCTTGAGCACCGGAATGGCGGCGATCTTGTCTTCGGGCAGCAGCTTCCAATAAATACCGTGCGGCTTTCGGTAGCGGCGCTTCACGATTATCAGTTTCTTCGGCGTGACGATCACGTCGAGCGGAATGTCATGTTTGGTCATAGGAATCTTCTCGGCAACGATCTGCAGCGGATGCACGCTCGTGACGATCGGCGTATTCGCGCCGACTTTTTTCCGCTCGCGCAGCAGCGCGTACTCGAGATCGGAGTAGCCGCCGCCCTTGCCGACGCGCGCGCCGTCAGGCGCGACCGCGACGGAGCCGCAGACGATGAGATCGATCTTTTTCATCTCTTCGAGCGAAACCGGGCGACCGTGCTGGAGCGCGCCCTTGATCGACGAAGCGGCGTAAGGCGACCCCTTTAGCCGCTCGGGATCGAGCTCGATAAACGGCTTATCTTCGGCGAGCCGCGGCGCCGGCATGTAAAGAATCTTCCCCTCGGCGAGCGCCCGCTGCCGGACGGCGCGCTGCGGAGAGTCGGGGTTGATCTTGACCACGCGCGCTTTCTTCCAGGCGGGCAGGTCGGCGAGAATTTTGGCGCACGCCTCGGCGCCGATGAAATTGGGAATTCTGCCTTCGGCGCCGGGAAAGCGCGCGGCCCTTTCGGCGGTGAGGAGGCGCCATACCTCCGAGCGGATTTGCTTCTTTGACTTCATGTGTCTACGGCTACCTCAACATAAGCCGGAAGGTATCCGGCACTCAAACGAAAATGATTAGCGGGGTATCTTGATTTTGCTAAACTCGATTGCTAGCATGTCGAAAGCGTTGACTTTGTTACGACTAACAACGATAGGCAATTCGCAAACGAATGAATAAACAATTTTCGACTCGTTTGAGCCGTACCATCGATTCGACCGGTATGAACCCGACGCAGTTCGCGCGCCGCGCGAACATTCCCCAAGGCACGATTTCCAAATGCCTCAACGGCCATGTGCCGACGGCGCGGATTCTGCTGCGCATCGCCAAGCTTTCCGGCAAAAGCGTCGACTGGCTGCTGGTCGGCAAGGAGCACAAGGGCGGCGCGGGTTATGTCGCCGACGCCGCCGCGCGCTATGGCCGCGGCGGCAGAAAAAACGCTGCCGAAGAAGCGTTGGTCGGAAAGCTCCGCAGGGTTTTGCGGGGCAAAAACCGCCGTAAAGCGAAGGCCGTCAAAGATATCCTCGACGGCTAGCCACCACTAGCCGGCGGATTCCTCCACACGATTGACTGCCGCGGAAGCGCGGTAGTAAAATCACGATGTTATGACCGAATTCATCGTGGTTTACGTTACTGTTCCTACGACCGCCGAGGGTGAGCGCATCGCCGCGACCCTGGTCGAGGAGCGGCTCGCTGCCTGCGTGAACCGCATTCCCGGCATTCGATCGACTTATCGGTGGCGCGGACTGGTGGAGCACGCGGAAGAAGAGCTACTCATCATTAAGAGCCGGGCCGATCTCTTCGCGAGTCTCAAGCACAGGGTCGTCGAGCTCCACAGCTACGACGTGCCGGAGATCATCGCGCTGCCGATCGTCGAAGGCAGCGAGCCGTACGTCCGGTGGCTGGATGAAGAAATCGCCAAAACGTGACACGGCAGCGGCCGGGCCGACCGTCCGCGTGATTTCTTCGGGCGGCGTCATCTTTCGCCAGCACCGTGGCGAGGTAGAGGTCGCGCTGATCCGCGTGCGCGACCGTTGGGGACTTCCCAAAGGGCAGGTGGAAGAAGGGGAGTCGCTCCAGGATACCGCGCTGCGCGAAGTGCGCGAAGAGACGGGCCTCGACGGCAAAATTGTTGCAAAACTGGACGATATCACCTATTGGTACACGCAAAAGAGCGGCGCCGGCGAACCCGTCCGGATTTTCAAGCGGGTCTATTTTTATTTGTTCCGTTTTTTGAAGGGCGACGTCTCGCGCCACGACCACGAAGTCGACGAAGTCCGCTGGTTCGCCATGCCGCAAGCGCAGCAGCAGATATCCTACGCCACGGAGCGCAAGATCTTGATCAAGGCGACGGCTTTTCTCGAAGCGAGAAAAACGAAGCAGGAGCCGCGGGCTGACCAAAGCTGATTCGATTGCGGTCGCTTAACGGAGTCTCGAACGGCGACGCGTGACATCATGTCTCACGAGATAGGATTTTCCGTTCCCTACGATATCGCCGTGGCGCGGCCGCTGCGGCGTACGACGCGCGCCGAACGCGAAGCGGCGCTCGAAAGCGCGTCGTTCAATACCGAGCTCGTCGGCAGCGAAATGGTTTACATCGATCTCCAAAGCGACAGCGGCCTCGGCGCGCCGAGCGTTGCGCAGGCGGCGACTGCGGTCGGAGGAGCGGATGGCGCTGTGATCGACGCAGTCGGCCGCTTCCGCGAAATCTTCGGCTTTCCGTTCATCGTACCATGCGTTCAAGGGCGCGCGGCCGAGCGGGTGTGGATGAAGCTCAACGTTCGTCCGGACACGATCGTTCCCGGCAACATGCTGTTTCCTTCCACGCGATATCACATCGACGCCAACGGCGGAAAAGTCTTCGACGTAATCTCCGATCAAGCCGACGATTTGTATTCCGACGTACCGTTCAAGGGCGACCTCGATGTCAAGAAGCTCGCAAGCGTGATCGCCGAGCACGGCGCGGAAAACATTTCCTGCATTTACGTCGAAGTGTGCGTCAACTCCGCAGGCGGCCATCCGGTATCGATCGCGAATCTGCGCTCCGTTCGCGCGCTCGCCGACAAGCACAAAATTCCCGTCTTCCTGGACGCATGCCGGATTCTTGAAAACAGTTATCTCATTCAGCAGCGCGAGCCCGGCTATTCGGTTAAGTCGATCGCCGAGATCACGCGCGAGGCCTGCGCGCTGGCGGACGGCCTAACGATGAGCGCGCTCAAGGATTTTCTCGTGCCGCTCGGTGGCTTCATCGCGACGCGCGATCCGAAGAGCTATGGCCGCGCGTCGTTTCAGCAGCTGCTCGACGGCGGCCAACC
Source organism: Pseudomonadota bacterium (assembly GCA_021324155.1). GTDB lineage: Bacteria > Desulfobacterota > Binatia > UBA9968 > UBA9968 > JAJPJQ01. The sequence goes on from JAJPJQ010000032.1 coordinate 47,227, forward strand.
GCCGCCGAACGCGCTCGCGAGCCTCGCGCTAGCGCTCGGCGAAGTCTTCGCCTCTTCGGATTATATCGCGAGCCGGGTGAAGCAGGTCGAGCACCTGTGGCGCCGCCTCGCGGATAAGGTGCCGGTGCTGCGCCCGTCTGCCGGTCATGGCGTCTTCGTCGACGCGCGCAAATTCTTGCCCGACATGCCGCCGGAGCAGCATCCGGCCGAGGCGCTGGCTGCGTTTATCTTTACTATCTCCGGAGTCCGCGCGACCAAGGGTCCGCCGCTTACGCGCCGGCAGATCGAGAAGGGCGTCGATCTCCTGCGCTTCGCCGTGCCGGCGCGGCGCTACCTGAAAGAGCATATGGACGACGTCGCCGACGCGGTTCTCTACGCGTACGATCATCGAAAGGAAATCCGCGGGCTCAAATCGATCGAGAAGCCGGGTCGCTCCAAATACGATCCCGGCCTTTTCACACCCATCGCATGAACACCGAGCCGAACTATCGCCACCTCGGCGAAGTCTTTTTCCAACGCGCCGCACAGCTCGGCAACCAAACATTTCTCAAGCTCCAAAGTGCGGGCAAATTCGAAGAAATCTCCTGGCGCGATTTCGCGGCGATGGTGCGCGAAACACTGCTCGGCCTCGATTCCCTCGGGGTGCGCGCCGGCGACCGCGTCGCGATCGTGGGCGAAAACAGCCTGCCGTGGCTTTGCGCCGACATGGCGACATTGGGCGCCGGTCTATCCAACGTCGTCATCTCCTCGCGCGTTTCCGACGTTACGCTGCTCAAGCAGCTCGCGCACGCCGGCGCGCGCGCGGCGTTCGTCACCGACGAGACCGGCGCGGGACGACTGCTGAACCTCAAGGGACAGCTGCCCGCGCTCGAACACATTATCGTTTTCGCTTCCTCCGGCACTCATCTGCCCAGCGCCATTTCGTTCGACGAGCTGCGCGCGCGCGGCAGGCACGCGCCGGAGGGGAGACTTCAGCAGATTCTCGAATCGGTTCACGAGGACGATCTCGCGACGATCATGTACACGTCGGGCTCGACCGGCGATCCCAAGGGCGTCATGAAGACGCAGAAGAATATTCTCTCGAACATCACCTCGGGGCAGCCGCTCACGCTCAGCAAGCCCGACGAGGTCGCGGCGATGGTGCTCACGACGAACCACCTGCTCGGGCGCTTCTGCTTCCACAAAGGCGCCGCGACGGGACGCACGACGGCGATGCTGGAGGCGATGGAGCTCGACGTCGATATTGCGAGCATCGCGGCGCTGTCGCCGACATCGATGACGATCGTCCCGCGCGTGATGGAAAGAATCTGGGCCGCGCTGCTCGCGCGCGACGACCATGGCTGCGCCTGGGAGGAATTGGAGCGGCTGGACCGTAAAAAGCAGGACGGCGGAACGCTCGATGCGACCGAGGCCGCGCGCTTCGAGGAACTGCAGCAGCGGCTGAAAGAGTCCGTCCGTCGCGCACTCGGCGGTCGCATCAAATACATGAGTTACAGCGGTGCGCCGATGCCGCCGCGTATTATGCGGTTTTTCCAGCTCGTCGGCATTCCGCTGCTCGGTTCCTACGGCTCGACGGAATGCGGCGGCGTGACGCTCTCCGGGATCGGCGACATGCGACCCGGAAACCTGGGCAAGCCGTTCGCCAACGTCGAAGTGCGCATCGCCGATGACGGCGAGATCCTCGTGCGCGGTCCGACGGTGACGCCCGGCTACTTCAATGATCCGCGCGCGACCGGCGACGTGATCGACGGCGAAGGCTGGTTCCACACCGGGGACCTGGGCATCCTGGAGTCCGACGGCTCGCTGCGCATCGTCGGACGGAAAAAAGACGTCTTCTACTGTACCGACGGGTCGAACATCGATCCGCGCCAGCTCGAGATGGTTTTGGAAGGCGATTCGTTCATCCGGCAGGCGCTGCTGCTGGGCGACCGCAAGCCGTTCATGGCCGCGCTCGTCGTGCCGGATAGCGCCGCGATCGCCGCCGCGCTCGGCAAATCCGCCGCCTCGCTCACGGACGCGGAAATGCGCGATGCGATCATGCGCCGCATCGAAGATATGAACCGGGCCCTCGACGAGCACGAGCGCATTCGCGATATCGCGCTCATGCGCGAAGATTTTCCCGCGCAGATCAGAAGCGCGACCGGCTTCAAAGTCAAAATCGACCGCAAAGCGGTCCAGGAGCTTTACGCTCCGCAGGTTCAACAAATCTACCAGGGCAGGTAATGCGTGGCGGACATAGCGCTCATTACCGGCGGCGGCAACGGCATCGGCCGCGCGGTCGCGCTGAAATTCGCCACGGAAGGAATCGCCGTCGTCGTAGCCGACTGGGAGGCCGACGCGGCAGAAAAAACCTGCGCCGAGATTCGCATTAACGGCGCAGACGCCGAGGCCGTCCGCGTCGATGTGCGCCGCGCGGGCGAAGTGAAGGATGCCGTTGCCCGCGTTCTCGACCGCCGCGGAACGATCGACATTCTCGCCAACATCGCCGGCGGAAGCTTCTACCGCAAGCGCCTCGAAGAGCTCTCCTGGGCCGAGTGGAAGGAAGTCCTCGACATCAATCTCAAGGGAACGTTTTTATTCTGCCGCGAGACCGCGCCGGCGATGATCCGGCAAAAGCGCGGGCGGATTATCAATACAGCGTCGAACTACGGCGTCACCGGCTCTGCGCTGCGCACGCCGTATTCGGCGGCGAAAGCCGGTGTGATCGGCTTCAGCAAGTCGCTCGCGCTCGAGCTCGCGTCCGACGGCGTGCTCGTCAATGTGGTCGCGCCAGGTCCGACCGACACGCCGCGCGTGATGGAAGGCTGGGACCCCGAAGCGCGGCAGAAGCGCGCGGCGGAGATTCCGCTCGGGCGGAACGGCACGCCGGAGGACATCGCCGAGGCTTTTTATTTTCTCTCCAGTCCGGCGAGCGCGCAGATCACGGGACAGACGCTGCACGTCAACGGCGGATGGGTGATGCCATGACACCGATGCGGCTCAAAGGCAAATCCGCCGTCGTCACCGGCGGCGCGCAGGGCATCGGGCGCGCGATCGTGCTGGGCCTCGCGCGCGAAGCCACGAACATCGCTGTCGCCGATCTCCAGCGCGACAAGGCCGAAGAGGTCGCCGCCGAGGCGCGGAACTTCGGCGTGACCGCGATCGCGGTGCAGACCGACGTCGCGAGCGAGGAGTCCGTGGCCAACCTCGCGCGGCAGGCGCTCGGCCGCTTCGAGCGCGTCGACATTCTCGTCAACGACGCGGGTATTTTTCCGCAGGCGCGCGTGACGGAAATAACCGAGGAAATCTGGGACCGCGTGCTCGACGTCAATCTCGGCGGAAATTTTCTCTGCTGCCGCGCTTTCGTGCCGTCGATGCGCGCCCAAAAGAGCGGCCGCATCATCAGCATCGCCTCGGGCATCGCGCACACCGGCGCCGTAGCCGGCGCGCACTACGCCGCGTCCAAGGCCGGCATCGTCGGCTTCATCAAGGCGCTCGCGCGCGAGGTCGGCCCCGACGGCGTGACCGCGAACGCGGTCTGCCCGAACATCATCGACACCGAGCTGCCGCGGAGCCACCGCACGCCCGCCGAGCTGCACGAGCGGCTTGTCCGCAATCCGCTCGGCTACGCGATGCAGCCCGAAGACCTCGTCGGCACGGTTCTCTTTCTCGCCAGCGACGCCGCGTCCTACATCACCGGCCAGGCGGTCAACGTGAACTGCGGCACGGTGATGATTTGACTAGCGTCGAGTTATGAACAAACTTGCTTGTGCGGTTTGGGTAATGTGGCTTGGTTTGGGCGCCGTGCTGTTTGCCGTTGACGGCTTATTCGGTCTGGTGCTTAGCCTAGTCCTCTTGCTCACGATACTTTTCATCGATCGACTTACTCCGCTTATTATTCGATCTTCTCGATTCAGACATACTTTAATGATCATCCTGCCGACAACAGTTATCTTTGGCGTCTTTTGTTTGTTCGCGTTCGCGTTTCTTCGTGGAGCAGACGCCGTTGCAACGATTCCACGATGGTTGTGGTACGCCGCATCGATATATTCAGCGATAGCGATTGGGCTAGTGATTAGACTGGATCGCTGGGCATCGCGGGGACAGCCTCTTAACCCGCCGCCGAGAGCAAATTCGGTATAAGTAATACCTTCATCCCTGCGCAGAAGGGCTTATGAAGAGGGAGTATGACTTTTCCAAAGGCAAACGTGGGGGAGTGATTCCTCAGACGGGAAAAACGCGTATTACGATCTATCTCGACGATGCAGTTGTAAAGCGTTTTAGGGCGGAATCACAAAGAACCGGGAGAGGATATCAAACACTGATTGATGGAGCGCTAAAGTCATATCTTCGTTTCACGAAGAAGCCACTGACTTGACTGTCTAGGGAACACATTGCCCTCTCCCGCCGCAGAAATAATGGACCATATTCAATCGGATATGGCGGAGTTGTTTCGTACGCGCGGTTTTCGAAAACGTAATCGTACATACAATCGAGTGGGCAAGGATGGCTTGGTTCAGGTCATCAATTTTCAAATGGGCCGATACGATCCACCCGGCACTTACGAAATTCCGGGAATGCGGGAAAATCTCTACGGGTATTTCACGGTGAATCTCGGTGTTTTTGTTCCGGAGGTCGAGGAAATAGAATATCCCGGTGAATCCAAAAAGTTTATCGCCGAGTTTTCTTGTCATCTTCGCGCCCGTCTTGGAGACCTCCGTGGCGCACGGACGGACCTCTGGTGGCCGCTAGTAGCACCGGAGATGGTTTCCGCGGACATTCGCGAACGGCTGATCAAGGATGGATTACCATTTCTTGAACGGTTCGGTTCGCGTGAAGCGATCGTAAAAGACTGGATCGATTTCAACCAAACTTTGCTCAGCGGAGAGGCTAACGCGCGCGTCATTGTGGGAATTATTCTGGCCAAACTGGGACGAGCCGAGGAAGCTTCTTTGCAATTTACGAAGCAGATCGAACGCGCCACAAATCCGATGCAGGTCGATAATTTGAAAAAGCTGGCCGCCCGCCTGGGGCTCAGCAATCAAATCGGTCATTAGCGATATGCCGTTTGACACCCCGCACCCTGCGCTGTAAATTCCAATAGAATTCCGACCTTCGGAGGACTGCGATGCGCCCGATCGGCTTGACCGAGACCCACATGGAGTGCCGGTACTTGAAAGACAGCGTGCCGGTGGCCACCGATCTGCTCGCGTTCGAGAAAATCGGTGAGCGGCCGGGCCAGGTCACGCTTAAACACCCGAACACCGACTGGCTGCTCACCATCCACGAGGCCGGGCCGGATGCGCCGGCGAAGCAGATGCACAATCACTGGGGCGTGCGCGTCGAGACCACGGCGGAGGTCGACGCGGCCTACGAGTATCTCAGCGCGCACAAGGACCAGTACAAGATCGACCAGATCGGCAAGCCGACCTACAGCCACGGCTCGTACTCGGTCTATTTTCTCGAGCCGGGAACCAACGGCTGGGAGATCGAGTGCTACGCCGAGGCGCTGCGCAAGGACGTATGGAAGACGCGCGCCGGCGGCGTGCGCGCGCCGCACTGGGAAACGCAGTATCCCGCCGAGCGCTTTCCCGGCCGCGGCTACGTGCCGCAGGGCTTCACGCACGGCACGCTCGCCTGCTCCGATCTGCAGCAGTCGTGGAAATTCTACACCGACGCGCTCGGCCTCGAAGTCCATCAGGCGAACCCGCATGTGATTTATGTCAAACACCCCGACAGCAAGCCTTACGTCGTCTGCGCCGTGCGGCCGGAGTGGAAAGCGTTCTCGCCCAATTTCCGCTTCACGATCGCTCTCGCATCCGCCGGCGCGGTCGAAGAGGCACACCGCAAGCTCGCCGCGACCGGCAAAGACCTCGGCCTGACCGAGCTGCGCGACGTGACGCGTGACAACGGCCGGGTCTCGTTTCTGCTCAGCGACCCCGGCCGCAACTGGTGGGAGATCGCTTCGTCCAATTGATGCCGCCCGCTGAAAAGCCGCTTACCGCGATGGGGCTCCGCGATCTGCGCGAGCTCGCGCGGCATCGAATGCCCGCCGAGGCGTGGCATCACTTCATGGGCGCCGCCGAGAGCTCCTCAACGATGCGGCGCAACCAGCGCCTGCTCGGACGCTATCTTTTCCGCCAGCGGATTTTTCACGACATCAACGATCCGGATACTTCGATCGAGCTTTTCGGGCGCAAGCTGCCGCTGCCGGCGATGGTCGCCCCAGTCGGGAGCTTCAGCCTGATCGGCGACGACGCCGAGCGACAGGTCGCCGAGGGCGCTGGCAAGCGCGGCGTCATGATGTTCGTGAGCCACGCGGCGAAATTCGAGGTCCGCGACTGGGCGAAAGCGACGGCGGCGCCGCTCGTCTTCATGGGCTATCTGAGCCGCGGGCGCGAGGCGGTGCTGGAGCAGGCGAAAAGCGCCGAGGATCTCGGCTTCGCCGCGGTCGGCATAACGATGGACGTCGTGCAGCCGGTCAAGATCGGCGACGAGGTGCCGCTCTCGACGAAGGACGGCAAGCCGCGCAAAGGGCAGCGTGCTTCGCTCAAAGACATCGAATGGCTCAAGCAGCGCGTCGCGCTGCCTGTCGTGATCAAGGGCATCATGGGGGCGCACGACGCGCGCGACGCGGTCAATGCGGGCGCGGACGCGCTCATCGTCTCCAATCACGGCGGCCGTCTTCTCGATTTCAACCGTGCGGCGATCGAGGCGCTGCCCGAAGTCGTCGACGCGGTCGGGAAAAACGCGACGGTCCTGCTCGACAGCGGCATCCGCAGCGGCGGCGACATCGTCAAGGCGCTCGCGCTCGGAGCGAGGGCCGTGCTCGTCGGACGGCCCGTCGGATGGGCGGTCGGCGCGGCGGGAGCCGACGGCGTCGCGCGTGTGATGGATCTGCTCACCGAGGAAATGCGGCGCGTGCTCATCATGACCGGAACGCCGTCGGTGCGCGATATCTCGGAATCGATGCTGATCGCCGAATCGTCGAACGGTCGCGTGCGTTAGCGAAAGGAGGGCGGAGTGGGCGGATGGATTGTTCTCGCGCTTCTCGCGGCGGCGGTGATCTGGGTCGTCGTCACCTATAACGCGCTCGTCGCGCTGCGCAACGGCATTCAAAACGCATGGAAGCAGATCGATGTGCAGCTCAAGCGACGGCACGATTTGATTCCCAATCTCATCGAGACCGTGCGCGGGTACATGAAGTACGAGCAGCAGACGCTCGAAAAAGTCATGGAGGCTCGGAGCCGCGCCGTGACCTCGACGAGCGTGAAGGAAACCGCCGTCGCGGAAAACGCGCTCAGCCAGTCGCTCGGGCGTATTCTCGCGCTCATGGAAAATTATCCTGACCTGAAGGCGGACGACAATGCGCTGAGACTCCAGGAGGAGCTCACGACGACGGAAAATCAGATCGCGTTCGCGCGCCAGTACTACAATGACCTCGTCATGCGCTTCAACACGAAGCAGCAGGCGTTTCCGGGCAACATGGTGGCGTCGTTTTTCAACTTCAAGCCGGGCGAGTTTTTCGCCGTGGCCGACAGCGAAAAAGCCGCGCCACGCGTCGATCTGTCGCTGCCCGCTTGATGGCGGAGGCCGCCTACAGCCTGCTCGAAGATTTTTCCGCGCGCCAGGAATACAACCGCCGCGCGAGCCGTTTTCTCATTTTCATCTTCTTTCTCGTTTTTCTTCTGGTCGGAGCCGTCGTCGACTTTCTCTATTTCGATATTTCGGCGGGCTCCGGCATTCCGGTCGCGACGGTGGTTGCGCTCGCGATGGCAACGGGCATCGCGCTGTCATCCTACTACGGCGGCAGCGAGCTGATCTTGAATTCGCTCGGCGCAGAGCGGCTCAACCTGACGGTGCCCGAGCAGCGCGAGCTCCAGAACATCGTGACCGAGATGGCGCTGGCGTCGGGGCTGCCGATGCCGAAGACCTACATCATGTTCGATCCATCGCCTAACGCCTTCGCGACGGGCAGGGACGAGCTGCATGCGTCGGTGTGCGTCACAAGCGGCCTGCTCGTGCTGCTCAACCGCGAGGAGACGCAGGGCGTGGTCGCGCACGAGCTCGCGCACATCCGCGACCGCGACACGCGCCTCATGCTGCTCGTTACTGTGCTGCTAGGCGGCGTGGTGCTGCTCTCCGACTGGGCGCAGCGATCGTTTTATAGCTCACGCACGCGCGATCGCGTCGCCGGTAAGGGTGCGCTGCTCGCGGTGCCGCTCCTGTTGCTGATTATCGTCGCGCCGCTGTTTTCGCGCCTGCTCGCGATGGCGGTGTCCCGGCAGCGGGAATATCTCGCCGACGCGGCTTCGGCGGAATACACGCGCAATCCGATCGGGCTCGCTCACGCGCTGGAAAAAATCCGCGACGCCGCGATGCCGCTCGGCCGCGCGACGCGCGGCACCGCGCATTTGTTTTTGGTTAATCCGCTCAATCGAAGAGTCGACGACCGCGAAGGGGCGTTCGCCGATCTCTTGAGCACGCATCCGCCGCTCGCGCGCCGCATCATGCTGCTTTACCGTATGGCGGGGGCGCCGAAAATGACTGCATGACGAGCCGCTTCGTTTCTCCACGAGAGTTTCCATGGCGCTGACTGCGCGCTGTCCGGTTTGCGACATCGAGATGAAACAGGTCTCGGCCCGCGCCGACCCGGGCCGCCTGATCGTCCTCGATCAATGCGGGCGCTGCGGCGGCATCTGGTGCGACAAGTGGGAGCTGTTCCCGATCGCTCCCGAAGAGGCGCAGCGTATCGACCGGGTCGACGATGCGCTGTTGCGGCAGCCGCTAGTACTGCCCGAAAAGCTGCTTTACTGCCCGCGCTGCGCTGATCGCCTGCAACAATTCAACGATCCGCTGCTGCCCGCCGGTGTACATTTTTTACGCTGTGTGCATTGCGATGGAATCTGGCTCAACCGCGGCGATTTCAGCCGCTACAAGGAATTTCAGAAAAAAACCCGTGAAACGAATATGCCGGAGGAAGAATGGCTGAGGCGCCTGACGCAGTCCGCCGCCCAGCCGCGCGCCTGGGTCGAAACCGGCACGCAGGGAATTTTCGCCTATCCGCAGCCGCCGGTCGAAGCCGCCGAATGGAAGACGAATATCGCGAGCGGGATATTCCGGCTCATCGTGCAGACTCTGCTGCGGCTGGTGCTCGGCTTCTAGCATGCGCGCTTGACGACTGTCGCGGCCGTCGGTAGTCTGACTTTTTAAAGTCGAAGGGAGAAGGATGCAACCGCTGAGTTTCATAGAAATCATCAACCGCGGCGCGATCGCTACCTACCCGCTGATCGTCATGTCGATCCTAAGCGTCGCCGTGATTCTCGAGCGGCTCTGGTCGCTACGCGACGCGGGCGGCGCGTCGGAGCAGATGGCCGAGTCGCTCGTCGATTCGGTCAAGCAGGGCCGGAAGGATCTCGCGCTCGCGTTATGCCGCCAGAACCAGAAGCTCGCGGCGGCGCGGCTTTTCCTCGCCGCGCTTTCTCAGGGCGACGCGGGCAGCCTCGAGCGCGCGACGGCGTTCATGAACGAGGCGATTTTCGCCGAGGGGCAGAAGCTTAAAAAGAACCTGTGGATTCTCGGAACGGTCGCGAGCAGCGCGCCGTTCATCGGGCTCCTCGGCACG
>JAJPJQ010000013.1 GCA_021324155.1 Pseudomonadota bacterium
CTACCTCGCTGGACATCCGGATAAGTACATGTTGATCGACCTCTACGATGCGCGCACGGGAGACGCGATCGGAGAGTTCGGCTGGGGTGGGTTTAAGCTGTTTAATGCAGCTCACCCCGAAAACGAAGGCGGAAACCTCACTTCCGCAGACAAGCCTCCGGCGCCCGCTGAGAAAATCCCCGTAGCGGAAGATAAGATTCCCGCAGCTGAGAAGCCCTCTCGCTGAATTTTCACGCCTCTTTAGAATTCGATTGGCGGAGAAGGGAGGGAGTCGAACCCTCCGGGCACCTTACGATACCCAGACTGGTTTTGAAGACCAGCGCCACCACCGGGCAGCTTCCTTCTCCCTGTAAATCCTGAAACCCTAACAGTTTTTCGTTACAAGAGCCAACCGTCTCGCACCGTTTTCGCCGGCTATTACTTTTTAGTGGAGCTTTCTCTAAATTTCATGTACATAGAGTTCTTACCTGATGGGTTTTCGACGCATCTTCAAACCCTTCGTACTAATCTTCCTCCTCTTTTATCCGCTTCCTGCAAGTACACACGGCGGTCTCCTGACCGATGCGAAGGAGCTACAAGCTCAAGGGCCTGCCTTTACCTGGGACCACGCGCGCTCACGCAGCCTTAAAATCGTGGTCCAGCGGAAAGACGCCAACGGCCCGCCCGCTCTCATCGGCTCTGGCTTCATCATCTCACCCGACGGACTGTTCGTTACGGCATATCATGTCATGAAGTATTGCCTGGAGAATAATAGAACCCGGCGCAGCGTGTCGGCCGCTGTCGATTGCTCATTGGAACATCCGAACATCGAGTACCGCGCGCTGAACAACGGCGTCGAGTATGAGATCGAGCTTGTGGCCTATCTTACCAGCGAAGAATCGACGAAATCGGGCAAACAGAGTCCTGAAGAAACAATTAAGTTGAAAGACTTCGTCATCGGACGACTCAAGGGTCCGAACGTCCGCTTCGATTATTGGAAGCTGCACGATTTCGGTCAAGATTTCCACGATCAGGCTGCCCCGAGCGCCAGTTTAGAGCTTAAGCCTCTTATGCCGCCCAAAAAGGTTTTCATTGCCGGCTATCCCGAAGGAACGGATTTCGCGATCGCCGACGGATTTTTGAATTTAACCGAAGACCGACGCCGTGCCTACTTCGCGTGGAACCATGAAATCTATGACCCGCGGTTTCTCGCGGCCAACAACATTCCTGCCAGCACCGTTTGGGGGATACGCGTCGAGAACCATATGAGCGGCGGCGCCGTAATCGATAAATCCGGCAGTGTTATCGGGATTGTCGTCAATAGCGGTGGTCGCGCCGCCGGGGTCCTATCTATCGAGAATCTTCTCGGAACATTCTTTTCCCGCCTCCCCCAGCCGGGCAGCCGTCCCGCCCTGTCACTCGCCCCTGCGGGAGTTCCATTATACTTAGGCCACACGATTTCGCATTAATTCGTTCGTGGGTTTATTCCGCTCAAGTATCTTCCTAAATTGACAAAGAACCGGCCCGCCCGCACGCTTTAATTGCGTGGCGGTGTTCTCGCCTCCGTTGGCGCAAAAAATCTTTGACGGAAAGTGCGAGCAGGCGCATCGAGACTCCCTGAAAGGAGGGACGCAGTATGTGCTATTCTAATCGGCTCTCATCGGCATTGGTGCTGATGGGAGCGCTCGTGATAGGGGCCGCGCCCGTTTGGGCACAGACCGGTTCAGGCTCGACCAGCGGCTCGGCCACCGGTCAAGGCTCCAGCAGCGGCGCGACCGGCCAGAGCAGCGGAAGCAAGGGAGGTTACGGGCAGAGCGGTACAAGCACCGATCAAGGTATGACGCAAGGCTCTCAAGGGACAGAGGGGAGCCGAAGCGGCCAGACGGGGAGCAAATCGAGCGGCTCCGGCATGTCGTCTTCGTCCAGTACGTCCGGCATGAGCTCGGATACCTCGTCGACCGGCATGTCGTCATCGCGTGCGACTGGTGCGGCGGCGGGCAGCGAGGATGTGAAGAAAGTGCAGCAGGCTTTGAAGGATCAGGGACAAGACCCCGGGCCGATTGACGGCATCATGGGCCCGAAAACGAAGCAGGCGTTGCAAGCGTTCCAGCAGCAGCAGGGACTCAGCGCGTCCGGCACGCTCGATAATCAAACCAAAGAGAAGCTCGGCGTAAGCGGCAGCGGCTCCTCCTCCGGTAAAAGCCCTTCATCGAAAAGCTCCTCATCGAAGAGCAATGGATCGTCGGATTCGAGCAGCCTCGGCAGCTCCGGATCGGGCTCGACCGGCTCCAGCTCCGGCCTAGGCTCCTCCGGATCGAGTTCTTCCGGCAGTTCATCGGGTATGAGCGGTTCTTCAAGCGGCTCATCGAGTTCCGGCATGGGTTCATCGGGTAGCTCCTCCGGCGCTTCGGGACGAAGCTCTAAGAGCGGCGGCGGGTCTTCGTCAAGCGGATCGAGCAGCGGCAATCAGTAAGCAGCAAACAATCCGCGCAAAAAAACGGGCGAGAGGCCGATGGCTCTCGCCCGTTTTTTTGTCCCGCCGGACTAACCGGCTGGAGCATCTCGGACGCTAACGTTTTGCCTGGGTCTTATCCTGGTTGCGTTTCAAAGCCTCGTCGGTTTCTTTTGCCCGCCACATGTTCGTGCCGACGTCGACCTTGTTGGCGCGGTGGCTGTTTTTCTCGAAATCGATGGCGATCTCATAACTGCGATCGCCTTTGACGATCTCGTATTCCGTGTACTCCGGCTTGTCCGAGTTAACCGAGGTAATCTGATAGCCCAGTTTATGCAGCTCGCGGCGGTAGAAAGGTTTCTCCTCACCGATCTTCAACGAGCGCACCAACTCCTCTTTGCCTGCTTCCCAGCTACTTTTGTGATCGCGATCGCTGAAACGAGAGTTTCGCGCGTGAAAAAGACCCTGGTCGGTCTTTTCGCGGTCGGCCAGCTTGTGGCCCTGCAAAACTCGATTGGTGGTGTCCGCCTTGTAGAGATTCGCCGTCACGTCGACTTTGCTTGCGCGATGGCTTGCCTTGTCGATGTCGAGCTGGATTTCGTAGGTCTGATCGCCTTTGACGACCTCGTATTCGAGATAATCAGGCTTATCATAGTTGACGGAAGTAACTTGGTAGCCTAGTTTTTCGAGTTCACGTCGATAAAAACCCTTTTCTTCGCCAATCTTCAACTCGCGTGTGAGTTCCTCTTTACCACGTTCCCAATTTCCTTTATGCGCGCGCTCGCTATAACGAGCGTTGCCGGAAGAATCCCTTCCGAGTAGGTCGGCGGCAGTAGCCTGACCGATCCAGCCCAAACCAACCGTCAACCCAATCGCCACCACGATCTTACACATAGACCTCCCCCTCCTCGTTGGTCCACAACCCTAAAATCGACGCACCCCGAGCTATTTAAGCAACCGGTGGCGTCCGCCGTCCCATGATGAGGCTGACCAAAAACAGCACCATGAAGACAACGAATAAAATCCAAGCGATCTCCGTGGCGGCGCCGGCAACGCCCGATAGTCCCAGCACGCCGGCAATCAGCCCGATAATCAAAAAGGTTATCGCCCAGTTCAGCATGGCTTATCCTCCTTTCCGGGGTGATTTTGCGCCTGCACCTTGCTTAACAAGATAAGTCACCTCCGGGCGGCTTCAATTGAGGTATTTGCCTCATATAGGTAAACAATAGCGGTCCGACTATATTTCACTGCGGCGGATGCTATCTTCACAAATAGGATTTAAAAAGTCATCGAGGTGTTAAGATGATCGATTTCGAGAAGGCGTTGCTCGATCCGGCGCTGGTCTTTAAGAATCCCGCCGACGTGTTGCACAGTACAGAATTGTCGCGCAGCCAAAAGATTCAAATCCTGCAAAGATGGGAATATGATGTTCGCGAGCTTCAGGTCGCGGAAGAAGAAAGCATGCGCGGGCCGCAGACGATTACGCTCGACGTCGTGCTGAACGCGCTGCGAGCGCTAGGCGCAGAGCCGAAGGATCGCTCGGCGCCGACCAAGCACGGAGGCAGGTAAGCGCCGGACCGACTTGCCGAGCGTTTAAAATCTGTATCCCTCGATGGACGAGCGGCGATTGGCGGGATGATGGGTGGAAGCATAGCGCGAAATGTCCGCAAACCAGGCCTGCGAAAACCACAGCGTAAAGCTGCAAGCTCAGGAACCGAGCCTCGCCCGACTGTGGCCTCCGCGAAGCTGCCCGCCTTTGTCGAGCCCGAGCTTACGACGCTGATCGATGCCGTTCCCGAGGGAGAGGAATGGCTCTATGAAATCAAATTCGACGGTTATCGCGCACTATGCAGGATCGAAGGCGGCCGTTCACGGTTCTTTACGCGCGAGGGGAACGACTGGACCGAGCGGTTCGGCGACTTGGCGCCGGCCGCGGCGCATCTTCCTGTAACGGAAGCATTCCTCGATGGCGAGATCGTCGTTATTGACTCGGACGGCTCGAGCAATTTTCAGTCTTTGCAGGAAGCACTTGGCCGAAACGACACCGGTCGGCTCGTCTATTACGCCTTCGATCTTCTTTTTCACAACGGCTATGACTTGAGAGTGTTGCCGCTGCTCGAGCGTAAAACGCTTCTGTCCCGGTTGCTCACTGATCGCCGCCACAAGACACCTGCGATTCGCTTCAGCGACCACGTGACCGACAAAGGGAAGGAGTTTTATCAGCGTGCTTGTCAAAGCGGTCTCGAAGGCATCATTGCCAAGCGCAAGGACTCGGCATATCGCGCCGGCCGCGCGCGCGATTGGTTCAAGATCAAATGCCATGCGAGTCAGGAGTTTGTCATCGGCGGGTTTACCGAGCCTTCCGGCTCACGCACGGGCTTGGGCGCGCTGCTTCTAGGCGTGAATAATGAGCGAAGCGAATTAGTCTATGCCGGGAAGGTTGGTACGGGGTTCAGCCACCGCTCACTGCAGGATCTTCGCGCACGATTGGGGAAAATTGAAATGTCTAATCCGCCGTTTGCCAATCCGCCTCGGCTTCCGCGGCGCGAAGGAGTTCATTGGGTGCGTCCCCGCCATGCCGCGGAAATTGAATTCACCGGCTGGACGCGCGACGGTATGCTGCGTCATCCTTCTTTCAAGGGCCTCCGCGAAGACAAGTCGCCGCGGGTGATTGCTCGCGAGCTGCCGGAGCCGGCTCCGGCGAACGTCGCGCAAAACTCGCATAACGTCGCAATTGCCGGTGTTGTCCTGAGCAATCCCGAGCGCGTTCTTTATCCGGAATTAGGTATCACGAAACTGGACGTCGCTCGTTATTACGAAGAGATCGCCGAATGGATTTTACCGTACATTACGCGGCGGCCGCTGACGATGGTGCGCTGTCCGGAAGGCTACCGAAAATGCTTTTATCAAAAGCATATCGAGGACAACCTTCCGGAATCGTTCAAGCGCGTCAATGTAAAAGAGCGCAGGGGCTCCGGCCGCTACGTCATGATCGATTCGACTTCGGGTCTGATCTCTCTGGTACAAATGGGCGTGCTCGAAATGCACACGTGGGGCTCTCGTGCCGAGCACGTGGAGATGCCGGACCAACTGGTTTTTGACTTGGACCCGGATACCGGCTTGCCTTGGAAACAGATAGTCGAAGCGGCACGGCTGTTGCGGCGCCGGCTCGCGGAGTTGGAACTCGAGGCGTTCGTCAAAACTACAGGCGGCAAAGGATTGCATGTCGTTGTTCCAATTGTCCCGCAGGTTGAATGGGGCGACGCGAAACAATTTACCAAGCGGATAGCGGAGAGCGTCGCGCGCGAGGTCCCTAACAAGTACCTAACGAACATGTCGAAGGCGAAGCGCGCGGGGAAAATTTTTATCGATTACCTGCGAAACGGTCGCAGCGCGACAGCTATCGCGGCGTATTCGACCCGCGCGCGCAGCGGCGCGCCGGTGTCGGCGCCGCTCCGCTGGGAAGAGCTCGACGATCTGGATGGTGCCGATCATTTCACCCTCCTCAATATACGTAAGCGCCTCGCCCGTTTGCGCAAGGATCCCTGGGCGAACTTCTTCACTTCACGCCGCTCAATTGTGAGAGCCATCCGTCAGGGCGGCGCCCGCCGCCCATGATGGCATATCCCTTGCTCCTCTTTATTCACTGATAAAAGGCCGCGAGTTTTCCAATGAAACACGCGGCAGTCGGCCGCAAAGCCGGATCGAAGGAGGTGACGCAGATAGTAAAATTTACTTTCCGCCGGGAAATACTTCCCTAGGGTGAACCGGCGGATTGGGTAACGTTTAGGTGGGATACAACGCGTTAGCATCGCGTTAGGAATAAAGGAGGTGGACCATGGGAACGATCTTGGTAGTTATCCTTATCCTCTTGCTACTCGGCGCCTTACCTACGTGGCCGTATAGCGCCGGCTGGGGCTATTTCCCGAGTGGCGGTCTCGGTTTAATTTTACTGATCGTCATCATTTTAGCCCTGGCCGGACGCATCTAATGTAAATCTGCAATTAGACGCCGCCGCCTCAATTGAGAGGAGCATCATATGACCACTTCAGCCAGTATTGGCAAACATCCCGTTCACCCCATGCTCGTCGTCATGCCGGTGGGGTTGTGGATCTTCTCTTTGGTGGCCGATCTTTTCTCGACGACAGGCGGCGGCGGTGTCTGGAAGGCTATCGCCCTGTATACAATAGGCGGCGGAATCGCGAGTGCGATAATCGCGGCGATTCCCGGCCTGATCAACTTTTTTTCCCTCGAAGAAAGCCGTAGTCGACAGTTTGCGCGCTACCACCTGTTCGTCAACCTCACGGGGACGGGTATTTTCGCAGCCGATTTTTATCTGCGAGTTTCCAACTCGCAACAGGCATTCTTTCCGTTTGCCTTGTCGATCTTTGCGCTTGCGGTGATCGGTGTAGGCGGCTGGATCGGCGGGGAGTTGGCGTATGTGCAGGGCGTCCGCGCAGTGCCGCCGGCGGCCCGGCGAAATGCTCCCGAACTGCGCGCCATTCCAGGCGGGAGAGCGCGGCAGGTCATGTAATGCGATCCAGGGTAAAATCGCTGCTGCCGCTCTGCCGCCGATATCTACAATACTTAGCTGGAAGTGCTAGTTAAAAATTAGAGGTAGAATGTGACGCCAAGCGCGTTGGCGAAAATAGCCGCAAGGATGGAACATGAATGATCATGAGGCGACGCATATGTCGATTCGCATAGCGCTGCCGCGTCACCGCTGCAGCGAGGTACGCGACGTTATCGGAGTGCTTTCCGCGCTGGAGGATGTTTACGACCATGTTTATGCATGGCACGAAATCGCTTGCGCCACCGGTGCCGCCGGACACGCGGCGCGCGAAGCGCTGAGTCGTGGGTCGCTGCCCGACCTCGCCGAGGTGCATGACATAGTTCCCATCGATCGCCGTCTTTGTCTCGCTCGTATCGAAGTGGAGGACCCGGCGTTCGTCGAGGTTGTCGGCGCACGCTATCCTCTCGAAGTCATTTACTGCTACCTGCGCGAGCGCGGCAACGGCAATGGCCACAACAAAGCTCGCGCCGTCGAACGAATCGAGGCGGTCCGTAGCGAGATCGACCATCTCTGCGAATCGAGCCTGCCGGAAGGAGATATTCAGGAGGCGGTGTCGCGGCATTTGATCGCACCATTGAAGCGCCTCGAGCGGCTCGTCGGAATCCACATTTACGATAATGACGAGCCGGGTAAGCCGCCGTCGGCTCGTCGCCATTCGGAACGACCGCCGATCGACATTTCGCCTTTGGCGCGCGGGCACTAATTTATGGCGCGCAATCGGAGACGAGCTTCACGTCGGAAAACGTCGGCACGGAGATCGACCGGCTCACGTCCAATATGGCGAGGCAGCTTGAGCTTTGGTCTGGTAAACATTCCCGTCGCTCTCCACGCCGCGGAAACTTCCAACGATATCAGCTTTAAGCTCCTCGACCGCAGAAACCTTGCACCGGTCCATTATCGCCGGGTCAATGAAGAGACCGGCAATGAAGTGCCCTGGGACGAAATCGTCAAAGGCTATGAGTACGAAAAGGGCGAATACGTGCCGATGACGGAGGCGGATTTCGAGCGGGCGAACAGCGAGGCGACGCAAACGATCGAGATTACCGACTTTGTTGACGACGGCGATATCGACCCCGTGTACTACGACAAGCCTTACTATTTGGCGCCGGCAAAAAATGCCGGCAAAAGCTATGCGCTGCTTCGCGAGGTAATGCGGCGGACAAAAACCGTCGGCATCGCGAAAGTCGTCATTCGGTCGCGACAGCATCTTGCCGCCGTCTTCCCGCAAAAGTCGGCTCTGGTACTCGAACTTTTACGGTTCGCGCACGAGCTGCGCGATGCGTCGGGGCTGGACATTCCCGGCGATGTCGCCATTGGGGAGAAAGAACTGAAAATGGGCGAGCGTCTGATCGAGGCCATGGCCGACAAGTGGCAACCGGAAAAATACCGCGACGAATACAGAGAAGACCTGCTGGCTCTGATCGAGCGCAAGGTGCAGGAAGGCAAGACGAAGGTCATCGACGAAAGGCCGCCGCAAGCGCCTAAGCGGCGGGCGAAGGTGATCGATATCATGGATCTGTTGAAACGCAGCGTCGAGCAGGCGGGGCAGAAGGAGGAAACTACGAGGCAGCGCAAAGCGAGCTGAAGACTCTTTTCAGGAGGTCGCGTATGAATGCAATCACAGTAATGGTGACCGGCGCCGGTTTGGGTTGCCTCGCCATGTACGAGCTCGACCCCGAAATGGGGCGCCGCCGCCGCGCGCTGGCGCGCGACAAAATGGTCAGAATGCAACGCAAGGCGGCCGACGCCGCAGTAGTCGCGGCGCGCGATTTGAGGAATCGCACGCTCGGTAGTTTGGCCCAAGCCCGCGGTCATATCACGGAAGGCGATGTTTCCGACACGGCGCTTGAAGAGCGCGTCCGGTCGGAGCTCGGATTTTTGGTGCGCTACCCTTCGTTCATCAATGTGCACGTCGAAAACGGAGAGGTGACGCTCACGGGCCGCGCCTTCACCGACGAATGCGAACAGCTGATCGCCGGCATCCGCGGGTTGCGCGGGGTCCGGCGCCTACAAAATCAGGTGCAGGCCCACGATCGTGCGGAAGATTTTCCCGGTCTCGAAGGCCAGCAGATAAATCCGAAACCGACCGGTCGGCGGCTCGACATCATGCAGCAGCATTGGGCGCCGGCGACGCGTCTCATCGTCGGCATGGCGGCGGTTTTCGGCGTCGGCGCGATCGCCTATTGCCTGGCAGCAAGCAGCAGCGAAGCGCCTGGGTCCGGCAAGACCTTCGCCGAAGGAGTCCGTTAATGGTAACCGCGGCCGATGTGCTCGTTAACACGCTGTGTGAATGGGGCGTGAGCGTCGTGTTCGGCCTGCCGGGCGACGGCATCAACGGCATCATGGAGGCGCTGCGCAAGGAGCGTGAAAACATCCGCTTCGTGCAGGTGCGGCACGAAGAATCCGCGGCGTTCATGGCGTGCGCTTACGCTAAATATACCGGGAAGCTCGGCGTTTGCCTTGCGACCTCGGGACCGGGAGGCATTCATCTCCTGAACGGTCTCTACGACGCGAAGCTCGACGGCCAACCCGTGCTCGCGATCACCGGACATCACTATCACGACCTGATCGATACGCATGCGCAGCAAGACGTCGATTTGGATAAAGTTTATATGGATGTCGCCCTTTACAATGCTCGGGTCATGGGACCGTCGCACGTCGAGGAGATCGCGAATATCGCCTGCCGCACCGCGCTCGGCCGGCGCGGTGTTGCACATATCAACTTCCCGGTTGATTTCCAGGAGCAGGAGATCGAGGAACATTCGAAGCGAAACGTTCCGGGACACGTTTCGCATGTCCTCGCGTCGGCGATCGAGCTGCCGCCGGAAACCGCTTTGAAGAATGCGGCCGCGGAGCTCAACCAAGGAAAGCGCGTCGCGATTCTCGCCGGCCAGGGGGCTCTCGCAGCAGGCGCCGAGCTGGAGGAATCTGCGGAGAAATTGGCCGCGCCGATCGTCAAGGCGCTGCTCGGCAAGGCGGTGGTTCCCGACGATAGTCCTTACACGACCGGCGCGATCGGCCTTTTGGGCACGAGGCCGTCGCAGGAGGCGATGGAGAGCTGCGATACGCTTTTCATCGTCGGCAGCTCTTTTCCTTACATCGAATTCCTGCCCAAGCCGGGACAAGCGCGCGGCGTTCAAATCGACATGGACCCCACACGCATCGGACTTCGTTATCCGGTCGAGGTCGGTCTTGTCGGCGACAGCCGAGCTACATTGAAGCGGCTCTTGCCGCTGCTCGACCGCAAACAGGACCGAAGCTTCCTGGAAAAAGCGCAGGACGGCATGCGCCAATGGTGGAAGCTGATGGAAACCCAGGGGACCCGTCCGGACAAGCCGATGAAGCCGGAAGTCGTTGCGTGGGAGCTCGGCAAGCGGCTCGCGCCGGAAGCGATCGTCTCCTGCGACTCGGGGACGATTACGACCTGGTTCGCGCGGCAGATACCGGCGCGGCGGGGGCAGAAGTTCTCGGTATCGGGAACGCTCGCGTCGATGGCGAATGCCCTCCCGTACACGATCGCGGCGCAGATCGCATATCCTGAAAGACAGTGCGTCGCGTTCGTCGGCGACGGCGGCTTTTCGATGCTGATGGCGGAATTCGCTACTGCGGTAAAATACCGCCTGCCGATCAAAGTCGTAATCGTGAAAAACAACGCCTTGGGGCAGATCAAGTGGGAGCAGATGGTTTTCTTGGGCAACCCGGAATACGGCTGCGATCTGCATCCTATAGACTTTGCCGCCATCGCGCGCGCCTGCGGCGGCACGGGCTTCACCGTCGAGGATCCGGCTGATTGCGGCCGGGTGCTCGACGAGGCGCTTGCCGCTCCCGGCCCTGTCATTGTCGAGGCGGTCGTAGATCCGTATGAGCCGCCGATGCCGGCGAAGGTCACGCTCGAGCAGGCGACCAAATTCGCGAAATCGCTCGCGCGCGGCGAGCCCGACAGATCGAAGATCGCATGGACGGTTTTGTCGGACAAAGTGCGCGAGCTTATCTGAGGTAGAGATGCAGGTGATCGGACGTGAAGAGGTGCAGCGGTTGACGGCGAACGGCGCCGCGCTCGTGGAGGTCTTGCCCCAAAAAGAATACGAGCGAGCGCATTTGCCGGGAGCGATCAGTCTGCCGCTTACCGACCTCTATCCGTTTTCTGCCGACGCCCTCGCCAAGGATCGAGTTACTGTCGTTTACTGCTACGACTCGCAGTGAGATTTGAGTCGCAGGGCCGCGGCGCGGCTCGATCATATGGGATATAGGCACGTTTTCGCTTACGCAGGTGGAAAAGCCGAATGGATGGCCTTCGACCTGCCGATCGTTCGCGGTCGGGACTTGCCGCAGCTTGTGTGTGACGTTGTCGAGCGGGATGTGCCGCATTGTCGGCCGCAGGATCCGGTCGGAGTCGCGCGTAACGCAGCTTACGACCGCGGGATGGATATCTGTCCGGTAATCGACTCCGAAGGGATTCTCCTGGGTCTTTGCACGCGCATATCACTGCACGCGCATCCGTCGGTCGCGGTCGAGCTTGTGATGGAGCCGGGGCCGACCACGGTGCGTCCGAGTATGCCGGTGAAAGACGCAGTTAAAATTCTCGAGCGCAAGAAAGAGCACTCGCTGTTGGTCACAACGCCCGACGGAAAATTGATCGGGTCTCTCAACGACAGAGCCGTTGCATCCGCCCGCGACGGGGCGCAAAAGGGACTTTCGACATGAAAACCAAGGATCAGAATTCTGTGCGTCTCGCGGCGATGGGCGATCTCCATTATACGAAAACATCGCACGGACAATTGCAGCCGATATTCGAGCAGGTCGCCGACAACGCGGATATTCTCCTCCTCTGCGGCGACCTCGTAGACTACGGTCTGCCGGAGGAGACGGAAGTTCTGGCCAAAGAATTATCTGTCGTGAAAATTCCGATGCTGGCTGTGCTCGGCAACCATGAATTGGAATCCGGCAAGCAAGACGAGGTGCAAAAGATTCTCGCGGCGGCCGGCGTCAATATTCTCGACGGCAGCGCTTGCGAAGTTCACGGCATCGGTTTCGCGGGAGTGAAGGGCTTCGCTGGGGGATTTGGGCAGCATGCGCTTCAGCCGTGGGGCGAGCCCCAGATCAAGAAGTTCGTTCAGGAATCGATCGATGAAGCGCTGAAGCTCGAGTCAGCACTCGCCAAGCTCCGCACGCAGCACCGCATAGCGCTCCTTCACTATTCTCCCATTCAAGCGACCGTTGAGGGCGAGCCGCAGCCGATTTATCCGTTTCTGGGCTCAAGCCGTCTCGAAGAGCCGCTGAATCGATACAACGTGACCGCTGTATTTCACGGTCACGCGCATCACGGGACCCCGGAGGGGCGAACGCAGAGCGGAGTGCCCGTGTACAACGTGGCGATCAAGGTGCTGAGGCAGAATTTTCCAGACAAGCCGGTTTTCCGCCTTATCGAGATTCCCGCCGCGGTGCGGGCCGACCAGGGCAATGGGATGAGCCGGGAGGTGCGGCCGTGAACGGCAATGGTGACGAGGGTCCGGAGAAGGCGGGGAAAGAGTTCTACGTCCGGGTTTTGACGACGCTGACCCAAAGCGCGGTGCCGTTTTT
Organism: Pseudomonadota bacterium; assembly: GCA_021324155.1. Lineage (GTDB taxonomy): Bacteria > Desulfobacterota > Binatia > UBA9968 > UBA9968 > JAJPJQ01. The sequence continues at coordinate 12,585 of JAJPJQ010000013.1, forward strand.
GATCGGCGGCGCTTATGCGCTCGAATGCTACACCGGCATCTGGCGCGACACGAAAGATCTCGATGTCTTCATTCGCCCCGACGACTGCAAGCGGGCGCTTGACGCCCTCGCGGTCATGGGCTGTCACACGGAGCTGACCTTCCCCCATTGGCTCGGCAAAGCCTACTGCGGAGAATATTTCGCCGATCTGATCTTCAGCTCCGGCAACGGCACGGCACGCGTGGACGACGAATGGTTTCGCTACGGCGTAGACGCGGAGATACTCGGCTACCGAGTAAAGCTGTGCCCTGTGGAGGAGACTATCTGGTCGAAATCCTACGTGATGGAGCGCGAGCGCTACGACGGCGCCGATGTCGCGCATCTACTACGCGCGCGCGCGAAAGAGCTCGACTGGGAGCGGCTTCTGCGTCGGTTCGGTCCGCATTGGCGCGTTCTCTACAGCTACCTTTTGCTGTTCGGTTTCATCTATCCGTCGCATCGCGCGGATATTCCCGCGCGCGTCATGGACCGATTGACCGATGCGTTGAGAGAAGAGATGGCTACGCCGCCGCCCGAAACGCGCATCTGCCAGGGAACGCTTCTTTCGCGCGAGCAATTTCTCATCGACATCCAGCAGTGGGGTTATCTCGATGCCCGGCTTCTGCCCGAAGGCAATATGACCCGCACCGAAACCGATCTTTGGACGGCGGCGATCGGCGAGAAGAAATAGACAAATTTTCAACCCACTCATGGCTCATCGCGTCGTTATCATCGGCGGGGGCTTCGGCGGCCTTTACGCCGCGCAGTCGTTAAAGAACGCGCCCGTGGAGGTGACGCTTCTCGACCAGCGGAATTTCCATGTGTTTCAGCCGCTGCTCTATCAGGTGGCGACCGGCTGGCTGTCGCCGGCGAACATCGCCTCCACGCTGCGCGCCGTCTTAAAGCGGCAGCAAAACACGCGCGTGCTTCTCGGCCAGGCGATCGACATCGATATCGGCGCCCGCCAAGTGATCCTAAGCGACGGCAGCGTGCCTTATGATACACTCATCGTGGCGACAGGCTCGCGCCATCACTACTTCGGGCACGATAACTGGGAAGCGATCGCACCGGGGCTTAAAACCATCGAGGACGCGATCGAGATGCGCCGACGGATTTTCCTCGCTTTCGAAGCCGCGGAAAAAGAACCGGATGCCGGCAAAAGAAAGTCGCTTCTGAATTTCGTCATCGTCGGCGGTGGTCCGACGGGCGTTGAGCTTGCCGGCGCCCTAGCGGAAATCACCCGGGATATTCTGAGAAACGATTTTCGCACGATCGATCCCGCATCCGCCGAGATACTACTGCTCGAAGCGGCTGACCGGATATTGCCTACATATCCTCCCGCTCTCTCCGCCAAGGCGGCGTCGTTTCTCATCAAAGAAGGCGTAACGGTGCGTACGGGGGTCACCGTCACGGACATACGGCGAGACTGCGTCGTAGTGCAAGACGGACAGCGGAACGAAGAAATCCCGTGCCGCACCACGCTATGGGCGGCCGGCGTCAAAGCATCGTTTCTGGGCAAAGTTTTGGCGGATGCGACGGGCGCTAAGCTGGATCGCGCGGGCCGCGTCCTCGTCGAGCCGGACATGACGCTTCCGTCTCATCCCGAGGTTTTCGTTATCGGCGATCTCGCCAACTACCCGCATCAGACCGGCTCCCCGCTGCCCGGCGTCGCGCAGGTGGCGATACAGGAGGGCGAGTATGTGGCGGAGGTTATACGCGAGCGGCTGGAAGGCAAAGCCGTTACGCCGTTTCACTATCGCGACCGCGGCCAACTGGCGATCGTCGGACGAGGAACGGCAGTCGCAGACCTAAAAAGATTTCATCTCTCAGGCTTTTTCGCGTGGCTCGCGTGGCTTTTCGTTCACATCGTCAATCTGATCGAGTTCGAAAACAAACTGCTGGTACTCATTCAATGGGGATGGGCTTATTTTCGTCGCAACCGCGCTGCGCGCCTGATTACGGGCGAGCATCGCATGCCGTGAGCGCACCTTGAGCTGCGAGTCGGCCGACGCCCCATGATCGTCGGGAAATAGGGCAGGGCTATTCGTATAGGATGAGGGTGAAGACGCCGACTTTCGGAGTTATCCGGACGGCGATAAACAGAAATGAGCCGCGCGCCGCTAAGCGGCGTCGGCCTTGGCGGGAGACGCGGCGGAGCGCCCGTGCGTCACGGCGGGTTCATAGGTGTTCACGAAATATAGCGGCCGTTGTTTGCTTTCATCGAACATTCGACCGATGTATTCACCCATGATGCCGACGGTGATGAGCTGAACACCGCCGAGGAAGAGAATCACTACCATTAGCGACGGATAACCGGCAACGGGTTCGCCGTGAAGCAGCGTCTTTGCGATGATAATGCCCGCGTAAATAAACGCCGCGATAGCCGTTGCAAGACCTAGGTAAGTCGCAACCTTGAGCGGACCGATCGTAAACGACGTGACGCCCTCGAGGGCGAAATTCCACAGGCGCCAGTAGTTCCACTTCGTCTCGCCTGCATACCGCGGGTCGCGGCGATAGGGAATACCCTTTTGCGCATAGCCGATCCAGGTAAACAGACCTTTCATAAAGCGGTGCTGTTCGCGCAGCTTTAGCAGCGAGTTCACGGCCCGCCGGCTGAGTAACCGGAAGTCCCCGGTATCCTGGGGAATCTTGACGCGGGTTAGTTGATTGATTACCCGATAAAAAGCGTAGGCCGTCGCTTTTTTCAGCCTGCTCTCTCCCTCGCGCGACATGCGCGTCGCGTAAACCACGTCGTAGCCGTTCTTCCGCTCTTCGACCAATCGTGGGATCAACTCCGGCGGGTCCTGCAGGTCGGCGTCGATCAGGATCACAGCGTCTCCCTTGCTGTAATCCAGGCCTGCAGTAACGGCGATTTCCTTGCCGAAATTACGGCTTAAGTCGATAAGGGCGATGCGGGGATCCTTCTCGCGCAGTTGACGAATGACTGCGAGTGTTGCGTCGCTGCTGCCGTCGTTGATGTATATGACTTCGCTTTCCATCGGTAATTCGGCGAGGACGGCCGTGAGCCGGCGGTGAAATTCGGGCAGCACCTCCTGCTCGTTGTATGCGGGTACGACGATGGAAAGCCCCGGCACCGCCGGCGCGCGTTCAGCATCGGTGGACGCCATAATGGAACCTGACATTATCACATGCCCTTGGGTTTGGCGATCAGTTTTAACCCGTCGGCGTCGAGCCCAAGAATCAGCGCGTCGGGTCTCTGCCGGGCGCGCGCTATGCCGCTCTCGTCAATAATCGCGAGGTCAATGTCCTCGCGGGCGTGCAGTTTTTTTATGCCGGCCTCGCCGAACTGCAACACGTTGAATCCGTTCATGAGATAAACGGCATATTCCGCGTGCGAGGACCGTGGATTGACCAGGAGTAAAGCGCCGTTTTGCGGCACTTGGTCGAAATACGGCGCGAGTCGATCGAGCAGCATCGTGGCCCGCTCGCCGTTCTCCTGCATGAGCAAGGCTTTGTCGCGCACTGCCGCAACGTGGCTCGCGAACAGGAGGAGGATGCCACCGCCTAAAGCCGATGCGACATAGCGCCGTGCTTGCAGACACTCCAGAGCCGCGCCGAGCCCAATTCCCGCGAGAATCGAGAAGAACGGCGTTGAATTGTAAATATATAGCTCGCTGATGTGGTTCATCAGGACCATGGGAAATAAGGATCCGAGCATCAGGACGAAAACGACTGCCGGCTTCCAGTAACGGCGTTTCAGCCAAAGTCCGTAACCGATCACAGCAACGAAGAGAAGCGTCGCGGTCGCGATGACTGTAATCGTCATTAAATCGCGTTCTATGAGTTTTTCGAAAACCGTCACGCTCGAGAGCGGAACGACCAGCGCCGACAAGTCCATGAGCACATTTATAATAATGTTGGTGCCGACGTGAAACTGATATCCGCCCGGACCGAACGACGGACTATTCGCGCCGACCAGCGCGCGAACGCCGAGATAGCAGAGAAATACGCAAATGTACGGAACAGCCATCACAAACGATCGCGTTATAACTCCGCGAAGCGAAAATTTTCGATAGTTGATCAGCGCGACGACGCAAAGCAGAAGCGGCAGAAAAGACGATGTCGTCTCCTTGAAGAGAAGAGCGATTCCAAATGCGGCGACGCTTACGAGATAGGCGATCGAAGCGCCCCGAGGCGCCGGACGGCGCAGGTATGGACTCGCCAATGCCCAGAGGGCAAGACAGCCGAAAAACGTCCCGGCAACTTGCGACAATGTATCGTTGCTCAACAGCGCAAAAGCGTTCGCTTGCGACAGCGCCATAAAAACGCCGGCGAGCAATGCCGAGACTCCGCCATAACCCAAGTCCGCCGTCGCTTTGATCACGAGAACGCAGAGCAATGCGTGCATGAAAAGCATGGCGACGTGAATCGGTATCGTGCTCAGCTCGAACTGTTTCTGCACAACCGTGTAGATGGCGGCTTGCAGAGGACGATACCATCCATCCGTGTTCACCTGAAGAAAATGCCGCCATGGGCTCGATACGGCGTCGATCCAGCCGAGATCGTCGCCGTAATACGGTATCGCGATGCCCGGCAAATAGACGAGAAAGATCACAAGGCCTAGGATCAGGAAGCACCCCAGCTCAACTAAAACGACGCTTTTGGCTGTGATCGCCGAGTCCGTTGGCGCGCGCTCGAATGCGTTCGGCATGCCGCGTGCCGGGGCAGATCTTTTTCGCATAAGCTATCTTTGCGATTCGCGAGCTTCGGATGCGGGCAACGGCTCTAGCCATTCCTTGTCGACATAAAGCCGGCCGCGTTGTGGCGAGTCCTTTTTGACGCGCTGGCGGAGCGCTTCGTCCTGCTCGCGCATTAGGTGGGGATTGATGAGACCGCGGGTTAACGCTTCATAGTACAGCCGCCCGCGGCTCTCGAGCAGCGCCGTGACGCCCTGCGGCGCGTCGCGGCGAGTGGGGATTTTCATTTTCTGATAAAGACCGGTCAAAATGCGCTCGATGCTCTGCCGCGACGTGCCCACGAGCCAGGCAATGCCGTCGTTCGTGACGCCGAGACAGCTGTAAAGCAGCACCGTGAACTCGATATCGCTCAACTCCCTGGAAGGAGAATCCTTCAGGTTTTGGCTAAAGACTTCCGTAAAGGAAAGCTCGTAAATGAAAACCTGCTCGACGGCGTTTTGCACGAGCCGCTTTGGCATGGCGCCTTTGTCTACGAATCCCCACACGGCGGGTTTGTTCTTTTCGTCATTGATGAGCTTGGCGATCTGATGCAGGTAGCTGGGATCGCCTGCATGGACGGTGCGAAAGAGGATGCGCGTGCGGATTTCTTCGTCATCGGCTCTTGCCAGTAGAATTCGGCGAGCGATCTCCACTCCCGAGACGCGCGGCACCACAAAGTCGAGATCGAGCACGATGTTCTCCACCTCTTCATCGTCGGCGATCGCCACCGCCTCGTCCGGCGTCTGCGCACGGTACACCTCGGTATCCGGCCAGCGCTCCCGGATCCACGAGCTCATCTGGTCGATGGAATCCGGAGAGTCGTCAGCAATCAGAATTCTGAGGGCCGGCTTATGACCGTTCTGAGGTTTTTGCCGTGCTTTGCTTACCACGTGATAATGCCGATGGATTAAATGACGCCGGCAAGCTCCGGACCTTTGCCGGCTTCCGCTGAGGAGCTGCCGAGCCGGATAAGCACGGTCGTACCGCCGGCGGCCGAAGTTTTTCGGTAATCGATCTCCGCCCCGATGTCTTCGGCCCGCCGCTGCATGAGATCGATACCGAAGCTCTGCTCGAACGGCCCGCCGCCGCCCCGACCGTTGTCGCTTACCGAGATATCTATGACGCCGAAGCGCGGGCGGCGAAGTCGCACGATGATCTGCGTGCCCTGCGAATGCTTTCGCGCGTTGATGAGCGCCTCGGAGACGATCCGATAGAGCAGCACGAGGTGAGACTTGTCGCGCAAGCTTGCGGTGATCGCTTCGTCCGTCACATCCGGCGGGCAATCAAAGTCGACGGCGAATTCAGGCACACGACGCCGCATCTGCATCCGTACATCGTCCAGCCGTTTGCGGATCGTGGCGATAAAACCCTCGGCTTCGAGATCCTTCGGGTAAAGATGGTTCATGATGCGTCTTAGTTCGGTGACCACGTCGCCGAGTCGCGCCTCCGCATCGGCGAAATCGCGTTCGTCGATTGCCGTCGCAAGATAGCTGCAGAGCGTGTTCAAGACCTCATGATGAATTTCCTCGCCGATGCGGAAAGCCTGCTTCTCGAGGTAGCTCAATAGCTGCTCGCGGCGGTTCTCGAGACGGAGCACCTCACCCTGCAACTCCTCCACGCGCTCGAGCAGCGTCGCGAGACTGACGCCGAGCGCCGTCTCGAGATCCACCCGCGCGCGCTCTTTATCCTTGACCCGGTATACTTTCTCGGCCAGCTTTCCGGAAATGTCGTGGATGACCGTGAATATCTCCTGGTTGCGAAACGCGGCGAGTGTGCGAATCGTACGCATCATGTCGAGACGGATACCGTAGTGCTCGTCAGAAAGCAGCGACATGAGCTTGATGTAATGTTTCGATTTGAACCAGTCCGGGTGCTCACGCGCGCATTGATAGCAGAGCGTCGCCGCGTTCCAGCGCACGTAATCGGATTCTTCGTCCAGCGCTTCGAAGAGAAAATCGACCTTCTCCTCCGTGTCGACGATCGCCAAGTCCTCGTCGTCCCGGAGCCGATAATGAATTCCGCCCGCGCGATACGGCATCAAAAACAGCTGGCAGAAAAACTCCGCCCGCGGCGAAGGCTGCACGGCCGGCAGGGCATAACTCAGCAGCGAGAGCAGGGACGCGGCCGTGTGGCGCGTCTTTGTGCGAGTCTTGTTGTCCAGCAGGACAGATTCAAGAAGGGGCGGATCGGAAGGGTTTAGAAGCGTCGCATCGCCCGCACGGGGTCTGGCGCGCCGTTCGCCCTGCGCGCTCCACGGGGCCGCGGCGACCTCCAGGACGGTCGCAACAGCGCGATCGATGATAAGCGCCATCACCAGGTTGGAATCGTCGTCGAACGATTCCGCGCCTGTTTGCTCGACTGCTGTGAGACGCGCCTCGCGGCGGGTTCCGTTTGCCGCCTTTATGTGGCTCCGATCGGTGCCGGTTTTCGCTCGCCATTCGGGAAGCTGCGTCGTGAGCCGCAGAATACGCAGCAATATTCCGAGATAATCCGAGGTCATCGCACCGGAGGACTGCTGCAGAACAGTTTCCAATAAATCGACAATTTCGCGGTAGTTTGACTGGCCGCGGGTTTCGGCCGCAGTGGTGACGTCGGCGGGCGGATTTCGCGTTAAGGCCGGGAGCATACGGCTAACCGACTGGAGCTCTTTGGCGAGCTTGTCGTGATTTTTCGCAATTCCGGTCACTGTGTCGCGGTTCACTTCGGCGAGAATATCGTTGAGGGAGCGAAGCGTCTCTTCGACCGGTGCCGCAGGCCGGAAAGCGCGCCGGCCGAGCGCAAGCCGGGTGAAGAGTGCTTCGAGCGCCCGAATCCGGAGCTGTAGCAGCTGGCTTTCACCTTGAACGATTTCTCCGACTAACGACAGCAGCACGCGTGATCGGGGCGCGGTCTCGAATATCACGTCTGTGATCGGGTCCTGGTAGTGCAGCTTCATGTCGTCGAGCAGCTCGCGGAGAACCCCCGTCGTGAGCTCGGGGTTCGCATTGACGAGCGCCGTCAGCATATCGGCTGCCCATGGAATCTTCGCGGTTTTGTCGATCCAAGAAGCGCGGTAAAGCTCGCCGTTAAAGCGAATAAAGAATTCGCGGAGCGCGGCAACTTCCCGCGTTCCGGAGACCTCCCGAACGAATAGTCTAAACCCTTGATTTATAAAGGGATCTTGTGCCCTGAAAATTTCTTCGAAGCTATGCCTCCGGACGGCCATTTCCCTCTTTTCCTGAGGCGATTCCCTCATACAAATATGTATCACATCGAAGCAGGTAAGGGCACTCTTAGCCGCAAAGCCTACGGGCTCATTTCATTCAGCAAGGAGACCCAGCGTAATGAAGTTAAGAGACCCGCGGCCGGCAATGTTGGCTGCACTTATTCTGCTATTAATAGGAACGTTAATGATGGCCGTTGATCCGGCAACCGCTCAGCAGTTTCCGGGCGGATTCATTAAGAAAAGTTACGACGCTACGAACCGACCGAGGCTTACCGCTTCGCAAATACAGAGTTTTGTTCCCTCCGGTCGAGGAAAGTTCACGTTTCCCGCTCCATATAATACGCAGGGCGTCCGCATCACAATTCCGAGCGATTGTGGGGGCGCCGACTGCGTTAATTATGTTGAGTACGCTTATTGGAAAAACATGAACAATCACCAAAACAGCGACACGATGTACATCGTGCTGGGATTGAACAAAAGCAAGGGGGGGACTGGGCCTACACTTTTCAGCTACAACAAGAATACTGACGTGGTCACGAATATGGGCCCGATATTCGATCCGTCAACCGGTTGGAGCTGGCTCAACATGGGCTGGTATTTCAGCGCGACAATGCCCACCAAGTTATACATCACTTACTGGCATACGTCGTCATTTTACCGTTACGACATTCTGAGCCACAATTTCGAGCAGATATTCGATGTTGCGTCGAGATCCGACATTTTCGGCGGTGGGCGATGGATTACCCAACTGCACTCCAGCGACAACGATAAGGTGCACTCATTTACTGTTGCGAATTCTTCAACGGACGAGATGTTGGGGTGCGGCGTTTATCACGAAGATACCGGAAATTATCAATATTTCCCGAAAATTGGGAATTACAACGAGTGCAACCTCGACGCGACAGGCCGCTGGCTCGTTATCCTTGACGGCTCCTCGGATTTGGACAATCGCGTCATCGACTTACAGAATAATTCGGAGAAGATGATTCTCAACCAAAACGGCCGCCTAGGACACCTCGACATGGGCGGCGGGTACATGGTCGGCGGCAGCGGATCTGTGCCGCTTCCGCAGGCGAATCTCTTATATAAGTTCCCGCTTGCTACCACGAGTTATCCCGTCGGACCGATGGTCTTCTACACTGACGACTGGCACAACGGAATCGCCAATCACGTGAGCCACCAGAACCGGAAAATCGGAGTTCCGCCAGAGCAGCAGTTCGCTTGCGGGAGCAATCTGGACACCAATCCGCGGGAGAACGAAATCGCGTGTTTCCGTCTCGATACGACCGATGACACTTTATTCGTCGCGCCGGTCATGACAGACATGAACGCGCCCGGCGGCGACTGCGAGTATTGCAAATATCCGAAAGGCAATCTCGACGTAACCGGCAAATATTTCATCTGGACGAGCAATATGTACGGCAACCGTCTCGATGCGTTTATCGTGAAGGTCCCATCGCAGCTCCTGGTGGCCGACTCCGGAGGCTCGACAACGCCGCCGCCACCGCCGCCTCCTGATTCGGCTCCCGTCATCAGCGGCGTATCGGCGCCTGTCATCTCATCCTCAGGCGCGACGATCAATTGGACCACGGACAAGGCCAGCGATTCCCAGGTGGAATATGGTCCGACGACTTCTTATGGAACCGCCAGTTCGGTTAACTCGACCATGGTGACGTCGCACGGGCAAAATATCGCGGGCCTCTCAGCCAATACGACCTACCACTACCGCGTAAAGTCGAAGGATTCGGCTGGAAACGCATCGACGTCGAGTGATTTCACATTCACCACGACCGGCTCCTCCACCGGTCCCTCAACCGACCCGAGCACCGGCGGGAGCGCGCCGAGTGTTGCGATTACTTCTCCGCGCGGTGGGGTAACCGTGAAGGGCAAAATTAAGGTGACCGCAACCGCCGCGGATAGCGACGGCATCGCAGGCGTTCAATTCCAGGTTGATGGTCAAAATATCGGCGCCGAGGACACCGTCGCGCCTTACACGATCACGTGGAATACCGCCACAGCGTCGAACGGAACACATACCCTCACCGCCATCGCCAGAGATCGCCTCGGCAATCTGGCGACCTCCGCGGCTGTAGTCGTAACGGTAAAAGGCTCGCGGCTGGTATCTGCGCCGTCGTCCTCCACGCAGAACGTCACATGGACGCGTGTTGCCAATGCCTCGGCGTCCGGCAACTCGCTTCAGAAGACGTCGAATTGCGACGGGTGCAGCGATTCGGGAGCGACGTCGGTGCAGCAGATCCAATCGGGCAACGGATACCTGCAATTCACCGCCTCGGAGACGACGACCAACCGAGCGATCGGCTTGAGTCATGGAGACAGCAACACGACGCGCGCGGATATCGATTTCGCCGTCATGTTGTGGAATGTCAACGGCGGCATCGTCGAAATCTTCGAGGACGATGTCTACAAGGCGAGCGCCGGCTCGTTTAGTCCGGGCGATGTGTTCCGCGTCGCCGTCGACAGCGGCGTGGTGAGGTATTACAAAAACGGCGCGCTGATTTATACCAGTGCGCAGCGACCGCGTTTCCCGCTGCAGGCAGATACTTCGCTATGGAGCGCCGGGTCGACGATCGCGAACGCGGTCATTTCGCGGACACCTTAGCGTGTAAGCGTCTGCCTTCCACATCCACGGTCTTGCGCGGCGCGGTCGCCCATGTCGGCCGCGCCGCGCCAAGGCTCAGCCGCACAAGACCCAGAAGCAGCCCCGCGTTAAGAATGACGAAGTAACGCGCCGCCACGGCCAAACCGCCGATGACCGGCAAAGGCCGAAAAGTCGTGCCGGCGGCGGCTAAAGCATAAAAGATAACCTGCGCCCCGAGCAAAAACTCAAACAGCGGCTCGTCCAGCAGCATTACCGTACCGATGAATCCCGCCAGCAGGAACCACGGTCCCAGCCAGCGCAATACTTTGTGGGAGAAATAAATCAGCGCGATCATCCCGTAAGTCGGCAACAGAAGAGCCCATGTCCATTTCAAGGCCTGGAAATCGCCAGCGCCGATCCTGACGCGGCGGCGAAACTCGTGCTTGACCTCCTCCGGCGATTCCTCCCATGCGCGCGCCGCAGGAACGAAGAAAATCCGATCGCCGCAATCGCGCCGCATGAGCATGGGGATGAGGAAATCGTCGACGATCGCCTCTGCCGGAATGCGCCTATAGCGCTCGCGGCGGAACGCATAGATGGCGCCGTTCGCGCCCAACAGGCTGCCGAACCGCGACTCGAGGGTTTTGATCCACGTCTCATAGCGCCAATACGCGCCGTCGAGATTTCCTTTGTCAGACGACGACCTGAGCTCGAGTCGGCCGACGACGATTGATCCGAAAGGATAACGCCAAAGCGCCTGCACGAGCTTCTGCACCGCGTCGACACGAAAGTAGGTGTTGGCATCCGTCAAAACCACGATCTCATTGCGCGCCGCCGCTACAAGATCGTTCACCACGCTGGCCTTGCCGCGTCTCTGAGCGAAGTCGAGCAGACGAATGCCGGGATAGCACGCGACGATAGCGGCGGTTCGGTCGGTCGAACCGTCCGAGCCGACGAGGATCTCGATCCGGTCTTTCGGGTAGTCGAGCTGTAAGAGATTCTCAATGCGGGCGCGTATCGCGCGCTCTTCGTTGTATGCGGAAATGAGAATGCTAACCGCCGGCCACTCCCGTGGTGCGCTCAAAGACTGCTCCGGACTTCCCGCTAACTTGCTCATGAGCCATAGAAGTCCGGGGTACCCCACATACGTGTAGAATAACAGCCCGAAGGACAGCAGCGTTAACCAATCAAAAATCTGCGTGATGTCCATTGCGATATACTTTCGGCGGCAATCTCGTGTTGCCGTAGTTTAGCTCAGCGCCATCAATTGAAGGAGGATTTCATGCTCCTCGACAAGGCCGGGCAGCAGCAGGCCGAGCGTTTTTTGGACTTTCCGCTTAATCCACGGCATCCACTGACGAACAATCGGACGCAATCGGCGGTATCCTTCGTCCGTCGCGGTTGCCAGCAGCCAGAGAAATTGCGAATAGCCGTCAGGCGGAAAGAGACTTACATCGATCAACGGCCGCTTGGCATTTGCGAACAGAAGCTTGTAGTCAGTTATGCCGCGACCGAAATCGAGCGCTCCCACCGGTCGGTTCTCGTGCAGATCTTCTAAGATTTTATACAGAAGCACTTTGCCTGGATTGAGCTTGGTAAATTGTGCGTTATAGCCGACGGTTTCGTAAGCCAATTCACCATGGCGAATCGTCGCATAGCAGTAAGCGGCTGGCATGCCGCGAATGTATAAAATGTAGCTGCGCAGCTTGCCGGCGCGCGCGATGTACGACAATCGTTGGACATTTTCCGGCGTCATGTGCGCCGTAGTCATGCCCATTTTCCATTGATAGCTCAGGCGGGCGATGTTTTCGGCGTCTTTGAGGAAGGGCGCCGCATCTTCCGGAGAGCGGTAGATCTTTATCTCCACTTCGCCGCCAGCCGCTTCTTCAAGCAGTCGAACCTCGCGCTTCAGATTGTACCGGGCTTTCTTATGAAAGCGGTTGTTGAGGTAATCTTCGAACGTGCCGTCGAGTTTTATCTGAACGGTGGGCACCTCTTTGCGGATGATTCGAAAGCCGCGTGGTAGGCGTAAGGCCGCGAGGCGGCCCGCGAGAGGATCATGGGGCGCTATTTCGAACATTTCGGCGATGTCCCATTCCTTTTGAGCCAGGAGCTGACGCAAAAATTCGTCAATGACGTTATCGGGCGGAGAGCCTACAATGCCGAAGATCCTGAGCTGCTTTACGGGCAAGTGCCCGAACGATAACGAACCGATCGCCGCACGGAACCCCTTTGACCGCACCGCATAGGTTAGGTACGCCGACGGCACGCTCTCGCGGTAGGCAACCATTGCACCCGAGTGTTGCCCCTCAAAGCCTTCGGCGAGAAATTCAGGATCCAGCCCCGGAAGCGCGGTAGACAAAAGTCCGGCGCTGCGGAGTTGGAGGGCCGCGCAGCGGAGCGCTTTTTCACCGCAATAGTGTTGAACGTTGATATTCAACAAGGCTAGTTCATCCTCCTTGAGAACTGTTATGCGGCCGTTTCGAGTCGCCGTTCGAGCTTCTTTTTGCGCACCATGCCGCGTGTAAGGTCGATGACGATGTGCCGAGGCGTCACGGCATCGAGTATCGCCGCGGCCTCCGCGTCGGCGTTGCCGATGACGATGACCTCCGCGTGCGCCAGCAGGTCTTCGGCGTTTTCGCACATGAGCGACGAGATGTGCGGAATTTCCTCCTCGATATAGCGGCGGTTCGCGCCCATCAACCGCGCTAGCGAGACATTTCGGTCTAGGATGCGGACATCGCATCCTTTTCCGATCAACGCCTCCGCCAGCGTGACCATGGGACTCTCGCGCAGATCGTCGGTTGCGGGCTTGAAGGAAAGGCCGACGATGCCGACTTTGCGCTTTCGCGTTTTCAAGACGGCGTCCACCTGCTCGCGGATCTGGCCGTCGTTGGACGGGATAATCGACGACAGCAGCGGCACGGCGACATCTGCCGAACGCGCAGCGTAGATGAGCGCGCGCAAATCTTTCGGCAGGCAGGAGCCGCCGAAGGCAAAACCCGGACGCAGATACATTTCGGAGATGTTGAGCTTCCGATCCATCATGAAAATACGCATGAGTTCCTGCGGGTCGACTGAGAAGGCTGCACAAACGTCGCCGATCTCGTTCGCGAACGCGATTTTGAGCGCGTGAAACGTGTTAGAAACGTATTTCAGCATCTCGGCCGTCCGTATCGTGGTCTGCACAAATGGCGTCTCAAGACTGGCATAGAGCTTGCGCAGCTGATCGGCCGTCTCGTCGTCGCTCGTGCCGGCGAGAGTGAAAGGTGGCTGGGCGAAATCCTTGAGCGCGCTTCCTTCGCGCATGAATTCCGGATTCACGGCGACGCGCAGGCCGGAATCGAGTCCTCGTCCCGCACCGCTCAGCAGCGCGGGAATAAAAGTCTGCTCGGTGGTGCCGGGAAGGACCGTGCTGCGCAGCACGACCGTGAACGGATCCGAGCGCGCGGAGAGCGCCGCGCCGATCTCGTGCGCCACGCGTTCGACGGCGTTGATGTCGAGGCGGCCATTGGATCGGCTCGGCGTTCCGACGCAGACGAGCGCGAGCTCCGTCTCCTTCACGGCGTTTTCCGTGGAAGAAATCGCGCGCAGACGTTTATCCCATACCACTTCCGCCAAGACTTCTCCGAGACCGGGCTCCACGACCGGCGGCACTGCGTCGTTCAGCATCACGACTTTTTCCGGAGTAATGTCAACGCCGATCACCTGATGGCCGGCCTTCGCCAGGCACGCTGCCGTGACGCATCCCACATAACCGAGTCCAAAAACGCTAACGCGCATCGTTGATGACCTCCTCGCAGTTTAGTTCGAATTCTTGCGCCGCTCGATTCCACGAGTAGCGCTCTTCAACCAGTTTCCGTCCAGCTTGCTCGATGGCACGGCGTCGCTCCGGTTGGCGGATAAGCTCGACCACGGCCCGAGCGAAATCCTCAGGGTCGTCGGCCTCGAGGAAATGCTCGCCGGAGAGCAACGGCAGTCCTTCAGCGCCGATCCGCGTAGATACCACGGCTTTACCCATCGCCAGCGCTTCGAAGATTTTGATGCGCGTGCCGCCACCGATGCGAAGCGGCACGACGTAAACGGCCGCGTCGTCGATGTAAGGCCGCACGTCGTCGACGGTGCCGGTTACGTGGACCGTTTCGTTCGCCGCCGCGCGGAGCCGTGCGCTCGGGTTGCGTCCGACGACCGTGAGTGAAACCTCGGGGATCGCGCGGCGGATCAGCGGCAGCACCGAGTCGATGAAATAGAGCATCGCTTCCTCGTTCGGATACCAATCCATCGATCCGCTGAAGACGAGCTTCGCGGCGGAGCGGCGCGCGCCGTTCGGGTGAAAATACGAGGTGTCAACGCCGGTCGGAATCGCGCGCACACGCGCACGCGGCGCAGCCTCCAGCAGCGCGGCGCGGTCGTTTTCCGACACAGCGAGCGTCATCGCCGCTTTCGTGCAGGCCGAAGCTTCCGCGCGGCGGAGTTTTTTCCACTCGATCTTCAACAACGCGCGCCTGATGGGGCGCTTCTCCGCTTCGTACAATCGCTTCCAGATGAGGTATTCGGCGTTATGCTCGAACAAGACGGTCGGAACCGCGATATCCCGCGGCAGGTTGGGGACGGCGTAGAGAAAATCGACGACGCAGAGGTCAGTGCGCTCAGGCGTTAGCAGTCGCGCGGTTTCTCTCTGCAGCGCCGGAATTCGCCACTTCCAGAGCGTCACCGGCAGTTCCGAGAGCCAGGAGCGCAACAGTGCCAGCCCGAACGCGGCGCTTCCCCGTTTGGGCAGCGCATAAGGAACCGAGACGACCTCGCAGCCCGGCAGCTGCGCAGCCAGCGTCAGGTGATCGTCGCCTGCACCCTCCGTGGTCAGCACTGTCAGTTGATGGCGTCGTGCGAGCTGGGAAATAATATTAAAGCTCCGCTGCCTGCCACCGGTATTAAGCGGCCATAGTCCGCCGACGTTGAGCCAGAGTATGCGCATGGTCATGCCGCGCGAAGGACGACGCTGCGATCTTCGCCGTCGAGAAAAATCCGCTGCCACATCTCGAGATTGATCAACAGCCACAAGCGATCACCGTGAGGGCGTGCGCCGTTACGGTGCTCCTCGGCGAGCCGTTCGACGGCGGCGCGATTGAAGATCCCGCGCTCGCGCGCCCGCGGGCTCAGGACGAATTCGTCGACGAGCGGTGCGAACGCGCCGCGAAGCCATTTACCCATGGGAACGGGAAAGCCCATTTTGCCGCGCGTCAGGATTTCCTTGGGGATGAGATCCTTGACGGCTTCGCGGAGGACGGCTTTGGTCGTCAGGCCGCGGACCTTTAAGTGACTGGGCATGCGCACGACATGCTCGACCAGCGCATGGTCGAGGAACGGCACGCGACTCTCGATCGAAGCTGCCATGCTCATCTGATCCTGCTTCATCAATAATTCGACGAGATAGGTCTGCAAGTCGGCGGCGCTCATGCGCGCGAGCGTGTCGCCCTCGCCTTCGTCGTAGCGCCGGAGACACTCGATGTAGGGATCGCGTTCGGCGAGCCCGCGGTCCGCAAGGATAACGGCGCGTTGGCGATCGGAAAAGACGGCGAAATTCTCATAGAAAAGACCACGCGGGCCCGGATCGAGAGCGAGAAAGCTCCGCTCGGTATACCGTCGGAGCCGCCGCGGCAATCGCCGCGCGAAAGCTTTGGCGCGTGCGCGGAGCTTCTCGGGCATGAATGGAAAGTACATTCGGCCGAGGCGCTCGTTCCAAACGGTGGCGCGATACCACGGATAACCGAGAAACAGCTCGTCGGACCCCTCGCCGGTGAGCACGACCTTGACGTGCTGCCGCGCTAGGCGCGAGACGAAGTGGAGCGGGACGCTCGACGGGTGCGCGATCGGCTCGTCTTCGTGCCAGATGAGATTCGGCAGGGCGGAGAAAAATTCATCCGGCCGCAGCACGATCTCGCGATGTTCGGCGCCGACAGCGCGCGCGACGAGACGGGCATACCCGAGCTCGTTAGCTTCGGCTTCGGCGAAGCCGACCGAGAAAGACCGGATCGGCTCGCGGACCATCGGCGCCATGAACGCTGCGATAGCGCTCGAATCCAGACCGCCGGAAAGAAAAAGACCCAGGGGCACATCGCTCATGAGATGACTTCGAACCACGACCGCAAGCCGCTCGCGTACATCGTCTGCTGCTTCTTGGATAGAAATCTCGCTCCGCTCGTCCGGTGACGGCAATTCCCAATAACGCCGCAGCTGCGCACCCGTCTCAGCTGACCATGAAAGCGTCCGTCCAGGCATGAGCTTGTAGACCCCGCGGAAGAAAGTTTCGTCGCCGGCGACGAACCGATTCGCCAGGAATTCCGGAAGCACCGCTTCGTTGAATTCCGGGCGAAGCGCGCCCGCGGCGAGGATCGCCTTGATCTCCGACGCGAAAACGATTTCCTTATCGGTAATCGCGTAATACAGCGGCTTGATGCCGAGCCGGTCGCGCGCGAGCAGCAGCCGCCGCTGCTTCTTGTCCCAGATCGCGAAAGCGAACATTCCCTGAAGTTTCTCCACGCAGCGCTCGCCTTCTTCTTCATAGAGATGAAGAATCGTCTCGGTATCGCTGCGCGTGCGGTACATGTGACCGGCCGCTTCGAGAACTGGACGAAGAGCGGCGTGGTTATAAATTTCGCCGTTGTAGGTGATCCATACCGACTCGTCTTCGTTCGCCATCGGCTGGTGGCCGCCGGCGAGGTCTACGATCGAGAGTCGGCGATGACCGAAGCCGACCGATCCGTCGATCCATAGACCCGCGCCGTCGGGGCCGCGGTGGCGCAAAACGTCGCGCATGCGTTTGAGCCGCGCCTCGTCGACGCGCAAAGACGGATTCAAATTAACGATGCCGGCGATGCCGCACATGAATGCTCCTTAAGACGCGGAAAATCCGACTGGCGAGTTTCCGGATTTATAGAGTCGCGGAATTACTCGAGACCGTCGAACAAGCTGTTGTTTTTGGGGGACCTGGCAAGAAGAACGAAGCCGTCATTTCCACCTACTGCTTGGCCATAGTCGAATTGCAAAAAGTATTCGTAGACGTCGCGCCACGTGACGCGCGGATCGTCTCCTTCGACCCAGTGCGTTTCGGCGCGCGGCGGCCGGCTCTCTAGGGCGCGTTTGCTAACCCAGAGATCGCCTTCGACAGCCCAAACGTCGAGCGTAAGCTGCGCAAACCTTTCGCGCCATTGCGGTGTGTCGACGCTGCCTCGATCGATGATGTCGAATGCCGCGGGAAGGCGCAGCTCTGAGTCGTAGGCCAACATCCCGGTCGTACTTAAAGAATCGAATGGATAGTCAGATGCAAAACGGAATACATCGTCGTGGATCAACAAGGTCGCGATTCGACTGTGCTGCTTCCACAATGGCTGGAGGTCTTTGATCCTCGCGATCGACCGGTCGTGGACGGCCTGTATCGTCGTATTCGACAACGCGGTGCCGTTGGTATACACCATGCCGACCACCCAGATCACTGCGAAAACACGACTCCAGACGATCATCCGCCCTTCAGACAAGGCATAGGTGAGCATCAAGAAGAAGGCCGGATATAGCGGAAAGTACCGTTCCGTATCGCCTCCCTGCCAGCTATAGGCAAAGAGCATCATCGGTCCGGCGCTGGCGATGAAAACCGCCGCGAACCGCCGGCCCGTGGCAGAAGTCAACAAAGCGAAAATCCAAATGCCGAGAGCTGCGTAGAAGAATAGAACCTTCCCCAAACTAAAGCGCAGCAATTCGAAAATGGAGACGGGATTGTAAGGATCGTGGAGTAGATATCGTTTAAAGACCACACCATCCGTCCCCATGTTGAAGAAAGACCTCGCGAAGCCAAAAACCATTCGATTGAAGCCGCGTACTTGACTGCGCAGCCCCGGCTCGATCGCCCATTGTCTGAACGCATCGAGACTGTAAATTCCCTGCAGCGCGCAAGCGGTGCCGTATAAGATTACGCAGAATACCCCGAAGGCCAAGACCATGCGCGCGAATTGATATAAGCGCCAGCGGCTTAGGCCGAAAAGAATTATCGTGGAGAGCGTGAGAGCCGGCAGGGCGAAGATGTAGGGAACCCAAAAACCTACGGCTGCGGCGAAAGCGAGTCCCGCGACAATACCGCTCGCCCGCGAGTGCTCGACTGCCTCCTCCTCCCGCATAAGAAGCCACACACCCAAAAGGATCATGGAAAGGCCCGGAACGTACGAGCTGCCGGTTTGCGCGAAATTGAGAAACGCATGCGTGAAAATCAATCCGATCGTAACAAACTCAGGGACCCAGCTTTGCTTTGCGATCAAGCGGCTGATGTCATACAGCAGTACAACGCTCAGAAGTCCGGCAAACCAGTTTACTGTCATGAGCGTGAACACCGCGTGGCTCATCGTATGGAGGCTTGTAAAAGGCTGAATGGCGCTTGCCGCAACCCACCCTAGAACGATCCACAGAAGATGGCCGAAGTCGGACAGCGGCGCGGTGCGTATGAGGTTGGCGTACCGATCGGTATCGCTCAAAGAAACAGCGCCCGTGAAGAGAGTAGCGGCAACATAAAGCGCCGTAATGCGCCAGTAGTTTCGCAGCCATGCGACGACATGGCCGCCGACGGTGATGACGAAAGGACGGCGTACGGCCGAAACGATTTGGGTAGATTCGTTGTTCGTGTCCGTCATCGTCATAGCCTCCCAATTGAACCGGCCATGGGGCGTACGATCAATTTGTCTTAGCCACCTGAGCCAAGATGCGCTTGTTGTGCATAGACGGGGAGAGCAGAAGAAATCCGTTTTCACCCCCGACCGAGCGATCCGTTTCCAGCGCCGTGAAAAAGCGCGGTACCTCGGGCCATGTTACCGTCGGGTCGTCGCCTTCGACCCATGCGGAGTCCGGCCGCGGACGCGCAGAAAACGCCTCTTTCGACACCCACATGTCGCCGCCGCGCGACCAAACGGTCAGTACATCCGCGGCAAAAATCTGCCGCCATCGCACTGCGTTCGGGCCGTTCCGGTCGATGATGTCGTAGATGACCGGAACGTCGCCGCGCGGCTGCGATAAAATTCCCGTGCGATTGATCGGGTTGAAAGGGTAGTTCCAGTAAAACGAGATGATGTCGTCCTGCCAAAGCACCGTCGCGATGTGACTGTTGGGCTTCCAACTCTGCTGGATCTCGACGAGTCGTCGCATGATATCCGCCTGGCGCCGCTCAGCCGCCCCGCGGCTCAGCGGGCCGCTGTTGACGATGACGAGAAAGATCAGAAAACCAGCCGCTGACCAGCGGACGAGACGCAGCCAGGGCCCGTCGGATAACGCATACGCGAGCGACACAAAAAGCGCAGGGTAGAGCGGCAGGTACCTCTCCGGGTCGCCGCCTTGCCACGACCACGCAAAGGCGATGACCGGGAGCGCGCTCAGCGCGAAGAAGCCGAGATACCGCCTGCCTGTGGCTGAAGTCGCCAGCGACAGCAACACGATGGCTAAGAATATGTAGACCAGAGCCAGTTTTCCCAGACTTACGCGCATGAGCTCGAACAAGGACACGGGATTGAATGGGTCGTGGAGCAGAAAGCGCTTAAAAAGAACGCCGTCGTTGCCCATGTTGACGAACGACCGGCCGACGCCGAAAACCATTCGGCTGAAGCCGGCGGTCGTGATGCCATGGCTCGAAGACGACACCCAAGCGTGCAGTCCGGGGAGGGTGTAAATATGTTGAGAGGCAGCGGCGCTTCCATAAACGGCGATGGCGGTCAGCCCAAACGCGACCGACGCGCGCGCCGCAGAAAAGAAGCGCTGTCTGCTCCAGCCGTGAATGAAAAGCGGCGCGGCGACGGCCCCCGGCATTGCGAGCACATAGGGGAACCAGACACCGACAGCCACGGCGAAAGCCACTCCGGCCCCGACGTCATACAGCGCCGCAGAAGGCTTTGCATCGTCACGCAGGAATACAAGCCGCATCCCGAGCAGGAAGAATGCTAAACCCGGTACATAGGCGCAGCCTGTGTGCGCATAATCGAGAAACGCTTGCGACCAAACGAAGGACGCCGTCACGAGCAGCGCGATCCATACTCGTCCGCCGATTCGTAGAGCCACATCGTAAAGCAGAACGGTGCTCGCCAGCCCGGCGATCCAGCAAAGCGTCGTCAAACCTGCTGCGAGCGTGGCGCGGTCGGGCGCGCCGCCGATTGCCTGCATCGCCTGCCACAGCACTTGGCCGGATAAAAGCCAGAGCAGATGGCCGAAATCTGAAAGCAACGCGCCGGGCGCGTCCATGATCACCTCGGCGTAATGCATGGTGTCGCCCATGAAGGACGCTTCCGTGAAGTACGTCACGACGACGTAAAACACGACCGGCGGGGCATAATGCACGAGCCACGCCGACGGCCAAGCGGCGCGCGCGCGCCGCAGCGGATAGGGGAGGGGCACAAAACGTTCGGCGCGCGACTCAGCCACGGGGATGTGCCTCGGCGCGTTCCGATGTTTTGATCATCGTGACCCGCTGTCGTCCCAGCGGCTTGTTGATCTGCTGGAGCAGATCTTCGCTTAAAAGCTGAAGCTTGTGGTCAAGCTCCTGAAACCGGCGCGTAATCGTATGAATAATCAAGCCTGAGACGAACAGCAGCATCCCGGCTGAAATGCAGCCGACGGCCAGAATCGCCGAAGGAAACCGGAGAACGAGGCCGGTGCGCAGATACTCGACGATAACGACCACGCCGGGAATAATGCCGGCGATGATCAAGACCGAACCGAGAAGCGCGAAAAAGGTAAGCGGCTTGTAGTCGCGAAAAAGCGCGAGAATCGTATTGAGGATCAATAGCCCGTCCTGAAGCAGACGAATCTTCGAAAAACTGCCTTCAGGGCGGCTTCCAAGATCGACGGGCACTTCGACGACGCGGTGGCCGCGCTGCAGGGCTTTTATCGTGAGCTCGGTTTCGATCTCGAAGCCATGCGAGAAGAGCGGCATGTCTTTCACGAATTTTCGGTTGAACGCGCGGTACCCCGATAGAATATCCGTGAGTTGAACATTAAAGAGCCGGTTAAGGATCGTCAGAAATAGCCGGTTGCCGACACGGTTGAGTAGGCGAAAGCGGCTATGAGAATCCGTGTGCAAGCGCGATCCGACGACCATGTCGGCCTCCCCGGCTAGAATCGGCGCGATCAAATCGTCGACCGCCTCGGCGGGGTACGTGCCGTCGCCGTCCACCATGATGTAGACATCGGCGTCGAGCCGGTGAAACATCGATTGCACGACGTAGCCTTTACCTTGCCGCCGCTCGCATAACAGCATCGCGCCGGCCGCGGTCGCCTCGTCGGCGGTGCGATCCGAAGAGTTGTTGTCGAAGACGCAGATGGTCGCGCTCGGTAGTTTCGCGCGGAACTCGCGCACCACCTGGCCGATCGTCAATTCTTCGTTGTAGCAGGGGATCAGCACCATGACGGAAACAGCGGGCGAACCCTGCGTGGCCATGGCAGAATCGGGAGCCAGTAATTCTGGTTCCATGATTTTCACCTCGAAAAAAAGTGGAGCTTGAGACTACGAAAGTTTCGCGCCGGTCGCTTCGAAGACCACCGTGTCGTCGTCGAGCCTTATGGATTCCCCTGTATCGCGAAATCGAAGACCTGTAGGGCCGGGGTCTCCTGGCATGGGCAGGACATCCGGCGCCGCTGCAGACGCATTGTCGAGAGGAAACAGAAGAGTCAGGATGCGGAGCGGCAGGCGAACTTCGGACGAACAGGTCACGACGGGCGCGGCGATGCGGCGGCCGTAATCGGGCGAAACCCAACCCTGAATCGGGGTCGTGCGTCCTTCGGCGACTGCGACGTCTATCGGCACGGTCGCGAAGCTTCGAACCAGGAGGCCATGGCCGGTATTACCGCGTGCCCGTATCCAGTTGTCGCCTTCATCGGTCACGCTCATGGGCGCGAATTGAAATCGTACGTCGATCCGGTGTTTCGCGGCGCCCAGGAAATCGTCGACGACTATCCAATAGCGGTTTTTGACGAAAACGACGCGCCGACGATGGATCACCGGGTCGACAAGCCGCGCATAGGCGTCATGATCGGCATCGGCAAACACGAACTCGACTGTCGATACGCAACGCCGCAGGCGGGCGCGCGGATGATGATCCCAGTGAAACGGCCCCACAGGACAGGCTTGGTTTTCGCTGTCGACGGTTGCCGTGCTATGCGCCGCCGTCCCGCGAAAGAAATCCCGCCATTCGGGCTCGGATGTATAGCAGTAGGTGCCCGGGTCGATGAGGAAGGGCTCGCCGAAGACCGAGCACTGCACACTCAGGAGATCAGCGTGACCGTGGCCGCTCTTAGGCGAGCTCAGCGGGCCGACGTCGAAAATCAGCTGGTGCGCGCTCGCGGTCCAGTTGCTGCGCATCGCAACATAACCGCCGCACGGATAAACCATTGCGTGACGGGCCGTCGGCGGCGAGACAGTCGTTATCGCGGGACGATGCCGTCCGGGGCCGAGAAGCCATATGCTTTCCGGGACCGGATCGCTCGCGGCCGACGCATAATCGGCGCAATCGAAAAGCCGCGCGGCGATGGCGAAAATACCTCGGCAATCGCCTGGAACCCGCGACGTGAACGGGAGCAGCCAGCCGCTGTCCGCGTCCCCGATGTCGGGAAGGCAGCCGTCCGGCTTTTGAAAGACGCGAAGAACGTCGAGAAGCCGCCGGAGGCGCTCTTCGACTGCCGCAGGAACAAAAGTCCCATTGCGCTTGGCAAGGAGAATAAAATGAAGATAGATCTCCGCGGTATAGCGTTGATAGCAAGTGGACTGCTCGAAGTAGACGCCGTCGGCCAAGATCTGCCGCTCGCTTTGTTCGATCAAGATGCGCGCGCCGAGATCGCGCCAGCGGCGCGCGGATTGGAGCTCCGGAAAAACGACGCCGGCGTAAAATAGGCCTAGCGCCTCGCCGGTAAGATGCGTATTCGGAGCGAAGTAGTACGATAGATATTTTTCTACATGCGTCGCGTGCAGCGAGATGCATTCGAGCAAGCGGACGTAGAGCTCGGGGGAGAGCGCGGTGGAGTCACGAAATAAGTACAGCGTCCACGACCAGGAAATAATGCGCAGCGCCGCTTCGAGGCTGCTCGCCCAGTTGATGCCCATGCCTGGCGGATTCGCCCTGAGCCACTGGCCGAGATATCCGGCGAAACCGCGGCCATACTTTTCGTCGCCGGTAAGCCGGTAAGCCTGGCCGAGAAGGATCATCCATTGTAGGCGGTTCAACTCCCACACGACCTTGTGGTCACCGGCGGCGGCGAAATCGAGATGGTCGATGCGGCTCCAATGTGTAAGGGGGCTTCTGCGACCGGAGATCGGATCGAAACGCCAGTCGACGGGATCGCCGAAATAAAGACCGCCGTATCCGAGGAGGTTAAAACGGCCGGCCAGCGCTTTATCGGCGGCCGCGATGATCGCAGCGCACGCTTCGGGAGCGTGTTGCCGCAGCAATTGGACCGACAGCGCATCGGTCGCTCCGGCGAAGAACCGCTTCGGGCCGGAGGTCTGAAACCGCTCGCGGAGCGCGCGCGCGAGCGCGTGGAAGTCGCCGTCCGAACCGCCGCGGAATTCACTTAGCGCATCCGGCGCGAGGCATTTCTTCAACAAGTCTCCGGCCGCATGGCCGTTGCCGATGCCGCCGACACGCTCGAATATCTTGTTCGCTTCCTGGCGGCCGCGGTAGGCAATTTCCCCGAGCCCCATGCTTTTCAGGCGATGCAATTTCATGCTTCGCAACCCGAATATGCGGCGAGCCATTCTCCGTGAACGGCCGGCCACGTATATTTCTCGACTTCGGCGCGTGCGCGGCGAGCCATCGCTAGCGCGCCGTCCGATTCGGCGAGTAGGCGCGCAATGGTTGCGGCCATTGCTTCTGGATCGTCTGCCGAAACGATCGAGCCCGTGTCGCCTTCGCGGACCATAGTGGCGAGTTCTCCCGTCGGTGTGGATACGACGGGTAAGCCCGCTGCGAATGCTTCGAGGACCGATAGCGGCTGGTTGTCCACCACCGATGAATTGACGAAGATGTCCGCTTCGTCGTAAATGCGCGGCATCGAAGCGGGCTCGACGCGTCCGACGAATTGAACGGAGCCGGCGAACGGCGCCGCCTGACGGCGGAGCCGCTGTTCTTCGCTGCCGCTCCCGGCGATCGTTAAAGTGGCCTCGGGATGGCGCGAGCGTAAAAGAGCAAACGCGCGCAGCGTGTTGTCCACGCGGTAAATCGGCTCGAGATTACGCGTCGAGACAAGCCGAGGGCGCAGCGGCTTGCGCTCGCGGAAGCGAAAGCTCGAAGTGTCGACGACGTTTCGAATAACGCGCGCGCGATAGCCGTGGCGCGCGAAGACTTCCTTAAGGTATTCCGATGGCACGACGATCTCGTCGGCGAGCTTGAGAAATGGATGCACGAGGATTCCCCAGCGGCTCAAATGATCGGACGCCTCGCCGCTGTGATAGTTTAAGACCACGCGCTTGCCCAAGACTTTCGCCGCGAGCATCGCCGGCGCGGGGGCGAGAAGAAATGACCAATACGAAGCGGAGAAGACGTGCACGACGTCCGCTCGGCGAAGCCGCGGGAGGGTGGGGATGTACAGAGCCTCGTTCAGGACCGTTCTCAGATAAGGTACCCGGCGAAGCCACCCGACGGCGCGCGGAAAACGGGGATTGATGGGAATAAAAGCGACCCCGTATCCTTGACGGCGAAACCGTTCGCACAATACGCTTGCCTGCACCTCCTGGCCGCCGACGATATCGAGGCTGCCGGCGACGATCGCGATGGCCGGTTTGTCCGCGGCCTCGGCGGTGACGGCGCGCTCGCGCGCTCCGACGGCGGGCGCAATATCATCGCGGGCGACAGAGAATTTCGAGCGCATGATAATTCCGATGACCGATTACTTGCCGCGGCCGTCGTTTCGCTGACCGACGTAGAACACGTGCGGCGCGAGCCACGGAAATTCCGGTGCGAAAAGCCTGCCGCCGGTTCGGCTCCATGCCTCCGTACCCATGCCGAGCATCCAGCAAACCCGTTCGTGGATGCGCCGGCGGAGCGCTGAGGTCGTCGGCTGTGAAGCAGTCAGCCAGCCGTCGCAAAAACCGATGTAACCGACCTCGACAGTTTTCAATCCCGCGTCTTCATGGACGCGCGCGAGTTTTTCGGGATTGTAGATGACATGCATCTCATACCGCTCAAGATCTGCGAACCGCTGCAGGATTTTGTTCACTCCCTGCAAGTTGGGCACGATCGTCAAAAGGCGGCCGCCCGGACGCACATATTGTGACAACAGGCGGGCGCGGTGCGCGGGATCGTCGAAATGCTCCATGACGCCCCACGAATAGACGAAATCGAATTGCGCAATCAGGTCTTCGTTGCCCTTTACGTCGAAAGCGTCGCGGCAAAACACGTCGGCGCGCGCGCCGGCGCCGACGAGATTGGCTCGTGTGAGCTCGACGGCATGAGGCTCTATATCGACGCCGGATACGGAGCAGTTCTTTTGCTGGCCGAAATAAGCCAGCCACGGCGAGCGGCCGCAGCCGATCTCGAGAATGCAGGGCGCGGCGGACCAATTCACGTGCCGGTTAAGCAATGCGATAATCCGCTGGTCGCAAAGCCGCTTCGGATTCGGCACGATGGGAGATTGACGCAGTTGGTCTTCCGTTTCGAAGTAATAACCCCCTCCTTCCTTCCACAGTTTTTCACTTGCTATGACCATGAAGCGTCCTCCTTGGGCCTACTGTCGCGGGAAAAGCATCTGCGAGGGAATCTTCGCGATGAACGCGTCCATCCGGCTTCCGCCGAGATTACTCGTCCAGATGAAATACCGTCCCGTCACGTCCAGGTTGCCTTTGGGCATCTTGCAATAATCATCGCATTCGCCCGGCGCTTTCGGGTTTGTCATGATCGGCGCGACAATCAGCGTGTCGTAGGATTCATCGAGGCGGAAGCAAACGACTTCGTTTTCGGCTTTGTGGTCGTCCAAGTTGCTGCCGCAGGCATATTGTTTTTCGGGCGCAACGCCCGACTGGCGGTTCTGATGGCTGACGTGACCCGCGAGCGCCGTATCCCAATCGCTGTTGTAGTGGACGACGGTGCCGGGCCGACCCGGGCCGGTAATCGGAAACTTGATAAGCACCGTGGTGTTGGGCAGGCGATTGTTGCCATTGCCGCCGACGGCATAGCCGTCGCCCATGTCGAGGTGACCGAGACGGCCGGCGGCCTGATTCGCGAGCACCCTTTCGGTGTTATCTTGCAAATCGATGACGCGATTGCCGAGCTCTTTCGTCTCGCCTTCTATGATCAACAGCCAGCGGCCGCTTTTGTCCAGGTTGCATTCATCATAGAAGCCGCGGCGTGGAAAATAGGTGAATGTCTTCGAATGCTCGCGATAGACGAGGCATCCCATCGCCTCGTCGTCTTTCTTGGCCGTGTGCACGCCGTCCGTGCAGCCCGGCTTCTTGCATAAGAGCGTAGCGGAATGGACCTCGTCGTCGCCGCTCGAGTGCATTTGCGTCGCCCCCTTGTCGGCTCCGAAGCGGCTATGGACGTCGAAAACGGTGTCGAATGATTTCGCGATGACGTCGTAGCGGTAAAACCTCGAACCCTTGTCGGAGACGTAGAGCTTGGTCGGCTGCCGCGCGCTGAAATACCAGTCCACTCCGGGATACCAGCTGAAAGACGTCCTCTGATCAAAAATCGGCCCTAGATTCTTCACTTCGTCGGTAACTTTGTTGTAGCTGAACAGCGTCGGCCCAGTGCCGCCTCGTCGCCGGTCGAGACCGAGGAAAATGAGCATGGTGTCGCTTCCTACATGGTTGTTCATGTTCATCCAGTAGGAATATCCGACGGACGAGACGCAATCCTGCCCGTGGCAGTCCGCCGGCACCGTTATGCGTATCCCTTCCGTGTTGTACGGGGGGGGAAATTTGAAGAGACCGCGGCGCGGCGGAACAAACGATTGAATTTGCGATAGCGTGAGCCGCGGCCGAGTCGCGGTGCTCCCGGCTTTCTCAATAAAGCCGCCGGGAAACGAGCCTGCGCGCACCAGAACCGGGCTGCATAATGCCGCGATAAATATCAGGAGCCATCGGCGGCGAACGCGGGCGATTATAATATCTCGAAGTCGCAAAGCTGAAACACCGAGCAATATCGATCCGTTGAATGTGCGATAAATTCGTCAGGCGGTTATTCGGATCGGCTCTCTCATTGTCTTCGCTGATGTCGAAGCTGCAGGAACGTCAAGAAAAGTCCGGCACCACATCTCGATGGAAATCAGCAGCCATAGCTCCGTCTCGCGGCGACGGCCGCTTTCGTGAATTTTCAGAAGCTTCTCGATATGCGCGGGATTGAAGATGCCGCGCTCGCGGCTGCGGCGCGACAAAAGCAGATCGCGGACGAAGCCGGAGAGCCGGCCGCGGAACCAGTGCTCGAGCGGCACGCCGAACCCTTGCTTCGGGCGGTCGATGATGGCGTCCGGCAGGATGCCGCGCATCGCCTGCTTGAAGATGTACTTGGTCGTCCCGCCGCGGAGCCTCAGCTCGGCTGGAATGGTCGCGGCGAATTCGACCAGCTTATGATCGAGAAGCGGCTCGCGCGCCTCGATCGAATGCGCCATGCTCATCCGATCGACTTTCACGAGGATGTCGAGCGGCAAATACCGGTGAATGTCGATATACTGCGCGCCGGAAAGCCAGTCGTTGCCGGCGCGGCGGAGGGCTTCGCGTTCCCATTCGAGCGGTATGAAAGCACCGATCATTTCGAGGATCTCGGGCTGAAACAGCGACTTTTTGTCGTCCTCGGGAAAAAGTGTAAGCCAATCGAGGTAGCGCTCATTCCGGTCGAGCGAGAAGTGATAGACGTAGTTTCTTCCCGTCATGCCGATCGGCATCAGTTTGGCGGCGCCCCCGAGTGCTTTTCGCAACGGCGAAGGCACATGGATTCTCCGGTCCCCCGCTTCGTCGACATACTTGCCGTAGCCGGCGAAGATCTCGTCACCGCCGTCACCCGAGAGCGCGACCTTCACGTGCTCCGACGCGAGCTTCGACACCATGTACGTCGGAATACATGAGGCGTCCCCCAGCGGCTCGTCGAGATGCCATATGATGCTATCGAGGACCGAGAGAGCGTCCGGCTCGAGGATCAACTCGTGATGTTCGGTGCCGAATTGTTTGCTGACGGCGCGCGCATGATCGAGCTCGTTGTAGCGATCCTCTTTGAACCCGATGGAGAATGTCTTTACCGGCGATGCGACGAGCGACGCCATCGTCGCGACCACCGAGCTCGAGTCGATGCCGCCGCTCAAGAACGCACCGAGCGGGACATCGCTGACGAGGCGCAATCGCACCGATTCGGTTAAGAGCTCGCGCAGTTTTTCGACAAAGTAGGCTTCGCTCCGGCCGGTTTCGGGCTCGAAGCGCACGTCCCAGTAGCGCTGGACCATCGGCTTGCGGCTCGGCGCAGCAATCAAGATGTGCCCCGGTTCCAGCTTCTTCACGCCTTCGAGGATGCTTTGGTCGGACGGCGTACACTCCGACGTCAAAAGCGTGCTCAGTGCCCGCGCGCTCAGCCGCCGCTCGATTTCGGGCAGTTCCAGTATCGATTTCAGCTCCGAGGCGAAGATGAGCCGCCCGCCGTTCTCCGCGTAATACAGCGGTTTTACGCCCAGGCGATCGCGGCCCAATAACAAGGTCTCGCGGCGGGCATCCCAGATTGCGAAGGTGAACATGCCGCGCAACGGGTCGACGCAACGCGCGCCGTATTCCTCGTAGAGGTGCGCGATGACTTCGGTGTCCGTCGAGGTGTAAAAGGCGTGCCCGCGCCGCTCGAGATCGCGGCGTAGGTCCCTGAAATTGTAGATCTCCCCGTTGAAGACAACCCACACCGTGCCGTCTTCGTTGTGCACCGGCTGATGACCCGTCGTGAGATCGATGATGCTCAAGCGACGCATGCCTAAGCCGACGCGGGCTCCGAAATAAAAGCCGTCGTCATCCGGGCCGCGGTGGACGATAGCGGCGCACATGCGCTTGAGATCCTCTTTTTCAATCGGCGCGTCGCCGAAGCTGAATATTCCCGCAATGCCGCACATGAAAAATCCTTCGATCTAACTTTTTACGGGTGCGCCGACCTTCGCGGTGCGCCAAGGAATACGCTGCAGCGCGCCGCCGAGCGCGCGCCATTCTTCCGCGGATATGACTCCGGATGCGAGCGCTAGCCCGATATACGCCGTGGCGAACAAAGCGCCCGTCGCGATGAGGATCACCAGCGTGGGCGCGTACAAATACGGCTTAACCAACAGTACGGCGGCTACCGCGGCCGTCGTGATGGCGGCGTTCGATGCGAGGCTTTTCCACGGCAGTAGATCCGGCAGCGGGATTTTCGCAAGCCGCTTAAATCTCGCCACGCATAAAATCTTCGTCATAAACGCTACGGCCACGGTTATGACGGCAGCGAACCAAACGTCGAACAAACGCATGAAGGCGTAAAACAGCGCTACGGTCGCAACGAGTTTGAACGCATACGCGTACAATAGAAAACGAGTTTCAGCGTAGACCCGAAGCACAGCGTCCGTCTGAAAGACCGGCAGCAGCATGGTGAATGACCAAATGATGAATATCGGCACGCTGGCAAGATAGTTGCTGGTAAAAAGAAGAACGATGACTTCCCGGGCGCAAACGATGCTCATCCCAAGCATAGGAAAGAACACGAGCGCGAGCTTCCTTGTCGTGTCATTCCAGATCGAAAGCACGGCATCGTTCCGGCCATCTTTTACGTACTCGGCCATCCGCACCATCATGACGTTTCCGACGGGACTATGGACCAACTCCACGAGCGGCACGTTCAGACAGCCGACCGCATAAATCGCGAACGTGGCGGCATCGAAGTAGTGGGAAACCGCATACTGGTGAAACTGCGATCCCCAATCCGCAAGCAGGGTGGAAGCCGCGAAGGGTAGCGCATATACCAGTTGTTCCCTGAGCGCCCCTGCGTCGGGAACCACATAGCCGCCGAACTCGCGAAAAACATAGATGACCGTCACGACCAAGCGGACCGCGGCGTACGCGATCACGCCGATGAGCAGCCATTCCAAACGTCCCGTGAGGAGCGCGGGAAAAATAAAAGCCGCTGCGCGTACCATTTCGGAAATCGCGTAAGTCGCCGCAGTCGTGAAAAAGCGCTGACGCGAAGTCATGACGATTTCCAAGACAATGGCTATAACGCTCAGGAGCACATACAGGCCTACCCCGGGTAGGTAAGCGGCGAGGGCGTTGTTGCCTATCCAGCCCGCGACAAGCGGTGCATTCCACGTGATCAAGGCGAGGCCGACGGAGCCGGCGACGGCGAGAACGATCAAGGTATTGGCTGTGTACCTGCCCGCCTTGTCGCCGGTGAGCGGGATGAAATAGTAAAGGCTCTCCGCCATCCCCAATTGCAAGATGCCCAGCAGCGTCGCGTACACCAAAAACATCTGCTTGTACGTGCCGAATTCGGTCTGGTCGAAAACCCGCACCAGGACGACCGGAATGAAGAATGTCGTGGCAAAAGCCACCATTCTTCCGCCCATCAGCAAAAGCGCAGGCTTAAACGTTGAGTTCATAGGGCGAGGAAAATCTTTGCGCCGAGCGCTCGCTGGCGCGCGGCGCGCCGTGATCGAAAATGCCATGGATGAGACAGTCCAGCAGCGCCGGCGAAAACCGGCCGACGGGATCGGCGCATGAATTTTCCCACAACAGACGGCGCGGGATCGTGAACAGGGGATAACCCGTCTGGCGGCCTCGAGAAGTCGTGTAAGCGTACTTGTATCCCGAAGCGGCGACGGCATTGATCGTCGATTGATTGAACCTGCCGTCGGGATAGGCAAAATGGCGCACGGCAGTCTGCAACCGCCGTTCAAGCTCGATACGCGAGCCTTCGATCTCTTCGAGCACTCTTTCCGGGCTTTCGTTCGGCAGTACCGCATGCGTCCGAGTGTGCGATCCGATAATCACCCCCGCCCGATGCATCTCGTGGATCATCTCCCAAGTGACGGAGCGATGCGTCTCCAGCGGCAGGGGAACGAACTCCGTTTCCGATTCGAGGATGGCGATGATGCGCTCGATGTCGGCACGGGGCAGCAGCGCCAACAGGGAGTTTACGGCCTTCGAGTAGTCGATGCTGCCGTTGCCTAAGCTCTCGATCTCCGGAGGGCGTATTCCCGATTTGCGAAGATATGCGATGATGTCGCGGGGCGATTTCGACATGAAAGCGCGCATGAGCAGGAGATAAAGCTGATCGTGATATTGCAGGCGCTCAGTTCCGATCAAATCCGTGACGACGAAGACGGCCGCCGGGATTCCCTTACGCTTCAGCAAGGGCAGCGCATGATGATAGACGTCGGCGTAGCCGTCGTCGAATGTGACGGCGGCAATTCGCGGCGGAGTTTTCCTGCCGTCTTCCAGCGCGGCCGCCAGCTCGTCGAGAGAAACGAAAGTATACCGGGCCTGCACCCAATCGAGCTGCCGCTCGAGCATCTGCGTAGTGACGAGCATTGGCGGAATTGAGTCGCTTACGTGTTTCGAAAAGTCCTCTACCACTCTGTGGTAACTCAGGACGAGCGGTGTGTCGTTTCCCATCCAGCGGGTGACGCCGCTCCAATGGAGCGCCGACGCGGCGCCGGTTTTAACGAGATTGCGTAGCATAGTGTCCTCTCAACTGAGCCATGCGTCTTGCCGTCGCGATTTTCTCGGCCATCGCCTTCGGGAGAATCGTCCAGCCGATTTTCCGTGCGAGGTGTCCGGCATGCGAGATATTGCCTTGCACCAGGCCCGTCACTCCGCGCGGATAGAGTTCAAGCTTGTGAATGCCGCGCTCGTGTCGCGCCCAAAGAGATTTATAGCTTTCGTTGCCGTGCAACAGATCGTATTCTTCGGCGCCCTCTTCGAGGGCGCTTTTGATGGCGAGACCCATGGTCACGAGGCCGACGCTGTAGCGGGAGTACTCCGGATCGAGTCCCGACTGAAAAAAGGAAAACCGGCCTCCACGGCAAAAGCCATAAAGCGCCGCGGCCGGACGGTTGTTGAGCCAAAGCACAAACAGCCTGAGCCAGCCGCGCTCGAGGGCGAGCAGGGAAAGCTCGTGATGGAATGCGATCATATCCGGAGTCGAAAAGGCTTCGGACGAACCTTTCTCGCTCCACCGCTTTCGGTGCAGCTCGAGCAGGATCGCAAGGAACTCGCGCCGCGTTTCTTCGCTGCTCGCCCGCGCGAACCGCATTTCGAATTCGCGATTTAGCTGTTTGCATCTTCTGAGAAGATTCGCGCGGTGAGAAGAACCGAGCGTGCTCAAGTACGAAGTCCACGTTTGGCCTGCCAAATCGATGTATGGGCATACATCGGTTTTCAGCGGGAATGGACGATAACCGCTTCGCTCCTCGAGAGTTCGTGCGAGCCGCCAGGCCAAAGCCGAGCTTCCTAGTTGGTTCAAGGCGAGCATCAGTTTTCGCTCTCCGAGATAGCCGGCGATGCTTTCGATCGCTTCGATTTCCTTACCGCTGCGAACGATCAGATCGAGATAATCCGAACCGATCGCCCCGGAGCCTAAAAATTCCAGCGTGCGCAGAGAAGCGCCGAATCGCACCGGCCGCTCAACGAGCGGCGCGATACCGATCGTTTCGTCGCCCGACCGAACAGTGAGGATGAAGAGTTTCCGTTGTCCGGCGAGATGGGTCCACCAAGTGAAAAGCCATTCCCAGGTCAGGAAAAAACAATTCGCTGAGCTGGATTCGAGAACCTGATCCCATGTGTCTTTCAGCTTCTCGAACGCTTCGGTCGTGTGGACTTCTTGGATCATGTTCATACCAGGCGACGGCGCCGCACGAGAGTGTTATCCAGAAAGAGGAAATCTATCCCCGTGCCGAGGAAAGTTTCGATCGCTTCGGCGGGCGTATTGACGATCGGCTGTCCTTTGATGTTAAAGCTCGTATTCAGCACCATCTCGCGGCCGGTGGTTCGTCCGACGGCGGTAAGCAGCGAATGGAAATCCGCATTGTCCCCGCGTGACACGGTTTGCACACGCGCCGAGCCGTTCACATGCGTGATCGCCGGCAATTCCGCTCGATAGCGCTGGCGCACGTCAACCGTCATGATCATATAGGGCAGCTCGGACATAGGCGCGACTTCGAACCAATGGTGCACCTGTTCGAGCGTCACAGCGGGGGCGAACGGCCGAAACGCTTCGCGCATCTTCACCATCGCGTTGATGCGGTCGCGCATCTCCGGGTGCCCGGGATCCGCTAGAATGCTGCGGTGTCCCAGCGCGCGCGGGCCGAACTCCATCCGTCCGCGGTACCATGCGAGGACCTTGCCGTCGGCGATCAGCCGCGCGGCCTCCCTGCATGCATCGTCCAGAGACGCGAAGCGAACCGTTTCGACGCGGTCGCTGAAGCGACCGACCGCCTCATCGATCTCTATGGTCGCGTGGCCGGGACCGTAAAACGGCGTAGCGATTCGTTCGTTGACGAGTTTTCCGTTGACGGATGCGCGATAAAGCGCTGCGCCGAGCGCCGCGCCGTCGTCCCCCGCGGCCGGCTGAACGTAAATGTCGTCGAACATACCCGAGGAGAGCAGACGGCCGTTCGCCGTGCAGTTGAGCGCCACGCCGCCGGCGAGCGCGAGGCGTTTGAGCCCGATCTTTCTGCCGAAATAGCCGCACAGGTGAAGCATAGCGCGATCGAGACACGCTTGAAGCGCCGCGGCGACGTCGCGATGCACGTCCGTGATCTCTGCTTCGGGATCGCGGGCGGGCACGAGCTCGCGCGCGAGGTATTCGCGCGTCCGCAAATGGTTCTCGCGCTCGTCGCGGGTCCGGTTCAGCTTGAATATGGGAATCAGAATCGAACCGTCTTCACCCAGCAGCACCGTCTGTTCGAAAAACGATCGGAACCTCTCCGGGTCTCCGTAAGGGGCGAGTCCCATGATCTTGTATTCGTCCGCGTTAAAGTCGAAGCCGAGATGAAACGTGATCAACGAGTACAAAATGCCGATCGAATTGGCGGCGGAAATCTGATGGACGCGCTCCATGCGCTCGCCGGCGGCGCGATAGACGGAGGCACTATGCGCTTCGCCCATGCCGTCGATCACGACTACGAGACATTCGTCCCACCCGGAAGTGAAATACGCGCTTGCCGCGTGCGACAGGTGATGATTGACAGACTGCACGCGCGCGAGCGGAAAATCGGTGAGGTGACGCTCGACCGATTTTAACAGCGCGTCTTTGGAATACACCTCGCGATAGCATGCGGCGCCGACGGGGTCGACCGAATAAGCTGCGGCGAAAGGGGAGTAATCGAACGCATGGGCGATTTCGTCGACATCGTCGAGCTCCATGCCGGCTTCGGCCAGACAATATTGAATCGCCTGGCGCGGAAATGCGCCGCTGTGCTTTTGGCGATTGAAGCGCTCCTCGGCCGCCGCGGCGACCAGCGCGCCGTCGACAATCAGCGCCGCGGCGGCGTCGTGTCCCTGCGACATGCGGTACTCGCGCTCGTCGAGCCCCGGCCACTGCCGGCGCTTAAATGCCATTGAATTTTCCAAGCCGCTGATGCCGATGACATTCATCCTGACTCCTGCGCTCGGTTATGAGGGCGACCGCGCCACGTCGAGGGGAACGGGCGGAACCTCATGGTAAGAGATGCGAAGTTTCCGCTGCCTGGGCGCCGGCCATTGAGGGATAAGCCGGAAGCGCATGCTCCACTCGCCCTCTAAACGCGTCAAAAAGGCGTCCCCGCGGTGGATCGCCTGCGCCAGCTCGGAGTTGTTCGAATGAACCAGCAGCCAGTGCCCGCGATGGTGGAACATCGAATATTTTTCGTGGAATTGCTGCACAAAGCTCGGCTCGAATCGGCCGGAGAGCGCCGCCGCGCCATGGCGCGCCGCGTCATCGAAAAGGTGGTCGAGGACCAGCTTGATCGTCCTCTCATCGGCGCCGAGCTGCAAAACCTCGCCGAGGCCGTTCGGCGTCACGATATAAATATACCAGCCGGCGACCTCGCCGCGTTCGTTGCGCACTGCAACCTTGCGCAGATCGCCGCACTCATCATTGTGCGCGATCACACTCAAAAGCCATTCAAGCGAGCGCTCGTTGTACTCCGGACGCAGCGCGCAGCGTCGCGGCACGCGCGAGAGACACTCAAGCAGATGCGCAGTCCCGAGATCGATGCCGATGACGGAAGGCTCCGAGCGGCGCAGCGGACTGTGCGGGAGCCGGACCGTGACGGCGTCGATGAGTCGGCAAACCGGTAGCAGCGTGCGTGCGATGCTCCGCGGCATGCCGCCCCCGGCGCGTGAAAGCAGGAAGCGCGCGGGCTGCAAGATACGGAACCAGTAGAGACTGTAGAGGAGGGCCGTGCTGCCGCCGAGCGATCCGAGAAGCTTCCGCGACGCATCGTTCGCCTCATCGGCGATCGAGAGATCCTGTGGACCGCTGACGAACGCTTGGAGCAGCTTGACCGCCGCGAGCGTCGAGCGCCGGGCGGGGGCGACGATGAACTGGGAGCTGATAGCGGCGCGGACGGGCCTTCCGTTGAACGACATCGGCCGCGGCACGACGCCGAGAAAGCCGGTGATCTCGCCGGAATTCTCCTCAAAGACGAGCGAGGTTATGCCGCTTTGGTCGCGCCACGGATGGCGCAGGAATATCCGCGTCAAGTAGGATCGATAGGCGTGCTGAAGGTCGAGCGACGGCGCATCGCCCGTGTGAAAGACTTTTCGATGCAGTTAGGCGACGCCCGGGATGTCTTCCTCGACGAATGTCCTGACTATTCCCATTTCTTCAGGTTGTTTTGTCGCCGTTCCGATGAAAGCCGTTCCGAGACATGAGAAAATGGGCGATGCGTTCAATCGACCGAAAGTGATCGAGATCGACGACTTCCAGTGAAATCTTGAACCCCAGATCCTGCTCGATATAAAACAACAACTCCACGAGCGTGAGCGAGTCGAGGACGCCGCTTTCCATTAGGTCCGTCTCCGGCGAAGGCACTTCGAGATGGAGCTTTTCGGAAAACAAGGCGGCGATTCGGTCGCACAGCGGCGGAGCGGCGGCAATCGACGCGTCTATTTCACCATCACGCGGCAGGGGCTTCATGGTTCTTAAAGTCCTCCACGAGTTTTGGCCGGTCGATCTTGCCGTTGGCGTTTTTCGGCAGCGAATCGAATTCGAGCCAGTGCGTCGGCAGCATGTACGAGGGAAGCAGGCGGCTCAGCTCTTTACGCAGCGTCAGCGGACCGGTGGAGTGTCCTGAAAGAGGAACGTATGCGCAGCAGATGCGCGCACCTTCGAATCCGCCGAGAGTTACGGCGACGACCGCGCACTCCTGAAGGCCTTCCAGCGAATGGAGCGCCGACTCGATCTCGCCGAGCTCGATGCGATAGCCGCGACTCTTGATCTGACAATCCGAGCGCCCGACATAATACACGAGTCCGTCTTCGCCGACCGATGCGAGATCTCCGGTCTTATAGATGCGTTCTGAGCCGTCACCGCTGCAGTGCTTGCGCACGAAAACCTCGAGCGTTTTCTCCTCGTCGCGCCAGTATCCGGGGCTCAGGCCGGCGCCGCCGATGTATAGATCGCCAATCTCGCCGGCGGGGACGGGTTCGAGGTTTTTATCCAAGACCATCAACGACTCGCCGGGACAGGGCGTGCCGATTGGGATCGAGCTTCTTTCGTCGGCCGGACACGTCGGTAGGGTGTAGTAGCTGCTCGCGATCGTAGCTTCCGTCGGGCCATACAGATTGGTAAACCGAACATGGGGGAGCCGCCGCATCCAGTAGATCAGCGCCGGGGTAGGGAAGACCTCGCCGCACCAGAGCAGCTCGCGCAGGTGCGGAAAGTCGTTGTCTTTCACGGCGTCGAACTTCGCCATGTAATTCAGGATCGACGGAACGGAAAACCACTGTGTGAGTTCCGACCGGCGGATGAAGTCGGCGAGCTTGTGCGGCAATAGATTGGCTTCCGCCGGCACTAGATGCAGCTCGGCGCCCGCCGCGAGCGTTCCATAGATGTCGAAGGTGGAGAGGTCGAAGTGAAGCGGCGAATGGCACGAGTTCCGACCGCCGGGAAGCATGTGAAAGTACGTCTTCCCCCACTCGACGAACGGAATGACGTTCGCGTGCGTGATCACGACGCCCTTTGGAACGCCGGTCGAGCCCGAAGTGAACAGGATGTGCGCCGGATCGGCACTGTCGTTCCGATATTCAAGCGGCGCGGCCGAATAGGTCGAAAAATCCGACGAGGAGAATCCCGCGCGGCAGTGCGGCCCCTCGATGCGCGCGTCCCCGAGGGAGCCGACCGAAAATGGAAAATCGAAAGCGCCGGCGGCGAAGATTTCGTCGAGCAGCGGCGCGGTATTCCCGGCGGCGAGGATACACCGGCATTCGCAGCTCTCGATGATCTTGCGGTGGCGTGCGGCCGGGGATTGCGGATCGAGCGGGACAAAGGTGCAATCGGCCTTGATAATGCCGAGAATAGCGACGATCGCGTCGATGGATTTCGGCGAGAGCAGGCATACCCGGTCGCCGCGCCGGCAGTCTGCGTCCTTTAGGCCGCGCGCGAGCCGGTTCGATAGGCGTTCGAGCTCGCCATACGTAATCGCCTGACTCTCCATGACGACGGCGATACTCTCCGGCGCGCGCTCGGCGTTAAGCGTCAACCAGTTGTGCAGCAAGCGAGTCATGCGACCGGCCGCAGCGCGCGGTCGAACGCGATGCGGCTGTGGTTGAGCTCTTCGGCACCGCGGGGAATGTCGAGGATGAATGTCGTGTAGCCCGACGCAAGATACCGCGCGATCTCCGCGCCGACGGTGTCGTAGCTACCGACGAGATACGGGCACATCGTCTTGTAGTTTTCGAATGGCACGAGCCAATAGGGGGTCCGTTCGGAAACTTTGTCCAGCTCAGCGAGCTGCCGGTGCCATAAAGAATCGGATACCTTAGTGGCCAACTGCCGGGTGAGCTGGCCTTTGCGATCTTCGGGAAACTCATTATGGGCGAATGCCCACGCGTCGTCTTCGCGCGCACGAGCGATCACGCCCACGCGGATGCCGCAATCGATGCCGCAGGCCAAGACCGACTCCTCTTCGCACGTCGGCCGCGGGTATTTGATTGCGGTGCAGCCGATCGCCCGCGCAGCTGCCATGCCCGCTTCCGACGAGCCGGAGATAAAAATCCCCGGAAACAACGCAGGCGGCAGAGGCGGAGAAAGCTTCAACTTGTCCACCCT
The DNA here is from genome assembly GCA_021324155.1 of Pseudomonadota bacterium. GTDB lineage: Bacteria > Desulfobacterota > Binatia > UBA9968 > UBA9968 > JAJPJQ01. The sequence continues at coordinate 51,357 of JAJPJQ010000013.1, forward strand.
GTAGAATTTGCCCTCGAATGAGACCGTTTCACCTGAGAGCAGACGCTTGATGATTACAGTGTATTCCACCAACCGGTCATAGCGCTCGTCGTGCGGTGTCGAATCGTTCAAGGCCGAGAGATCGTTCTTGAAGCCGCCGGCAATCATGTTGAGGTAGATGCGCCGGCCATAGAGCTGCGCGAAGGAGGCGACGATCTTTGCGACGGTAAACGGATGCATGTAGATCGGCTGCACCGCGACCAGCGGGCAGAGCGCATTCGTGTTTTCGATGATGATCTGCGAGAGCAGCCATGGATCGAGCAGCGAATTGTCCGAATAGACGAGAATGCCGCGGCAGCCCGCCGCGTCGCTCCAGCGTGCCACGTCAATCAATTGGCGGCGATAAAGCTCCGGCGCAACGCGGCTCGATTCGGGACAGGTGGAAAAGATTTCCACCTCAATGCGCCCCGCCGGCTTGTCGGCGCAAAGGCCCAGGCCGTTTATATCGACGCCTGCTTGGTTCATGGTGACTCCCATCGGCTTATTGCGCGGGCGGCCAATCTATATTGCGATACCTGCGGCCGCCGTCCTCGACCGCCGCTTCGCGGTACATTTCACGATCCTTTTCGGATACTCCGATGTCGCGGTTCAGTGCGCGGAGGTAGAAGTTCTCGGTCCGGCGCACCATGCGTTGCAGCGAAAATTCCGTCTCGACGCGCTGCTTTCCGGCCGCGCCGAACGCGCGCGCCTTTTGCGGATCCGCGAGCAGGAGCGACATCGCGTTCGCCAGGGCGCCCGGGTCGCGGGGCGGCACCAATAGCCCCGTCTTCCCGTCGGCGACGAGTTCGGGATTGCCGCCCACGGTGGTGGCAACGACCGGCAGCCCTACCGACATCGCTTCGAGAATCGCGTTCGAAAGGCCCTCGCCGGCGGTGCACGGCAGCACGGACATTGTCGCCTCTGAGAGAATTTCCTGCACATCGAGTCGGAAGCCGGCGAAAACGACACGCCGGCCGAGGCCTAGGCGAATCGCCTGGCGCTTAAGCGTCGCTTTGTAGGCCGGGTCGTCTTTAAAATCGCCGACGATCAAAAACCGCGCATCCTCGAAGCGTTTAGCGACAGTTGCCGCCGCCTCGACAAAATAATCGACGCCTTTCACGTTGCTCAGACGTGACAGGACGACAATCAACGGAGCCGTCGGATAAAGGCCGAACTCCTGGCGCAGCTTGCCGCTTTCGTTTTTGCGCGCAAAGCGCGACAGATCGACGCCGTTTTTCACGACATTGATCTTTGCGCCGTTGTAGCCGTCGGCGATGAGTCGATCGCGGATGACATCCGCGTTCACGAAGATGGCGTCGGCAAAACGGCAGACAAACCTATGAACGGCGCTTTGCACGCGCGGGAATTCGAGCGTGTCCCGGATCGAAGCGATCACGTACGACGCCCCCCCGAGCTTGGCGGCCGGAATACCAAAAACATTGGAGTAGAATCCGTACGTGTGCACGATCTGAACTCCGTTGGCGCGAATCCAACGGGCGCAGCGGAGCTGCTCCTGGATCGCCTTTCGGCTCCGAAAGCTACCGAGACTGTACTCTTCGACCGGAATGTCCAGACGCTCGACGTCTTTCAAAAACGGCCCCTGTTTGCGCAGGCACGCCATCGAGACGTCGAATTTCGTCCGGTCCAGACCCCGCAGCAAATTCACCACGTGGCGCTCGGTGCCGCCGATGTCGAAGCTCGTCAGAAACTTCAAAATTTTTATTTTGCTCGTTTCCATGCCACGTCCTGTCGTACTGCGAAGGCGTTCTTGGCCGCCACCGCGAGGCCGGCGAAGTAGAAGAGGTACATATGATAAGCGATGGGATGGAACATCGCCGCGACGCCGAAGGCGATGAGACTGACCTGAATCGCTTCCCCCATGTAGAGCATCTCGGTGTCTCCCTCCTCGGCCGCGCGCCGCTGGACCGACGCCGCCGATTTTATGCTCGCGAAATAGAACAGCAGGAAGATCGCAAGCCCGATCAACCCGAGTTCAGATGAATATTCGAGGTAGACGTTATGAACGATTCCGCCCTCCGGCCCGCGTTCCTCCTGGACAGCCAGGTGGTTCTGGCCGATGCCCGCGCCGAGAAAGGGATGATCGACCGTGAAGGCGGCGGCCGCACTCATGTCCGCCCAACGCTCGCGCGCCGAGCCCGTCTTGTCGGCTTCTATACTGGTAATCGTCGATAGCCGTTCGAGGTAGGCCGGTCCGACAATCGGAATGCATATTAAAATCAACACAACAAGGGCCCAGACCCAGCGCCGGCCCCGGCGGCCGCGCAATTTCCAAAGGTAAAGGGGCAGCAGCGTCACCAACGTCAAGAACCCTGTCCGTGAGAAGGTCACGATAACGCCCGCGGCCGATAAGAAGATCGCCGTGAGCAAAAGGAGGCGCACCGAGAACCTCCGGTGAGTCAGCAATAGCGCGATGGTCAGTGGCAGAATGAGATTGAGCATCAGCGCCAGATCGTTGGGATTTCCGGTTAGCGGAGCGTCATAGCCCGCTATTCGATCTGCGGCACTCGGTGAAGAGTAGACGCCGGTGAAAAAATTCATCATTCCCGTGACCGCCAAAGGCACGGCCATTAAGCTCAAGGCCCAAAACGTGCGATGAAGTCTTTCCTTCGAGTCGATGATATTGCTGACCAACCAGAACACGACCAGAGTCCTGCTGTAGGTGTTCAGCAAAAAATTCCAGCTGTCTTCAGGGGAATAGGAGAGCGGAGCCGTGAGCGCGGCCCACGCGGTAAGGCAGAGTATCAGCCAAAACTCCAAGGCTCCGTAAGTGAGCGGCACATTACGAATGATGCGGTCCCAGACGTAAGCCGCGGTCGTTAGAATGGCGACGATTAAAGGAAGACGAAAGGGTTGAAGCGCCGGAAAAAAGCTTTGGGGCGCAAGGAGCATTAAGAAAGTAAACGTCATGAACACCGAGAAAGGCACGGCTCCGCTCGAACGGCGGAGCGCTGCCCCTTCGGCAGTCGCGGCGGCCGGGTTAACGGCGGCTGGGCGCCACCATTCCAGAGATGAACTTCGAGCCATTACCAGTGACGTTCAGAGGACCATCGCCGGCGGCGAGAGGGATGTTGCCGGCGCAAACAAAAGTTCAGCCCGCAAGCTGCTGGACGCGTTGTATAGCCTCAGCCTCGGGGTGCTGGCGACGTTGAAGGGATTTTCTGCCCGACATCCGGATTGGCTCGTCAGACATCATGATCCTATGGAAGCGATGTTCGCGGAACCAACGATGCACTTCCGGGTAAAACATTTTCCATTGGTACTTCGGCGTATACCAGTCGAAGGTTTCGAGCCATCGCCATCGCCAATCGCGGTGCATGGAGATGGGAAGAAAAATGTAGAACAGGCTGCCGAGCTTGAGGATGCGATACAGGTAATAGAGAGGAACGGAGACCGTGCTCAGATAAAAAACGACTTTCAGCGGCAGACGCGTCGTGACGACGCGAATCATGTCGGAGAAATGGTTGCTGAAGCCGTAGCGGTCGTAAAGATAGACGGCCAAGCCCCCGCCCGGCTTGACCATCTCGGCTGCGCGGTCGAAAGCCGCTTTGGTATCGGGAGTGTGATGCAGTACTCCGATCGAATAGACGAGATCGAAGCTCTCCTTCCGAAAAGGCATCGAAAAGAGATTCGCCTGGACGAGGTGTACGCGCTCGCGCGCGCCGATATTCTCGTAAGCGGCGTCAACGGCGGACGTCAGGTCTATGCCGACAATTTCGCCGCCTTTGTTCGCGACGATCTCAGCGAAGCGACCGCAACCGACTCCCACGTCGAGGGTCAGGCGTCCTTTATAATCCTGCGCCGTCCAGCCGGTCGTCGCGTCCAGAGTCTCCTCCGATTGGCGCGTACCGTTTTGAGAATCTAACTGGACTGTACTGAACCAGTTCCATTCGCGGCCGAAGCTGTCCGCGTACGAGTCGTCGTTGACGAATCTGGGCACGCCTCGGATGATGGGATATGCAGCGCCGCAGCTGGAGCATTGAAGCCGCCCCTCCATGATCTCCGCGGCTTTGCGACTTTTCTCTTCGAGCTTGAGCTCGGTTTGGCACGGGGGACAGACCAGAAACTTCAAAGCGCCGGTTTTCATGGCCCCCCTGTCTACGCCGCGCTTCCCAGCTCTTGGCCGGACTCGGCGGTCAATTCTTCCGCGGGCAAGTCGCGCGACTCCTGACCGAACAGAACGACTTTGATCGTCTGAAAGAGGATGCGGACGTCGAAGTAAAAGGACATGTGCTTGATGTAGTAGAGGTCGTACCGCATTTTCTCGATCTCTTCGTCGAGGCCGTTGGCGTAGCGGTAGCGAATCTGTGCCCAGCCTGTAATTCCAGGGCGCACCATCGAGCGCAGCGAGTAAAACGGAATCGGCTGCCCGCACTCCGGGGCGTTGCGCGAGACGAGAACGAAAAGCGCGAAGTTGGACGCCGGGTGCGGCCGTGGGCCGACGAGGTTCATGTCGCCCTGGAAAACGTTGACGAACTGCGGCAGCTCGTCGAGACGAAATTTTCTAAGCCATTTTCCCGCGCGCGTGATGCGATCGACGTTGTCGCCCGCCCACTCGGATGTCTCTTCCTTGGCCGGGTGCATGGTGCGGAACTTGAGTAGATTGAAACGCTTGCCGTTTCTTCCGATTCGCTCTTGGATGAACAATATCGGCCCGCGTGAATCGAGCTTGATAACGAGCGCGACGAGAAGAAAAAAGGGCGCGAGAACGATCAGGCCTACGACCGAAGCGACAAAGCTCGTGAGGCGTGCGAGTCCCTCGTCGAACCGGGACCGGCGAAAGTCTTTAGAAAAAAGCAGCGTCTCGGGCTTCAGCCATTCGATGGCGACTTTGCCCGTCATTCGCTCGTAGACCTCGACTCCGTCCTCGATGACGATGCCGCGTGGGCGATATTCCAGGAGGATATGACGAACCGGGCAATGCTCCAGGCCCTCGGGCTGCGCGACAATGATCCGGTCCGGCCGTGAAATGTCGATGATCTGCCGCAGATGGCGCAGCGGGCCCATGTATGGATAGCCGAGCCCCTCGAGCACGTGTCGGAGCGAGTCGTCTTCGAAGAGGGTGGAGCTCGCCGAGTCGTCGACAATCCCGGCGATGTGATACCGGCAGGCCGGCTGCAGCTCCATCTGCCGGATGAGTTTTTGTGCCAGAGGGCCGGTTCCCAAAATGAGAACCCGATAAGAAAAAGGGCGATGCCGGAGTATCCGGTAAAACAGCGCGCGGCAAGCGAGCAGCACGCCGGCCACGGCGCAGGCGCTCAAGATCAAAAGTCCCGGCGTGATTTTGCTACCGGGAAATATAGTGTAGAGCAGCGCGAGCAGCAGGAGCGCCAGCGGAATGGAGCGGATGAGGCGCGGAGACGTCTCGGCCAAGTTACGGACGTTTCTGAGGTTGTAAAGGCCGTTGTAATAAAAAGCGAACGAGCAGCAGATCGAGAATCCGAACGCCTGCTGGGTCGCCACGTGCATTAGGCTCCAATCTCTGAATAAGAGATGCATCCAGCCCGCAAGGACCAGATAGACGGCGCCGAAAATCGAACTTCCTTCGATGAAGAGCAGCGTAGCGGACATGCGTTGTGTTCCTTACGATCCGGCCGATACTCTCGAGGGCGCCATTTTCCTTACCAGACGATCTCTCAATTGCCCGCGGCTTCGCTGCCCGTAACGGCCGTATGCGTAGCCGTATTCATAGTAGTTAGCCAGCGGGAAATCGTCGCGGTTGAAGACGAGCCCCAGTACTTTGTTCGGTTCCAGCGCGTTTAAAGTCTCCTCCAGAAGTTTTTTGGGCGTCTTATGGGCGGCGACGATGACGAGAAACGTTTCGACCCATCGCGCGATCACGCGGCAGTCGGGAACCGGAAGGACCGGCGGCGTGTCCACGATGATGTAGTCGTAACGCTCACGGGCTTCCTCGATGAACGCTTCGGCGCGTTGAGACTTCAGCGCTTCATAGGGAGATTCCAGCACCTGACCCGCGGTAATGATCGTGAGATTGTAGGTCGGCAGCGTTCTCTCGACGCTTTTCAGCGTGAGCGATGAATCTTGAATGGCGTCGATGAATCCCGGTCCATCGAAATTGTCGAGTCCGAAATGACTCCCGATCGAAGGCTCGCGAAGATCCGCATCGATGAGAAGAACACGGTTCTCCGGCGTTTGCGCCAGAGTCGCGGCCATGTTGATCGAAGTCAATGTCTTCCCCTCGCCGGCGCCGGCGCTGGTGATGCCGACGACTTTCAGGTTCGTGCTGCCGTGCGCTTCTTCGACAGCGCAGCAAAGAGTCTTATACTGTTCGGCGTCGGGGCTCGCCGGGCTCAGCAGAGTCACCAAATGATCTTCCAGCACTCCGGCGTGGGTGTCTGACCGCAGTTTCCATCTGGCCGGTGCGACCGGCGCGCGAACCGGTGGCGGCTCTACGGGGTCTTGCCGGGTGCTCTTCGCCAAAGACGCGGGTGCCTCGTCGGACCGTGGCGCCTCGCCGTTCTTGTCTAGTGCCACTCGCTCCTGCTGTAAGCGCTCTTGCTCCGCCTGCTCCAACGCTTCGAAAAACTTGCTCATCATCACCTCGCTTCCAAGCCCGTCCTCGGGTTATGTAATCATCGCAAACATGCTGAAAACCGAGCGCAGGACTTCGACGATATAGTTCTCAACGTGCAGCGAGAAATCTTCTGGGCCGTTTTGCCTCAAGGCGAAAAACATGACTGCCAGCAGCAGCAAGGTCGCCAGCGCTCCGGAAATCCAGTGAAATGGCGCTTTGACAAGCGACCAGCCTCCGCCAAAACGATTCTTCCGTGGATGCTCGGGACGGGCGCCTTGCTCGATATAAGCGATTACCTGGTCGATTGTGTCCTGATCGATGCGGCGCTTTTGCTCGGCGTAGCCGAAAAGCAGGGCATGATCGCAGACGATATTGACAAGCCGCGGAATCCCGCCGGCGTAGCGCGTGATCCGCTGGAGGGCGGCGTCGCTAAAGATATCAATGCGGCGTCCTCCGGCAATGCGCAGCCGGTGCTGGATGTAGTCGCGCGTCTCTTCCGTGGTGAGTGGACGAATGACGCAGCGGAGCGAGATGCGCTGCTTCAGCTGCCTGAGCTCCGGCAGATCCAGTTTGGATTGAAGCTCGGGCTGGCCGGCCAGGAATATCTGCAGCAGTTTCTCCGTCGGAGTCTCGAAGTTCGAGAGCAGACGGACCTGCTCCAGCGCCGGCGGGTCGAGGTTCTGCGCTTCGTCGATGATCAGGACGCTTTTTTGTCCGGCGCGCCTGCGCTCGATCAAAAAATTATTCAGCGCGAAGAGCCGCTGCGGGAGCGACTCGAAATTCTCCGTGATGCCGAAATCCCTCAGCATATATTCCACGAGGGCGTCGAACGGCAGCTTCGAATTAAAGATGTAGGCGACCTCGGTCTTCTCGTCGAGGCGGCGCAGGAGCGTCTGGATCAGCGTCGTCTTTCCCGTCCCGACCTCTCCCGTCAGCACGATGAAGCCTTTGCCTTCCTGGACGCCGTAGAGAATTTGCGCCAGGGCTTCGCGGTGGCTCGGCGTCAGGTAGAGAAACTTGGGATCCGGCGTCGGATTAAAAGGCTTCTTTTCCAGACCGTAGAAGTTCAAGTACATGACAGACCCGGTTTTAACGAGCGGCCGTGTCGCCAGAGCGCGCGCTGCGGCTCAGCATGTAGACGATGCCTTCGTTGTTGCGCGCGAAATAATAGGAGAACGCGACGACAAGCGCCAAAACGGCGGTCACCGCGGCAAGGCGGACGCCGATCGTGCGGCGATTGCGCCAGCGGTCCTTTTCGGTTTTGATTTGCCGAATGCTCGCGAGCACCGGCACCCGCGTGAAGCCGCGCAGACTGTCGACGGAGTGGAACGAAGTATCGATGCGCTCTGCGAGTAGGACGACTCCGACAGCGAAGGCCAGCGACAGCAGAAAACTGAAAACCTTGAGAATCATGCGGTTCGGCGCGGCGGGCGCCTTTGGCGGCAGCGCTGAATCAAGAATACGGAAGCGGTCGCCTTTCTGACTCTGCTCGACGAGCTCTGCCTGCTGCGCATCGGCGTATTTTTTTAGCATGCCGACATAGAGCTCTTTTGTCGTTTCGTAATCGCGCACCGCATCCGGCGCGCGCGACTCCGCCGTCCGCGCCGCCTCGAGTTTGCGCTGGTAATCGCCGATTCCGCCCTGAATCTGGCTCCCTTCGTGTTTGACACGCTGGATTTCGGCGTCCACTTCACGCAGATCGTTGCGCAGCCTCTGGATCGTGGGATCGGAGCCAGTATCGCTCCGCGATTTGACATTGAACTTCGCGTCCGCCGCGCCGCTCTCTATCGAGGCGATCTCGGCCTGCGCCCGGATCACGTCGGGATGCTCCGGCGTTAGGCGCGTGCGCAGTTCATTCAAATCGCGGCGGAGCTTGGCGAGGTACTCCGCCTTGCCGCGCGGATCGCCGCCATCGAGCTCGGAGAGCTGCTTCTGGATCGCTTCGCGCCGATCGGCCAGGCGGGCAAGTCTGTCCATGTTGAGCCGCAGCTGATCGCCCAGGCGCTCGTAGGGCACGAGGTATTCGGTCGCTCCGCCCGGTCCGATACGCCCCATGCCTGCGAGCCGTCGCTCTTTATCGTCGAGCTGCTTCTTCATGTCGTCGAGCTGGGCCTTAAAAAATGCCGCGGTTTCGGTCGCCTGCTGCCCGCGCGTGCGCCAATTCTGATCGACAAAAAAGGACGCTAGCGCGTTCGCGACGAGCGCCGCAGTCCGCGGGTCTCTCGCACGGTAGCTTACGTTGAAGGCGATCGTCGAGCGTTTGCCGGGCTCTTGCTCCAGGGTTTTGAGCTCCAGTCGAATGTCTTGCCGCATTCGCTCGGCGAGGTCTTCAATAGGAACTCTGCCGCGCGCCGTCGGATATAAATTGAGACGCTCGATGACTTCCTGAAGCCGCGCGCGGCTCAGCACTTGCTGGTTGATGGTTTGAAGGCGCATTTCGACGGTCTGCTGCCGTGACGGGTCGGTCTCGTTGGGTCCCGCCGGGCGCACGAGCGAGCCTAGCTGATCCTGGTCGACGAGCACCGTCGCGGTCGCGGTGTACATGTCCGGAAGGAATACGGCAATTCCGACTAACAGCGCGAAGGCGAGCGCGAAGGCGGCGAACGCAAGCCATTTGCGTCGCTGCCAAATCGCCCACAAATGCTCGGCGCCGGCTGTTTCCATTTGCTCCATAACCACCCCGTCCTATCTTCTCCGCGCTAAGCGGCCACGATGAGCGTACAGTCGATCTCGACGGCGACGCTGCGCTGAAGCAGGTCGACGGAGACGACGAAGAGTCCCTTCTCGGGCTTAATCTTCAGAAGCATACCCTCAACGTCTTTGAGCGGCCCGCGGCTGATGCGGACCCGCTGGCCTTCACGGACGTAGGCGTGCGGCACGGCGTGCAGGCGGCTGTCGAGGACTTTTTTTATTCCTTCGATTTCCTTTTCGGGAATCGAAGCCAGTCGATCCCAGCGCTCGCCTAGAATGCGCACCAGTCCGCGCGTTTTGCAGATCTCGTTGTAGCTTTGTTTGTCGACCGCCCGGCGGAGAAAAAGATAACCGGGAAACAGCGGCACCTGAGTCAAACACCGCAGGCCGCCGCGCCGCGACCAGATGTTTATCTTCGGCAGGAACATCTCGAAATTTTTGGCTTGTAGCTGATCGTGTACGATCTGTTCGAAATGACTGCGCGTCCACAGCGCGTGCCACTTCGGCTCTCCTAGCGCCGCGCTGTCTTCGTCTTCATCGAGCTGCCACAGCAGCCGCTCCGCATCTGCTTTCATATCGACTGGCAAGGCTTCGCCCCCTTCGGTTTTCCTCCCGTCCAGCGGGAGGCACCGATCCACCTATGTCTGCCGTCACTAATGCGCCCGCTATCCAGGAGGCGGGCTCGGTATCTCCCCGCGACTCGCACGGGGTACTCTCCACGGGGCCGGATCGGACCGGCCCGATTCGGCGCTTACTTTACACCCGACTGCACGTTGACCTCGCAGATCGAATCCGGCTCCGGCTCCGCAACTTCATCGACGATGTGTTCGAAGCTTTTTCTAAGATCCGCACCCGCCCGCTCGCGCCGCCTCTTATAAGCGACCAATGCGCGCGGATCGCTCGACCACGTGCGTCCGCCATCGATCGAGCAAAACTCGAATCGTTTGCCCTGTAACTCGACTTGCTTCAACATGACGGACCTCCTTTCGGCGTGTCCAGATATTCCGGCCACGCGGTGAATGAGTGGAGTATAAATTGGCGGTTAAGTTACGGTAAGAGGGAGAATCATGTAGATGTTTCGAGAAAATGCCTGAAGACAATAAGGGAAATCCCGGGATACTATTAATCGCTCGTGTCAGTGTTGTCCGGTGATATACCCACACTTGCAGCGCAGCTGCGGAGCGCCACTCAACGGATGCAAAAGGTATTTTTTCGCTGGATCAGGTGACAATGCTTAGAGCGTCACCACAGAATGACGCTCAATGTGAGGCCGGCCAGCAGCGCGATTGCGAGCGGAAGAGCGAAGATAAGGAGAGTCTCGCCTTCGAGCGGCGGACGGTCTTCAACGAGAATTCGTTTTTTCATAGCTACCTCGATGGCTGTTCGGTGAACAGCTGTGCTGCGGGAAAATCTTAGGCGCGATTAATACTGCCCGCGTGTTTTTGCGCGCGCAGAAAATAACCGTGCGGCTGGTGCCTCGTTGAAACGTCGTATATAGGAGAGGGATCTCTGCGGCAGGAACGAGCACGAACGCGCCCGTACGTTTATACTCGCGGTTCTCCACCACGCGATTGTAAGTTGCTCACACTAGGATACAAGCCAGTGATTGCCTTATTTAGGAAGGAAAAGAACCTGAACGCTCGGCTCAAGCGCCGAATTTAATCCAATTGTAGAAGATGTCGAAGCGGTAGCCGACGTTTTTGACGGTGAGTATATGGCCGCCTTCCGGCCCGAGTTTTTGACGCAAACGCTGAATATGAACGTCGATCGTACGGGAGTCGACCTCGGAGGCTTTTCCATAACCCCAGATCTTTTCCAGGAGAAATTCGCGGCTCAATACCTCGCCGCGCGTCTCCATCATCTCCCGCAAAAGCTCGAATTCTTTAGTTGTTAGCTTGACGGGTTTGCCATGGACTGTCACGGAGGAGCGCTGAAGGTTGATTTCGATGGCTCCCGCTCGAAGCGTGCGCATTGGCGCGGTCGGTGCCCCGCGGCGTAGTGGTTTAATATCTTTATCGTTCATATAGCGGGGCTGTTCAGGTCGACCGTCTTGCCGACACATGAAGCCGCAGCGGCGGCTTCATGCGTTCGCATGCGCCGCCCTTCTCATCGTCGAATTTAGATCCGTAAGGATCGTCTTCTTCAGGACGAAGCCGTCGGCGCCGCTTTCCGTAGCGGCGCGCCGATAGGCTTCTTCTTCGTGAACAGAAAGGATGATGACTTTCACGTCGGGCCGGCGCGCTTTAATCCGCCGCGTTGCTTCCAGGCCGTTCAACCGCGGCATTGTGATATCCATGAAAATTATTTCCGGCCGGAGCTCGTGATCGAGACGCAGCGCTTGCTCCCCATTTTCCGCCTCGCCGACGAGATTAAAATTGTTTTCCCTTTCGGATAACCGCCTCACAGCCTTGCGGAACCCAGCATCGTCATCTACGAGCAGTACATTCACAGACATGATAAACAGGTATAAAGGCAGAGCGTATATACAACAATCAGGTAATCTCTCAAGTTTACGTCAGAAATTACTTGAGCGGCGTAACGCTTGACAAAATCAGCGGAAAAAACGACGGCCTGGAGCGAAAGCGCTCCAGGCCGTCTTGAGACACGCGCGGTTTCGAGTGAATTAAGGCTGGATGAGGCCTGTTCGTATGGCGTAGCGCACAAGGCTCGCCGTCTCATGTACGTCGAGCTTTTCCATGAGTCGGGTGCGATGCGACTCAGCGGTTTTGACGCTCACGCCAAGGACGACGGCGATCTCTTTGGTTGTCTTTCCCTCCGCGACGAGCTGCAGGACCTGCCGCTCGCGCGGCGTCAGCGGGTCCGAGGGCAAATGCGTTTTGGACAGATACGCTTCGACGAGCGCGCGCGATACGCCCGGACTCAAATAGACCGTTCCACGATAGACTTCCTGCACGGCCTGGATGAGATCCGGCGTCGCTTGCGACTTGAGCACGTAGCCGCGGATGCCGGCCCGCAGCGCCTCGATGACGTACTGGTCTTCAGTATGCATCGTCAGCAGAATGGTCTTCGTTTTCGGCGAGCTCTGAATGATCTCGCGCGCCGCATCGAGCCCGTTCAGGTTGGGCATCGCTAGATCGAGCACGGCAACATCGGGATGAAGCGTCCGGGCCAAGCGAATCGCCTCGTGGCCGTCCGACGCCTCCCCGACGACCTCGAGGTTCTCGCGCTCGAGGACCGCCTTTAATCCCTGGCGAAACATCAAATGATCTTCCGCTAACAACAATCTCATCCTCATTGTGACCTCCTCGATGCCTTCACGCCTCGATAGGCACCGTAATAATGATTTCCGTTCCTTTTCCCGGATGCGAATTAATTTGAACAGTCCCGGCCAGCACGGCGACGCGCTCGCGGATTCCGAGCAGCCCGAGTCCGCTACCGCCTTTTCTTGCGAGCATGGCGGCTGCATCGAATCCAACCCCGTCGTCGCGCACGGAGCAGACGACCGTTTTCTCGTTCCGCTTGACGCGCACCGTTACGCCGCTCGCCTGCGCGTGTTTCGAGGCGTTGTTAAGCGCCTCCTGAACGGCGCGATAGATCGCGGTCTCGATGGCTGGTGGAAGCCGCCCGCCGCGTTCGCCCTCGACGGCGATCGGAACGCCGGAGCGCTTGGAAACGCCTTCGGCGAGAAATTCGAGCGCCGGTAGAAGTCCGAGATCGTCGAGAATCGTCGGTCGCAGCTCGTGCGAGAGCCGCCGCAACTGTCCTTCGACTTGATTTAAAAGCTGGCGAATCTCCTCGAGATGTTTGCGCGACTTCGGCGGCAGTTCTCGCGCCACCTCCTCGAGCGCGATGTGGACGCAGGCGAGGAATTGTCCGGCTTCGTCGTGAATCGAGTGCGCGATGCGCTTCGCCTCGTCTTCCAACTTTTCGTTCAGGCGGCGGAGTGCGCTGGTGGCGTCATGAAAGCCACGATACGCCATTTCGAACGGAGTGAGACTTTCCACGAAAAAGTTCTTGGCTTCCTTTACGACGTGCAGCGCATCCTCGCCCGATTCGCGCAGCAGACCGGACAGCGCGTCATGATGGAGCATCGCCATTTCGAGCGGCCCGAACTCCTCCGCGAGCGCCCGGCGTCCGACTGCATAGGCCCGATGCAGCCCGTCCTCGCCGGGATGAATCAGATAGTTTTTCAACGCCGAGGTGTATTCTTCCTGCAACACGTTCTGTACCGATTCCTTCATTCCCGTCTGCCGTCGGTCCCTATGTAACGCGCGACCAAGACGAGCGAATCGTCGGTTCCTTTGGAGTCCTGCGTCAAAATTTGATCGGCGATCTCTTGCGGCGATACATGGTACTGCCGGCTCGAGTCGAAGTTGTGGCGAATGCCGTCGGTCGTGAAGATGAGCGTGTCTCCCGGCGTCACGGGCACGACCGCCGAATGAAGCGCCGGCAGCTGGTGACCGAGAACGCCGGCGCGAAGCAGCAGGGATTCACGCGGCGGAGTGAGGGGCTCCGAGCGCACCAGCAATCCTTCGACATTGCCGACGCCGCACCAAGCCATCATCCGCTGCGGGAAATTGAACGATGCCACACTCATGACGACTCCGCGCGTTCCGCGCAGCGCTTCATGGCAGCGCTTGACCAGCGAAACGATGCTTTCGTACGGTCGTTCCGCAAGAATTACGGCCGCTGTCTCGGCTGCGCGGCAAGCCTCCGCGCCGTGTCCGATTCCGTCTAGCACGGCGACGAGCGCGCCACCGGGAAAGTCCTTGACGACATGGCTATCGCCGCATTTCGGCTCGCCGGCAAACGCGGCATGCGCGACACCCCATTCGATCACCGTCGGTCACAGCCTCCACTTCTTGACCGTCACGGTGGTGCCGTTGCCAACCTCCGAGACGATGTCGAATTCGTCCATCAGTCGCCGGACGCCGGAAAGCCCCAGGCCCAGGCTGCGCGACGTGCTGAATCCCTCCTCAAGCGCGCGCTCGATGTCGGGGATGCCCGGACCGTCGTCGCGCGCGACGACTTTGAGACCGCGGCGGCTGCCGTTTTCGACAACGCTCAAAACGATCTCGCCGCTATTGGCATACAAAATGATGTTGCGGGCGAGCTCGGATATCGCCGTCGCGATGAGGGCGAGGTCCGTGGATGTGAAGCCGAGATCGCGCGCCAACTCGCGGCCTTTCTGGCGAGCGGTTACGATGTCGATATCGGCGTTTACCGGCACGGTTGTTTCTTGGCTGTGCAAGATCAGCCTCTTTTTTTGACCGACGGGGGAGCGGTGATTCTTAATTTTTTATCCAGGTACGCGAGCCCTTCCTCGAGATCGAGAGCGGTGGAAACGCCCTCCAGGGTTAGACCCAACTGAACCATCGCGAACGACACCTCCGGTTGAATGCCGACGATGACCGTTTCGGCTCCGCGAAGCCGGATCATATGGGCGAGATCGCGGAGCGTTCGCACGGCGAACGAGTCCATAACGTCCAGCGCCGTCACATCGACGATGACGCCGCGCGAGCGATAAGTGCCGACTTGGCTTACGAGCGCGTCGCGCAGCTGCAAGAGATCTGCGTCGGTGAGCGCGGCCTGAATGCTGGCGATCAAGTAATCGCGTTGCTTGAGTATCGGAACTTGCACGGCATGGACTCCTACGCCTGAACGGGCGGCTCTTCGATCATCTGCACGACGCGGTAGCCGAGCTGTCGTTCGGCTTCCTCGATGCCTCCTTGGAGGTCGCCGACGGTATTCATTTTGCTCAGATCAACGCCGATGTTTACTAGTGTCTGGGCGAGCTCGGGCGAGAGGCCCGTAACGATCACGGTCGCGCCCAAGAGCCGCGACGCCTCGACAGTCTGCACGAGGTGATTGGCGACCGTAGCGTCCATCGCCGGCACGCCGGTGATGTCCATGACGACCACGCGGGCCCGGTTGGTGCGAATACCGCGAAGAAGCTGCTCCGTCAACTGCCTGGCGCGCAGCGGATCGACCATGCCGATGATAGGAAGAATAAGCAGCCGCTCGCGCACGGGCAGAACGGGCGTCGAGAGCTCCCGGATCGCTTCCTGCTGTTCGCGGATGATTCGCTCGCGCTCCTGCACGAAGCTCACCGCGACGGTGCTGCCGATGCGATTGGCGGCGGGCTCGTAAGCGTCGAGGACGCGGCTGAGTTTATCGAAGTCCTGGCGATACTTGGCGAACAGCGAGCGCGCGAGAACGTCGCGCAGCAGCAGCACGATGCCGATAACCTCGTGGGTCTCGACCCCGCGTGGAATAATGCGCTCGGAAAGATTACGCGCGTAATCCTGCAGGGCCTCTACGGCGCCGGTCTCGAGAACGTCCACGTAGTTGTCGTAGACGGCGGTGGCTTCGGCAAAGATTTCCTCCTTGCTCATCGCGGTAAGCAGCTGCGCCTCGGTGATACGCCGAGCCCATTCCTCACGGAGCTGGGTGCGAGACTGCCTGAGATGTGCCACGAGTTCGCGCAGCAGAACCGCCGTCGATTCCGGCCCGCCGACTTTTTGTAAAGGCACGGGGTGGGGATTAGCCTCGGCCATGCTGTTCCTCCTCCTCAAGCAGTTTCTTCACCTAACGTAACTCTTGTCAAGACTCGTGGACATAGATTTTGCGGTAAATACCGGAAAAGACAAGGTTTCGGTATCAGGTATTAACCTGCATTTGATTAAGAAAAGACCGGAGAAAAACCGGTATGAAACCGGTCAAAAAGCGGTCTTATTTCCGGGTTTCGGGGTGGCTGCGACGGGGGGTAGCTCTGATGAGAATTCCTGAGCGATCGTGCCGACCCGCTGCTTGAATTCTGCGAAAGTCGCGTCGGGGGTCAACCGATTTTTGAGTTCCTGAAATTCCGCCGGGGTGGCATGGATTATTAACGTCCGTGTAGGCGGGTCGAAAGTGACTTGAAAGTCGCGACCGCTGCGTGCGCGGGTCGGTTTCGCTAGGCCCGCAATAGCCATTTGGGCAGCCTGTTCGGCTTCCTTCGATTCAAGCGGATAGACGTATACCTGCCGCGGCGAGCCGCCGGGGCGGTCGATCTTTTGCAGCCAAATGCGCGCGTCATTCCATGCCTCCTCGTTTCTGCTGATCACTAGCAGAGCGTTGCCGATCGGCAGCGGCACGGCATACAACCCCAGCGGTGCCGACGGGAGGATGTGGTTACGCTGTAATTCATTAATTTCACGCGCCAGTTCGTCGACGCTTTCGCCTCGGGGTTGATAGACATTGAAGCGCGCATTAGCGAATGCCGGGACATCCAGCGCGTCCTTGATAATACTGAGACGGCGAAAGTTTTCGGGCGTATCGACGATCATCAGCGACTTGCCGCCCGGTTGGTCGAGAACGGCCCCGCCCTGAGTTATCCACGGAAGGAGGACTTTTTTGATCTCCGCCGCCGGCGCGTTGTTTATCTGAACCGCCTGTCCGATAAACCCGCCCTGCGGTGTAGGCGCGCTCGGGGCAGTAGGAGGCGTCGGCGATTGTTCATCGGCGGCTGCGCTGGCATAAAAGAAAGGCAGGATTGAAATCGCGAGCGCGAGCGGCCGAACAGCGCGGCGCGCCGCCAAAATGGCCGCGTTGACGGCCGCTAGGCTATAGCAGCCTGACCCAGGCCTTTTGCAGTGACGTGGCATAGCCGAGCGCGGAGGCACTTTTAAGCCCCGCGGCCTGAAGATCCGCTACCAACTTAGGAGCCGATTTTTGCGGCACGGCAATCAGCAGTCCGCCCGAAGTCTGCGGATCAAACGCGAGCTCTACCAATCCGTCGCGTATCGATGGTTCCACGGTGATTTTGTCTTGCAGGTATTCTCGGTTTCGCTTGCAGCCCCCCGTGAGGTAACCCTTCTCGGCGAGGTGGCGGGCTCGGGGGAGAAGGGGCATCTTGGCCGATTCGAGGATGACGGTCACGCCGCTGCCGCTCGCCATCTCCAGCGCATGGCCGAGCAGGCCGAAGCCGGTCACGTCCGAGCATGCATGTACGGGATAGCCGCGCATGACCTTCGACGCCGTACGGTTGAGTTCCGACATGGAGGCGACGGCTTCCTGTAAGGCGCCTTTCACCGCTTTGCCCTTTTTTTTCAGCGCGGTCGTGATGATTCCCGTTCCGAGTGGTTTGGTCAGGATTAGGGCATCGCCGACCTGAACGCCGACATTGCGGAGTATTTTATCGGGATGGATGACGCCCGTGATCGCCATGCCGTATTTGATTTCCGGATCGATGATGCTGTGCCCGCCGACGATCGTCACGTCAGCTTCGTGCGCCTTATCGGCGCCGCCCTTCAAAACTTCGCCGAGTACCCTCATGTCGAGTTTTCCCTTCGGAAAACAGACGATGTTCATCGCGGTCTTGGGCTCGCCCCCCATGGCGTAGACGTCGCTCAAGGCATTCGCGGCCGCGATCTGGCCGAACGTGTACGGGTCGTCAACAATGGGTGTGAAGAAGTCGACGGTGTTGACGATCGCGAGGTCGGGACGAAGGCGAAATACGCCGGCGTCGTCGGAAGTCTCGGTTCCCACGATCAAATCCGGATGGTCGAATTTCGGTAGGCTGTGCAATACTTGCGACAGGTCGGCCGGGCCGAGCTTGGCGGCTCAACCGGCGGCGGCGACGTGTCGCGTCAGGCGCACTGCCTTGCGCTTATCCATCAATCCCATCGTCTCTGTCACTTTGCTCCGTACAGCGGGCGTCGAGAACTGCTATCGGGACGACCCCGGTCTTGCCGCCGAGGGCGACTTAAGTCGCCTGGAATCTCCCACTCTGACGGTAATCCCTTCGCGGTCGAAATATTCAAGAAGGGCTATAGTGTATTTGCGGCTGGAACCCAAAAGATCGCGAAAGCCGGCCGCCGTTATCTCGCCGTTTTCGGATAAATATCTATATAGAAGGGTCCGGACCTTGTCAACGGAATCGGATAGATAGTAGAGATCGGTCGCCACCCGCACGATCGCCTTTTCGCGCTCCATGACGCGCACTATCTCTGTGATTTTCGAACGATCCGACCCGACCTCCTTCTCGACCTGCCGGAGATCCGGCGGCGCGAGCGGATCCGCGCCGAGCAGCCGCTTGATCTTCTCAGTCACCGACTGCTCGTCCGCGCCGAGCCGGACGCGATGGCCGGGCAGGCTCAAAATATTGCCCTCACGCTTGAGGCTTTTTTCTTTCTCCAAAAGCTCCACGACGACGCGAAAGAGGCGGGCTCCGATAGTGTAGGGGAGCCTTGCGCGCAACTCCTCCATATCCATTCCCGGAACGAGTGGATGCGCGGCGTGATGCTCCGCGAGCGCGCCGGAGACCCTGTCTTGAAGGCGCCGCCATTTGTTTTTCGTCGTGTAGAGTTTTTCGCCTTCAGCGCTGATCGCCATGACGCTCGGAGTCCGGCCGATACAATCGCGCGCTTCCTCTTCGCGGACATTCAAGAATTGATAGATTTCCTCGATCGCAGGGGCGAACTCGTCGCTCTCTTCCATGAAGCGTTCGATCAGCTTGGGTGTGTCATCGCTGAGAAGCGACTGAAGCCGCGCTTCGAGATCGGCTTCGCCGCGCTTGTGTTTGCCGGGCCAGGGATGGACGACCGTTCCGCCGCCGAGCGTTCGCCGCGCCGTCTCGTCGCGGACGATGAAGCGGTCGCCGCGGAGCGCGAGCAACGGCTCGCTGAGAGCGATTTGGCAGAAGCCGCTCTCCTTCGGCTCGAGCTTGTCCTTGGAGCCGAGCAGCACGAGCTTTCCGAGTCGCTCGGCGGTTCCGAGATGGATGCGGACGCGCTGGTGATTCTTGACGCCCTTCGCGGCGGCCGGCCGGACTTCGAGGCGTGCGTCGAACCGCTCGCTCGTGCGCGTGAGCTTTTCCTGACATATGACATGGCCGCGCTCGACGGAGGCCTTCTCCAAGCCGGCCAGATTCAGCGCGACGCGCTGTCCCCAGCCCGCGGCTTCGACTGCGCGGTTATGTACCTGGATGCTGCGGACGCGGAAAGTCTGATTGCCCGGCAGCGCGCGCACATGATCGCCGGCCTTCACTTCGCCGCTCTGCGCCGTGCCGGTCACGACGACGCCATGGCCTTGCAGGATAAACGCGCGGTCGACCGGCAGCCGAAAATACCCTTTAGGAGCCGTACGGCCGACTTGTTGCAGCCGCCGGATGATTTCTTCGCGCACCTCGTCCAAGCCCTGGCCGGTGACGGCGGAGAAGGGAATCATCGGAGAATCTTCGAGCGCGGTACCGAAAGTCAGAATCCCGATCTCTTCTTCTACGTCGCGGATGCGCGACGGCGGCACGAGATCCGCTTTCGTAATGACGAAGATTGCCCGCCTTACGCCCAGGAGATGGACGATGTCGAGATGCTCTTCAGTCTGCGGCATGACGCCGTCGTCGGCGGCGACGGTGAAGAGCACGAGATCGATTCCGTGCGCGCCGGCGAGCATATTGCGGATGAAGCGCTCGTGGCCGGGAACGTCGACGATTCCCGCCTGACTGCCGTCGGGGAGATCGAGATGGGCGAATCCCAGATCGATCGATATGCCGCGCTCTTTTTCTTCTTTGAGGCGGTCGGTGTCCTCGCCCGTCAGCGCTTTGATCAGGCTCGTCTTGCCGTGGTCGATGTGGCCGGCGGTGCCGATGATGTACGGCATAAATAGCGGTCAGCTCTCAGCGATCAGTATTCAGCTTTTTATTTGCCTGAAAGCTGACCGCTGACAGCTTCTTTGCTCCAATTCGGAATCAAATCCTTTTCGTCGAACACGGCTCGTAAATCGAGAAGGAAGCGGCCGTCCTTGATGCGCCCGATGATCGGCGGCTCGGCGCGGCGAAAATGTTCCGCGATGCGCTCGGCGCCGATGTTTGCGCTCTCGATCGCGATCACCTTGGTTGGGATCTCTTCGGTCGGCATCGCGCCGCTGCCGATCTGCGAGGTCGAGTCTTCGAGCGCCGCGTGAAATCCGCCTCCCAACGCCTTTTGGAGCGCCGGCAAAACGCGCGCGCCCGCGGCTTCGAGATCCGCGATGCTACGCGTGAAGGCCCGGAGTGTCGGGATCTCTGCAGCGACATCCGCGGATTGCTGATAGAGACGCAGCGTCGCTTCGAGCGCCGCGAGCGTCAGCTTGCCGCAGCGCAGCGCGCGCTGCAGCGGATTCTTGTTCATCTGCTGAAGATAATTCTTCCTCCCGACGACGAGTCCCGCCTGCGGCCCGCCGAGTATCTTGTCGCCGCTGAAGGTGACGACGTCGGCGCCGAGCGCGACGCGCTCCGCGACGAGAGGCTCTTTCGGCAGGCCGTGGCGGCTCAAATCGATTATTGCGCCGCTGCCCAAGTCCTCCATGACCGGGACATTGTGTTTCTTTCCGATCGCAACCATATCCTCCAGCGAGACTTCGGCGGAGAAGCCGACGATCTTGTAATTGCTGGTGTGCACCTTGAGCAGTAGCGCGGTATTTTTTCCGATCGCCTTCTCGTAATCCTGCGGATGCGTGCGGTTCGTGCTGCCGACCTCTTTCAGGATCGCGCCGCTTTTCGCCATGATCTCCGGAATGCGAAATGAGCCGCCGATCTCGATGAGTTCGCCGCGCGAGACGATGACCTCTCTTCCCTCGGCGAGCGTGTTGAGTCCGAGAAGCACCGCGGCGGCGTTGTTGTTGACGACGCTGGCGGCTTCGGCGCCGGTAAGATCGCGTAATAGGCTCTCGACCATTTCTTCGCGTTTGCCGCGCGCGCCTTTTTCGAGATCGTACTCGAGGTTGACCGGGCTCTGCCCGGCCCGGACCGCCGCGTCGATCGCCGCCTGCGGCAGCAGCGCGCGCCCGAGATTCGTGTGCAGGATCGTGCCGGTCGCGTTCACGACGCGCGTGAGTTTGGAGCCGCGCTCCAATGCAATCCGGCCGGCGAGCTTAGCCAGGAGCGATTCTTCATCGATGGTTTCAATGGCTTTGCCGGCGCGGATCGCGGCGCGCAATTCGTCGAGCAGCGCGCGGCACTGCCGGGTTACATAGTCGCGGCTTGCGCCCGCGAGCAGCGCGCGGCAGCGCGGATGATTGAGCAGCCGGTCGACCGACGGGAGCTCCCGGAGGAGATTTTTCCCTGCTTCCATCAAGCTGGAAGCTCGCACGAACATTACGGAAATTCAACCGCGCCATTGCGAAGCGCGCGCGACTGACTTATAACCTGCTATTTTCGATGAAGGCTTGGACTCGGCGTCTTTCGACCATTCTTTCTTTCCTCTTATCGTTGGATGTCTGCGCTTCGTTGCCTTCACTGGCTGCGCAGCCGGCGCCCAAGACCGCCTACGAAGAGGAAGTCGCGTGGTATACGCTGGTTTCAATCGAAGACAGCCGGCGCCTGGCGCAGGCTTTCGAGAGAAAATACCCCGGCGTCAGCGTAAAAGTCTTCCGCAACCGCGAGGCCGCGCTGCTGCCGCGCATCATCAGCGAAGCGCAATCGAGGCGGCCGATCGCCGATGTGGTCTCGGTCCGCGGCATTGGCTATCACCAGCTTTGGAAGCGCGACCTCATCCAGCCGTATCTCTCGCCGGAAAGCCCATTCTACCCGGCCGGCTTCAAAGACCCGAAGGGATATTGGACCGACCTTTACGACAGCTACTATGTCTGGGGATATAACACGCGAGCGATTACCGCGCCGCCGCGAAGCCATAGCGACGTCGTGCACCCGCGGCTGCGCGACAAGATCGGCATGGACAACGAAGAGACCGAGTGGCTCGCCGGCCTGACGCTATATTGGGGACGCGAGCGCGCGTTCAAATTCCTGCGCGAGCTTTCGGCGCGGCAGATTCGCTTCCGCGATGGGCACACGCTGATTGCCGAGCTCATGGCTGCGGGTGAATTCGATGTCGCGCTCACGTTCAGCGAGGCGATCGAGAGAATGAAGCGGAAAGGCGCCCCCGTCGAATGGGTGAAGTCGCTCGATCCGATCGTCGTCTCGCTTCATCCGGTAGCCATTGCCGCGGGAGCGCCGCATCCTACCGCCGCGCGCTTATTTGTCGATTTCCTGCTTTCCGAAGAAGGGCAGGGGCTGATTCGCGCATCGGGACGCATCGCGCCGCGATTCGGTCCGGACGGCGGTCCGTCGCTCAAGCTTCAGCCGGTCGATCCAGCCGCTGCGGCGGACTATGAGGGGCTGCAGCGCGAGTGGCGGGCGATCTTTAAGTAGTGCGGTCGTTCCGCGCGATGTGCAGCGGGAGAATTTTTCCACGAGCGGTCGCGTGCGGCGTTCGTCTTACGACCCGGAAAGTCCCGGCATTGGCCCACAGGCGAGCCGTCGTACTGTTCCAGCGATTCCCGGCCGCGAACTCCGCCTGCAAGCGCGCGACCAGACGTGCTTCGTCCAAGCCGCCGATCGCGGGATCGACCACCAGGCTGAGCCGCGTCTGCCCGACTCCGTCTTCTTCCTCGACGAGCTGATAAGAGCCCGGGCCGCCGCCGAATTCGGCGGGCAAGATCTTTTCGAACAGCTCGTAAAGATCGCCGTAAAAATAATTCATGCCTTCGCTCGTGAGCTTTTCGAAGCTGCGAATGCCGTAGAGATGACGCGTGAGTCCGAGACGTTCCAGCGGACAGCCGCAGTTGCGCTCGATCGATTCGGCGTAATCGCCGTTCTCGACGTTCAAGAGAAGCCGCACCTCGTGCGGCGCGAAAGTCGTGAAGAGAAGCGGGCGGATGGCGCTGTTTTCTGCCCGCTCTGGCCTGCGAATAAGCGCGAGGCGATGCGCGCTCACATGGACCTCATCGGCGTACATCGGCGATGCGCAGCCGAGTCCGACGCTGCCGCCTTCGCCGAACGAATAGCGCGGAATCGCGGCGGCGCCGGCGCGCTCGATAATTTCCCGCTTCGCTTGTGTGAGCGGCTCGCCGCCGACGAGAAAGCGCGTTCCTGCGAGCGATACGTTTCTGGCGGTTGCCGCGCCGGCGACGCGCGCGGCGTTGCCGGCGCCGCACTTGACGCAGCACGAGATGCCGCGTCGATTTTCCGCATCGATCCAGTCGACGATGCGATCGATATCGGCTAGTTCCGTCGGCTCGGGGCGCGGGAATGTTGGCCCGCACCGGCTGCCGGCGAAAACAATCGCGCGTGTAAGCCAGCGGTGCGACCACGCGGCGGCGCGGGTATTCGCCGGCATCGCTCGCGCAAACCAGCGCTCCACGCGCACACCCATCTTCGCGTAGATTAACAAAAACTTGATGCCGCCGCTTGACGGTAGCGGCGCATCATAGACGGCATGCGCGTAATCGCCGAGGCCGTGGGCAGCGAAGAGAACCGCGAGCTCGGGGGTCTGCTCCGCGAGCCGTTCGGCCGAGAGAAAAGAGCGCAGCGGCGCGTTGCGCGACCCGCCGGTTTGAATCGCGAGGCCGGCAGGCGTGTCGCTACGGAGAAAGTCCGCCGGCACCGCGTGGAATCGCAAAGCGCCGCGGACGATATCGGTTTTGCCGCGAAACTCGGCGGCGGTTAAATAGACGCCCTCGGCGGCGAGACGCTCGAGCGTCGGCTCGAGCCCATGCCGCCGCACAGAGGAGGCGAGATCGGAAAAAGTGCAACCCGCGTTATTCAGCAATCGCTTGTACGGATTGTCACGCGGCGCGTAGATCTCCGCCTCGGCGACGCGGAGAAAATCCTCCGATCGTCGTGCGAGATCGCGCCGGATTTTCTCTTCGGCTTGGCGGACGTCGATGCGGTCGCGGAGAAAGCTCTTTATGCGCGACGTCAGCAGCGTGCGTTCGGCGACTGCTTTAACCCAGGTATCGAAGCGGGAATACGCGGCGCGGAGAGATTGCAAGCGAAGCTCGATCGCAAAATGCTATTTCACCGGCATCATCATATAAAAGCGCGGCACGCTGCTCACCACGCGCGTGATGTGGCCGCGGCCGCTGGTGTCGTCGGCGAGCATGATGTCGCCGGCGCCGAAGCGCCGCTTGGTGCCGTCGCTGATCTCTATCTCGGCCTCGCCTCGCAGCGTGACGACGTATTGGCGCCGCGGCGCGGGATGCCAGTCCTGTTTTTGTCCCGGCGGCTCGTGGCGGAAGACGACGCCGTCGCCCGGCTGGAGCTTGCCGATCTCGACCTCGACCTCATCGAAATGCGAGTGGCCGTCGGATCCTGTGTAGATTCGTGTGACTTTCATGCCTCGCTTCTAAGAAAAGCCCGCGCGAAAAGCAAGTTGATATTTTACATCGGGTCGGATACCGAGACGTAATGCTTTCGACCGCTTTTCGCGAGGGCGTCAGAGCCGCAGTGCCGGTGTGGATCGCCTTCATTCCTTCTTCGTTCGCGCTCGGCATGGCGGCGAAGAGCTACGGCCTCAGATGGGAGGAGATCGTGCTCATGTCGGCGTTCGTGTACGCGGGACCAGCGCAGTACGCGGTCGTCGAGCCCCTGGCTGCGGGAAGGCCGGCGCTGCAGATTCTGATCGCGACGATCCTGATGAACCTACGCTTTCTTCCTATGAGCGCGGCGATGGCGCCGTATTTCCGCCGCGTCAAGCGCACGCGGCTGCTCTGGGCGTCGCATTTCATCAGCGCGAGCAGCTTCGTCATTCCTTACATTCGCTTTCAAGGCGAGGCGCGGGGCGGCGCCGCGAGCGATGACTCGGCAAAAAAGAGCGAGGCGAACCTGGATTTCTTTCTCGGCATCGGCACGACCGCGTGCTGCGTCTGGGTCGCAGGCACCGCGCTCGGCTACTGGGCTGCGCTCAAGGTGCCTGCGGGATACGAGGAGGGGCTGCGATTCATTCTGCCGGCCTATTTTGCTTCGGTGATCGCGATGGATTTGCGCGACTGGCTGGCCGGCATCGTCTGCATCACGGCGTTCGTGACAGCGGTGCCGGCGGCGCTGTGGAATCAGGATTGGGGCTGGATGATCGCCGCGATCGCCGTCGCGACCATCGGCTGGAGGATCGACGAGTGGCGTCGGAAAGACTGACGATTGTTGCCGCCATGGCGCTCGTGAGCTACCTGCTCCGCGTAGTGCCGCAGATCGTGCTCACGGGCTGGAGCTTTCCCGCAGCATGGGACCGCTACTTGCGGCTCCTCGCCTACGCGCTTGTGGCGGGCATCGTCTCCGTCGCGCTTTATCTCAGCGCCGGTCATCTCGATGTAGCTGCCGTTCCGCGCCGCAGTCTCGCTCTTGCAATCGCCGTTTTCGTTACCGTTAAAACCCGCAGCGCCGTCACGGGAATGATCATCGGCACCGTCGTCGTGCTGTTTATCTCGTGGTACGCGCGTTATTAAGACTCATGCCCGAACTACCCGACGTTACCGTCTATATAGAAGCGCTGGAGCGGCGGATCGTTGGGCAACGGCTCCAGCGCATTCGACTGGGAAGTCCCTTTCTTCTCCGCTCGGTCGAGCCACCGATCACTGAAGCCTTTCGCAAAAAAGTCCTTGGCCTTCGACGGCTCGGCAAGCGCATCGTGATCGAACTCGAAGACGATCTCCATCTCGTGATTCATCTGATGATCGCCGGCAGGTTCCATTGGAAACCGCCGAACGCGGCGATCGCGCGTAAGCTCGGTCTCGCCGCGTTCGATTTCGCGACCGGCACGCTGCTGTTGACGGAAGCGGGGACGAAAAAGCGCGCGTCGCTGCATTTGATCCGCGGCGAAGAGGCTCTGAAGGAGCACAGCCGCGGCGGCCTCGAGGTGCTCGAATCCGAACTCGCCACTTTCCGCGAGGCCCTGACGCGCGAGAACCACACGCTCAAGCGCGCGCTCACCGATCCGCGGCTCTTCAGCGGGATCGGCAACGCCTATTCCGACGAGATTCTCCACGCGGCGAAGCTTTCCCCAGTGAAGCAGACGCGGCAGCTGAGCGACGAAGAAATCGAGCGGCTCTATTACGCGACGCAAAAAACGCTCGTCGAATGGGTCCAGCGGCTGAGAAACGAAGCGTCAGAAAAATTTCCCGAGAAGGTAACTGCGTTCCGCAAGGACATGGCCGTACACGGCAAATACAAAAAGCCGTGCCCCGTGTGCGGTTCGCCGGTGCAGCGCATCGTTTATGCCGAGAACGAAACTAACTACTGCGCGAACTGTCAAACCGGCGGGCGGCTGCTCGCCGACCGCGCGCTATCGCGCCTGCTCAAGGCCGATTGGCCGAAGACGCTCGAGGAGATGGAAGAGGATAGAGTAAGCCGCAAGAATTAAACGGCGGCGTTATTTTTTTCTCGGATCGTCCGCCGCATTCACGTAAGTGATGCCCCACGGTCCCACCCCGTGGACCTGAACGACGGTCTCTTCCTTGGTCCAAAGAAAATGGTTCGTTTTCGGCTGCATGATCGCCACGCCTCCCGCGGGCAGCGGTTTGGTTTTTTTCATGTCGAGCTTGTCGCCGACCCCCACATTCGCCGTGCCGGAAATGACGGTCACGTGCTCGATCGCCGGATGCCAGTGAGCCGGAAGCTTGTAGTCCGCGGGAAACTTAAACCGGAACGTAACGGGGCCTGCTTCGTTCAAGGGACCTTCGATCACGGCAATCTTCGCGCCGGGCGGCAGGGAAGGGACATCGGCCCATTTGAGATCACCCGACGTGACTATGGTATGCGCAGCGTTCTGCGCCCAAGCGCACGGAGCGCTCATACACACTGCGCAGACGAGAATAGCCGATGCCGTATTTTTAAGTAGCTTCATGACATCCCCCTGTGACAAGCGGGATTAAATGCGATGAGAGATGGTTTGTCAATCGAACTGCCGAAGTTGCGGCAGCATTCCCTGAGGCGCGACGGCAACGATGTTGACTCCGATGTGGTGACTATTTAATGCGCCGGCGCCGAAGCCAGCCCGCTCGCCTGCGCGACGATCTCGTCCACGCTCTTGTCGAGATCGAGCGGCCGATTCATGCGCTCGGCAGCGCGCTCGGCGACGAGCGCGTAAACTTCGAGGCGGTTGCCCTCCGGATCGAGAAAATAGCACGAGACAGTATTGCCCATCTCTTCATAAGCATGGCTCACGCAGTGATGGATCGGCACGCTATGCGCTTTGAACTTTTCGTAGAATGCTTTCACGTCGGCGGGCGTCTCCACCTGCCAGGCGATATGCGCCACAATCTTGGCATCGCCCTCGCGTCCTTTGGCGAGCGCGAGCTGATGATCGTCGAGCTCGGGATCGGGCGTCATGAAGACCATGCGTCCGGGATGCTCGTGATATTTCACTAGCCCGAGGACGTCCCGGTAGAAGGCCGTCATTTTCTCCAGATCGTTCACGTACAGCACGACGTGGCTCAACCGCTTGATCTTCGGCATAAGACCTCCTCGGGGTATTTGAGCTTTCGGCAGAAGGGTATCGAAGGCAGACATTTGCGTCAACGGCTTTAGATCATCGTCACGAAGCCGGGCTGTTGTCTTACGCGGCCGACCCACGCGCGAATATTGGGAAACTCGTCGAGCGGAAAGCCGCCTTCGTCGGCGACGTGCGTGTAGGCGAAGAGCGCGATATCGGCGATGCTGTAATCGCCGACGAAATATTCGTGTTTGGCGAGATGCTGCTCCATGACTTTCAATGCGGCCCAGCCGCCGCCGCGGCGCACGGCGAGAGCCTGCGTGCGCTCGGTCGTATCAGGTCTATGTTGCAGCAGAAACCGCGAGGTCGCGATGTACGGCTCGTGACTGTATTGCTCGAAGAACATCCATTGAAAAATCAAAGCCCACTGCCGTTTGTCTTTGGGCAGAAATTTCGTGCCGCGCGCGAGATAGGCCAGAATGGCGTTGGACTCGGCGAGAATGAAACCGTTGTCGTCGAGCACGGGTGTGCGTCCGTTCGGATTGAGCTTTAGAAATTCCGGCGTGCGGCTCTCGCCTTTGAGGATATCCACCTCGATGACCTCATACGAAATGCCGAGCTGCGCGAGAAGGAGACGAATTTTATAGCAATTGCCGGAGTAAGAGACGTTATAGAGCCGCATTGCGTCATCCTAACATGCGGACCGTCGGAAATCGCCCGTCTTGACACTCGCGGAGCACGACCCTATTCGTTTTATGGGGGCGGCGGCGATGGCGAAAGCTTGGGATCACGAGGAAAAAGAAGAGCTTTCCCTTTCGAAAGCCGCGGAATATCTGCTGGAAGAGTGCCGCATGGTACTCCCCGGCATCCAGGCGCTCTTCGGCTTCCAGCTCATCGCGGTGTTCAATCAGCGATTCGGGGAAAAACTGTCGCCATTCGAGCAGACGCTGCATCTGGCTGCGATAGCTCTAGTCGCCATCGCGGTCGCGCTCGTCATGGCGCCCGCGGCGTATCACCGGCAGTCCGGCGCGCGCGTGCTGACGGAACATTTCCTTGACATCTCGACGCGTCTCTTGCTCTGGAGCATGCTGCCCCTGGCGCTCGGCATTTGCATCGATTTTTACCTGATCGCGCGCATTATTCTCGACACGTCTACTGTGGCGTTCTTGGCCGCATTGCTATTCGCGATCTTCATTCTTCTTTGGTTCGCGCTACCGCGCGTCGCGAGCCTGAAGCGGCTCATCACGCGGGGCGAGTAGAAGTTATCCCCGGCTTCTCTCGAACCGCCGCGATCAGGCTTCCGTAGATGACTAAAGGCACGCAGGCGGTAAGCACCATGGAAAGTATCATGTCGCCGGTGCCGGAGATGAACGCTCCGGCGACGAGCGGCGCGACCACGGCGGAAAAATAATGCATCGACATGATCGCGCCGGCGGCGGCGCCGGCCGCTTCGGGCGCGGCGGACTCCTGCGCGAGCGGAACGATGAGCGTCGGCACGCTGGCTTTCAAGATGCCGAACAACACCAGCCCCGCCGCGAGCGCGTACGGCGTCGCGAGCCATTGGTAAGAGATGAAGGCGGCAACGGCGGCCGGAAACGCGGTTGAAAGAATCACCGTCTTCCGCCCGAAGCGGTCGGAGAGCGGGCCCAACAGCAACGCACCGATCATCGGTGTCAGTCCCCACAGCCCCATGACGAAGCCGGTCTCGCCGATTGTGAGGCCTTTCGCCGCGCGCAAGACCGACGGGGTCCAGGCCGCGGAGCTGAAAAAGACCGAGCCGCCGAAAAATTCCGCGACCGCGAGCAGCGCGACGGCGGGATTGAAGACGGCGGAGTAGGGGAGTTTTTTCTCCGCCGGGGACGGTACGAAGTTGCGGATCGTTGCGCCTTCGACGATCGCGATTAAGAATCCGAAAGCGCCGACTGCGAGAAACGCCGCGGGCCAATGTGCGCGCGCGAGCATCCAGCTCGTGACCGCGGCGCCCGCCGACAGGCCGAGGCCGTAGGCGACGGAGACGAGGCTCGCGCCGAAGCCGCGCCGCTCCGGCAGGAGGTCGGACATGAGCGCGTAAAGCGAAGGCGTGGTGAAGCCGTAGCCGGTTCCGGTCAACGCGAGACATAACGCGATTATCAAATGGGACGGCGCGAAGCTCGCGAGCGAGAAGCCGCTTGCCAGCATCGTGACGCCCGCGACGAGCACGCGCTTGCGGCCGACGCGGTCGGAAAGACGGCCTGCGAAAGCGCTGCCGATCGAGGCGAAAATAAAAATGATGGAGAAAAGTCCGCCGGCCCTGACCTCGGAGAGCGCGAGGGATTGTCTCAGCTCGGGGAGCGCCACGCCGAGGGTCGCGACGCTCATGGAAGGAATGAGGTTCGCCAGCGGAGGAACGAAGACGCGAAGACGGTTCAGCATGTCATTCTGAGCGCAGCGAAGAATCTAAATTTGAAGAGAGATTCTTTGACGCCTTCGGCTCCTCAGAATGACAGATCGACGAAGCGCTAAACCTGACTCTCCAGGATTTCCAATCCGTTGAAGCGGTCGATCAGATAGAGCAGGCCGTCCGCGCTGCGGAACACGTCGTTGCTCTGGACGGTGTTCTGGTTTTTACCGGGAAGCGGCAGATAATAGCCGACCTCCTTCGGCTGATACGGATTCGATACGTCGACCGCGCGGAGCCCACCGGCGAACCAGGTGACGTAGAGAATATTGTCATAGACCTGCTCGGCCGGCTGGTGCGCGCCGAAGCGGCTCGCCGCCGTCGAATCGCCGTCGTACGGCACCATGAAGGTCGAGACGGGCGTCGGCCGCGTCTCGTCGGTGATATCGACGACCCAAAGGAAGGCGAAAGGCTTTTCGGTGAGCTTCTCGCCGACCTCCTCGTCGGTCACGATCATGATATCGCGACCCATGATTCTATCGTTCATCGGCAAGGTCGTGTGCGTCGGGCAGGGGTAAGGCGGACTCCAGTCGAGCGCGCTCACGAGCTTAGGCTTGCTCATGTCCGAGATATCGAGGATGACGAAGCCGCCGTGCCAGTAGCTGACATAAAGCCGATCGCCGCGGCGGATCGGATGATGGCACCGGTGGTCCGTTCCATGCCAGGTCGGTGTCTCGCCGCCGGCGGTCCATTGTCCCGGCATCCACCAGCGCCCAGCCTCCTCGGGCTGCGTCGGATTTTTCACGTCGACGATCATGACGATGTTGCCGACGTAGCCTTCCATCACCGGCGAGATGTACGCGTAGCGCCCGTCGAAGGTGAAGCGGTGCACGCCTTTGCCGGCCGCCTTGAAAAAGCCGATCTCGCGCGGCCGCGCTTTATCGGATACGTCGAAAATCTTTAGTCCGCCCTGAAGCTCTTTCTTGGTCTTGTAGCGCTCGTAATTGACGAGCATCACGTCGCCGGCGATGCGCACTTTGTGCGAGTGAATGCCCTCCGGCACCTCGAGCTGCGAGACGAGCTTCGGGTGCTTCGGGTCGCGCACGTCGACGATCGACGTGCCGTAGGGCGGGTCCATATGGCCGACGTAGGCATAGCCGTTCTCGACGGCCACCAGGCCGCCGCCGGGAATATCCATGCGGCCGACCTGTTTGATCTTATGGCTGGTGCCGAATTTTACGTGACCGTTAGAGGACATGGTTCCTCCTTCAGCGCTTCGCGCTCTCGATCAGGTTCAGGACTTCATCCGTCGTTCGCACGCGCGCCATGCGCGGAAAGATCAAATTCATCAAGACGTCGTGCGCCTGCTGCTCGTGCGAGCTCGCGCACGCGTCGCGCACGACGATCATGTTGTAGTCGAGGTCGCGACCCGCGTAGACGGTCGAGGCGACGCCGACGTCGGTCGAGCCGCCGGAGATGATCAGCGTATCGACGCCGCGCGCGCGAAGCGCAAGGTCGAAGTAGGTCTGGTGGAACGTGCTCCAGCGGTATTTCGGAATGTAATAATCGTCGGCCTTGGGCTCTAATTCCGGAATCACGTCGGAATTCTTGTCGCCGCCGACGATGTGCGGGCGGAACTTGCCGACCTCGCCGCCGGGCCAGGGCTTCAGCGCCATATCGGTGTCGGTGACGAGCGTCCTCGAGGTCGCGCCGTCGCGGCGGTGGTTGCCCTTGCCGAAAAAAATCGGCAGGCCCGCCGCGCGCCCGGCCTTCATCACGCGAACAGCGTTGTCGATCCACGGCTTCATCTTCGCCTTTTTATCGGGCGCGGCGTCGTGGTAGTACCCGTTCAGAATGTCGAAGAAGAGCACGCCGGTCTTTTTGAGATCGAGGTCGTTGACGTTCACGTCTTTCTCCTTAGACATTCAGACCGAAGAAGCTCTTCGCGTTGTCGAGCATCACCTTTTTTCTGACTTCCGGCTTGATGTTGATCTGCTGGAATTCTTCCAGCCAGCGCTCGACGCCGATCGCCGGCCAGTCCGAGCCGAACATGCATTTATCCTGGAGCAGCGTGTTCACGTTGTGCACGAGCTCGGCGGGAAAATATTTCGGCGCCCAGCCGGAGAGATCGATGAAATAGTTCGACTTATGCCGCGCGATCGCGAGGCTTTCGGCCGTCCACGGCCATGTCGGGTGCGCGGAGATGATTTTCAGCTCCGGGAAATCCGCAGCGACGTCGTCCAGCAGGATGGGCTGGCTGTATTTGAGCTTGGTGCCCATGCCGCCCGGCGTGCCCGCGCCCGCCGCCGCCATGCCGCCGTGAAAAAGCATCGGCATGCCGAGCTTCTGGCACTGCTCCCACAGAGGATAGAAACGCGTGTCGTTTGGAAAGAAATGCTGCCGCGCAGGATTCAATTCGCCGATGCCGGTGAGGCCCAATTCTTCCTTGCAGCGCTTGATCTCGTTCAGCGCGAGCTTGCCGGTCCAAGGGTCGATCGCGCCGAAGCCCAAAAACAGATCGGGGTATTTTTTCACGTACTCAGCCACGTGATCGTTCGGCACCGGCTGCAGCCCGGTGACGGTCTCATCGCGCGTGTTCATGATGACTGCCATCATCTTGCGGTTGTGATACTGCTCGGCCATCTCCTCCATTGGCACGGGCTTGCGCTCGCGGCCGAAGTATTTGGCCATCTGCTGCGTGCGCGGCCCTTTCGCCTTGAGCGTGAGCTCATCGCAAAGGTGCACGTGCACGTCGATCGCGGTGACTTCCATTTCAGCTCCCCCTTTTTTCCAGCGTCAAAGCAAAATCTGGTTTTTCCACGTGAATGCGGCTCAAATCCGTTCGCTGCGCCATCTCTTCGATGAGCGAGACGAGAGGATTGATGGCCGTGATATATTCGCGGATCGGGCCGGCGGCGCGCATCGCGGCGATCTCTTCCTCATGCAGCAGCCAGCGGAGCAGCAGTTCCTCGTCCGAGACGCCGGGCCCGCCGATCTTCTGCCGCACTTCGTGCAGCGACGGCTCCGGCGGCACCCACTTGGCCAGCTCCTTCGCGCGCGGGCGGTTGAGAATCTTATCCTTCACGTTCGGGTCCATGTCGCGCGCGCCTTCTTCGCCCCAGATGCCGAGCGCGTAGTTGATCACCTGATCGGTCACCTGCTTGTAGCGCTCGCCGGCGATTACGTTGATCGCCGCCTGAGAGCCGACGAACTGCGAGAGCGGCGTGACCATGATCGGGTAGCCGAACTCGGAACGCACGCGCGCGGCTTCTTCGAGCGCGGCGTCGATGCGGTCTTCGAGGCCGACTTTCTTCAATTGATGGCGCAGGTTGCTCACCATGCCGCCCGGCACCTGATGCTGGTACTGCGCGTAATCGTACTCGACCGGCGCGCCGATCTTGAAGCCTTCGCGCTTGGCAATGATCGTGAAGTGGTCCGTCACCGGCTTGAGCGACTCTTCATCGATCGCTGTCCCGTAGCCCAGCGCGCGCGCGTTCGCCGCGACATTATACAACGAAGGATTCGACGAAGCGTTCGCGAGCGGAGGAATAGCGGTGTTGATGCATTTAACGCCGAGCTTGACGGCTTCGAGCGCGCAGAGTCCGCCGAGGCCCGTCGTGCAGTGCGTGTGCAGTTCGAGCGGAATGCCCGGCGCGGCTTTGTACATGATGGGAATGAGCGCGCGCGTGCGCTCCGGCGTGAGCAGGCCGCCGGGATCTTTGAGACAGAGCCGCCACGGCTTCAGCGACGCCGCCTGGCGCGTGCGCTCGGCATAATATTCATCGGTATGCTTCGGCGACACGGAGTAGATCAAGTTGATGATCGACTGCATGCCGTACTCATGCGCGCCCTGGACCTTGTAGCGCCAGTTCTCCAGCTCGTTCCATTCCGACGAGATACGCGCCTGGCGCAGGCCGTTCGCGGCCATGCGCTCCATGAAAAGCATGTAGATCGAGCGCGGCGAGATCTCGAAGGTGCTGACCCGTCCGGCGATGAGCCGCAGCGGCGTTTTCTTTACGCGCTTGGCGACCTGGCGGACGCGTTCCCACGGGTCTTCCTTCAGCTCGCGCACGCATTTCTTGATGTGCGAGCTGGAGAGCAGCTCGATCGCCTCGAATCCCGCGTTGTCCATCCGCTCGGCAACCGGCAGCATCATGCCGGTCGTCATGTTCTCGGCCCAGAGGCTCTGGTGTCCGTCACGGATCGTGGTGTCGACGAATTTGATTTCTTCCATTGGCGAAATTCCTATACGAGAGCCGATTCCCTCTGCGCCGGCTGAAACGGCGAGCGCGCAAGCAACTCCTCCAGCCAGCGCGTGTTCACTTCGCCTTTGACGTATTGCAGCCGCTGCGTCAAGTAGCGCAGGAAGGGTATCGTCGTGTCGATGCCGGAGACGTGAAAATCGTCGAGCGCCTGCTGCATGCGTCCGACGGCTTCGATACGGTGGTCGCCGCCCACGATCAATTTTCCCAACAGCGAATCATAGAAGGGCGGCACGCGGTAGCCCGCGTAGCAGTGGGTATCGAGACGGATGTACGGTCCACTAGGGGCATCCCATTCCGATATGAGGCCCGGCGAAGGCCGGAAGCCTTCCGCCGCCGATTCGGCCGTGATGCGGCACTCGATCGCATGGCCGGAAAATCTAATATCCGATTGTTTGCGGCTGAGCTTCTCTCCGCCGGCGATGCGGATCTGCTCCTGAACGAGATCCATGCCGGAGATCATCTCGCTCACGGGATGTTCGACCTGGATGCGCGTGTTCATCTCCAAAAAATAGAAGCGGCTCGCGCCCTGGTCGAGGATGAACTCGATCGTCCCGGCGTTCTCGTAGCCGCTTTTTTGCGCGATGGTCACGGCGGCTTTGTGAATCGCCGCCCGCAGCTCGGGATCGAGCGAATAGGCCGGCGCCTCCTCGACGACTTTCTGATGGCGGCGCTGGAGCGAGCAGTCGCGCTCGCCGACGTGAATCACGTTGCCGAAGCTGTCGCCGACGATCTGGACTTCTATGTGGCGCGCGTTGGAGATGTATTTCTCGAGGTAGAGTGTCGAATCGCCGAACGCGGCGCCCGCTTCGGCGGCGGCGGTCTCGAACGCGCGCTTGATCTCGCTCTTGGCGGCGACGACTTTCATGCCGCGGCCGCCGCCGCCCGCGGCCGCTTTGATGAGCACGGGAAAGCCGATCTCCTCGGCCCGCGCCTCGGCCGCCTTTGCGTTGTCGATTTTCTCCGATCCCGAGCCGACCGGCACGCCGAATTCCTTCGCGAGAGCGCGCGCGGCGAGCTTGTTGCCCATCCTGCGGATGCTCTCGGCGGAGGGGCCGATAAATTTTATATGGTTTTTGGCGCACGCCTCGGCGAGTTCGGGGCGCTCGGCCAAGAAGCCGTAGCCGGGATGGAGCGCGTCGGCCTTGTTCTCTTTGGCGGCGGCGACGACGCGCTCGACGTTGAGATAGCTTTCGCTCGCGCGCGCGGGGCCGATTACGACCGCGCGGTCGGCGGCGCGGGCGAAGCTGCTGTCCTGATCGGCCTCGGAGATTCCGATCGTCGTCTCCACGCCGAGCGCGCGGCAGGCATTGATCACGCGCAGCGCGATCTCGCCCCGGTTGGCGACGAAGACGCGGGAGAGGCTCATCCTTTCCTCTTCACTTCGCGGGCTCGACGACAAAGAGCGGCTGACCGTACTCGACGAATTGGCCGTTCTGCACGAGCACTTCGACGACCTTGCCACGCACGCGCGACTGCACGGCGTTGAAGACTTTCATGACTTCGATCAGCCCGACGGTCGTCTCCTCGTCGATCTCGGCGCCGAGCTCGACGAAAGGCTTCGCGCCGGGCTCGGGCGCGGCGTAAAAGGTTCCCACCATCGGCGCCGTGATCTCGTGACCGCTCGTGGTTTTCTCGCGAGCCTTTGCCGCTGCGGGTGCGGCTTTCGGAGCGGCGGGCTGTGGTTGCGGCGTGGGCTGCGGTTTCGGCTGTTCCTTCGTCGGCTCCGATGCCGGCGCGGCGCCGATGAAGCCGCCTTTGCTGACGGTGAGCTTCAGCTCGCCGACCTGGAGCTGCATGTAATCGAAATTCGATTTCTCGATGATGCTCAGAATCTTGAGAACTTCATCCTGCGTGAGATCCATGTTGTCTCCGTAGATTGCGGGGCCGATGATGCCGCGCGACGATCCAGATCGTTTACTTATAAGATGGGGTTTACGGCGTCAAGAATGACTGCGGAAGCGGCTGGTTAGCGGACCTTCACTCCGCGCTGTTTTTTCTCCGCTGCGACTTTCCAGCCTTCCTTTGCGTACCAGTCGATCTGGCGGAAGAGGCCGATCAGGATGCGCACGTCCTTCTCTTCCAGACCGCCGCGGCCGAAGATGCGGCGGAAGGCGAAGAGGATGTGCTCGGGGTTCTGCGGGTCGAGGTAGCCGATCTCCAGCAGCGACGTTTTCATCTTGTCGAAAAGCCGCTCGACGTCTTCGGCGGCCGCGCGCTCGATCGCTTCGCCGGCGATGTCGCCGAGCGCCGCAACAAAAATCTCATAAAGGCAGACAGTCGCCGCCTGCGCGAGATTCAGCGACGGATACTCGGAGTCGGTGGGAATCGTGATGATCTGCTGGCAGTGTTTCAAATCCTCGTTCGATAAGCCGTGGTCTTCGGGGCCGAAGACGAGCGCGCATTTCGCTTTTTCCGCCGCCGCGGCGATCGCCGGCGCGATGTCGCGCGGCGGCCGGCTGTGCTCGCGGTACAATCCGCCGCGGCAGGTCGTGCCGACGACGAGGGCGCAATCGGCCACCGCTTCGCGCAGCGAGGCGAAACGCCGCGCCGACTTCAGCACGTCGCGCGCGTGCGATGCCATCGAGCGGGCCAGAAAGCTTTCGGTGCGCCCGCCAGCGACGATAGCGAGATCGCGTACGCCGAAATTCTTCATTGCGCGCGCGACCGAGCCGATGTTGCCCGAGCCTTTCGGGCGGACGAGCACGACTCTTATGTTAAGTAACATAATGTTGAATGCTTCATTTTGAATTTTGAATTCAATTCAAAACTCAACATTCCAAACTCAACACTATCTTTGAAAGGGGCAAAGCTTGTTTTTCGCGATGATGGCGCGGTTCTTGGGGTCGAAGTCGTCGCGGTAGTCGAAGGGAACGTGCATAATCGACTTGATATCTTCGGTATGCTCGGCGCCGAATATATGACCGAACTCGTGAATCAGGGCGACCAAGTCCGAGTTCGAAGGCCGAGGAGCGTTGCCATCCGGCGGCTCCACAGGTTCCGTGTCTCTGCCGCTGTAGCGGAACGGGTCGGTGACAGAGCTCACGAGATAAGTTCCGAGGCCCTTCTCGCAATTGCCGAGAAGCGCGAGGCCCCGGCCGCCCGCATAGAACGCCACGCGCTGCCCCGTGAGCCCGACGACGACGTCGTAGGGCTCGCCGGCCAATGGATAGCGTCGCATCAAATCTTTAAGCAGCGCGGAGACCAGCGGAGTGTCCTCGTCGTAGTCCCACCCATCCAGCGACACGCCGACGAGCTTGACATCGAACTCGCGTTCGTAGAAATCCGACGCGGCGCGGATGAGCCCCGAGGCGGTGTCGCGCCAGTACGGATCTTTCGCGCGGAGCTTGGCGTCGGCGACGACGCGCAGGCGCACGGCGCGCTGCGGCGGCGCGTCGCGCAGCGCACTGCAGCCCGATAAAAGAAATAGGCTAAGGATGAAGCAGCTTGTCAGTTGGCGCATAATCATCCGTGAGGACAGGGACGTCGTCGTCGATGATCTTTCCATCGACGTATGCGACGGCGATATCGTTGAGGGCCTTTGGAAACAGGGTCGCGCTCAAGCCGCCGGCGCGCTTGACGATATCGCGAATCTCGACGCGCTGCGGCTCTTTCGTCGCGACGATAATGACATTCTGGATCGTTTCGAGGCTCGCGTTCTCCGGTCGGCGCACGGCGAAGATGTAAACCTGCGGGAAAACGCCGCGCAGCGTCTTCGCGACCGAGCGCGTGATCTTTCCGCCCGGGCCGGTGACCGCGCCGATGATATTCATCACGACGACGCCGTTGGGCGCGAGCTTTTGGCTCGCGACGGTAAAGAATTCTTTTGTCGTTAAGTGAAAGGGTATGGAGTCTTTGAAATAGGCGTCGAGCAAAATGACGTCGTAGCGCTGCGCGGAGCGCGTAAGGAAAAGTCTCCCGTCCTGCGCATGCGCCCGCACGCTGCCGCCTTCCTGAAAGGAGAAATATTTTTTCGCGATTTGAACGACTTCCGGGTCGATCTCGGCGACATCCATATCGAGCGACGGAAATTCCTTTTGCCATTTTTTAGGCACGGAGCCGCCGCCGAGTCCGACGACGAGCGCTTTCTTCGCGTCCGGCCTGAACGCAAATCCGAGGGACACGTACTTCGAATAGACGAGCCTTAGCGCGGTAGGATCGTCGAGGTTCATCGCGCTCTGGAGCGTCTGATCGAAGTACAGATAGCGCGCCTCGTTGTCCTGCTGAACGCGGATGTGATGATAGAAGGTGTCTTTTTCGAGCAGCGTCTTGTAAATCGGCCACGCGTCGAGCGGCATTAAAGCGAGGATGCCGACAACGGCCGCCGCTCCCGCTTTCGCTGATGTGCGCTGCCGCCCTTTGCGCTCGCGCGTGAGTGGCCACATGGTGATCGCTAGCAGCGCGAGCGTAATGCCGAGCGCATGGATGATATTGGCGACGCCGAGGACGGGAATCAGATAGAAGGCCGTGAACAGCGTGCCGAAAATGCTGCCGCACGTCGAGAGCGCGTACAGCGTGCCGGCTGTGGAGCCGACAGTCGAGAGCGCCGTCGCGGCGAGGCGGATTGCGTACGGCGAAACCGCGCCTAAGAAGACGCCGGGCACGAGAAAAAATATCGCTCCTGCGATCAGCGGATTCAGCCGCGGGCCGAAATCGTTCTCGGCGATCCAGAGATTTACAGACGGA
Organism: Pseudomonadota bacterium; assembly: GCA_021324155.1. GTDB lineage: Bacteria > Desulfobacterota > Binatia > UBA9968 > UBA9968 > JAJPJQ01. The sequence goes on from JAJPJQ010000013.1 coordinate 90,129, forward strand.
TAAAAGAAGGGAAGGACGAAAATCATCGCGCCGGGTAAGACCAACAGGAGCAGCAGCCGGGAGAACGAAGGATTTGTCTCCGACAGCAAGCCGCCCCAATAATAGCCGGCGCTGAGCGCCGCGAGCACGACCGAGATGAGGCTACCCCAGACGAAGATCGAGTTGCCGAAGTAGGGCGCGAGCACGCGGCTGCCGACGATCTCTAGCGACATCAGCACGGCGCCGCTCACGAACACGATGACGTTGAGCAGAGTTCTCGCCATTGTCAGCTGTCCCAGCTCTGGTTGTCTTCTTCGTCGACGAGGGTGACCGGTTCGAGCATCTGTTCCGAGATGCCTTCGAGAAACTGCGACGGCCGCGACAGCACCGTCCCCATGCCGCGGTCGAAGATCTTGACCGGATAGGTGATGTAGAGATTTTCTTTCGCGCGCGTCGCCGCGACGTAGAGGAGCCGCCGTTCCTCTTCCAGCTCTTCGGGCGTGTTGATGTTGTAGTAGGAAGGGAATCTTCCTTCCAGCGCCCAAATAATGAAGACCGAATGCCATTCGAGGCCCTTGGCCGAATGGATCGTCGAAAGCACGAGCGGCCCTTCGTCGGGATCGACCGCAAGCACGGAATCGACGCTGTCGTTCGGCGGCTCCAGCGCCATGTCGGTGATCAGTCGCTCGAGGCTGCGGTAGCGCTCGGTCATACCGAGAAAATGCTCGAGGTCTTTCATCCGCTTGGGATAATCCTCGGGGTGGTTCTTTTTGAGAATCGGCCCGTAGTATTGCATCAAATACTGCGCGCTCTCGGCCGGCCGCTCGGGTTCCAGCGCCGCTTCGAGCACCTGCGCGAGTGTTTTTAAGCCGTGCGCGACCTTGCCCTTCGCGTCGAACGACCGCAAGCGACCGATCGGATTGGAGGCGTCCATGATCCAGTTGGTAATTTTCTGGCTCGCCTGCGGCCCGACGCCTTCGAGCAGCGACAGCACGCGGCCCCACGAGATCGCGTCCTGCGGGTTGGCGAGCACGCGAAGGTGAGCGAGCAGGTCTTTGATGTGCGCCGTCTCCATGAATTGGAAACCGCCGCGCTTCACGAACGGAATGTTATGGCGCGTGAGCTCCATTTCGAGATCGAAGGAGTGGAAGCTCGAGCGGAACAGCACGGCGATGTCCCAGAGCGGCACGCCTTCTTCGCGGAGCTCCAGAACTCGCTGGCAGACGAAGCGCGACTGCATCTGCTCGCTCTCGGCCTGAATGAGCAGCGGCGGATCGCCTTCCTTCTTGCTCGTGAAGAGGTGCTTCTCGTATTTTTCCGACGCTCGGCTGATGATCTCATTTGTAAGATCGAGGATCGGCTGCGTGCTACGGTAGTTTTCCTCGAGCGAGATGATCGTCGCGCCGGGAAAGTCCGTCGGAAAGTCCATGATGTTGCGGAAGTTCGCGCCGCGAAACGAATAGATGCTCTGCGCGTCGTCGCCGACGACCATGACGTTGTCGTGCGCCGCGGCCAGGAGCCGCACGATGTCGGCCTGGAGGCGGTTCGTGTCCTGATACTCGTCGACCATGATGAAGCGATAGGTCTCGGAAAGGCGCTTGCGCGTCGCCTCGTCGCTCGACAAGAGCTCCTTCAGCTTGATCAGCAAGTCGTCGTAGTCGAGAAGGCCGCGCGTCTTTTTGTACTCGACGTAACGCTCGTAGAGCCGCAGCAGGTCGTCGAGGAAATCGTAGAGGTGCGGGTAATCGCGCTCGATCAGCTCCGCGATAGTTACCTGCTTGTTGAGCGCCATGCTGAAGATCTCGCCGACGGTCTGCTTGCGCGGGAAGCGCTTCTCCTTGGCGTTGAGGCCGAGCTCGGTGCGGATCATCTGGATCAGGTCCTCGCTGTCCGAGCGGTCCATGATGGAAAACGACGGCTCGAGCTCAATCTTGCGGCCGTAGTGGCGCAGGACCGTGTTGGCGAAGGAGTGAAACGTCCCGCCGGACACCTTGTCGCAGCGATTGTCGATCAATAGGCTGGCGCGCCGGAGCATCTCCTCCGCCGCGCGGCGCGTGAATGTGAGCAGCAGGATGGTTCTTGGGTCGACGCCGATGTCGATCAGCCGCGCGACGCGGTAAACGAGCGTGCGCGTCTTGCCGGTGCCGGCGCCTGCGATGACCAGACAAGGCCCCTCGACGGTCGTCGCCGCCGCGTATTGCGCGTCGTTCAGCTCTTTACGATAGTCGATACCAGAGAGGGAACGCGATGGAAGGTCGCTGCGCTTGAGGACGTATTTCTGGGCCAAATGAAATGATCTCCGGGCTTTCTTAAGCTACTAATTTTCGCTCCAACCCGCAAGCATTCTTTCATTTGCCGGTGAACGTGATACGAAGGTGTACCATTCGTTTTATGCTGCGCCGGCCAATTACCGCGATGGGTTTTTATCTGCTGCTTGCGCTTCCCGTAGCGGCCGGAGCGGCCGATATGTCACGGCTCAACGCCGACGTCATCCGCACGGCGAGCGAATACCGCGATCAGCTCATACTTCAACAAAAGCTTGAAGATCTGGAGGTATATCGTCGCCAGCGCGAGGTCGACTCGCGCGCCGGGATGCTGGACAAGGGTTATATCTCGAAATCCGAATTCGAGCAGAGCAAAACGGCGCTCGCGCGCGCGCAGGCGAAGCTCGCCGACACGCAGCAGCGTATCAGGGACGCGGAGACGATCATCGGCGAGGCCGAAGCGCGCACGAAGCTCGCATCGCTCCCGCCGCTGCCTTCCGGAGGCTACAGCGAGGCCGGCGGCTTCGTGCGTTTCAACGGGACCGCCGCGTGGTCGCTGTCGAACGCCGGACAGATCGAGCAATTCTTCGCCGCGCGCTTCGGACGCCCGCTGCCGGTCAGCGCGCGCGGCGAGAGCGAGGTGCACCGGCAGATGCACTTCGACCATCGCAATGCCATGGATGTGGCGCTCCACCCCGACAGCCCCGAAGGGCGCGCCCTGATGGAATACTTGCGCAAAGAAAACATCCCGTTTCTCGCGTTTCGCGGGAGAGTCGCCGGCTCTTCGACCGGCGCGCACATCCACATCGGCAATCCGTCGCTGCGCCTGACCGGCGTCAAGCGATAGGTGATCTTGATCGCTGCCGTCGGTCGCACTAAGATCGCGCCTGCGGGAGGCACGTATGAAAGAATTGATCGCCGTGGACATCGACGAGTCGATTCGAGGCGTGCGCGACGCCGGCAAGGGACGCCGGGTGTTGTGGCAGGATTCCGAATCGATCGCGTTCCTGAGCCGCGGTCGGAAGCTGCGGACCGACTTTCACGTTGATCCGAGCGACGAGGTGACGCTGCAGATCGCCGGCGAGCAGCGATTGCATTATCTCACGCCCGAAGGGGAGGAGAAGGTCGCGCTGATCCGCCCCGGCCAGATGCTCCTCTGCCCCGGCGGCGTGCCGCATTCGCCGCGGGTCACCGAAGACGCGTGGTTTATCGTCATCGAGCGCAAACGCCGCGCCGGCGAGCAGGACCGGTTTCTCTGGCGCTGCGCCGGCTGTAGCGATCAGGTTTACGAGGTCGCGGTCGAGGTCGGCGACTACAGCCAAGACCCGGTCTCGCGCGTGCACGAGCGCTTCTACGGCGACGAGCGGCTCCGCACCTGTAAAAAATGCGGCAGCGTCGTACCGAAGCCGTAGACATGCAATCTCGCCTCGACGCGCTTCGGCGTCTTGCGAACGGCTACCGGCGCGCCGAACAGGAGATCGTTCGCCGCTATTTTCAAAAACCGCGCAGCCGCCGCGAGCACATCCGGTGGCTGAAAGCCCAGGCGTTCAAAGAACACGCCGCGATTCGGCCGCTCCTTAATATCCTCGCCGTTTACCATGGCCGCATCGACCGCGAGATCGGCCGGCGCGAGTTCGAGGAGGTCGCCGAGAAATTCGCCGAGGAAACCAAGCACGCAAGACTCGTGATGGACCTGATCGAAGACATCGGCGGAACAAGTATCAAGCCGCGCGATCTCGTATGGCTTCCCGAGGACAAGAAGCTTGCGCGCGTGCGCGCGCGGTATTCGAAAACTTTTGCCGCGCTGCTGCACGGATCGAAATCCCCCAGCGAAAAGGAAATGCGCCGCAAAGACGAGGAGATCGAGCGCGCCGCCGTCACGTTGACCGAAGGCGGCGGCGGGGCGCTTTACGAGGTCTGCATCGGACTCCGTAAAGGGATCGCGGAGCGAAAGATCGCCGCGGCGTTCAGGGCGATCCATGCCGACGAAAAAGACCATAAAGACGCCGGCGCGCGCCGCCTCGCCGGATTGTTGCGCACTGCGCGCGATTACGAGCGCGCCGCCGAGATCGTCTGTGAAGTGAGTGCGCAGCGTCTGCGCATGCGCAACGAGCAGTTCGGCTTTCCGCTGACGGACGCGGAGCTCAAAGAGCTTGAGCGCCGCTGTCGCACCCCGTTTCGCAGTGATGGAATCGGAGCCGCGACGCGGCGAAGCGTCAATTCGCGACCGAGAAGATGAGAAAGTGCTGCCGAGGCAGAAAGCCGTAGTCCTGTTTCATCACGTACTCCGCCTCTTTCATTTCACCTAGGATCACGTCCTTCGGAGTATGGTGTCCCATGCTTTCGAACCATCCCGCGCCGTTGAACTCGACGATGGCGACGCGGCCGCCAGGCTTTAGATACTTCTTCACATTGGCGAAGTACCGGGCGCGGTTTTCCAGGTGATGGTAGGTGTTGCTCGTGAAAATCAAATCCACCGTCGATGGCAGCAGCGGATCGTCGGCTTTGGCGAGGATCGCCTCGACATTCGAATAGCCTTCGTCCTTCGCGCGGCGGGCCAGCGCTTCGTTGAGCCCTTTATCGACGTCGACGGCGTAAACTTTGCCCTCCGGCCCGACGGCATTCGCCAGTCGGAAGGTGAAATAACCTCCGCCCGAGCCGAGATCCGCGACACGGTCGCCCCGCTTGATCGCGAGCGCGCGAATCACCTCGTCGGGCTTCTGCCACTCGTCTCTGCCGACGCCCTCGTAGGCGCATTGCTTGAGGCGTGTGCAGCCGGCAAGCGTGAAGAAAACGAGCAGCGCCGTTAACAGTCGTCGATTATCAAAATGAGGTTTCATGGAGGCACGCGTGGAAGGCGGCTTAACGGAATTGATCTTATCGGGCCCGATGATAAAAATCTAATCAGCCATGCCGCGAGTGGACCGGGAACAGATTGAGAAGGACTGGGCGGCGCGGGGTTTTTCCTGCGGTCTGTGGACCGATCCGCCGGGTCGAGTCTGGGCTGACTTCGTTCACGACACCGACGAGCTTGTCCTGCTGCTCGAAGGCGAAGAGGAATTCGAAATGAGCGGAGAGGCGCGCCGGCTTGCTGCCGGTGAGGAGCTTTTGATCCCGGCAGGCACGCCGCACACGGCGCGGAACGTCGGAAAGGTTACGTCTAAATGGCTTTACGGTTATAAAAGAAAATAGCTGCGGTAGACTTTACTTTCCGATAAACGTCTTCAGATAATCACTGCTCGTCTGCGTGCAGTAGGCGTTTTCTTCCTTCAGCGCCGCGCAGAACGGCGTGGCATAGGTCAAATCCCAAGTATTGTCGATCAGCGCATAGACCGCGCCGCGGATACATGCGCGGAGCGCATCGCCCTTGCCGCGCTCGCATTGCGCCGCGGCAAAGAGGCTATTCCCGCCGCGCGATAGGTTGGATACGTCCCTGCCGACCGATTGCGCGCAGTCGAGCGCGAAGGCGCCCGCGTTGCGGCATTCCTGCAATTGCTGCTCGGTCGTGAGACCCATCTCCTGCATGCGCGAGGTCTGCATCCAGTAGCACGCGCGGCGATATTTTTGCGCGACGTCATCGCAAGGATAATGCGGGTCGGTCGCGCTCATCTTCCGTCGGTCGGTCAGCGCCGAGACGACGTTTTCCATGAAGACGCCCCCGTAGCACGATTCTTGGCTCCAAGCACCGGACAGCGCGTCGCAGCCTTTGAGCGACGTGTCGACGTCGTTTTCCGTGAAAAACATGAGCGCGTGCCCAAGGCCGTGGAGGCACTGGAAGTAAACGCGCCGCTCCACGGTGACGTCGCATGCGCTCGGCGCCTTGCGTACGATCTCGCTTTCCGTCACGTGTCGCGCCGGCGCCTTGCTGTCGCCGCGGAGAAACCGCTCGACCGCGCCGTGATAGCAGCCGGAGTGACACGTCTGGTCGCAGGCCAGGAACGCGTCGTGGATATTGCCTTTGACGCGGAAGATCTCGCGCCCGAGCGCGTGGACCACCGGATGGCAGGCGAGCCGTAGGCCGGCATCCTCTTCTTCATATTGATGAACCGACTTCAGCAGCGCACCCGGCGCGTGCTTCTCCAGCTCGCCGCGAAAGAGCAGGTCCAGGCATTCGTCGCCGCCGGGCGCCTGTCGCGCGAGGCATTCTTTGAGCGCGTCAAGCGGCGGAGCGGGCGGAGGCAATTCGACAGCGGGTGTAACGCCTGCCGGTGGTCCGAGCGACTCGGCGGCTCGCGCCGGCAAGGCAGCGCATAAGCCGAAGATCATCGTTACGGCGAGGACAGTTTTCATGAAACCGTAAAATACCACAGGAGGTGCTTCGCGAGCGAACTCTTTACCGTCGGCCGCGCGCGGCATAAAATGGTCGGCGACAAGGAGGCTTTATGAAAGCGCCGCTCAAGACTACCGGCATCGATCACGTCGTGCTGCACGTGAAGGACCTCGCGCGCGCGAAGAAATTTTACGTCGACTTCCTCGGTATGGAGGTGGAGCACGAGCGCTCGTGGCAGCTCTTTCTAAAGTGCGGCGCGCAGGGCGTCGCGCTCTTCGAAGCCGAGGACGGAGACAATATCCACGGCGGCAGCGAGATGAACCACATGGCGCTGCGGCTGAAATCCGGCGAGTACGCGAAAGTAAAGGCGCTGCTGGAAGAGCAGGGGATCGAGGTCACTGGCCGGACCGGCGATGCGCATTGCGTGTATTTCTCCGATCCCGACGGGCACCGGCTACAATTGCTGATGCCGGGCGAGGAATAAATCACCTGCGCCAGACGGCGCCGACTTCCTCGCACGTCGCGAGGTCGAGGAACATGCGTTCCATTAATTTAATCGCCAGGTCGTGGTTCTCGCGGCTGCGCGAGCCGGAGCCGTCTTTCAAAACGACCATATCGTAGCCCAGGTTACGTCCTGTTCGCGCCGTCCCCTCGACGCCGCCCTCCGTAGCCACACCGCCGATGACGATCGCGCGGACACCGCGGCTTCTGAGCATCAAATCGAGATCCGTCCCGATGAACGCGTCGGGACGGCGCTTCTGAAAAACCGTGTCGCCGGCTTCGGGCTTGAGCCCTTCGACGATCTCGCGCCCGTGCGGATCATCCTTTTCTTTCGCCGCGAGCGCGTGCGGATCGCTGGCGTTGCCGCGCTTCATGCGCACGCGAATCCACGGCGCCGCTTCTTCGTGCACGGAATAGTTCGTTTGCACGGAATAGAAAACCGGCACGCCGGCGGCGCGCGCCGTCGCGGCGAGCTTTTTCAAATTCGGCACTAGCTCGCTGTAATTGAAAGCATTGGGTGCGATTGCGTTTTCGAGGTCCCAGATGAGCAGCGCCGTCCGGCCCGGCGCGGCGATCTCCGCAAGCGTCGTGGGGATTTGTTTTCCTTCGAATTGCAGCATAAGTCCTCCTAGCAGCGAGAAGCTGTGCTCAAGCGTTACTTTAAATATATGACTTCAGGCGCCTGCGGCTGAGGCGAAGCCTTGTCCGGCGCGACGACGGCGGCCGAGAGGTCTTGTCCGGTGATGATCTCGTAAAGCCTGCCCATCGCCGCCGGCGTGTTGACGCGCGTCAATCCCAGCGCGCGGCCCATCTCCTGCAGCTGGCTCACCGCCGTCATCAGCGGCAGCGGCATACCGAGCTCGGCGGCGGTCGCGAGCGCCTGGCGGATGTCCTTGTAGCTGTTGCTGAGCGCGCCGCCGTGGGAATTGTTGCGCTTCAGAAAATCCTCCATGCGCCCGGCCGTGGCGCGCGAGCCCGTGCTTTTGAGCAGGTTGTGGAAAAGCTTTGGGTCGAGGCCCTGCGCCATGAGCCAGCTCGATACTTCCGCCGCTGCGACCGCGCTCGATGCGGCGAACATGATGACGGCGATCTTGAGCGCCTTCGGCATCCACGCCTCGGGCACGCAGATGATCTTCTGCGCCATGTCTTTGAGCAGCGGCAGAGCACTTTCGACAGTTTCATTCTTCCCGCCGATGACGATCGATAACAAGCCGTTGGGGATCGTGACGGCCGGCGCGCCCGCGGCGTGCAGGGTCGCGCCCAAAAATCCGGCGCCTCTCTTTTCTGTTTCCGCGCTCAGCTCACGTGTGAAGCTTGGATCCGTGCCGCTCAGGTCGATAAGTATTTGGTCCGACTTGAGCGCCGCGAGAACGCCGTTCGTGCCGAAGCTCGCGGATTTAAGCTCGATGCTCGACGGTAGAACCGTCAGCGTGATCCCGCTGACGGCGGCGCCCGCGGAGTCGGCCTTCACGGCGCCGCACCGAACGACTTCATCCATTACTTGAGGATTTAAGTCGTAGACTCTGAGCCGATATCCCTTATCGATGAGGCGCAGCGCGAGCGGCTTGCCCGCGTTGCCGAGCCCGATGACGCCGATGTCTTTCATTGAGCTCTCTTTCGCAGCGCTTCTTCCGCGACCTTGTACATCGCCTTGACCTTGGCGGGATCCTGGTTCTGCGACGCGCTCAGCATAAAATAGTCGACGCCTTTTTGCGGCACGCCCCACGGCGGCAGATCGTCTTTCGGGATATCAGTGCGCAGCGAGTTCGTCTCGCTGTATTTCTGCCAGGCGATCTGCCCTTCGCGCGACATGACCCAGTTGATGAAAAGCTTTGCCGCGTTCGGATGCGGCGCGCGGTTGAGCATCGCCATGCAGCAGGCGCCGCCGCCCATAATTTCGCCTTCCTTCAGCGGATGCGGGAGGAGATCGACGGGAAGACCCTGCTGCTTCGCGCGCACGACCGGCTGCGCGCTGCCGATATAAAAGTGAATTTTTCCCTGACCGAGCCAATCGGTGCCTTGTTCGAGGTGTCGCGTGATGAGAATATCGGTCTCGGTCAAAAGCCGCGTGATGAAGCGCGGGCCGAGCGCCGGCGAGTTGTAAAAAAATACGAACGTCTCGCCGCCGCCGCCGGCGGTCTGCGGATCGAAGGTCCCGAGCTTGCCTTTGAATCGCGGCTTCAGCAGATCCCACCACGATTGGACCTCGTTAGGATCGAGAAGGCGCGTGTTGTAGGAGCCGCGGCGCGTCCCGACCTCGCCGCTCAGCAGAACCGCGCTCTGGTTCTGCGCGTCGGCGAACCAGAGTTTTTTCTGCCACCAACTCGACTCGTCATAGGTCTCCGGTAGAACGAGATGCGGCTGGAGCCGCTCGAGCGCGCCCACGGGAAACACGACGAAGCTCGACGATCCGCCCATAAGCAGATCGGCGAGATATTTTCTCGCGCGCCGCTCGTTCAAAATCTTTTGCGTAAGGTCGGCGCCTTTCCCGGGCTCGAAGTTGATCTTCACGCCGGGAAACGATTTCTGAAACAGCTCCCACAGCGGGCGGTACATGGGATTGTGCGGCCCGTAAATGGCAACTTCGCCCTCACGCTTTGCCGCCTGGGCGGTTTTTTCCCAGTCCTGCTTCCAGTCTTCCGCGGCGCGGGCAGAAGATAGAAACGCGCAAAGAGATACAAAGACAATTATTAAGTGCGCGCTCCGCTGCATCACTTTCAGTTTTCCGCCGATTGGGTTACATTCGCCGCTCAACAGCCTTTACTTCGCCAACGTGCCTTCGTCAATGAGAAAAGTCCCCGCTCTGGAGCTTCGCAAAGTTTCCTACGCGCTCGACGGGCGGAAAATTCTCGACGCGGTCGATTGGACCGTCCGCGCCGGCGAGCACTGGGCGATTCTCGGACCGAACGGGTCGGGGAAAACGACCTTGCTGCGGATCGCGTGCGGTTTTCTCTGGCCGAACGCGGGCGGAGAAGTGCGGCGCAACGGCGAAACGCTCGTCAATCTCCCGGAGCTCAGGAAAAGCATCGGCTGGGTGACCGCTTCGCTCGCCGCCGAGATCCCGCGGCGCGAGCCGGCGCTCGAGACCGTCGTTTCCGGCAAGTATGCGCAGATGGGACTTTTTTCCTGGCCGTGGGACAAGCCCACGCGCGGCGACTATAAGCGCGCCGAGCGGTATCTCGCGCAGATGGGCGCGGCGCGGCTGAAACATCAGGCATTCGGCACGCTCTCACAAGGCGAGCAGCAGAAGGTGATGATCGCGCGCGCGCGCATGACGCGGCCTTATCTCGTGCTGCTCGACGAGCCGTGCGCGGGCATGGACCCCGGCGCGCGAGAAAATTTTCTCGCGAGCCTGGAAAAGCTCGGCAAAAACATAAAAGTGCCGGCGCTCGTCTACGTGACGCACCACATCGAAGAGATCCTGCCGATGTTCAAAAATATTTTAATCTTGAAGAACGGCCGCGTCCTCGCGGCCGGGAAGACCGACGCGCTGCTGCGGAGAGAGATGCTCAGGAAATTATACGGCGTCGATTTCGACCTCGAAAAGAAGAAGCAGCGCTACTGGCCGATCCCTCGATAACGATCCTCCCCGAATACTTTTAATGCTCCAACATTTGAAGCAGATCGTCTTCGGCGCCAATCACCGGTGGTGGGCGCTTTCGGTAGCGGCGCTGGCGACCTTCATGGTGACGACCGACGCGGGGCTTTTGAGTATCAGCCTTCCTGTCGTTCTCGCGGAATTCAAAGCCGATCTGGCGACCGGTGGCTGGCTGCCGTTTGTGTACGCGCTCGTCACCGGGTCCCTGTATCTGCCGTGCGGCCGACTCTCGGACCTCCTCGGACGCAAACGCACGTTGAGCGCGGGATTCGTGATTTATACGGCGACATCACTTCTGGCCGGTTTCTCGCAGACAATAGGGCAGGTGATTTTCTTCCGCGGTCTCCAGGCGGCGGGCAGCGCGTTGATGATGGCGAATACGTTCGCGCTCGTGACCGCGCTGTTCGCTCCCGCCGAGCGCGGCCGCGCGATGGGACTCTCCGGCGGCATGATTTCAGCATTGGGCTTCGTCATGGGCCCGGCGCTCGGCGGCTTCATCACGTATACGTTCGGATGGCGGTCGGTCTTTTACGTGAGCTGCTGCCTCGGCATCATCGGGCTCATCGGCGCGCGCTTCATACTGCTTGACGACAAGCCGGCGCGTGCCAAGCGTGGCGAGCCTTTCGATTACGTCGGCACCGCCACGTTCGCCATCGGCCTGACAATGTTGCTGCTGGCGCTGACGGCGGGCCAAAAAGGCCTATGGCAGGATCCGCTCGTGCAGGCCGGGTTTCTCCTGGCGGCGCTTTTCATCGGCGGGTTCGTCGTATGGGAGGCGCGGACACCGCATCCGCTGCTCGACCTCGCGCTTTTCCGCATTCGCCTGTTCGCGGCGGGCAACATCGCGCGCCTGGCGAGCTTTGTCAGCGTGAGTATGAATCAGCTGCTCATGCCGTTCTTTCTCCAGCTGGCGCTCGGGCTCGACACTTTTCAATCCGGCCTGTTGGTCGCGACGGCGTCGATCGGCCTCGGCGTGCTCTCGCCGTTCACCGGCTATTTGTCCGACCGCATCGGCGCGCGGCTGCTTTCGTCGGCCGGTCTTACGTTGATGGCGTTTGCGTACTTTTCTCTGGGCCGCCTCGACCTTGACGCATCGCGTCTCGATGTCGCGCTCAGACTGGGATTCGTCGGTGTAGGCTTCGGCTTATTTCAAACGCCCAACAACAACGCGCTCATGAGCTCGCTGCCGCCCGACCGTCTGGGCGTCGGCTCTTCGTTCCTGTCGATCGTGCGAAGCCTGGGGCTGTCGGTCGGCGTTGCGACGGCCAGCGCGATCGTGAACGCGCAACTCATCGCCGTCAGCGGCCGGACGTCTCTCGACGCACTCCGAAAAGTTGGCGCAGCCGAAAACAGCGCCGCGCTGTTGTCCGCATTTCTTTCGGGATACCATTATGCTTGTTGGACTTCCGCCGCGATATGTCTCATCGGCGCCGTAGCCGCGAGCCTGCGCGCTACGCGCCCCGGCGATGACTAGACGGAAGCGCTTCGACCGACTCGCCGAGGCGCAAAAAAATGAGCTTGAAACCGGCAACGTCCTTGCCGAGTGTCCGGCGCACGGCTTCCGAATAGATTGCAACTTGATGATGATACCGCGAGACGGCTTCAATGACTTCGTCGCGTTCGACGCGGTCGCTCTTGTAGTCGGCGATGAAAATCTTTCCGTCCTTCTCGTAGAGAAGGTCGATAATGCCTTCCATGACGGCCGCGTCGTCCCATTCAAGGAGGAGCGGAACCTCGCGTCCGAGGATACGCGCGGCGGCGAGCTCGCGATACGCCGTTGACGGGAAAAACGCGCCGAGGATGTCCCGCATCTCGCTTTCGATCTCGACGCGGTTGGTTTTCCATTTTCCCGCCAGCCAGCGGTCGAGGAACGGCGCGATTTCGGATTCGAATTCCGCCAGCGGCCGGCCGAAGTCCCAGTATTCGAGAAACCTGTGCGCGAGCTCGCCGATGCGCAGCGGCAGTTCCGCGAGCGCGAGCCTTTCCTTTTCGACGACGGCTTCCGTCATCTCAGCTTCGCGCTGCTTGAGCAACGTCGGGCTTAAGAACAACAATCGCTCGCGGGCGGCGTTCATTTGCTCGGCGCGCGCCGACCACGTGCTCGCGTATGCCGGCCAATCGATCGCCGGACCCGCATCTTCGACCGGCGTACGCCTGCGCATCGGCGGCTGCAGACTCTCCTCGACCGCCTGGAGGTGCATCTCTCCGGCGCCGGCGCGAATAATTCGCGATTGGGCGCTGCGCACCTCATCCCCGACGGTTTCGCCGAGCAAGCCGAGATAGCTCGCCCGGGACGGCCTATCCACCGCCGCGCACGAGATCGTCAAGTGCTCGCGGGCGCGCGTCATCGCGACGTAGAGCACGCGCTTTTGCTCTTCGCGCTCGCGTCGCCGCGCTTTCTCGGCGATGAAGACAGCCGGAAGGCTCCACCACCTACCGACGCGGAACCCCGCCATACCCGTAGACCAATCCTGCAGCACGCACGAATCGCGCTCGCCGCCTTGATTCGGCACGCTGTGGCTGCCGGCGAGCACGACGACGGGAAACTCGAGCCCCTTGGATTTATGTATGCTGAGCAGCCGGATCGCGTCGAGATTTTCCTCGGCGAGCGCGCTCTCGGCTTCTTCGTCGACCCGCAGCACTCTGGATTCCAGCCGCGCGATGACGCTCTTGAAACTGCTGAGCGCCTCGCGGCCCATGATTTCGGCCTGGAGGCGCAGTTTTTCGAGATTCGCGACCGCCTGCTCGCCGTGGAAGGCGGCGGCGGCCAGCAGCCGCACCGGCGCGCTCTCGAAGACGCGCGCGACCGCCTCGCCGACGGGCAGCCCGCGGACTTCGCGGTTCAGGCGCGCAAGTATGGCGTAAAGTTCGCGCACATTCTCGGGCGTCAGCAGGTCCACCGCAACCGTATAGTCGAGCAGGCGCCGGCGGTTGAGCTCGTAAATCTCCGCGTCAGTGAGGCCGCCGAGCGGCGAGCGCAGGACGCCGACAAGCGCGAGCTTGTCGTGCGGATTGTCGACGGCGCGCAGCAGATTGACGGTGTCGATGACCTCCTGGACGGCGTAAAAGTGTCTTTCGCCCTCGACCACGTAGCGAAGTCCGCGCCGCCGGAGCGGCTCGATATAATAATGGATGTCGGTCAGTTTCCGAAAAAGAAGCGCCACGTCGCCGGAGCGAACAAGCCGCGGCTCTCCCGCATCGATGATCTCCGCTTTGCCGAGCACTTCTTCGTCCAACCAGCGGGCGAGATTCTCCGCTTCGAGCCGCCGCGCCCGGTCGTTATCGGTTTTCTCCGCGCCGCCGGATACTTTACGGATCGCGACCTTGCGGAAGGGAGCGCCGTCGGTCGGATCTTCCGGCGCCGGCGCAATAGCGACGTAGGGCGGCTGAAGCCCTTCCTTCGGCTGCATGAGCCGTTCGAAGACACCGTTGACGACATCGAGAATCTTCGCGTGACTGCGGAAGTTGGTCGTGAGCCGGCACTCGATGCCGTCTTGCGCCTTGATCATTTTTTCCACGACGTCGAGATATGCCTCGATATCGGCGCGGCGGAAGGCGTAGATGGATTGTTTCGGATCGCCGACGACGAATATCTTCCCGCGCTCGAGCCGGACGTCTTTCCAGATCGTTGCGCTCCGGCCCGCCTCCTCGGCAAGGTAGAGGAGGATCTCGTATTGTACCGGATCGGTGTCCTGGAACTCGTCGATGAGAATCGCCTTAAAGCGGCGCTTCAGCTGCTCGCGGACCTGCGGATGGTCGCGCACGAGCGAGCGCGCGCGCGTCAAGAGTCCGTCGAACGAAACAAATCCCGCGGCGGCATAGGCCTTGCGAAAGCGTTCGGCAAACGGCAGCAGCAGCGCGACGACCGCGCGCGCGAAATCGTCGTTCACCTGAAGCAAAGCCTTGGCGGTGCGGATGATCTGCTGCGCCGTGTCGGCGTCCTCTTCGTTCCAGCCTTTCAGGTTTCTGTTGAACGAGCCGGCGAAAACTTCCTCCGCTTTAATTTCGGCGAGACCGGAAGCGCCCGCGCGTAGAAACGTCTGTAAAACGTCGCCGGCGCCCCGGAGCTGCTTTTCATTGCTGCGGTTCTCCGGATGCCGTTCGAGTAGAGCGGAAGCGTTCCGCTCCACAGTCTTAAGCCAGTCAAGAACAGCGGTCGCCGCGCCGTCGGCGGCGCCCGTTATGCGAGAGAGGTCGACGCTTTCGGAGCAGAGCGAGTGCGCCAGCTGTCGAATTTCTCGCAGATCGACTTTACGCAGCGTGCGCTTCCAGAGCTCCGGCTGCGTCGATCTCCGCGAAAGCTCTTCATCGAGCCAGACGGCCCATAGTTCGTCGAACAGAAGGTCGAAGCGCCTGCCGTCGTCTTCGACGAACTGCGGATCCACGCCGCTCTGCATCGGGTACAGGCGCAGGAGCGTCGCGGCGAAGCTGTGGATCGTGCCGATCTCGCTTCGCTCGAGACGGCGGAGCGCGTCGATCGCACGCCGATTCAACTGCGCTTTGGAGAGACGGTAGCGCTCCATGAGCGAGCGGACCTCGTCTTGCGTCTCCTCCGAGCTTTCCGACGCACTGTCGAGCCGCGCGTCGACGCAGGCCTCCAGGCGCTCGCGCAGCCTAAGCCTTATCTCAGCGGCGGCTTTGTTCGTGAAGGTAAGCGCGACCACCTCGGTCAGCTTAATCTCCGGCTCGCGCATGAGGAGATGCATCAGCCGCTCGACGAGCAGGCGCGTCTTTCCGGTGCCGGCCCCGGCGGTGACGACCACGTTACGGTCGAAGGTCGTCGCCGCGCGCTCGCGATCGGCCGCGTCCGATAGTATCGAGATCATGGGCATGGCAAAGCGCCGGTTTTCTTCACCGCGATATGAGCGATGCGCGTCGCATCGACCTCGGCGCGCCAGAGGGTCGGCAGATGTTGCTTGCGGCAGACTTCGGAAACTTGACAATACCGACAGTGATCGCCGGGCAGGATGAAGAAGTTGCCGCGCCGCATGGATTCGGCAAGGAATGCGAGATTGGCTTTGAGCGCGCCGCCGCTTTCGCCGTCGCAGACGTCGCCGGCGATCGATTCCAGCGCCAGCGGCCCGTCATCCCAAGCCGGCGCGAGAAAATAGAATGCCACATCGATAGAAGCTTCCGGATGATGAAACTGCGCTGCGGCCTTCTTGCCCAACAGCGCGTAAAACGGCGGCTGAAGCCGCTGGGCGCGAAGCGCCGAACGCACGAGGTCGTTATCGGCAGCGCTGCGCGCGCGCTGCAATTTAAGCTTGTAGTCGACGATCCGTATGCGGTCCGCGTTGCGATCGTAATCGATGCGATCCATGCGTCCGTGCAGCAAGGCGCCGTTAAGCGGCGGGGGCCAGTCTTCCGGCAGCTTCACCTCCGCCGGGTGTTCGGTCGCGAGCGGGCGGTATCCAGAGGCTTCGAGATCGGCGAGGTCGCGATTCACGACTTCGACGAGCAGCGTCTCGATCTGTTCTTTCAAAATTTCCCACGCCAAGAGATAGCCGACGGCATTGTCCCGCTCGAAAGCGAGGAACGCTTTGCGCGCCGCCGCCCGGAGCAGCGCTTGCTTGTCGGGGCGACGCCGCGAAGACGCGGCTTCAAAATAATCCGCTTCGATTAATTCTTGATAGAACGAGGCAAGGACCTCGTGGACAATGAGACCCATCTCCGCCGCCGCGGGACCCTCGAAATCCTCCGGCCGCTCCAGCCGTTCGAGAGCGAGAAGGTTATGCGCGAAAAACTGGAAGGGACAGCGCGCGTACGCTTCCAACGACGTCGGAGAAAGACCTCCGGCCGCGGCGCGCGCCCAATACGAGCCGGCGGATTTTACAATGCCGTCGTATTCTCCCAAAGCGGCGGAGAACTCCTCGAGGCGGTCGAGCGCGTCACGTCCGCGCGTGTAAAGCGAGGGCGCCGGCAGGCACAGATCGATGAGCGGTTTGGGATCGTTTCCCGTGAGGGTAAGCCGTACCGCGAGCTCTTCCGGCGGTACCAGCTCGAACCGGTCGAAGGGACCGACGCCGGCCTTGTCTACGTCGCTCCGCGGCACATCGATATATTCAATTGATCGATCGGCGGCCGCGCGGCAAAGCTCCTCGACGTACCACGACGCCGCGAGCGGACGGCCGTCGCCGTCGTTGCGCGCGTGCAGAGCATAGAGCCGCTCCTTCGCCGAACCGACGAGCAGCGTGAACAGAAGCCGCTCTTCGTCGAAGCCGCCGAGCTTGGTCGCCACTTTGTAGCCGAGAACCGTTTCGAAAAGCTCGCGCTCGCGGTCGCGGAGGAATGCGTCTTCGCGAATCGTCCGCGGGAACATCCCTTCGTTCAGTCCCACGACAAAGACAGCGCGGAACGAACTCCCGCGTGCGGCCATCGCGTCGAGCACTACGACGCTGCGCGAGTTTGTCTGCGCTTGCCGGAGCGATCCGCGTTCGAGCCGGCGCTGGTAGGTTGCGAGAAAATGCGCCAGCGGAACTTTCTCGCAGACCGCATCGAGCGCCGACAACCGCTGCAGCGTGTCGTCAACCGCTTCCAAGGCGGCGGCGGACCTTTCGTCCGGAGCCAGCCATTTCTTCTGCAGCGCGCCCCAAACATTCGCATAGCGGCTCCAGCTCGCTTCCCGCGGCACCGATTCGAAATCCGCGTGCAGCGACGAGAAAATGCGCCACAGCATGCGGACCTGAGCCGCGGGTATGATGATTTCGCGCCGGCGCGGGTTGTCGTCGTCTTCGGCGCGCGCGATGCCGCGGCCGAGGTATTTTTCCAGCCGGCTCCACTCGTCGGCGCCTTTGCCGATGCCGAGCAGCCGGCTGGCGAGATCCCACAGATCCGGCCGTCCGTCGTCCTCGATCCCGGCGGCTCGGCAGTTGAAAAAAGGCGAGTCGAAGAGGTCGATGACGTGCGCGCGAACGTAGCTCTTGAGCGGTAGATTCAAGAGCAGGACCGCCGCCTTCGCCAGCGGGTGCTCGGCCAGCGGCGGTTCCGCGGAAGTCGTGAAAGGTATTCGATGGCGGATGAAAATCTCCTGCATCCACGGGCGATACGGCTCTAGCGAGCGGGCGGCGATGCCGATCTCGTCGAAGGCGTAACCCTCCTCATCGACGAGACGCAATATCTCTTTCGCCGCCGTATCGATCTCTTCGCGCGCGCCGAAGCAGGAAAACACCTTTATCGACGCATGCTTCTCGTTCAGCTGCCGTATGCCGGGCGATTCTTCCGCGAAGAGCGGCAGCAGTGAAAGATGTGTGCCGTTATTCGGAGATGTCACGAGATTTCGCGGTATGTCAGTGCCAGCAAGGCCGTGGACGTAGCGCTCGTAAAATCGCGCCGCAAAGGTCCACGCCGGATGCTTCGATTCGCTCAGCAGCGGGAAGAAAGTCGTCACGGAATACCGGCGCGCGACTGCAAGAAAAACATCGAGCTGAATCTGAGTCAGATCGTAGAACCCGTAATAAAGAATGCGCCCGAACGTCCGGAGATAAGTCGATGTCGCGACTTGCTCGAGCGCCAGTAAGTCCAAGTCGGCGTAATCCCGGAGATTCCAATTCTGCAAGCCGGTAAGAAACGTCTCATACACAGTCAGTAGTGCCTCGACGCTCTCTGTCGACTCCTCGAAAAGTCCGGCGCGCGCCGCTTCGAGCGCAGTCGCAGGATCGACCGAGCCGTCCTTTAAATCGCGGATGGTCTGCCATAGAGCGCCCGCGCCGCCGGCTTTCTCTTCGAGCCCGGTGAAAGCATCCGCGCCCGGAGTCTTCATCCGGATCGTTTCGCGCAAGACCTCTTCCAATTGCCCGTTTTCTTGCAGCGGCGGCGGCTGCCCTCCGTACCGCTCTTCCAACAAACGCCGCGACAATTGGAAAAACGTCAGCATGTGAAGGTTGATAAAATTCAGGCGGCGCTCCCGCGAGAGGAGAATCTTCAGCCGGCGTCGCAGAGAGTTGGAGGGAACGAGGATCAAAACGGGCGCGAGCGCGTCGGCGCTCTTCAGGCGGATAATCTCTTCTACCAGAGCGTCTTCGAGGTAGGGGTGGAACGGGCCGAGTAGGATTTGCATGAACCTGACGAAATTACCACAATCGTTACGGCCGGCAAAGGAAGATTTCGGCGCGAGAGGAGAGATAAAATTCTTGCAAATCCACGGTCAAAGCTTTAAACAGGTACGAGAACTTCCTGCATGTTTTTCCGTCGAAAAATCCTCCGGTTGATTCTTTTTCTCTCGTTCGTTCTGTTCGCCGCCCCGGGCTCTTCCGGCGCTCAGCAGGGCGCCGTCGTCGCCGACAACGAACTGGCGGTGAGGGCCGGGACCGACATTCTGAATAAGGGCGGCAATGCCGTCGATGCCGCCGTCGCGACGGCGTTTGCCCTCGCGGTCGTCGATCAATCGGCTTCGGGGCTCGGCGGCGGCGGCTTCATGGTGATGTATCAAGCGAAAGAAAAAAAGGCGCACGCGCTCGATTTTCGCGAGACGGCTCCCGCGGCGGCGAACCGTGAGCAATATGTCAAAAACGGCAAACCCGTACCGAGCCTCAGCTTAACGGGCGCGCTCGCGGTCGCCGTGCCCGGCGAGGTCGCGGGCTTGGCGGAGGCGCAAAAGCGCTTCGGCACTATGCCGCTGCCGGCGGTCATGGCGCCGGCGATACAGCTCGCGACAGAAGGCTTTACGCCGCAGGTGCGGCTCCGTTATGCGCTCGAGCGCCAGCTGCAGAACATTCGAAAAAATCCGGAACTCGCGCGCGTCTTGTTGGCGAAAGATGAGCTACCGTCCGAGCCGATTCGCCAGCGCGAGCTCGCGGAGAGCCTGAAGGCGATCGCCGACCAGGGCCCGAAGGTTTTCTACGAAGGGTGGATCGGACAGGCGATCGCCGAGCGGATTAAAAAAGACGGCGGAACGCTCACGCAGGACGATTTGAAAAATTACAAACCCGTCTGGCGCGAGCCGATCATCGGCCGCTATCGCAAATGGACGGTGCTGACGATGCCGCCGCCGAGCTCCGGCGGCATCGCCGTGATCGAGTCCCTAAATGTTCTGGAGCACTACAGGCTCGGCTCGATGCCGCACAACTCCGCCGCGTACCTTCATCTCGTCGCCGAGAGCTTGAAGCACGCGTTCGCCGACCGCGCGCAGTATCTCGGCGATCCCGACTTCGTGCAGGTTCCGACCGCAAGGCTCACCTCGAAGGATTATGCCGATTGGGTGCGGAGTAAGATCTCGAAGGCGAAAACCTTCGCGCCGAAATATTACGGCCTCGCGGCATACAACGCCGAGAAGGGCGGCACGACGCATTTAAGCGTCGTCGATAAGGCGGGCAATGCGGTCGCCATGACGCTCACGATCAACACCCAGTTCGGCTCGAAGATCCTGGTCGGTGAGACTGGCATTGTGCTCAACAACGAAATGGACGATTTCGCGATCCATCCGGGCGGCGCCAACGTCTTCGGGCTTGTCGGCAATGACGCCAACTCACTGCAGCCGAAAAAACGGCCGCTCAGCAGCATGGCGCCGACGATCATTCTGGAAAACGATCGTCCCGTGCTCGTGGTCGGAGCGGCGGGCGGTCCGCGCATCATCAGCGCGACACTACAGACCATTCTCAACGTGCTCGACTTCCGCATGCCCCTCAAAAAGGCGCTCGCCGCGCCGCGCATCCATCACCAGTGGATGCCCGACGAGCTCGCCGTCGAGAGCGCGATTCCGCCGCTGACGCGAAAATCGCTCGAAAAGCTCGGTCACAAAGTTCCGGAGAAAAATTCGCTGGGCCTGGCAGAAGCGGTCGGCGTCAAGGCGGGGAAGGCTGTTGCGCAGCCGGACCCGAGAAGAGAAGAGCCGGCGGCGGTCGGCGAGCGGGGCGAGCGCTCAGCGACGCCGGTTCGTACGAACGGCGCGGAAAATAGACCAGCCCAGCGATAGCGCTTTGCCGATCCGACGGAATTTTCCCGGACCAGCGATAATCGTCGCCGCCGGTCCGATCAGTGCGACCGGGTGCTCCTTGATCTGCTGCAGAAATCCCTTCGCGAGGCTCGCCCACCTGAGCGAGTTCGCGAGCTGCGCGTAACTCTCGGCGAGACGCTCGCGCTGACCGCCGCAGCGGATGATCAGCGTCTCGCGTCTGCGCGCCAACTGCTCGAGTTTGCTCATGGCTGCGACATCCTCTCGCGATCCTTGTCGAATTCCGCTAGCGTGGCGGAGAGAAATTTCGGCATCCGGGCCATTTTATTTTTTGCCGCCAGTCCGACAACGATGCCGATCACAATGTAGAAGACCGTCACGGCGCCCAGCGCCGCCAGCCGGTGCGTATCCCAAAACAGGACGACGATAAAGAGCGTGAGTAAAATAACGCCGATGGCGAGAAAGAAGAGGGAGATAGCGCCCAACAAAAGCGTCTGTTTGAGGCGCTCCGCCTCCTCTTCGAATTCCGTGGTCGCAAGCTCGAGCCGCGTCTGCAGCAGTGCCGCAAAATCCGACAGAACGTTTCCGAGGGACTCGAAAAAGCCCGGCTCATTGGCCGGGCCGGGATCGCTGATTTCACCGGCCATGGAGCGCGTTATTCGCGGCGGATCAAAAGTCCGAGAATCAGCCCGACGCCGGCCGCGATGCCGACCGCGCTCCAGGGGTTTTTCTGAATGTAAGTCGATGCCGCCTCAGCCGCGTCTTTGGTGGTGTCTAAGAAGATTTCTTCCGCGTCGGCGAGCGTTTCTTTTCCTTCCCTGAGGCTCTCCTCGATGCGTTTTCTCAATGCGGCCACCTGCTCGCCGGCCTGGTTTGCGGTCGCTTTGAGAAGTTCTTCCGCGTCGCCGATGAGCGCCCTCAAGTCCGATACGAGCTTATCCGTTTCCATGCGCGCCACCCCCTTTTGCCTCCCTTATGATAGTGTCAGCCGACCGCACATTCAAGCTTGCCGCGCGTGAGCCAGAGTTGACTTCGGCTGCTTGTTTCCATATAGAACACTTCACCGCGATTCCCGCAGACCTCATCGTCGTGAATATTCGTGAATATCGCAGCGTATTTTTGAAGAGGAGAGAAGAAGATGACGCGTTGTAGAAAAATATTCGCCGGCCTGGCTTTCGTCGCCGCGCTTGTAGCGGCGGGGGAATTATCTCAAGCGGCACAACCCGCAGACTCTACGGCGAAGCTTATCGAAGGTGCGAAGAAAGAAGGTCAGGCGGTTTGGTACACGACGACAACGTTGGACCAAAGTCAGCAAGTGGTCCAAGCGTTCGAAAAAAAATATCCGTTTGTCAAAGTCACCCTTTTTCGGACCGGCGGCGGACCGCTGCTGAATAAGATCTTGACCGAAAGCCGCGGCGGCTTGAACGGATGGGACGTTACGGTCGGACGAGGAGAAATGGTTCTCCCGCTGATCGATAAGAAGCTCCTCGCCACCTATATCTCGCCCGAACGCAGTGGTGTCTATCCGGACCTGATGGATAAAAGAGGCTACTGGACGGCCTGGTATGTCAATGGCTACGTCCTCGGCTTTAATACGAAGCTCGTCAAGAAAGACGATGTTCCGAAAACTTACGAAGCGCTGCTCAATCCCAAATGGAAGGGCGGTCAGATCTCCGTCGATACCGAAGCCTTCGGCATGCTGCAGGGATTGATCGGCGCATGGGGCAAAGAGAAGGCGGTCAATTATTTCAAGCGGCTCGCGGCGATGGATCCCGTGCCCAAGCGCGGCAACACCGAGCGCGTTCAGCTCGCTGTCGCCGGCGAATATCCGCTCATCCTCGCCTACAACCAGACCATCGAGCGCATGACGCAGCGTAAAGCGCCGATCGACTGGGTCCCGCTCGAGCCCGTCGTCATGCAGGTGAACCCCGCCATGCTCGCCGCCAAGGCGCCGCATCCGAACGCGGGCCGGCTGTTCATGGACTTCCTCATTTCGAAAGAAGGCGGCGAAATGCTGCGCAGCTTCCAGCGCATCCCGGTCCGCAAGGACGTCGAACCCGATCCGCCGAGGCTGTTTCGTGGCTTCAAATACGTGATCGAAAGCCCTGAGGGATACAAAAACTTCGACGAGACGGTGCGTCTCTACAACAGCATCTTCAAGCTGCGATAGGCAGGAAGC
Organism: Pseudomonadota bacterium; assembly: GCA_021324155.1. Lineage (GTDB taxonomy): Bacteria > Desulfobacterota > Binatia > UBA9968 > UBA9968 > JAJPJQ01. The sequence continues at coordinate 112,809 of JAJPJQ010000013.1, forward strand.
GAGCTAGGAAGCGATCAGCTGCAAAGATAGAATTCAGCAGAACTAGCGTGTTTCTTCTGACTCGCGAATACTGCCTGCTGTTTTTTTGGGTTAGCTGAGTTGCTGACGCTTCTTAGCTGACAGCTATCAATTGAAAGGATTTCGTAAGACGATCGTCTCTTCCCGGCCGGGGCCGACGGAGACGAGGATGATTTCCGCGCCGACGATTTTCTCCAGCCGGTCAACGTAGCGCCGGGCGTTACTGGGCAGCTCGGAGAGTTTGCGCGCGGACGTGAGCGGCTCATCCCATCCGTCCATCTCCTCCCAGACTGGCTCGGCGTTCTTAAGCGCGCGCAGGCTCGCGGGAAAATCGTGATAGGTCTCGCCGCCGCTCTTGTAGGCGGTGCAGATTTTGAGCTTTTTAAAGCCGGTGAGGACATCGAGTTTGGTAAGCGCGATACCGGTCAAGCCGTTGATTCTGACCGCGTGCCTCACGCCGACGGCGTCGAACCAGCCGCATCGCCTCGGCCGGCCGGTGGTGGCGCCGTACTCGCCGCCGTCCTGCATCAATCGCTCGCCGGTGGCGTCTTTTAACTCCGTCGGGAACGGGCCGCTGCCCACGCGCGTCGTGTACGCTTTCGAGAGGCCGATAACCTCCTGAATATTACGTGGGCCGATGCCCGCGCCGGTGCAGACGCCGCCGATGACCGTATTCGACGACGTCACGTACGGGTACGTTCCGTGATCGACGTCGAGGAGCGTTCCCTGCGCGCCTTCGAACAGCACCTTTTTGCCGGCTTTCATCAAGCGGTCGAGCAAGACACCCGTATTCGCGATGTAGCGCTGTAGCTCTTCGCGGTAACCGCAATAATCCTCGTAGATCGCGCCGTAATCGAGCGTCTTTTCTTTCAGGATCGCTTTTAAGTAGATGTTTTTTTCTTCGATGTTGCGCTTGAGCTTGTCGCGGAACGTCGTGCCATCCAGGAGATCGACGAACCGGATGCCGACTCGCGCGACCTTGTCTTCGTACGCCGGGCCGATGCCGCGGCCCGTCGTGCCGATCTTCCCCTTGCCCCGCAGCCGCTCGCGCGCGAGGTCGATGGCCTTGTGATAGGGCATGATGAGGTGCGCCTCCTCGCTGAGCTTCAGAAGCGCGTCGTCCAGCAGATGGCCCTTGGCTCTGAGCGCGCGGATTTCCTCGAGGAGAATTTCCGGATCGACGACGACGCCGTTGCCGATCACGCAAAGCTTGTCTTTGTGCAGGGCGCCGGAAGGGATGAGATGGAGAACCGTCTTCACGCCGTCGACCACCAACGTATGGCCGGCGTTGTTGCCGCCCTGAAAACGGACGACCACGTCGGCGTCGCGGGTGAAAAGGTCGACAATCTTGCCTTTTCCCTCGTCGCCCCACTGCGCTCCGATTACAGCAACGTTGGCCATGAATAGCCCTCGGTTTCAGCCGGTTACCCGTCAGCTACAACTCCCAAAGCTGAGAACTTACTGCCGACCGGCTCATAATTTTACCAGCTCGGCCGAGACGATGCTCGGCAGCGCGCGAAGCGCGTCCAGGGTCTCTTTCGGTGCCGCGTCGTCGATGTGGATGCACGAGATCGCCATGCCGCCGGCCTTCTGGCGGCCGAGCTCCATGCCGGCGATATTGATGCCTTTCTCGCCCAGCAGCGTGCCGACGGCGCCGACCACGCCCGGCACGTCGCGGTTGTGGAGTATCAGGATATACCCTTCGGGCACCGCTTCGAGATAGAAGCCGTCGATCTTCACGATGCGCGCGATGTCCCGGCCGAACATGGCGCCGGCGACCTCGAGCTGCTTGTCTTTCGTCTTTACCCTAACGCTGATCGAGCTCGCGAAATCGCCCGGGCGGCTGCTCTTCGACTCGACGACCTTGATGCCGCGGTCGCGCGCGACGAGCGGCGCGTTCACGTAGTTGACGCTTGACTCCATCACCGGCGTCAGAATGCCTTTCAATACGGCGAGCGTGAGCGGCGCGACGTCGTATTGCGTCACGTCGCCGGAGTATTCGATCTGTACTTCTTTGGGCAGCTGCATCGACTGCATCTGCACCTGGAGGCTGCCGAGTTTTTCCGCAAGCGTCAGATAAGGCCGGAGCGTAGTTAAAAGCTCCGGGCTCACCGACGGCATATTGACGGCGTAGCGGATGACGCCGCGAACGAGGAAGTCGACCATCTGCTCGGCGACGGCGATCGCGACGTTTAGCTGCGCCTCGTCGGTCGAGGCGCCGAGGTGCGGGGTCGTGATCACCTGATCCAGCTTGACCAGCGGGTGATCGGGGCCGGGCGGCTCGTCGACGTAAACATCGAGCGCGGCGCCGGCGACTTTCCCTTCGCGGATCGCCTCGGCGAGATCTTTCTCGTCGACGATGCCGCCGCGTGCGCAGTTGATGATGCGCACGCCTTTCTTCATTTTCGCGAACGTCTTCTTGTTGATGAGCCCGCGCGTCTCGGCCGTGAGCGGCACGTGAACGGTGATGAAATCCGAGCGCGCGTAAATCTCATCGAGCGTCGCCATCTCGACGCCCATGCGCGCCGCCGCCTCGGGCTGCACGAACGGATCGTAGCCGAGGACTTTCATCCTGAGGCCGATCGCGCGCTCGGCGACGATGCGGCCCACGTTGCCGAGGCCGATGATGCCGAGCGTCTTGTTGCACACCTCGACGCCGGTGAATTTCTCGCGCGACCACTTGCCGGATTTCAGCGACGCGACCGCCTGCGGGATGTGGCGCGCGAGCGACAGCATGAGCGAGATGGTGTGCTCGCCGGTCGTCACGTTGTTGCCGCCCGGCGTGTTCATGACGACGATGCCGCGCTTGCTCGCCGCGGCGACGTCGATGTTCTCGACGCCGATGCCGGCGCGGCCGATCACTTTCAGATTGTCGGCGGTTTCGAGAATATCCTCGGTGACCTTCGTCCCGCTGCGAAGCACCCAGCCGTGGTAATCTTGAATAATCTTTTTGATCTCCGGCGGCTTGATGCCGACGCGAACATCGACGACGAAGCCGGGGGTGCGCTCGAAGATCTCCATCCCTTGAGGCGCGAGCGGGTCGGTCACGAGAATCTTCGTTTGTTCCACTTTTCGCTGTCTCCGATTTGGTGAAGGGTTAGCGGAGCGTCTCCATCAAGACTTCCTCAGCCGCCGCCACGCCTTGGCCGAATTTGACCTCGGCGCCGAATTTTCTCAGTCCCATCTCGAGCGCCGCGATCGCGGTCACGACGTCGAACGCGCCCATGTAGCCCACGTGCGCGATGCGGATCGCCTTGCCGCGGAGCTGGTCCTGTCCCTCGGCAAAGGTGATCAACATCTTGTCGCGAAAGAAATCGAGCAGATGGTCCGCGTTCATGCCTGGCGGAGTCCAGATGCCGGTCGCCGCCGGGCTCGGGCTCTCGGGCGCGAGCAGCTTCATGCCGAGCGCCGTCGCCGCCGCGCGGGTCGCGCGCGCCATGCGCTCGTGGCGCGCATAAACATTGTCGAGGCCTTCTTTGCGCATGAGCTGGAGCGAGGCGCGCAGGCCGAAGATCAGCGAGACCGCCGGCGTGAATGCGCCGCTGCCTTTCTGCTGGTTCTTCCGCTCCAGATTCAGGTTGAAATAAAACCGCGGCAGCTTCGCCTTGGCGGTGCGCGCCCACGCGCGCTCGCTGAGCGCGACGAAGCCGAGGCCGGGCGGCAGCATCATGGCTTTTTGCGAGCCGGTCACAAACGCGTCGACGCCCCATTCGTCCATCGGAACCTTTTTGACTCCGACGGCGGTGACGCCGTCGACGATGAGAAGGGGACCGTTCCGCGTCAGCTTCGCGATCTTCTCGATCGGGTGCCATGTCGTCGTCGAGGTCTCGCTCGCCTGCACCAGGATCGCCTGAATGTCGCGGTGCTCTTTGAATTTCTGCTCGATCGCTTCAACGGCGACCGGTTTGCCCCATTCGACTTTCAGATCGATCGGATCGAGGCCGAATGCTTTGCCGATCTCGAGCCAGCGCTCGCCGAATTTGCCGCCGTTTACGACGAGGACTTTTTCACCCGGCGAGAAAAGGTTCGTCACGGCGGCTTCCATCGCGCCGGTGCCGGAGGACGCGAGCACGATGACGTCGTTTTTCGTGCCGAAGACCTCCTGGAGCCCGTCGCGCACCTCGAAGAAGATTTTATTAAACTGGGGCGTACGATGGTGGATCATCGTCTCCGCCATGGCTAAAGCGACTTCGTTCGGGATAGGGGTGGGGCCGGGAGCGAGGAGATACTGTTTGATCATTTTTTACAGCCTCTTAGCTGCGATCAGCGTCGATGCAACCGACCAGGCAATAAAAAAGCCTGGACTCTTAGAGATAAGAGACCCAGGCGTTCGGCCTACTTATGGTTTTGCACTCCCTCGTGGTCAATTCCACGTACGCCAGTCGCGCAAACCGATGAAATTTAACTAGCCCACAAGGGAGATTTTGTCAACGGGCTTTTCGGAAACGATCTGCTTGTGACGAAACCGACGACCGGATAAACTCGTCATCTACGGAAACATTCATGAAGGCTGCTCTCGCGCTTTTACTGCTGTTGGGCCTCGTAGGCTGTGCATCGACCCGCGTCGAAAATCGATCCAGAAACTTCACTCAGCTTCCGCCGGAGCTTACCGCCGTTAACTGGAAGCAGAGTCCCAGAGATATTCTCGCTAATGCGAGCGTAGGCGAGCCGCTCGTCTGGGTCGGTCTCGTCAAGGAAGTACTCGTCTATCGTAACGCCGGAAGCATCGAAATCGATTGGGTATGCCAACACCTGAGATTCATCGACGCTGGTCCCGCCGCTATAACGAAACGGCCGATCACCGTGAGAGAAGGGACGGGGGTCTTCGGGGTATCGCTTGTAGTCGAAGATATGCCGATCGATGAAGCCAAAAAATTCCAGGTCGATCACACCCACGTTCCGCATTATCTCCTCGTCGGCGGAACGCTTGCAGCAGTGCGCGATTGGAAAGGCGAGAAGATCCCTTTCGTAAAAGCGTTGCGAATGGCGCTGGGCCCACAGCTCGTCTCTTTATCCGAGTAGTCCATGTCCCTCAGCGTCGTCCGCTTAGGAACTCCACGAAAACGTGACGAGGGCCTCCGCATCGGCACGGTGCGGCGTCCGCCGCGCGGCGTGAAGAAGCAGGATTACGCCAAGCGCGATTACTTCGATTTGTGGCTGCCGGAGCTGGCGCCGAGCGCGCCCCTCGTGAAATTTGCTTTATCGCAGCCGTTCACGCCGAAGCGCTGGGCGAGCTATTCGCGCCGCTACCGCGCCGAGATGAAGCAGCCGGCGGCGGAGCGGCTCATTGCTCTCCTCGCGGCGCTTTCGCGGCGAACCGATTTAGCCATCGGCTGTTATTGCGAAGACGAATCGCATTGCCACCGCTCGCTCTTAAAAGAACTCCTAGTCGAGCGCGGTGCAAAGCTCGTCTGAAGATCGAAAAAATATTCTTATGCCCGCATCACGTCCGCGGCGGAGCCCATCACAAATCCGTCAAGAAAGCCACCCGTATGTTTTGCGCCGATTCTCCATTGACCGCGGCCTTCTCTCGACGATACATTACGGCGCTCGAACGGCGGTGCGATGTGAACGATTCCCCAATCTTTATCGTCGGCTGCGCGCGCAGCGGTACGGCGCTGCTGCGCGATCTGCTGCGCTCTCATCCGCGCTTGACGTTTCCGGGCGAGTCCCACTTCATTCCCGCGCTTTACCGGGGCTACGGCGACCCGAAGAATGAGCGCGAGGCATGCGCTTTGGCGGCGCGGATTCTCGGCACGAGCTGGGTCAAAGCATGGAGTTTGTCCCTCGATCCGTCGGCATTTGCCGGCGACCGTTCCTTCGCTCAGGTCGTCGCGCGTCTCTATGAGGCGTGGGCTGAAAAAGAGCACAAACCGCGCTGGGGCGACAAGACGCCGCGCTACGTGCTCGAAATTCCTCTTCTCGTGAAACTGTTTCCCGACGCGAAAATACTTCACATCATCCGCGACGGCAGAGACGTCACCCTATCGTGGCTGCGCGTGGGGTTTGGCCCGCTGAACGTCTACACCGCCGCGCAGGATTGGCGCGAGATGGTTCAAGCCGGACGGCGCGACGGAGCCGCCCTCGGCGGCGAGAAGTGCCTTGAAGTCCGATACGAATCGCTTCTCTCCGAACCGGACGCTACGATGCGTAAGGTGTGCGCTTTTATCGAGGAGCCGTTCACCGAAGCGGTGCTGCGGCCGAGCCCGCTCGAACCGGGGCATTACAGCGCCCCGATCATCGGCAAACCGTTATCGGGCCGGCGGCGGCCGAATGAGATCGTCCGGGACAACGCGGGCAAATGGAAAAAGGCGATGACGCCATCCCGGCGTGCGCTTTTCGAATCGATAGCGGGTGACCTCCTTAGGGAGCTCGGGTATGAAACCGAACGCCGAGCCCGGAGCATATCAACGCTCGAACGATGGCTGTGGCGGACGCACCATCGGCTCCGCTGGATGCGCCGACGATTGAATCGAAAAGACTATTACGGAGAGGTGAGAGAAGCGCTCGTCAAACACGGATCGATTCTTGCGCACCGATTGCGCGCGAAGCTTACCGACGTGCGCAAACCACGGTAGCGTTGACAGCGATTGCGCCGATATCGCACATACCGTCTTACGGCCGCGTTACGCCGCGTTGATCGGTCGCCGGACAATTGGCATCGGCCGCGCCGCGTTGGCCCATTGACGCGTCGCCGCTGTGCTTTTGAAATCCTTCATGTAAGAGTTCTCTATGCCTAATCGCTCCCGGTCCGGCGTGAAGCGGCTGCCCGGAGGACTTTCGATCCTTTACGAGGACGCCGACATTCTCGTGGTGGACAAGCCGGCAGGGCTCCTCACGATCGCCACCGATAAAGAGAAGTCCCGCACGGCTTATTTCATCCTCACCGACTACGTTAGAAAAGGCTACAGCAAGTCGCACAATCGGATCTTCATCGTACACCGGCTCGACCGGGAGACCTCCGGAATCCTCGTGTTCGCCAAGACCGCCGAAGCAAAGCTCGTTTTGCAGAGACAGTGGAAAACGACCGAGAAGAAATATCTCGCGGTGGTTCGCGGCCGGTGCGAGCGGCAATCCGCGACCATCACAACCCATCTGACGGAGAACCGGGCGCACTTCGTTTACTCCACTTCCGATTTTAAAATCGGAAAACTCTCGCAGACCGCTTACAAAGTGCTGAAGGAGGCAAAAGGCCTTAGCCTTCTCGAAGTGCGCTTGCTGACGGGGAGAAAGCACCAGATACGCGTCCACCTCGCGGATATCGGCCACGCAGTCGTGGGCGATCAAAAATACGGTAAGGATGAGCGCGGCCACCACCGACTGGCGCTTCACGCCTTCTCGCTTTCTTTTAACCATCCCCGCAGCGGGAAGCCGATCGCATTCGAAACCGGAGTGCCGGCATACCTCACGCAACTGGTCGGAAGCTGGAGCGGCAGCATCTCGAAAATAGAGGAGCCTAACGCCGGGCTCGGTTCGAGCGTTAGATAGGAAGAAAGAATCCGAGGAGGAAATTATGCCGGCAACTTTTTCCGGCGGCTGCGCCTGCGGCGCGATCCGCTACGAATGCTCCACCGAACCGATGCTGATGGGCAACTGTCACTGCCGCGACTGCCAGCGCGCGAGCGGCACCGGCTACTCGTCCGCCGCGCTGGTCCCGGCGTCGGCCGTCAAGATCGTGAAGGGCGAGCCCAAGTATCATTCCGTCACGGCCGCGAGCGGGCGCACGGCGCGGCGCGGCTTTTGTGCCGAGTGCGGCTCGCCGCTGTTCGCCGATAACTCTTCCGGCAGCGGCATGATGGCGATCAAGCCCGGCAGCTTCGACGATCCGAGCTGGTTCAAGCCGATGGCGGATATCTGGACTTCCAGCGCGCAGCCCTGGGATCACATGAATCCCAACCTGCCCAAATTTCCCAAAGACCCGATGGGCGGCTGAGCCGGCGTTTTCTGTTCCAAAATTTTCTCGTCTGCGGTAAAAAGGGGCCGCCATGCTTTACCGCGATCTGGGAAATACCGGCCTCAAAGTCTCCGAGATCGGCTTCGGCTGCGGCAACAATGCCGTCTTGATGGTCCGCGCGACCTACGAAGAGCAGCTGCGCGCGATCAAGCGCGCGCTCGACCTCGGCATCAATTACTTCGACACGGCCTTCGCCTACGGCCTGGGAAAATCCGAGGAGAATCTCGGCCGGATTCTCAACGCGCTCGGCGCATCGCCGGTCGTATCGACGAAAATCCGGCTCGAGCCGGCGGCCGATCTAAAGGCGGCGACGATCCATGCGGTCGAGTCGGCGCTCGCGCGCTTGCAGCGAAAATCGGTCGACTTGATTCAACTGCATAACCGCGTGACTTCGGCGCGCGCTCCCGGCAAGCGCTTCAGCCTCGCGCCGGAAGACGTGCTCGAAGCCGGCGGAGTGCTGGACGGCTTCAAGGAAATGCGCGCGCTGGGGAAAGTCAAATGCTTCGGCTTCAGCGGCCTCGGCGATCCCGATGCGCTGCACGAGCTCATCGACAGCGGCGAATTTCATTCCGTGCAGGCTTACTACAATCTTTTGAACCCGAGCGCCGGCCAGCCGGTGCCGCATGACTTCAGCGCGCTCGATTACGGGCTGCTCATCGATCGCGCGATGCAGAAGGGCATGGGCGTGGCGGTGATTCGGGTTCTCGCAGCGGGCGCGCTGACATCGCATCCCGAAGTGGGCGGCGGCAGCAGCCCCGAGCCTCTGTCGCCCGGCTCCGACTATGCACGCGACCTCGAGCGCGCCGAGAAGGTCAAATTTCTCGTCGGCAAGGAGGTGAAGCGCCTGACGCACGCGGCGATTCGCTTCGCGCTCATGAAGCCCGGCGTCTCGACCGTGCTCGTGGGCTTCTCGAACACGGCGCACATCGACGACGCGGCGGCGTGCTCCGGCGAAGGCGCATTGCCGGACGAGGCGATGAGGCGGCTCCGCCGTCTCTGGGACACGGATTTCGGAAACGCCGCCGCATAGCTTTCGAAGCTCCCGCCTCGAAAGAAATCGCTAAGCTGCTGCGCGAGGAATTATTTCTTGGACTGTTTGTATTTTTCCCAGGCCGCGAGTCCGGCCTTCGACGCCTTCTCGTCCACGCCCGGCGGCAGCCCGGAGATTCCGACCGCGCCGACGAGCTTGCCGTCCACGACCAGCGGCAGGCCGCCGGAGACGATGTAAACTTTTCCCGGCCACAGGTTCATGATGCCGTGGAAGCGGTCGGGCGCGGTTTTTACCAGCTCCGCCAGCTCTGCGCTGGGACGGCGGTACAGCACCGACGTAAATGCCTTGCCGATCGCCTGATTGACGGAGTTGAACGAGGTTCCATCCATGCGGTCGACCGAGACGGTGTAGCCGCCGTCGTCGAGCACGGCGACCGCCATGCGCATGTTTTGGCTGCGCGCGAACGCGATCGCGCCTTCGATAATCGCGCGCGCTTCGGGAAGCGGAATCGAAGAGGGCGCGAGGACCGAGGCCCGGGCGGGCGCCGCCTCCTCGGCGGCGGAAGCGGCGGTCGCGGCGAAAATACCGATCAGGAGAAAAACGATGAGCGGGCGTCCCATGCCGCCTCCTTTTGGGGCCGTAAATTTTACGGCTTGATGCTTTGCATAAACCAGTCGCTGGGAATTTCTTTGCCTAGACCTTTTTCCTTGCACGCCTTATACGCCGCGAAGCCCATGCCGGCGAACTGCACGCCGGCGCCGACGTTGTTCAAGAAGAAGGTGATCTGCTGCGGGCTCGTCCGCCCCTTCGCCTTGCCGACGATGAGGTCCTGAATCTCGGGATAGCGGCTCCAGTCGCGCTCCCGCTCGCGGCGCACGCCGGGCAGGTCCTTCTCCGTGCCCGGCGGCTGGCAGTGGAGATAGCCGCCGAATTTGGAATGGATCGCGACGACGTCGCATTTCTCCAGCGATGCCTCGTCCATCTCGAACTCGCGGATGGAATTATAATGCATGCCGGGCTGAAGCCATTGTGCGCGCACGACGGGACGCGAGGAATTCGTCGCGCTGCAGACGATGTCGGCGTCGGCGACGGCGGTCTCGGCGCTTTCGACGGGCTCGGTCGGGATTTCGTTTTCCCGCTCCATCTCGGCGGCGAATCTTTTTCGGTTCTCCGGATTCGGGCTGTAGATTTTTACCCGCTTGATCGGCCGCACCGCCGTCATAAACCGGAAATGCGAGCGCGCCTGACCGCCCGAGCCGATGAGCGCCATCGTTTCCGAATCCTCGCGCGCCATCGCCTTGGCGCCGAGCGCGCTCGTCACGCCGACGCGGGTCTGCTGGATGAAGCCGTCGGGCATGATCGCGAGCAATTCGCCGGTCTCGATGCTGTAGAGCTGGACCAGTCCCACATAGCGATTGCCGCCGGCGAGCGGCAGCTTTTCGAGCCGGATGGATTCGCCGACTTTTCGCTCGCCCAGGATATCCGACGTAATGCGGAGCGCGAGGACGCCCAGCGTTTTGACGCCGCCGTTGACGGACTTGAAGCTGTAGCTCGTCTGCGGCAGCGAGTGCGGCAGGTACGTCTGGCTGATCGGGCAATTGACGGCGCCGCTTTGCGCCAGCTCGCGATAGGTTTCCTCCAGCGCGTCGAGGCTGTTTTTGATCGTCAGCGCCTGCTGGATTTCATCGTTATTCAGTATGAGCGTCATGCGGTCTGTATACTGCACCTCGTGTTGACCTGCAATGTTCGATTCGCTACGCTCGGAAAAACTCCCGGAGGCAAAATGATAACCGTCGAAGGAGAACAAATCGAAGTCATCGACGCGCACTCGCACATGGGCGCGCGCAAGAAGCTCGCGATCCACCAGATTCCGCCGATCATGAAGTGGATGGCTGAGGACATGCTGGGCTCGATGGACAACGCCGGCGTCGACGGCGTGGTCACTTTCGCGATCGGCGTCGGCGAGCCGTCGGACTATCGCGAAACGAATCAATACATCGCCGACGCGATGAGAAAACATCCCGGGCGCATTCACGGCTTCATGCGCCTGAGCCCGGGCATGGGGCCCAAGGACACGCTGCAGGTTCTGGAAGAGGGCGTGAAGCTCGGGCTCAAAGGCATCAAGATCCACCCGCTGATCGAGCACTGTCCGGCCAACGACCGGGAGAAAGTCTATCCGCTGATGGAAGCGGCGCAGCACCACAATCTCACCGTTCTCATTCACTGCGGGCTCGGCGAGGACGCGAGCCCCGCGCGTCTCGGCGAGATCGCGCGCGATTTTCCCAAGCTCAAGATGATCTTCGGCCACTCGGGGCTCGTCGAAGGCGTGCGGCAGGTCGTCGAGATCGCCAAGAAGCACGATAACGTCCACATGGACAGCTCGGGCGTCGGCTGGCTGCCGTTTTTCTGCGAGTCGATCTCCTGGGCGGGTCCCGAGCGCGTGCTCTACGGCTCGGACCATCCGTTCAATCCGATGGAGTGGGAGATCGAGAAGATCGTGAAGCACGCGCAGCGGCATCTCAAGCTCAAGATCGAAGACTTGAGGCTCATCATGGCGGGAAACATCAAACGGCTGGTGGGCATCGGCTGACGAGACGATGTGCTATGATGTAGAGCGCGGAAGGGAGGATTGTCATGAGCATGCCGACGACGATTTTGGCTCGCACGATGTCCGATACGGTCGAGAGCGACATCAAGCGCGTGCACGTAATCGCGAATGAAATCCTCCCGCGCTACAACAAGCCGACGCTGAGCTTCGAGCGGCTGCGCAAGCTCGCCGACGGGCCGTTCGACCTGTTCTTGATACCGCTCGTCTTCGCCGACGAATATAAGAAAGATCCTTCGATCGTGTTCAACGAGGCGAAGCGTCAGGAGATCAGGGGCCACGCGCTCGAGATCGCGAGGAAGCACGGCTTCGATACGACTCAGCCCGACCTCATGCCGGGCATCGAAGAATCGTTGCGCTCCGCGCAGAACGCCGGGTTTATCAACGTTCTCGTAACCACCGGGGGGCGGCGCTTCAAGCATGAGGCGATGGAGGAGCGCGGGCTGGGAAAATATTTCGCCGAGATCATCGACCGCGAGCAGACTTACTTCAGAAAAGAGCAGGGGATTTATCATCTCTTCCGCCAGCGGCAGGATAAATTTCTCCGCGTCGTGCTCGTCTCCGGCACCGCGACTTACATCCGCGCGGGAAATAATCTCGCGCATCTCAAAGTCGTCGGCAAAACGCTCGAAGTGCTCACGGTCGCGCTCGCGACCGAAGCTTCTTATAACGACGAGGAGACGCTCGCCGCGGCGCAGCCTTCCATACTGATCCGCTCGCTTGCCGAGCTCCTGCCGGCGCTGAAGCAGCGCGCTTTGCTGCCGGCTTCCGCCGCATAATTGTGGAGCGAACCGAAACCCAAACTCCCGCTTTATCTGTCACGGCGCCGGGGTGGACGCGGCTTGTTGCGACCTCCGTCGCGCATATGACCGAGCACGTCTATATCGGCGTGCAGACGGTTGCGCTTCCCGTCATCGCGGCCGCCATGGGCTTCAGCATGACCCAGGCGGGCCTGCTCGTCTCGACGCGCTATTTCGTCGCCGGGCTCACGAACCTGCCGTCGGGGTTCTTGGCCGATGCGACGAAGCGCCGCAGCACGGCGCTGGGATTTTGTCTCGTCTGTCTGGGACTCGGAAGCCTGCTCATGAGCTTCGCGCCGACCTATTGGCCTTTGCTCATTTTCATGGGCATCAGCGGCATCGGGACCGGCGGCTTTCACCCGCAGTCGATCTCGATTTTATCGGCGGCCTACAAGGAGCGCCGCGCTTTTGCCCTCGGCATTCACGACAGCGCGGCGAATTTAGGCGAGGTCATCGCGCCGCTCACGATCGGCGCGCTGCTGAGCTTCACCGACTGGCGCACGACGCTGCAGATCTGGGCGCTGCCCGGACTTCTCGCGGGTCTCTCCTACGCGCTGTTTTTTCCCGAGCGGAATCGACTTGTGGAGCACGCCGGCCGCGCGAAGGGATCGTTCTGGCACGACGTGGTGAAAGACCGCTCGGTGCTCGCGATGTTCTTCGTTTCCGTCTTTCGCACGCTCGGCCAGAGCGCGACGACGGTTTTCCTGCCGCTTTACATGACGATTTATCTGAAACTCCCCGTCGCGACGATGGGTTTTTACATCTCGACCGTGTTTCTCTTCGCCGGCATCTCGCCGACTTTTTCAGGCTGGGTTGCGGATAAGATCGGCCGCATTCCGCTGATCGTCGTGGGATCGTCGCTCGCGGGTGTCGTAATCATGGCAATTCCGCATCTCGCGCCGGGAATTCCGCTCGGCATCGGCTGCGGTCTGGTCGGCGCGCTCCTCTGGGCTCTCCGGCCGGTCATCTTCGCCGCGGCGATGGAGGTCGCGCCGCCGACTCTCGCCGGGAGGACGGTGGGGTTTCTCTACAGCGGCAACATGGGACTGTCGTTCATCGCGCCGCTCTCGGCGGGGATGATCGCCGACGCTTACGGTCTTCCCGCCGCTGTCACATTCATCGGAATATTTCCGCTGCTCGGCTCCGCGGTGCCGCTCGCGATGCTGCGCGATCGGATGCGGCGGGCCTAGAGCATCCCTTTATCGCTGAAGCTATAATACCTGCCGTGGCCGATCACGACGTGATCGAGCACCCGGACGCCCATCACCTCGCCCACCTGCTTTAGTCGCTTGGTGATGTCGATGTCTTCGGGGCTCGGCGCCGGGTCGCCGCTCGGATGATTGTGGACGAAGATCACCGCGGCGGCGGATTCGCGGATGACCGGATTGAAGACCTCGCGCGGATGGACGAGCGAGGCGGTGAGCGAGCCCTCGGAGATTTTCACTTCGCGGATTTTTTTATTCTTGTTCGTGAGCAGCACGACGTAGAACATCTCGCGCTTCTGCTTGCCGAGCCGCTCGGAGAAGTCGCGATAGACGTCTTCGGCCGACTTGAGCGGGCGGCCGGCTTCCCACTTCTGGCGCGCAAGACGGCGCCCGAGCTCCAAACCGGCTTTGACCTGCGCGCTCTTCGCCGGCCCGATGCCTTTGACGACGGCCATCTCGGCGATCTGCGCGCTTTCGACGCCTTTGAGATCGTTGAATTCCGTCAGCAGCTGGCGCGCGCAGTCGAGCGCGCTCTGGCCGGCGTTGCCGTTGCGCAGGAGAATCGCGATCAGCTCCGCGTCGGTTAAATTTTCGGGGCCGCGCTCGATCAGCTTTTCGCGCGGCCGGTCCTCCTCCGGCCACTCCTTGATCGGCTGGTATTTGTCGGCCATGAGCAGGGCATTTATCATGCCCGGCTTATTTACTCCAGAACTCTAAGTAAAAGGCCCTTTAGATACTCACCTTCGGGTTGATGCAGGCTCACCGGGTGGTCCGGCGCGGGGCCGAGGCGCTTGAGTATCTGCACTTTGCGCCGCGCGTCGACTGCGGCGCCGAAGACGATTTTCTGAAACAGATCGACGGTGACGTGCTGCGAGCAGCAGAAGGTGAGAAGCAAACCGCCGCGCGGCAGTACTTTGAGCCCGTGCAAATTTAAAAACTTGTATCCGCCGGCCGCGGCTTCGACGTCGCCGCGGCGATGCGCGAGCGACGGCGGATCGAGCACGATCATGTCGACTGCTTCGTCGAAATTCTTAAGAAAAGAAAACGCGTCGCCGCGGATGAGATCGCTTTCGCCGGCGGCGAGGCCGTTTAACTCGAGGTTCCGCCCCGCAAGATCGAGCGCGGGCCTGGATGAATCGAGCGAGACGACGCGCTTCGCGCCGGCTTTCGACGCGTACACCGAGAAGCCGCCGGTGTAGGCGAAGCAATTGAGAATCGTCATGCCCGGGGCGAGAGCGGCGATGAGCGCGCGGTTGTCTCTTTGATCGAGAAAAAAGCCCGTCTTCTGGCCGCCTCGGATATCGACGAGAAAGCGATGGCCGCTTTCTTCGATTTCGATCGGCTCCGGCGGCTCTTCGCCGTGGACGACGCCGACGGCAGGCGGAAGTCCTTCCTCGTCGCGGACGCCGCCCTCGCTCCGCTCGTAGATACCTTTCGGCTTGAGCTCCGCCGCGAGCGCTTCGATGAAGAAAGATTTAAGCGCATCGATGCCGGCGGTGTAGAATTGGCAGACGAGATAATCGGCGTAGCGGTCGACGATGACCCCCGGGAGCAAATCGCCCTCGCCGTTGACGACGCGGTATGCGTTCGTGAGAGGGGAGACGAGCCGTTGTCGGAGCGATGCCGCGGCGGCGATGCGGCGCGAAAAAAACGCCGCGTCGATCGCTTCTTTCTCCCACGTGAGCAAGCGGACGCGGATCTGCGACTTGGGATTGTACAGGCCGCGCGCGAGCCAGCGACCTTGATGATCCAGCACATCGACGACGGGATCGCTAGCCGTGTTTTCTTCGGTCTTTTCGATCGCGCCGGAAAAAATCCACGGGTGCCCGCCGGTAACGGGCCGCTCGCGTCGTTTTTTTAAATAAAGCTTGGGCATAGCTGTCAGCTTTCACGGAGCAGCTGAAAGCAGTAATCGATGATCGTATTCTTAATCCGGGCTGAGAGCTGAATACGGACTGCTGAAAGCTAATCTTTCCTGACGAACGTGCCGCTTTTGCCGCCGCTCTTTTGCACGAGGCGGATCTCGCCAAGCGTCATCTCGCGGTCGACCGCCTTGCACATGTCGTAGATCGTGAGGCCGGCTATCGCCGCGGCCGTCATCGCTTCCATCTCGACGCCGGTCTTGCCGCTTACGCGCACGGTCGCTGCGATCTCGACGCGCGGCGGATTTTTTTCGGCGGTCAAATCAACGGCGATCGAGGTGAGATTCAGCGGGTGGCACATGGGGATCAGCTCGGAAGTTTTCTTCGCCGCCATGATGCCGGCCACGCGCGCGACGGAAAACACGTCGCCTTTTTCCACCTTTTTCTCCAGAATAAGGGCGAGCGTTTCCTGGCGCATGAAGATCGCGCCGCGCGCCGTCGCGACGCGCTCGGTCACGTCCTTCGCGGTCACATCGACCATGCGCGCCTTGCCTTCGGCGTCGAGGTGGGAGAGCTTGGCCATTTGCTTTAGCTTTCGGCTGAGTGTCGTTTATGCTACATAAAATTCATGGATAAAAAAAGCCACCACCGCGTGCTCATCCTGGGCTCGGGAGCCGCGGGCCTGACGGCGGCGATCTATGCGGCACGCGCCGATCTGGCGCCGGTCATGATCGAAGGATCGCAGCCGGGCGGCCAGCTCACGATCACGACGGACGTGGAAAATTATCCCGGCTTTCCGAAAGGCATTCTCGGTCCCGAGCTCATGGAGGAATTCAAAAAGCAGGCGGAGCGCTTCGGCACGAAGATGGTATTCGGCGACGTCACCGCCGTCGATTTGAAAAAAACGCCTTTCGAGGTGACGGTCGGCAAGGATCTCTACACCTGCGACGCGCTGATCGTCGCGACCGGCGCGACCGCGAAGCTTCTCGGCATCCCGTCGGAAAAATTGCTCATGGGCTACGGCGTGTCGGCGTGCGCGACGTGCGACGGATTTTTCTTCAAAGATAAAGAGGTCGTGGTGGTGGGCGGCGGCGACACGGCGATGGAAGAGGCGCTGTTTCTTACGAAGTTTGCGACGAAGGTCACGGTCGTGCACCGCCGCAACGAGCTGCGCGCCTCGAAAATTATGCAGGACCGCGCCGAAAGCAATCCGAAAATCGCGTTCCTATGGGATACGGTCATCGACGAGATTCTCGGCGATCCGAAAAACGGCGGGGTCGTCGGCGTGAAGCTGAAGAACGTCAAAAGCGGCAGCGTCCAGGACTTCAAGACCGACGGCGTTTTCGTCGCTATCGGCCACGAGCCGAACACGAAGCTCTTCAAGGGCCAGCTCGACATGGACGAATTCGGCTACCTCGTGACGAAAAGCGGATCGACCGCCACCAACATCCCCGGCGTTTTCGCGTGCGGCGACGTCCAGGACCGCGTTTACCGCCAGGCGATTACGGCGGCCGGCACCGGCTGCATGTCGGCGATCGATGTCGAGCGCTATCTAGAAACCCTCAAGCATCAGCACTGAGCGCGCCGCTGTCGTTAATTTCTATCCATACGCAAAATACATTCGACGTTTTTTTCTTTCCGCGCACTTCGGCTTGTGGTAGTTAGGTCGACGTGTTCACGGTTCGCCATCGGCCCGCGCACGGTCAGCCGGAAAATGTGCCGCTCGAAGCGGTGCCCCGGCTGCTCGACAGCGATTGCTCACTGTATATTGACCTCGACACGCCCGGCGAAGAAGACCTCGATTTCCTGCGCAAACAGCTTCATCTTCATTCGCTGACGCTCGAAGACATTGTCAACCAGAACCAGCGGCCGAAGCTCGAAGGCTACGAGAACTACGTCTATCTCGCGGTCCACGCGCTTGCCCGACGGGACGATTGGGAGATCGAGCCGGTCGAAGTCGATCTGGTCCTGGGAAAGAACTGGCTTTTGATGTGCCACTACGGCGCGGTGCCGGGACTCACGGATAATGAGTCTTTCGGCGAGCGGCTGGACATAGCGCTCACGCACGGCGCGGACTTCCTGCTTTATACGATCGTCGATATCATCGTCGACAGCTATTTTCCGATTATCGACGCGGCCGAGGAGGAGATCGATACGCTCGAGGACCGCCTCTTGACCAACACAAGCCTAGAAGACATGAACCGGTTGCTCCAATTCAAGCGCTCTGCGATCCACGTCCGCCGCGCCGTCGGGCCGCAGCGCGAGGTCTTCAACCAGCTCGCGCGGCACGATTCTCCATTCGTGCGGCCGGATCACGTGGTTTATTTTCGCGATGTATACGACCATCTGATTCATATCTCCGAAGAGCTCGACGGACTGCGTGATATCCTGTCCGCCGCGATGGAGGTTCACCTCTCCGTCATCTCGAATCAGCTCAACGTCACGATGAAGCGGCTGACGGCGTGGGGAACGATCTTCGTGATCGTCACCGCGATCGCCGGCATCTACGGCATGAACTTCGAGCACATGCCGGAGCTCAAGTGGCTCTACGGTTATCCGTTTGCGCTCGGCTTGATGACCGCCGTCTCGGTCGGCCTCTACTTCTACTTCAAGAGGAAAGATTATATTTAGACGCTTTGGACGGCGCTTTTGTGGACGCCTTTGACGGCGCGCCCGGAAGGATCGTTCATCTTCGCGAACTCCTCGCTCCAGCGAAACGCCGTGGGCGTGGAGCAGGCGATCGACGGACCTACGGGCACGGTGAGCGCCGCGGTCGGGTTGGGGAAATGCCGGTCGAAGATCCGGCGGTAGTAATATCCTTCCTTCGAAGCGGGCGTTTGCTGCGGAAAGGTTTCGCCGGCGCGCTCCATCATCTCGTCGGTGACAGCCGCCTCGACGTGCTTTTTTAGCTCGTCGATCCAGCTGTAGCCGACGCCGTCGGAGAATTGCTCCTTCTGCCGCCAGAGAATCTCCTCGGGCAAAAAGCCCTCGAAGGCTTTTCTTAGCACGCCTTTCTCGATCGCCGCGCCCGGGCACATCTTATCCTGCGGATCGATGCTCATCGCATAGTCGAGGAATTCCTTGTCGAGAAACGGCACGCGCGTTTCCAATCCCCAGGCCGCGGTCGCTTTGTTGGCGCGCAGGCAATCGTATTTGCTGAGCGCGGCGAGCTTGCGCACGGTCTCTTCGTGGAATTCCTGCGCGCTCGGCGCCATGTGAAAATAAAGATAGCCGCCGAAGACTTCGTCGGCGCCTTCGCCCGAGAGCACCATCTTGATGCCCATCGATTTGATTTTTCGCGCCATCAGATACATCGGCGTCGCCGCGCGCACGGTCGTCACGTCGAAGGTTTCGAGGTGGTAGATCACGTTTTCGAGCGCATCCAGGCCGTCCTGCACGGTGAAGATCGTCTCGTGGTGCACCGTGCCGATCGCGCGCGCGACCTTGCGCGCGTATTTGAGATCGGGCGATTCCTTCAGGCCGACCGAGAAGGAGTGGAGCCGCGGCCACCACGCCTCTTCCCGGCCGGCCGATTCGATTCTTCTCTTGCGATATCTTGCGGCGATCGCGGCGATCAACGACGAGTCGAGGCCGCCGGAGATGAGCACGCCGTAAGGAACGTCGGACATGAGCTGGCGTCTGACGGCCTTCATGAGCTCGTCGCGGAGTTTTTTAAGCGAAACTGTTTTCTCGGGCACCGTCTCCTGCCACCGCGGCCGGTACCAGCGAACGAACTTCTTTTCGCTGCCGCGATAATAGTGTCCTGGAGGGAATTCTTCGACGCGCTCGCATACATCGGGCAACGCCTTCATCTCGCTCGCGGCATAAACGCTGCCGTTGGCGCTCCAGCCGATGTATAGCGGGCAGATGCCGATATGGTCGCGGGCGATAAAGTAGTCGTTCTTCCGCTTGTCGTACAGGACGAAGGCGAAGATGCCGTTCAGAAGATTTAAAAATTCCGGACCGTATTCGTCATACAGGTAAAGAATGACTTCGCAGTCCGATTTCGTCTGCCAGGCATGCCTGCGTTTGAGCTGCTTTCGGAGCGCGATGTGGTTGTAAATCTCGCCGTTCACGCCGAGGACGGCGCCGGTGTCGCGATCGACGAGCGGCTGCGCGCCGTGCTCGACGTCGACGATCGAGAGCCGCTCGTGCGCGATGATCGCGCTCTCGCCGGCGTAGATGCCGCTCCAATCGGGACCGCGATGACGCACGCGTCCCGCCATTTTCAGCGCCTGCTCGCGCAGCACCGGCGACGGCTCGCGTATTTCGAATATGGCGACGATCCCACACATGGCCGCATTTGCGATTGTGACGGCCGGCGGGAAAATTACAATCGGGGATATACCGGATTATTCAGCGGCGTTTATTGGAGTCTTTGAGCAGCTCGAGCGCGGCGAGCCGGCCCGACGCGCCCATGACGCCGCCGCCGGGATGCGTGCCGGCGGCGCAGAGATAGAGTCCCTCGATCGGCGTGCGGTAGCGCGCCCAGCCGGGAACCGGGCGCATGAAAAAGAGCTGATCGAGCGCGAGCTCGCCGTGGAAAATGTTGCCTTCGGTGAGGCCGTATTCCTGTTCCAAGTCCCACGGCGTGACGACCTGCCGGTGGAGGATGATGTTTTTCAAATTCGGCGCGTATTCGGCGAGCGTGTCGATGACCGTGTCGCCGAATTTTTCTCGCAGGTCCGGCCAGTTCCCTTGCTGCAGGCGATACGGCGCGTACTGGACGAAGATCGACATGACGTGCTTTCCGGGCGGCGCCATCGTGGGATCGATCGTCGACGGGATCACGATATCGAGATAAGGGTGACGCGAGAAATTGCCGTACTTGGCGTCGTCGTAGGCGCGCTCGAGATAATCGATCGACGGGCTGATCGAGATCGCGCCGCGGAGGTGCGGCCCGTCGCCGGGAAGAGAAGTAAAATTCGGCAGGGCGTCGAGCGCGAGATTGACCTTGCCCGACGATCCGCGCATGCGAATGCGGTTCACCTGCAGGACGAACTCCGGATCGAGATGGACGGGATCGACGAGCTTTAAAAACGTGCGCTTGGGATCGACGGCGGAAGTGACCGCGTCGGCTGCGATCTCTTCGCCGCTCTCCAAAACAATGCCGGCGGCCCGCTCGTTCTTGACGAGAATATGCGCGACCGGCGCCTTCACGCGGATCTCCGCGCCGTGGCGCTCGGCCGCTTTGGCGAGCGCGCCGGCGACGCTGCCCATGCCGCCGCGCGCCCAGCCCCACGAGCGGAAGACCGCATCGATTTCGCCCATGTAGTGGTGCAAAAGCACGTACGCCGTGCCGGGCGAGCGCGGGCCGAGAAACGTGCCGATGATGCCGCTCGCCGACATCGTCGCTTTCAGCGCTTCGGTCTCGAACCACTCGTCGAGATAATCTGCCGAACTCATCGTCATGAGCTTGGTGAGATCGTAGAGCACGTTCGTGCCGAGCTTGCGAAAATGGCGATAGAGGTTGAAGAACGTCGGAAGCTCGCGCGGATTGATCGTTGTCGGGTCGGGCGGCACGAGGCCGAGGATCGGCTTCACCGCCATCGCCATGCGGTGCATGAGCCGGCCGAACTCATCGTACGCTTCGGCGTCGGTAGCGGAGTGGCGCTGGAGCTCGCGGCGCGTCTTGTCGTGATCGCTCCAGCGCGCGAGATAGTCGTTGTTCGGGAGCGGCGTGAAGGTGCAGTCGAGCGGGATCACTTCGAGGCCGTGCGCGGCGAGATCGAGCTCGCGGATGACCTCGGGCCGCAGCAGGCTTACGACGTACGAGCAGACGGAAAATTTAAAGCCCGGGAAAATCTCTTCCGTCACGGTGGCGCCGCCGACGATGTGGCGCCGCTCCAGCACGAGCACCTTTTTCCCGGCTCGCGCGAGATACGCGGCGTGCGTGAGGCCGTTGTGGCCCGCGCCGATGACGATGACGTCGTATTTTCCGGCCATCAACGTTCCTTGCTTAAGCGGCCATTTTTTGTAATTTTGACCGACAAGTCAACCGGGCGAGATAGAGACAGGGATAAGAAAACCGCCGGTCTGCGTTTGTCTCTAGCTCTGTCTGTGTCTGTCCATCATGCCGATCGGAACTCCATTTCACCCCCGCACCGCCGCGCTGTGCGTCAGCCATAACTGGCGCGTTTGGTCCGGCTACCTCGCCGCGAGCACGTACGAGGTGGCGCACGATCATGAATATCACGCGATTCGGAATTCCGCAGCCCTGATCGACATTTCGCCGCTTTATAAATACAACGTGAGCGGCCGCGACGCGCTGAAGCTCGTCAACCGTGTGGCGACGCGAGACGCCTCGAAATGCGCCGTCGGCCAGGCGATGTACACGTGTCTCTGCGACGCCGAAGGAAAGGTCATTCAGGACGGGACCTTCTTTCGTTTCGAGCAAAACCGCTTTCGTTTTCACCTGGCGGAGCCGAGCATGCGCTGGCTCAAGATGAACGCGGCCGGCATGGATGTCGCGATCGACGAGATCTCGGAGAAAATCGCGGCCGTCGCGCTTCAAGGACCGACCTCGCGCGAGATCGTCCAAGCGATTTTCGGCGCGGCGGTGGACCGTTTGAAATTTTTCCGCTTCGCGACGCTGGAGCTCGAGGGCGTCCCGATCGTCCTCTCGCGCACCGGCTACACCGGCGATCTCGGCTATGAACTCTGGATCGGCGCCGAGCGCGCCGTCGATTTCTGGGATCTGCTCATGCGCGCCGGCAGGCCTTACGGCATGAAGCCCGCCGGCATGCTGGCGC
>JAJPJQ010000048.1 GCA_021324155.1 Pseudomonadota bacterium
CGCGCGCGAGCTCTTCGTCCTCATCGTGGCTCTCGCCCTCGGCGAGCGGCGCCTTCGGATGCTCGGGATCGGCCGCCTGTCCCGGCGCGTTGCCGTAGGCGAGCCCCGCCTCGATGACGAACGGGTTGCCGCGGTAGACCGCCGGCGGCCGCGTCACAGCCGTATAGAATTCGCCTTTGATCTGCTTGTACAAGCCGTGCAGGATCGCCTTCTCGCCGATCGGCGAGAGGCAATTCGATGGCGGCGCCATGATCTTCGTCGCCTGGATCGCCTTATAGAGCGCCTCGGCCGGCGCGCCGTGGATGTTGCGCGGCTTCGCGTCCGGCGAGAGCTTCGCCGCCTTGCAGATCTGCTGGGCGACGGCGGGGGAGACGCGGCTGAAGTCGGCGGCGAGGAAACCCGCGACCGTGTGACTCTTCGTGTCGTGCAGCATGCGCAGGAAAATGCCGAACTCGATTCCGTACGGGTGCGGCTTGATCTCGCGCGGCTGCGGCGGCAGCTCCTGGATCGTGCGCGGGTATTCCTTTACCTCGCCTTCCGGCGTGTGGTAAACGAGCTTGACGTGCGGGTTGGCGATCGCGGTCTGCTCTAAGTATTCATCAACCGACGCGCGGCCCTTCTGATAGCGTCCTTCGATCTCCAGCGTCACCTGCGTGCCGCGGTGGTTCTCCCAATCGATCTGCTTGTTCTCGAAGATGCGCGGCTCGTTCTTCTTGGTGTCGATCTGGACCTCGAAGTAATGCGCAGGGCTCTTCGCGCTCGTGCGCGAGATGATCTGCACCGGCTTGCCGGTCGTGAGCTGGGCGTACATGCCGGCGGCGGAGATGCCGATGCCCTGCTGGCCGCGGCTCATGCGCAGCCGGTGGAACTTCGAGCCGTATAACAATTTGGCGAAGATCTTCGGGATCTGCTGGCGCACGATGCCGGGGCCGTAGTCGATGACGGTCACGCGGAAGCGCGTTGCCTGGCTCGGCGCGGGCGGCGTCTTCTCGTCGGAGGCGACCTCGAGCTTGACGATCACCTCCGGCAAAATGCCGGCTTCCTCGCACGCGTCGAGCGCGTTGTCGACGGCTTCTTTCACGCAGGTGAGCAGCGCCTTGCGCGGGTTGTCGAAGCCGAGGAGGTGCCTATTCTTGGTAAAAAATTCCGAAACCGAAATCTCGCGCTGTCGCGCGCCCATCTCGACGGCGGTCACCGTCGCGCGCGGCTTCGGCGCCTCGGCGGAGTTTTCTTCGTTTTCTTTCAGCATAGGTTTAGCCATGATTCTCCCACATAATTTTCGCAGGTATTTTTTCTCATTGCCATCATTCTTTGATCGCAGCGAGAAATGCGGCGGCCGATTGAATGCGAATGCGCTGGTAATTTCCGAGTTCCAGCAGATCGTTGTCGCCCGACACGATGACATCAGCCTTTCCAGCGACCGCGCACTCGAGAAATTTATCGTCGGAAGGGTCGCGGCGGATGACGCGCAGACGTTTTTTCGGGCTTACCACCTCGAAGTAGGGAAGCAGCTCCTCCTCGACCAGCGCGCGAATCTCTGCCTCCGTCAACTGAAATCGAGGATAGCTCAACACCCGCAGGTACTCGTCGAGGATCGCGCGCGAGAGCAGCACCGTGATCGCGCCGCTTTGCCACAGTGGGACTAATCCGGAAGGGGCGCCGGTGAAAAGCAGGGCGGAGATCAGAACGTTCGTATCGAGGACCACGCGCACCTAATGCTTCCGCGCCCAGCGGATCGCGGAAGCGACGTCTTTTTCCGTCAGCTTGAGCGCCTTCATTTTCTGCCGCACGCGATCGAGCCGTCTCTCGGTCTCGATGACGACGGGTTTCAGCACGATCGTTTCGCCGTGCAGGCTGACTTCGAAATAGTCCGTCGCCGGGAGCTTCTCGACGATCGCCTTGGGCAGGGTGAGCTGATTCTTGACGGTTTTCTTCGCAAGCATCCCTTGTTTCCTTGTTGTAAGGATACATTACTCAGCTTACGCGTGTCAAACACGGCCGATCGCGTCTTGCGATGTCGGCCGGCCGGTATGCGGGTACTGCGGCTCGTTGACAAACCGGGCTATAACCGGCTATTCAAAAGACGAAAAGTCTTTATTCCACGACCCGATTCTTAGGAGGATTCGACCATGGTTATGCTGGGCACCGACATGAAAGTCGCCGAGACGCCGCAAGACGGTCTCAAGGATTTCAAAAAGCGCGACGCGTACGAGGAATGGCTCGAAGCCGAGGGCGTCAAGGTCTACGAGGAGTTTTACTTTCCCAACATGATGAAGGTCGAGCTCGGCCCCTGGGAGCGCAAGGGCGGCAAGGGCGCGGTGATCCACATCGCCAACCGCCACATGCCGAACGACTGCCACGTGGTCGAGATCGCGCCGGCGGGCAAGTCGCAGCCGGAGCACCACATGTACGAGCTCACCGTCTACATTCTTTCCGGACGCGGCGCAACGACGATCTGGCAGCACGATGCGAAGGGCAACGGAAACGGCAAGGCTAAGAACACCTTCGAGTGGCAGGCGGGGAGCCTGTTCTCGATCCCGTTAAACGCGTCGTACCAGAATTTCAACGGCAGCGGCACCGAGCCGGTGCGCTATATGGCCGTGACGAACGCGCCGCCGATGATGCGCCTCTACCAGGACAACGATTTCATCTTCGGCTGCGACTATGCCTTTACGAGCCGGTACCAGGGCGACGAGGACTACTTCAGCGGCAACGGCAAGCTCTACACGCGCCGCATCTGGGAATCGAATTTCATCTTCAACGCGCCGGACATGAAGCTCTACGGCTGGAAAGAGCGCGGCGCGGGCGGCATCAACGCTATGCTCGAGATGGCGAGCAACAACACCAAGAACCACATCTCGGAATTTCCCATCGGCACTTACAAAAAGGCGCACCGCCATGGCCCCGGGGCCCATCTGCTACTGCTCAGCGGCACGGCCGGCTTTTCGCTCGTGTGGACGAAGGAAGACCGCTCCGACATGATCAAGTGCGACTGGCAGGTGGGCTCGATGGTCGTCGTGCCGAGCGACAACTGCACGCACCAGCACTTCAACTCCGGCACGACGCGCGCCCGCTACCTGGCTTTCCGCCCCGGCGACATGGGCGCCTACTCGCCGCGCGGCGGCGGAGGCGAATTCGCCGACCGGAGCCAGAAAGAGGGCGGCTGGCAGATCGAGTACACCGACGAGGACAGGGAGATCCACGAAATCTTCGAGAAAGAGCTCAAACAGAACGGAGCCACCTGCCGCATGAAGGCGTTCATTCCGTGGTGCACGGGCGAGGTCGGTCCGACGTCGGAACGGGAAACCTAAGTCGGACGATCTCCGTCTGTATCGCTCGGATGATTTATGTAGGGGCGGGTTTAAAACCTGCCCCTACTTGTTTATGGTGGTTGATGAGGCGAAGGAGGTTCTACGCGCCTTCGCCCGGCTCTTCTCTATAAAGCTTGAGCGCCTCCAGCACCGGCTGATCGCTCATCGAGAAGAGGATCGCTTCCTTGTCGTTCGCGCGGTTCTGGTGGTTGTGCCAGCTCCAGAGCGGCACGACGAAGCAGTCGCCCTGGTTCCAATCGAAGCGCTTGCCGTCGATGAAGGTCGTGCCGCTGCCGCGGAACGCGTGGTAAATCGTGCTGCAATTATGCCGGTGCGTCTTAGTCGCCTCGCCGGGGCGCAGCATCTGGATGCCGCAGGCGAGCGTCGGCATCGTATGGCCGCCGTCGGGATTGACGTATTCCAGCGCGACGCCGTCGAAGGGGCTGCCCGGTCCGTCGCTTAGATTCTTCAGCGTCGCGTACGTGTCCTTCCACTTGTAGATGAGATTGTAGCTCGGCCGATCGTACGATTTTTTCTCCCATACCGGGCGCGCCGTGCCGACGCGCGGCGCCGTGGTCTCGCCGACTTTCTTGACCGGCTGCACGCCGCCGGGGAACGGCTCCCACGTGATGACTTGCAGCGAGAAGAGCAGGGGATTATCGAGGCCGTCGAGCCAGACGATCGGCTCGGCCTCGTTGTGGTGGCCGTGCCAGGTCATCGACGGCGTGAGGATCAAATCGCCTTCCTCCATAGGGAGCTTCTCGCCCTCGACCACCGTATAGGCGCCGCCGCCGCGCACGATGAAGCGGAACGCGGCGAAGTTGTGCCGGTGCGCGTGCGCGACCTCGCCGGGCTTCAAGAGCTGCATCGTCATCAGCATCGTGTGCGTGGTCGTGCGCTGGCGCCGGTTCTCCATCTTCAGGTACGCGGGGTTGATCAGGCGGAGCACGCGGCGCTCGGCCTTGCCGTCGAGGCCATGCATCTCGCCGACGGTCTTGATCGCGCCGTAGAGATCGTCCCATTTCCACACGTGCGGCAGCACGGAGGTGTGCGGGTCCTTGTTGTAGGTCGCGAGGTCGGCGGCGGACGCCTGCGCCCAGAGGCCCTCGACAGAGAGCTTGCGGAGCTTCTCGTCGAGTTCGTGGAGCTGTTGTTCTTCGTTCATACCGGCTCCTTTATCAATTCCTGTAGAGCGTGTCGATATAGCCGCTTTTGTCGAGCTCGCGGACGAAGCGGTCGTCGATGAACTGGTCCGGCTTCGCGGATGCGGCTTTGGGGTTTTTCGGCGCGAGCTCTTCGAGGGCGAGGCGCACGCCTTCGCGTGAAGGGTAGGGCTTCCTTTGATATACTTCCGCGTTGAAATCGTATCCCGCCTCGACGGTGCGGCGCTCGGCGCCCCGCATGTAGCGCGTCATGATGTCGAGAGCCCGCGCCTTGTTGATCTTATAGAAATGGATGCCGTCGACCAGCGCTTTCACGAACGCGCGCGCCGTATCCTCACGCTCGCGGAGAAATTTCCGCGGCGCGACGATGTCGTTCGACAACACTTCGAGGCCGAGCTTCTTGAGATCCAGCAGCACGTTGACCGCCGCCGTGCCGGCGGCGGCGCGCTCCTCGACCGTGAGAATCGTGCCGTCGATCGCGCCGCTCTCGATCGCGCGGATGCGGGCCGGCGAGAGGCCGATCTGTAGAATCGTCACGTCCTTGTCGGCGTCGAGGCCGATTTTCTTGAGCGCGAGCCGCAGCGTCGCGTCGGAGGCGCCGCCGAGCCGCGCGACGCCGAGGCGCTTCCCCTTGAGCTGCTCGGGGCGCGCGATGTCTTTGCGCGTCACGAGGTAATTCAAATTCGGGCTCTTCGCCAGGCTCGCGATAATTACTAAATCGCTGCCGGCGAGGTTGCTCGCGACCGCGCCGCCGCCGCCCATCGCGGCGATCGGTAGATCGCCGGCGATCAGCGCCTGCGTCATCAGGAACGCGCTTTGGATGAAGACGAGATTGACGCCGAGGGCGTTCTTGTCGAACAGGCCGGCGTCTTTCGCGATCCAGAGGACCGACTGGCCGGCGGTGTTGGTGGAATATCCGGCAGTAAGGCGCGCGGGCTCGGCCGTGATGCCATGCTGAATACCGAGCGCGAGCCAGAGCGTCGCGAGCGCGAGCGTGCGGGCGAGCGTCACTGCGCTTTGATCCCGAGCTCTTTCTGCGCTTCGCGCAGCGGCGCCAAGTCGACGATCTCGCTCAGCGGGATATCTTTCGCGATCTTGAGCTCGGCTTTCGCTTGATCGATCACGAGCTTCAAGCCTTCCGGCGGGATGTTGCCGTCGGCGTTGAAGACCTTGACGGTCGAATCGTACGACGCGAGCGCCTGCTCGCGGTCGACCTTGCCCCAGTCGACCAGCACGTCGACCGCGCCCTGCTTGTTCTCGCGAATGTAGCGGTTGGCGCGGAGCAG
The DNA here is from genome assembly GCA_021324155.1 of Pseudomonadota bacterium. Lineage (GTDB taxonomy): Bacteria > Desulfobacterota > Binatia > UBA9968 > UBA9968 > JAJPJQ01. The sequence goes on from JAJPJQ010000048.1 coordinate 5,761, forward strand.
CGCCTTGACGAATTTTTTCGCCTCGACGGGCCGCTCCTTGATCGTCTTCAGGTTCGCGCCGATGCCGATGAAGGGAAAATTGAAGACGTCGTACGCGCGCGCGAGGATCGCGAAGCCCATCTGCCTGCCCATCGCGTCGCCCGGCGGCGCGACGACCGCGACGTCGGCGAGATTCTCCTTCACCGCGGCGAGCCGCGCGCGGTCGGGGCCGAAGGCGATGAGCTTCAAGTCTTTGTCGGGATCGAGGCCGAAGTGCTTGAACATGAGCCGGCCGGCGACGTCGTCGGTGCCGCCGTAGTTGCCGATCGCGACCGTCTTGCCGCGCAGCTCCTTGACGGATTTATATTCCGGTTTGGCGACGATCGCGTGCGTCGGGCTGTCGAGCAGGCTCGCGAGCGCGCGGATCGGCATGCCGCGGAGCGCCGCGCGGACGACCGAGCCGAAGAGCAGCGTGTAGCCCAAATCGCCGGTGACGAGCGCGGTCACGGTGTTCGGCGTGTTCATGCGGATGATCTCGACGTCGAGCCCCTCGTCTTTGAAAAATCCTTTCTTCAGCGCGACGCCGGCGGGAAGAAACGACATGTTCGGGTTCGTCACCGAGACGCGGACCTTCTCGGCGGCGTGGACCGGAACGGATGCGGTGTGGAGCGCAATTATAAAAAGAAAAACAAAAGCGGCTTTCATTTATTTTTGATCCCGTGCTTCGGCAGGCTCAGCACGAACGGAATTATTCGTGTAAATATTTCCGTTCGCCCTGAGCTTGTCGAAGGGCTCTTAGATTTATTCCATTACGCCGCGCGCGTGCCGTACACGTCGCCCATGCGGCTCGTGAGCCCGCGCTTGGCCAATTCTTCCTCGAACATCCTGCGAACGCGCGGGTCCTCGTCTTCGTACTCGATCTGATCGCCGCCCTGCTTGACGCTCTCCGACGTACCCCATTGCTTGCGCAGGCCGGGAAATTTCCGGCTGCTGAACGGCTTCAGCGCGAGATAGCGCGCTGGCTCGCCGCCGGCGTTGAAGTGCTGGTGGAACCAGCGCTCCGGCGGGACGAGCAGGCTGCCCGCGCGCCATTCGTATCTCTGGATGTCTTTCCCTTCGGGCCACATGATCGAGAAGCCTTCGCCTTTCAAGATGATCACGTGCGCGCCCGCGCCGTGGCGGTGCGCCTTCTTGTACGTGCCGACGGGAAACTGCGAGATGTGCGCCGACATGACGTTGTTCCCCATCTCGAGCAGCGTCATTCTGCCGCCGGCGCCGCGCTCCTTGCGCTCGATCAATTCGAACGTGCGCACGTCGCGGATGAAATTCGTCTCCTGGTAATGCTGCGAGAGCGCCTTGGTGTTGCCGCTGAAAAAATCCGCCTCGCCGTTATAGCGGTCGGTGAACGCGTAGTCGCAGCCGAAGACGAAATCGATGTTGTGAAAGAGATTCAGCACCGTCGGCGCATTGGTCATCGCGAGCAGCCGCACGGGATTTTTGCCGTCGCCGTTGAAGTGCTGGTGCCAGGTGTTGAGCGGCGGCGAGAACAGCGAGCCCTCCTGCCATTCGAAAGTCTGCTTTTTCTGCCCGTCGCGCCACACCGTCGTCGCGCCGCGGCCGCTCACGACGAAGACGAGCTCCTCGAACATGTGCTTCTGCGGCGCGAGCAATTTGCCCGGCGCGATCTCGGCGATGTAGCAGTCGTTCACGCCCTCGGTGCCTTCGAGATTCAAATAGACGCCGCGCCCGCCCATGCGCTCCCAGGGGAAAAGCTCGACCTTGTTAATGTCCTCGATGTGAAACGCGCGCACCGCGGGCACGCGCTCCTTCTCCAAAAACAATTGATAGGTGGTCTTGAAGCCCAGCTCGTTCGTGATCGGTCGTTCCGCCATGGTGTGCTCCTTTTCGCTCTCACATCTGTAATACGCGGGAGCGAAGACAGTCAAGCAACGCTGGCGCGGCGCGAGCGCGCGCGCTAAGATGCGCCTCATGCCATCCGCGAAAAAAATAAAATTCACCGTCAGCGAAAAAGCAGGGGACGTCTCCGCATTGCTCATGCGGCCCGACAACGCGCGCGCGATCTATGTCTTCGCGCACGGCGCCGGCGC
>JAJPJQ010000038.1 GCA_021324155.1 Pseudomonadota bacterium
GAGCGGACGAAAAACGCGTAGCAGGGCTTCCTCCGGGCTGCGACTCGATGCGGAGAGGCTTTTATAGCGCGGAGCGCCGCCGCCTTACAAGCCGCGACGACCTTGACATAAAACCAAAGCGGGGAATAGAAGTAGTCACGGCTGGAACCACCCTTCCACGGAGGTGTCCATGAGCGCAAAAAAGCTTCTTGTCTTAAGCGTGCTGGCAGTCTTTGCCGGCGCAGCGGCAAAACCGACGGACGCAAGCGCGCAGACGCGGGTCACCATCGGCGTCACCGAGACGATGGAGACGTACAATCCTTACGGCGATAGCGTATCGCTCCTCTACGGCATTTGGTGCCAGGTCATGGGCTGTCTCGGGACCTACGACTTCAACAAGAGTGAATACGTCGGCATGCTCGCGGAGAAGTGGGAGGTGAAAGATCCCAACAATTGGATCTTTCACTTGCGCAAAGACATCAAGTGGCACGACGGATCGCCCTTGACCGCCGACGACGTTGTGCACTCGTTCAACCGCGTCCGCAACGATCCTCAAAGTAAGCAGGGGCAGAACATCGCGCCGATCGCGTCGGCGTCGGTGGTCGACAAATATACCGTCCGCTTCACGACCAAGCAGCCGACGGCGCCGCTGCCGGAATACATCTTCGACCGGCTGATCATCACGAACCGCGCTATCTATGAAAAATACGGCGCCGAGACCGCTGACCGAAAATATCCGATCGGCGCCGGACCGTACAAGTTCAAGGAACTGGTCCCCGGCCAGCGCTTCGTCATCACGAAGAACATCGACTACCCCGGCGTGAAGCAGCTGAAGCAGGCGCCGGACGAAATCGTCTACCGGGTCATGCGCGAGGACGAACAGCGCGTGACCGCGCTCTTAAACGGCGAGATTCAGATCGCGCAGTTCATCCCGCCGCACCTGCAGAAACGCGTCGAGAGCGATCCCAAAACGAAGGCGACTGCGGTCGACTCCGTCGAGATCATGTTCCTCGCGATGCAGCCGAAGCCGCCGTTCGATAAAAAAGAGGTGCGCCAAGCGGTTTGCCATGCGATCGACCGCGACCGCATCATCAACACCGTGCTCCAAGGCCTCGCCACACGCCTCGACGGCCCGATCGGCCCCGGTCAATATGCGTACGATCCCAACTTGAAGCCGAAGTACGACTACAATCCGGAAAAATCGAAGAAGCTGCTGGCGCAGGCGGGGTATCCCAACGGCGTCGACGTCGAGCTCGAGACGCCGGTCGGCCGCTACACGCTCGACAAGCAGATCAACGAAGTGATCACGCAGATGCTGAACGCCGCGGGCTTTCGTGCCAAGCTCCTGACGCCTGAGTGGGCGACGCTCTGGTCGAACGTCCAGGCAGGCAAGGTTCCCTTCTATTATATGGGCCGCGGCTCGATCGTCGACCCGAGCGTCGCGCTCTCGCAGTATTTCGAGACCGGCGGGTCGCCGCGCATCGGATTTTCGAACCCCAAGTTCGACAAGCTGCTCGCGACCGAGCGGCAGACCTTCGATCCCGCGAAGCGAAAGAAAGTCCTATCCGAGGCGATGAGCCTGCTGACCGAAGAGGCGCCGGCCTGCTTCATGTGGCGGCACAAGATGATCTACGGCATGGCGAAGAACATCGACTACAAGCCGACACCGAGCGGCCGCATGTTCGGCGAAGACATGCGCGTGCTGAAGTAAGCCGCTCGCGCTACGGCCGGCGAACAAGAAGGAGACGCCGCCACGGCATATCTCGTTCGACGCCTTTTCGGGACGGTGCCGGTCCTGCTTCTCATTACGCTGCTTGTCTTCGTCCTGCTGCACGCGGCGCCCGGCGACCCGGCATCGATGCTGCTCGGACAGGAAAACACCGCCGCCGACCTCGAGCAGGCGCGGCGGCGATGGGGACTCGACCAGCCGATTCTGGTTCAATACTTCAAGTTTGCCGCCGCGGCGGCGACCGGCGATCTGGGGAAATCGTTCCGCTTCTCCCGGCCGGTGAAAGAAGTGATCGCCGAGCGCCTCCCCGCCACCTGCGAGCTCGCTTTCTTCTCGATTTTGATCGCGCTCACGCTCGCGATCCCGCTCGGAGTCTGGTCCGGCGCGCGGCCGAATTCCTGGATCGACAATGTCGGCACGAGCTTCGGCCTTTTCGGCATCAGCATGCCGAACTTCTGGCTCGGCATCATGCTGATCCTCGTCTGCGCCGGCAGCTTCCATATACTTCCCTCCGGTGGACGCAGCACCTACGGCGTCGCGGGCGCGCCGCAGACGGGCTTTTATTTTCTCGACAGCTTGCTCGACGGGAATTGGGCGGCGCTTAAAGACGCCATGCTGCATGTCCTGCTGCCTGCGCTAGCGCTCGGCGCGAACATGGTCGGCATTTTGATGCGCGTCACGCGCTCCTCCGTGCTCGACGCCGATACCGAGGAATACGTCATCACGGCGCGCGCCAAGGGACTCGGAGACCGCGCCGTGCTCTGGCGCCACGTGTTCTCGAACGCGCTCATTCCGATCGTCACCGTTGCAGGCTTGGAGCTCGGCACATTGCTCAGCGGCTCGATCATAGTCGAGACGGTATTCGCCTGGCCGGGCATCGGCAGTTTGTTGATCACCGGCGTGACCTCGCGCGACTATCCGCTCGTCACCGGCGTCGTCATGATGTACACGGTCGCATTCGTTGTCATCAATTTAATTATCGACGCGCTCTATGCCGTCATCGATCCTCGAATCCGCTACTGACGCGCCCGTCGCGACGCGCGAAGCGCGCCGTGCCCGCCGGCTTCCGCTAAAGGTCGTCGTTGGCGGCGCGGTCGTCGCTGCGCTCGTTATCGTCGGCGTCTTGAGCCCGTGGCTCGCGCCGCACGATCCGCAGTATCAGGCGCTGGAGGCTATGCTCAAGCCGCCCGAGTGGCTCGGCGGCGCGCATGTTCTCGGCACGGACAACCTCGGCCGCGATATTTTGAGCCGCATCATTTACGGCGCGCGCGTGTCGCTGCTCGTGGCTTTCGCCGTGGTGCTCATCTCGGGCGCGGTCGGCATCCTGCTCGGCGCGATCTCCGGCTATTTCGGCGGCAAAGTCGATTTCGCGATCCAGAAGCTCGTCGAGGTCGTCTGGGCATTTCCCGCCCTGCTGCTCGCGATCACGATTCTCGCGTTTTTGGGCCAGGGACTGTTCAATTTAATCCTCGCGCTGGTGGCGCAGCGCTGGATTCAGTATTGCCGCGTCGTGCGCGGGCAGACGCTGTCGCTCCGCGACCGCGACTTCGTCGCCGCGACGCGCGCGCTAGGCGCCGGCAGCCCGCGCGTCATTTGGCGCCACATCCTGCCCAATCTTCTGCAGATATCGCTCGTCATCGGCACCTTCTCGATGGCCTCCGCGATCATATCGGAGGCGAGTCTGAGCTTCCTCGGCCTCGGCGTGCCGCCCGGCATCCCGAGCTGGGGCACCATGCTCGCCGACAGCCGGAGCTACATCTCAACCGCTTGGTGGCTCGCGCTGTTTCCCGGCCTCGCCATCTTCGTCACCGTCCTCGGCATCAATCTGCTCGGCGACGGCGTCCGCGACCTGCTCGACCCGCGCCTCAAGCGCGCGATGAAGCATTAGAGCCTTAATTTGACTCCGAGCCGCGCTTCGGTACATTAGCGCAATGCGCCGCACGAAAATTGTCTGCACCATCGGCCCGGCGAGCGAGTCGGAAAAAGTTTTGACCGCGCTGATCCACGCCGGCATGGACGTCGCGCGTCTCAACTTCAGCCACGGCGATTACCGCTTTCACGCGGCCATAATCGCGCGCATCCGGCGCATCGCGCGGCGGCTCGAGTGCAACGTTGCGATCCTGCAGGACCTCCAAGGGCCGAAAATCCGCGTCGGCGAGATCGCCGGCGGCTATACGCAGCTCCGGAGCGGAAGGCGCGTGACGCTGACGAGCCGCAGAATCGCCGGCGGCAGCGCCGTCGTGCCCGTCGTTTACCCTCGCCTCGACCGCATCGTTAAAAAGGGCGACCGCATCCTGATGGGCGACGGCGAGATCGAGCTCGAGGCGCTGCGTGTCAGGCGCGGCGAGGTCGACTGCCGTATTGCGGTCGGCGGTGTGCTTGGCGCGCATAAGGGCGTCCACTTCCCGCAAGGCAGCGCCAGGATCGGTTCGCTAACGACGAAGGACAGACGCGACCTCGCCTTCGGCCTGGAGCACGGCGTCGATCTCGTCGCGCTGTCCTTCGTGCGCCGTCCCGAGGATATTCGCAATGCGCGGCGCGAAATAAAAAAACGCGGTGGCGCTCCGCCGCTCGTCGCGAAGATCGAGAAGCACGAGGCGCTGGAGCACATCGACTCTATCCTCGCCGAGGTCGACGCGATCATGGTTGCGCGCGGCGATCTCGGCCTGGAAACTGCCGTCGAAAAAATCCCCGCGCTGCAGAAGATGCTGATACTCAAAGCGAACGCCGCCGGGAAGCCCGTCATCACGGCGACGCAGATGCTCCGCTCGATGACGGAGAATCCGCGTCCGACGCGGGCCGAGGTCGCCGACGTCGCCAACGCCGTGCTCGACGGCACCGACGCGCTGATGCTGTCCGAAGAATCGGCTGCCGGGAAGTATCCCATCCGCGCGGTGCAGACGATGGCGCGCATCGCGGCCGAGGCGGAAAGCGGCGTGGAGCCGCGGATGTTTTTCGACGGCTTGGTCGAAAGCGTCCCCGAGGCGATCAGCCACGCCGCGGTCGCGCTCGCGCGCGACCTTCATGTGAAAGCGTTTCTCATCCCGACGACCTCGGGCGGCACGGCGCGCATGATCGCGCGCTACCGGCCGGCGCAGCCGCTGATCGCGATGACGCCCGATCCCAAGACCGTCAAGGCGCTGACGCTTTCCTGGGGCGTGTCCGCGCGGCTCATTCCCCCTTATCCGACGACCGACGCAATGGTCCAAATGGCGCGCGACATCGCGCGCCGCTCGGGGCTCGTCCGCCGCGGCGACCTCATCGCCATCACCGCCGGACGGCAGCCCGGCACGCCGGGAACGACCAACGTTATCACTGTGCTGCCGATCGAGTAGCGCCATAGACATCTCTGCGGCGCTCGGATAAAAGGCAAAGCGTCGAAATTCATGACAGTAAGGAGATGCCGGCAACCATGAAAATGCTATCGATAGCGCTTGCGGCGCTTTTGATTTCCACCGTGGCGGCAGCGCAGCCGAAGGAATTGAAAAAGATCGAGCTGATCGTGTTTCGCCTCGATGCGGGAACGGCGGCGGCGCGCGATCAGGGCTTTTTCGCCAAGGAAGGGCTGGAGATCAACGTGACGGTTACGCCCAGCTCGACGGAGCAAATGCGCGGCCTGATCAAGGGTACATTCGATATCGCTACCGGCGCGTTCGATAACGTGCTTGCCTGGTCCGGCAAAGAGGGCCCCGAGATCATCGCCGTCGCGCATCAAACCGAAAGCCCGACCCTACCGCTGTTCGTCCGCCCCGACATCAAAAAATGGGACGATCTCCGCGGCAAGAAGCTCGCCGCCGACGCGGTCGACACCGCGTATGCGCTGGTCATGCGCCGGATCCTGCTCGCTCACGGTCTCGATTTTGACCGCCGCGATTATGAACTGGTCGCCGTCGGCGCTACGCCGAAGCGATTGGAATCGATGGTCGCGGGCGAAACCTTCGCAGGTATTCTCGGCGCGCCGGTGGACAAGGACGCGTTGGCCGCCGGCATGATCAAAATGGCCGACCATCGCGAAGTGCTGCCGGATTATCCAGGCAGCCTGTTCGCGGTCACTCGGCCGTGGGCGGAGAGTCATCGTGCCGAGCTGATACGCTTTTTACGCGCGCGCACTGCTGGATACGCATGGGTTAAAAATCGGGCGAACCGGGACGCGGCAATCAAACTGGTGGCGAGGGACTTGAAGCTAAGCCCGCAAGGCGCCGCGGAGCGCATTGAAGAGACCGCGGCCGGCCCGCTCAACGTTTCCGGGCTCGACAGCGTCATCGATCTGCGCACGCGCTTCGGCTTCAAGCTGCCGATGGGCAACGATGTAAAGAAGTATTACGACGGGAGCTATCTTAAGGAAGCGACCGGAAAATGATCGAACGGCGGGCTCTTTCCCAAGGAGAATCCCATGATGAAGCCGATTCTCGCGCTGATCGGATCTTTGCTGTTTGTTGTCGGACACAAGTCTCTCGATGGCCGCTGAGATCAAGGTTCTCAGCGGCAACGGGGCGAGGGCGGCGATCGCCGAGTTCGCCGCCCGCTTCCAGCGCGCGAGCGGACACAAAGTCAACGTAGAATTCCACGTCAACCCCGAGGTGAAAGCGAAGATCGAGGCCGGCGAAGCCTTCGATGTCGCCGTGCTCAATCCGCCGGTGCTCGACGATCTCATCAAGCAGGGCAAAGTCGTCGCCGGCACGCGCGCAGTCATCGGCCGCGCCGGCATCGGTGTCGGGATCCGCGAAGGCGCGTCCAAGCCCGACATCTCTTCCGTCGCCGCATTCAAGCGCACGCTGCTTAACTCCAAATCTGTCGCCTATCCGGCCGACGGTGCGAGCGGCAAATATTTCGTCGGCCTGGTCGACCGGCTCGGTATCGCCGCAGAGATGAAGCCTAAGCTGCGGCCGATGCCGGGGGATTACAATGTCGAGGTGGTCGCGGACGGCGAGGTCGAACTCGTCGTGGTCGTGGCGTCGCGGATTTCCGGCGTGCGCGGCGTCGCGCTGGTCGGCAGGATTCCCGAAGAGCTACAGACTTGGATCGGATTTACGGCGGGAGTCGCAGCCTCGGCCAAGCAGCCGGAAGCGGCGCGCGCGCTGGTACGGTTCCTCGTGGCGCCCGAGGCCGAGCCCGTCATCCGGTCGATGGGCATCGAGCCTTTCGTCGAGTAGCTACTTCCCTTTTCGTTTCTTGAGCTCTTCGAGCAGCTGCGGGAGGACTTGGAAGACATCGCCGACGATGCCGAGATCGGAGAATTTGAAGATCGGCGCCTCGGGATCTTTGTTGATCGAAATGATAGTCTTCGAGGCCTTCATGCCGGCGAGATGCTGCACCGCCCCGGAGATGCCGCAGGCGATGTAGATGTTCGGCTTGACAGTCTTGCCGGTCTGCCCCACCTGCATGGAATAAGGCACCCACCCAGCGTCGACGACGGCGCGCGTCGCGCCGACGGCGCCGCCCAATAATTCGGCGAGCTGCTTCAGCATCTCGAAATGCTCGGGCGCTTTCAGGCCGCGTCCCCCGGAGACAACCACATTCGATCCTTCGAGCTGCGGGCCTTCGGGTTTGACGGTCACGCGCTGCGTAACGCGGATTCTTTTCGCTTCCGCGCTCGCGGGCGCCGGAACTTCTTCGACCTGCGGCGTCTGCGGGCGCTGCGCCGGCTCGAACGATTTTGGGCGCACGAGAAGGAGCTTCGTGCCGGGACTCACGAGCGTGCTCGTGTTCTGGTAGCTGCCGCCGAGCGCCGGGATCGTCGCCTCGACCGAGCCGTCTTTCAAGATGAAATCGCCGACGTCGGCGATCGCGCCGGAATCGAAGCGCGCCGAGAGTGCGGCGGCCAAGTCGCGCCCGGCGTAGCTCGACGCGAAGAGCATCACCGCAGGCTTGTGCTTTTCGATCAGCGCCGCGACGGCGTCAGCCGCCGGCGCCGTGAGATAATCGGCGAACACCGAATCCGCCGACCGGTAAACCTTGCGCGCGCCGTATTCGCCGAGGGTCGCGACGGCGTTGTCCGGGGCCGGGCCGAGCAGAACCGCTTCGGCGGCGCCGAGCTCCGCCGCCTTCGTCAGCATCTCGAGCGTCGTCGTCGAGATGCGCTCTTCGACGACTTCGGCGTATACCCAGATGAGATCGGACATGACTAAATGACTTTCAGCTCCGCGAGAAAATCGGCGATCTGCTTGCCGCCTTCGCCTTCGTCGTTAACGATCTTGCCGGCCGCGCGCGCCGGCGGCCGGCCGATGCTCAAGACCTTTTCTTTCGCGCCCGCCGCACCGACTTGATCGGCTCCCAAGCCGAGGTCGGCGGCGGTGTATTTTTTGATCTCTTTTTTCTTCGCCGCCATGATGCCCTTGAGCTGCGGATAGCGCGGCTCATTGATGCCGCTCGCGACGGCGATAAGCGCGGGCAATTCGGATTCGCAGACATCGTAGCCCGTCAGGCTCTGGCGCTTGATCGTGACCTTCTTGCCGTCGACCGCGATCTCTTTCGCGAACGTGAGCGCGGGAATGCCGAGAAGCCAGGCGAGCTGTCCCGCGACGATGCCGGAATAGCTGTCGCTGCTCTCGCTCGCGCACAGGACGAGATCGGGATTTTCCTTCTTAATGACGGCGGCGAGAATCTTCGCCGTGCCGAGCGTGTCCGAGCCCGCGACCGCGTCGTCGAGGACGTGAATCGCGGAATGCGCACCCATCGCGAGCGCGCTGCGAATGCCGATGACCGCGTCGGCGATGCCCATCGTGAGCACCGTCACCGTACCGCCTTGTTTCTCGGTCAGGCGCAGGGCTTCTTCGAGAGCGCTCGCCGCCGCGGGGTCGAGCTCGTGCGGCACGCCCTTCCGCACCATGGTTTTGGCGGCGGGATCGAGCTCTATGATCACGGAGCTCGCGGGAATGACTTTAGCGCAGACGATGATGTTCACTTATGACCTCGGGCGAAGATACGACAAAGGCGCCCGGGAGCGAGCGCCTTCGTCAACGCGGTTAGAATCTCCGGCGCTATTTAAGCCACTCGGAAACGTTGCCCTCGATGACTTCGTCGAGAATTTCTTTGCAATCCGCGATCGCCTTTTCGGCCATCTGCGGGTCGTCTTTGACGTGCGGCATCGCCCGACTGACGGCGCCGTGAAGCGCCTGGATGACGACGCGCAAATGCTCGTCGAGAGCCTCGGTGTTCGGTGCTGGCTGCATGACTTCCCTCAGTAGTACAAACGACCTTTGTTCTGATCCGGAATCTGCAGACCCATTTGTTCGATGAGCGCGTTCACTTCCTGACGGTATTGCTCGCGCGCCTCGGCGTTGGTGCGGCGCTTGAGGCCCCACTGACGATAGCGCTCGGAGCGGTAGGAGTCCGCGCGGCCGAACATATCTAGGCCTTTCACGTACCAGAAATCGACGGCCTTCTGCACGCGCTCTTTCGCCTCGCCGCCTTTCGCGGCGTATTCGGCGGTCTTATTCGTGCCGAAGTCGATGTGCCCTTCCTCCTCGCGGATCACCTGGCTGTCTTTTACGACGCGATCGAGCGGCAGGTAAGAACAATCGAGGAATTCTTCCAGCTGATAGCGGCCGACGCGGTCGATCAGAAAGCCGAAAACGGCGTAATCTTCCCAGGTCTTGATGCTGCCGCGGAACGCCTCGACGTAGCGTTTTTCGTTGGGCCAGTTGAGCACGTAGGAGACGTCGACGCCGATATCACCGGCCAATTTCGCAATCTTGCGGAAGTGATCGATCTCCTCCGCCGCGGTGCGCGCGACGATGAGCTGATCGACTTTGCTGGGCGCCGTCGGCAGGATGTTCTTCACGTAGAGATTCGGTCCGCCGATCTCGCAATCGGCCTGGATCGCGAGGACCCGGCGCAAAAGGTCCTGGTATTCCGGGTCCTGCTTTTGAAAGTCTTTCAACTCGATTTTCTCGTTGAACATCGCGCCCCTCCCTGAATTGTGCCGGACATTTACGCATACCAAATGGGTGTCGATAAAGCAATACTAACGGCCGTTCGGCAAGCCGACACGCGCGCCGATTGCGCGCACTTTACTTAGTGTTTTCCTGACACTAAACTGAACCAGCGGATCGAGGCTGCTGTGGAAGACCCCCGGGAACTCGCCCTTCTAACCGATCTTTATGAGCTCACGATGGCGCAGGCCTACTTTCAAGCCGGCCGCGACGAATCCGCGACGTTCAGCCTGTTCGTCCGCGGTAACATAAAGAACCGCGGCTATTATGTCGCCGCGGGGCTCGAAGACGCGCTCGATTTTCTCGCGGCGCTCGCCTTCGACGGCGCGAGCATCGACTACCTGCGTTCGACGCGCATCTTCGCCGACGATTTTCTGGATTATTTAAAAACGCTGCGCTTCACCGGCAGCGTGCGCGGGCTGCCCGAAGGACGCCTTTTTTTCGCCGACGAGCCGATTCTCGAAGTGACCGCGCCGATCATCGAGGCGCAGATCGTCGAGACGTTTCTCATCAATCAGATCAATCTCCAGTCGATGATCGCGACCAAGGCGGCGCGCTGCGTCGCCGCCGCCGGCGGCCGCGGCGTCGTCGACTTCGCGCTCCGGCGCACGCACGGCATTGATGCCGGCATGAAGGTCGCGCGCGCGAGCTATATCGCCGGCTGCGCCGGCACGAGCAACGTACTCGCGGGAAAGCGATACGCCATTCCCGTCGTGGGCACGATGGCGCATTCGTTCGTCTCGAGCTTCGAGCGCGAGATCGACGCGTTCCGAGCGTACGCGCAGAGCTTTCCCGACGGCTGTGTGCTCCTGCTCGATACCTACGATACGATCGCCGGCGCGAAAAATGCCGTCGCGATCGCCCACGAGCTCGCGGCGCGCGGCAAAAAACTCCGCGGCGCGCGCATCGACAGCGGCGACCTCGCCGTCCTCGCTCGCGAGGTGCGGCGCATTTTCGATGACGCGGGTTTTCCCGAGGTCCAGCTCATCGCCAGCGGCGGTCTCGACGAGTACGATATCGCGGAATTCACCGCTAAAAATCTTCCATTTAATGCTTACGGCGTCGGCACGCAGATGGGCACCTCCGGCGACCAGCCGTGGCTCGACACAGCCTATAAGCTCGTCGCGGCCGGCGGCCGCCCGGTTTTGAAATTGAGCCGCGGCAAGGCCTCGATGCCGGGCGCAAAGCAGATCTTTCGGCGACGCGAAGGCGACCGGCTCAAAAACGACGTCGTCGGTCTCGCGGACGAGAAATTGGAGGGCGAGCCGCTGCTGCAAACCGTTATGGAAAACGGCCGCGTCAAGGGCCCGCACCCCGCGCTCGCCGAGATCCGCGAGCGCTTTCGCGCCGACTTCGCCCTCCTCGACGACGGCGTCAAAGCGGTGCGCGCGCCGAGGCGCTTCCCGGTCGAGATCAGCGCCGAGCTCCGTCGTCTGCGCGCTCGCACCGTTCGGCGCGTGCGCGAGCGAATCGACGGCTTGACTCTCGGTAACCCGCACGGTAGGTAAGTCGCACGTGAAGAAAGCGGTTTCTCTCGCCGTCTCGGCTCTGCTGCTCGCTTTCGCGTCTGCCGCAGTCGCGCAAGGAAAGCCGGAAAAGGACCACGTCAATATCGGCTACGCCGCGCGCGCGGTCGTGCACTCGATTCCGTTCGTTACCAAAGAGGCGGGCCTTTTCCGCGACGAAGGCATTCAGGTCGACGTTGTGCGCACGGCCGGCAACGTCGCCCCGATGACGCTCGTCTCCGGCGACGTGGGTTTTTCGATTATGTCGGCGTTTCTGCTCCTGCCGCCGGCAGTGCAGTACCGTGATCTCGTCATGCTCGCCGGCTTTACCCGCTACGCGTCGATGACGCTGGTCACCCGGCCCGAGATCAAGAGCGGCGGCGATTTGCGCGGCAAAATCATCGGCCTCCAGCGGCCTGGCGACGCCTATGAAAAGAACGCGCGCGTCGCGCTGCGCCACTTGGGCCTCGATCCCGACAAGGACGTTAAAATGCTCTATGTCGGCGGCAACGAAGTCATGTGGACGGCCCTGGAGTCCAAGCGCGTGAGCGCGACGATGCTGACGCCGCCGAGCACGCTGTTCGCGCGCAAGGCAGGCATGAATTTTCTCGTGAATCTGTCCGATCTGAAAGTGGAATACCAAGGATCGAGCCTCGCCACGCGCCGCTCGTTTTTGAAAGAGAATCCGAACCTCGCGCTGCGCGCGGTGCGCGCGATGGTGCGCGGGATTCATTTCTTCAAGACGCGCAAGGAAGACACGCTGCGCATCCTCGCGAAGTTCTTCGGCACAAGCGACCGCGAGGCGCTGGAGGAATCCTGGAATTACGCCGGCGACGTTCCGACCAAGCCGTACGTGGCGGAATCCGCCGTGCAGGCGGTGATCGATCACCTTGTCGAGCTGAACCCGCGCTTCGGCAAGCACGCGCCGGCGGAGTTCATCGAATCCGGGCCGCTTGCGGAGCTCGACAAGAGCGGCTTCATCGACCGGCTTTACGCGAAATAGTTATGCCGTTTTCCAAACTCGACCTGTCGCCAAAAGTTCTCGAAGGCGTTGCCGCGGCCGGGTATACCGACCCGACACCGATCCAGCTACGCGCGATTCCGCTCGTGCTCGCTGGCCGCGATCTGATCGGCTCGGCGCAGACAGGGACCGGCAAGACCGCCGCGTTCGCGCTGCCGATCCTCACGCGGCTGGACCGCCACGGCCCGCTGCGCACGCTCGTGCTCGAGCCGACCCGCGAGCTCGCCGCGCAGGTCGAGACCGCGATCCGCGATTACGGCCGCTTCACCGATCTCCGCACCGCGGTCGTCTTCGGCGGCACGGGCTACGGGCGCCAGGACGAGGCGCTCAAAAAAGGCGTCGACATTCTCGTCGCGACCCCGGGGCGGCTGCTCGATCAGATGCAGCGCGGCATGGTGAAGCTCGACAAGATCGAAATCCTGGTCCTCGACGAAGCCGACCGCATGCTGGACATGGGCTTCATGCCCGACGTGCGCCGCATCGTCGAGCGCTGCCCGAAGGACCGCCAGACGATGCTTTTCTCCGCGACCATTCCGCCGGAAATCGACCAGCTCTGTAAATGGGCGCTGCGAAATCCGGAGACCGTCGAGGTCGGCGTGCGCCGCTCTCCGGCGGAGACCGTAACGCATGCGCTCTATCCCGTCGCCAGCGATCAAAAACAGGAGCTGCTCGAAGAATTGCTGAAGCGCACGGATTACGACCAGGTGCTGATCTTCTGCCGCACCAAGCACGGCGCCGACCGCGTCGCGCACAAGCTCCAAGGCCAAGGGCACTCGGTCGCCGTGCTGCATTCCAACCGCACGCAGCGCGAGCGCGAGCAGGCGCTCAACGGCTTCCGCAACGGGCGCTACGAAGTGATGGTCGCGACCGACATCGCCGCGCGCGGCATCGACGTCGAGCAGATCAGCCACGTCATCAACTTCGACGTGCCGCATCATCCGGAAGATTACGTCCACCGCATCGGCCGGACCGGCCGCGCGCTCGCCGCCGGCGACGCGTTCACGATCATGATCGCCGAGGATATTCCCGAGGTAAACGCGATCGAGCACTTCATCGGCCAGAAAATTCCACGCGTGAAGCTCGACGACTTTCCCTACAAGTACACGCGGCTGCTTCAGGCCGCGCCGGCGCCGGTCTTCGGCGGCCGCTCGCGTCCGAAGAGCCGCTGGTAAGCGAAATCTCGACTGTTCGACCGAGAAAGATCAATGGAACCACTCGATCTCCTCGCCAACATCGGGCTTGCGTTCACCGTCGCGACCGTTTTCGCCTTCCTCGCGAAAACGCTGAAGCAGCCGCTTTTGCTCGCATATCTCCTCGCCGGGGTCGTCATCGGCCCCGAGCTCGGGTTCGCCTGGGTGCGCAACCGCGAGGCGATCGAGCTCATCTCCGAGATCGGCCTCATTCTGCTGCTCTTCATCATCGGCCTGGAGATTGACCTCAAAAAACTTCTCGGCGCGGGCAGGCCGATCATCGTCGCCGGCATCACGCAATTTCTCTTATGTGCCGCGCTCGGGTTCGGCTTCGCCTGGCTGCTCGGCATGGCGCTGGGCGGCGGCAGGTTCGACGCGATCTATCTCGGCGTTACGCTCGCGTTCAGCAGCACGCTGATCGTCGTCAAGCTGCTCTACGATAAGTTCGAGATCACGACGCTGCCGGGCAGAATCACGCTCGGCGTGCTGGTTTTTCAGGACGTCTGGGCGATTCTCTTCCTCGCGCTCCAGCCCAACCTGCACGATCCGCGCCTGGAGATATTCTTCAGCTCGCTCGTCACCGGCGTGGGGCTGGTCTTTCTCGCGCTCGGCGCGAGCCGGTTCATTTTGCCTCATCTCTTCGCGTTTGTCGCGAAGATCCCCGAGCTTTTGCTGACAACTGCGCTCGCGTGGTGTTTTCTCGTGAGCGGCGCCGCGGCGCTTCTGGGCCTCTCGCGCGAGACCGGCGCGCTCATCGCGGGTGTGAGCATGTCGACGTTTCCGTATAACGTCGACGTCATCGCGAAGGTCACGAACATCCGGGATTTTTTCGTCACACTTTTCTTCGTCGCCCTCGGGATGAAGATTCCCCAGCCGTCGCTCGCGATTCTGGGCCAGGCGCTCGCGATGTCCGCCTTTCTCATGGCAAGCCGCTTCCTCAGTGTATTTCCCGTGCTCTACGCGATGGGGAACGGGCTGCGCGCGAGCCTCATTCCGTCGATCAATTTGTGCAACATGAGCGAATTTTCACTTGTCATCGCGGCGCTCGGGCTCGGGCTCAAGCACATCGGCGCCGATCTCGTCGCCTCGTTGACGTTTGTCTTCGCGATCACGTCGGTGCTGTCGACCTATCTCATCATGTACAACCACGAGATTCAGGGATTGCTCGCGGCCGGTCTCGGAAAGTTCGGCCTGAAGGAATTCGGGCCGACGGAGGCGACGGCCGACAAAACCGAGGAGGAAAACCGCATCGTGTTTCTCGGCTTTTTTCGCGAGGCGAGCTCGATCCTACAGGAGCTCGAGCTGCTGGCGAAGGATGCGCGCGCGAAAGCGGCGCTGCGGCAGATTCTCGTAATCGACTTCAACCCCGTTGTCCTCGAGGAGCTCGGCCGCCGCGGCATTCGCTCGCTCTACGGGGACGTGTCGAATATGGACACGCTCCATCACGCGCATATCGAGACCGCGAGGATCGTTATGTCGACGATTTCCGACGCCGTTCTTCGCGGCACGACGAACGGCCGCATTCTCCACCAGGTGCGGCACGTCTGCCCCGAGGCGCAGGTGCTCGTCGCCGCGGACACGGTCGACGCCGCGCTCGAGCTTTACGAACAAGGCGCCGATTTCGTCTATGTCTCCCGACTGTATTCCGCGCGGTACATGTCCGACGTCATCGTCCACGCGCTGCAGAACGGCTTTCAGAAGATACGCGAAGAGCAGTTGCACAAGCTCAAAAAACGGCGCGAAGTCGTGCAATAACTCTTCATCCTTGGTTGTCTTACCGAATCGTGGCAGGCTATTGCCGATGAACGGCGTCTTCGTAGCAACGTTCAAACAAGCGAAGCGGCTCATCGCGATCGTCGTCGGCTTTACTGTGCTACTCGTCGGAGTCGCGATGATCGCGCTTCCTGGCCCGGCGTTTATCGTGATTCCGCTCGGCCTCGCGATCCTCGGCACGGAATTCGTGTGGGCGAGAAACCTGCTGAAGAAGATGAAGGAGAAGATTCGGGAGGCGACGAACTCGGTGAAATTATAAGTCGACCTTATTCAGCCGGAGCGCGTTCATGATCACCGATACCGAGCTGAAGGTCATCGCGGCGCTCGCGACAACCGGGCTCAACAGGATTCCGAAGAATGGATAGAGAACGCCCGCCGCGATCGGCACGCCGAGCATATTATAGAAAAACGCGAAGAATAGGTTCTGGCGGATGTTGCGCATCGTGGCACGGGATAACCGCCGCGCTTTGACGATGCCGCGGAGATCGCCTTGCACGAGCGTGATGCCGGCGCTCTCGATCGCGACGTCCGTTCCCGTGCCCATCGCGATCCCGACTTCGGCCTGGGCCAGCGCCGGCGCGTCGTTGATACCGTCGCCCGCCATCGCGACGATACGTCCCTGGGCCTGCAAGCGCTTGACCGCCTCGCCTTTTTCCTCCGGCAAGACCTCCGACTGAAAATCGTCCACGCCGAGATTCTTCGCCACCGCCGCCGCCGTCGTGCGGCTGTCGCCGGTGAGCATGACGACGCGCGCGGCGTCGCCGTTCAGCGCGCGGATCGCCTCCGGCGTCGTCGGCTTGATCGGATCGGAGACGCCGAGCAATCCGGCGAGCCGGTTTTCGACCGCGACGAACATGACAGTCTGACCGCCGCGGCGAAGCTCTTCTGCTCTCGCGGCCAACTCCCCCGCGTCGATGGCCGATTCCGCGAGCAGCGCGGGATTCCCGAGTGCGACCTTTTTCCCGTCGACGGTTCCGACAATGCCCTTACCGGGAATGGCTCGCGCGTTCTCCGCGCGCGCCGGTGCGACGCCGCGCGCTTCAGCGCCTTCGGCGACCGCCGCGGCAAGCGGGTGCTCGCTGCCGCGCTCGAGGCCGGCCGAAAGTCGCAAGAGTTCGCTCTCTTCCATTCCCGCCGTAACGACAGATGTAAGCCGCGGCTTTCCTTCGGTCAAAGTGCCGGTCTTGTCTACGACGAACGTGTCGACTTTTTCGAGCACTTCCAGCGCTTCGGCATTTTTGATCAGGATTCCCGCCGTCGCGCCGCGGCCCACGCCGACCATGATCGACATCGGCGTCGCGAGGCCGAGCGCGCACGGGCAGGCGATGATGAGAACGGCGACGGCGTTGACGAGCGCGTACGCGAGGCGCGGCTCGGGGCCGAATGCCGCCCAGACGAGGAATGTGACGGCCGCGATCGAGACGACCGTCGGCACGAAATAGGACGCGACGCGGTCGGCGAGCCGCTGGATCGGCGCGCGGCTCCGCTGCGCGGCGCTCACCATCGCAACGATGCGCGCGAGCAGCGTATCGCTGCCGACGCGCTCGGCGCGCATGACGATGGAGCCGATGCCGTTGAGTGTTCCGCCGGTGACTTTCGCTCCCGGACCCTTTTCCGCGGGAATCGGCTCGCCGGTGATCATCGATTCGTCGACGGCTGTGAAGCCTTCGAGCACCGCACCGTCGACGGGAATCTTCTCGCCCGGCCGGACGCGCAGGCGATCGCTCACTTGAACGCGATCGAGCGGTATGTCTTCCTCGCCGCCGTCGTCTTTAATTCTTCGTGCGGTCGCCGGAGCCAAGCCCAGCAGCGCGCGGATCGCGCCGCTCGTCCGGCTGCGCGCGCGCAGCTCCAGGACCTGCCCGAGGAGCACCAGGGTCGTGATGACCGCAGCCGCGTCGAAATAAACGCCCGCTTCGCCGCCGTGGCCGCGGAACGATTCAGGAAA
The DNA here is from genome assembly GCA_021324155.1 of Pseudomonadota bacterium. Lineage (GTDB taxonomy): Bacteria > Desulfobacterota > Binatia > UBA9968 > UBA9968 > JAJPJQ01. The sequence continues at coordinate 17,080 of JAJPJQ010000038.1, forward strand.
TAGATCGGGAAACAGGGTCGCCGCGAGACTGAACAGATAAGCCGCTCCGACGCCGAGCGCGATCAGCGTGAACATGTTCGGACTGCGGTTGAGGATCGACGCCCATCCGCGCTCGAAGAACGGCCGGCCGCACCAGAGAACAACCGGCGTCGCGAGCGCGAGCTGAAACCAGTTCATCAGGCGCGGCGGAATGAGGCCTTCGAACGGCCGGCCGGGAATCATCTCGGCCATCGCAAAGAAAAAAATCGGCGCGGTGAGAGCAACGGCGATCCAGAAGCGCCGCGTCATGTCGACGAGCTCGGGATTTTTTTCTTCAGCGAGCGTGACGGTCCGCGGCTCTAAAGCCATCCCGCAGATCGGACACGATCCCGGCTCCGGCCGCACGATCTGCGGATGCATCGGGCAAACCCATTCCGTTCGTGTTCGAGTCGGAGCGATGTTCACCGCTTCCAGCGCCATGCCGCATTTCGGGCATGGCCCGGGCATGGCCTGACGCACCTCCGGATCCATCGGGCAGGTATAAACGGCGCCGGGCAGCGGCTTCTCGGGCGCGTGCACCGAAGCCGGCGTTAAGAATTTATCGGGATCTTGTTTGAAGACTTCGAGGCAGTGCGGGTTGCAAAAATAGTAGGTCTTGCCGGCGTGCGTGTGGCTTCCGGCGGCGGACTGTTCGTCCACTTCCATGCCGCAGACCGGATCGATGGGCATGTAAAAACCTTAGCGGTTCTTCGTGAGATACTTCTCGGGATCTTTGTCGAAGGATTCTTTGCAGACCTTGGCGCAGAAATAATACGTTTGTCCTTTGTACGAAGACGTCGCCGCGGCCTTGCTCTCCTCGACAGTCATGCCGCACACGGGATCTTTGGCCATAATGTCTTGCCTCCTGCAGCCCGCGAATCAGCTTTTGAGCGCCGGCACGACCTCGCGCGCGAGCAGATCGATCGCCTCTTCATAGTCGGGTCCGAGCTTGGCGAAAGCGATCTGATCGTAGCCGAGGTCGCCAGCGGCGCGGCTGAGCTTCAGCACCTGCTCGACGACCTCGTCGGGTGTGCCCGCGGCGTAACACGCGCGCACGACGTCCTCGCTTACGAGCGCCGACGCTTGCTCGGGCGTCGCGCCCGACCGAAAAGCTTCTTTGAGCTTCAGCACCTCGGCGCGCCGAACGCCGAGCCGGTCGTATTCCTCGTCGGTAAAACCGCGCGCTTCCCATTGCAGGACCGAGTGCGCCGCTTGGCGCTTCGGAAATTCGATCGCCTGCGCGCGGTTGCGCGATACGGAAACGTTCAGCTCGCACATCTTGCGAAGTTTTTTGCCGGGCTGCGCCTCGCGCGCCGCGGCGTCCGCTTCGGCGAGCATCTTCGCCTGCCGGCCGGCGCGCAGCATCGGAATGAACGTGCCGGAGGAAATCACACCGTCCATAGTGCGGCCGCACATGCGCAGCGACTGCGGCCCGTTGCCGCCGCCGTAGAACGCGAACGGCGCGCGCGGCTTGAATGCCAGCGTAAATTTTCCGGAGCGGTTCAAACGAAAGTATTCGCACAGCAGCGGGAAATCCGCGTAGGCCACCTCCTCGCCGGCGAGCGCTCGGCGCAGTAGCTGCGCCGTCTCGCGCACCATCGCGACCGGCTTGGCGATCTCGACGTGCTGCGGCGCTTGACCGAGATCGCCTTGGGCGATGCCGACGCAGATCTCGCGCCCGTCGGTCAGCTCCGAAAGCGCGCCGAGCGCGCCCGCGAGCTCGAGCGTCTGGTGGAAGTATGGGACCAGGATCGCGGTGCCGATACGCACCGGCACCGCGGCGGCGATCGCCGTCAAGACGACGAGCTGCCCGCGATAACGGACGTTATCGTTCACCCAAATCTGGGAAAAGCCTTTTTCCTGGCCCAGGCGCGCGAGACGGACGAGCTCGGGAACCGAATAATGATTGCAGAGATGCGTGACGAACTGGAGAGCGAATTCCCCGGTGTATTTTGTCATAAAAAATCTTTCTAGCTTCGAGCTTCTAATTTCAAGTTAAGATCCGGAAGAGTCGCGTGCGTTAAGGCGGGCTTCGGCGAAATCCGAACTAGAAGCCTGAAACTTGCAACTTGAAACTCTTAAAATTTAACCACCGCCGCGCCCCACGCGAAGCCCGCGCCGAAGGCGTTCAGCAGCACGATGTCGCCGTGACGGATGCGCCCTTCGCGCCGGGCCTCGTCGAGCGCGATCGGAACCGAAGCGGCCGAGGTATTGCCGTAGCGGTCGAGATTGACCATGACTTTCGACATGGGAATCTTCAAGCGCTCGGCGAGCGCGGTAATGATGCGCAAGTTGGCCTGATGCGGAATCACGAGCGAGACCTGCTCGACGTCGATATCGGCCTCGTCAAGCGCTTCGCGGCTGATCTCCTCCATCGAGCGCACGGCGACCTTGAAGACTTCTTTGCCGTTCATCGTGATGGTGTGCTCGTTTTTCTTCACCGTCTCGGCGCTCGCGGGTTTGAGCGAGCCTCCGGCCGGGACATAGAGCGTCTTCACGTACGAGCCGTCGGTCCTGAGCTTCGCGCTGAGCACGCCGCGATGCCCGTCGTTGACCGAGCCGAGAACCGCCGCTCCGGCGCCGTCGCCAAAAAGAATACAAGTCGTCCGGTCTTTCCAATTGAGCAGCCGGCTGAGCGCGTCGGAGCCGACGACGAGCGCATGGCGGATCATACCGGTGCGAATCATCGAATCGGCGACTGCCAGAGCATTCAAAAAACCGGAGCAGGCCGCGTTCACATCGAAAGAAAACGCCTTCCGCGCGCCGAGCATGTCTTCGAGAACGCAGGCGGAGCTCGGAAAAGGATAATCCGCAGTTACCGTCCCCATGATGATCGCGTCGAGGTCCTTGGGGTCGACGCCCGCATCGTGCAGGGCCCGCACAGCGGCGCGATGCGCCATGTCGGCGTTGCCCTTGCCTTCTTCGAGGACGCGCCGCTCCTTGATCCCCGTCCGCGTCGTGATCCATTCATCGCTCGTGTCGACGAGCTCCTCGAGCGCCGCATTAGTGACGACGCGCGCGGGCAGCTCGGAGCCGGTGCCGAGAACCACGCTGCGGTGATGGGATTGTCTCACTCGGGCCTCCTGAAGATAACGCACGCGTTCGTGCCGCCGAAGCCGAAAGAATTGGAAAGCGCTACTTGAATGTCCGCTCGCCGCGCCTTGTTCGGCACATAGTCGAGGTCGCATTCGGGGTCGGGATTTTCATAGTTGATGGTCGGCGGAATCAAGCCGTTATGCAGCGCCAGGACGCTGAAGACGGCTTCGACGGCGCCGGCCGCGCCGAGCAGGTGGCCGGTCATCGATTTGGTCGAGCTCACCGGAATTTTATATGCTTGCTCGCCGAAGACGGTCTTGATCGCCTGTGTCTCGTTCATGTCGTTGTATTCGGTGGAGGTGCCGTGCGCGTTGATGTAGCTCACATCCTGCGGGCGAATGCCGGCGTCTTCGAGCGCGAGCTTCATGCAGCGCGCCGCACCCTCGCCTTCCGGCGCCGGCGCGGTGATGTGGTGCGCGTCGCCGTTGGCGGCGTAGCCGATGATCTCGGCGTAAATCTTCGCGCCGCGCTTGAGCGCGCGCTCGCGCTCTTCGAGGATCAGCACACCCGAGCCCTCGGCGATGACGAAGCCGTCGCGCTCCTTGTCGAACGGGCGGCTCGCGCGCTCCGGCTCGTCGTTGCGCGTCGAGAGCGCTTTCATCGAGGCAAAGCCACCCACGCCGAGCGGCGTGATCGCCGATTCGGCGCCGCCGGCAATCACCGCGTCCTGCAAGCCGCGGCGGATCGACTGGAACGCCTCGCCGATCGCGTGATTGCCGGACGCGCAGGCCGACGTCGGGGTCCAATTGACGCCCTTCGCGTTGTGGCGAATCGCGATCTGTCCCGGCGCGAGGTTGGAGATGACTTTGGGTATAAAAAACGGCGATATCTTGCGCGGGCCGCCTTCCAGATAAGCCTTGTGATAGGTCTCGATCGTTTCCAGACCGCAGAGCCCCACGCCGATAATACAGCCGACGCGCGGCGCTTCTTCGGGGTCGACCTTGAAGGCCCCGTCCTTCGCCGCCATATCAGCGGCCGCGACGCTGTACTGGATAAAGAGATCCATTTTCTTGATCTCTTTCGGCTCGATGAAGTCCTCGGCGCGGAAATCCGGCACCTCGCCGGCGATGCGGCTGGCGAAGAATTCGGTGTTTTGAAACCGGCTGATGGGGCGGATGCCCGAGCGGCCGGCAGAGACCGCCTGCCAGTTCTTTTCCAACCCCGTGCCGAGCGGGCTCACGATGCCCAAACCGGTGACGACGACCCGTCGCGGTTCAGTTTCCCTCATAATCCTTTCCTTTAAAGCGGGTCCCTAAAAATAGAACAGAGAGGCCGGACATTCAAGGCCGTCGGGGTGGTAAGAAGTATCCAATTATGCCCTGAAAACGCCTAATTATCATTCAAAGTTACATACTTGTTACAGCGACCAATATTTTTCCTGCACCCTTAATATATGCCGGACGAGCGGCTCGATGGCGGCTCCGCCGGGTGCCGGCGCGTCGCCGAGCTGCCGGTCGCGAAGCGATCGCAGGACCGCCGCGACCGATTCTTTGAGCGCCTTTAGATCGTATCCCCCCTCGAGTAGAAGCGCGATGCGCCCGCCTGCATGGCTCTCGGCCAACCGGACGAGCATGTCGGCTATCGCGGCAAAGCCGCTTTCGCTTACATTCATGCCGGCCAGCGGATCGCGCCGATGCGGGTCGAAGCCGGCCGAGACCAGCACCCATTCGGGCCGATATTTGTCCGCGATCGGCACGATGACATCGCGAAATACCCTCAGGTATTCTTCGTCTCCGCAGCCGGCCGGCAGCGGCACGTTGACGGTAAAGCCCTCGCCTTCGCTGGCGCCGATTTCCTCCGCGGCGCCGGTCCCCGGATAAAACGGATATTGATGCGTCGACATGTAGAGCACCGACGAGTCGCGGTAGAACAGTTCTTGCGTGCCGTTGCCGTGATGTACGTCCCAATCCATGATCAGGACCCGCTCCGCGCCGTAGCGGCGGCGCACGTACTGCGCGCCGATCGCGGCGGTGTTGAACAGGCAGAAGCCCATCGCCCGGTCCGGCAGCGCGTGATGGCCGGGAGGACGGACGAGCGCGAAGCCGTTGTCCGCCTCGCCCGCGGCAATGGCGTCGAGGAGCCGGAGAAAACCGCCGGTCGCGAGGAGCCCGACGCCGAACGAATCCCTCGAAGTCACGGTATCGCCGTCCAGCGCGAAGCCGTTCGTCTCCGAGGTCGAACGCACCAGCTCGATATATTCGCGCACGTGACACATTTCGATCTCTTCGTGCGTCGCGGCGCGCGGCTCGATGCGCGCGAATGCCGCACCGAGCTCCGCGGCTAGATCGAGCAGGACCTTGATGCGCTGCGCCCGCTCGGGATGACCTCGGCCTGGATCGTGCTTCAAATATTCGGGATCGATAACGACGGCGGATCGCGCCATTGCGATTTTATTTATCACGCGGCGGCTCCGCTGCCAATGTGAGCGCGCTTCGGTTGCCTCGCAGCGGTAAATGGATTAGCCTTACATCCGGAGGTTAACGATGTTCGGCATTGGCATGCCGGAGCTGATTTTGATCCTGGGCATCGCGCTGATCGTGCTCGGGCCGAAAAAGCTGCCTGAGATCGCGCGCGCGCTCGGTAAAGGAATGGCCGAGTTTCGCCGCGCCACGGACGAGCTCAAGGACGAACTGACCCGCATCGAGCCGGAGCCCGAGACTTCGAAGACTCCGCCCCCGGACACGCAGCCGGCCGATACTGAGAGCCCGCACCCGCAAGCCGCACCCGGCGAAGAGAGTGAGCGAAAAATCCACTAGCGCGAGCGTCGATGACGCCCGGATGCCGTTTACCGGGCATCTCGAAGAGCTGCGCTCGTGCCTGGTCAAGTCTCTGCTGGCGGTCGCGGTCGGTTTCGCCCTCTGCTACGCATACGTCGAAAAGATCTTCTTTTTTCTTACGCGGCCGCTAACGCGCGTCGAAGCGCCCGGCCTCACGCTTATCGGCACGGCGGTCGTCGAAGCGTTCTTTACCAAGATGAAGGTCGCGCTCATCGCGGGCCTGATCGCGGCGCTGCCGGTCGTGCTCTGGCAGGCCTGGCGCTTCATCTCGCCCGGTCTCTACGAGCACGAAAAACGCTACGCCCGCAGTTTTGTTTTCTTCGGAACGCTCTTTTTTCTCCTGGGCGCCTGGTTTTGCTACAGCGTCGTCTTCGATCTGGGGTTCAACTTACTGCTGCGCCGCTATCAAGCGATTCAGGTACGTCCCGCGATTCGCATCGGCGAATACCTCTCGTTCGCGGCGAAGCTCGTCCTCGCGCTCGGGGTCGCTTTCCAGCTGCCGGTCCTCGCCTACTTTTTCGCGCGCGTCGGATTGATCGATCACCGCTTTCTCATCCGGCAGTTTCGCTACGCGGTCGTCATCATCTTCATCCTCGCCGCGATCCTCACCCCGCCCGACGTCATCTCGCAGGTGCTCCTGGCCGTGCCGCTGATGCTTCTATACGGCGTCAGCGTCGCGGTCGCTTATTTCGCCGGCAGAAGAAGGTAACCCGCTCGGAGCGAGCGGCGGACTGGCGGCAATCTATTTGCCGTCGTGGTTGTTGTCGTCGTTGATGAAGACGCAGGCGGCGAACACGGTCGTCCAAAGGCCGTCCTTGTTGCCGATGGCGGATTGCGTGATGTTGGTCGTGCGGACGATTTTCTCGGACATCTTGAAGATCTGCTCGCGCTCGTCCCACGCCGTGTCGGGATTGAACTCGATGCCGAGCGTCGTCGCGAGCATGCTCGCGGCCAGATCCTCGGCGTAGTCGCCGGCCTTCTCGTCGGTCTCGCCGAAAGAATGGTGCTCGGAGAGGTAGCCGTGCTGGCTTTCATCGGCGGGAATCGCGACGCCGACCGACGCCGCAACGAGCCGGTTCGGCTCGTTGCTGCTCTCGCGGTCGTAGACGCAAAAGACGATCTCGCCGGGCCGCAGGAGCTTCACGCCCTCTTCTTTCGACACCCGCTTGCATCCGGGAGGAAAGATGCTGGACACGAGCACGAGGTTGCAGTGCGCCAGGCCGGCCATGCGCAGCGCCAACTCGAACGACGCGAGCTTCTCTTTGTGAACTCCGACGCCTTTAGTGAAGAAGCATTTCTTGGGAACCATTTTCCTCGGGATATACCATAACAAAAAAAACGTGACAAACAAAAATCGCCGCGTCCGAATTTATTCGACGACGGCAAGCACGGCGCCCGCCTCGACGGAGTCGCCGGTCTTGACCCGCACCTCTTTCACCTCGCCGTTGATCGGGCAGCGCACCTCGTTTTCCATCTTCATCGCCTCGACGATCACGAGTCCCTGCCCTTTCTCGACTTTATCGCCCTCGGAAACGAGCACGGCGATTATTTTTCCGGGCATCGGCACCGAGACGTTCTGCCGGCCCTGGAGTTCGATTCCGGATTGCAGCCCGCCGAGCCGCACCCGGCGCTCGTCGACGAGATCGATATGATAATTTCTGCCGTCGACGAGCACGCGATACTCGTCTTCCTTGACGTCGACCTCGACTTCGAAGGAGCGGTTGTCGACAATCAAAGAATAGTTCGTGAGCCCGGTCTTTTTTCCGTCGACCTGAAACTCGCTGCCGTCGACCGAGACGCGATAAACCGACTTGCCGATCTCCTCGATCTCGACGGTGTAAGTTTTTTCTCCAAGTCGGGCGATAAATGCCATATGAGCGATCCTAAAACAGCGGCTATTTTCGACTTTCGATTTTGGAGTTTCGATTGATCGAAAATTCAAAATCGCGAAATGTAGAATTCTTCAGCTCTTCCAACCTTTTCCCGGCGCTCCGGGAAGCGATCTGAGCGATACGCGCCGGCCGGAGTCGCGCCAGCGCGATTTCTCCGCCGCGCCGCGCGCGAGCATGAGGACCGCCCGCTCTTGCTCGCGGCCGAGCGCCGCGATCGCCGCGGATGCCAGCGCGATGTCCTTGTGCGGCAGGATTTCTTCCTTGTGCATGTAGCGGTACTCGTCGTCGATAAAGCCGGTGTTAAAGTCGCCCGCCATGAAGCGCGGGTGCCGAAGAATCCACTGGTGGAACGGAATATTCGTCTTGATGCCGCGGACCTGGTACTCGCGCAGGGCCCGGCGCATGCGGATGATCGCTTCGACGCGGTCCTCGCCCCAGACGATCAGCTTCGCGATCATCGGGTCGTAGTGGATCGGCACCTCGGCGCCCTCATAGACGCCGCAGTCGTTGCGCACGCCGAGCCCCTCGGGCAACCTGAGCCCTTCGATGCGGCCCGGACACGGCATGAAGTCGCTCTCCGGGTCTTCCGCATAAATGCGGCACTCGATGGCATGACCGGTCGGCTTGATGTGGCGCTGGCGCCACGGGAGATAGCTGCCCGCGGCGACTTCGATCTGCGCCTTGACGAGATCGATGCCGACGACGCGCTCGGTAACGGCGTGCTCGACCTGGAGGCGCGTGTTCATCTCGAGAAAATAAAAAGTCATGTTGCGGTCGAGCAGAAACTCGAGCGTGCCGACGCCGACGTAGCCGACGGCGCGCGCGCCCTGAATCGCCACGCGGCCGATATTGCGCCGGGCGCGGTAATCGAGCGCCGCCGCCGGGCATTCCTCGATGATCTTCTGGTGCCGGCGCTGGATCGAGCAGTCGCGATCGTAGAGATGGACGACCTTGCCGTGCCTGTCGGCCAGAATCTGCACCTCGACGTGGCGCGGCCGGTCGATATATTTCTCGATATAGAGGCGCGGGTCGCCGAAGAACGACGCGGCCTCGGAGCGCACCGCGCGGTATGCCGAGACGATCTCACGGCTCGAGCGCACCATGCGGAGTCCCTTGCCGCCGCCGCCGGCCGCCGCCTTCAGCATGAACGGATAACCGACGGTCTCGGCGGCTTTCTTGACCTCGTCTTCGGACTCGAGGATATCCGATCCGGGCACCACCGGTACCCCGGCAGCCTTCATGACCGCGCGCGCCTTTACCTTGTCGCCCATCTGGTCGATGACTTTGGGCGACGGGCCGATGAAGGTGACGCCCGCGTCTTCGCAGGCGGCGGCGAACTCGCTGTTTTCGGCCAGGAAGCCGTAGCCGGGATGGACGGCGTCGGCGCCGCTTTTCTTTACGGCGTCAAGAATGCGATCGATCGCGAGATAGCTTTGAATCGATGGCGGCGGGCCCACGAGATAAGCGTAATCGGCGTATTTGACGTGCAGCGATTCGCGGTCGGCCTCGGAATAAACGGCGACCGTCTCGATATCGAGCTCGCGGCACGCGCGCACGATGCGCACGGCGATCTCGCCGCGATTGGCGATCAGGATGCGCTTAAACATGATGACAGACGGAGACAGAGTTGAGACGGAGATTTCTGTCCCGGTCTCTGTCTACAGTGGTATGTTCCCATGCTTCTTGGGCGGGTTCTGATCGCGCTTGTTCTTCAGCATCTCGAGCGCGCGGATGAGAACCGGCCGGGTCTCTTCAGGATAGATGACCTGATCGACGTAGCCGAGCTCGGCGATCTTGAATGGGTTCGCGAACTTCTCGCGATAGCTCGCGGCGAGCTCTTCACGAGCCTTTTCTGGGTCGGCGGCTTTCTCGATCGCGTCGCGGAAGACGATATTGATCGCGCCTTCAGGCCCCATAACCGCGATCTCGCCGGTCGGATATACCAAATTGATGTCGCCGCGAAGGTGCTTACTCGACATGACGATGTAGCCACCGCCGTACGCCTTGCGCGTGACGAGCGTGATCTTCGGCACCGTCGCCTCCGCGTAGGCATAGAGGAGCTTGGCGCCGTGGCGGATGATGCCGCTGTATTCCTGCGTCGTGCCCGGGAGAAAGCCCGGCACGTCCACGAATGTGACGATCGGCAGATTGAAGCAGTCGCAAAAGCGAATGAAGCGGGCGGCCTTGACGGACGCGTCGATGTCGAGGCAGCCGGCGAGGTGGGCCGGCTGATTCGCCACGATGCCGAGCGAGCGGCCGCCGAGGCGGGCAAAGCCGACGACGATGTTCGGCGCGAAATCGCGATGGACCTCGTAAAAGTAACCCTCGTCAACGACCAATCCGATCAGCTCCTTCATATCGTACGGGCGATTCGGATTATCGGGGACGAGGTCGCGCAGCCGCTTGTCCTGCCGCGACGGATCGTCCTCGGTGGGGTGGAACGGGGGCTCTTCCTGATTATTGCTGGGGATGAAGCTCATGAGCTCGCGGATCATGAGCAGGCATTCCTTCTCGCCGTCGACGGAGAAGTGCGCAACGCCGCTTTTTGCGTTGTGCGTCTCGGCTCCGCCGAGGTCCTCCTTCGTCACCTCTTCGTGCGTCACCGCCTTGATCACGTCGGGGCCGGTGATGAACATGTAGCTGTTCGTCTTCAGCATGAAGATGAAGTCGGTGATCGCCGGCGAATAGACCGCGCCGCCGGCGCACGGCCCCATGATCGCGGAGATCTGGGGCACGACGCCGGACGCCATGACGTTGCGCTGAAAAATCTCGCCGTATCCAGCGAGGCTCGCGACGCCCTCCTGAATGCGCGCACCGCCGGAGTCGTTGATGCCGATCACCGGCGCGCCGTTTTTCATCGCGAGGTCCATGACCTTGCAGATCTTCTCGGCCACGACGCTGCTCAAGCTGCCGCCGAAGACCGTGAAGTCCTGCGCGTAGACGTAGACGAGGCGGCCGTCGATCAGGCCGTGGCCGGTGACAACGGCGTCGCCGGGAACTTTCTTCCCGTCCATGTCGAAGTCGGTGCAGTTATGGGTGCGGAGCCGGTCGAGCTCGACGAAGCTGCCCGGGTCGAGGAGGATGTCGATGCGCTCGCGCGCGAGGAGCTTGCCCTGCTCGTGCTGGCGGCGAATCTTGTCTTCGCCGCCGCCGAGGTCGGCCTGGCGATTTAGCTGCCGCAGCTTTTCCAGCTTATCGTTCTCGGCCATCGCCGGTGTCTTCTCGCGGGGGAGCGACATGGTTAAAGTGCGCGCAATAATAACAGACAGACGCCGTCTGTCAACATAAAAACGCTGGCATCCTTGATGTTCCATAGCGAAATTGCTAACTTAGCTGTCTCCCCATGAATGTTCGCGAGAATTCTCTTCTGATTGTCGCCGCAAGCGAGAGCGACGCCAACATGTTGTATGCCACGGCGTTTTTCGCCCCCGACCCTTTCATTTTTTTCCAGCATCGGGGCAAGAAGTACGTCGTGATGAGCGATCTCGAGATCGATCGCGCCAAGCGCCAAGCGGATGTCGATACGGTCCTTTCGCTGTCGCACTACGCCGCCGAAGCAAGAAAACGGGGCAAGCCGGCGCCGAACACGGCCGACATCATCGAGTTGATCTTCCGGGAGAAGCGCATCCGGCGCGTCGCCGTGCCGGCGACCTTTCCGACGCTCGTCGCCGACGAGCTCAGGTCGCGGGGCTTTACCCTGGACGTCAAGCGCGATCCGTTCTTCGCCGGGCGCGAGAAGAAGACCGACGACGAAGTGAAAAAAATCCGCGATTCGCTGGCGGCGGCCGAGGCCGGCCTGGACGCCGGCATCGCGGCGGTGAAGAAGGCGCGCATCGGGCGCGACCGGTATCTCTATCTCAACGGCGCGCGGCTCACGTCGGAAAAACTGAAGAGCATCGTCAATACGGCGATTATGGCGCGCGGCTGGGTGCCGAGCCATACGATCATCGCCTCCGGCGATCAATGCTGCGATCCGCACAACGAGGGCACCGGACCGATCAAGGCCGACAGCTCGATCATCTTCGATATTTTTCCGCGCTCGCAGAAGACCGGCTATTTCGGCGATTTGAGCCGCACGATCGTGCGCGGCCGCGCTTCAGAGCGGCTGAAGGAAGCATACGCGACGGTGCAGGCGGGCCAGAAAATCGCCTACCGCGATATTCGAAACGGCGCGAGCGGCAAAGCCATTCATCAGAAGATTCTGGACCTGTTCGAGCGCCGGGGCTTCCCAACCGGGAAGATCGACGGCCGCATGCAGGGATTTTTTCACGGCACAGGCCACGGCCTCGGCCTCGACATTCACGAGCCGCCGCGCATCTCGCCGGCCGAGGCGACGCTCAGGACCGGCCACGTCGTGACCGTCGAGCCGGGCCTTTATTATCTCGGCATGGGCGGCGTGCGACTTGAAGACGTCGTCGTCGTTACTGCGAAAGGTAACCGAAACTTAACCCGCGCGCCGCAATTTCTCGAAGTCTAGTGGAATAAAATAGCGGCGAGTTGTCCGTCCGTCGTGTTGACTTCGACGTTGCCAGAAACTCTCAAATTCTTCTCCGGCCCCAAGCCGCGGGTGATCGGCCACCGCGGCGCCGCCGGCGTCGCGCCGGAAAACACGGTCGCGGCCTTCGAGTGGGCCGTCGCCGACCGCGCCGACATCGTCGAGCTCGACGTGCACGCGACCCGCGACGGCCAAATCGTCGTCATCCACGACGATACCGTAGACCGCACGACTGACGGCGTCGGCGCCGTCAAAAACCTATCGCTCGCCGAGCTCAAGCGCCTCGACGCCGGCTACCGCTTCCGCACCGATGCGGACAATTATCCCTTTCGCGGCCGCGGCGTGACCATTCCGACGCTCGCCGAGCTCCTGCACCGATTGCGCGACATCAAAGCGATCGTCGAGATCAAGCAATCCGAGCCCTCGATCGTGGATCGCGTGCTAACGAACGTTCGCGACGCCGGTAAGGAGGACGACGTTCTCCTTGCCACCGAACGCGACGATATCATGCGCGATATACGCGCGGCGCTCGGGCCGAATGCGCCGATCGCCACCGGCTTTTGCCACGGTGAGGTCGCCGCATTTATCGAAGCGCTCGCGCGCGGCGCCGTGGCGGGCTACGCGCCGCCGGGCGGCGCCTTGCAGATCCCGCCGGCCTTCGCCGGCGTCGAACTCGTCACCGCCGCGAGCGTCCGCGCCGCCCATGCGCTCGGTCTCGAGATTTACGTCTGGACGGTCAACGAACCGGCCGAGATCCAGCGCCTGCTCGATCTCGGCGTCGACGGCATCATCAGCGACTATCCCGCGCGCGTCGCAGCGGCCGCCGGGCGGCGCTAAAAAACCCCTTTCCCGAGCGGACCCGGAATAAGGTATACTGCTGCCGCGCGGAAATACGCTTATCCGCTCCGGCATGCTGAACAAGAAGCACACCATCGTCATCCTCCAGTGGCTGATCGCGATCGCCTCGTCTTATCTGATACTTTTCAGCAAGGGCGCGGTCGCAGGCGACGCCGTGTCGTACAGCCTGGTCGCTGTTTTGCTCGCGAGCGGCGTCGTTTTTTCGCGTCTGCCGGAGCGGATCTTTCACCATCGCTTCTTCGACCTGTTCATTTTCGGCGCGGACACCGTGCTCATCTCGGCGGCGATTTATCGCAACCGCAACGCGCCATGGGACCTCTTCCTGCTTTATTTCTTCATCATCTTCCTCGCCGCCGTCGGCGAGACGGTTGGCAAGATCATCATCGGCTTCGCCGTTGTGAGCCTCGTCTATCTGGGCTTTCTCTTTCAGCAGGGACGGCCGTTCGTTGAAGTCGCGCCGGACTTCTTCCTCCGCATGACATTTCTTTTCGGCGTGGCGATCCTCTACGGCTATCTCTCGGCCGATGTCCGCCGCGAGAAAGTTCGCGCGGAGGCGGCGGAGCACAAGGAGCGCGTCAAAATGGATCTCGTCGCGGCGCTCGCGCACGACATCAAAAGCCCGCTCGGCATCATCATGGGCTACGCCGAGCGCCTCACCGACCAGCTCTCGGGCGATCGCGCGAATGCCGACAATATCGAGGCGCTCGGGCGGATTCAGGCCAACGCGCAACGGATCGTCAATCTCGTCACGGGATTTCTGGAAGCGAGCAAGGCGGAGGCGGGAAAGCTCGAGATCGCGCACCGGCCGGTCGCGATGAACGCTCTCCTCGAGCAGGTCGCGCGCCAGCTCGAGCCCGATATCCGGAAGAAAAATCTAGCGCTCGAGTTGCAGCTCGACGAGCGGCTGCCCGAACTGATCGGCGATAACGCGCAGCTCGAGCGGGTTTTCTGGAACCTCCTCGGCAACGCGATCAAATTCACACCCGCCGGCGGCAAAGTGACCGTAAGCTCCATGCGTCAGAACGGCAGCGTCGCCGTCAGCATCCGCGACACCGGCATCGGCATTCAGCCCGAGGAGCTGCCGCTCCTGTTTACGCAGTTCCGGCGCCTGAATAGCGCGGCGAAAATCGACGGCACCGGCCTCGGCCTCTTCATCGTCAAAACGATTGTCGAGGCGCACCGCGGAACCGTCCAAGTCGAGAGCCCCCGCGAGGGCGGGTCGAATTTCACCGTGCGCATCCCGTTCCGCGACGGGCGCTGAGCGATGGCCGGAAAACCAGACCGCTTGGCCCGGCTAGTCGCAGCGCTCGATCATCCCGATAAAAAAATCATCCGCGAAGCCGTTGACGCGCTGGTCGCGCTCGCGCCGAGCCAGCCGGAGGTCGGCGGCGAAGTCGAGGCCGCGTTAATGCGGGCGCCGGTCTATAAACGCTGGCCGATGGCGTACGTGCTCGCGCAAATCGGGCCTCCGTCCGACGCGTGCTTCGCGGCGCTGGAGGGTGGATTGGACGCGCCCGATCCCGATATCCGCTGGGCGATCGTCGTGCTTTTCGCGCGGCTCGCAAGGGAATCAGGCGGAGCGACGCGAGAGCGGCTCGCGTCGCTTGCCCGCTCCGGCACGGCCACGCAGCGGCGCATGGCGATTTACACTCTGCGGGACATCGGCCCCGCCGATGCGCTGGCGCACGAGGCGGTGCGCGGCGCGCTCGCGGACACCGATCCGCTCGTGCGCGTCGCCGCTTTAACGAGTCTCAAAGTCTTTCCCGAAATCGCCCGCACCGCGGTCGGCGACATGCAGCGCATGCTGGAAAGCGACGACGACGCGCGCGTCCGCGCCGCCGCCGCCGTCGCGCTCGCACAAAGCGGCGCGCCGATGGCGGAGATTCGCGGCGCGCTGGAAGGCTCCGCGATGACCGGCGATCCGACGGTCGTCCGCGCCGTTCGCGCCGCGCTGGAGATGCTGGGGAAGAAGGCGACTTAGATTACAGAGCTACGAGAATTGTCACATTGACATCAGAATGAGTCACAAAGAAAGTCTTTTTCTGTGACCGGCATCATCCTTCCTCAATATAGGGTTTTTCCCTGATTGTTGTAAACAATCGTCTTCATTTAGATTCCCAAACTTAAAAGCGCAGACGAGCTCTTCTTCGCGGCCATCCCCCTGACCTTCGAAAAAGCGCACGGGCTGAAGAATCTACTGGCGTCTCGAAAAACCCCGGGAGGAGGATCGCTGTATGGGTGTGCGAAGATGGTGGATACTCGTTGGCATTCCAACGATTGTGCTGGGATTAACTACATTGACACTTGCCGGTAACGTTAAGCCACCTGTTAATCCGGGATGGATTGAAAAGACAGACAGCGACGGCATCAGAATTAGACAAGATTCGCCGCTAGGAGCAAAAAATGCGAAACGTTTCGTTAAAGGAAAAGGCAAGCCGATATACTTTCCTGCGCCTTACAATACACTCGGTGTACGGCTCACCGACAACAGTGACTGTCCTGGCAATACCGACTGCATTAGCTACGTGGGTTACTCATATTGGCGCAATACTAACAACCATGTCAATGATCCAACTATGCTGATTTTTATCGGTGTAAACGGAAATGCGACGCTGTATCAATTTAATAAGACAACCAGGGCCGTCACGAATCTAGGAGAAGTCTTAGATCCGACAAGTAAGGGTCAATTGAGCGGAGGGCCTCAAAACGGTTTGGGATGGTACTTCAGTGCGACATTATCAAAAACTATTTACCTGGATAATAGCGCTTTTCCATATACGACGGCCCCCCCCGACCTGATACAGTTCAATGCGACCAAACGAAAGCTATACCGCTACGATTTGAACAATCCGGTTCTCGTTCCCGTTTTCGACATCAACGATTATTTCAATAATGTTCCTGGTGCTACGGGTGATAAATACATTACTCAATCGCATTCAAGCAACGATGACAAAGTCCATTCCGCTTCGGTTGTGTGTCCAATAGCTCAAGCGGTGACGTGCCATGATGGTACGCGCACCGCCACTTTTCCACACGTAGATGCGAGGCAGGATGCGCCTGACGAGGTTATGGGGTGCATCGTCTATAACGAGAGAACAACACCACCAACGTTTCTATATTTCCCTCGAAAAGGCGACACGATAACAGAAGGCGGTGTGCAAAAGATCAAGGCCATGAATGAATGCCATGTGGACAAAAGCGGCAACTGGCTCGTAATTATCGAAAACGAAATTGTTGATACGACAAGAGACGTCACGATCGTGGACAACCGTATCATCAATTTACTGGCCTCAGATCCCGAGCTTCATGCAGGGGTTACGCTCAAATACACGGATGCGGCCAACTTGAAAGGCACCTGGTCGGC
Source organism: Pseudomonadota bacterium (assembly GCA_021324155.1). Classification (GTDB taxonomy): domain Bacteria; phylum Desulfobacterota; class Binatia; order UBA9968; family UBA9968; genus JAJPJQ01. The sequence goes on from JAJPJQ010000038.1 coordinate 33,580, forward strand.
CAGCACGACCTACACCGCTAATGACATCGTCTCCTTCGGCGGCACGTCCTACATCTCTCTTCAGGGAACGAACCTAAACCACCAACCCGACCTCTCGACTACGTGGTGGCAAACCGCGCCCTTTGGTTCAAGAGGTCACTTGGATACCGGTTTTGGATACTTAGCGGGTGGAGGAGCCGAAATCGACCCGCTGTTCGGATCGATCCCCGGCGTCGAGCGTATCGTCGGTCTGGATCAAAATCCTCTTATAGACGGACCTGTCGCTTACCACGACATAAGTTTTGACGGTGGAGCTGCAAACCATGTGAGTCACAGCAATGCAAAAGACACCAACGTCACTCCTCGCGAGCAACAACACGCCTGCGCAAGTAATGGCATAGAAAAGGCCAATGCCGCTCAGCCTCGCTCAGACGAAATCGTTTGTTTTCGCTTAGATCAATCAGGTGATGTTTTGGTCGTCGCGCCGACAATGGCAAGCATACGCGATAACGGAGGTGGACAGGCCGGCGATCCGACTGATACGTATGGTCGATATCCGAAGGGAAATTTGGATATTACTGGTAAATATTTCATTTGGACCGCGAACATGTTCGGGGACCGCCTAGATGCCTTTCTGGTCGAAGTGCCATCGGATTTGTTAATCGGCGACACAAATCCCGGGCCTATTCCTGTGGACTGGACGGTGCACGACGTCGGCGATGCAAATGATGGCACGGGAACGCAGCCCACGCACGCAAAAGATACTTTCACGATACCTGTAGCGTCGTCGCAGGTAGGTGGCGCATCCGCGCCTGGATCGGATAACTTTCGCTTCATTTTTAAAACACTAAATGGCGACGGCCAAATCGTGGCCCAAGTCGGGAGCCTGCTTAAGAAGACCTCCACAGGTGCAAATCAAGATCCTTTGGAGAGAGCCGGCGTCATGATCCGCGAGACACTTGACCCTGACTCTAAGCACGCCTTTATGGCGTTGACGTGGTCCAAAATCCAAGGAGGCTGTTTTCAGACGCGGACATTTAGTGGAGTAGATGCTAGCGCCTGCACGGCTTTTAAAAGCATCGAAGCTCCTTACTGGGTAAAGCTTGTACGGAAAAACGGAACCTTTACAGGATACGTTTCGAGTGATGGGGTGAAGTGGTCAAAAGTTGCGAAAACCAACATAACGATGACCACAAGCGTATTGATTGGCTTAGCGGTGACAAGCAATATGCAGCAAAACGATCCGGAGAACCCCATAACACCTACGGAACCGACACTGGCAACATTTAGTCGCGTATCTGTTACAGGCAATATAACGACAACTGGTGTGGAACTTCTCGCCGGTACAGAGACTTGGGAATACGAAGATGTCGGCAGCGTCGGCGTAGCGGGTACGTCGACTTATACGAATGGCACTTACACCGTTAAGGGGTCCGGCGCGGACATTGCCGGCACAGCAGATGCTTTTCAATTTCTGTATCGTACTGTCAATTACGACGCGACGATCATCGCACGTGTCACGGCTGTGCAAAATACGAATGCCTGGGCAAAAGCAGGGGTTATGATCCGCGAGTCGACAGATCCTGACGCACCCTTTGCCATGATGATGCTGACGCGCGGCAACGGCACGTCATTCGAACGCCGCGTAGAGACTGGAAATACAGCTACGTTGACCACACCAGCGGATGGTCGGACCGCTCCATATTGGGTGAAGCTCGTAAGGCAGGGTATGACGTTTACCGGCTATAAATCGAGCGATGGCGTTAACTGGGTGCAAGTAGGTACCGATACAATTTCGATGCCAAGCGCCGTCCAGGTCGGATTAGCGGTAACTTCGCACAACAATGCAGCCTTGAACACTTCTACATTCACTAACGTCCAGATATGGGAAACCGCCGGAGATCGAGCAACCGACGGCTTCGTCTTTTCCGATGATTTTAGTGATGGCAATGCCAACGGCTGGACGCTTTATCCCAGCGGATATTGGACTGTCGTGAGCGGGGAGTTGAAGGCGACCGGGCAGCCATTAGGTGGTTTCGCAACTCACTACGCTAGAAGCGCACTACCTATAGGGTCGACTGTCTGGGAGGCAAATATGGCCATACCTACTGTGGGCTCAGACGTATCAGGAATAAAGGTTTCGACTGGTGATCTTCTTTATAGAGTCTTGGTCGGTGTGCAGCCGAATAACACTGGTGGTGTCATATTATGGTCTGTTGACGTCGATGGTGTATGGCAGGGGTGGCACAACGCAGGATCCGTGGCAACACCTGCTTCGATACATAGGTATACGGTTCAGATGGAAAACGATGCTACATTCACAATCCTACTCGATGGTGTCCCAATAACTACTGGTATAAGCGCGGGGCCGCCAACGGTGTGGGCCGATGGAATCGCATCGGGCGATCTCTTTACACAAATAGGAGGTGGACAAATCGCCAATACGCGCTTCGATAATATCGATGCGAAGTAGGTAATAACATAAGGCGAACACAGGTAAAATCCTCATTGAAATAGACATAAGTCGTCTTATTATCGCAGCTGGATTACCTATGAAGCCTGATCTGCATCTGCCGTCACGCAATAACATTGCTGCCGCTTGGGACAGTGCACTGTCCCAAGCGGCAGCTTCTTTTGTTGCAGAGCTCAGCACTAAACAGCGGCATGATCTATTTGAGTATTATTTCGCAGCATACAATTATCTATCTTTACTTCCACGTGTTGCACGTCGCGCCATGCAGCGAAAGCTTTTGCGCTCTGTTTCAGTATTCCCGACTGAAAGCCGACAGCGGCTTGTTCGGTCGGTAAGCGGCGCTGCACTGCTGCTGGCACTATCACAGTCTGCGCAACCAGCCATGATTCCCGTCACAACGAACATTCCCGCCCTCAATGACGGCGACAATCAATGTTCGCTGATAGAAGCGATTATTAATTCAAACAGCCATGCAGCTACCCATCCGGATTGCGTAGCCGGCGATGGCGTGGACACGGTCGTTCTGCCGACGAATACCACCATCACGTTGAGCTCGATTTATGCTGATTACCAGGGCGATACAGCACTACCGGTAATTACCGGCAACATCACGATCCAGGGCAACGGCACCGCGATCGTTCGGAACAAGAAGAAGAAAACTCCTGGTCGTTTGCTTGCCGTAAGTGACACTGGATCTTTGCGGCTCGAGAACGTCATCCTGAGTGGTGGCAATCAAGCTCAAGGCGGCGCGATCTTCAACACAGGAGTTCTGGCGCTCGTCGACAGTGTTATCTCGGGTAATAAGGCCACCGACGGAGGAGGCATTTATAATGCCGGCGGCGCGATTCTAGATGTGGCGAATAGTCTGATTACGAGAAACTCGGCTGCCTTTTACGGCGCAGGTGTATTCAACTGCGGTAGTTTTACCATTGCGAACAGCACAATTTCTGCGAATACCGCAGGAAGTTTAGGCGGTGGGTTCACACACCTACAGAAGCGGCACTCTGAGTATGGATCCCTATTCCCACGCTTCCCTGGTTGCTATGCGTCTACCGGTGGCACGATCGATAAGTCAACTATTTATAACAATAGAGCTGGCGCAGGCGGGGGCGTCGCGAATCTACAGGGAGGAATAGTCGTTTTAAATAGTACCATTTCAGGCAATACCGCCGCAGGGTCGGGCGGGGGATTGTTAAACAGTCAATACAGTGGGACAAGAATAGAAAATGGAACGATTACAGGAAATATTGTGAATTCGAAAGGTAGTGGTCAAGGGGGCGGCATTGCTAACGGATCGTTCGCCCAGCTCGATTTGAAGCTTTCGATTATATCGGGCAACAAGGCGACGATGGGTCCGGAGATAAAAAACTCTGCCGTAGGCACCGTTCATGCGGAGTCGAATATCTTCGGTCTTAATGGGAATTCGGGTGTCTATGGATTTTTCCCAACCCCTGGCGTTCCTGCTCCTGGCGTGAAATTAAAAAACATTCTTTCTCGGCTTGCCGACAACGGCGGCCCGACGCTCACGCATGCCCTCGTCCCAGGCAGCCCAGCGATTGATGCTGCGCCTGTTGATGCAGATTGCCCTGCAACAGATCAGCGCGGCGTCACGCGACCGCAGGGCGGCGGCTGCGATATCGGCGCGTTCGAGCAGTAATCCGATAACTTTCTTTACAGAACTGTGGCGGCGTGTTAAGAGCGCCGTTACGCGTTTTATGATTGCGAATGAAGAGCAGCAAACAAAAGCACCCTTTCGACTCGATATCTGCGACTGGATCTTTTTCGGAGTTCTTTTTGTCGCGATCCTGATTCGGGTCAACTACTTCCTCATTACCCAAGATCAGCCGCTCTGGTGGGACGAGGCGGAGTACATGCTCAAGGCGAAAGCGCTGGCTTTCGGCACGCCTGAGACGGGCTGGTACAAATCTCGGCCGGTGCTTTTGCCGATCCTAGCGGCTGGGCTTCTCAAGCTCGGCGTCGGCGAAGTCGCCATCCGGCTTCTCTGGATCGCGCTTTCGACCGCGTCGTTGATTTTTCTGTACCGCCTCGGCGCACTGCTCTTTAATAAACGTGTCGGCCTTTACGCCGCGGCTCTCGCCTCAGCTTTTTATATCGATCTTTTCTATTCGATGCGCCTGCTCGTCGATCTGCCGCAGGTCTTCTTCGTCGTCCTCGCCGCGTATTTGCTCGTAAGAGCCGTCTACTTCAATGCAATCTATAGCGCGTGGGCGGTGCTGCCAGTGCTCTTTCTGGGAACCGCGATGCGCTTCACAGTGGGAATTTTTATCGTCGTCGCGATAATTTTTCTAATCGTCGTTGAAAGAGACCGGCTGTGGAAGGATAAACGCTGGCTGGTCTCTTCGCTTCTCGGCCTCGCCGTATTGCTGCCGTTTCTGATCTACTACTGGGCCGCCTACGACAATCCCTTTTTTCCCTTCCTATCGCAACGCGCCCTCCGGACAGCGGGAAAAGCTGCGCTCGATCCGGGCCAGATCTTAATCCAGTACATTGTCTTCTTTCCGAACTACACGAACATACCTGTCACGGTCGTATTTATCGCCGGACTTGTTCTAGCCGTTGTCGTGCTCGCATGGCGGGGCGCCTTTAGCGACAAGACCGTCCAAAGTTATTTGCTGTTGCTTCTTTGGACGGTCGCTCCGTTTCTTTTTTTCGCTCTGCTCGTCGATCATTTCGAGGACCGCTACATAGCCATGATCTTCCCCGCGATTTTCCTGTTCACCGCTGTAGCGCTGGATGCGGGATACAAATACCTTAAGCGCTTTAATTTGCCGGCGGCGGTCGCCGCCGTCACATTGTTTCTGCTTTACGCGGCGGTTTCGATGGCGCTGCGCTCGGACGCCGAGATCGCCGCCAAGCTCGACTCGTTCGCCGCGATCCAGGGCGCCGGCCTGTGGATCAAGGCGCATTCCCAGCCGGGCGATTCGGTCATAACTTCGAGCGTGCCGCAAAATACTTATTATTCGGAACGCGCCTCCTATCCGATACCGAACCAGCCGGAAGTTTTCGAGCGAACGATCGCGGAGGGAAAGTCAAAATATCTGGTGCTTTCGCTATGGGAACAGTCGCCGTCTTGGGCTTATCGCTGGCCCGCCGCGAACCCGGGCAAAGCCAGCGCGGCCGCGGCATTCTTTTTCGACGCGGAACGGAAGCGCCCGGCGGCGATCGTTTACTCGTTGCACCCCCAAAATTAAAAGGGCCCGCCCCTTCGCTGCAAAACGAAGAAGCGGGCCCCGGTGACTGGGGGGATTTACAGGCCTGAGCCCGAACCCCCGTCAATTGGCTGGCTCAGACGCTAGGTCCCAGCCACCTCACAGTCCGTACATTTGTCATTTATCACTGGACCACCTCCTTTCCCTGCTGATTAACAGTTTAAGGAAGCGATCTGGGTAAGTCAATAAAAAACCGCCTTGCTCTATGACGGCCAACCGATAAAGCTCAGCTGACGGCCGGTGTCTTTGTCGCGACGGTAGGAAAAGAATTCTCGGTCGCACGCGTTGCACGGACCGGCGACGACGATGCGCTCGGGCGCGACGCCGGCGCCTTCGAGCTGGCGGCGGTTGAGCTCGCGGATGTCGAGATACTGTTTACCGACGCGCGACTGTATCGCGCTTTTCGCCGCGTCGCCCCACTTAACGGTAAGCGGCTCGGCAACGTCCGCGCCGATCTCGTAGCAGCACACGCCAATTGTCGGTCCGAGCGCGGCCTCGATCTCTTCCGGCGCGACGCCGTAGCGTTCTTTCAAATGCCGCACCATCTTCGGCGCGATGCCCGCGAGCGTACCGCGCCAGCCGGCGTGCACGACCGCGGCGAGCTTGCGCTCCGGCATCGAAAAAAGAATCGGCGCGCAGTCGGCTGTCAGCAGGCCGAGGAAAATCCCCGGCTTCTCGGCGACCATGCCGTCGGCCTCGCCGATCTCCTTGATCTTCGGATCGGCGACGTCAGCGATGTGATCACCGTGCACCTGCTTCATGGTGACGACTTTGAGATTGTGCACGCCGACGGCTTTCTTCACGTCGCAGAAGTTGTCCTTGACGACCGCGGGATCGTCGCCGACGCGGAACGATAGGTTGAGGCCCATGAACGCGCCTTCGCTCTTGCCGCCGCGCCGGCCGAGAAAGCCGTGCAGCGGCGCGCCGCGGCGCTCCCATGCGGAAACTTTGATCCAGCGAAGCTCCATCGCCTCTATTATCGGCGCCGGCGACGCCGGTTGCAAGCGCCGGTTGCAAATCGGCCGCGAGCCGAGCAGAATTTCCGCTCACAATGGAAACGAGCGGAAGCGGCGAGAAGCAGCGCTGGGTCACGTGCCTCTTGAGCGACATGCTGCTGAGCCACGTCAAAGCGCAGGGCTGCGGCAGCGCGATCGACTATCCCGTTCTGTTCGCCGCCGCCGACGGCTTCGAGGCGCCCGCCGAGCCGGAAGCCTTCCTGACCGATCCCGCGAACTGGATCCCGCTCGCGGTGCTGCGCGAGCTCGAGGCGCAGTGCGAGAAGCTGACCGGCAAGAAAGATTTCGCGTACCACGCCGCGAAAGCGTATTTTGCGCCGGGAAAGCGTCGCCTGCCATCGCTCTTCGACATCATCGTGCGCGTGCTCAACGACGTGCGCACGGCGCTCGTCTTCGCGAATCTCTGGGGCGCGGCGCAGACGAATTACCTGAAGCTGCAATCGTTCGAGCGGCCCGGCGCGAAACCGGAGCTTTTTATCCTCGCCCACTTCGGCGCCGACGCCGCGCCCGGCGTCGCGACGATCCATTTGCTTCGCGGATTCACCGAGGGCTTCCCGCGCCTCTATCCGTTCATCGAGGACGCGCGCTGCGTGCAAGAATTCTCGCAGCTCAGCCTCGAAGACGTCGCCGACGAATTTCCCGGCTACAGCGTCCGGCGAGACGGCGATCGCGTCGCGCTCTGCGCCGCATCCGGCGAGCCGGTCGTTGAAGCGGTTAAAATTGCGCTCGGCTCGGAGCGCGTGCCGGTGAAGGACGAGTTCACACTCTACATACCCGACGCGCCGGTCGTGCCCGAGCGCGACGGCGCGGTCGAAGTTCTGACGGCGGGCGCTCCGGCCGCAGGAGGGAGCGCCGCGTCGGTCGAGGCCTACCGCATCGTAAAAGCCGGCGTCCTCAGCGCTGGGCCGCTCCAGCACGCCTTGAACGAGGGCGAGATTTACGCCGCGCCTTACTGTCGTTTCCGCTTCGAGTGGAAGGAAGCGGCCGCGCGGCGGCAGGAAGTGTCGGCCGACGCGATTCGCAAAGAGGTGTCCCGCCTGCTGTTCGATCATTTGAAGCAGCTGAAGCAAAGTCACATCCGCATGGCCGAGTTTTCGACCGAGAAGTCGCGCCTCCAGCGCGAGAATCTCACGCTCCGCCGCGCGGTCGAGCAGGAATTCGGGGTCGCCGGCATAATCGGCCGGAGCAAGCCGATGGAGGAGCTTTTCGGTCTCGTGCGCTCGATCGCCGAAACCGACGTGACGGTCCTGATCGAGGGCGAAACCGGCACCGGTAAGGAATTGATCGCGCGCGCGATCCATTTTCAGAGCGCGCGGCGCGCGCAGCCGTTGATCGGCGTCAATTGCGGCGCGCTCTCGGAGACGCTGCTCGAGAGCGAGCTGTTCGGGCACGAGAAAGGCGCCTTCACCGGCGCCGCCGCGCAGCGCAAAGGCATTTTCGAATCGGCACACGGCGGCACGCTGTTTCTCGACGAAATCGGCGAGACCTCAGCCGGCACGCAAGTGAAGCTGCTGCGCGTGCTTCAGGAGGGCGAGTTGCAGCGCGTCGGCGGACACGCGACGATTAAAGTCGACGTGCGCGTCGTCGCCGCGACGAACCGAAAGCTCGACGAGCTCGTCAAAGACGGCAAGTTCCGCCAGGACCTGTATTACCGGCTCAACGTCTTTCCGCTCACGATTTTGCCGCTGCGCGAGCGCGTCGAAGACATCCCGCCGCTGGTTTCTCATTTTATCGAAAAAAGCAACGCGCGCTTAAAGAGGAATATCCGCGGCGCCACGCCGCAGGCGATGGCGCTGCTGATCGCGTGGCGGTGGCCGGGCAACGTGCGCGAGCTGGAGAACGTCGTCCAGCGCATGATCGTCGTCGCGAAGGGCGAGTATCTGGATGCTGCCGACCTGCCGCCCGAGATGCGCGCCGAGACCGCGCCGGGCTCGGCGGCGCCCACGGATTTGAAAGGAATCGCCCGCGCGTCGGCCGACGTCATCGAGAAAAAGGCGATCGCCGACGCGCTCGCCGCGAGCGGCGGCAACGTCACGCGCGCCGCCAAGGCGCTCGGCGTAAGCCGCGCGACGCTACAGAACAAGATGAAGGCGTACGGGCTACGTGGAAAAATATCTTGAAGAATCCGACGAACAGAAAAGCGTAAATCAACGAAGGTCCGACAGGAATGTTTTTAGCTGCCGAAGAACTTCCTGGGGGCGTTCTTCCTGCGGCACGTGTCCCGTCTTTTCCAGAATGATTAATTTTGAGTTTTTAATATCGCTATGGAATCGATGAGCATTTTCGATCGGCATCCACGCGTCGGCCGCTCCCCATATGATTAAAGTGGGCACGTCGATGTCTTTAAAGCGAAGCTCATTGGACTCTGCGTCGGGAGGCTCGATCAGCTTCGCGGTCTGCTCCAATGGATATCTACTTTCTCGCACATCCATAAAATACGCGTAGCGGCAGACTCGATCCGGCGTAGCTCGCGCGTTGTCAGCGAAGAGCGCTTCGAGCATGAGCTTCGCGCGCAGCTGTGGAGGAATTGAATACGACATAAAAAAACGAGAGAAGGGATTTTTTGTCGCCGCAACGATGGGTGGCTGTCTCTGTACATACCCGGCGCTATCGAGCAATACTAAACCGTCGATGGTCAATGGCTGCGGGTGGTCCTTGACTCTAAGATACGTCAGCAATGCAATCTCGCCGCCGAGCGAGTGGCCGACAAGCACGACGCGCCTCAGTCCAAGTCTCGTTAGAAAGTGAATCAAGAATTCCGCTTGATCGTCGGGCGAATATTTTTGATCATGCGGCTTCGAGGTAAATCCGGAGCCTCTTAAATCCAACCGGACGGTCGAAAATTCCGCCGACAGCTCTGGATAAATGTCGTGCCACGTTTCGAGGCTAGCTCCGAAGCCGTGGATCAAAACGATCGTCGGAGATCGATTCGATTTCAGGTTGGCTTCAAAATTGACCGAGACGCCATCGACCTCCACTGACTGCGCAGGGCGAGGAACAGCGGCGCCACAGTTGTGCTCGATCTGTGCCGCCGTGCATCCGAATAAAATTAGGACGACACATCCGCATAAGGTAAGTACGGTTTTCGATGTATCAGCGACGCCCACAGCCACCCCCAACTCTAATATCATACCTATATTGGGCCACTCCGCCAAGACACTCAGCGTCAGCGCCTTAGACGTAACCGCCTAATGCGTTAGGCACTCCCTTAATCCCACCGCCTAAACAACTAGCCGCATCTTCCGATCTTGACGATATTTTTGCGATTTTTCGCCCCGTTTTTCGTCATCCGTGTGGCATGGACGTTGCTCCTCCACCTGCTCAGGAGGACGTCATGAACTTCACCGATTACTCGCTCAATCTCATGCTCAGCGTCTTTCTCATCGTCGGCGCGTATCAGTTTTATTTCTGGTGCCAGAGCCATCCGCTTGCGATGCCGCGCGAGCTGAAGCTCAAACTTGACGAGCGCATCCCCTATCGTCCGAACTGGGTGTGGATCTATAGCTTCCTCTATTATCCGGCGATCCTTTACCTCAACTGGGTCGTCGATTCGCCCTCGGAGTTCACGCGCATGGCAGGGAGCTTTCTCCTGCTGCTCGGGCTCCAGATGGCGTTCTTCATCGCCTTTCCGGTGACGACGCCGGCGAGCTGGCGGCAGCTCAACGCGCGCCGAACGCTCGCCGAGCGCTTCCTCGCCTACGTGCAACGTGTCGACGCGCCGTCGAATTGCTTTCCCAGCATGCACGTTTCGGTCGCGACGCTGACGGCGCTGCATCTCTATCCGGCGCTCGGCGCTTGGGCGCTGCTCTTTCCCGTACTGATCGCGGCGAGCGCGGTTTTCACGAAGCAGCACTATCTCGCCGATCTCCCGGCCGGCGCCGCCCTCGGCTGGGCGACATTCAAAATCTTTGCGCGGATGGCGTGAGCAAGGACATGCAAGCCGCGGATCGGAGAGCCGAGGTTTCGCTGCCGCTCAGGTTGCTCATCATCGGGATTCTCTTCGACGCCGCGGCGTTCGCTTACCCGCCGCTGTCTCTCGGCGCGGCGAACGGCCTTCGCATGCGCCTCTTTCGCCTCGCGCTCGTTGCCGCCGTCGCGCTGCCGCTGCTCGGAGTATTCATATCCGATCTCGCAACGCGCTTTGGCGACGAAAACGGCAAAGCCGCCCGTGCGCGGCGCGCGATGATCTTCGGCGCCGCCGCGATGCCGCTGGCTCTAACGGCGGCGGCATTCACGCGCCTCGAATTCCGAATGCTTCTGCCGCTGCCGGCGCTCGCCGTCGTTTACGCGGCGGTTGCCGCGGCGCTTATGGCGCAGCGTTGCGCGCGCGGGCCGGAGCTGTGGGGCTGGCGGCTGGTCGCCGCGAGCACTGCGGCCGGCCTCGTCATGGGACTCTACGCCTTCGACGCGCCGCTGTTGGGAAACTTCGCCGGCGGATACGACGGAACGACGCGCGTTCTGATGCGCGCGGCGCACGAGCTAGCGATCGTCGCCGGCATGTCGCTGATTTCTCTTGGTCACTTCGTAACGAAAGGAGCCGCAGATGAAGATCGGCCTCGTCGCCATCGCCGGCGTCAAACTGCAGACGCGTAAGTTCATCGACCTCGGCATCACGCTGCCGCAGTTCGTCAACCGCGGGCGCGTGATCGCGCAGCTGCCGAGCTTGGCGCTCTTGACGATCGCCGGCGCGACGCCCGAAGGCGTCGAGCTGGAGTATGTCGAAGTGGACGACGTCGCGTCTTTTGCGGCAAAGCCGACGCTCGATTTCGATTTCGTTGCGCTCTCGACCTACACTGCGCGCGCGTTCGACGCCTATCTCGTCGCCGATGCGTACCGCGCGCGCGGCGTGCCGGTCGTCTTCGGCGGCCTGCATGCGACGGTGCTGCCCGAGGAGGCGGCGCTCCACGCCGACGCCGTCGTGGCCGGCGAAGCGGAAACGGTCTGGCCGGAGGTCGTGCGCGATTTCCAGCGCGGCGGGCGCTCACGACTGAAAAGAATCTATCGCGAGCCGGCGCCGGGAAGGCTTCGACTCGACGCGGCGCCGCTGCCGCGGTTCGATCTGCTCGCCGCGCCGGCCGCCGCATCGGCGGACATCGATCCGCGCGCGACCGGACAATTGAATCGCCTCGGGCCGTACAACCGCATCACCGTGCAGACGACGCGCGGCTGCCCGCTCGATTGCGAGTTTTGCGCGGCATCGCGGCTCTACGGCGGCTACCGCGTGAAGCCGGTCGAGCGCGTGCTCGAAGAAATCGACGCTATACGCGCGCTGTGGCGCCGGCCCTTCATCGAGTTCGCCGACGATAATACGTTCGTCAATAAGCGCTGGGCCAAACTCCTGCTGCGAGAGCTCGCGCCGCGCCGCATCCGCTATTTCACGGAGAGCGACGTTTCAATCGCCGACGACGACGAGCTGCTCGACCTGCTGTACCCGAGCGGCTGCCGCCAGATCCTGGTCGGCTTCGAGAGCCCGCGCCTTGCGAGCCTCGACGGTCTCGACCGCGTGAACTGGAAAGCGGGCCGGCTGCCGCAATATGTCGACGCGATCGAGAAGATCCAGAGCCGCGGCGTCAGCGTTTGCGGCTGCTTCATCGTCGGGCTCGACTCCGACACGCCGGACATCTTCGACGAGATCCGCGAATTCGTCGAGCGCTCGGGCCTGCTCGAAGTCCAGGTGACGATCCTCACGCCGTTTCCCGGGACGCGGCTTTACGACCGGCTCGCGCGCGAAGGCCGCCTGCTCTACCCCGGCGCGTGGGACCGCTGCACGCTCTTCGATGTCAACTTCCGCCCGCGCGGCATGTCGGTCGAGGAGCTGGAAGAGGGTGTGATGCGTTTGTGGCGCGACACCTGGAACGCAGAGCAGTTCGCCGCGCGCAAGCGCCGCTACCGCGACATCATGCGCAATTTGCACGGCCGGCGCTCCGAAGCCGAGAGCGAGGAGTACTTCGCGCTACCCGCCGCTGTGTAGTTTTCATCCGCGTGGATATTCGCCGCAGCCGCCCATATAATCGAGGCCGTGATCGACGTCCACGTGCATCTCGCTGCGCTCCCCGACGGCGACAACGGCTGCTACATCTCGCCCAAGATGCTGCGCCGGCCGCTCTCGCGTTTCATCATGTGGAAGTTCGGCATCGACTTCCGCAAGCCGGCCGAGTCGAACGCCTTCTACGTCGAGCGCCTGCTGCGCGAGCTCGGGCGCGCGACGCTGGTTGAAAAAGCGGTGCTGCTCGCGCTCGACGGCGTCTACGACGCCGGCGGAAATCTCGACGCGACGCGGACGGATTTTCTTATCTCGAATGCCTACGCGCTCGAGGTCGCGAGAACATATCCCGACCGCTTTCTCGCCGGCGCGTCGGTGAACCCGCAGCGGCGCGACGCGCTCGACGAGCTGGAGCGCGCGGCGGCCGCCGGCGCGGCTCTGGTGAAGATTCTTCCCAACGCGCAGTGCTTCGATCCCGCCGAGAGCCGCTATCTGCCTTTTTATCGGGCGCTCGCGCGCTTGAAGCTTCCGCTCTTGAGCCATGTCGGCTACGAATTCAGCCTCGCCGGGCGCGACCAGTCGGCCGGCAACCCCGCGCGGCTGCGCAATGCGCTTGAAGCAGGCGTGACCGTGATCGGCGCGCACGGCTGCAGCGAGGGGCTATTCGGCTACGAGCCGCATCTCAATACCGTGCGCGAGTTCGTCTTCCGCTACCCGCACTTTTATCTCGACGCCTCGGCACTGACGCTGCCGAACCGGGCCGACATGCTTTTCATCCTGAAGCGCCATCCCGAGATTCAGGAGCGGTTGCTTTTCGGCACCGACTACCCGCTGCCGGTCTTCGCGCTTCCATCGATCGGCGGCGGCTACCTCGCGGCGGCGCGCGCGAGCTATTTCGACCGCCAAGCGCTGGTGCTGAAAAATCTCGGCATTTCGTTCCGGGATTTCGCAGCCGTCAAACCGTAAATCGCCGCCGCCTAATCGGCTGCCGATCCGCGCACGCCGACCGCCCAAGCAGCCAGGCAGTTGGCGGGTCGAAACATGAATCCATCCAGTAACCGTCTGGACTTTTCCGCGCCCTGCCTCTGGCACCATGCTTGCTCATTGAGATGAATATGAATTCTTTGTTGCGTCCCGTTGCGCTTTCGCCTAAGGATTTGGGGCAGATGGAGTACACGGCTGCGGTCCGAGGCCGTCGCATTCCGATGATCGTCAAGCTGGCTTACAGCGCGTTTGTCGCCGTTCTCGTGCCCTACTACTGGAAGACCTATACGCCCTGGAATTTTTTATTTTTCTGCGACATCGCGCTGCTGCTCACTTGCGCCGGCCTTTGGCTCGAGAGCCCGTTTATCATCGGCGCGCAGGCAGTCGGGATACTGCTGCCGCAGACGCTCTGGATTGCAGATTTCGCCGCACGCCTCGCGACCGGCCATCACGTGACCGGCATAACGGCATACATGTTCGATGAGCGCATTCCGCTGTTCGTACGCGCGCTCTCGTCGTTTCACGGCTGGCTGCCGCTGCTGCTGCTATGGTTGTTGAGTCGACTGGGATACGACCGGCGGGCGTTCGGCGCAGAAGCGATTGTCATCGCGGCGGTGCTGATCGTGTGCTACGTCTTTGGACCTGTGCCGCCTGCGCCGGTGTCCAATCCTCAGGCGGCGGTCAACGTGAACTACGTGTACGGATTCAGCGATGAGAGCTCGCAGACGTGGCTGCCATCCGGGCTCTGGCTCGGCACCATGATCGCCGGGACGCTCGTCTCCGCCGCCGCGACGCACGCGGCGCTCAAAAAGATTTTTCCCGAGCCGCGCCGCGTTATCTTATAGACTCGCATGGCCGCTGGAAAATACACGGATACTTTCAGGCTTCCGGGCTTCGCCGCCTTTTTCTGGACACAGTTTCTCGGCGCGTTCAACGATAATTTCTACAAGATGGCCGTCTCGCTCGTCGCGCTGAACGCCGTCGTGAGCGGCGCGGGCGGCTTTTACGTCGACCTCATTGCGCTGCTGTTCATCCTTCCGTCGGCGCTGTTTTCCGGCTACGCCGGCCACCTAGCCGACGTCTACAGCAAAAGACGCGTGCTCGTCTCGGTGAAAGTGTTCGAGATCTTCGTAATGGCGCTCGCATTGATCGCCTTCGCGACCGGCGGCATCGATCCGATGCTCGCGATCGTTTTTCTCATGGGCGTGCACACGGCATTTTTCAGCCCGGCGAAATACGGCATTCTCCCCGAGATGGTTCCGAACGCAGATCTCTCGCGCGGCAACGGCCTCCTGGAGATGAGCACGTTTGTCGCGATCATTCTCGGCACATCGCTCAGCGGTCCCATCTACATGGTATGGAAAGACCGGCCGGCATGGATCGGCGTCCTGCTGGTGGCGATCGCCGTGATCGGCACATGGACGAGCCTCGGGATTCCCAGAGTACCGCCGGCGTCCACCGCGTCGCGGCGGCTGCGGCTCAATCCCTTCGGTGAGATCTGGGAGGGCATGAAGCGGCTCTATCCCGATCGCGCGCTCTGGCTGACGGTCCTCGGGATTTCCTATTTTTGGTTTGTCGGCGCGCTCGTGCAGCTCGATACACTGTTCTTCGGCAAAGAGCTGCTCGCGCTCGACGAATCGCACATCACGCTGCTGGGAACTTTCCTCGCGATCGGCATCGGCGTCGGCAGCCTCGCTGCCGGCCGCCTCTCCGGAGACAAGGTAGAACTGGGCCTCGTGCCCGCGGGCTCGATCGCGATGGGCATTTCCTTGGCGCTGCTCGCCTTCACGGGCCACTCTTACGCCGCGACCGCAGCGGCGCTGATCGCTCTCGGTTTTGCCGGCGGCCTTTTCGCCGTGCCGCTGAACGCGCTGCTGCAGCAGCGCAGCGGCCGCGATGAGAAAGGCCGGCTCATCGCCACCAACAATTTCCTCAATACGCTGGCGATCGCGCTGGCCGCCGGCGCGCATTGGCTTTTACGCAGCGCGCTCGGCCTCGCTCCCGACCGCATCGCGCTGCTGCTCGGAGCGTTTACGCTCGCAGCGACCGTGGTGGTCTTGCGGCTGGTGCCGGATTATTTCGCGCGTTTCGCCCTGTGGCTGCTCACGCATACGATGTACCGCATCCGCATCGTCGGCCAGGAGCATGTGCCGCTGCGCGGCCCGGCACTGCTGGTCTGCAATCACGTCTCCTTCGCCGACCCGCTGCTGGTCGGCGCGTCCGTGCAGCGCTTCATCCGCTTCATGATGTACGCGCCCTATTACGAGATGCGTTCGATCAATTGGATTCTGCGTCTGATGAAGGCGATCCCGGTTTCGGCGCGCAGCCGGCGGGAGACCGTCGAATCGCTCAAGCGGGCGCGCGAGCAATTGGCCGAAGGCCACGTCGTGTGCATCTTCGCCGAGGGCGGCATCAGCCGCACGGGCAACCTGCTGCCGTTCAAGCGCGGCTTCGAAAAGATCGTCGAAGACATGAACGTGCCCGTCATTCCGATCCATCTCGACCGCGTCTGGGGCAGTATCTTCAGTTTCAAACAAGGCCGTTTTTTCTGGAAGCGGCCCGAGCGGTTTCCCTATCCGGTGACAATCTCGTTCGGCGCGCCGCTGCCGCCGTCCGCGACGGCGCACGACGCGCGTCTAGCGGTCGCGGAGCTGGGGAGCGCGGCGGCGCGCTACCGCCGCGGGCCGCGCGAGACGCTGCCGCTGCGCTTCATCCAGACCGCGAAGCGCCATTGGTTCTCGTTCTGCATGGCGGACTCGACCGGGCGCGCGCTCACCTACGGCCGGGCGCTCGTCGCCAGTCTGCTGCTCGCGCGGAGGCTCAAAGAAAAATGCGCCGGCGAGCCGATGATCGGCCTGTTGTTTCCGGCGTCCGCCGGCGGCGCGCTCGCGAACCTCGCCGTCTCGATCGCGGGCAAGACGGCGGTGAATTTGAATTTCACCGCGGGCGCCGAGGCGCTCGAACAGGCGCGGCAGCGCTGCGGCATCAAGACGATTCTCACTTCGCGCCAGTTCCTCGCTCGCACAAAGCTCGCGAAAGTCGACGGCATGATCGATCTCGAAGAACTGCTGAGCGACCTCAAGCCGAAGGAGAAAACCCGGGCGGCCGCGCGCGCGTTTATTTTGCCTGCGCACTTCTTGACGCGGATTTACGGCGACGACAAGCTTGGCGCCGACGCCCTCGCCGCGGTGATTTTCTCCAGCGGCAGCACCGGCTCGCCGAAGGGCGTCATGCTCTCGCACGACAACGTGCTTTCCAACATCGAATCGTTCGCGCAGCTCTTCCACGTCTCGCCGGAGGACCGCATGCTCGGCGTGCTGCCGTTTTTCCATTCCTTCGGCTTCACCGGCACGCTGTGGTTTCCGCTGATCACGGGCTTCGGCGCGGTCTACCATTCGAATCCGCTCGACGGCAAAACCATCGGCGAGCTCGCCGAAAAATACCGCGCGACGATCCTCATCAGCACGCCGACGTTTTATGCGGCGTACCTGCGGCGAATTTCGCGCGAGCAATTCATGACGCTGCGCTACGCGGTCACCGGCGCGGAAAGGCTGCGCGAGTCGATCGCACGCGAATTCAAGGAAAAGTACGGTCTCGATCTCCTCGAAGGCTACGGCGCGACCGAGATGAGCCCGGTGATCTCGGTCAATATCCCGGACGTCGCCGACGGCGCTGAGCATCAGACTGGCATGAAATCCGGCACCGTCGGCCATCCGCTGCCGGGAGTGGCGGCGAAAGTCGTCGATCCGGACACCGGCGCGCCGCTGCCGGCGAACGCCGAGGGATTGCTGCTCGTCAACGGGCCGAATCGGATGATCGGTTATCTCGACGACGCGGAGAAAACGCGCGAGGTCTTCCGCGACGGCTGGTATGTCACGGGCGACATCGCCGCGATCGATGACGACGGCTTCATCCGCATCACCGACCGCGCATCGCGCTTCAGCAAGATCGCCGGAGAGATGGTGCCGCACGTCAAGATCGAAGAGACCGTGAATGAGATTTTGGGCGAGCGCAGCTCCGTCGTGGTGTCGGTCCCCGACGAGCAAAAAGGCGAGCGGCTGATTGTGCTGTATTCGCACCCGGGTTTTACGCCGGCGGAGCTTTGGGATAAGCTCTGCGAAACCGCGCTCCCGAGGCTCTGGATTCCGCGACGCGAAAATTGCTTTCAGGTCGAGAGCCTCCCGGTGTTGCCGACGGGAAAAGTGGATTTGCAAGAAGTCAAAAAGCTGGCGGCGGAGTATTCGGAGAGCCGGACGTGAGCTCAGCCGTCCTAGTCCTCTGTTGCTTGAATTTCGCCGCCGTCGGCGCGCTGCCCGCGGTGTTTTTTAGGAAAGACGGCCGCTTCAACGCGCTTTGGTGGCTTACCGCCGCGCCGTTTTTCCTCTGCCCGCCGGTTCTCCTTGCGATTTTTCTCGGTTATTTATCTCCGTTCGCGAACGGAACTTTGCAGGCGCTCTTTGAGCTTGTATCGGTCTGCTTCAGCACCGCCTCGCTGGCGTTGCTCTTTTTCACGCTGGGAACGCACCACATTCCCATCGCGCTCTGGCATCAAGAAAACGACGCGCCGCGGCATATCGTCATGTACGGCGCGTACAAGCGCATTCGCCATCCGTTTTATGCTTCGTTCCTACTCGCATTCATCGGCGCTTTTTTGGCGGCGCCCCATTGGACGACGCTGACGCTCCTCGTTTATGCCTTCTCGATACTGAATTTCACCGCCTCGAAAGAGGAGGCGCGCCTGCGTCAATCCGCCTTCGGCGCTGAATATGAGACCTATATGCGAAACGCGGGACGCTTCTGGCCGAAATGGATCGACGCATGAGGACGAGCGAAATCCTTGTCGATCATTTCTCTGTCGCCCTCGGCGAGTCCACGTTTACCGTCGATGACGCCGCCCGCGCGGGCAAGACGGTCTCTTCACCCGCGACGCTGAAGGAGTCCGGCTTCCGACTGCATCACGTGTGCGGGGCCGGGACGACATCCTACGATCTGGCTTACCGCGCGGTGAACGAGATCCGCGGCGCGCTCGGTGATATCGGCGCGGTCGTGTACGCGACGTGCATTCCCGCCAACGGCAATGTGGGCGAAGAGAAAAAATTCCGCGACACCGGGGATGTCAAGCACCTGATGAATTTTCCCGCGAGCCGGTTGCAGTCGGCGTTCGCGATGGAGCGTGCGGTCGTGATCGGCCTCAACCAGCAGGCCTGCACCGGCATGCTCGGCTCGCTGCGGTTGGCGCGCATGATGCTCACGGAGGAGCCGGAGGTCGGCCGCGTTCTCTGCCTCACGGCTGACCGCTTTCCCGAGGGCGCGCTCTACGAACAATCATACAATCTCGTCTCCGACGGCGCGGCGGCCTGCGTCGTCTCACGCGGGCCGGGCGGTTTCCGTCTGCTGGCATGCCACGGCATCACGAACGGGGCGCTCGCCGTCGCCTCGGACGACGAAGTCGTGGGAAGTTATTTCAGCTACACGTATCGCGTCGTCCAGGAAACGCTGGCGAAGGCGTCGCTCGCCATCGGCGAGATCGATTGGATCGTGCCGCAGAACACGAATATCAAGGCGTGGCAGATCCTCGCACGGCTGCTCAAGTTCGACTTCGCGCGGGTCGCGATGCCGACTCTCGGCGACGTCGGCCATATGATCAGCGGCGACAACATCGCCAATCTCAAGCGGCTGATGGAGGAGAAGAAAATCCGTCCGGGCGAGCGCGTCCTGCTCGTCACCGCCGGCTATGGCCTCAACTGGCAGTGCGCGATCCTGGAAAGCGCGGCGGAAAATGGCTGAGCTCAAGAGAACGGTCGAAAGGCTGTCGGAAATTTCGCGTAAGGAGTTTGCCGACCCCTATACTGCCTTGCGCGACTGGCCCGAGCGGCTCGATCCCGATCAATGGTTTACGAGCCCCGAATTCATCTCGCTCTGCGGCACCGAGGAATACGAGAGGCTCGCGCAGACCGAGAAAAAACGGCTGAGCTTTTTAGAAGCTGTCAATTTTTATAGTTTAAACATTCACGGGGAAAAATCGTTGATCGAAGGGTTAGCGCGGCGGCTCTACAGAAAGGACGACGAAGACCTCGCTCCGTACCTGCATCACTTCCTCGACGAGGAAAATAAGCACATGATCTATTTCGCCGCGTTCTGCGAACGATACGCCGGAAAGATTTATCCGGACAAAAAGCTCGCCTTTCCCCGCGATTACGCTGACGGCGAAGAAGACTTTCTGTTCTTCGCCAAGGTGCTCGTCTTCGAGGAGATCGTTGACGTGTACAACGTCCGCATGTCGCAGGACGCGAAGCTGGACGCGGTCGCGCGGCAGATCAACGCGATGCATCACAGAGACGAAGCGCGGCATCTCGTCTTCGGCCGCCAGGTTGTCAAGGAATTGTTTCAGCGCCACGCCTCGAAGTGGCCGCGCGAAGTGCTGGACGGCGTGCGCAGCTATTTATGCGACTACATCGTCGCGACGTGGCGGGAATACTACAACGCGGACGTTTACCGGGACATGGCCTTCGACGATCCGCGGGGCCTGCAGCTGAAGGCGTTTTCGCATCCCGTTCAGAAGCGGCAGCGTCAAACCGTCTCCGCCGGCTGTCTCCGCTTTCTCGTGGACAGCGGCATTTTGCCGGAAGAGCCGACGCTATGAAGACCGAAACCGAGGTTCGCCGCGCCCTGCGCGAGTGGGTCATTCGCACCAACGGCAAGATCGCCGCGGACGCGTTGACCGACCGGACGCCGATCATCGAGCAGCGCATCGTCACGTCGCTGCAGATAACCGATCTCTTGCTGTTTCTCGAAGAGCTCACCGGCCGCGCGATCGACGTGGAAAAATTAAAGCCGGGAATCTTCCGCGACATCGACGCGATCTATGAAAACTTTTTTGGGAAAGCCGATGGCGTCTGAACGATCAATCGATTGGAACCTCCTCCCGGGATACCGCTGGCATGAGAACGGCCAATCGACTTTCAGCGGCGCGCCGTTAAAGCTTTATCAAAAACTCGACCGCCTGTTTCTCCAATGGGCCGGCGAGCGCGGCGCCGCCGAGCATCGCTTCCCGACTTTCATTCCGGCGCGCGAGCTCGACCGGCTGGACTATTTTCGCTCCTTCCCGCACCTCGTGACCTTCCCGGTCACGCTCGATCCGTCGAAAGACAATCTCGCCGCGTTCGTTCGCGGGGCACCGCTCGACGACGCAGGACATCTTCAACTTGCGGCGAGCGCCCCGATTGCCGACGTGCTGACGCCTGCCGCCTGTTATCACTTTTATATTCAATTCCAGGACGAGCGGCTCGCGCAGCCGAGGTACGTCACGACGCGCGCCACCTGCTTTCGCCGGGAGGATCATTACGCGCCGTTACAGCGCCAGTGGAGCTTCTCAATGCGCGAGATCGTCTGTCTCGGCACGGCGGATGAGGTCAAGGCGTTTCTCGCCGGCGGCCGGGCGACAGTAGAAGGCTTTTTCAAGAAAATCGGCCTGCCCATCGAATGGCAAAACGCCACCGATCCATTTTTCGAGCCGGCGCGGAGTTCGAAATATCTCATGCAGAAACTCGATCCGGTCAAGATTGAAATGGTTTTCAACGGCGATCTCGCGATCGGCTCGGTCAATTTTCATCGGAATTACTTCGGCGAAGCATTTCGCATCACGCGCGCGGGCGCCGACGCTTATTCCGGCTGCATCGCCTTCGGCGTAGAACGATGGATATTCGCATTTTTAACGCACTTCGGAACCGACGAGGCTGGCTGGCCCGTTTTGACGTGAGTTCATGAACGCGGAATCGAAGACCGTTCTCATCACCGGCGGCGACGGTTATTTGGGATCGAGCCTCGCGGCAAGCTACCTTGAGAGCACAGACGCGTCCCTCATCCTTTGGCTCCG
The DNA here is from genome assembly GCA_021324155.1 of Pseudomonadota bacterium. GTDB lineage: Bacteria > Desulfobacterota > Binatia > UBA9968 > UBA9968 > JAJPJQ01. The sequence goes on from JAJPJQ010000038.1 coordinate 55,121, forward strand.
AGCCGGCGGCGCGGAGGAATTCGAAAATAAAAAGAGCGCGCTCCAGCGCCGTTTCGCGGGTCATGCCTCGCGCCTGAGCTACGCCGCGGGCGATCTGCTGGACGATGAGCCTTTCCGTGCGCTCGATCCGCGCGGGATCGGCGGCATCATTCACGCCGCAGCGGTCACACGATTCAACGTCGACGAGACGACGGCGCGCGCGGTGAATCTGGAAGGTGCGTGCAAGCTCTTTCGATTCGCCACGGGCTGTCCTTCCCTGGAGGCCTTCGGCCTTCTCAGCACCGTTTACGCCTCGGGGCTCGCTCCGGGAGCCATCGCGGAAGCGCCGCTCGACGACGGCCACGGCTTCTCGAATTTTTACGAATGGTCGAAGTGGGCTTCGGAAGCCGCCTTGTTGAAACACTTCGGCGATCTGCCGTGGCGCATCTTCCGCGTCGCAACGATCATCGCGGACGACGAGCGCGGAACCGTACGGCAGCAAAACGCGTTTCACAATACGCTGAAGCTTTTATATTACGGGCTGCTCTCCGTGATGCCCGGACTGCCCGAGACGCCCCTGTATTTGCTGTCGGGAGAATTCGTCAGCCGCGCGATCTTTGCCTTGATGCGCAGACCGTCGAACCGCGTCATTTACCACGTGTGCCATAAGCGGGAGGAAGCACTGCCGCTCCGTGACCTCGTCGACATCGCTTTCGAAGTGTTTTCTCAGAGCGAAGACTTCAGGCTGCGCAGAATTTTGAAACCTCTCTACGCGGACCTCGGGTCGTTCGAGCTGCTGGCCGACGGCGTCGAGAAGTTCAGCGGCGCCGTTGTCAGCCAGGCGGTCGCGAGCGTCGCGCCGTTCGCGCGCCAGCTCTTCATCGACAAAGATTTAAAAAATACCAACCTGACGGCGGCGCTCGGCCGTTATCCGGACCCCGAATTGCGGCGGCTCGCCGCCGAGACCTGCCGCCGTTTGGTCGAAAGTCGCTGGAAACCGCACGGCCATGACGCTCGATGAGGCAAAGCTTGAGGTGGTGTTGAGCGAGCGGCTTGCAACACCTGTGAAAACCGCGGCCGCTCGCGAACCATTGCCTGCCGCGGCTCTGACCGACAGGGAATCAGATCGTCTGTTGAAATTCGAATCAGCGTCGAGGCGCGTCGAATGGCTCACCGGTCGGGCCGCGCTCAAACGCCTGCTTGCCGTGCTGGGCGAGGATGAGGATACTTCGAAGATCGATTTTCCGTGCGCGCGGATTTCTCTCACGCACAGCGGCGATTGCGCGCTCGCCGTGGCTTCACTTGCGCCTTCGCGCGGCATCGGCGTCGATCTGGAAAGGTATCGCGACGTCCATCCCGGCGTGGCGCGTTTTTTTCTCAATGACAAAGAACGGTGCTGGTGGAGCGAGATGGACGAATCGGAGCGCTCGCGGGAGCTGCTGCGCCTGTGGACGGTGAAGGAGGCGTTGTTCAAATCGCATCCGTATAACCATGATACGATGCTCGCTGATTACGCCGTCGAAAATCCCGCACAGCATACAGGCCGCGCTCGGCTGGACGGCGCAAAGGCCGCGACGCTGCGCTACGCCTCTTTGATTTTCCCCGATGCCATGCTCTCCGCGGCGATGTGTTTCTAAAGGAGTTTCAAGATGCTGGACGAAAACGAGCTCTGGGTCCTCAGTTTTTATCGCACTTCGGAAATCAGCGGAGCGCTGTTTTTCGGCAACCTCGCGAAATCGATGAAGCCGGGATCGATCCAACGCGACATGACGAAGCATTTTTCCGACGAGGCGATGCACGCGTGGCATTGGAGCTCGTGCATCGAGAAGCTCGGCGCCCAGGCGCTAAAGCTGACCGAAGCCTATCAAGACCAATACGTTGCCGCTGCGGGAATGCCGGTCAATTTGATGGAGGTCCTCGCCATCACGCAGGTCTTCGAGAAGCGGGTGATCAACCAATACGCCCGTCACAGCCGGATCCCCGGCATCCTACAAGAAGTCAAAGAAACGCTCGCGACAATTATGGCGGACGAGTCGTGGCATATCGAATGGGTGCAGGCGGCCTTGAAAGAAATGGAAAAAGAATACGGCGCCGACTTGATCGTTCAAACTCTGAAAAGATTCCGGCAGGCGGATGAAGAGGTCTATCAAAAGACGATAAAAGAGCACGAGGCACGCGTACTCCACCTGACGGACCGCTACAGAGCCGGAGGAAAAAAATGATCGACACGACTGTGCTCAGGGAAAATATAGCCAGCTTTCTACGGCAGCCGGTCGCAAAAATCACCGACGAGCGCCTGTTGTCAGATCTCGTGACGCAATCGTTCATGCTCGTCGAAATGATTATCGAGCTCCAGGAGGAACTCGGCATCCGCCTCGTTCAGGAGGATTTGAAAGACGTTCGCACCGTGGGCGATCTGGTTCGAGTGATAGAGCGCCGGAGCGCCAAGTAAAGGCCGCGATCCTTCATCGCTTAGTTGCAAGCACCCGATTTCACGTGCTAGAAGCAATTTCTTGAAAGGTGACAAGCCACGCATGACCTACGACCTCTTAGCCGAAAAATCCCTTGCCGGCGAGCTGCTCGCTCGGGAGGAGATGCAGGCGGTGCTCGATACGCCGGACGACGATTTGCCGGAGCTTTTAGCGGCGGCCTTCAAGGTGCGCCGGAAATATTTCGGCAAGCGCGTGCAGATCCACATGCTGATGAACGCCAAGAGCGGTCTCTGCCCGGAGGATTGCCACTACTGCTCGCAGTCGTCAGTGTCGCACGCCCCCATCGAGAAGTATCCTTTCCTTACCAAGGAAAAACTGATCGACGGCGCGCTCAAGGCCAAGGCCGCAGGCGCCGTGCGCTTCTGCATCGTCAACAGCGGCCGCGGCCCGACGTCCAAGGAGATTCAGGACATCTGCGGCGTCGTGCGCGACATCAAGAGCCGCGTCGACATCAACATCTGCTGCTCGCTCGGCTTGATGGACGAGGAGAAGATCGCGACGCTGAAAGACGCCGGCGTCGAGCGCATCAATCACAATTTAAATACGAGCGAGCGCCATCACCCAAATATCTGCACGACGCACACGTACGCCGACCGCGTGGACACGGTGACGAACGTCAAATCCGTCGGCCTTTCCTCCTGCTGCGGCGGCATCGTCGGCATGGGCGAGACCGACGACGATCTGATGGATTTGGCGGTCTCACTGAGAAAGCTCGGCGTCGATTCGATCCCGCTGAACTTCCTTCATCCGATCGACGGCACGCCGTTCGAAGGCGTGAAGACCCTGACGCCGCAGCGCTGCTTGAAAATCCTCTGCATGTTCCGCTTCGTCAATCCCGACAAGGAGCTGCGCGTCGGCGGCGGGCGCGAGATCAACCTGCGCTCGCTCCAGCCGCTGAGCCTCTACCCGGCGAACTCGCTGTTCGTGAACGGCTATCTCACCACGCCGGGCATGGAGACGAGCGAGACGCACAAGATGATCGCCGACATGGGCTTCGAGATCGAAGACCGGCTCCCGAATTAAGTCACTTCCACAACGTAATCACCAACACGCCGCCGATGATCATCGACGCGGCGATGACGATGCGGAGCGTCACGCGCTCGACATCGCGGAGAAACAGCGCCGTGAAGATCAGCGAGAAGAACGGCCCCGTGCTGCTAAGCGGGATCACGACGGAGACTTTTCCTAAGTCGAGCGCGTAATAGATACACACCATCGCGAGGCTCACCGTGACGCCCGCCGCGATGAACCAGCCGAAGCATTCGCGGTTCATCTTCCAGGTCTCCTGCGATTTCTCGACGTACCAGAGCGTCAGGATCGAGACCACGAAGGACGACGTGGCGGTCACCGCGGCGGCGAGGAACGGGTGCGGGATCGCTGCGAGGCCGAATTTGCGCACGACCTGCGACGCGCCCGCCAAAGCCGACGCCGCGATCGGATACCACAGAAACACCGCCGAGCTCTTGAGTTTCATCGACCCTACGCGCCACGAGAGCAGCGTGATGCCGGCGATGATCATGAACGTCGCGACCACGATCGGCACCGTGATCTTCTCGCCGAGAAAAATGATCGCCATCGCCGCGCTGAAGATCGGCGTGGTCGCGCGAATCGGGTCGGTGATGGCGACGCCGAGCGCGTCGATACCCTTGTACGTGAGCAGACGCGTCAGCCCCGGCTGAAAAAAGCCGACGACCACGAAAATCAGGAGCGACGCGCTCGCCACGGAAGCAATCGGCACGATCAGCAGCGCCACCGTCCAGAGAAAGACGATGTTGATGAGCAGGCTTGTGATCACGCCGGTCGCGGGATTCGACGTGCGCAGCGCTTTCTTCGTGAAGAGATTGTGCAGCGCGAAAAGAAACGCGTTCGCGAGCGCGAAAGATTCCGCCGACATGGAAACTCTTTTGTTCCATGTTACGGAAAAAAGGGCAAATCGAAGCTTATTGCAAAGCGGAAAGCGTCCGCTAAAGTGGGAAGGCGATGAAGAGCCGCACGGCGATTATCTCGATCAAGGACCTCAAGGCCGAGGCGTTGCCGGCGCTGAAGCAGGCGCTCAGCGCCGTCGCCGGCGTTCAGTCCATTGATTTCAACCTTGAGCGGAGCGTCGCCGTGGTCGAGTTCGAAGGCGAGCACACGATCGTCGACGACCTCATGCGCGCCGTCTTAAAGGCGGGTCATCAGTTAATTTAATTTCCCGCGACGGTCATGCGGGAAAGCTTGAGCGTCGGCGCCGCGATCCTGCCGCGGAATTCCAAATCGCGGCCGACCATCTCGATGTTAGCGAGCATCTCTTTCAAGTTCCCGGCGATCGTGACTTCTTCGACCGGATAGGCGAGCTGCCCCTTCTCGATCCAGATGCCCGCGGCGCCGCGCGAGTAATCGCCGGTGACGAGGTTGACGCCGAAGCCCATGAGTTCGGTCACGTAGAAGCCGTTGTCGACGGACGCGACGATCTCCTCGGGCGCGTGCGCGCCCGCGGCGAGATAGAAATTCAGCGGGCCGACGCCGGGCGAATCGCCGATGCCGCGGCTCGCGTTGCCGGTCGAGGAGAGGTTCATTTTTTTTCCGCTGTAGGTGTCCAGCAGATAGCTCCTGAGCACGCCGCGGTCGACGATCGTCTTTTTCGCCGTCGGCAGTCCCTCGCCATCGAACGGTTTGGAGCCGAGCGCGCCCGGAATCGTGCCGTCGTCGACGATCGTCACGTTCTCCGACGCAATCTTCTCGCCCAGCCTGCCGACCAGGAACGACGCGCCCTTGTAGAGCGCATAGCCGGAGAGTGCCGAGGAGAGATGGCGCAGAAGATTCGCTGAGATTTCGGGATCGAAGACGACTGGGCATTCGCGGGTCTTCACTTTGCGCGCTCCCAGGCGCCGCAGCGCGCGCTCCGCGGCGCGACGGCCGACCGCCTCGGGCGCTTCGAGCCGCGCGAATTTCCGCTGCGACGAGTACCAGTAGTCGCGCTGCATCGAGCCGTTCGAGCTCGCGACCGGCGCGACCGACACACCGTAGCTCGATCCGTGATACTCGCCGGTAAAGCCGTGGCTGTTCGCGTAAAGAACGCGGGCCGCGCTGGCGGAAAATTCGCCGCCCTCGGAGTTGGTAATGCGCGGGTCGAATTCGAGCGCGGCCTTCTCCGCCGCGAGCGCCAGCCGGATCTTGTCGTCGACCGACACGGCGCGATTCTGCCCGTCGTCGAGATCGAGATCCGGCAGATCCTTCGCGAGCGCTTCGGGCGCCGGCAGCCCGCTGTACTCATCCTTCGCCGTGGCGCGCGCCAGCGCGCACGTATCGTCCACGAGGCGTTCGATCGCGGCGGTCGAAATGTCCGACGTCGACGCGCTCGCCGAGCTCGCGCCGAAAAACAGCCTGATACCGAGGCGCTTCTCCTGCGCCTGGCTGACCTTGTCGACGTCGCCCAGGCGCACGGCCACGAACGAGCTGTCGCTTTCAGCCATCATGACGTCGCCGGCGGTCGCGCCTTTTTGCTTCGCCTGCTTGAGAATGTCGAGCGCGAGCTCGGCGGACAATTCCAAACGCTCCATGATTACTTATTCTCCGCGGCCGTGCCGCCAACCGTGAGGCCGTCAATGCGGATCGTCGGCAGGCCGACGCCGACCGGCACGGACTGGCCGTCCTTGCCGCAGGTGCCGACGCCTTCGTCGAGCTTGAGATCGTGTCCCACCATCGAGACGCGCGTGAGCACATCGGGGCCGTTGCCGATCAGCGTCGCGCCCTTCACCGGACGCCCGATCCTGCCGTCCTCGATCAGGTAGGCTTCGCTCGCCGAAAACACGAACTTGCCGTTGGTGATGTCGACCTGCCCGCCGCCGAACGAGACCGCGTAAAGCCCCTTTTTCACGGAGCGGATGATGTCTTCCGGCGCGCTCTCGCCCGCAAGCATGAAGGTATTGGTCATGCGCGGCATCGGGATGTGCGCGTAGCTCTCGCGCCGGCCGTTGCCGGTCGGCGCCATTTTCATCAGGCCGGCGTTAAGCCGGTCCTGCAAATAGCCGCGCAGAATGCCTTTATCGATCAGGACGGTGCGCTGCGTCGGCGTCCCCTCGTCGTCCAGGTTGAGCGAGCCGCGGCGCGACGGCAGCGTGCCGTCGTCGACCACAGTGCAGAGTTCGGACGCGACTTTCTGGCCGATACGCTCGCTGAACGCCGAGACCTTCTTCCGGTTGAAGTCGCCTTCGAGGCCGTGGCCGATCGCCTCGTGGAGCAGGATGCCGGGCCAGCCGGGCCCGAGCACGACGTCCATCGTCCCTGCCGGCGCGTCCTCGGCCTCGAGGTTCAAAATCGCCTGCCGCACCGCCTCGCGCGTGAAGCGCTCGTAATTGTTCTTATCGAGGAAAAAGTCGAATGCCACGCGCCCGCCGCCGCCGTAGGTGCCGACTTGGCGGTTGCCGCGCTCCTCCGCAATGACCGTGACGTTCAAACGTCCGAGCGGCTGGATGTCGCCGGCGAGCCAGCCCTTGGAGGAGGCGACCAGGACGATTTTCTCCTCGCTCGCGAACGAGACGAAAACATTTTTCACGCGGGCGTCGAGCGAGCGCGCAAGCCGGTCGATCTCGTAGAGCAGCGCGGTCTTCTTCTCCAGGGCGACATCGGTCGGCGGCGTTTTTACCGGGTAAAGATCGTGCGCCGCGACGCGCTCGCCGCCGACTTTGACAGGCACATCTGCTGAGCGGTTCTGGGCGATCGCCTGCGCCGTGCGCGCGGCGAGCGCGAGGTTGTCGATCGTGATGTCGTCGGTGTAGGCGTAACCGGTCTTCGCTTCCGAGAGCACGCGCACGCCGACACCGTTCGAGGTCGAGCGCGAGCCCTGCTTGACGAGCCCCTCTTCCAGGCTAACGCCTTCGTTGACGCGGTACTCGAAATAAAGATCCGCGTAATCGGCCTTACGCGCGAGCGCCTGGGATAGCAGTTTCTCCACGTCATGGCCGGTAACGCCGAAGCGCCGGTCGAAAAAATTTTCAGCTCTGATGATCTCTTGTGCCATCTTGTGCCCTTATGTTCCTAACATCTTTACAAATGTCTTAAAATCCGACGAAAAGTTCGCGGTTTTCGTCGCCCACCCTTCCCCTTATGCCGTTTCTATAGTATATACTACTGGGTTTTTTAAACTTTACGAAGGGACTGAGGACGCCATGTCGGGTACAAAAAAGAAAATCGTTCACGTCGTCGGTACCGGGACGATCGGCGAGCCGCTGATCGGCATTCTCTCGACCTTTCGCCAGCAATGGGGGCTCGACGACGTCACCTTCCACAAGCGGACTCCGCTTCTGACCGATCGTTCCAAAGTCCACGCCCTTGCTCACAAAGGCGCGAAGCTCGCCGTCGACAAGGACCGCTGGGGCAAATTCAAGGACATGGGCATGGAGCCCACTTTCGAGGCCGAAGAGGCGATCGAGCGCGCGAGCGTCATCATCGATTGCACGCCGGTCGGCAACGAAAACAAGGAAAAGCTCTACAATAAATACGCCGGCAACGGCCGCGGCTTCATCGCTCAGGGCAGCGAGTTCGGCTTCGGCAAAATGTACGCCCGCGGCATCAACGACAAGGCCTTCAACGGCAAAGACCAGTTCGTCCAGGTCGTCAGCTGCAATACGCATAATCTGGCGGTGTTGATCGACACGCTCGCCCTCGGCCCGGAAAAAGAAGACAACCTCGAAGAGGGCCTGTTCGTCTGCATGCGCCGCGCCAACGACCTCAGCCAAGAGGGCGACTTCATTCCCGCGCCCGAGGTCGGCAAGCACGAGGACTCGCGCTTCGGCACGCACCAGGGGCGCGACGCGCACCACCTGTTCGAGACCATGGGGCTCGATCTGCCGATCTACTCGTCCGCCATCAAGCTCAATACGCAGTACATGCACACGATCCACTTCAACCTGCGGCTAAAACGCACCGTGACGATGGACGAGATCATGCGCCGGCTCAAAGCCAACGGCCGCGTCGCGCTCACGAACAAGAAATCTTCCGCGTCGGTCTTTTCGTTCGGCCGCGACCACGGCCTCTTCGGCCGCATCCTCAATCAGACGGTGATCGTAACCCAGGCCCTGGCGCTAAAGGGCGACAACGAGATCGTCGGCATGTGCTTCACGCCGCAGGACGGCAACTCCTTGTCGAGCAGCCTCGCCGCGACGCTCCGGTTCCTCTATCCGGACAGCTTCGAGAAGCAGCTCGATGTGCTGAAGCCGTACTTTTTCCAGGAAATCTAAGCCGCATGATAAATTTTGAGTGTTGAGTTTTGAATTAGATTCACAACTTAAAACTCAAACTATTCTTTTACGGCTTCCGCCGATACTCCCTCGAAAAGCACCTTATCGCCGACCTGGATGCCGCGCTTTTGTGCGCCGCCGCCGACAATCTCCAGCACGTAACGGCTCGGCAACCCGACCGTGCGCGGCGATTCCGTGAAAGGCACCGCTTCGCGCACGATGCCGACAATTTTCATATCCGAGCCGATGAAGATCATGTCGAGCGGGATCGGCGTGTTCTTCATCCAGAACGTGAGCACCGATTCGTCGGGAAAGATAAACAGCATGCCGTGACCGTCCGCGAGCTCGCGCCGGTACATAAGGCCCATCTCGCGCTTGGCGGGCGTATCGGCGAGCTCGACCTCAAACGCGGCCTCGCTTCCGCCGCGTGTGACGACGACGACGCGCGGATCGCCGCGGCACGCGGTCAACTGGAGCGCCATCGCGATCCAGCCGGCCAGCGCGAGCCGTGGAATTTTTGTTAGCGGCTTCGTCAAATGTATGCGCCGGGCTGGTGTAGTTCGACCGGCGGCGCGCTACTTCGCCAGATTGCCCGCCACAATCTCCGCTATGTCCCGGATCGCCGGCGCGCCGGTCTCCTCCTGCGCCGCCTCTTCCGTGAACATGCGCATGCAGAACGGGCAGCCGGTCGCAACCGTCTTGGCGCCCGTGCTTTTGAGCTCGCGCCAGCGGTTGGCCGTCACTCGCTCGCGGCCGGGCTCTTCGGTCTTCCAGAACTGGCCGCCGCCCGCGCCGCAGCAGAAGCTGTTGCTCCGCGTGCGCGCCGGTTCGGCGAGTTTAACGCCGGATGAGGCGATCACCTGCCGCGGCTGGTCGAAGACCTGATTGTGGCGCCCGAGATAACAGGGGTCATGATAGGTCGCGGCGCCGTCCGCGGCTGCGTTGAGCTTCAACTTGCCGGATTTGATCAGCTCGTCGATGAATTCGGTGTGGTGCTTGACCGCATACTTACCGCCGAACTCCGGGTACTCGTTCTTGATCGTGTGCAGGCAGTGCGGGCAGGTCGTGACGATGAGCTTGGGCGCGAGACCGTTCAGGGTCTCGGTGTTCTCCGCCGCGAGCTGCGCAAAGAGGTACTCGTTCCCCGTCCGGCGCGCCGCGTCGCCGGTGCACTTCTCTCGTTTACCGAGCACCGCCCAGCTCAAGCCCGCCGTGTGAAGAATCGACGCCATACTCTGGGCGATTTTTTGCGCGCGCGGGTCGAAGGCGGCGGCGCAGCCGACCCAGTAAAGGACGTCGGGTTCGGGATTTTTTTCGACCGTCGGCACCTCGAACGGCAGCCCCTTGGCCCAGTCGAGCCGCTGCTCCGGAGCCATCGCCCAGGGATTGGCTACTTGCTCCATGCCGTTGAAGGCTTTTTTCAGATTGTCCGGAAACTCCGCCGCCGAGAGCACGCGCTCGCGCCGGACGTCGATGATGTGGAGCATCTGCTCGTTCCCCACCGGACAGACCTCGATGCAGGCGTTGCATGTCGTGCACGCCCAGGCGGCCTCATCGTTCAGCGCGAACTCGAGCAGCGGCCGCGGGCTTTCCTTGCCTGCGCTGAATTCGGGGCGGATGCGATTCAACTCGAAGCGCTCGTTGATCAGAATCGCCGCCGGGCTCAGCGCCTTGCCGGTGGCGTAGGCCGGACAGACGTCCTGGCAGCGGTTGCACATGATGCAGCTGTAGGCGTCGAGCAGCCGCGGCCAGGGGAAATCCTCGAGCTTCGCCGCGCCGAACGACTCCTCTTTTTCGAAATCCATGGTCGCGAGCGCGCCGGGGTTTTTCTTTTTGAGCGCGAGGTTGATCGGCGCGAGCATCAGATGGATGTGCTTCGAGCGCGGGAAATAGGGTAGAAAGACGAGGATCGACCCCAGCGCGCCCCACCAGAATAAATGCTCGACGGCGGTCGTCGCACCGGGGCTGAGATTCGCAAAGAGCGCGGAAAATGCAGATGCCACAGGCTGGAAAGGATCGGCGCCGTCCTGCGCCAGGACGGCGGCGCGCGACAGCAGCCGGCTGCCGACATGGAATAGGATGAACGCCGCGACGATCGAAGAATCGCGCCGCACGCCGCCGCGCGCGTCCTCGTGCAGCGGCACGTTGGGCGCGAAAGAGAAATCGCGCGGACGCACGAAAAACCGCCTCAGGATGAGCCCGACCATGCCGATCAGCACGCCGGCGGTCAGGATGTCGCCCCCGAGATTGAACGCCGCCCAGGCGTCGCCGCGGGCGCGGAAGGGAAAAAAGCCCTCCAGCGCGTCCACCCCGTTGACCAGGAAGTAAAACATAAAACCGTAGAAGACGAGCGCGTGCAGGAACGAGACGAGTGGCCGCTTCTTGAACACCGATTGCTGCGTGACGACGATCCAGAGCGCGCGGCCGATGCGCTCGGACAGACGGTCCAAGCGGTCTTCCGGCTTGCCGCGCCGGATCGACTTAAACACCTGGAAGAAGCCGGTTCCCGCGAAATAAAATGCGCCTAGCGCGAGCGCGAGAAAAAGGATTGCTTCGATGGTCGTCAGCATCGCGTGAGTTTTCGCCTCCGCATTATATCGATATCGGGCGCATTATATAGAGTTGCGGGAGCTTTGCTAAATTTCGTTCCGTAAGGGACGTCGACGATGTATGCCGCGGGAATCGAACTTGAAAAAATCACGGGGACGGGCTGCCGACGGCTATCTCTTGTATCCGAGGCGGCTCGAGAGACGGCTGCCGCCTTCTGTGATGAGCGGCACGATTTCCTTCTCAATGCGCTGGGGCGTCAGGCGTTGCGCCGGCCCCGCGATCGCGAGACTCCCCACTACGCCCCGCGTGTAGTCGCGAATCGGCACCGCGACGGAAGCGACCTCGTTCATGTACTCGCCGTGGTCGGTCGCGTATCCCGCCCCCGCGACCTCGCGCACCTGCCGCAGCAGGGCGTCGCGGTCGACGATCGTCCGGTCGGTGAAGCGCGCGAGCTTATCGGGCAGCGCCTCGGCGGCGGCTTCGCCGGCCTCGAACGCGAGATGAACCTTCCCGGGCGCCGTGCAGTGAAGCGGCAGCGTTCGGCCGACCAGCGATACCAGCCGGATGGGATTCTGCGGCTCGACGAAGTCGAGCGGCACGATCGCCGCGCCTTTTTTGACCGCGACGTAGCAGCTCTCGTCGGCTGATTTCGCGAGCTCCTCGAGCATTCCTTTCGCCTGCAGCAAGAAGCCCATCTGGTTCACATAGGTCTGGCCGAGCTGAAAACATTTTAGTCCGAGCCGATAGTTTTCCGTCGCGCGGTTTTGCTCGATGTAACCGCGCGCCTCGAGCGTCGCGAGCAGGCGGAAGACATTGTTCTTGTGGAGCTTCAGCCGCTTGCTAAGCTCGGTGACCCCGATCTCCTCCGCGTTCTGGTTGAACTGCTCCAGCACATCGAGGGCATGCGACACCGATTGGATCGCATAGTTGGATTTTTCGCGCCGAATCATCATCCCTCCGACAACGCTTGCTCGGATTCCAGCGAAATCAAAAAACGTTTTAACTTATGCTCCAGCGCGGGCCTTTGTCAATCTCGCCGCCGACGGGTTTCCAACTTGACGTTCACCGGCGGTCATGTAAATGCTCCATACCATGAAGGTCGGCTCCAAGGGCTACTACGGCATCCTCGCGCTCGTCGACCTGGCGCAGAACAGCAAAGGACGGCAGCTCGCGCAGGTGAAGGAGATCGCCAAGCGCCAGCGGATACCCGAAGAATACCTAGGTCAAATCATGGTGCTCTTGAAGCGCGCCAATCTCGTCCACGGAGCGCGCGGCCCGGGCGGAGGCTATCGACTCGCGCGCCCCGCGGAGAAAATCAGCGTGACCGAGGTGCTGAAGGTCCTCGAAGGTCCGCTGATGGGCGTCGATATCCGAAATCCGCGCGACCGCATGCCCGGCTCTTCGCCAGCGCGCCGGCTGATCGAAGCGTGGACGCGCGCCGTCGAGAGCGCGGAAAAAATTCTCGAAGAGGTCACCGTCGCCGATCTCTGCAAGCCCGAGGACCGGCCGCAGATGTACTACATCTGAGCAGTTTTGAGTTATGAGATTTAAGTTTTTAGTTTCGAATTTCAAATTCAAAACTCAATACTTTTCTTCAGCTTGACGCGAGCGCTCGGTTACGGTAAAAATGGTGCCATGATTCGGCTGGAGAAGACCGCGAATGTTTGGTGGCGCCGGCGACTCTTGCGCCGTCTGCCGCTTGGCTAAGCTCCAGCTTTATTCAGCGATTTTCCAAAGGCCATAGGCGGACGTCCTATGGCCTTTTTGTTTTTATCGAACCGTCAGACATGATGCATCCGTCTTTCGAAGAATTCGCGCGCCTGGCGAAGCAGGGAAACCTGATACCGGTTTACCAGGAGCTGCTGATGGACCTCGAGACGCCGCTCTCGTTTTTCCGGCGCCTCGAGCGGGACCGCTACGCCTTTCTGCTTGAAAGTGTTGAGGGCAGCGAGCGCTGGGCGCGCTACTCGTTTCTCGGCACGCGGCCATACCTCGTCTTCAAGTCGCGCGGCCGGAATATCGAGATCGTCGAAGACGGAAAGAAACGAACGCTCGCGGCCGACGAGCCGCTGCGCGTTTTGGAACAATTGCTCAAGGAGCAGCGCCCGGTCGCGGTCGACGGCATCCCGCCGTTTTTCGGCGGCGCGCTCGGCTACGTCGCCTACGACGCGGTCGGAGCTTTCCACCGCATCGCTAACGCGAAGCGCGACCCGCACGGCCTGCCGGAGATTTTTTTCATCTTCGTCCAGACCCTCGTCGCCTTCGACAACCTGAAGCACACGATCAAGGTCATCGACAATGTGCGCGTGGCCGACGGCACGAATCTGCGGCAGAAATACGACGCCGCGGCCGCGCGCATCCGACGCCTCGTTGCCGCGGTCGAGAAAACGGCGCGGAAAACCGAGTCGCGGGAGCTCGCCGCGCCCGAGCGCGAGAAAAAATTCCGCTCGAATTTAACCCCGCGCGCTTTCAAAGGCGCGGTCGGCAAGGCGAAGCAATACATCCGGGCGGGCGACATTATTCAGGCGGTGCTCTGCCAGCGGCTGGAGACCACGACCGAGGCCGATGCCTTCGAGGTATACCGCGCTCTGCGGCTCATCAACCCGTCTCCCTATATGTATTACCTCGAGCTCGAAGGTCTCCGGGTAATCGGCTCCTCGCCCGAGACGATGGTGCGGCTGACCGGCGACACGATCGAGCTGCGGCCGATCGCCGGCACGCGCCGCCGCGGTACGACAGCAGACGAGGAGCGCGCGCTCGAGGCCGATCTCCTGGCCGACCCGAAGGAGCGCGCCGAGCACATCATGCTCGTCGATCTGGGCCGCAACGATGTCGGCCGGGTCGCCGCGATCGGCTCGGTCGAGGTCAACGAGCTGATGGCGATCGAGCGCTACTCGCACGTCATCCACCTCGTCTCCAACGTGCGTGGCAAGCTTGCGCCGGGAAAAAGCGCCTTCGATCTCTTCGTGTCGACTTTTCCGGCGGGCACGGTTTCCGGCGCGCCGAAGATCCGCGCGATGCAGATCATCGCCGAACTCGAGCCGGAAAAGCGCGGCCTCTATGCCGGCGCGATCGGCTACTTCGGCTTCAACGGCAATCTCGACACGTGCATCGTCATTCGCACGATCGTCATGCAGGGTAAGCAAGCGTTCATCAACGCCGGCGCGGGAATCGTCGCCGATTCGGACCCGGAAAGCGAATATCAGGAGACGCTCAACAAGGCGCGCGGCATGCTGAAGGCGATCGAGCTGGCGGAAAGCTGGAGGAAGGCAAAAGGCAGAATTAAAAAGTAAAAAACGAAAGCTTATTTTTTGTCTTTTTCACTTATGATCTTATTGATCGACAATTACGATTCCTTCACCTACAACCTCTACCACTACCTGGGCGAGCTCGGCGCCGAGGTGAAGGTCTTCCGGAACGACGAGATCTCGCTCGAAGGGATCGCCGCGCTCAAACCCGAGAAGATCGTCGTCTCGCCCGGTCCGTGCACGCCCAACGAGGCGGGCATCTCGTGCGACGCGATCCGGCGCTTCGGCCGAACGACGCCGATTCTCGGCGTCTGCCTCGGGCATCAGTCGATCGGCGCCGCCTTCGGCGCGGACATCGTCCGCGCGCCGACGCTCATGCACGGAAAATTGTCCGAGGTGCGGCACGATGCGCGCACGATTTACAAATCGCTCAAAAATCCGTTCGCGGCGATGCGCTACCATTCGCTGGTGATCGATCCGCGGACCTGCCCATCGGAGCTCGAAATCAGCGCACGCACCGAAGACGGCGTTATCATGGGCGTGCGCCATCGCTCGCTGCCAATCGAGGGCGTGCAGTTCCACCCTGAATCGATTCTCACCGAAGAAGGCAAAAAGCTGCTCGAAAACTTCATCCGAGAGTATTGATTTTCAACTTGTCATTCAATCAGCGATCGCGTATGATCCCCGCGTTTGTCAATGCACCACCGTTTTTTCAAGATCGCCGCGCTCATCTTCCTCTTCGCTTCCCTTCCCGCAGTGAGTGCCGCGCAACCCATCACTTTCGCCAAAGTGGTGAGTATAAAGGCCGGAACGGCGGCGCGTTCGATGGCCCTCGGCGATTTCAATCGCGACGGGAAGCCCGACGTCGCCGTCGCGAATTCCAACAGCAAGACCGTCACGGTTTTGCTGGGCAACGGGAACGCCACGTTCACGCAATCGGCTAGCATTCCTTTCTCCACAGCTCCGATGTTCCTCGTCGCCGCGGATTTCGACGGCGACGGCAAGCTCGATCTCGCGGTCGCCGACAGCAATACGACCGGCAATTGCACAGTCACGATTCTTCTCGGCGGCGGCAACGGGACGTTCTCAAGTCAGCCGGCTATATCTCTGGGATTGAGCTCTTTTAACTATTCGATGGTCGTCGGCGATTTCGATGGCGACGGCAATCTCGACATTGTCGTAACGAACGATCAGAGCAACATCGTTTCGATTCTTTTGGGCAATGGCGACGGCACGTTCGCACCGCCCGCGTCGCTGACGCTCCCGAATGAAAACAAGCCTCTGTCGGTCGCGGTCGGCGACTTCAACCGCGACGGCAATCTCGATCTAGCTTTCGCCGACGGCCACACCGTGCTCGTAACGCCCGGGCTGGGCAACGGCACTTTCGACCCGCCCGTCGATTTGTTGCAGGGCAGCTCACCGGGGTTCGTGACCGCCGCCGATTTCAACCGCGACGGCATCCCCGATCTCGCGGTCACGAGCCTCAGCAATAAGAAGGTCGTGATTCGTCTAGGCACCAGCGACGGCACATTTACGGGATCCTCGTTCAACCGCGACGTTCCCGCAATCCCGCAGTTCATCGTGGCCGCCGACTTCAACGGCGACGGCAAACTCGACTTGGCGGTAACGCTGGCCGGCAGTTTTCTTTCCGTCTTGCAGGGCACGGGCGACGGCAATTTCAATTCCGGTCAAAATCTCGTCGTCAAGGGCGCGTCGTTTTCGGCGGTCGCCGCGGACTTCACCGGCGACGGCAAGCCCGATATTCTTTCCGCCAATTTCCAGACCGGCGGCTTTTCGCTGCTGACGAACCTCACCGCGTTCGCGCTCGGCGGCGCATTCGGCGGTGCGACGGACTTCGCGATCACGGCGGATCAAAACACCTTCCCGGCGCACGCGCCCGAGGCGCTGGCCGTGGGCGACTTCAACCGCGACGGCAAGCTCGATCTGGCGGTCGCGAACAACAGCAGCAATAATGTCTCGGTTCTCCTGGGCGACGGGGCGGGCGCGTTTGCGCTCACGGGCGAGTCTCCGGTCGCCGCCGGCGGTGCGCCTAACGGAGTCGCTACGGGCGACTTTAACCGCGACGGCATCCTCGATCTCGCCGTCGCCAATACCGGTGGGGGCCTGTCTATTTTCATCGGCAACGGCGACGGCACGTTCGACCCGGCCTCGACACCGACCGTTGCGGCGGACACAACGCCTGCCGCCGTCGTCATCGGCGATTTCAACGGCGACGGCAAGCTCGATCTGGCGGTCGCCAACAACGGGAGCGACAACGTTTCCATCCTTGTGGGCAACGGTGACGGAACATTCCTATCTGCAATCAACACTGGCGTCGGCACAGGTCCGATTGCACTGGCGGCGGGCGATTTCGACCGCGACGGAGTCCCGGATTTAGCGGTCGTCAACTCCGGTGGCGGCGTGTCAATTCTGCTCGGCGTGGGCGACGGCAACTTCACGCAGCCTCTGGGATCGCCGTTTGGCGTGGGAACGACGCCCTCGGCTGTGGCCATAGGCGATTTCGACGGCGACGGCATTCCCGATCTCGCCGTCGCCAACAGCGGCAGCGGCAACGTCTCCGTTTTGCTCGGGAATGGCGACGGCACGTTCGCCGCCGCGGTAAACTTCAGCGTCGGCAGTTCGCCTTCATCGGTCGCCGCCGCCGATTGGGACGGCGACGGCAAGCTCGATCTCGCGGTCGGAAACGCCGCAGACGACAACGTGTCGATACTTATCGGAGACGGCGACGGCGGCTTTTCCTCCTTTCTCGCGACCGCTTTCGGCTCGCCGTTCGCGGTCGGGAGCACACCGTCGGCGCTGGTCGCCGGCGACTTCAACCGCGACGGCAAGCTCGATCTCGCGGCAGCGAATGCGGATGGGGACAACGTCTCGATTCTCCTCAACACCGCTCCGCCGCCTGTAGTGATCGCGCCGCTCGGCGGCGCGGTATGGACGATCGGCAGCACGCAGACGATCCGCTGGAGCAATGCCGGCGCCGGGACTACGGTGAATATTTGGCTGTCGCGCGACGGCGGCGCCACCTGGAAAACGATACTTAAGAATTCGCCGAACGACGGCAGCCAGACTTGGAAAGTGACGAAGCCCGCGACCGTCGGCAATAGCGCTATCATTCGCGTCTGCCCGAACGCCAAAGGCCCCGTCTGCGCGAGCCCGTCAAGCGATCCGTTCATGATTCAATAGCCAACTCTTGTCATTGCCGTCCCGCTTCGCATAGAATTCTTTCGTTTCACGCTCCCACTTTCTCTTCCGGAGGTTCCCTTGGCGGAAAAACCATCCGAGCGTTACCGCGTCGCCGTTTTCGACGACTACGAAGGGCTCGCCGAGCGCGCCGAAGCGTACGCAATGCTCACGCAGCGGACCGAAGTTCATGTTTATCGCGAAAAACTTGACAGCGATGCCGACTTCAAAACCGCGCTCGCGGGCATTCACGCCGTCCTGCTGATGCGCGAGCGCACGCGCTTCGGCGAAAAGCAGCTCGCGCTCGCCCCGGCGTTGAAGCTCATCTCGCAGACCGGCCGCACGACGGTGCATCTCGATGTCGCCGGCGCGACGAAGCGCGGCATCGCCATCTCGGTAACGCCGAGCGATACCGGCGGCTCGACCTTCGAGCTCACGACCGCCCTCATTTTTTCGGTGTTGCGGCGCATTCCCGAAGTCGACCGCCGCATGCGCACCGAGCGCTGGCCCGCCGTCGCCGGCCACGTTCTGGAAGGAAAAACGCTCGGCGTCATGGGCTTGGGCCGGATCGGATCGCAGGTCGCGCGCATGGCGCGCCTCTTCAACGCGCGCGTGCTCGCGACCGCAAGAACGCTCACTCCCGAGCGCGCCCGCGAAGCCGGCGCCGAGGCGGTTCCGCTCGAGCGGCTGCTCCGAGAATCGGACATCATCTCCGTCCACGTGCCGCTGAACGAAAATACCCGCGGCATGATCGGCGCGAAGGAGTTCGCGCTCATGAAGCCGGGCGCGGTTCTCATCAACACAGCGCGCGGACCGATCGTCGTCGAGCCGGCGCTGATCGAGGCGCTGAAAAGCGGCAAGCTCTCCGGCGCCGGCCTCGATGTCTACGACCAGGAGCCGCTGCCGATGGAGCATCCGCTGCGCAAATTGGACAATGTCGTTCTCCTCTCGCACCGCGGCTACGCGACGGAGGAAATCCTCATCGAGCGCTACCACCACGCGATGGAGAACATCCTGAATTTCTTCGCGGGCAAAGAGATCAAACTGGTCAATCCGGAAGCGGTCAAGCATGATTGACACGCCTGCGGCGCTGGACTAAAGGACTAAAAGACGGGAGGGGCGTTTTATGGAAAGCAACGGCCATGAAATTTTAATTTCCGCCGACTCGCACGTGATGGAGCCGCACGATTTGTGGGAGAAGGGCGTGCCCGAGGCTCTGCGCGCCGACGCGCCGCGCTTCAAGCCGATTCCGGTCGGCGAAAGCTTCCAGAAACATCCCGGCGGCCAGGACCCGCACGCGCGCATCAAAGAGATGGAGACCGACGGCCTGAGCGCCGAGGTCCTTTATCCCACGCTCGCGCTGAGCCTCTTCGGGCTCGATGACGCGCGCATGCAGGAGGCGTGCTTTCGCGTCTACAACGACTGGCTGATAAATTATTGCAGCATCGCGCCCAAGCGCCTGGTCGGAAGCGCTGCGATCTCGCTCTACGACGCCGACCACGGCATTGCAGAGATGGAGCGCTGCAAAAAGAGCGGCTTGAACGGCGTCACGATCTGGGAAGTGCCGCATCCCGACCTCCCCTTCCATTCCGATCATTACAAAAAATTCTGGCAGGCGGCCGCCGACATGGAGATGCCGGTGAGCCTGCATATCCTTACCGGCCACAGCTACTTCAAGGACCCGAGCCGCAGGAACGGCGTCGAGCATTATCGCGGCAGCGTGAATCTTAAGCTGCTCGATAACGCGAACGCGCTGTTCGAGCTTCTTTTCTACGGCATCCTAAAACAGCATCCGAAGCTCAAGATCGTCATCGTCGAGGCGGAGGTCGGCTGGCTGCCGTTCCTGCTGCAGCAGTGGGATTATTACTGGCGCCGCTTTAAGGACAGGAATCCGCCGCCAATCGACGAGGAGCCGAGCAAATATTTCAACCGCCAGGTCTACGCGACGTTCTTCAACGACACTGTCGGCGGCCATTGCCTCGAGTGGTGGGGCGCGGACAACTGCATGTGGTCGAACGATTTTCCGCACGAAAACTCGACCTGGCCGAACTCGCGCAAAGTCATCCAGCGCGATCTCGGCGCGCTGCCGCCCGACCGCCGCGCGAAGCTCGTGTGTCTGAACGTCGCAAAGCTATACAACCTGGATATTCCGGCCGCCTGAGGAAATGATGCCTGCACTGATCGATTGGCATTCGCACCATACTCCTTCGGAGCTGGTCGACGACTTCGTGCGCCTGACCGGCAAAGCGCCTTCGCCGGATCCCTTCGACTCGCCCGACTTCGACCGCCGCAGCCGCGAGCTCGACGAAGCCGGCATCGACGTGCAGCTCGTCTGCCAGGGCGCCGGACTTTACGCCGACCGGCTGCCCGCGGATCAGGCGCTGGAGATCACCCGGCGCTCGAACGACGTACTCGCCGAGCGCATCGCGCCGCATCGCGGCCGCTTCCTCGGCACGATCGCGGTCTCGCTGAAAAACATCGACGCCTCGATCGAAGAAATCGAACGCATGGTTTCGAAAGGCTTCCGCGCCGTCCTGCTCTATCCGAAGCGGGACGACGCTTTTATGCTCGACTCTCCCGAGGCGGACCCGCTGTTCGCGAAGATCGCCGAGCTCAAGCTGCCGGTCTTTCTCCACGGCGCGACCAGCACGAAGGATCCGACGCTGAAAAGCCTCGAAGACGAGGGTGCCGGCGTCGTCTACGGCGTCGTCGCGGACGCAACCGTGAACGAATGCGTTCTCCGCATGATCGCCGGCGGCGTGTTCGACCGCCATCAGGAATTGAAGGTCGTCATTCGCAGCGGCGGCGGCGGGCTGCCGCTGCTGCTGAAGCGCCTCTCCTGGCGGCACAAGGGGCGCGACGACCGCAGCTACGCGGAAATCCTCTTCGACCATTTTCTGATCGACACCGCCAGCGTCGACGCGCGCACGCTCGGATTCTTGCTGGAGACGATGGGCGAGGAGCGTATCGTCTTCGGCTCGGATTATTGCGGCGGGCTCGGTCTGCTCAAAAAAGGGGTGGCCGTCGTCGAGCAGCAATCCGATCCCGCGCGCATCAAGACGATCACCGAGCGCAACTCGCGCGCCCTGCTCCATCTCTAGATTTTTTCTTGACCGTCCCGGCGCCTGTCTAATAATATCCGCACGATCATGTCGGGAAACCGGTTGATGATCGCTGCGTTCGCGGCTTTTTGCGCCGCCGGCTGCGGCTCTGCCGCTCCGAAGATCGTCGACGCGACGCCGCCGAAAATCGTCCTCACTGCGATCGGCGCGGTCGGCAACCCGTTGTTCGCGAGCGACGAGCGCGGCGAAGCGCAGGACGGCTGTGCGAAATTCAAATCCTTCCCCGGCCGCTGGGCGCTGACGATCGACGACGCGGGCGGGGTCTCGCTGGCGACGGTCCGCGTCGTCGCGGGCCGCATCGTCAAGGAGTCCGTCATCGTCGGGCCGGAAGCTCCGGAGTCCTCATGGCAGATCGGGCGCGGCGACGACCTCAGCGAGATACTGACCATTCGCACGCAGCCGCCGCGGCCGGGCGTCGTGCGCACGGGCCTGTTTGCGATGTTCACCATCGCGCCCCAGTCGGGCTCCGCGTCGATCGTCGCTTCGGCCTGGGATTTCGCCAACAACACGACGCATCTCTACCAGGTCGACGCCCGGCTCGTGAACGACGCGGTCGCCTGCCGCTAGGCGCGGCCCGCCAAATCGGATAAGTTTCAACGATGGCGCTCTCGCTCGAAGCTCTCCTCCGCGGCGCTCGCCGCGCGCTTGTCATCGGCGTCGGCGGCGGCGGCGACGTAGTCGGCGCGCTGGTGACCGCGCGTTTCCTCGAATTCTGCGGACTGGAGTTCCGCCTCGGCGGCTTATCGTGGGAGCGCTCGGTGTACGATCCGATCCCCGGCCCGCGCTCGCTCGACGAAGTCGAGGGCGTCCGTGCATTGCATCAGCGCGCGTGGCTCGCGAACGCGGGAAGCAAAACCAAGACCGGCGTCTATTTCGCCGAGTCGCGCATGGCGGCGGTCCGGCGCGAGGAGATAGTTTTGATCGACATCAACGGCGGCGTCGAAGGCGTGATCGAAGGCGTGGAAGCTGCGCTGAAGGAATTCGAAGCCGATCTGTTGGTCGGGGTCGACGTCGGCGGCGATTCGCTCGCCGAAGGCCATGAGTCGGGACTCAGAAGCCCGCTCGCGGACGCGGTCATGCTCGCGGCCTACGTCGCGCTCGAGCGCCGCGGCATTCCCGCGCTCTGGGCGATGTTCGGCTACGGCAGCGATGGCGAGCTGACGGTCGCCGAAATCGAGGCGGCGCTCGCACGCCTCGCGAAGGCCGGCGGTCTATGGGGCGCGTGGGGATTGACGGCGCAAACGATCGATGAGCTCGAAGAAGTGATCAAGTCCGTGCATACCGAGGCGAGCGCGATTCCCGTCGAAAGCGCGCGCGGCGCTTGGGGCGAGCGCTCGATGCGCCAGGACCTCCGCCGCGTGAAGCTCACGCCACTCACCGCCCTCACCTTCTTCATCTCGCCTGCGATTCTTTTCGAAACGCTCTCGCGTCCCGCGCGAGCAGTCGTCGGCACGCGCTCGCTCGACGCGGCCAACGACGCGCTGCACGCGATCGGCGTCAAGAGCGAGCTCGACCTTGAGCGCGACAAATATGCGCGCGAGAGAGGCGGGGCGCGTGGCTGAGCGAATCGATCGTGACATCTGGGTGCTGATGGCGTCGCGCGGCGCGCGTTCGTTCGCCTATTCCTGTCTTAACGTCATCTTTGCGATCTATTTGACTCAGCTGGGATATTCGCCGATGACGATCGGGATCGTCATCTCCACCGCCTACGTCAGCAGCGCGATTCTCACCGTCGTGTGGGGATTTCTTTCCGACCGCTACGGCCGGCGGAAAATCCTCATGCTGCTGGCCGTCCTGACGATCGTGTCGAACGCGATCTACGTTTTTTTCAGCCAGCTCGTTTTTATCTTCATCGCGGTCATCGTAACCAACATCGGCGCCGGCGGCACCGGCGGGGGCGGCCAGGGCGGCGGCCCGTTCAATCCGGTCGAGCAGGCGCTGCTCGCGGAGAAGTCCACGCCGGAGAATCGCAATCACATATTCTCGCTCAACGCCTTCGTCGGCTCCCTGCTGGGATCCCTCGGCGCGCTCTTCAGCAGTCTCCCGGAGTACCTCCAGCAGCACGGATGGGATCCGATTCTCTCGTATAAACCCCTGTTCGTTATGACGATCGTAGTAAGCGTTGGACTGATTTACGCTTACGCGAAAATAAGCGAGCATCACGTCCCGCGCGCCCGCGAAATCGCGCGGGCGCCGATCTCGAAAAAATCCGGCGCTTTCGTGACCAAGCTCTCGCTGCTCGGCATGATCGACAACCTGGGCGCCGGAATGGTCGGCCCGTTGATCGCCTTGTGGTTCTATCTCCGGTTCGGCGTCGATCTGAAATCGCTTAGCTTCATGTTCTTCGTCTCCTATGTCCTCGCGGCGCTGTCGTTTCTCGCGGCGCCGATGATCGCGCGCCGCATGGGCGTGGTGCGTACGATAGCCGTGTCTCACGGTCTCGCGTCGCTCGTCTATTTCGTCCTGCCGCTTGCGCCGACGTTCTGGATAGGCGCGGGGCTCATCATGTTCCGCTCTTTCGTCGCGTACATGGACGGCCCGCTCAAGGGCTCGTTCGTCATGGGCATCGTGAAAGCCGAGGAGCGCGGCTCGGCCGCCGGCATTACCAACCTCGCGCGCTACGTTCCGATGGCCGTAAGCCCGTCGATCTCGGCGTATATGATGGAGGCGTTCTCGCTCAGCATTCCGATCTTCATCGGCGGCGTGTTCCAGCTCGCGCACGACGTCACGTTCTACTTTATCTTCCGCAACGTGCGCCCGCCGGAGGAAGAAGTGTTACAACCGTTGGGAGTCGAAGTCGCCAAAGGCTAAATCGTTGCGGAGTTTGCCGAGTTTTTAGTTTATTGAGTTAACACTCGAAAGCACAATCAGCCAACAAACAATATTATGGCTTGGACATTTTTTCAGCGCGTCGTCGAAGAACGAATCTTAGAGGCGCAGCGCGCCGGCGCGTTCGACAACCTGCCGGGCAAGGGCAAGCCGCTCACGCTCGAAGACCAGAGCTGGGTCCCGGACGATCTCCGCGTCGCCTATCAGATCTTGAAGAACGCACACGTGCTACCGCCCGAGGCCGAGCTTCTAAAAGACATCCACACGCTCGAGGATCTGCTCAAGTACGTCGAGGACGAGGGCGAGCGCAAGGCGCTGGCGAAAACGATCCAAAACAAAATTATACGCCTCGATCTCCTGAAGCGCCGTTCGTTCTCCTACGACACCGCCCGCTACTACGGCGCGAGGTTCGTCGCGAAACTCACCCGCCGCTAGCCAATCGATTGACAAGTTTCCGGCCCGGAACTAAGGTCCACTCGTCCCCGAACGGAAATGCCATGACCTCTTCCCTTGTCCTCCGCAATGCTTTTATAGCGATGATTCTCGCCGTTGGCTGCGGCCGTGCGCTCGCCGCCGAGCGGAGCGTCGACGAATCGCTCGCCGCCATCAATCGACTCCCCGCCGCCGAGCGTCTCGCCGCGCTCGCCGACGGCGCGAAAAAAGAGCGCGAGCTGGTCTGGTACTCGACCATGAATCGGGAGAACTCGCTCGAGCTCGCGCAGGCGTTCGAGAAGGATTTTCCCTATATCAGCGTCAAGATTTTGAACGGGAGCGCGGTCAACACCATGACGCGCATCACGTCCGAGTTCCGCGCCCGGACGCATTTGTTCGACGTGACGCACATCCGCGGTCTGTTTCTCTCCGCCCTTAAAAAGAGCGCGATCATCGCCCGCTATCAGACGCCGCTGCGTGAGACGCTACGGCGCGAATACGTCGACGCCGACGGCTATTTCAACGGCATTTTCACCCAGGCGAATCTCTTCATCGTGAACAAGAGCCTCGTGAAGCCGGAGAACTATCCGAAGAAGTTCGAAGACCTGCTTCTGCCGTTCTGGAAGGGCCGCATGGCGATGGAGCTCGAGTCCTACGACTGGCTCGCGGCGCTGCTCGATTACTACGGCGAAGAAAAAGGCAAGGCGCTGGCCGAGAAGCTCGGCGCGCAGCAGCCCGATTTCCGGCGCGGGTCGACGCTTCTCAGTCAGCTCACCGCAGCGGGCGAATTCGCCATTCACGTCGACGGCTATAACCACACCGCCTATCAACTGAAGCAAAAAAAGGCGCCGGTCGAATACATTTTTCCCGAACCGTACATTCCCGCCAAAACGCCGACCGCCGTCTGGATCGCGGCCAACGCGCCGCACCGGTACGCGGCGGCGCTCTTCGCCGACTTCCTGTTATCCCGCAAAGGCCAGGAGCTGATGGCCGCGCAGGGGCGCTGGGTGAGCCGCAAGGACGTGCCGTACTTACTCGACCCGGGCGCGCGCAAGGTTCAGATGGTCTCGCTCAAATGGGGTGAGCGCGACGTCGAGCTGATCCATCTCTTCAACAAGTTGTTGCGGCGGCAGGGCGAATGACGGCGCGACGGTTTTACAAGCGGATTTGACATCGGCGCCGCTCCGGCACTAAGTTGCCGTCGGATTACGCCATGGCGACCAAGGATCGCATCGCCGGCGCGGCGCTCGTGCTCTTCGCGCTCTTTGTCCTGTCCGAGAGCCGAGCGCTGCCACTCGGCACCGTCCGGCAGCCGGGTCCGTCCTTCGTGCCCGTGCTGCTCGCGGCGCTGCTGCTCGCTTTCGGCGCTCTTATCGCCGCTATCGGCGGGCGCTCGGAGCGCTTTCGCTCGCTTCGCTGGAGAGAGTTGCCGCATGGCATCGCCATCCTCGGCGCCTGCGCCTTTTCCGCGCTGGCGCTGGAACGGCTCGGCTACCGGATCACCGTCCTCATCGTCCTTTTCTTCCTTATAAAGATCGTCGAGAAAAAAGCCTGGCTGGCGACTACGCTTGTCGCGCTCGCGCTCTCATTCGGTTCGTTCTATCTGTTTTACACTTTACTGCGCGTGCCGCTGCCGCTCGGCCCGTGGGGAATCTAAAAATGAATTTTCGATTGCCGATTCGATTTTAGATTGGGCAGCATTTTAACGAAAATCTAAAGTCCAAAATCTAAAATGCTGGAGACGCTGCAAAATCTTTATCTCGGCTTTACCGTCGCCCTGTCGCCGGCGGTATTTCTCTACGCTGTGATCGGCTGCATCATCGGCACGCTCGTAGGGGTCCTGCCGGGCGTCGGCCCGCTCGCGGGCATCAGCCTACTTCTGCCGGCATCCTTCGGCATGGACGCGACCTCGGCGATCGTACTGCTCGCGGGCATCTATTACGGCGCGATGTACGGCGGGTCGACGACGTCGATTCTCATGCGCATTCCGGGCGAAGCCGCGTCCGTCATGACCTGCATCGACGGCTACGCGATGACGCGCAACGGCCGCGCCGGCCCCGCGCTGGCGATCGCCGCCGTCGGCTCCTACATCGCCGGCACCGTGAGCGTCGTCGCGCTCATGCTGCTCGCGCCGCCGCTGGCGAACTTCGCGCTCCGCTTCGGCCCCCCGGAATACTGCGCGCTGCTGCTGCTCGGATTGCTCGCGCTCGCCTACATGAGCGGCGGGTCGATTCTCAAGGCGCTCGCGATGGCGACGCTCGGCCTTTTGTTCGGCATGATCGGCATCGATCCCATGACGGGATTTTTCCGCTTCGCTTACGGCGTCGTCGAGCTGGGCGACGGCATCGGCGTCGTGCCGGTCGCCGTCGGACTTTTCGGCCTGTCGGAAATCCTGCTCACGGCGGGCGAAGAGGCGCCGCCCGAGGTCAAGAAACCGCGCCTCGCCGATCTCCTCCCCTCGCGCCAGGAGTGGCGCGATTCGGTCTGGCCGATCGGGCGCGGCACCGTGCTCGGATTTCTCATCGGCATCGTTCCCGGCTCGGCGCACATCATCTCTTCCTTCGTGTCGTACGCCGTGGAGCGGCGCGTCTCAAAGCATCCGGAGCGCTTCGGCCACGGCGCGATCGAAGGTGTGGCCGGACCGGAATCGGCGAACAATTCCGCAACCTCCGGCGCGTTCGTGCCGATGCTCGCGCTCGGCGTCCCGTCGGGTCCGATCCCGGCGGTGATGCTCGCGGCGCTTATGGTTCACGGTATTTCGCCCGGCCCACTACTCATTCAGCAGCAGCCCCAGCTATTTTGGGGTTTCATCGCCAGCATGTACGTGGGCAACATCGTGCTGCTGATACTGAATCTGCCGCTGGTCGGCGTTTTCGTGAATATTCTCCGCGTGCCTTACCCGTATCTCTATCCGGCGATATTGATTTTCTGCGTGCTCGGCGTGTATGCGGTCAACGGCAGCGTCGTGGACGTCTGGATCATGATCGCGATGGGCGCGCTCGGCTACATTCTGCGCAAGCTCGACTTCGAGACGGCGCCGATCGTCCTCGGCGTCGTGCTCGCGCCGATGCTCGAGATGAGCTTCCGCCAGTCGCTGGCGATGTCGTCGGGCGATTATACGATTTTTCTCTCGCGGCCGATCGCGACGGCGATGCTCGCGGCCGGCGCGTGCTTGCTGCTGTTGAGCATGCTCTCTCTATTGCGGCGCGGCGCCGGCTGGCGTAGCGCGCTGGGCCTCGCAAACGTGGAAAAGGAGGATACCCATGAGACGTAGACTCGCGCTCGCGCTGATGCTCTGCTGCATCCCGGTCGCGCCGGTCCTCGCACAGGAGAAATTTCCCGACCGGCCGATCACGATCGTCGCGCCGTTTCCGCCCGGCGGAGTCGCCGACCTGACGGCGCGGCCGGTCGCGGCGGCGATGGAGAAAATCCTCAAAAATCCCGTCGTCGTCGTCAACAAGACCGGCGCCGCCGGCGCCGTCGGGATGTCGTTCGTCGCCAACAGCAAGCCCGACGGCTACACGCTGCTGATGGCGCTATCGAGCATTTCGATCATCCCCGAGGCCGACAAGCTATTCGACCGCAAGCCGGCTTATACGGTCGACCAGCTCGTGCCGCTGGCGCTCTTCTCCGCCGATCCGACGATCCTCGCCGTCGGCGCGAACCACCCATGGAAGAACGTGAGGGATCTCGTGGCCGATGCCAAGAAACGGCCGGGCGCCATTTCGTACTCGTCTTCCGGCATCTACGGCACGCTGCACATGGCGATGGAGATGTTTAGCCATGCCGCCGGCATCAAATTGAATCATGTGCCGTACGGCGGCGCCGGACCTGCATTGACGGCGGTCCTGGGCGGTCACCAGGACATGCTCGCGTCCGGTCCGGCGGTCCTCATCCCGCATATCAAGGCCGGCAAGCTCCGCGCGCTCGCCGGCTGGGGCGCCAAGCGCGTCGCCGCTATGCCCGACGTGCCGACCTTCAAAGAATTAGGCTACGACATCGAGTTCTACATCTGGGCCGGCGCGTTCGCGCCGAAAGGCACGCCGGAGGCGATCATGAAGAAGCTCCGCGAGACGATGAAGCAGGTCGTCCAAGAGCCCGAGTTCAAGGACGCGATGGCGAAGCTCGAGACGCCGATTGCCTACATGGATGCGCCGGACTTCCAGAAGTTCTATGAGCGCGACGGCAAGATGCTCGCCGAAGCGACGCGCAGGATCGGACGGATCGAAGAGCCGGGCAAATAGAACCGCAGTCTCCGCGGGCTTTTTCATGGCCTTGCGCGAGCCGCGCTGCGCATTCGTTCAGCGATTGAAACGCGGGATACATGGGGTCCGATTCGTCGCGTATGACAATATAAAATTTACACACCTACACCGTTTACCTTCCACCGTAAGGAACGAGCATTCGTTTAGAATGATCGCATAATCTCCGCGCGGCGATTATATGCCATTCCTTCCCTCCGCCGCGTCGACGATGAGACCGATCATGGACGTCGTCGTCACACTCAAGCCC
Organism: Pseudomonadota bacterium; assembly: GCA_021324155.1. Classification (GTDB taxonomy): domain Bacteria; phylum Desulfobacterota; class Binatia; order UBA9968; family UBA9968; genus JAJPJQ01. Next base: position 83,704 of record JAJPJQ010000038.1, read on the forward strand.
GAATGGTACGACAAGTTACTGGCGAGCGCGCGGCCGCAGTCCAAGGCCGAAGCCTGCCTGCAAAGCGCGACGAATCGCCAGGTCCCCGGCGGCACGGAATCGGAGTTTGTCCTGCGCTGCGATGAGCATACGATCGCCCTCATTGCGGCACTCGCCGACGTCGCTTGCCCGGAGGCGATCCCCGCGATGCTGACCGCATATACGCGAGCGAAACAAACGGGTTAGATTTCCCAAGGCATAAAACTCACTTCCGGCGCCGCTTGACACGGATTAATGTCCCTGATACTGGTCTGACCAGTAGACAGCTAGACCATGTTGCGGGCTATTCGGAAGACCCGGATTTACGAAGAGGTCGTGAGCCAGATCCGCGACCTCCTGCGCGAGGGCCGGTACAAGGCAGGCGATCAGCTGCCGTCCGAGCGCGAGCTCGCCGAGACGTTCAAGGTCAGCCGCACGTCGGTGCGCGAGGCGCTCCGCGCCCTCGAAGCGCAGGGATTGATCGAGAGCCGCACCGGCGCCGGCAATTTCATCGCCGAGCTCCCGGTCGAATCGCTGGTCGCGCCGCTCGCGTCGCTGCTGCTGGAAGAGAAGGACGCGCTCGCGGACATTTTCGAGATGAGGAAATTGATCGAGCCGCGCATCGCTTCACTCGCCGCCGAGCGCGCGACCAAAGACGATATCGAGCTGATGACGAAAATCCTCGACAAGCAGCGTGACGCCGTGGCGCGCGGCGAGACCGGCGTGGAAGCCGACGCGGAGCTCCACTACGCGATCGCGCGCGCGACCCAGAACCACGCGCTCGAGAAGCTCGTCACCGGCCTGATGGACGTGCTCAGCCACAGCCGCGAAGAATCGCTCCAGCCGCAGGACCGCCGCGAGGCGTCGATCGAATCGCATAGCAAAATCGTCGCCGCCATCGCCGAGCACAACAAGGCGAAGGCGCGCGAAGCGATGCTCAAGCATATCGAGCGCGTCGAAGAGAACGTGCTCTCCGCAAAAAAACCCCCGGCTTATACCGACGGTTCCATAGACGAGAGGAGGATTTCATGATCAAGAGAGTCGAAGTTCAGTACCGCGGGATATTTCAAAAGAATCTCGCGAAAAAAATCGGCAGCGACATCGTCATGATCGCGAGCAGCATGGGCCAGCGGGCATTTTCCAACGGCCGCTACAGCGACGCGCCCGAGCGCAACGGCATCCCGTGCAAATACTTCGCGTTCGTCTCGCCCGATTTATCCGAGGAGGAACTGGAAGCGGAGTGCGGCGCCAAGCTCGAGATCGACGAGGCGAACGTCTCGGTCGTGCTCGACGACACGATGTGCAAAGGCGTCGAGCCCTGGGGCTGGCACGGCGTGCGCCCGATCAACGAGCGCGTCGTCAAAGACGGCTGCCTCGTCGTGATCACCAAGCGCCCGCACGAGGAGCTGCTCCAGTTCATCGGCAAGAAACCTTACAATTACCGCCTGGCGACGCTCGACGGCGAGGCGAGCCTCGCGGGCCTGTGGGTCAACAAGGACGATCTCACGTACGAGCACGTGCTCGGAGCGATCGCGGCGGTCGAGCCCACGATCATCAGCATCGAAGCGGTCGAAGCCTATCTGATGAAGAAGACGAAGGATAAGAAACGCGCCGAGGCGGCGCGCGCCGCCTACAACTCGCTGCGCCAGGAGGCCAAGCCGCCGCGCGTGAAGACCGTCACGCCGAATGAAGGGATCGTATGGACGCACGAGATCCCGGTGCTGCCGAAATGGTTCGAGATGCAAGAGGGCGCCGTCGTCCCGGCCGTCCCGCGCGGCTTCCAGATGGGGCCGAAGGGCCAGTCGAGAAACACGGGCTTCAAGCGCGGCACGACCAAGACGCAGCGTCCTGCGGTGCGCTTCGACCTCTGCACCAAATGCACGCTCTGCTGGGCGGAGTGCCCCGACGAATGCTTCGACCCGACCACCGACGGCTATTACGATATCGAATATCAGTACTGCGTCGGCTGCGGCAAATGCGCCGAGGTCTGCCCGGTCAAGGAATGCATCGTCATGGTCGACGAGCTCCAGTTCCACGACAACAACAGTCCGTGGGAAGATTGGAAGAAAGACCCCAAGACATACATCACTTCGCTTGAGGCCAAAAAAGGCACAGAGCGCGTCAACTATCCCGTGGTCACCGGCAAAGGCGTTATCGTGACTAAGGGGGAAGTGATGCCCGAAGGTAAGATCGTTCCGGTCCGCAAGACCGAGGAGGTGGAAGTATGACCGTCACAATGGAAAAACCTAAAAGCGGCATGAGCGACGGCGTCTACGAGCGCGAGGAGCTGCTCAATGGCTGTCAGGCGGTCGCGCAGGGCGTGTGCCTCGCCGACGTCGACGTGATCGCGGCCTACCCGATCCGGCCCTACACCGAGGTCATGGACGCGCTCTCGAAGCTGATCGCCGACGGCGCGTTCGACGCCGAGTACATCATCGCCGACAGCGAGCACTCGCAGTTCGAGATTGTCAAGCATGCCTCCTCGGTCAACGCGCGCGCCTTCGGCGGCTCGAGCGGCACCGGCTGGATGTACGGCATGGAGGCGCTCACCGTTACGGCGACCGACCGCCTGCCGCCGATGTTCGTCGTCGGCAACCGCGCGCTCGACGATCCCGGCGCGTTCGGCGTCGAGCACAACGACGCGATGGCGGTGCGCGATCTCGGCTGGCTGCTCTGCTGGGTCACGACGCCGCAGGAAGCCCTCGAGCACGTGCTGATCGGCTACCGCGTCGCCGAGGACAAGAACGTGCGCATGCCGATGGCGCTCGCTATCGACGGCGCGTTCCTCACCCATTCGCAGCACATCGTGAAGATTCCCTCGGTCGCGGCGGCGAAGAAGTTCCTGCCGCAATACGACCTCGCCGAGCGCCGGCTCCATCCCGACAACCCGATCTCGGTCGCCCCGCAGGCGAACGAGGATTGGGTCATGGAGATCCGCCGCCAGAACTGGGAGGCCGCCAAGCGCGCCCGCGGGGTCATCAAGGAAGCCTACAAGGAATTCAACGCGATCTTCGGCGAGCGCTACGCGCAGCCCTACTTCGACGAGTACATGACCGACGACGCCGAGACCGTGTTGATCGGCGTCGGCACCGTCGCGGCGCCGGGCCGCACCGCGGTCAAGCGGCTCCGCGAAAAGGGCCACAAGGTCGGCTACGTGAACCTCCGCTGGTTCCGCCCCTTCCCGACCGAAGAGCTGCGCGCGTGTCTCAGCCGCTTTAAATCGGTCGGCGTCGTCGACCGCGACTTCGCCCACGGCTCGCCCGACAACTGCGGCATCCTGATGCACGAGATCCGCTCGTGTCTCTATCCCGCGAAGAACCGTCCCGCGATCGTGAACTTCATCGGCGGCCTCGGCGGGCGCGATCTTTCGATCGCCGACGCGCAGAAGATGTTCGACATCACGGCGCAGGCGGCGAAGAAAGACTCGATGGACGGGTATATTACCTGGATCGGCCTCAGAGAGTAGTGTAAGGAGGACTTATGACAACCACTCCAAAAATCGATTACGAAAAGATCAAAGGCGTCCACAAGGTCCCGCTGGAAGAGCTCTACACCTCCGGCCACCGCACCTGCCAGGGCTGCGAGTCCGCGACGACCATGCGGGGCTTCATCAAGGCCTCGGGACCGCGCACGATCGTAACCGGCGCGACCGGCTGCATGTACGTCGCCAATACTTCGTACCTGACCACGCCGTGGATCGTGCCGTGGATGCACACCCAGCTCGGTGCGGGCGGGGCGTCCGCGGTCGGCATGGCGGCGGGCGTCCGCGCGCTCCAGCGCAAGGGCAAGATCAAGCAGGAGAAGATTAACATCATCAACTTCTCCGGCGATCTCGGCGCGGGCGACATGGGCATCGGCGGAATCTCGGGCGCGCTCCAGAGCGACTACGACCTGCTGATCATCATGTACGACAACGAGTCGGCGGCGAACACCGATATCCAGGCGACCGGACTCTCGATCTACGGCGCGCAGACGACGTTCACGCCGCCCGGATCGAAGCACCGCATCATGCAGCGGCGCTGGAAGAAGAACGTCGCCGGCATGCTCGCGGTCGGCCACCCGACTTGCAAGTACGTCGCCACCGCCTGCGCGACGTTTCCGCCGACCGACTATCTCAACAAGACGCGCAAGGCGCTCAGCATCGGCGGGCCGACGTTTATCCATACGTACGATCCATGCCCGAAGGGCTGGGACTATCACCCGCGCTATTCGAACGAGCTGGGCGAACTGGGCATCAAGTGCGGCATCTACCCGCTCTACGAGATCGTCGAAGGCAACGTCATTTACACCTGGGACGCGCGGAAATCGGGCAAGGGCCGCATTCCGGTGAAGGAGTTCCTGCAGCGCCAGGGACGCTTCGAGCATCTGATCCAAGAGGACATCGATTATATCCAGAAGGGCGTCGACGAGATGTGGGAAGAGTGGGAAATTCCCGGCGTCGCGCCGCTCAAGGGGATTTTGAAAGCCAGAATCTAGCCCATTCCGTTCCGAATAGAGATACAAAAGAGGCCCTCACAAGAGGGCCTCTTTTTTTGCCTGCACCTTGGTCACAAGGCGTTAGGGCAAATGTGACCTATTGACTTACGATTAAGGTAAAGATTCCCGTCGAATCCGTGTAACACCCGATACTCGTTAAAACGCGCGCCACTGTATTATAGCCGCTATTCACCGGCCGGGTCTGCCCCCAGACGCTCCACCGGCCAACGACATCAACGGGGTAAGGAGCGCCATGAACTACTTCCAACCCTATTCCCTTCCGGCCGATCAGGCGGTCCTCGCCGCGTGGGATTCGCAGCTCGCGGAGCTGGCGGAATGTCCGGCGCTCGTCACCGCGCTGGCGAAGCACCGCGAGATGCTCCCGCGCTTCGCGGAATCTTACATGAGACTCCGCGCGCTGCCGCGCGGCACGCGGCGGGCGCTGCAAAGAAAGCTCGCACGAGCGCGCGAGTTAATTTCAATTCAACCGGAGTGGCAGAGAAAGCTCGCCGGCTCACTCGCCGGCGCGGCGCTACTGCTCGCGCTCGCGCAGAGCGCGTCCGCGACGACGATGACCGTCACGACGAATGTGCCGGACATCAAAAGAGACAAGAAATGTTCACTGATCGAAGCGATTATCAATGCAAAGAAGCATAGGCGAGTTCACACCGACTGTCCCGCCGGGAGCGGAACAGACACGATTGTGCTTCCCGGCAATACGGTTTTCACATTCAACAAGATGGAACCCAGTTACATTCAAAGCTACAACGGTTTACCGACTGTCACCAGCATCATCACGATCGAAGGGAACGGCAGCACGCTCAGAAGAAATAGCAAATCGCAATTTGGCCTCGTCGATGTGAATAGCACTGGAAATTTAACGCTTAAGAATCTGACGATAAGTAATTGGCAAGATCAGAATTTCAGCGCGATAACGAACCGCGGAAAACTGACAATCGTCAGTAGTACTATCTCCGGCAACATGGGATATGAAGGCGGCGCGATATACAACTCATCCGGCGCCATTGCGGCGATCGAGAATAGCACAATTTCTGGCAACAGTGCCCGTCGTGGTGGAGGGATTCATAATTACCGCGGTACCATAATCATAAACAACAGCTCAATTTCCCAAAACACAGCGGCATTTTCAGGCGGAGGCATAAGGAATGTCGGCGGTCACGCCGAAATCAATAACAGCATTATAAGCGAGAATCGCGCAATAGCACCGAAATATTACTCCGGCCATGGGGGTGGTATCGACAATATCGGTACCGCTGCGTATCTGCTTATCACATACAGTTCAATTGCTGAGAATCTCGCCAGTGGAGGCATCAGAAGTACGAATAAATATCGGCCGAGGCCAGCTGGTGAAGGCGGCGGAATATACAATGGCTTCCGATCGACCGTGACGATCAGCAATAGCTCAATCTTTAGCAATACCGCGGAGACCCCAGTCAACGGCTACATTGCGAGGGGCGGTGGGATACTTAGTAGTGCCGGTGGAGATCTGCGCATTTCAAATTCTACGGTATCCGGAAACACTGCGATCAGCGGTGTCCCGGCAAAAGCTTACGGCGGCGGGATTTTCAGCTGCGTTTTTCAAATTACGAGCAGCACAATTGCGGACAACAGAGCAAATGTTGGCGGCGGAATCTGGAGTTGTGAAAGTTCTTCACGCCTAGAGTTAGCCCGCAGTATTATTTCCGGAAATCAAGCTGACAAGGGAGCCGAGGTCCATAACGGCTTCTCTAGTTCGTCGAAACAACACCTTGCCGTAAACAATTTTAATCTGTTTGGAAACAATGGCGATCCCGGCGTTGTAGGTGTTACTCCAGGAGCATCCGACATCGTGCCCGGCTCCGGGATAATGCTCGATGACATCATTGCGCCGCTCGCAGACAACGGCGGCCCCACTCTAACGCATGCTCTTGCGGCCGGCAGCCTCGCCATCGATGCCGCGCCGGTCGACTCCGATTGTCCAGCTACCGATCAGCGCGCAACACCGCGACCGCAAGGCGGCGGCTGCGATATCGGTGCGTTTGAGAAGTAGCGTCCTGGGGGAGAGGGGTATGTATTATCACAGTGCTTATCGACTGCCTGCCGGCGAGACAATTATTACAGCCTGGGAATCGGCACTAGCTGACCTGCGAAACAGCGCGCCGTCTTTAAATCTGCCGGCTGAAACACCTGATGTCTTTCCTCGGTTCGCTCAAACCTATGTAAAACTATGCAACTTACCTCGAAAAAAGCGAAGAGAGATCCAAAGGGATATTCTCCATACCGGACCGTTGGCAAAAATCCAACTCAAATCACAACGTCAACTTGCATCATCTTTGGCGGCAGTCGCTCTATTGCTTGCTTTAGCTCAACCCGCCCCCGCAGCAAACATTGCCGTCAATACGAACACACCCGCAATTAATGATGGAGACGGTAAATGTTCGCTCATCGAGGCAATCATTAATGCCAACGACGATGCCTCGACTCATCCCGATTGCGCAAAGGGCGAAGGAGCGGATGTCATTGTATTGCCCGCTGCGAGTATACACGTCGTCGAAGCTGCTTACGGCAATTATCAGGGTGAAACCGCGCTGCCGGTGATAACGAGCGAGATTACTATCGAGGGGAATAACAGCACGGTGACCCGCCACGTGAGCGAGCCATTGTTTCGTATTTTAGCTGTGCGTAGTGTCGGAAGACTTACACTACAAAATTTAACGGTAAGCGGCGGAGCTCAAAACCATGGCGGCGGGATATTCAACAGTGGCACGCTAGCGATTACTAACAGCATTATCACAGGGAACAAAGCACAGTATTTTGGTGGAGGTATATTCAATTCCTCCGACGGAGAATTGACAATTGAGACTAGCAGCCTGTCCAAGAATATCGCCAACATGGATGGTGGCGGTCTATTGGACTGTTACGGTAGTTTCAAGATACAGAACAGTACTATCTCAGGTAACTTCAGTCAGCGTGGTGGCGGCATCCATAAGTTTGATAATCAAATAGAATACGTCACCCCCACATCTAACTTCCCAAAGTGCAGCGTAACCTCGCACACGGGACTGATTGTTAACAGCACAATTTACGGCAATACCTCATCCGTCGGCGGCGGCATAGCCAATGGTGGCAAAATAACCATCATCAACAGCACAATCAGCAATAATGTAGCGCTGGCGCAAGGCGGCGGAATCATAAATTATAAACCCTTCCAAGGTGCTCCCAGTTATCTTTTCGTAGAAAGCAGCACGATTTCTCAGAACATTGCCGGTGACGAGCATTTCGGCTGGGGTGGCGGCATTATGAATCAATACAATGGCTATCTTTATCTAAGCCGCAGCATCGTCTCAGGTAACAAGGCGCTCACAGGGCCAGAAATAAAAACGGCTAGTGTGAACGATGTTGTTTATATCGATGATTTTAATCTTCTTGGAAATAACGGCGACAGCGGACTGTACAATGTATATGTCGGCTACACGGATATTGTCCCTAAACAAAGCCTCAACAAAATTCTCGGCCCCCTCAAAAATAACGGCGGCCCTACACTGACTCATGCTTTAGTTCCTGGCAGCCCCGCGTTGGACGCTGCGCCGGTCGATGCGAACTGCCCGGCGACCGATGGCCGCGGTGTTGCCCGCCCGCAAGGGTCTGCATGCGATATGGGCGCCGTTGAGGGTACTAGTTTGGCACCGGCGCCCCACCCGACCGGGCACAACTTCGTCGTAAGCTCCGTCAAGGCGCCGAAAACCATCAAGAACGGCGGCGGCACTGCTCCCGTAGCGGTCACGATTCGGAACGCAGGCAATCAAAACGAGATACTGAGCGATGCGTCCGTGCTCGGCGACGGCGCGACCACGGGCCTCGTCCGCCTGGCGATCGACGTCACCGATACCGACGGCGAGCAATGCCAGCCTGCGACTGTCTCTTTAGACGGCTCCAAGAATGGGAAGCTCTTCAGCAAGGGAGTGAAGGTCTTGTCCGGCGGCGCATCGTTGACGGTGAATTTTCTCGTGACGTACCGTTGCGACGCGCCGATGAACAAGCGAAATCCGGAAGCGGGCGACTACCGTAACAGCGCCTCGATATTTCCCGACGAGCTCGACGGCATTTCCGATTCTAACGCGAGCAGCACAATGGTCGGCGCCGCGACCAAGGTGACGCCATGAACTACTTCCAGCCCTACTCTCTTCCGGCCGATCAGGCGGTCCTCGCCGCGTGGGATTCGCAGCTCGCCGAGTTAGCGGACTGCCCTGCTTTCGTCAATGCCCTCGCGAAGCAGCGCGAGTTGTTCCCGCGCTTCGCGGCGCACCACGCGCGCCTGCGGGTGCTGCAGCGCGGCACGCGCAGAGCGCTGCAAAGAAAGCTCGGCGAGCGCATGAGCTGATTTCAATTCAACCTGAATCGCAGAGAAAGCTCGCCGGCTCACTCGCCGGCGCGGCGCTGCTCCTCGCGCTCGCGCAAAGCGCGAGCGCGGCGACAATCAACGTAACGACAAACATCCCCGACATCAACGACGGCGACGGCAAGTGCTCGCTGATCGAGGCGATCGTTAATGCGAACGACGACGCAGCGACGCATCCCGACTGCGTCACGGGAGACGGGGCGGACACGATCGTGCTGCCGAAGAAAGCTAAATTCAATTTTTTCGTAGCAACGATAAAGACACCGATTACAATTCAGGGCAACGACAGTACCTTCGTTCGAACAACATTGACGGTAAACGCTTCGGGAGATTTCAACGTAGATGGGATCAGCGTACTAGGTGGCAAGCGTTGCTTTATAAACGTTGGCGTCCTGACGATCGAGAACAGCAAAATTTCAGGCTGTGCATTTGCCAGCGCAGGTGCAGTTTTCAACGGAGGGACTGCCACTATTTCCAACAGTGTTATTTCAGGAAACAAAGCGTATGGGAATGGCGAATATTCCTGGACAGGAACCGGCGGAGCAGCAATAAATAGCGGCACAATGACGATCCTGAACAGCGAGATATCCGACAACGCGGCGTACGGGAATGATTTTGGCAGCGCCATTGGCGGCGGCATCGATAATCAGGCTGGTACTCTTATCATTCAAAATAGCACCATAGCTAGGAATCTGGCTATTTCCCATTCTCATGATGCTATTGGCGGTGGCATAAGCAATTCGGGCCGTTCATATTTGAGTGTTCGAAACAGCACAATTTCAGGCAACGAAGTGTCCAGAGGGAAGAGCCGCGGCGGAGGTGTTAACAATTGGGGATATCTTCACGTAGAAAATAGCACGATTACTGGGAATTCAGCCTCTACAGGAGGCGGCGTCGTCAGTTTCAGTTACGGCCGACCGAACCTCGTCTACCTACGCGAGAATGTTTTCGCTAACAACGAAGCTATCGTTGGTCGGGAAATTTCTACAGATGCCGTAATACAATACGATGTTCTGAATTTATTGGGTATTAACGGTGATTCAGGTGTCTACGGCTTCACGCCTGGACCAACCGACATAGTGCCAAACGTTGCGGTTAAGAAAATCCTTGCTTCCCTAAAAAATAACGGCGGCTCTACCCTCACCCACGCTCTCGTCAAGGGCAGCCCCGCCATCGATGCCGCTCCCGTCGATGCGAATTGTCCGGCAACCGATCAGCGCGGCGTGGCGCGGCCGCAGGGAGGCGGCTGCGACATCGGCGCGGTGGAGTACACGGGCAAAACCTCGAAGAAGAACAAGAATAATTAGGCGTCTTGACTGGCTTGGTTTAGCTGCGGATTTCTCGTAAAATCGAGGCGTGAAGCTACCTCTCTCTCTTATCCTTGCGGCATCCATCCTCTCACTGTTTGCCGCACCGCATGTTTTCGCCGAGCCGCGCTACACGGAAAAGCAGATCGAGATGTTCTCGTCGTACGTCGGTAAGACGTATTGGGTGACGGACGAGAAGAGCCAGCAGCCGACGTTCTACTCGGCGCCCAAGACCAACGCGCCGACGTTTCAACCGGCGGCCAAAGAGGGCTTCGAGATCAAAGAAGTCGTCGAGAAGACGAGCGACAATCCGTTTTACCGCGTCGCCTTCACGTCCGGCAAGGAAGGTTTCATCCCGGTCACCGCCTTCATGGAGCGGCTCAACGGCGCGTTTACCGCGCTCGATCCCGAGCGCGACGCCAAGGCGAAGAGCGCGAAAGTGACCGCCGACGAGCAGAAGCGGCGCGACTATATCCGCCAGCAGAAGTGGCCCCAGCACGTCAAGGAAGCCGCGCTCAGGAAAGAGCCCGTCATCGGCATGAGCAAACAGGAGGCGACCGCGGTGCTGGGCAAGCCCAAAAACATCGTGCGGCTCAAAAGCGGCAACGCCGGCAGCGAGCTGATGGGGCGGCAGGAACAGTGGCTCTACGACAACGGCCAGACACTCACGTTCAACAACGGGATACTCGTCAGGATCCAGTAAAGTTTCGGTTTCGAGTTTCGGGTTTCTAGATAATTCGGAAAGATCCTTCACTTCGTTCAAGGATGACGCCGGCTTGCTGTCATTCCGAGCGCAGCGAAGAATCTCTCTGAGCCGGACGTCTCGGAGCTTTTAACTCAAAACCAGAAACTCGTAACTATTTTATTTATCCGTGCCCGATCGCGGGCTCGATGGTCGGCGGCTGACCGCGCAGGCGTCGCCACCACGGCGTGATGATCGGCATGACGAAGAAGAAGATCGCGGCGAAGGTGATCGCGGCGGAGATCGGGCGCGAGAAGAAAATCCCCAGAGACCCCTGCGACATGATGAGGCTCTGACGGAGCGCGTTCTCGGCCAGGTCGCCGAGCACGAGCGCGAGCACGAGCGGCGCGAGCGGGTAATCGAGCTTCTTGAACACGTAGCCGATCACGCCGAAGATCAGCATGTACCAGATGTCGATCATGCTGTTGTGCACGGCGTAGCTGCCGATCGCGCAGACGACGACGATGAGCGGCGTCAAGACCGCGAACGGGATGCGCAGGATCGCCGCGAAGAACGGCACGAACGCGAGCACCATCAGGACGCCGATGATGTTGCCGGTGTACATGCTCGCGATCAGCCCCCAGACGAAGTCCGGCTTTTCCTTGAACAGCAGCGGGCCGGGCTGAAGCCCCCAGATGATCAGGCCGCCAAGCATGACCGCCGCGGTCGGCGAGCCGGGTATGCCGAGCGTGATCATCGGCAGCATCGCCGCGATACCGGCGGAGTGCGCCGCAGTCTCCGGCGCGACCACGCCCTCCAGCTCGCCCTTGCCGAACTTCTCCGCATTCTTCGAGAAACGCTTCGCGAAGGCGTAGCTCATGAACGAGGCGGGCGTCGCGCCGCCGGGCTTGAAACCCATCCAGAAGCCGATGAAGGCGCTGCGTACGAACGTGCGCCAGTAGCGCGGTAGGAGCTTCCAGGTATCGAGGACGACTTTCGGATTGATCTTCGTCTTGACGCCCTGGAAGCTGAGGCCCTCCTCGACGCTCAGGAGAATCTCGCCGATGCCGAAGAGCCCGATGACCGCGACGATGAAATCGAAGCCCTTCATCAGGTCCGTGAAGCCGAAGGTGAGGCGGAGCTGCCCGGTGACGATGTCGAGGCCGACCGCCGCCAGGATGAAGCCGAGGACGATCGAGACGAGCGACTTGAGCGGATTGCCGCCGCCCAGGCCGACGAAGCTCGAGAACGTGAGCAATTGGATCGCGAAGAACTCCGGCGGGCCGAAGCGCAGCGCGATCTCGGCCAGCAGCGGAGCGAACAGCGTAATGAGCACGATCGCGAAGAAGGCGCCGATGAAGGACGAAGTGAACGCGCCCGTGAGCGCCGGCCCGCCCTGCCCTTGCCGCGCCATCGGGTAGCCGTCAAACGTGGTCGCGACCGACCACGGCTCGCCGGGGATATTGAACAGGATCGAGGTGATCGCGCCCCCGAAGAGCGCGCCCCAATAAATCGAGGTCAACAGAATGATCGCCGACGTCGGCGGCATGGTAAACGTGACGGGCAGGAGGATCGCCACGCCGTTAGCGCCGCCGAGGCCGGGCAGCACGCCGATGATGGTGCCGAGCGTGATGCCGACGACCGCGACGAACAGATTGAACGGCGTGATCGCGATGTGAAAACCCATCCAGAGGTTTTCAATGCCCATGGTTCAATACCCCAGCCATGCTTCGAGCGGTCCCTTGGGCATCGGCACGAGGAACCAGAGCTCGAAGACGAAAAATGCGCCCAGCGGAATGGCTAGCGAGATGAGAAGCACCGTGAGCCAGGAGTGGCGGCCGACCCAGCGCATGTAGAATGCCAAGTAGATCGCCGAGGCGACGTAGAGGCCGATGAAGTGCATGAGCGCGACGGCGACCGCCGCGGGCCAGAGGACTTTGAGGACGGGGCCGAGCCGCTCGCGGGTGACGAACGGCGTGGTATCGGCCTTGCGCACGGCCTGGATCATGATGACGGCGCAGCTGCCGATCATGATGATCGCGAGCCAGGCGGGGAAAAAACCGCTCTGGGGCCCGTCAGCGCCCCAGCCGAAGCCGAGCCGGACTGCGTCGTAGAAGACAAGGCAGCCCAGCGACATGAGGACCGAAGCAGTAACGATATCGGCGGTGCGCATCCAGCTATTTCTTGATGAGCCCGCCTTTGGTCATCAGGTCCTTATGGAGCTGCTCGTTGTCAGTCACCCATTTCACGTATTCCTGCCCCGAGGCAAACGCAGGCTTGAGCGCATTGTCCGTGAGGTACTTCTGGAAGTCCTGCGTGTCGTATAACTTCTTAAAGAAGCCGACATACCATTCGACCGCGTCCTTCGGCATATCGGGAGCGCCGAAGATGCCGCGCAGCATCAGGTAGTGGATGTCCGAACCCAGCGCTTCTTTGATCGTCGGAATCGTCTTCCATTCGGCAAGCGGGATGCGCTCGGTGTCGAAGACGCCGAGCGGCCGCACCTTGCCGGCTTTCCAGTGGCTGACGCACTCCGAGGGATTGTTCACCGTCGAATCGATGTGGGCGCCGACGAGATTGACGCAGACCTCGCCGCCGCCCTTGAACGGCACGTAGGTGAATTTGCCGCCGGTCGCCTGCTCGATCTGCACGGTGATGATCTGGTCCTCCTGCGCCGAGCCGGTGCCGCCCATCTTCATCCGGTTCGCGCCGCCGGAGCGCTCTTTGACCGCCGCGATGTATTCCTTGGCGGTCTTATACGGCGTATCGGCGTTGACCCAGAGGATGAACTGATCGAGCGCGAGACGCGAGAGCGGCGTGAAATCTTTCCAATTGAATGGCACGCCGGTGGCGAGCGGCGTCGTGAAAAGGTTCGAGAGCGTTATGATGATGGTGTGCGCGTCGCCCTTCTTCCCCTTCACCTCGAGGAAGCCTTCGGCGCCGGCGCCGCCGGATTTGTTGACGGGGATCAGAGGCCGCGGCGAGAGCTTGTGCTTTTCAGAAATCCCCTGGATGACGCGCGCCATCTGGTCGGCGCCGCCGCCGGTACCGGCGGGGATTACGAACTCGATCGGCTTTGTCGGCTCCCAGGCATGGGCCGGATGCCAGAATCCAGAGGCAGCCAGTAGAACGCCCACGACTAGGGGGGTCGTCTTACGCATAGGGCTTCCCTCCTTCTCTCTGGCCCCGCTTCTAGTCCTCCCGCGGGGTAATGTCAATCGCGGTCGAATAGCCCTTCACGGGCGCGCAAAATGAAATCGCCGCCGGCAGCTGGCGAAGCATCTCGAAGGGTTTTGCGCTTAAAGCGCTAGCCGACGGGCTTCATGTCGACGACGCGCCAGAGATACCAGCACGCGAGCGTTCGATACGGATGCCAAAGCTTCGCCATGCGGACGATCGTGCGCGGCCGCGGCAGCGTCTTCATTCCGTATGCGATCGCGAATCCCTTGCGCACGCCGTAGTCGCCGAGCGGCAGCACGTTCAATCTGCCGAGATCGAAGATGAGGAACATCTCGGCGCTCCACCTGCCGATGCCTTTCACCGCGGTGAGCGTCGCGATGATTTCCTCGTCCGGCATTTGCTGCATGACCGCCTTGGGCGGAATCGCGCCGCTCGCGACCGCGCGCGCGACCTCCCGGATGTAGCTCGCTTTCGCGAGAGAAAATCCGGCGCGGCGCAGAACATCGATATCCGCCTGCAAGACCGCCTCGGGAGCGAGAGCGCCCGATGCGCCGAGAGTCTCGTCGAGTCGCCGGAGAATCGTGTTGGCGGCCTTGCCGGTCAACTGCTGATGCGCGATCGCGCGCACGAGGGATTCGAAAACGGTCCCCGTGCGCAGCGCGAGTCTGCATGGGCCGATCCGCGCGATCACATCCGCGAGCGTGCGGTCGGATTTGACGATATGCGCGATGCCTTCCCGGTAGTCGCTCATCGGCTGCACATAAATCGCAAAAAATGCGTATAGCGGACGGCTTTGAAAAGTCAACGTGCCGTGATAACCAATCGGCCAAAGCTATTGGAGGTGGTGTCATGCCGGCCGGACGGTCTGTGCGTCTGAGGTCTTGGTCTTTTCTGTGCCTAGTCATTGTGTGCGCGCTCGGCTGCGGCCCCGAAGCCGTGGCCCCGCCGGCGGTGCCGAAGCCGCCCGAGAAGCCGACCGCGGAAAAGCCGCTAACGAGAGCCGAACGCCCCCAGTGGAGAGTCGGCTACCAGTGGCAATATGCCTGGACCGATCCCTCGGGCAAAGGAACGGTGGTGAAGGAAATCGTGCGCGAGGAGTCTTTCGACGGTATTCCCGGCTACGTCGTGAGGCGTGGCGCGAGCGAAGACTTTTACACGAAAGATACCCTCGGGCTGCTCGCGACGATGTCCGGCGCGCGCATCACCGTCAGGCGCAGCGCGCCGTTCCAGGCGCTGTCGTGGCCGATGGAAGTCGGAAAAGAATGGACGAATTCCTACGTCGTGCAGCGGGAGGGCGAAAAAGCCTCGGAGACGCAGGTGAGCCGCGTCGTCGTGAGCAAAATCGAGCGCGTCAGCGTTCCGGCCGGCAGCTTCGACGCGTTCAAGACCCAGATCTATAACACCCGCACCGCGATGCTGTTGAACGAATACTGGTACGCGCCGGCGGTCAAATGGTTCGTCAAGTCCCGCGTTTACAATCCGGAAGGCGTGCGCGAGGAGGAGCTGTCGAGCTTCAAGCTCGACTAGAGGCCGGCATGAGCGTCTTGCGAAGAAGATCGGATCTCGAGGACCTGTTAACGCCCCGGCGCAGTCACCGCGGCGTGAAAATCGCCGCCGTGTGCCTGGGGCTTTTGATCGCGCTGATGTGGTACTTTCATTCGCCGCGCGCGCCCGAGGCGCCGAGCCCGGCGCCGGTCGCTGAGCCCTCGGCAGCGCCGCCGAAGCCGGCGCCGCCGCCGCCAACCGCGCCGCCGGCTTCGACGCCAGAACCGGTTCGAGAACCCGCTCCCGAGCCGCCGCCGGCGCCGGCCGCGAAAATCATACCCGAGGCGGTCAAACCGCCGCCGGCGAAGACGGCTTCGGAACCGCTGCAAAAAAAATCGCCGCCGGCGTCAACCGAGACGCGCCAGAAAGCGCCGCCGCCGAAGTCCGTGCCCAAGCCTGCGCCGGCAAAAACACCCGCGGCGCCGGCGGCGGAATCCCCGCCGCCGGTGCGCGAATCGGACCGACCCGACAGCGATGCGGGTTGACGCTGGTTACGGATGGACGATGAGATCCGGACCGGCGAGAAAAGCGAAAATGGAAAAAATTGCGATTCTAACCAACCAGCCGATGAGGCAGACGCCGACGGCCCGCCCGGTGCTCGTGTAGTCGAGCGCCTGGCGCACGGCGACGACCATCGCGACGAGCATCCAGATCGACGCGACGGTAAAGACAACCACCATCAGTCCGGGAATGATGCCCAGAAGGAGCAGCACGCCCGGCGAGCTGGAGAAGCCCGTCGTGCGCAGCAGCTCGCCGACGTTGGCGCGCGTCTGCGGCTCGGGCAGAAGCTTCGTGCCGATGAAGTACGTGAGATAGGCCCAGATATACCAGGCGATCAGCGCACCGACCGCCCCGAGCACCAGCCCGAGAATACCGCCCTCGCCTGCGCTGCCGATGCCGGCGCAGACGCTGGAGACGACGACCACGGCCATCGCCTGGCCGAGCGCGGCCTCGTCGGCCTCGACCTCCTCGTAAAGCGTCGCATCCAGCTTGGCCGCGCGCACCGCGCGATCGACAAGTCCGTCCATGCCGCGGTCTATATTGCGCTACGGCGCGCGATGTCAAGCGCGTGACGACGCGCGCAACCGCCAGCTCTGAACGATTATTTCTCGAATGCGCCGATGTCGCAGCCGCCGCCCTGAGGGCGCGTCGTGCCGCGCTGATCGGTCGCGGGACAGTCCGCGTCGGCCGGCGCTGCGTCGATCGCCGGGCTGCCCGGATTGAGCGCATGGGTGAGCGTCGCCCCGCCGTTGTCGGCGAGAGGAGCGAGGATGCTACCGATCATCACCCCTGTTGTGGGAACGATGTCGGAAACGTCAGGAGTAAATCCGACCACGCCCGGATCATTGTTGACGCCGAAGACATTTAACTGGTCATCCGTAATCATTATATAATTGTGGAGAGGTACGTCGGAATATATCTCGGCACCCGAAAAACGCTTGATTCCCGGAGACGATGCTGCGGGTGATAGCGAGTTGGGTGAACGCGTGTGAGCCTCCGACTCCTCCGGTTTTATCGTTTCAAATCCCGCCCCCCTCGGTCGCGCTATTGCCGGTGATGGTGCTGTTCTCGATCGTGAGATAGTGTTGATTGGTTACGCCGCCGCCATACCCATAGCCGCCTTTTCCCGGTATTGATTGGTTGCCGGAGATCGTACTGTTCAAAATTTTTGTAAAACCGCCGTTAAAGAAACCACCGCCATGGCCGTTTTTGTTCGATCCTCCGATTGCCGAATTGCCGGAAATGGTGCTGTTCTCGACTAGGAGGCTCGTGCCGAAAGTGTCAATTGCACCGCCGAAGCCGCTAGCACCGGTTCCACTCGTAGCTTTGTTAGCTGAAATCGTACTGTTCCGAATGATGGCATCCCCGCCGTTCAGCGCGATGGCTCCTCCGACGCCAGTTCCGCCCTTAAAACCGGTAGCGCTATTTACGGAAACGATACTATCGACAATGCCAATGTAGCCACCCCGGCCGTAAATTGCGCCGCCGGCGGCTGAGATGTTAGACATTCCGCCTCTGACTTTATTACCGGAGAGGGTGCTGTTTTTGATTGTAACAGTGCCGTCGAAATTACTAATTGACCCGCCATAAATCGCCAGATTGCCGGAGATCGTGCTGTTATTAATACTGATCGTTCCAGTATTTAATATTGCTCCGCCATCGAGAGCCGTGTTGCCGAAAATACTGCTATGATCAATAATGAAGAAGCCAGTAGACGCGTTGTAGATCGCCCGACCATCGACCGTGTCGGAATTGCCCGATACCATAGTATTAAAAAGTGTAGTGTTACCGCCGATATCATCCCATGTAAAACATTGCCGGTTTACCGCAATAACGTTTCCGCTAATCAACAAGACCTTATATTGATGGAGAATGATGCCGGTCACAAACGTTCCCGTCTTTGTGCCTCATTTGCTTATACTTATGCGAAGGTGATTTCCGGTTTGCGGCAGGTTAATGCATTTGGCGGTCGGAAGTTGGTTAGTTGACAGCGCCGTCCATCACACGACCGCCTGCCGGCATGCATGCCTGCTCGCCGCGCGGATCGTGCGATTTAAAGAAAAGATGTCAGGGCGGATATGGCTAGGACCGGGCGCTCGCGCCGCCGGCCGCTCAAAGCCCGCGGCGGGCCGGGAGCTCCTTCATGCGCTCGAGCACCTCGTCGAGGTGCATGACGTCGGCGTATTTGTGATGGAGATCGAAAAGCGACACTTTGTGCGAGAGAGGGCTCCGGTCGAACACGCACTCCTCTACCACTGTGGTATGGAAGCCGTTGGAGTAGGCGTCGACCACGCTCGCGCGCACGCAGCCGCTCGTCGACTCGCCGCAGACAATCAAGCTGTTGACGCCCAGCATCGTTAGATTCGCCGCCAGCGGCGTGCCGTAAAAGCCGCTCGCGCGCTGCTTGTGGATCACGAGATCGCCCGGCTCGGGGCGAAACGCTTCATAGATTTCCATCCCGTCCGGGGCTTTCTTTTTCTCCTGCCGGTTGGTCGCGCGCACGCGCCCGGGCCGCGCGTCGGGGCGCGTCTCGCCGCGCGTGTAGATCACCGGCAGCCCGAGCGCCCGCGCGGCGGCGAAGAGCCGCTTGGTCGGCTCGATCGCGTTCCACGCGTATTCGCCGCAGGCGCTCGGGAATTGTTTCACGACTTCGCGCACCGGCAGCGCGCCGCCTTCGTAAACGAGATTGTAAAGATCGATCGCGAGCAGCGCCGGCCGGTCGCCGATGTAGGTATCTCTTTTATAGTGGCGGTAAATCTCGAGCAGCTCTTCGTCGACGATGTCTTTCCAGCAGTGGTCTTCGAATCGATCCATGTTTCCTCCGCGAAACCGTTCCGGTGTATATCTATGCGCGGGCCGCGACTCTGTCAACCTTCGTTTGACTCCATCGCGGGTGAAACGTATGTTTGCCCGAGAGAGGAATAATCGACATGGCCCTCAACAAGGAACTGGCGCAAAAAGTGCTCGCCGAGATCGACCGCGACGAATTGGCGCGGCTCGGCTGCGATCTCGTCAATCTCCCGAGCCCGACCGGGCAGGAAAAAGCGGTCGCGGAATTCATTCTCGACTGGTTCAAAGCGAACGGTCTCAAGCCGGTCCGGCAGGACGTCGAAGTCGACCGGCCCAACGCCGTCGGCGTGCTCAAGGGCGACGGCACCGGGGTGAGCCTCGGCTTCAACGGCCACATGGATACGAGCTTCACCGGCACGGCGGAGGATCTCCGCATGGTCGCCGACATCGAGCCCGACGAAATGCTCAAGGGCTCGATCGCCGGCGACAAAGTGCGCGGCCTCGGCATCTCGAACATGAAAGGCGGCGTCGCCGCTTTCATGATCGCGGCCAAGGCGCTCAAGAAGAGCGGTGTCAAGCTCAAGGGCGACGCCGTCTTCGCGGCGGTCGTCGGCGAGATTTCGCGCACGCCGATCGGCCCCTGGCAGACGAAAGAATATCGCGGCGAAGGCGCCGGCACGCGGCATTTGCTCACGCACGGCATGCACACCGACTATGCCGTCGTCGCCGACGGCTCGGACATGAACATCGTCTGGACGCAGACCGGAGTCGTGCAGCTCAAGATCACGACGTTCGGCAAGGCGGAAGCGGCCTGGGGCAGCAAGCGCGCGACGCATCCGATGGAGAAGCTCAACGCGATCGTCAAGATGACGAAGATCATCGCCGGCATCGAGAAATGGGCCGAGTGCTTCGAGGAGCGCTACATCTACAACTCCCCCACCGGCCCGCTGTTTCCGAAGGTCAACATCGGCGCGATCGAAGGCGGCGCGCCGTACCGGCCGAACTATTTTCCCGGGGTCTGCAGCATCTACGTCGACATCCGTATGCCGCCGCAGGTGCGGCCGGTCACGATCCAGCACGAGGTGGAAAAAACGCTCGCGGCGCTGGGAGTGGAATACGACCTCGACATCTACAAATCGCTGCTGGGACACGAGGGCAAGGGCGTCGAACCGCTCGTCGAATCGCTCGAGCAAATCCATCAGCATCTATTCGGATCGAAGCTCCGCTTCGAGGCGCCCGACCGCGCGAGCATCTGGACCGACACCAACGTGTACAACGAGCTCGGCATCCCGGCCGTCAAGGTCGGTCCGCGCGGCCGGCGCATCGGCCCGCGCGCCGAAGAGATCGACGTCGCCGAGATGGTGAAAGCGGCGCAGATCTACGCGCTCGTCGCGCTGGACATCTGCAGCCGCGAGCGGCCGCGCTCGGCCTGAAATCCGTGAAGCACCGCGCCGCGCGCGCTTTAAGAATCCCGAGCATGACCACGTTGTCGTCGAGGCGCTTTGGCTGGCTCGCGTTGTGTCTCGCGCTCGCGGCCCCAGGCTGCTCCGCGCAACCGCCGCGCATCGTTTCGATTTCGAATCCATCCCCGTTCCGTCCGCGTAGTCCGCTGCAGGTAAAAACGCTGGAAGAAGCGCTGGCCGCGATCGTCACCGTGTGCACGACCGACCTCGAACTTCCGCCCGTGCAGCCATTACACGTGGAGCTTTATAGCGACCCGGAGAGCTTCGCCGAGGCCACGGAGCACCTCACCGCCGGGCGGTCGGACGCACCGGAGCACAAGGGCACGTTCTCTGTGGCTCTGCCGTACGAAAATCGTCTGCATGTCAACATGGCCAGCATACGCGGGCAGCCGCGCGGCCCGCTGCTGCGCCTTTTGGCGCATGAATACGGCCACAATATCGAATACGTCGTGGCTGGGTCGCGAACCGCTCCGCGATGGGTGAGCGAAGGCTTCGCCGAGTGGGTCGCGGCCAAGGTCGTGGACGCGCTCGGATGGGAGAGCTATGCCTCATCGCTCGGCCGCGCGGAGCGCGAGCTCATGCGCTACGACTTCGAGCCGCCGACGCTGCCGCAACTCGAGACCGCCGCCGGCTGGACCCGGAGCTCCCAGATGCCGAAAGGCCGGGTCGCCACTTACGACCTTGCATTTTTCGCCGTCGACAAGCTGATCGAGAAAAAAGGCTCCGCCGCGATGATGGATTTTTTTGCCGACAAGGACTTCCAGACGGCGTTCGGCGTCTCGCCGGGCGATTTCCAGCGCGCCGTCGCGGCCGACCTGGAGACGGCGTACAATGCCACCGCCATCCTCGGCAAAAGATTCTCGGCGGAGAAACCGGAATGGAAGGTCGGTTATCAGTGGCGCTATGCGCTTCAGGCGCCCGGTCTGAAAGGCGCCGCGCTCGTGTCGAACGAAGTCGTGCGCGAGGAAGTCTTCGAAGGCGTTCCCGCCTACGTTCTATCGGCCGGGAACAAGGAATATCCGCATGAAAAAGCGACGCTCGCCGTCCTCGCTACGGTCTCCAACGGCAAAGTCGTCATCAAAAACTCGCCGCCCTCGCTGACGCTCGCTTGGCCGCTCGAGGTCGGCAAACGCTGGCAAAACCAGTACACGATCCAGGATGTCGAGGACAAGCAAAGCGCGAAAATCAATACCGAAGTTATCGTCGGCGACTTCGAAATCGTCCGCGTGCCGGCCGGATCGTTTCCGGCCTTCCGCATCGAAACCTACACATCGCCGGGCGGCGAGCTCATCTCCGATCAATGGTACGCGCCCGCCGTCAAGTGGTTCGTCAAGTCGAAATTTTACCGTGAGGACGGCGTCGTCGAGCAGGGCCTCGCCGCATTCAAGCTCGATTGATACGACCAAAAAAAGGGCCGGTCCCGCGGTGGCGGGCCGGCCCTTTTCGCATCGCCTCGACGATGTCTTAAGGGATATCCGCTTGCGCGGCGGCGCTCATGATCTCGCCTTTCTGCTGGCCTGTGATCACCTTCGCCTTCTTCAGCACGTTGGTCGCGTGCGCGACGCAGCTTACGAACTGACCGTGATTTTTCGGCGTGCCGGTATTGCCAGGACCGCCGGGACCCGGTTTGCCTGGCTTGCCGTTAGGGCCGCCCTTGGGCTTTTTCAACGCTGCCTGCGTGCCTGGCGTGACGCCGGCGCAAGCCTGAATCGTCGTCGCAAGCGACTCGGCGAGGCTGCAGCCGGTGGGAAGAATCGTATCGCCGAAACCCGATAGCGTGATATCGCCGATCACAAGATCGCCGCCCTCGATCGTCGCAGGGCACTGGTCGACGCCGTTGGCGACCCCATCGCCGTCGCAGTCGGCCGCAGCATCGAGGTTATTACAGGTGTCGCTCCCATTGGGGATGCCGTCGTTATCGCAGTCGGCCAGCGGGTCCAGGTTATTGCAGGTATCGTTGCCGTTAGGAACGCCGTCGCTGTCGCAGTCGGCCGCCGGGTCGAGGTTGTTACAGGTGTCGGTGCCGTTCGGTATACCGTCGTTGTCGCAGTCGGCCGCCGGGTCTAGTGGGTCGCACGTGGTGACCTGAGCCCGGACCGGCATCGGCCGATAGCCGACAAATAGCGCCAGCAGTAGCGCGCTTAAAACCCTGATTACTTTCTTGCTCGCCATAATCCGCACCTCCCGAAAGTGGTATTGCTGCGAGGGAAGTGAAAGCACGATTTATGCCGGGACATCGGGTGTTGAAAGTCGGCCGTAAAGCGCGCTATTACACCATATTTTTCGCGCAAAATTTTGAGATCGAGGCGCAAAAAGGCGTCAAGGCGGGCATACAGTGTAGGGTTCGATTCTCCAATGAATGGGAAACCCTACAGATGACGCATTTAGGGATCAACGGGATCAGGCCGAGAACGCACAAAATGAAGCGGCAGGATTTTTCCCCTCGGGCTCGCGTATGGCGCCTCGCGGCTGATTCTGAAAGTACCCGCTTCGGCCCAAATTTTCGTTTGGAATGCATTGCCTCGCTGCCCGCGCCCGAGTTCTTCCCGCAATCGTGTCAAAAGCCGCCGCTCGTCGATCCCCGACACGACGGGATGGACGCGCAGCGTTAGGCGCGTCTGTCCGCCCGCGTCTTCTTCCTCGACGAGCTGATAATCGCCGGGCGCGCCGCCGAATTCGCGGGGCAGCTCGCTTTCGAAGAAATCGTGCAGGTCGCCGTAAAAGTAATTCATGCCTTCGCTGGTGAATTTCTCGTAGCTGCGAATGTGGTGCAGGTGTAATTTCAGGCCCACCCGCTCGAATGCGCAGCCGCAGTTTCTAGTTTCGAACGTCGCATAGTCGCCGTTGGCGACGTTCAGGAGCAACTTGGCGTATCCGTCGTGAAGCGTCGTGCAAAGAAGCCGCGGCATGCGCGATGCGCCCCCTTCGATCGAAACAGGAAACGCAATGACCGCCAGCCGATGTTGCTGCACATGCATGTCATCTACATGACCCGGGTTCGCGCATGCCATCGCTACCGAGCCGCCGCCTTCGAAGGCATAATCCGTCACGGCAGCGGCGCCGACGCTCGCGATGGCGGCGCGCTTCGCTTCGGTAAAAGGCTCGCCGCCAAGATGAAATTTCGTGCCCTCGATAGCGATGCCCTTTTGTCCCGCCGCTTTCGCGATTCTCGTCGCGTTGCTGGCGCTGGTCTTGATGCAGCAGTTTCTTCCATTCCGTTTCACTTCGTTGATCCAGGCGACGATGCGGTCGACCTCCTCCAATGAGGTAAACTCCGGCCTTGCGGCGCCGGGACCATAGATATTGGCCATCGCGATAAAGAGATGCGTCATGCAAGTATTGTAAAGCCGCGAGGCGCTGTTGCTCGTCGGCATACGACGCGCAAACCAGCGCTCTGTCGGGATACCGAGACGCGCGTGCTGCACGATCGCGCGTATCCCTCCGCCCGAGGGTAGAATCGCCTCGAAGATACCGTGAGCGCGGGAGAAAAGATCGTGCGCGGAATAAAATAAACAATGCGAAGACGTCCGTTCGCCCCAGCGCTCGAGCGAGCCGACCGACGCGATCGGCGCATTGTTGGTCCCGCTGCTGCGCGTGGTCACGCCCACGGACGGCGCGGGCGGCGCGAAATCGCTCGGAGAGACCCGAAACGACAGGCTTCCTCGGACAACATCGGTTTTTCCCTTGAACTCATCCGCCATGAAGTACACGCCTTCTTTCGCGAGCTTCTCCAGACTCTCTTCCACGCCGTCGCGCATGACCGCGTCTCTCAGATCGCCGAGTCCACAGCCCGCCATCTTGAATAGCTTGAGGTATGGGCTTCTCGGCCAATCGAAAATGTGTCGCTGCGCCAGGTCGAGAAATCTCTCTGCGCGCGATGCGAGCGCGAGGCGGACCGCGGCCTCCGCTTGTTCGATGGTCACGCGTTGACGGAAAAAAGCGGGTAGCGCCCGGAGCAGGCGGTAATTCTGTTGGATGCGACTTTGCAGATCGTTAGTCAAAAAACGCCACCTGGCCGCCGGCTAGTAGTGGATGCCCGTTCGTTCGCAACGATCAGCACCGCTTGCGCCAGGGGAAGAAATCCTCCTGCTCGAGGTCGGGAGATCGAGGAATCTTTTTTCGCGATCATCCAGCAGGCGGCGAATGCGCTCCTCGGCTTTATCGGAAGCGATACGCTCGCGCAAAAATTCGGGCATAGCTTTCGCCAGCCGGTAATTTTGCCGCGCCCGTTGTCTCAACTCAGAGGCGAACTCGCGGTAGGATCGTTGAAACGGCATCGGCGAGGTCAGGGCTTGACGATCAGCGACGGCTCTTCTTTCGCCTTCTGCTTCGCCTGGGCGAGATAGTACGCGATGCTTTTTTGCACGAGGCCGGTAAGAAATGCGATATCGAGCATTCCGATGCCGCCTTCGGCGAGCTGAAGCGCGACCGCGAGCGCGAGCAGCGCCGGCTCGCGCCGCCCCCCTTCCGCCAGGCACCACGACGCGTCTTCCAACCGGCGGCGGAAAATCGCGCCGCTCTCGCCGGCAAATATTTCCCGCGCCGCGTCGCGGACGATCGCCGCGAGCCGCTCTTCTTTCTGCGCGTCGTTCAGCACGAGCCGGCTTTCCTGCGCCTGCTCGATGCGGTCGATGTAAGGCTTCATCCAGTCTTCGTCGACGAGCCAAAAGCGAAACGCCGGATCTTCGAGCAGCCGGCGCGAGCGGCCGCGCCAATCCTCGCTCTGCGCCGAGTCTTTCGCCAACCGGCTGTATATCGGATGCTCGACTTCGCGCGCCTTCGCCGCGTTGAACGCCGCGCGCATCGAGGCGAACTGTCCGGTTTTCTGGCCCGCAGCCTTCGCCTTCTCGTAGGCGTTATAAAGGATTCCGTCCGCATAGTCCCACGGCGCCGGCGCCATCGGGAGATTGGCGTTCTTTTGAATTTCCTCGGCCTGCGCGCGCAGATCTTTTCGTTTGACGACCCCGCCGTCGGCCTGGAGCAGGCCGGTGCGGTCGCTCACTACGCCCTGGAGCAGCTGGAGACCGCCGCCGGCGTGCGGCCTGACGAGCCAGACGAGGCGGTCGCCGGCGCCGTCGATGATCGTGAGATAGCCTTCGATGTCCGACATCGGCGCGACCGCGGATCGTTTGCCGCCTGACGCGTCTTCCGCGCGCGTGACCGTCAAACCGCGCTGCTCCAGCTTGAACAGCGACCGGCGCGCCTCGCGCTTGAGATCTTTTGCCGTCGCGGCCGTCTCGATTTTGATCAGCGCCTCGACGGCGGCGGGATCGGCTATGCGGCCGAGGAGAAACGCGACGGCGAGATCGACGGCGGGGCTTTCTCCCAGCCGCCGCGTGAGCGGCCCGATCGACGCCGCCGCGAGCGCCGCCTGGTCGAATCCGGTTTGCTGAAGCTCTTCCAGCCCGCGCTTCAGCGCGGCTTCGCGCGCGTCTTTCTTCGCCATCTTCCTATTATGTTAGCAAAAACGAGATCAATCGGGAGGACTTGCGGAAGGCGCAGAATTGAAACCGGCCCTTACATCGCGCAATTGCAACGACGCACGCGAGTCCTTTATCGGCGAATCAGCCCATTTTCAGCAGGTCCGCCTTCTTGCCGGGACGTCCGGCGATCGTGAAGTTCGGCCACTCCTCGACGTTCGCGCCGCGATAATTCTCGCGCACCCATTTGACGATGTCGCCGGCGCGCGCGAACCAGACTTTCGAGTGGCCCTTTGCGTAGCGGATGAACTCGCGCAGGAGGATCGCCCGGAACGGCCGGCCGCCGACGAAAGGATGATTGCCCCAGATCATGAATTTGGGATCGCTCTCCCCTTCTTCGTACAGGCAGTCGAACGTGTCCTTCCACATTTGCAGCAGATCGCGCGGCGTGCGCCCGGCGCGCTGGTAGCTCGAGTAGTCGTTCAGATCCTGAAAATACGACAGCACCGTCAGTTCCTTGTTTTTCACCTTCAAAGTGTAAGGCGTCTCGTTGTGCTGCGGGTCCATCCAATAGGTGTAACCGAGATCGGCGATGATCTCGACGGTGTCGGCGCTCGGCGCGACGCCGGTCGAGAGATAGCCGAGCGGCGGCTTGCCGACGACTTTCTTGACGACTTCGACCGTGCGCTGGAGGTCCTTTTTTTCCTGCGCCGGTTTTTTCATGTAGCTGTAGTCGTGGATCCACGTTTCCGTGCCGATCTCGTGGCCGTCGGCAACGGCTTCTTTGATGACGTCGGGATAATTCTCGATCGTGATGCCGGTCGGGAACCAGCTCGTCTGAATGTTTTCCTTGCGAAAGACTTCCAGAAACCGGAAGACGCCGACGCGCTCGCCGAACTCGCGGTCGGTAATCGTCGCGAGGCTTTTTTTCGTCACCGCGTCCTTGGGGTAGCCGCGGCGATTTTCCTGCTGCTTCGAACCTGCGCTCCCGAGATCCTCGGGCCAGGTCTCGAACGCGACGCATGGCGTGATCGCGATGCGCGCTCCGTCGGGCCATTTGATCGGCGTTCTTTTTTGCTTCATCTCATCCCTCCCGTTGTCGCTTCGCCGGCTACTGGAACTTGTGCCACACTTGCGCCGCGTTGCCAAGCGCGGCTGGACATTGCGCGTGGCGTGCGATAGTGCAGATTTCAGGAGGCGGCCATGGGAATGTTAAAAATTGACGGCGTGACGCACTGGTCGATTCCCGTCAACGATCTCGACGAGGCGGAGCGGTTCTACGGCGAAGTCCTCGGGCTTGAGCACAAGGGAAGGCTCGGCAGCTCGAAGATGTCCTGCTTCGCCGCGGGCAGTCACTCGATTCTCCTCTGCCAGCGCAAGGAAGCGCTCGAGCGCACGCCGGAGCAGGACAATCGCCTGCACCACGCGTTCGATGTCAGTCCGGAGATGTTCGAGCAGGCATGCAAAGTCTTCGAGCGCATCGGCGTCAAGATCGCCGAGCCGATCGTCTACCGCGCGAAAGGCCACTTCACCGGCCGGGAGCTTTATTTTCTCGACCCGAGCGGCAACATGCTGGAACTCCGCGACGCGAGCTGGAAAACCGGCATGCCGACGCCGACGTTCGAGGATATCGTCAGCAATTAGATTCCGACGTGTGACTTCAATCTGCCGTTGATTACGGCCGGCTTGAAAAGTACTTGTCGTAAATACGTTGGTAGCCGCCGTTCTCTTTGAGCGTCAACAAGGCATTGTTGACGTGCAATCGATACGGACTGTTCTGCGGAAAAACGATCCCGTAGCTTTCCTTCCGGAAAATCGGGCCGACGAGGGCGACTTTTCCTTTTCCCTGGTGCGCCGCATAATACAGCAGGACCGGCGAGTCGAAAACGACGGCGTCGGCCTGCCCCTTCAGCAGCGCCTCGTACGCCTGCTCGATTCTGGGAAATTCCGTCACCGAAATATCTCGCTGGCGTAAATAGAGCGCCGAGGTGCTGCCCGTCGTCGTCGCGACCTGCTTCCCGGGAAGATCCTCCGGCCCCTTGATGTCGCCTTGCAGCTGCTGGACCGTCAGCGAGCTGGTGACGCTCGCGGTGAAATACGCGACGAAAAGAACGCTCGTAAACATCCACAGCACGGCGATCGCGCGCCCGAATGCGCTGCGCGGCATCTGGTCCGCCTGCGTCGCGAGCGTCGACGCCGCCCACCAGCACGCCTCGAAGATACCCGGAAAATACGTGTGGTGCTCGATCATGCCGTGCGGGTGCCGGCACTCCGACCACCAGATAAAATGCGCCGGCACGAGAATAAACAGCAGCGTCAATCCCACGAACGGCAGGACCGCGGAAGACCACATGAGCCTGAGCGTCTCGCCGACGGAGCCGCCGCCCGGCTCGTCGCGGACCATGATCTGCAGCCCCGCGTCGAACATCGGCTGGGAAAAGTCGAAGTCGTTGCTGCGCTCGGCCGTTACGGAGATCGCCGCGATGCCGAGATCGGCTTTTCCCGTTTTGACGGAGTCGAGCAGCTCCGGCACCGTCGCATGCTCCGCGTAGGTGCTAGAGAGCCGCAGCTCCTGCGCAATCGCGTCCCAGAGATCGACGCTGAAGCCGGTGAGCCGGTTGTTTTCTTTAAAGACGAAGGGCGGGATTTCGCGCGTGGCGACGCGCAGCTGCTTCGCGGGCGCCGCGGCGTCGACCGCGGCCGGCAACAATCCACCGAAGAGAGCGAAAAGCGCGATCGCGAAGATCGCTATGCGAACGCGATCAATACTCCCCATCGTGCCCGCGCGCCGCATCCGCCGCCTTATGCTCCGCCTTCGCGTGTTCGGTTGTGCTTTGTTCGCCTTTCGCCTGCTCGGTACTCTGTTCGGCTTTCGCCTTTTCTTCGCTCTTGAGATTCTCGGCCTTCGGGCCGAAAGCAATCAGCGGATCGTCCCCCGCTTTGAGCGTCGAAGCAATCTTATCCAGAGCCCAAAATCTTTCCGGCGCGGTAGGATGGGTCGAAAGAAATCCGCGCTCGGTGCTGCCGGGCATCTCGATCGCGATCCGCTTGAAGACCTCTTTTCCCTCGCCGACGTTGTAGCCGGCGCGGTGCGCCCACAACAGACCGTACAGGTCCGCCTCGCGCTCGCGGTCGCGGTCGAACTTGGCGGTCGCGAGCTGCACCATGCGCGCGGCGACCTGCTGTCCGATGTTGCCGCCGAAAACTCCCGCGGGGATCGATAACGCGGTTCCGAAAACGTCTTGCACCACGCCCTGGCGGACATGGCCGCGGAGCGCGTGTCCGATCTCGTGGCCGAGCACGGCGGCCAGCTCGTCGTCGTTCTTGAGGAAGCGCAGCATACCGCGCGTAATCCACACGGTCTTGCCGTCGGTCCACGCATTGACGGCGTCGAGATTGATTTGCGACGCCTTCACTTGATCGGTGCGCGCGGCGAAGACGAAATGGATCACCGACTGCGTTCCGGTCGCCTCAATGAGCCGGCCGGCGACTTCCTCGACGCGCGCCTGCTGCTTCTGCTGCCATTCTTTGGATTGGGCCTCGAGCTGCTCTTTGATTTTCTTTTCCTCTTCGGAGGTGATGCGCGGGACGTTGTTGACGCACGCCGGCAGCGCGCAAACGAACAACAAAAGCACGAGTTTGACACTTCGTCTCATGGCTCGACGGCCCCATACTATCACAGCCGGTGCGGTAATAAAGCGGTAATAAATCGGCGAAATTTCGCCTGCTTACGGATGCGCGGCCTTGACTTACCGGAAGTTGACGGATACAGAGTTTATTTGAAACTTACCAGCGGAGGTCGGGCCAAATGGCGAACGAAAAGGCGGTGGAGTATCGCGTGGAGAACGGCGTTGCGCTCGTCGAGCTCAACCGGCCGCCGGTCAACAGCTACACGCACGAGCTCTTGCGCGAGCTCGACGACGCGATCCTCCAGGCGCGCTTCGACGACAACGTTCATGTGCTGGTGCTGACCGGAAAAGTCGAAAAGTTTTTTTCCGCCGGCGCCGACATCAACATGCTCGCGAACAAGCCGCTTTCGTTTAAGAATAATTTCGCGCTCCACGGGCACGAAGTGCTCATGCGGCTCGAAAACACGCCCAAGCTCGCCATCGCGGCGATCAACGGCCACGCCGTCGGCGGCGGCCTCGAGATCGCGATGGCGTGCGACATCCGCATCGCGCGCAAGGAAGGCGGCCGGATGGGGCTGGCCGAGATCAATTTGGGCGTCATGCCGGGCATGGGCGGGACGCAGCGGCTGCCGCGGCTCGTCGGCAAAGGGCGCGCGCTCGAGCTCTGCGCGACCGGCCGCACGATCGCGTTCGAAGAGGCGCTCGAGATCGGGCTCATTCATTACATCTACGAGCGCGAGAACTTCCTCGGCCAGGTGATGGACTATGCGCGCCAGTTCGTTACGCCCAACAAGGCGAGCCTCGCCGTCGGCAAGGTCAAGCGCGCGGTGCAGACCGGCTGGGAGCTCTCGCTCCCCGACGGCCTCGCGTTCGAGCGCGAAGTGCTGGCGCAGACCTTCGGCAGCGAAGACGGCAACGAAGGCGTCAAAGCGTACATCGAAAAAAGAACCGCGCAGTTCAAGGGCAGATAAAAAATCGTTTCAGGTTTCTGGTTCCAAGTTTCAAGTCGGGTTCAAGTCCTCGGACGTGAAGCCTGAAACTTGAAGCTCGAACTTTCATTCATTCTTACTTCGGAGGATTTGTAATGGCGAAGATGTTGATCGGCGGCGAATCGGTCGATTCCGTGAGCGGCCAGACATATGAAGTCCGCAACCCCGCGACCGGCGAGGTCGTCGACAAAGTTCCCAAAGGCAATGAGAAGGACGTCGAACAGGCGATCGGCGCCGCGGAGACCGCCTTCAAGGAATGGTCCGACGTCACCGCCGAAGACCGCGGCAAGATGCTCGAGAACGCCTGCGAGCTGATCAAGCAAAAGCAGGGCGACATCGCGCAGGCGCTGACGAAGGAGCAAGGAAAAACGCTCTTCGAAGCCGGCCTGGAGATTCATCACCTGCTGCACGGCCTCGAATTTTACGCCGGGCTCGCGTCGAAAGTCCGCGGCGCGCACGTCCCGCTGCCGCAGAAAAACGCCTACGGCATGGTCGTGCGCCAGCCGATCGGCGTTTGCGCCGGCATCGTTCCGTGGAATTTTCCGCTCACGCTGATGGGGACGAAATTGGGTCCGGCGCTCGCGGCGGGCAACACGATCATCGTCAAGCCTGCGAGCACGACGCCGCTCGCGACGCTGCTCGCGATCGAGCAAATCCAGAAAGCGACCTACGGCGAGGGTAAGGCGCAAAAGACGCTGCCCAAAGGCGCCGTCAACGTCGTGACCGGCCCGGGCGGCACCGTCGGCGAAGAGATTCTAAAGAACCCGCGCATCCGCCGCATCGCCTTCACCGGCTCGACGCCGGTCGGCAGACATGTCATGGAAGTCGCGGGCCGAGAGATCAAGCGCGTCACGCTTGAGCTCGGCGGCAGCGACCCGATGATCGTCATGGACGACGCCAATCTCGACCTCGCGATCAAAATGGCCGACATCGGCCGATTCTTCAACTGCGGCCAGATGTGCCTCGGCGTCAAGCGCCTGTTCCTGCAGGAATCGATCGCGGAATCGTTCGTCGGCAAGCTGACCGAGATTCTGAAGACCAAGACAGTCGGCAACGGCGCCAGCAAAGAGACGCGCATGGGGCCGATCCACATCGAATCGCAGCGCAAAGAGATCGAGGAGCAGGTCGAGGACGCGAAGTCGCGCGGCGCGAAAGTCGTCTTCGGCGGCGAGCGGCCCAAAGGCGGCGATTTCGACAAGGGCTATTTCTATCTGCCGACGCTGCTCACGAACGTGCCGGAGGATTCCAAAGTCAGCACCGAGGAGACTTTCGGGCCGGTGCTGCCGGTGTTCACGTTCAAGACGCTCGACGAGGCGATCGAGAAAGCGAACCGCTCGATCTTCGGCCTCGGCTCTTCGATCTGGACCAGGAGCCTCGCCAGCGCCAACAGGGCGATCGACAGGCTCCAGGCCGGCAACGTCTGGGTCAACTCGCTTCACTACGGCTACGACGAGCTGCCGTTCGGCGGCGTGAAGCAGAGCGGGATCGGACGCGAGCACGGCCCCGAGGCGCTCGATTACTATCTCGAGCCCAAAGGCGTGGTGATCGTAAACGTATAATTGGCAGAGTCGTTCGAGTGAAAAGCCCGACCGGCTCACGCCGGCCGGGCTTTTTTAATGCCGCGGCGCGGCGATCTGAAGTATAATCGAAATGTATTAGGAGGAGGACGATGTCACAGCCGGAGCAGAAAGAATTCATTCATCCCAAAGGTTACCTATCGGTTGCGAAGAACGTCGGCATCAAAGACGAGACGCTGGATTTGACGGTGATCTACTCTGAGAAACGAGCGAATGCCGCGGCGATGTTCACGCGCAGCCGCTTTCCGGGCGCGCCGGTGATCGTCGGGCGCGAGCACGTCGCCGACGGCTTCGCGCAGGCCGTGGTCGTCAACAGCAAGAACGCCAACGTCGCGATGGGCCGGCCGGGAATCGACGATGCGCGCGAGATGTGCCGCCTCGTCGCCGGCGAGCTCGGAATCGCGGAGCGCGACGTGCTCCCCTTCTCGACCGGCGTTATCGGCCGGCCGCTGCCGATGGAAAAGATCCGCGCGGGATTGAAAGGCATTCGCGGCGAGCTCGAGCCGAACGGCCTCGAGCTCGCGGCGCGCGCGATCATGACGACCGACCGCTGGCCGAAATTTATCTCGCGGCGCGTCGGCAACGCCGTCATCGCCGGCATCGCCAAGGGCGTCGGCATGATCGAGCCGAATATGGCGACGATGCTGGTGTATCTAATGACGGACGCGGAGCTGCCGGCGAATTCTCTGAAGCCGATGCTCAAGCGCGTCGTCGACCGGACATTCAATTCGATGAGCATCGACACGGACACGAGCACGAGCGACACCGTCGTGCTGATGGCGAACAGCCTCGCCGGAGCGGTCGACGCGGCGGAATTCGAGCGCGCGCTGCTGGATGTGAGCGAACATCTCGCGCGCGAGATCGCACGCAACGGCGAGGGCGCGACCAAGCTGATCACGGTCGAGGTCTCCGGCGCGAAAGACGACGCGCAGGCGAAGCGCGTCGCCAAAGCCGTGGTCAATTCGCCGCTGGTAAAAACCGCCGTCTACGGCTGCGACCCGAACTGGGGGCGCGTGATCGCGGCGATCGGCAAATGCTTCGACGATACCGACATCGAGCCGGCCAAGACGACGATCCGCTTCGGCGACGCCGAAGTCTTCGAGCACGGCGCGCCCGTCGATTGCGACCTCGAAGCGCTGCGCGCCTATCTCGGCAAGGACGAGGTCACCATCGGCGTCGATCTCGGCATCGCCAACGGCGCCGCGCGCGTCTGGGGCTGCGATTTGACCGAGGAATATATTAAAGAGAACGCGTATTATACGACGTGACCGGCAAGCGCGGGCGATCAGTATGGATTTAAGAGCTCTGCCGAAAACGGAATTGCACCTTCACCTTGAAGGGGCGGTGCCGGACGCGGCGCTGCTGGAGCTTATCCGCAAATACGGCGATGGGAAAATGTTTCCGGACACCGAGGCGGTTCGCGCGAAGCTGCAGCACGGCGACTTCAGCCAATTCGTCGAAGCCTGGCTGTGGAAAAATAAGTACCTCCGGGAGTATGACGATTTTCGCCTAATCGCCGCGGGCCTGGCGCGGAATCTCGCCGGCAACGGCGTGTGGTACGCCGAAGTGTCGTTCAGCCCCGGCGATTTTCAAAAGCACGGTCTCCGGCTCC
Source organism: Pseudomonadota bacterium (assembly GCA_021324155.1). Taxonomy (GTDB): domain Bacteria; phylum Desulfobacterota; class Binatia; order UBA9968; family UBA9968; genus JAJPJQ01. Next base: position 117,292 of record JAJPJQ010000038.1, read on the forward strand.
AGCCGCTGGCGCAGGCGATCCGACGCGGCATCGACGAATCGGGCACGACCTTTAACGGATCCGAATCGATTCGCATCAACCTGATCGTCGATCTGGTGCGTGATTTCGGACCCGAAAGGGGTCTGCGTTGGCTGGAAGAAACGCGCGAGATAGCGGCAGAGAGCGGCATTGTCGCGATCGGGATCGGCGGCCAGGAGCTTGAGTTCCCGCCGGAGCCATATGCGCGCATCTTCCGCCGCGCGGAAGCGTTCGGGCTCCACCGCGTGGCACATGCCGGCGAGTGCGCTGGCGCGGCCAGCGTTTGGGCTGCGTTGAACGAGCTCGGCGTCGAACGCATCGGCCACGGCACGCGAAGCTTCGAAGACGCCGCTCTAGTCGCGCATTTGCGGCGCGAGCGGATTCCGCTGGAGGTTTGCCTTACGAGCAACGTGTGCACGGGTGTTGTGCCGGCGATTCGTCAACACCCTTTCCCGGATTATTTTCGGTCCGGCCTACGCATCGCGCTGTCGAGCGACGACCCGGCGATGTTCGATACCGACATTGTCGCGGAGTACGCCAAGGCGAAAGCCGAATTCGAACTGAGCGATCGCGAGCTGCTTCGCATCGCTCGCACCGGGTTCGAAGCAGCCTTTCTACCGGAGCCGGATCGAGCGGCGCTGCTAGCGAGATTTGACGCAGTGACTAAACTGTGGCCGCAGGACGTTCAATAATGTCGCGAAGCAAACCCATCTATGTCGACATGGACGACGTGCTCTGCGAGACGGCGCGAGCGCTGCTCGCGATCGCGGCGCGCGAGTTCGGGAAGACCATTCCATTCGATCAGCTGAATACCTTCGAGGTCGGCGAGGCGTGCGGCCTCGAGGCGCGGGAAATCGCGGCGCTGTTCCGTCTAGCGCACCACGACGAAGAGCTGCTCGCGATGGCGCCGATCGGAGACGCCGTCGAGATTCTACGGCAATGGGAGAAGGACGGCAGCGAGATCGCGATCGTTACCGGCCGGCCGCCGTCGACCTACGACGTCTCGCGCGAATGGCTCGCGCGCCACGGCGTGCCGCACCACGATTTCGTCATGGTCGACAAATACGGACGGTTCTCCACCGAGAATACGATCGCGATCACCTTGCCGGAGCTCGCCGCGCGGCGCTTTTCCTTCGCCGTCGAAGACTCGCCTTCGATGGCGAAGTTTTTGGCGAATGAAATGAAAGTTCCGGTCGCGCTCCTCGACCGGCCCTGGAATCAGATGGAGCAGCATCCGCTGATCACGAGGCTTGGCGGCTGGCGCGAGATCGCGGAAATCTTTGCGGCAGAAAACTCCCGCATTACCGAAGCTGAGAGCCCAGCCGATATCGACGCGGCCAGAAGACTTTTCGAGGATTACGCGCGGTCGCTCGACTTCGACCTCGATTTCCAGGATTTCGCCGCGGAGTTGAAGAGCCTGCCCGGCGGTTACGCGCCGCCGGACGGCTGCATTCTGCTGGCGCGCGGAGGTTCGCGCGCCGTCGGCTGTGTCGCGCTGCGAAAACTCGACGCGGAGACGTGCGAGATGAAGCGGCTTTACGTCCGTCCCGAGGCGCGCGGCCGCGGCATCGGCCGGAACCTCGCCGAGACAGTTATCGTGCGTGGCAAACGAATCGGCTACCGGCGCATGCGCTTAGACACCGTCGCCTCGATGAAAGCGGCGAATGGCCTGTACGCGTCGCTCGGATTTCGACCGATCGCGCCGTATCGCTATAATCCGCTCGCCGGCGCGCAATATTACGAGCGGGAGTTGTCGCGATGAGCACGAGCGAGTTTCGCATCGAAGCCGCGACCGAGCGGGACGTTCCAATCATCCTAAAATTGATCAAGGGACTCGCCGAATACGAGAAGCTCGCGCACGAAGTCGTCGCGACCGAAGCAGGGCTGCGCGAGTCGCTCTTCGGCTCGCGGCGCGTGGCTGAAGTTCTCATCGGCTACGCCGGCGCGGAGGCGGCCGGCTTCGCCGTATTCTTTCACAACTATTCCACGTTCCTCGGCCGGCCGGGAATTTATCTCGAAGACCTGTTCGTCCTTCCCGAGTGGCGGCGGCGCGGCCTCGGCAGTCAGCTGCTCCGGCGCATCGCCCAGACAGCCGTCGAGCGCGGCTGCGGGCGCCTGGAATGGTCGGTCCTCGACTGGAACGAGCCGGCGATCGCGTTTTACAAAAAGCTCGGCGCTCGCGCGATGGACGAATGGACGGTCTATCGCGTGACCGGCGAGGCATTAAAAGCGCTCGCCAAGAAAAGCGATCAATCGTAGATCGGTTGAATCTTTTTTCGCTTCGCCCCTCGCGTCATTGACGTAAGAATCCCGACAATACTTACCGCCAACCCCGCGAGCAGCGTCGCGTTGATCGCGGCGGCGAATGCCGCCGGGTTCGCCGCCGTCGGCGCGGCGCCGGCTATGCCGGTGTAGCGGGAGAAGGCGATGCTCATGGTCACGCCGGCCAGGCCGATGCCGAGCACGTTGCCCAGTCCGAACGCCACATAGTTGACGCTCGACGCGAAGCCGCGGTGCTCCTTGGGCAGCGCGCCTATCATGTCGGCGGAGTTCGCCGGATTGAAAATGCCGTTGGTGACGCCGTGGCAGGCGATCAGCAGCGTCGGCAAAAACCAATGCGAGTCGGGCCGGAGAAACGCGCCGATCAGGCACCCGGCGGCGAGAAAGCCGATTCCGATCGTCGTCGGGAAGCGCGGCCCGAAGCGGTCGGCGAGCCAGCCGGAGAGCGGCGCGAGCACGACCGTGAGCGCCGCCGGCACGATGAACAGAACGCCGATCATCGACGGCGCAAGACCGAGGATGTCCTGCAGGTAAAACGGCATGACGAAGCTCGTGAGGACGTAACAGGTCGCGACGATGAGCAAGCTCACGGCCGCGGTGCTGAACCTCCGCCGCCGAAAGAGCGCCAGATCGATGAACGGATGCGGCGTGCGGCGCTCGTGCGCGATCAGGCCCGCGAGCGCCGCCGCGAATCCGCCGCCGAGGAGGATTTTCGTCCCGGCGCCGAAGAGCGCGAGTGTGCGCCGGTCGAGCGCGAGCAGCAGCGTCGCCATGACGACGAAGACGAGCAGCGCCCCCACATAGTCGACGGCGAGCCGCGGCCCCGCCGGGCGCTGCCGCTTTTTAAGGCTCGGCAGCGTCAGAGCCGCGCCGGCAAGGCTCAGCGGCACGAGCGAGAAGAACGCCCAGCGCCAGCTCAAGAAATCGATCATAAAGCCGCCGAACACGGGGCCGAGGAGAAAGCCGGTATGGTGCGCGGTGGTCATGAAGCCCTGCGCCCTGCCCGCCATCGCCTCGGGCACCGCTTCGGCCGCGAGCGCTCGGCCCGAGGACTGGATCATCGCCGCGCCGACGCCTTCGAGGAGACGGAACGCGACGAGCTGATGGAGGTCGTGCGCCAGGCCGCAAAGCAGCGAGGTCACTGAGAACACCGCGAAGCCGAGGGCGAAGATCTTCTCACGCCCCCAGAAATCGCCGACGCGGCCGAAGATAATCGAAAGCCCGACGCTGCTGAGCTGGAACGCGAGCAGCGCCCACGAGATGCCGAGCAGGTCGGTGTCGAGGTCGCGCGCGACCGTCGGCATCGAGATGTTGAAGATTCTCCCGGCGGTGCCGACGAAGAAGGTCCCGATGAGAGCGGTCGCGAGGAGGAGGCGGTTGATCTGCGGCTTCATCCCTTCTTGTTGTCGGCTCAATGTTGCAATGAAATGAACACGGCTCCGGCTACTGCGTAGCCGTCGGAGTTTTTCGTCCGAGCCACCAGAACGCCGCGATGAGCGGCGCGAGCAGCACGGTCATCAGCAGCGTCACGGCCGAGGCCTTGTTCATGCCGCCGGCGTACCAGTAACTCCAGATCACCGCGGGAAAAGTGATGTTATCATGCACGCCGAGAAAAACCGCAACCGTGAGCTCGCGGTAAACCAGCAAAGCGGTCCAGATCCAGACCGACAGCAGCGTCGGCCGCAGCAGCGGCAGCAGCACGCGCCGCGCCGTGCGCAGCGTCGACAGCCCCGAGACGAAAGCCGCTTCTTCCATCTCGCGATGGATTTGCAGCAGCGAGCCGTTCAGCGCGCGCGTGGCGAAGGCGATGCGCGCGGCGACGTAGACGATCGCGATCAGCCAGACCGAGCCGTAGAGCGGCACGGTCTCGCCGAGGACGAAAAGCGCCAGCAGCAGCGCGCCGATCGCGAGGATCACTTCCGGCAGCGCCTGCGGCAGGAATGCGGCGAACTCGATGGCGTAGCGCGCGCGATTGCGCGAGCGCACGACGAGCCACGAGATCGCGAACGCGAACAGCAGCACGAGCAGCGGCACCACCGCGACGAGCAGCGCCGTGTTGCGCGCGCCGCGCAGCACGAGGCCCCATTCCATATTGGTGAAATGCACCAGCGAAAGATGCCGCATCATTTCTATCGACGGCGGCGCGAAGTACGGCGTGAGCGCCGCGTAGACGATCAGCAGGAGCGGCAGCACTTTAGAAACAAAGGCGTAGAGCCCGATAAAACACCAGCCCGCCGCCGCCCAGCCGCCGAGCTCGATCAGCGCGGGACGATAGCCTTTGCCGGTGACGACTTCGAAGCGGTGGCCGCTCCGCAGCACCTGCCCGTAGAGCAGCGTCAGCAGCGCGGCGACGACGATCATGCACGCGCCGACCGCGCCGGTGATGCCGTACTCCGGCAGCCCGCTGCCCTGCGGGTGGACTTTGAGATAGATGTACGTGCTCAGCATGTAGACGCGGTTGCCGAGGCCGACGATCGCGGGAATGTCGAAGGTCGCGATGCCGATCGTCACGACATAGATCACGGCGGCGAGAATTCCCGGCAGCGCTAGCGGCAGCGTGACGCGGTGGATCGTCCTCAAGAAGCTCAGCCCGTGGACTTTCGCCGCCTCTTCGAGCGAGGGATTCATCGCGCGGAACATCTGCGCCGTCAGAATGAATACAACGGCCGCGAGGCTGAGGCCCTGGACGAAGCCCATGCCGACGGGGGTCGCGATGTTGAGCGGCGCATCCTGCAACCCGAAAAGGTCCATGAGCCAGCGGTTGAGAAAACCGATGCGCGGATGGGCGATGAACGTCCAGCCCATCGCGGTGTAGATGCCGGGAATCAGAAGTCCCAGCGTCATGATGGCGTAGATCGCCGTCTTGCCGGGAATCGACGTGCGCTCGGCGAGCCACGCGATCGGCAGTCCGATCGCGAGCGCGACCACCGTCGTCGTCGCCGTAAAGACCGCCGTGTTCCACAGGACGCGATAGAGAAACGGGTCGCCGAAAAGCGCGAGATAATTCTCCAGCGTGTAGACCGCGCCGGAGGTGCCGAGCATGCCGCGCTGAAAGCTCACCCAGATCATCACCGCGACGAACACGGCGATCACCGCGATCGGCAGCGACGCCAAGAAGAGAAGGCCGGGCGAAGTCGTGGAGCGCCGGACGAAAAAGAGCGGCGATTCGATCGATCGCGCTTTCATCGAGAGACCGGCCGGGCTATTTGCCGCCCTCGCGCAAAATCTTCTCCAGCTCCTTCTGCGTCTCGGCGTAGCCTTTCAGCGAAGCGAGCCACTCCGGCGTGTTGATGACGATCTTGCCGCCCGCCGCGCGCACCTGATCGACGTCCTTCTTCATGCGCGATTCGGGAAAAAGATGCAGATCGAGGCCGTCGTGCTTCCAGAGCAGCGCCTGCGCTTCCGGCGTGAGCCAGTAAGCGGCCATCAGCGCGGCGGCGTTCGGCGCGCGCGAATTCTTGGGGATCGCCGCGTAGCGCATGTGCAGCACCGTCCCCTCCTGCACGATCGCCTGCGCCAGCGGCGCGCCGCTGCGCTGGAGCACGGTCGCGTCGTTGCCGCCGCAGGTGAGCACGAGCATCGCGAACTCGCCGCTCGTAAGCCGCTCGGCTTCGCCGCAGCGGATGAGGCCGGCGATCTGCCCGGATAACTTCTTGGTGAAGTCGACGACGTACTCGCGTCCGAGAAACCCCGGCATCGCGAGCTCGCGTAGACCCGCGGCGTACGGAGTCGAGGCGATCTTCCCCTTCCATTTCGGATTGAGGACGTCGGTCAGGCGCTTCGGAATGTCCGCGCCCTTGACGAGATTGGTGTTGTATTCGATGCCGACGACCGCCGTCGCGATCGCCATGTGCGTCCCGTCGGCGGCGATCGCGTCGAAGTTGCCGTCCTTCGGCGGGCGGCGGTCGACGATCGCGCCCCATTCGACGGACTTCAGCGCCTGCTGCTTGAGCCCGTCGAACAGCGCCTGCGCGTTGCCCATGTATAAGTCCGTGCTCGCGGGCTGCCCGGCCGCGTTCTCCTGCGCGATGCGCACCATCAAAGCCTGCATGTCGGGGCCGGGCGTGAACTGGCCCTTCACGCTCAGGCCGTACTTTTTGTTCATGCCGGCGAGAAAATCGTTGAAGCCCTCGCCGCCGCCGAAGGTGTTCTGCGACCATTGCGCGCGCAGGATGCCTTCCTTTTTCGCGCCCTCGATCATCTGCGCGAGCGTCGCGCTCGCGCCGAATGCGGCGCTCGACGAGCAGCCGAGCAGGAAGATGCCGAACGATAACAATCGTGCATGCTTCAGCCGTGCGGACATATACGCCTCCTTTCGATGCCGGGGTGCGGATGGAATTTATGCGATGGCGCCGGCGATTGCAAAAGCGACTCTATACGGCCGCGCGCGCGCCGAAAAGACTGTCTGCGGCGCCGCCGGCGAGCCGTCTTTCCGCGGAAAAAACCATGACGTCGGCGGGATCGATCCATACGCGGAGCGGTCCGCCGTCGACGTCGGCGCCGCGGCACTTCGCCGAGATGACGCGATCGGCCAGCGCGAGCGTCAGCAGCGACTGGTCGCCCAAGAAGACGCTCGCCTTGAGAGCCGCGGAAAAGACGTTCGGCTTTTCCGGCGCGGCCGCGGCCAGCAGCGCGACGCATTCCGGCCGAAAGCCGATCAGAACCTCCGTGCCGATGCCCGCCTCGGCCTCGAATCGCACCGGCCCGATCGCCGTCTCGGCGACGCCGGGCGCCGTAACCGTTCCCTCGAGCCAATTCATGGTTCCGAAAAATTCCGCGACGCCGGTTGTCGCCGGACGATGATATAGCTCGGCGGGCGTCCCGACCTGGAGCAGCTCGCCCGCCTGCATCAGCGCGATGCGGTCGGCCATCGCCATCGCCTCGACCTGATCGTGGGTCACATACAAAACCGTCGAGCCCAGCTGTTTCGCCAGCTCGCGAATTTTCCCGCGCACCTCTTCGCGCAGCCGCGCGTCGAGATTCGACAGCGGCTCGTCCATCAGAAGAATGCCCGGATTGACGGCGATCGCGCGCGCCAGGGCGACGCGCTGCTGCTGCCCGCCGGAGAGGAGCGTCGCCGAGCGCTCGGCGACCTGGTCGAGCTGCACGAGCCGCAGCGCCTCGCGCACGCGCTTTTCCACCTCGCCGCGGCGCACGCGGTGCGTCCCGTCGGTGAGCGGCAGCGCGACGTTTTGGTAGACGGTGAGATGCGGCCAGACGGCATACGACTGAAAAACCATGCCGAGCTTGCGCTGCTGCGAGGGAATCCAGGCGGGCGGAGCATCCGACGAAACGACGCGCCCGCCGATGCTGATCGTCCCGCGGTCGGGGACTTCGAGGCCGGCGACTGCGCGCAGCAGCGTCGTCTTGCCGGAGCCGCTGGCGCCGACGATGACGAAAAACTCGCCTTCGGCGACTTCGAGATTTAGATTTTTGATCGCGGCGACGCGCCCGCCGCCGGCGGGGAACTCTTTGGCGAGTCCGCGGACGGAGATCATCGGCTCAAGCGCCTTCGCCGCCGCTTGAAAGGTTTAGTAGTATTCGGCACCGGGCAACGGGTTGGCGACGGCCTCTTCGAGCGTCGTCGCCCGCTTCCATTCGTTTCCGGGCCGGCTTCTGCCGTCGCTCCCTACCTGATCCATCGAGGCGTAGACTTCGATTTGATAGCCGTCGGGGTCGTAGAACTCGACGCCCGGATTGCCGCCGGGGCCGCGGCGGCCTTCGTAAAAAATCTCGACGCCCTTCGAGCGGAGAAAATCGCGGATCTTGAACAGCTCGGAGACGCTGCCGACCTCGAAAGCGACGTGGTCGAAGCCGACTTCGCCGCGCTTGGGCAGCTCGTTTTTATCGTTGGCTTGCAGCAGCGCGATCGTGTGATGGTCGGTGCCGGAGCGAAAAAAGCGCATGCCGCGCTCGTTTTTATCCGAGAATTTAAAGCCCATGATCTCCGTCCAGAACTTGCTCGTGCGCTCGATATCGCTCACGCTGAAGACCACGTGTCCGATTTTCTTGACATGAATCGGCGACGATTCCTGCTTCCCTTCCTCGGGCCGCCAGCCGCTTTTCATCTCCGGCATAAAGCCTCCTTCGGATCGTTTCTCACGAGATTTTGTAGCATGGGAGCGGAGTTGTCAAGTTTGACTTCGCGGCAAAGAAGCGGCGCCGTCGCCGCACCATCCAACGTTACATGAGTAAAGCTTATGCCCGTCTTGAGCATCTTCGCCGCCGCGTCCAAAATTCATGCATGGCTAATACCAAATTCGGCTGGAAAGCCGGCACGGAGCAATACGCGCCGCAGGAGCTGTTGGAATACGCCGTCGGCGCGGAGCAGGCGGGATTCGATTGCGTCGAGGCGAGCGACCATTTTCATCCGTGGGCCGAAAAAGGCCAGGCGTGCTTCGTCTGGACCTGGCTCGGCGCGGTGGCCGCGCGCACGCAGCGCGTCCAGTTGGGCACGGGCATCACCTGCCCGATCTTGAGATATCATCCGGCCATCGTCGCGCAGGCGGCGGCGACGCTCGATTGCCTCGCGCCGGGCCGCACCTTTCTCGGCGTCGGCACGGGCGAAGCGCTGAACGAGTATCCCGTCACCGCAGAATGGCCCGGGTATAAGATCCGCCGTGAGCGCCTGGCCGAAGCAATCGAGGTGATGCGGAAACTATGGACCGGCGAGAAGGTCACGCACCGCGGTAATTATTATCAAACGCGGCAGGCGAAGCTATATACGCCGCCGACGGAGTCGATCCCGATTTACATCTCCGCCTTAGTCCCGAACAGCGCGCGCTTCGCCGGAAAGCACGGCGACGCGCTGATCACGGTCGGCGGCGAAGAGCCGGAGACTTACCGGCAGATATTCGAGAGTTTCGCCTACGGCGCAGCCGAGGCGGCGAAGGACGCGCCGCAGATGCCGCGCATGGTCGAGCTCGCGGTCGCGTTCACCGATGATGCCGAGAGCGCGGTCCGCGCGCGCAAAGAGTATTGGGCCGGGACGTTCGTCCCGGCACTGTTTACCGAGCGCATTTACACGCCCAAGATGTCCGAACAGAACGGCAGCGTCGTCGGCAGCGACACGGTTCGCAAGGCGGTCTGCATTTCCGCGGATCCGGAGAAGCACGTGCAATTCGCGCAGCACTACATTGACATGGGCTTCGACCAGCTCATCTTTCATTCCGCCGGCCCCGATCAGCGCGCGTTCCTCGAAGGCTACGGTAAGGAAGTCCTGCCGCGGCTGCGCCGCGACCAGCCTTCGACCGAGCGTTCTTCCGCCGCCTGAGATTCAGCCGCGGATCGCAAACGGATTTATGGCGTGAGCTGCAGCTCGCCCGGCAGCTGATTCCGCGTAATCGCATCGTCCAGCGTCCCGCCCAGCAAAAGCAGCAGCCAAAAAATTCCCGCCGCGGCGATCACCCACGTGAAGCGGTCGCTGGTGCGGGCATGCATAAAGTAGAGGACGACGAGCAGCGCTTTGACGGTCGCGATCGTGAGCGCAGCGAAATTGTTGAGCCCGCCGCCGAGGTCGATGAAGGCGACGCCCGTCGTGAGCGCGGTGAGGCCGAGAAGAATCACAAAGACGGTCAGATAAGTTTTGACGGTTATGTGCGCGCCGTTGCTCATAGGTGCCTTCCCACGAGATAGAGCAGCGGAAAAAGAAAGATCCAGATGAGATCGACGAAATGCCAATACAGGCCCGTGAGTTCGATCGGCGTGTAGTAAATCGGCGAGAAACGCTTCCGCCGCGCCTTCAGCGCCATCCAGGTCAACAGCCCGATGCCGATGATCATGTGCAGCGCGTGCAGGCCCGTCATCGCGAAATAAAGCGAGAAGAAGATTTCCGCGGGGTGCGCGTGCGGCCCCTCGAAGCGGAACGCCGGGCCCGGAACGAGGTGCTCGACGAATTTTTCATGATATTCGTAAAATTTGACGCCGAGAAACACCGCGCCGAGCAGCATCGTCAGCAGCAGATATCGGATCGCCGCCTTGTTCCTCCCCGTTTCCCCGCCGTGGACCGCCAGCGCCATCGTGAAGCTGCTCGAGATCAGCACCGCCGTGTTGATCGCGCCGAGCGTGACGTCGAGACGATTGCTGGCCGCGGCGAACGCATTCGGAAAGCCGACGCGGTAAAACGCGTAGGCCGCGAACATACCGCCGAAGAACATCACCTCGGTCGCGAGGAACACCCACATGCCGAGCCAGGATGCATGGTGCTGCTGCTCGACGTCTTCGAACTGATGCGCGCGCACCTCGAATGCGTCAGGCGCGGCTGGGACTGCCGAATTCATAAGTCTCCTCGGGTTCTTTGTCGTAGGCGTAGGCTTCGGCGACGACGCGCGGCGTGACGTCGAAGTTGTGCGTCGGCGGCGGCGACGGCGTCTGCCACTCCAGCCCCCTCGCCCCCCATGGATTGCGGCCCGCGACCCGGCCGTAGCGCAGCGACCAAATGAGATAAATCAGCGGCAGCACGTAACCCACGGCGAGAATCGACGCGCCGGCGGACGACATCACGTTCAATGCCTGGAATTCGGGCGGATAGGCGTGATAGCGCCGCGGCATGCCGAGATAGCCGAGCACGAACTGCGGGAAGAAGGTGAGATTGAAGCCCAGAAACACAATCAGCGCGGCGACCCGCGCGACCGGCTCGGGATACGTTCGGCCGGTCATCTTAGGCCACCAGAAATGAATCCCCCCGAGATAGGCCATGACCGAGCCGCCGACCATGATGTAGTGAAAATGGGCGATAACGAAGTAGGTGTCGTGGACGTGGACGTCGACGCCGATCGACGCGAGGAACAGGCCGGTCAGGCCGCCGATCGTGAACAGGCCGATAAACCCGAGCGCGTAGAGCATCGGCGCGTCGTAGGAGATCGAGCCGCGGTGCAGCGTCGCGGTCCAGTTGAAAACCTTGATCGCCGAGGGGATCGCCACGAGAAAGCTGAGCAGCGAGAAGATGAGTCCGGCGTGCACCGACTGGCCCGCGACGAACATGTGATGGCCCCAGACGAGAAAGCCGATCACCGCGATGGCGAGGCTCGAGAACGCAACGAACGAATAGCCGAAGACGCGCCTGCGCGCGAAGGCCGTGACCAGCTCGCTCTCCACGCCCATCGCCGGCAGCACCATGATGTAGACCGCCGGGTGCGAGTAAAACCAAAAGAGATGCTGGAAGAGCACGGGATCCCCGCCGCGAGCGGGATCGAAGAAGCCGAGATTGAAGACGCGCTCGAGGCCGACGAGCAGCAGCGTGATCGCGATCACCGGCGTGCCGAGGATGAAGATGATGCTGGTCGCATAAATCGCCCAGATGAACAGCGGCAGGCGAAACCAGGTGAGGCCGGGCGCGCGCATCTTGTGAATGGTCACGACGAAATTGAGCCCCGTCAGAATCGACGAGAAGCCCGTGACGAAAACACCGACGACCGTCAGCGCGACGTGCGAGTTCGAGTAAATGCTGCTGTACGGCGTATAGAACGTCCAGCCCGTGTCGACGCCGCCGGCCGCGGCGGAGGCGAGTGTAAACAAGCCGCCGAGGATGAAGATGTACCAGCTCGCCAGGTTCAGCCGCGGGAACGCGAGATCGCGCGCGCCGACCATCATCGGCACGAGGAAATTTCCCAGCACGGCCGGGATCGACGGAATCAGGAAAAAGAAAACCATCGTCACGCCGTGCATGGTGAAAAACTTGTTGTACGTCTCGGCCTGCACGAGATCGCCTTGCGGCGTCATCAGCTCCAGACGGATGAGCGTGGCAAAAAAACCGCCGAAGAAGAAAAACAGCGTCACCGACAGGAGATATAGCCACGCGATGCGCTTGTGATCGGTCGTAAAAAGCCACGACCGGATGCCGTAGTCGACGTTCAGATAATGTACCTGGGGCGCGCCGTTCATTTCGCCGCCGTCCTTTCTTGCTGGCTGAGCGATTTGATGTAGGCAATCAGCTGCAGAATGCCCTCCTCGCTCACGAGACCTTTAAACGTCGGCATCACCGGCTGGAACCCCGCGACGATCTTCGCCTGCGGGTCGAGGATCGACTCGCGGATGTAGCCCTCGTCCGCCACCGCGCTTTTGCCGTCTTGCAGCTTCACGGTCTTGCCGAACAGGCCCGCAAGCGACGGGCCCTGGCTGCCGCCCTCTGATTTGTGGCACGTGGCGCAGCCCAGACGCTGAAAGAGATTCTGTCCGGCTTGCGCCGCCGAGACGCCGGTAGCACCGCCGCCGAGCCATTGCTGATAATCGGCCGGGGTCATCGCGATGACGCGCCCGAGCATGCCGGAGTGCTGCGCGCCGCAGTATTGTGAGCAGCGAATAGGGTACTCTCCTTCTTTGGTAGCCTCGAACCATGCGGTCGTATACCGGCCGGGGACGACGTCCATCTTCATCCTGAACTCGGGAACGAAAAAACTGTGGATCACGTCCTCGGACGTCATCGTGAGCTTCACCGGGCGCCCGACGGGCACGTGGAGCTCGTCGATCTCGCGCTGTCCCTCGGGATGCTGGAGCTTCCACATCCACTGGCGGCCGACCACGGCGATGTCGATCGCGCCTACCGGCGGCTGGGTCTGATCGAGAAAGATCGACGCGCCCCAGAAAAATAAAACCATCGTGATACCGAAGGGCACCGCGGTCCAGAAGATTTCGAGCGCGATACTCGCGTCGATCGACACGCCGCGCTCGTATCCGGGCCGCCGCCGGTACTTGACCGCGAAATAGACGATGAGAAACGCGATCAGGAGGCCGAAGAAAAGCGAGAGCGCGATGAGGAAAAAGAACAGCGCGTCGACGCGCGGCGCCATCGTCGAGGCCTGCTGCGGAAACAGCGGTAGGTTCTGCCACATCGTCGATCTGTTCTATCCGGGGCGCCGCGAAATTTCGGCGCGCAGCGACAGCGCGATGAACGCGCCGAGAGCGAGCACGGTCGCGATCGTCGCGCCGCGCAGTACGTTCGTGACCATAAGAGTGTATTTTCCGGTCGCCGGGTCGTAGTGGTAGCAAAACAGCAACAGCTGATCGATCGCCTTGCCGATTTTTCCGTCCGAAGCTTCCAGCAAGCCCAGGCGCAGATCGCGCGGCGAAAATTCGATACCGTAAAAATAGCGGGCGAAGCGGCCTTGCGGCGTCAGCAGCATGATTCCCGTCGCGTGCGCGAAGCGATCGTTGTCGCTTTCGTAGTTGTAGCGAAAGCCCGCCGCCGCGGTGATGCGGTTTATCGAGGCTTCGCCGCCGGTTAAAAAATGCCAGCCGCTCCCGGCGCCGGGGCGGCCGTAGCGCTGGACGAGGTCGTCTTTTTTCGCGGCGGCGAGCGCCGGCGTATCCTGCGGATCGAAGCTCACGTTGACAATCTCGAAATCTTTTCCGGCGGTAAACGACATCGCGCGCAGCGTCCGCAGCACGCCGTCGAGGAGCAAGGGACAAAGGTCCTGGCAGCGGTAATACGCGAAGGTCAAGATGACCGGGCGCGCGCCGAAGTAGTCGCCGAGCCTCACGCTTTTGCCGGTCTCGTCGCGAAACTCGGCATCGAGCGGCGCCTGTTCGCCGAGCTTCTGGTCGAGCGCCACGGCTTTGAGCGCCAGCGGCCGCCCATCGTCGTGCGCGTGCGCGGGGACGATGAAAAGCAAAGTGAGTAGTGAACAATGCGCCGTGAGCAGCAAAATCTTTCGTATTCGCATCTTCATGGCCGATTTCATTCTTTTCGCATCTTTCGCCTTTTACTTTTGACTTTTGCCTTTGGCTTCGTTTCGCGCCGGCAGCCCCTTTTGCGCCAGAATCTCCATCGCGCGCTCGACCGGAATCCGCACCGTTTCCGTCTGCGGATCGACCCAGCCGTAGCTGTTGAGCGTCCGCTCCTCCGCCTCGCGCATGGTCCGGAGCTCATTCGGCGCGTTGACTTGCAGCTGCGGCGCGGTCGCTTCGCGCGTCACGGCGAGCGGCGGCCGCGGCGCCTGCCGCCGGGTGTAACGACTTGCCCCGTAAATCTGGAAAAGCGTGACGACGCCCGCCGACAACACGATGACAATCGCCAGCACCACGCCGAACAGCGCGATAGCGCGGGGGCTCAGGTCTTTGCGCTCGTATCCCGCGCTCCCCTCCTGCAAGCTTCTGTTTTCCGCTTCCGCCATCTAAGTCGCTTCGGCCTCCCGCAGCGCCTCGACGAAGCGCGGGTCGTTCGGCAATAGCGCGGTGGCGCCGAGATAATGCGCGAACGCGCCGATCCACAGCCCTCCCACGGCGATAAGCGCCGCGAGATCGAGCCAATGGAGATAAAAGCTGCTCGGATGAAACGCGGGCGCAGTGAGCCACAGCAAATCGACCCAGTGCATGATGAGTACGACAAGCGCGATCCACGCGAGAGAGCGCGCGCGGCGCTTGGCCATGCGCGAGAGCAACAGCAGGAACGGCAGAGCGAATTGAAAAATAATCAGCAGCAGCGCGACATAGCGCCAGCCGCCCGTCGCCCGCCGCACGTACCACGGAATCTCCTCGCTGAGATTTTCCGCCCAGATGATGAGGAACTGCGAAAACGAGAGATAGGCCCAGAACATCACGAGCGCGAGCAGCAGGTTGCCCAAATCTTGGAACTGATCGGGCGCGGCGGCGCCGGCGAGCGGCGGATCATCGGCGAGAAGCCGCGCGGCGATGATGGCGAACGCGAGCGCAGCCATGCCGTGGCTCACCATGAAAATCATTCCATAAATCGTCGAGTACCACTCCGGCTCGAGCGACATGATCCAGTCGATCGCCGAAAATGTGGACGTTAAGCCGTACAGCGCCAGTCCGGGACCGCTGAGGTTCTGCAAGCGGCCGATGAAAGAGACCTCGCTGCGGTCCTGCTCGCGCGACCACTTCGTCAGCGCATAACTGCACGCGATCCAGACCGCGAAATAGAAGACCGCCCGGGCGGTGAAAAATGCCGGACTCAGGTAAACGGCTTTGCCGCCGGTTACGACGTGCTCCGCTCCCCCGGCATGCGCCGCCGCCCAGGGGTAAAGCCGGCGTATGCCGATAATAAAAGGCAGAAAAAGCAGCGCCATCGCCGGAAAAGTCTTCACCGCCGCTTCCAGCAAGCGCTGAATGATGAAGCCCCAGCGCCCGCCGACCAGATGATGCAGCATGAGAATCGCGAGCGAGCCGAGCGGCAAGCCGAGCCAGAAAACGTACGCGACGAGATACGAGCGGAGAAATTGTCGCGCGTCGAGGAACGCGCCGATAATACACAGCACGGTCGCGACGACGCCGACGATCAACGCGCGATTGCGGATCGCGTCCAGGCGCTCTCTCATCGCTTCGTCTCCGCGAGCCGGCGCCGCTCGTTTTCGGGAACGTCCGAGAGCCGCGCCTGCTGGCTGAATTGCAGCGCGCGAATGTACGCGGCGATCGCCCAGCGGTCTTCGGGCGGCACCTGCTCGGCATAATCGGGCATCGCGCCGACACCGTGTGTCATAACTTCGAAGAAGTGGCCGGCGGGGGCCTGGCGCAGGCGATCGATGTGAAGCGACGGCGGCGGCCGATAGCCGCGCCGCACGACCAAGCCTTCGCCGCGTCCGGTACGGTCGTGACACGGGGAACAGTAGATATTGAAGCGCTCCTGACCGCGGCGGAACATCGTCTCGGTGACGGGATAGGGAAAAGTATCCGCCTCCTTGCCGCCGATTTTGCCGGTGTAAAAAAGCTCGTCGTTTTGCAGCGCGCCGCGCGCGACGGCGCCCTCGACGGCTGGGCGCGCCGAGCGGTTGTCGCCGAAGAACTCGCTTTTCTGAAGCGGCTCGTAGCGCGGCTGATCGGCCATGCGCTGCTGGCAAGCAGCGAGCAGCACGGCTGCGAGGAATACAATTACACGCTTATATCTCGCGCCTTCCGTCACTCAGTTCTCCACTTCGTAAATGCCGTAGGGATGTAGGCTTTCGATGAACCGCCGCGTCCCGTCGACATCGAATTTCACGTCGCGCGCTTCGATGCAGAGAAAAAAGCGATTGCGGGTCGCGAGCTCGAAGCGCTCGACATTGAAAACGGGATGATAAGGCATCGGCAGCCCGTTCAGCACGAGCAGTCCGAAGAAGGCCGCCAGCGCCGCGATGAGAATCGTGAGCTCGAAAGTAATGGGGATAAACATCGGCCAGCTGTTGAGCGGGCGTCCGCCGATATTGATCGGATAATATAAAACATGGACCCAATACTGCAGAAAAAATCCGCCGAGACAGCCGACGATGCCGCCGATGAGAACGATGAACGGCAAACGATTCTTGCGGAAGCCGATCGCTTCGGCCAGGCCTTCTATGGGAAATGGGCTGTAGGCGTCGATGCGCCGGTAACCCTCGGCGCGCGCGCGCTCGGCCGCGGCGAGGAGCGCCTCGGGCGTCGCGAATTCCGCCATCAGGCCGTAAAGCAGGATTCTAGTCGGCGTCGCCATGATTCGCCTATTTTTCCGATTCCTCGTGCAGCAGGCCGCGCATCTCGAAAATAGAGATCATGGGCAGAAGCCGCACGAAAACGAACATGAGCGCGAGAAACAAACCGATCGTTCCCGCAAACACCGCGTAATCCCAGATCGTGCCGGAATACATGCCCCACGCCGACGGCATGAAATCGCGCGAGAGGCTTACCACGACGATCACGTAGCGCTCGAGCCACATGCCGACATTGACGCAAATCGCGATGATAAACAGCGCGAGCGGACTGGTACGCACGCGCAGGATCCAGAGTGCTTGCGGAATCACGATGTTAAACAGGAGCAGCGCCCAAAACATGTAACGGTAAGCGCCGTGCATGCGGTAAAACATGAGATAGCGCTCGAACGGGCTGCCGCTGTACCACGAGACGAATCCTTCCATCATGTAGCCGTACGCCACGATCAGCCCCGTGGCGAGCATAACCTCGCCCATGTTCTTCAAATGGCGCAGCGTGATGAAGTCTTCGAGCCCGTACATCTTGCGCAGCGGAATCGCGAGCGTGAGCACCATGGCAAAACCCGAGTAGATCGCGCCGGCGACGAAGTACGGCGGGAAAATAGTCGAGTGCCATCCGGGCACGAGACCGATGGTGAAGTCGAAGCTCACGACCGTATGCACGGAGACCACTAGCGGCGTCGCGAGTCCCGCGAGCAGCAGGGACGCGGTCTCGTAGCGGTGCCAATGGACCGCCGAGCCGCGCCAGCCCATCGCCAGCATGCCGTAGGCGAAGCGCGGAAAGCGCTTGCGCGCGCGGTCGCGCAGCGTGGCGAGGTCGGGAATGAGGCCCACGTACCAGAACAGCAGGGAGACCGTGAAATACGTGGAAACCGCGAAGACGTCCCACACCAGCGGACTCCTGAACTGCGGCTGGATATCCATCGTACTCGGATATGGGAAAAGCCAGTAGAAATACCACGGGCGCCCGAGATGCAGCAGCGGGAAGAGTCCAGCGCACATGACGGCGAAAATCGTCATCGCCTCGGCGAAGCGGTTGATGGAATTGCGCCATTTCTGCCGGAGCAACAGCAGGATCGCCGAGATCAGCGTGCCGGCATGTCCGATTCCGATCCACCAGACGAAATTGACAATCGCGAAGCCCCACGCGACCGGAATATTGATGCCCCAAATGCCGACACCCTTAGTTAACAGATAGCTGACGGCGAAAAGAAGAATCAGCACGAACACAAACGAGATCCCGAAGCCCACGTACCAGAGCATAGGCGTGGGCCGGGTGAGCACGATGGCGCTGATCTTATCGGTGATCGAAGCGTAGGTATGGCCCGGCTCGATGACGGGAGCGATCTCTTCCGATGCCAGTATTTTATCGACTTCGTCAGCCATTATGTTTTCTTCAGCTCCGGATTGGGATTCCTGACGGCGGCCAGATACGTCGTCCGCGGCCGCGTGTTGAGATCGGTCAAGAGACCATAGTTGAGCGGATCGGCCTTGAGCTTTGCGACCGCGCTCTCGCGGTCGTTGATGTCGCCGAAAACGATCGCCTCCGTCGGGCACGCGGCCTGGCAGGCGGTCTTCACCTCGCCGTCGCGCACCCGGCGCTCATCTTTTTCCGCATCGATGCGCGCGGCGTTGATGCGCTGGACGCAATAGGTGCATTTTTCCATCACGCCGCGGCTCCGCACGGTTACGTTCGGATTGTTGCGCAGCCGGAGACTCGGAGTCTCGAAATCGGAGTATTGCAGAAAGTTGAAGCGCCGCACTTTGTAAGGGCAGTTGTTCGAGCAGTAGCGCGTGCCGACGCAGCGGTTATAGGTCATCTCGTTCAGCCCTTCCTGGCTGTGCGTCGTCGCTCCCACGGGACAGACGATCTCGCACGGCGCGTTCTCGCAATGCATGCACGGCACCGGCTGATGAAAGGTCTCCGGCTCGTCGAGAGTGCCTTTGTAATACCGGTCGATGCGCAGCCAGTGCATCTCGCGCCCGCGCGTGACCTCGGTCTTGCCGACGACCGGGATGTTGTTTTCCGACTGGCATGCGACGACGCACGCGTTGCATCCGATGCAGGCGCTCGTATCGATCGCCATGCCCCAGGCGTAAGCTTCATATTTAAAGCCCGGATAGAGCGTTTCGTTGGACTCTTTGTCGCGCGCGAAGTCCGGGCGCTTGCGGAATTCGTCGAGCGTCGCCGAGCGCACAAGATCGCGCCCCTCCATATTATGGTGATACTGCACGCCGGCGAGCGTGTATTTCCTGCCGCTTTTGCGCATCGTCAGTCCTGTGCCCTGCCAGGGCGCGCCGGAGGTGCGCATCGGGTAGACGTTGAAGCCGGTCTCGTTGCCGACGCGGCCGGCGCGCGTACGGCCGTAGCCGAACAAGACGGTCGCCGCGCCGTCGGCGTGGCCCGGCGCGATCCAAACCGGCGCGCGGATCTGCACGCCGGCATAGGTCAATTCCGCGATATCGACGATTACGCGGCCGCGCTCGCCGCCGGTCGCGCCGATGTCCGGCGCGAAGCCCAGGCGCTCGGCCGTTTTTGGGCTGACAAGTACGGCGTTATCCCACGTGAGCTTCGTCAGCGGTTTCGGCAGTTCTTGCAGCCAGCCGTTGTTAGCGAAACGGCCGTCGAAAACCGTCGGATCGGGACGGAAAATAACTTCCAGGACGTCTTTGTTTTTCGGCTCGGGATTTTTCGCTGCGCTGCCGGGCAGTTGTGATTCGAAGCTCGCGGCTGACTTGACATTTACCGTCTTCGCCGGGAACGCCGTCCCTTCGATGACACCGTCGTGGAGCGATTTCCGCCAAAACGTCTCGAAGTCGCCGCGGCTTTGCCGCCGCCAGTAATCGCGTACGATTTCGTAGGCGGAGCGGCCGCTCTGCCCGAGCAGCGCCGCAACAATTTCATGGGCCGTTTTTCCGCCGTAGAGCGGCGTGATGAGCGGCTGAACGATCGTCGCCGTTCCGTCAGAGGCGCGGGTATCGCTCCACGATTCCAGATAGTGCGCTTGCGGCAAATGCCAGCGGCAGCGCGCGGAAGTCTCGTCCTCGTAGAGACTCAGATGCGCGGTAAACGCCACGCGCGGCAAAGAGCGCTCGAACGGAATATCCGCGGGCGCATCGAAGACGGGGTTGCCGCCGAGAATGATGAGCGCCGCGACCTGCCCTGCGTCGATGTCTTTGACAAGCTCGCGCAGCGATGCGATGCGGTCGACGGGCTCGGCCGTGACTGTTTGGGTGTATGAAACGGTCTTGCCGGCGTTGCCGAGCGCTTGATTCATAGCATGCGCAAGCGCGTGGACGAGCACCGGCGTGTAATCGCCCGGAATCACGAGACTTCGGCCGCGGTGGCTTTCGAGATCGCGCGCGACCGCCTCCAACCACTGCCCCGACGCAGGCGAAAGCGCCTTCGCGTCGCCGCCGGAGCCGGCGCCGAGGCGCGCGGCGAGCGCGCGCGCAAACGCGACGATCTCGCTCGGGGGCAGCGCGAGCCGATGGTCCGAGACCGAACCGGTGGTCGTCGGCGTGGCCTCGACCGTATAGAGCCGGCTCATGTCGCCCTTGCCGCCGCGCACGCGCCGGCGCGCGGCGAAGTCGCGGGCCCAGCGCAGCCGGCCGCCGCCGCAGGAAAGGAAATCCGCATCGAGAGCAAGGACAACATCGGCGTCGGCGAAACGATACTGCGCATCGGCATATTCGCCGAACGCGAGTCGCGCGCCGGCAAGCGCGTTGCCGCGCGCGACGGGCTCGTACTGGTGCCACTTCGCGCGCGGAAAGCGAGCGAGCACGGCACGGAGCTGATCGGCGAGCGTCGGCGAGATCACGTCCTCGGTCAGAATCCGCAGACCGCCGCCGCCGTTCAGGCGCTGGCCTTCCATCTCTCCTTCGAGCGCGATCATAAAAGCGTTCCACGTGGTGATCGCGCCGCCGCTGGTGACGACCTGCGACCGATCGGGATCGTAGAGCGTCAGAATCGATGCCTGCGCGAACGCATCTGTCGCGCCGAGGCTGTCCGGATGCGCCGGATTGCCTTCGATCTTGACCGGGCGGCCTTCATGGCTCCGCACCAAGAGGCCCATCGCGGCGCCGTCGTGCGTGAAAGCGGTCGCGTAGAATTGCGGCTTGGCGGGCACCCACCCTTCCGGCTGCGTCACGTAAGGAACGATCTTTTCATCCGCCGGCGCGGCGCGGCCGCAGCCGCTCAGGCCCGCAAGCGCGAGCGACGCGCCGATAAATTTTATGAAATCGCGCCGTCCGATGTCGGTGTAAGCGCCGATGCCCTGCGGGAACTCCTCGCGCAGCAACTGATCGAAGACATCGCTTTCGGCCAGCTCTTCGAGGCCGCGCCAGTAACGCTCGCCGGAGAGGCCGTCGAGCTTGTGGCGGACCGCGTCGAGCGACGGAGCGTTGCGATGAGATTTGTCGTCAGCCATTGTGAGCGCGCCTTTTCAGTGGTGACAGATCGAACAGCTCGTCAATTTTTGAATCTTGTACTCGCGCACGAGTTTTTGCCCGAGCGCGAGCTGGTTTTCAGGCGGCTGCCATTCCATGTTGAAGACCTGTTCGCGCGGCCGAACGAAGCGCTCGGGCGCGCGGTGGCACTCAAGACACCATTCCATGTAAAGCGTGTTCTCGCGCCACATGAGCGGCATTTGATCGACCCGGCCGTGGCAGGTCGAGCAGCCGACGCCTTTGTTCACGTGAATGCTGTGATCGAAGTAGACGAACCCCGGAAGATTATGCACCCGCGTCCATTCGAGCGATCTCCCTGTGCGAAAGCTCGCGCGCACCGGCTCCAGGATCGGGCTGTCGGCCCAGATCTGCGTATGGCAATTCATGCAGATCTTTGTGGAGGGGATGCCGGCGAACGAGGACTTCTCGACCGACGTGTGACAGTAGCGGCAGTCGAGGCCGTCGTCGCTCACGTGATGTTTGTGACTGAACTGGACCGGCTGCGCGCGTGCAACCCTCACTTCAGTCAGGTAGGAGGCGTTATTAATGGCGGCGACGGCGGCAAACAACGTCAGCAAAACGGCGACACCGCCGAAAATGCTGACTCTGGAAATGGTGTTGGTGCTCCGATGGAATATCTGAGCCATCGCCGCCGGTATTCGATTTCAGCTGAATTTGAAGCGTGAACTAAAATATTCCTTTGAACGGCCGGGCTGGATGCAGCAAGCCACGTACACCGCCACCTCTAAAAGAATCGCATTTTCGGACAGGCTGGAAGTAGGAGGTATGAGGTAATGACCTGAAAAGGCGCGAGGGAAGTACCCGAGTCGGCAGAGAAAAACGGCGGCGGCGGCGGTGAAATGTTACTTCTCGGCGGGAATATTAATTTTCCGCGACCATTCGAGCCATTCTTTTTTCGCTTCGCTGTAAAGTGGGAACGCCATGCCATTGCGCGCCGGCTTCGATTCGGGATCCTCGGGCGTCGCGAACTCGACGCCGCCGGCGACAACCGAGCGGAGCGATTCGATTTTCAGCTCGATGCCGCGGAAAAGCCCGGCGTTGAAGTCGACGCCGCTCACGTTCCAAAACTTGGAGCCCGTGCGCACCAAGCCGGCATAGCGCTGGCGAATGAAGACGTTAACGTTCACGACTTTCGCGTCGTTGCTAAGCTGCGTATCCTGTATGACGCCCACGTCGACGCCGCGATAGTATACCGGCGAGTTGGGGCGCAGCGAGCCGGCGCGGGTGGTCACGAGAACCACCTTGAGACCGCGCCGCTCGAGGATGACCGGCGAGGTCTCCAGACCGACGAATTCTTTTTTCTCCGCGCCGGTTCCCGGCAGAACCTCGATGTGCGGGCCGGAGATGACGGTTCCTAGCCCGCTGATGTTGCCGAACCCTAGCTCCGGGCGAACGATCCAGAAGACCGACCCCTCGCGGGCGACGGAAACCCGCGCGCGCGTCAGACGCGCCGTGACGACCGCGTGATCGAGGTCGTCGGCCAGCGCAACCGTCGTCACCTGGCCGATCGGCACGCCCAGATGCTGGATCCATGTCTCGCCGGCCCTGATGCCGTCGGCGTCCTTGAAGACGATCGTGATCGTGGGACCGTACGCGCGCGAGCGCTCAAAAACCAGATAGCCGGCGACGATTGCGGCGACCAGCGGGACGACCCAGATGATGGGGAAGCTCCACCGCCGTTTGCGCACCGCAGCCCGGGGCAAATCGTCCGCGGTTGTCTCGGGGTACTGTTCGGGATCGCTCATTTGTTTTCCGGCTCCCAGATCAACTTGGGATCGAAGCTTGCCGTGGCGAGAATCGTGAGCACGACGACGCAGGCGAACGGCAGCAGGCCCGGACCCGGGTACACGCTGGCCAGCTGCTGCAATCTGACGAGGGCGACGAGAATCGCGAGGAGAAAAACGTCGAGCATCGCCCACGGGCCGATCGTGTCGATGAACTTGAAGATCCACGTCCGTTGTCGGCGGCGCGCTGCGGAGCCGAGCTTTGCCGTGATCGTCAGGTAGAAAAGTCCCACCAGCTTGAAAAACGGGATGACAATGCTCGCGAGAAAAACAATCACCGCGACCAGATATTGGTCGTCCTGAAACAGTCTGATGCAGCCGTCCCAGATCGTGTTCTCGGTATAGGCCCCGTAATAATACATGCGCAGAATCGGGTAAATATTTGCCGGCACATAAAGGATGAGCGCGGCGAGCGACAGAGCCGCCGTGCGAGCGAGGCTGTCGTGGCCGCGTCGCGCGAGAACGGCGCCGCAGCGGCTGCATTCCGCCACCATTCCCGGCGCGATTTCTGCCACTAGCTGCCGTTGGTTGCATGTCGGACAGAAGACGATGGTTTCCATAGGCAAAAGTGCTAAACAGTATAATAGGGAACCGCGTACGCGGCAACGGGGACTTCTATGTCTGCGCGCATCGAAGATTACGCACTCATCGGCGACTGTGAGACCGGCGCCCTGGTAGGCCGCGACGGGTCGATCGACTGGCTTTGTTTCCCCCGCTTCGACTCGCCCGCTTGTTTCGCCGCGCTGCTCGGCACGCCGGACCACGGCCGCTGGCTGATCGCGCCCGCGGGCGAGGTTCGTGCCGTCCGCAGGCGCTACCGCGCGGGCACTCTCGTTCTCGAAACCGAATTCGAGACCGCCGAGGGCGTCGCGACGGTGATCGACTGCATGCCGCCGCGCACGAAAAATCCCGATATCGTCCGCATGGTGGTGGGAAAGCGCGGCAAAGTTCGCATGTGCGTCGAGCTGATCATTCGGATGGATTACGGATCGCTCGTACCGTGGGTCAGACGCACCAAGCGCGGGCTCTACGCGGTCGGCGGCCCGGACGCGCTGCTGCTCACCACGCCGGTCGAACTCACGGGCGAGAATTTTCGCCATGTCGGGGAGTTCACGGTCTCCGAGGGACAGCGCGTGCCGTTCATCCTCACGTGGGGACCGTCGCATTTGCCGGCTCCGCCCCAGGAGGATGTCGAGAAAGAGATCGACGCGACGGAGAAATGCTGGCGCGAGTGGTCGCAGCGCTGCACCTATGAAGGCGAATGGCATGACCCGGTCGTCCGCTCGCTCATCACGCTGAAAGCGCTCACGTACGCACCGACGGGCGGTCTCGTCGCCTCGGTCACGACTTCGCTACCCGAATGCATCGGCGGCGTGCGCAATTGGGATTATCGCTATTGCTGGCTGCGCGATTCGACGTTCGCGCTCTACGCGCTCATGATGGGCGGGTATGCCGAGGAGGCCAAGGCATGGCGTCAGTGGCTGCTCCGCGCCGTCGCCGGCAAGCCGTCGCAGGCGAGCATCATGTACGGCGTAATGGGCGAGCGCCGGCTGCCCGAGCTGACGCTCGATTGGCTTCCGGGCTACGAAGGCTCCGCACCGGTGCGTATCGGCAACGCCGCATCGCAGCAATTTCAGCTCGACGTTTACGGCGAAGTGATGGACTCGCTTCACTTCGCGCGAAAAGTCGGATTAGAGCCCGACGAGAATACCTGGAATGTGCAATGCGCGCTGGCGAAGTTCGTCGAATCCGCGTGGTGCGAGCCCGACGAGGGAATCTGGGAGGTGCGCGGACCGCGGCGCCACTTTACCCATTCGAAGGTGATGGCCTGGGTCGCCCTCGATCGGGCCGTTAAAGCCGTCGATCGCTGCGGCCTCGAGGGACCGGCGGGGCGATGGGGTGAGGTGCGAGATAAAATCCATGCGGAGGTTTGCGCGCGCGGCTTCGATCCGCAGCTCGGGTCGTTCGTGCAATACTACGGCGGTAAAGAGCTCGACGCGAGTCTGCTGATGATTCCGTTGGTGGGTTTTTTACCGGCGACGGACCCGCGCATGGTGAACACCGTCAAGAAAATCGAGCAGGAGCTTGTCTACGACGGTTTCGTCAACCGCTATACCGAAGCGCCGCAGGTCGACGGGCTCCCGCCCGGCGAAGGCGCGTTCATCGCCTGCACTTTCTGGCTCGCCGATAATCTCGCGCTCCAGGGACGCCGTGCGGAAGCGCGCGATATTTTCGAGCGCATGCTCGCGATTCGCAACGAAGTGGGTCTGCTATCGGAAGAGTACGACCGCAGGCGGCGGCGTCTCGTGGGGAATTTTCCCCAGGCTTTCTCTCACGTCGGATTGATCAACACCGCGTGCAACCTGAGCCGCGGCGGCGGCCCCGCGCACGATAGAAAAGAGAGTTAAGACCTCTCATTTCCCCGCCAGCAGCGCCACTGGGAACGAGCGAAAAACATCGGCCAATCGCAGCCGCTTCTCGCCGCCGGCGCCGGCATCGATCTCTTCGCCGGTGAAAACATTGATCCAGCGCTTCGCGCTGCCCGCCGGCAGCGTCAGGGTGCTGTCCCGCCAGACATCGTTTCCCAGCGGCAGAGCGCCGGCCGGCGCCAGACGCGTGGTAAAGCGCGGAGCCGCGACCAGCGCGGCGCGTTCGCCGCTCCGGCGCAAAGACGCGCAGACGCTTTCTTTCATCTCGCCGCCGGCGTAGAGCGGCACATAGTCGCCGCTGCGAAACAATTCGTTCTCCTCGCGACGGAGATTCAGTCCCTTGTAGATTGTGTAAAGCTTGACGCGGCCGTCTCTCCAGCGCTCCAGCAATTCGCGGATGAGCCCGGCTCGGTCTTCTTTCTCCCTCCGCTTGATATCCGTCAAAATCCGCGCGCGCAGCTCGAAATCCACCGGTCTCCGGTTGTCGGGATCGACGAAGTGGAGATCCCACAGCTCGGTGCCTTGATAAAAATCCGGAATGCCGGGCGCGGCGACTTTGAGCACTGCCTGCGAGAGCGAATTCAGCATGCCGTGAAACGCGATCTTCTGCGCGAAAGGCAGAAAGTCGTTCAAAAAGGCTGTCGGGGGCTCGGTTTTGAGAAACTCTTCGGCAAAGCCGACGAACGCCTCTTCGTAGGCGATATCGGGCTTCAGCCACTCGGTGTGCACCTTCGCTTCGCGCACTGCTTTGATCATGTACGCTTTCAAGCGCTCGCGGTATTCGCCCGCGTCGCCGTCGAGCGGAAAGCTGCCGGCCAGCGTCTGGTATAGGAAGTATTCGTCGTTCGAGTCGGGAACGTCTCTTCCCTTCGCGCCGCTGCGTTTCGGATTGAGCCGCCGCCAGCCCGAAATTGCCTGATCCCACTCCGCCGGAAGCTCGGAGAGAACATTGATGCGCGCGCGCATATCCTCGCCGCGCTTGGTGTCGTGCGTCGCCGTGGCGCTGAGCGCGTGCAGCCAGCGCTTGACGCGCGATGCATTATACTGATGAAAGGTTTCGAGACCGACGCCGAAGCGACTGGGATCGCTGCCGACCTCGTTGAGCGAGACGAGGCGGTTGTAGATGTACAGCGCCGTGTCCTCGAAGCCCTTGGCCATCAGCGGACCGGTGAGCTGCTGAAAACGCATCACGAAGTGAATCCACTGGTCGCGCTCTTCGGGCGGCAGCGGCCGCGCGGGATCGAGAAACAGGAATCGCTCGATGAAGCTGAGCTCCAGCTGAAGACCCGGGTTCGACTCCTTCGCGCGGCTCACCGCCTCTTTCAGACGGAAGCGGTCCTCGTCGCTATAGTCCTCGCGGTTGACGTATGTGCGATAGATCGGGAAAAAGGCCAGCACCTCGACGAGGCCGCGCTTCAATCCGTAAAGCGTGATATCGCCCGCGTAGCGGTCGCGGCTCGATATCGCTTTCATCAGCCGCGCGAGCGAGTCGACGTCGCCAGCCATGTGCTTGCCGATGATCAGCCGCTTCTTCTCGCTGACGAGATCGAGATAAGGCGTGTGAAACTCGGCGAAGCGCCGGTAGATATCCGAAAACGCCGGCTCGTTTTGTTTATCGCAGAAGAGCCCATTCAGATAATTCAAAAACTGATAGCCGGTCGTGCCCTGAATCGGCCAGCTTTCCGGCAGCGGCTCGTCGAGCACGAGAATTTTTTCGACAGTCAAATAGGCGTCGCCGGCATATTGGCGCAGCCGACGGAGATAATTCGCCGGATCGTACAGACCGTCGATGTGGTCGACTCTCAAGCCGGTGAATTTTCCCTCGCGCACGAGCTGCAAAATCAGCGCGTGCGTGGCGCGGAAAACCTTTTCGTCCTCGACGCGGACGGAGATCAGCTCGTTGATGTTGAAGAACCTTCGATAGTTGATCTCTTCGGTCGCGACCTTCCAGAACGAGAGGCGAAAAAGCTGCTCGGTGAGAAGCTGATCGAGGGCGTTGAAGCTCTCCGGTTTGCCCGGCTCGCCGTTGAGCCGCGCGACGTTGCCCTCGATAAAAGTTTTAATCTCGCCGTTGCTGGTATAGAGCTCCCACAGCATGCGCTTGACGAAGCTGATTTGCGCCGCGCGGTCGGCCTCTTCCTCGTTCGCAGGCAGATTCTTCAGCACGTAAAGAACACCGAGCAGCTTGATGAAATCGGCATGGTCGCCGCCGAGCTTTCGCCGCAGGCCGCTGATGCCTTGGTTGAACACCATCCAGTACGAGTCGATGTAAACCGGCAGGCTTAGATTGTAATAGCGGACCTTGAGTCCATTCTCCCCGTATTCGAGCTTGATCTCACCCTTTTCCAGGGCCTCGCCGTAAAAGCTGCCCAAAAACGGCGCCAGAACTTTCCCCTTGATGCTTTCGTAAGGATACGTCCAGTCGATGTCGAAAAAATCGGCATAGGGAGAGGCCTGCCCGTTCTCCAGGATATCCATCAGCATGCGATTCTCGCCGTCGAACGCCATGTGGTTGGGCACGATGTCCTGAAGCCAACCCATGCCGCGCTCGCGAACATCGGCGATGAGCGCGTCGAACTCCTCCGGCGCGCCCAGTTCCGGGTTCAGACGATTGGGATCGACGACGTCGTAGCCGTGCGTGCTCCCGCCGCGCGCATGAAAAATCGGCGACGCGTAAACATCGGATATGCCCAAATCGTCCAGATAGGCGAGGATCGCCTTTGCCCGCGCAAACGGGAAGTCTTTGTGGAACTGCAGACGATACGTGGCGGTGGGAATTCGCGGGTCAGGCATGGCGCTCGCTCTGCGATGATTTGCGGCGCGCCCTAGGACGCGCCGACGGCTGCTCGCCGTTTGTCGGCTCGCCGTGCAGACGGAAAAGCGCAAACGATCGGCCCTCGAGATCGAAGACTTCGCCGGCGCGCCTCACCTGCTCGCCGTCTCGTCCGACCGGATGCCGGGTATCGAGCAAAAGCTCCCATCGAAGCCGCGGTTTGTGCGCCGGCAGCACGAACGGCAGCGGCTCATAATGCGCGTTGAGAAGAATCAAAAGCGAATCGCCGACGACGCGGTTGCCGCGCTCGTCGAGCTCTTCGATCGCATCGCCCGCCAGCCGCAGGCCGAAGCAGCGCGTCTCGGAATTGTTCCAATCGTCCTCGGTCATCTCTTTGCCGTCGAGGCGAAACCAGGTGAGGTCCTTGACCTCCGAGCCGCGGATCTTCCGGCCTTGAAAAAAATGGCGGCGCCGCAGCACCGGCTGCTCCTGAAAAATTTTGATCACATAGCGCGTGAATTCGAGCATCTCCTGGCGCGGGCGGTCGAGATCCCAGTCGATCCAGGAAATCTCGTTATCCTGGCAATAGGCGTTGTTGTTGCCGTTTTGCGTGCGGCCGATCTCGTCCCCCGCGAGCAGCATCGGCACGCCCTGCGACAGGATCAACGTCGAAAGAAAATTGCGGATCTGCCGCAGGCGCAGGGTGTTGATCGCCGGATCGTCGGTCGGACCCTCGGCGCCGCAGTTCCAGCTGAGGTTGTCGTTGTTGCCGTCCTGGTTGTTCTCGCCGTTCGCCTCGTTGTGTTTCTCGTTGTAGCTCACGAGGTCGTTCAGCGTGAAACCGTCGTGCGCCGTGACGAAGTTGATGCTGGCGTAAGGCTGCCGGCCGTTGCGGCCGTATAAGTCCGACGAGGCCGTGAGGCGGTACGCCAAGCTGCCTACCTGGCCGCCGTCGCCCTTCCAGTACCGGCGCACGGTATCGCGGTAAAGCCCATTCCACTCCGCCCACAAGACCGGAAAATTTCCGACCTGGTATCCGCCCTCGCCGAGATCCCACGGCTCGGCGATGAGCTTCACCTGCGAAAGGACCGGGTCCTGATGCATGATGTCGAAGAAGGCGCCGAGACGGTCGACCGCGTGCAGCTCGCGCGCGAGCGCGGCGGCGAGATCGAAACGGAAACCGTCGACGTGCATCTCGAGCACCCAGTATCGAAGGCTGTCCATAATGAGCCTGAGGACCTGCGGATGCGTCATGTCCAGCGTATTGCCGCAGCCGGTGTAATCCATGTAATAGCGCCGGCTGTCGGGAACGAGCCGGTAATACGACGCATTGTCGACGCCGCGAAAGCTGATCGTCGGGCCGAGATGGTTCCCCTCGCCCGTATGGTTATAGACCACGTCGAGAATTACCTCGATGCCTTCGCGGTGCAGCGCCTTCACGAGCGTCTTGAATTCGTTCACCTGCTGGCCCAAAACCCCGCTGTGCGAATAGCGCGCCTCGGGCGCGAAGAAGCCGATGGAATTGTAGCCCCAATAGTTCGTCAGCCCCTTGTCGATGAGATGCTTGTCGGTGACGAACTGATGCGCCGGCATCAGCTCCACGGCCGTGATGCCCAACTCGGAGAGGTAATCGATCACCGCCGGGCACGCGAGGCCGGCGTACGTGCCGCGCAGCTCGCGCGGCACCTTCGGATGGCGCGCGGTGAATCCTTTGACATGCGCCTCGTAAATCAGCGTGCGGTGCCAAGGAATTCGCGGCGGCGCATCGTCACCCCAGGTAAACGCAGGGTCGATCACCATGCACTTCGGCAAACCCGCCGCGCTGTCGAGCCGGTCGATGGAGAGGTCCGCCTGCGGGTGGCCGAATTTGTATGCGAAGAGCGAGTCGTTGACATCGATGTTGCCGGCGATCGCTTTTGCGTACGGATCGATGAGAAGCTTGGCCGGATTGAACCGGTGACCGTCGTTCGGCGCGTAGGGGCCGTGAACGCGATAGCCGTAAAGCTGCCCGGGCCGCGCCTCCGGCAGGTAGACGTGCCAGATGTGCGCGTTACGGTCGACCATGGGAATGCGAGCGGATTCACGGCTCGCGTCGGGGGTATCGAAGAGGCACAGCTCCACTTTGGTCGCGTTCTCGGAAAAAATCGAAAAATTGACTCCGGAGCCGTCCCACGTCGCGCCTTGGGGAAACGGGCTTCCGGTCCAGACGATCCAGCTCATCGCTCGCTCCTTCCGCTCACCGCCTCACGGCTGAACAATGCGAATGCGCGGCCGGCGATCTCGAACGTCGCCGGGCGTTCCGCGTCGATCCGGCGCTCGAGTGCGCTTCCCTTCCCTTGCCATTTCGCCTCCGCCGAATCGATCACTTTGCTCCAGCTTCCGGAAACGAATGAACTATCGAACTTATGCGGTGCCGCATCGAAGTTGTAGACGATCAAGCTCTCGTCGGCCGCACTCCAGCGCCGGACGAAGAGCAGACTCTTTTTCTCCACCGCGACCACCTCCATTGCTTCTTTGTCAGCCGACGCGAGGCTCGGCGTCTCTTTGCGCAGCCGGATCAGCTCGCGATAGAGCTCGAAGAGCGCCGCGTGCGGCTGCTTTGTGCGCAGATCGAGATCGAGCTTCGCGCTTTGAAACGTCGCCTCCGCCTGCGGGTCGGGCGGCTCTTCGGCCGAGTGGAACTCTTCGCGCCTTCCCTTCCGCACCGCCTCGACGAGCCCCGGGTCGCCGTGGCTGATGAAATAAGGAAACGGCGCGCTATCGCCGTATTCCTCGCCCATGAAAAGCAGCGGCAAATACGGCGCCAGCAGCACGGCGCCGGCGGCGAGCTTGGCCGACTCGAAGCCGGCGAGATGGATCAGGCGCTCGCCGCGCATGCGGTTTCCGACCTGATCGTGATTCTGTGAGAAGACGATGAAGCGTTTTCCCGGAATATCGCGCGAGTCGCTGCCGTGGCGGCGCTTGCGGAACGGCGAGTATTCGCCGGTATAGACGAAGCCTTCGCGAAACGCCTTGGCCAACTGATCGAGCCGGCTGTAGTCTTCGTAGTAGCCGACGCGGTCGCCGGTGAGAAGCACGTGCACGCAGTGATGGAAATCGTCGCTCCACTGAGAATCGAGGCCGAGGCCGCCGAGCTCGCGCGGCTTGAGCAGGCGCGCGTCGTTGTCCGCGCTCTCGGGCATGAGATAAACGCGGCGATTGAGCCGCGCGCTTTCCGCGTGCACGGCCTCGCCGAGCTCGAGCAGGAACGGCTGCGGCGAATGATCGAGAATCGCGTGCACGGCGTCGATGCGCAGCGCGTCGATATGGCAATCGCAGACCCAGTAGAGCGCGTTCTGGACAAAATAATTTCTCACTTGGTCGCTGTAAGGTCCGTCGAAGTTCACCGCCGGTCCCCACGGCGTTTTGTACCGCTCGGTGAAATAGCCTTTGGCGAAATCCCAGAAGTAGTTTCCTTCGGGGCCGAGGTGGTTGTAGACGACGTCGAGAACAGTAGCGAGACCCGTCTGGTGGCAGGCGTCGACCAACCGCTTGAGACCCTCGGGGCCGCCGTAGGTATTCTGCGCGGCGAATGGCTGCACTCCGTCGTAGCCCCAATTGCGTCCACCGGGAAATTGCGCAACGGGCATAAGTTCGACGGCGGTCACGCCGAGATCTCTCAAGTATTCGAGCCGCGGTATGATCGCGTCGAAAGTGCCTTCGCGCGTGAAGGTTCCGACGTGCACCTCGTAGATGATGTAGTCTTCGAGCGGCACACCCGGCCAGCCCTGATCGCGCCAAGCGAAATCGCTGCGGATGACTTCCGACGGACCGTGCACGCCGTCGGGCTGATGGCGCGATGCCGGATCCGGTCTCTCCTTCTCGTTCAACCGGAAAAGATACCGGCTGCCGGGCTCGACCCCGTCGACGACCGCGGCATGGTAGCCGCGATCCGCTCGCTCGAGAGGCGCCACGCGGTCACGCGGCGCCACGATGTGAACGTCGACGCGCTCGGCTTCCGGCGCCCAGACTTCAAACCGGCACTTCCCTGCCCCCACATAGGTGGCGCCCAGCGTCACAGGCAAATCTTTCCTACTATCCGTCATGACAGTTAAAAAACCTTGCGCCGGGACAACGGCCGGGGAAGGCTCAAACGTAATAGAATAGAATAACCGTAATTTCAGGCGGGAAAAAGACAGGCTGCGGGGATTTTCCAGGCTGTGTAGCTACCCGGCCTAGCCGCTCTTAAAATAAACTACCGCGAGCGGGGGCAGCGTAATCGTGAGCGAATTCGGGCGGCCGTGAATGGGATCCGAGCTTGCTTCGACGCCGCCGCCGTTCCCGAGGCCGCTGCCGTTATAAAATCCGGAGTCGCTGTTGAGGATTTCCCGCCACCAACCGCCGCGCGGCGCGCCCACGCGGTAATTCAGGCGCGGCACGGGAGTATAGTTGCATGCGATAAGGATGATGTCGTTCGTGGACTTGCCTCGCCGCATCAGGCTCAGTGTGCTGCCCTCCGCGTCGTTGCAGTCGATCCATTCGAAGCCGGCCGGATCGCAATCGTACTCGTAAAGCGCCGGCTCGCTTCGATAGATCCGGTTGAGGTCCCCGACCCAGCGCTTGAGCCCCTCGTGCGGCGCGTATTGAAGCAGATGCCATTCGAGGCTCGCGTCGTGCGTCCATTCGCTCCACTGGCCGATCTCGCCGCCCATGAAAATCAGCTTCTTCGCCGGCTGCGCGAACATGTAGCCGAAGAGCAGCCGCAAGTTGGCGAATTTCTGCCAGTCGTCGCCGGGCATTTTGCCGATGAGCGAGCGCTTGCCGTACACCACCTCGTCGTGCGAGAGCGGCAGCACGAAATTCTCGTGAAACGCGTAAAGCATCCGGAACGTCAGGTTGTTGTGATGGAATTTACGATGGACGGGGTCCTTCGACATATAGTCGAGCGTATCGTGCATCCAGCCCATGTCCCACTTGAGTCCGAACCCGAGGCCGCCCACGTAATTCGGGCGCGAGACCATCGGCCAGGAGGTCGATTCCTCGGCGATCGTCTGCGTGTCGGGATGCGTCTTATAGACCTCCTCGTTGAAGCGGCGGAGAAAATCGATCGCTCCGAGATTTTCCCGCCCGCCGAACTGATTCGGAATCCATTCGCCTTCCTTGCGCGCGTAGTCGAGATATAGCATGGACGCGACGGCGTCGACGCGCAGTCCGTCGACGTGGTACTCGCCGAGCCAGAACAGCGCGTTGCTGACGAGGAAGCTGCGCACTTCGTGGCGGCCGTAATTGAAAGCGTAGCTGCCCCATTCGCGATGCATACCCTGGCGCGGATCGGCGTGCTCGAAAAGGTGCGTGCCGTCGAAATAACCGAGGCCGTGCTCGTCGGTGGGGAAATGCGACGGCACCCAGTCGAGGATGACGCCGATGCCGTTCCGGTGCAGCACGTCGATCAGGTACATGAAATCCTGAGGCGTTCCGTAGTTCGCCGAAGGCGCGAAGTAACCTGTGATCTGATAGCCCCACGAGCCGAAGAAGGGATGGTCCATGATCGGCAGGAACTCGACATGCGTGAAGCCGGTCTCTTTCACGTAATCCGCGAGCTCCTGCGCCAGCTCGCGATACGAGAGCGAGCGGTTGCCCTCGTCCGGCACGCGGCGCCACGAGCCCACATGGACTTCGTAAATCGACATCGGCTTGTCGAGCGCGTTGTGCTCGCGCCGGCGCGCCATCCATTCGCTGTCGCCCCACGCGTAATCGAGGTCCCAGGCGATCGAGGCCGTGCGCGGCGGAATCTCATTGAAGAACGAGAACGGGTCGCTTTTATCGACCTGATAACCATACGTCCGCGAGACGATATGGTACTTGTAGAGACTGCCTTTTTTCACATCAGGAAAAAAACTTTCCCAAATACCCGAGCTGCCGCGCGGCCGAAGCGCATGCGTGCCTTTTTTCCAGTCGTTGAAGCTGCCGATGACGTAAACTTCGTATGCGTCCGGGGCCCAGACCGCGAAGTACGTTCCTTCCACGCCTTCGAAGCTGACGTGATGGGCGCCGAGCTTTTCGTACAGGCGAAAATGACTGCCTTCGTTGAACAAATAGAGATCGTGGTCGGTCAGCAAGCTGAAGTCGCGAAAAGCGCTCTGTCGCTGCGGCATGCTCATTTAGACATCCATCCTTCTTACTTAGTTTAGCCGGTCGGCTGAATTATCTCCAGAACGCCCCGGATCGGCACGCGAACCCATTCGGGGCGGTTATTCAGCTCGTAGGCGATTTCATAGATCGCCTTCTCGAGAATCAACAAGTCGAGCAGGACCTTCATCTCGTCGCGCGAACGCGGCAAAAAGGCGGACTGGCCCGCCGCAGCCAGATAGGATTTCAAGAATGCCGTTGAAACCCAGATATTCCAAAACCGCGCCCATGGCTCCAGTGCTGCAGCATCCTCGGCGCGAATCGCGCCGGCTCTCAAAGCCGTGATGGCGGCGTAGTTGAACGACCGAATCATCCCGGCGACGTCTTTCAGCGGCGAGCGTTTCCCGCGTCGCTCGCTCAGCGCGCGCGCCGGCTCACCTTCGAAGTCCGTGATGACGAAATCCTTTCCGGTGTAAAGAATCTGGCCCAGATGATAGTCGCCGTGGTGGCGCGTGCGCTGGCCGGTGATCTTGAGATCGAGTATGGCGCGCAGCCGGCGGTAAACTTCTTTCTCGTTGTCCAGCAGTCGCCGCGCCTCGGACTGTGCTTCCACCGGCAACTGCTTGAGCCGCTTGGCAACAAAACCGAACGTCTGCTTGGCTAACGTCCGCATGCCCTCGTACATCGAGCGGCGGTAAAAAGAGCTGAAGCCCTCGGGCGTGAACGCCGGGTCGGCGCCGTCCGACGCGAGCGCGACGTGCATTTCTCCTGTGCGCTGCCCGATCAGCTCCGCCGAGGAGAGATAGGAGCCGACCATCTCGTGCACGAGAGGCGGAAACGGCCTGTCCACGATGTCGAGGAGATGCTCCTTGGGCAGAGGCAGATAGGGGCCGTCGGCGCGGCGCGCGAGACAGGCGTCGAAATACCGGTGCAGGCTGTCGAGCGTATAACTCCACGCGTCGCCTTGGTTTTGCACATACCCTTGCAGAATACCGACGGCGATCGGCTCGCCCCGCTCGCGGCGGCATTCAATGGCGCCGGCAAACGCCGGAATATGCGTAAACGCCATTTTTTCCGTCAGGAACCGCCCGACTTCCACATCGGGATTAATTCCCTCGACGAGGCGCCGGAAGATTTTCAGCATGAGGCGGTCGCCGAAGACGATCGAGCTGTTCGACTGTTCGCGCTTGACCGGCACCGGCTCGAGAGGCGCTTCGAACGAACCCGCTATCTGCGTAAAAAGCGTGGAAATCGATCCAACGACCTCGCATTTCTCGGCGTGGACCTTTTCCCCCCGGGCGATCAGCTGCAGCAGCGATTTGCAAAACCGGGTGTCGGCGAGCGCGTCGTAGAGAATGCCTTCGGTCGCCTCGCCGCCGCGCACATGTATCTGCGCCACGGGCGCGGCGGCATTCGCTTGCGTTATTTCCTGCGCGCGCTCCACGCCGGCGAACGAAAGGGGAAGGAGATACGTTTCGGGCAGACCGCCGGCATATTGCACTTCCGCGAACAGCAGGTACGCCGTCGCGCCGTCGTAAGGCATGCGCAGCGCTTCGAGGATCTTTACGGCGCGCAGCTGTTTCGCCTTGCCGCCGAACCAGCGGCATTTTTGCAAGTAGTCGGGCAACAACCGCTCGAGCGCCGCGCGACTCCTCCCTTGCAGCGCCGCCTCCCACGAGCCGGCGACTTCGAGCCGCGGCAGCTCCACGGTGGAAGCGGGAGCGGCGATCTCCGCCGGATGCGGCGCCTCGAGCTTGAACCAGTAAAATGCGTGCGGGCCCAGCGTGAGAAAGTAAGGCAGCTCGCCGATCGCCGGAAACGCCGTGCGTCCGAAGAGCTCCACCGGCACCATGCCTTTGAAAGCCGACAGATCGAGCTCGGTGTACTGCACGAAGCGCGAGAGATTGGCGACAATGAGAATCATTTCGTCGCCGAGGCGCCGGAGAAAAACCAGCACCTTGCGGTTGTCGGTGTTCAGAAATTGAATCGCGCCGCGGCCGAATGCGTGAAAGTTTTTTCTCAGCTGCAGCAGCCGTTTCATCCACCAGAGAAGCGAATGAAGGTTTTGCTGCTGCGCCTCGACATTGATCGCTTCGTAGTGGTACTCGGGATCGATGATGACGGGCAGGAAAAGACGCTGCGGGTTCGCGCGTGAGAAGCCCGCGTTGCGGTCCGCGCTCCACTGCATCGGCGTGCGCACACCATTGCGGTCGCCGAGGTAAATGTTATCGCCCATACCGATCTCGTCGCCGTAGTAGATGATCGGCGTGCCGGGCAGCGACGCGAGCAGGCAGTTCAGCAGCTCGATCTTCCGCCGGTTGTTCCACAAAAGCGGCGCGAGTCGCCGGCGGATGCCGAGATTGATGCGCGCCTGCGGATCGGTCGCGTAAACCTTGTACATGTAATCACGGTCTTCGTCGGTGACCATCTCCAGCGTCAGCTCGTCGTGGTTGCGAAGAAAAATCGCCCATTGGCTGTTTTCGGGTATCGCCGGCGTCTGGTCGAGAATGTCGATGATGGGGTAATTGTCCTCCATGTGCACGGCCATGAAGATGCGCGGCATGACCGGGAAGTGAAACGCCATGTTGCATTCGTCGCCGGTGCTGAAATACGCCGCCGCATCCTCCGGCCACTGGTTCGCCTCGGCCAGCAGCATGCGGCCCGGATATTTCTGATCGACATAGGCGCGGAGCTTTTTCAAAAACTCGTGCGTCTCGGGAAGGTTCTCGCAGTTCGTCCCCTCGCGCTCGAACAGATACGGCACAGCGTCGAGCCGCAGCCCGTCGATACCCATTGCGAGCCAGAAGTCGAGCACCTGGAAAATGGCTTTGACGACGTCCGGGTTGTCGAAGTTGAGATCCGGCTGGTGGGAGTAGAAGCGGTGCCAATAGTACGCTTTGGTGAGCGGATCCCAGGCCCAGTTGGAGACCTCGTAGTCTTTGAAGATGATGCGCGCGTCCTGGTACTTTTCCGGCGTCTGGCTCCAGACGTAAAAGTCGCGCTCGGAACTGCCCGGCGCCGCCCGGCGCGCGCGCTGGAACCACGCGTGCTGGTCGGACGTGTGGTTGATGACGAGCTCCGTGATGACGCGCAGCCCGCGCTTGTGCGCCTCGGCGAGGAATGTCTTGAAATCGTCCAGCGTGCCGTAGTTCGGATGCACGGCGGTGTAATCCGCGATATCGTAGCCGTCGTCGCGGAGCGGCGAGACGTAGAACGGCAGGAGCCACAGAGCCGTGACGCCGAGATCCTGCAGGTAGTCGAGCTTTTCCGTGAGCCCGCGAAAATCGCCGATGCCGTCTTCGTTACTGTCACGAAAGGCGCGGACGTGAAGCTGATAGATGACCGCGTCTTTGTACCAGAGCGGGTCGTCGCCTATGAGATTGTCTTCGCCGGGTCGCGTCCGTTCTACCATGGTGTCGCCGCGGGTTGTGTCTACCGTACAGTGGGAGGCGCCGAAGCGTCCGGCTCGACGCGCAAAATGTGCGCCGGTATCGCGTCCGGCCGGAGCTCGACATAGTTGCGCGCGCCGCGCCAGGCGTAGCGCGCGCCGGTCAAAAGATCATGAACGTGGAATGCCGAACCCGGCTTTACGCCGATTTCCTCGAGCGTGAGATCGACCCAGCCCGACTGCACGTATTTCCAATCGAGATTGACGACCATCAGGAGCACGTTCGAGCGGTCCGGCGTCCGCTTGCTGTAGCAAATCATCTGCGGATTATCGATCGCATGAAAGCGCAGCCGGCGGTCGCTTTGCAGCGCGGGGTTTTCCTTGCGAATGCGATTCACCGCCGCGATGAAATCTTTCAAACTGTCGGGTTTTTCGAGATCCCAGCGCTTGATCTCGTATTTTTCCGAGTTCAGATATTCTTCGCTGCCCGGCTCTTTCGGCCGATTCTCCATCAACTCGAAAGCAGGCCCGTAAATGCCGCAGTTCGCGCCCAGCGTTGCCGCGAGCGCATATCGCGCCGTGAATGCGGGCCGTCCGCCCTGCTGGAGATAATCCATCAAAATGTCCGGCGTGTTCGGCCACAGATTAGCGCGGAAGTACTCTTTCATCTCCGTGTCGGTCAATTCTTCAAAATACTCCACCAGCTCGACTTTCGTCCGCCGCCATGTGAAATAGGTGTACGATTGCGTGAGCCCGCTCTTCGCGAGGCGCTGCATGATCTTCGGTCGCGTGAAGGCCTCGGAGAGAAACAGCACGTCGGGAAACTCCTTCTTCACCTCGCCGACGAGCCAGTCCCAGAAGCGAAACGGCTTGGTGTGCGGGTTATCGAGCCGAAAAATCCGCACGCCCTGCTCGGCCCAGTAGACGATCACGCTTTTGAGCTCTTCCCACAATTCGCGCCAAGCGCGCGTCTCGAAGTCGAGCGGCACGATGTCTTCATATTTCTTCGGCGGATTCTCCGCGTACTGGACCGAACCGTCCGGCCGCTTGCGAAACCACTCCGGGTGCTCCTTCACGTACGGATGATCCGGCGAGCATTGAAAAGCGATGTCGAGCGCGACTTCCATCCCGTGCTCTTTCGCTCGCGCGACGAGGCGCTTGAAGTCATCCAGCGTGCCGAGCCGGTGATCGATCGATTTGTGGCCGCCCTCCTCCGAGCCGATCGCCCACGGGCTGCCGGGGTCGGCCCCGGACGCGGCGAGCGCGTTGTTTTTTCCCTTGCGATGCGAGCGGCCGATCGGGTGGATCGGCGGCAGGTAGAGGACATCGAATCCCATAGATGCGACGTACGGCAGGCTCCGCTCCAGATCGCGGAAGGTGCCGTGCGCGTCGGGACGATTGCCGAACGAGCGGGGGAAAAGCTCGTACCAGGTGCTGAAGCCCGCGCGCTCCCGATCGACCGTGACCGCGAGGTTCTTCTCGTACCGCGTGGCGAAGCGGCGGTCGGGATATTTTTCTACGAGGCGGATGAGCTCTGGATCGACCGGCGCCCCGTTTTTTTTCTCGGCCTGAGAGCCGAGCAGGTCCGCGCCGGTCTTCATCCTGTCCTTATCCGCGCCTCTCGCCCGGCGGGCCGCCTGCCGCACGAGCGCGGCGCCGGCCAGGAGATCCGACGAGACGTCCTGGCCCGCCGCAATTTTCTTTTCCAGCCCCTGGCGCCAGCTGCCAAAGCGGTCGATCCATGCCTCGATCGTGTAGCTATAGCGCCCTATGCGCTCGAGCGTAAAAGCGCCGCGCCAGCGGTCGTTCCCGAGCGGCTCCATGGCGGTTTCGATCCAGTCGTCTTTTTTACGGCCGCGGTGCTTTAGCACGGCGCGCACCAGGTCGTGGCCGTCGACGAAGATATCCGCCTCGACGGTTACCGTCTCGCCGACAACACGCTTGATAGCGAAGCGTCCGCCGTCGATCTCGGGCTCGACGTGCTCGATGACGGCGCGCTGTCGCCCGTCCGCCGGGAATCGCCCCATTTGTCCTATCCTCCGGTTAGTCCATCGTCGTGGGCGGTTTTATCGTCCGCGGCGACGCGCCGCAACTGAAGTCTCAGCGTCTGAGGCCTGACTTCTTCGACCGTGATCTCGTTCGGATGGCGGATACTCTGCGGCGTGATCATAAACGTCCGGCGGCCGGTCTCGGCCGTGGAAGCATCCACCATCACCTTGAGGCGCTTGGGGTGGAAGAAATAAAAAGCCCGGCGCGGTCCGGAAAAAGTGGCCTCGACCTCGGTCGGTTGAAACGACTCGAGCTCGTAATCGGCCGGGATATTCTGGATCTGAACCGGAATACGATACGTCGCCTCCATCACCTTCGCGCCGGGGACGAAGACGTACCAGAAGCCCACGGCCATGGCGACCGCGATCGCCTTCGCCTGCCAATTCTCACGCACGTGCTTGACCGGTATCCATTTCCAGATGCGCCGCCCCTCAGGCTCTTCTTTCTGTAGAAACCTTTCCAATAGCCCGACCAGCTCTTGAGGATTTTCCAGGCGATGGAGGCGGCCGTCCCGCGCCGCGGAGATCGTACCGCGCTGCTCGGAGACAACGATCGCCAGCGCGTCCGTGAGCTCGGCGATCCCGAGCGCCGCGCTGTGGCGCGTGCCCAGGGTGGCGAGCTGCCGGAGATCCTTCGAGAGCGGAAGATGCGCGGCAAAACGCGTCACGCGGTCGCGCTCGACGATGACCGCGCCGTCGTGCCCCGGCGAATGCGGGTCGAAGATACTCCTAAGCAGCGGCTCGCTGACCTTGCCGTCGAGCGGGATGCCGCCCACGATATGGCGCGCGAGCGGATCGTTGCCTGATACGACGATCAGCGCGCCGATGCGGTCTTTGGCGAGATCGGCCGCGGTGCGCACGAGCGCGTTCGCCGTCTCTGATTGCAGCTCGAGGCTGCCGCTCGACCGCCAACTCCAGACCGCGACGCGCTCGAAAATCTGCCTGAGCTCTTCTTGGAAGATGACGACGATCATGATCAGGAAGATCGCGAAGAAGCCCTGAAAGATCCATGCCGTCAGCTGGAGCTCGAATTGCCGGGCGATAAGATAAACGATGGCGAGTACGAAAATCCCTCGCAGCACGAATGCCGCGCGAGTCGTTCGGAGCCACACCATGGCGGTGTAGACGAGAATGGCGACAAAGAGGATGTCGATTATGTCGGAGATCGTTGCAAACGTTCCGATCATCGGCCCTCCCGAGCAGCTTTTAGGGTAGCAGTTTGCAGAGACCGTTCAATGCGGGCGTGGCGGCGGTAAAAAAACAAACGGGCCCCCTTCCGGGAGCCCGTTAGGACGCTAACGCGCCCATATACACGATTCAATTTTTTTGCTTTGGCTGCCCGCGCCCGGCGTCAGGT
Source organism: Pseudomonadota bacterium (assembly GCA_021324155.1). Taxonomy (GTDB): domain Bacteria; phylum Desulfobacterota; class Binatia; order UBA9968; family UBA9968; genus JAJPJQ01. The sequence continues at coordinate 158,340 of JAJPJQ010000038.1, forward strand.
ATTCCGTACCGCGGTCGCTTGAGAGTAAGCCTTCCTTCTATCTTCGATCGGAGCGCCGATCTTGTGCCTTCTAGGCACGATAGTTGAGGCTACTGTTTACCGGCCGCGCCGGGGTACCATGTCGCGAGGCCGCGGGCGTTTTTGGCCCGGCGGAATTCCCTCGTCCATGATTAACCTCTTGTCTTCACCTTAACGTCCGCGACAAACTTGTCAAGAGAAAAAAAATTTTCTTAAGGTTTCTGAAAATTCCCTCATGGTCGAGCTCGGCTACGAAACGGTTGTCGATGAAGCGCTCCGCGGCCCGCGCGCGCCTCGCACTTCGAGCACCCCTTGGGGTCGACGCGAATATCCATTCGATATCGGCGCGCATAGACAGAGTAGAGTTTTTCTAGGAGGTCGGAGTCCGAAAGTTTCATATACTTGCTGAACATCCGCATGACGAGCTTTTTATCTGTCCGGGCTCGTGTAATTGCTTCGACGGCGCCTGTTCGAATGTGATCGGGTGCTGCAGATAGGTCTTGAGCCGTGAAAAAATCCCCACTGCCCGTCCGCATGAAGTCGTCCAAGATCGTCGCGAATTCGACGACAGCGACCGCGCAGCGTCTTGAGAAGTTGGATAAAAGAAAGGACGCGTTGTCCGCTCGCGCCCTTACGATGGGATCAACGACGGGTAATAAGCTTCGCGAGTCTCTCCGCGATGATTCGCTCGGCCTCCGCCACCATACTTTCGATAACCTCGCCCGCCGGCCTGATCGCGTCGATGAGGCCCGCGTCCTGGCCGAAGAAAAGCGGCGCATTGGCCGCGTCGCCTTGCTTGCGCGCATCCGCCACTGCTTGCGCGATCGCGCGCTGCTCGCGGCGGACGGCCCATTCGCGTCCCGCCCAGCGCTCGATGAAGCGATTTCGACCGACACGCGACATGGCGCCGGGCCAAACGCGGCCCGACGCGAGATCGGGGATTTCGGTCAGCACCGTATCGTGGCCGTCGCTGTCGACGATCGCCTGCTTGAAGTTGGGATGCAGCGGCGACTCGTGCGTCGCCAAAAGACGCGTGCCGACGAGAACCCCTTCGGCGCCGAGCGCAAGCGCCGCGGCGAGGCCGCGGCCATCGGCGAAGCCGCCCGCGGCGAGCACCGGCAGCGGTGCGACCGCGTCGACGACCATGGGCACGAGCGGCATGGACGCCATCCACGCGACGTGGCCGCCGGCTTCGGTGCCCTGCGCGACGATGATGTCGGCGCCGGCTTCGGCGGCGCGGACGTTCTCGAAGACTTCGCCGCCCATGTACATGACTTTGCAGCCGGCCGAATGAGCGCGATCGAAATAGGCGCGGAGATCCTGGTCGGGGCGCGCCCATGCAAAAGACGCGACGGTAGGCTTCGTATCTAAGGTGACGGAGAAACGTTCTTCGTCGACTTCGAAAAGCAGGTGATTGATGCCGAAAGGCTTATCGGTCGCGCGGCGGATTGCCTCGACTTCTGCCCTGAGCCTACTGCCGTCCATCCCCGAAGTGCCGAGAATCCCGAGACCTCCGCTATTTGACACCGCCGCAACCAGCGGCGCGCCGGTCGCGCCGCCGCCCATTCCGCCGAGCACAATGGGATGGCGTATTTCGACAAGCGAGCAAAAGCGCGTCTGGATCATCGTGTTGTTTGGGGCTTTTTGCCCTCACCGGCTTTGACCGGTTTTGCCATTTGACGCGCGAGCCTGCCGGCGGCGATGTAAATCGGCGCATCCGGATTGGCCTTGCAGAAGTCGTCGACCCAGGAGAGCGGAGCCGTGCTGTCGGGCGGGACGATTTGCTTCGATATGTCGCGCCAGTTATAGCCCGAGATGAAACCGAAGAGCCATTGCCGGTACTGATAGCGCGCGCTCGGCTCTTTGATCGCCTGCGTCCACTGTTTGCATGTGTCGCCGCCGGCTCCAACCGTCGTAATCTCCGGCCATGTCGCCGCGTCACCGGCTCCGGCCAGTGCGCCAAGCAGCAGGGTAAACCGGGTTGCGCGGAGAATTCGGCCGATGCGCATCTATCGCTCCGCGGCGACCTTGAGCTCCATCGAGCCGATTTTGTCGATCGTGCCTTTCAGGCGATCGCCGTCCGCTAATTTTTTCACGCCCGCCGGCGTGCCGGTGGTAATTAAATCGCCCGGCCGAAGCGTCAGGCAACTAGTCAGAAAGCGGATGTGCTCGCGAATGCCGCAGATCATGTCGCTCGTGTGCGCCGTCATCGCCGGCTTGCCGTTCTGCTCGACGTTGATCGAGAGATCCTGCGGCTCCTCGATCTCGTCCCTGGTGACGATCCACGGCCCGAGCGCCGTGAACGTATCGAAGCCTTTGCGAATGTTGCGCGTGTTGTGCCGGCCGCGGCCCCAGGGGTCGCGCTGGCTCAAGTCCCAGCAGATCGTGTAGCCGAAAACGTAGTCGAGCGCTCGCTCTTCGCTCACCTTGCGCGCTTTTTTACCGATGACGGCGCAGAGCTCGCATTCGAAGTCCACATCTTTCGATATCTTCGGCAGGATTACGGTGTCGCCGGGTCCGATGATCGACGAAGTCGGCTTCAGAAAAAATTCGGCCATGAGCTCGTCTTTGCTGAGTTCGGCGCGGTCCGCGCTCCCCATCTTGATCTTCATCTCCGCCTGATGCGCGCGGTAATTCGCCGCCGCCGCCCAGAGCGACGGCGGGTTCGTGATCGGCGCGAGCAGTTTCACGGAGGCGAGCGGCAAAGGCGTGGCGCTTTTCAACGCGCCGCGCGCGGCTTCCAGCGCGCCGGCGCGATTAGCCAACGCGTCGACGACCTCGACCATGGTATAGCCGTTTCGCACGTGGCCGCCGCGCACCAGCGCGTCGCCGATCGGGTAGACCTTGTCGCCCTCGACGACGCCGGCCTCGTTCTGGTTATAATGGCAGATTTTCATCTTTCCTCCCGATTCAACGGCCCGCGTTAAGGCAGCCGCCCTTCACGGCGGAGCTCCTGCTGCGCGAGCTTCAATATCCGAGTGTCCACCGCCTTGTCGACGGTCATTGACTTATCCACGACGCCATTGCGGACGTCCTCGTCGAGGATCTGTTGCAGGCCCTCGGTGCCGACGGAGAGATCGGACGTGAGAGCCGGGGCGAAAAGGTCGTACGCCTTATTGATGATATCCGGCTCGCTCTTCAAGCCGGACTCGTACCCCATTTTGATCGCCTCGGCTTTGTTCGTCTTCGCGAAGCGAATGCCCAGAACGAGCGCTTTCAAAAACCGCTTGGCGGTCTCGGGATACTTGGCCAGCACTTCGCTGCGCGCGACGAGGATCGTCTCGGGAATCGGCAGCGCCTCTCCGAGATTGACGATCATCGGATATCCTTTGGCCATGAGCCGCACTGCGTCGTCCGGGGAAAACGGCGCCGCCGAGATCAGCCCGTTCTCGAGCGCGATAGCGCGCATCGTCGTGTTGCCGACCGCGCGCAGCGTCACGTCCCTTCCCGGCTCCATGCTGTTCCGTTTGAAATAGCTCTGCATGGCGAACTCGGAGAAGGCGCCCGCGCCGGTGACACCCACAACCTTCCCCTTCAGGTCGGCGAGACCTTTCACCCCCTTGGCGCCGATGACGACGTAATTGACGGCATTCGAGATCGAGCCGATGATCACGGCGTCGAGGCCGCGCGCGCGCGAGCGCATGATCGCCTGGGCCCCGCCGATGCTCCCGAAATCCGCGTCGCCAGAGACCAGCGCCGCGATCGCCGCCGGCCCGCCGCGGATGAAGATCGACTCGACGGAGATGCCCTGTTCCTTATAATACCCCTTCCGCTCCGCCACGCGCCCCGGCAATGCGCTGTTCCACGAAAGGCTCACGGTCACGAGACGGACGGTTTTCTTCTCTTGCGCGTCGACGCTCGCTTGCAATCCAAGCAGCGCGATGGCGACGGCGGGGATAATTTTGAGTTTTGAATTTTGAGTTTTGAATTTCAAATTCATAATTCAAAATTCATCGGTTCAAGATTATCTAAATCTAATCTGTAACGAATTGCGGCGCAACCGGAATCTCGCGCGGGATCTCGCCCATCTCGGCGAGCATCTTCATCTCCGCCTCGGCGATTTTTTTCTCCATATCCGTGAAGGTGAATTCGATCTTGGGATAGCGCGCGGAGGACAGCACGGCCTCGCGCTCGCCGCCGTAACGCTCGATGAATTTATCGGCGACCTCCGCCAGGTGCTGCTCGCTGTAGGCGATCGAGGCCTTGCACGCTGCGAGCAGTCTGTGCCGGAAATCGGGCTGCTCGCGCAGGAGCGGCTCGCGCACAGCGACCATGTGCTTGATCATCTCGGGAAAGCCGGTGAGCGCGCCCCATGCCTCGCCGTCGGAATAGAGGCGAACGACGGCGGGATCGTTCTCGCCGCGAAAAAAGAACTGATCGATCAGCACGACCGCGTCGGCCTTGCCGGTTTTCAAAATATCGAGCAGCTCTTCCTGCGGATGCGATTCCCAGCGGAGCGTCGAGAGATCGACGCCATAGCGGTGCTTCAAGAGATAGCGATGCACGACGTGCGGCGTCTTGTGATGCGTCGCGATGAGCCGACCGGCGAGATCTTTCGGCGTCTTCACCGGACCGTCGGCGCGGACGAACATGCCGTTGCCCTTGACCGTCGACTTCCATTCCGTCGAGATGCCGCGGATCGGCGCGTCGTCGATGCGGCAGCGGAGAAAATTCGGCAGGTAGAGGTTCGCCGCCTGCACGTCCCCTTTGATCAGCGCTTCCTCCTGCGCGCGGCTCGGCGGATCGGGCACCTCGATCACCGACATCGTGAAGCCCTCCGGCTTCACGATACCCGCCGCGATGGCGTAATAAGTCCGGAACATGCAGAAGCGGTTGCGATAATGGGCGAAGGTGATGTGCATGCTATTTCAACCCCAGCTCGGCGCGCGTCTTGGTGCAGACGTCGTAAGCAGCCATCGCGTAGACTTTGGTGCAGTTGATCATGTTCGTAATGCCGACGCCGCGCCGCAGACCTTTGGGATTGTCCCATTCGGTGATCTCCGGCTCGGTCGGATCGATGAGGTGCGTGCCGAAGCCCGGCCCGTAGGTGATCGCCGGCACGCCGTAGGCGTTGATGCGCGACCCGTCGCTCGTGATGCCGTAGCGCTTGGGCGACGGATCGGGCGCCGGCTTGCCGAAAATCTTCCGGTGCGCCTGGTCCATGACCTGAACGACTTTCTCGTCCTTCGAGATCTCGTAGCCATAGGTGGAGAGATAGAGCTCGACCTTGGTCGTGATGTCCTTTTCTTTTTCTTCGACGCGCGCGCAGACCTTCTCAAGCGCGCGCTGGATCGCCATCGTCGGCGTCTTCGGCAGCGTCTTGACGATTACATAGAGCTTCACCGAAGGCTGCGTGCCCGGCTTGAACGGGTTGCCGCCGTCGATCGCGCCGATCTGCACCGTCGGGAGCATGAATGGGTGCTTGTACTCCTGCTGGTATTCCTTCTCCCAGTCCTGGATCGCCTGCGCAACCTTGCCGGCTTGGAGGACGAAGTTCTCGTATCTGCCGTCGACGGTGACCTCGGCCCAGATGAGGCCGGCGTTGCCGATCTGGAGCTGCAGACCTGTCGGCTCTCCGATGATGCACATGTCGGCCGTGACTCCGTGATCCATCATGTAGCGCGCGCCGACGCCGGCGCCCCGGTAGGTCTTGCCGGAAAAGCGGTTCACCTGCGCCTTTTCGATCTCGCCGACGACGCCGGAGATGATGATGTCGCCCTTGAGCGCGACGCCGGCTTTCTGCAGCATCTCGACGGCGACGATGTAGCACGGGAACGCCGCCTTCATGTTGACGAGCCCGCGCCCGTAGATTCGGTCGCCCTCGACCTTGGTCTCCTGCGGGTTGTCGAAATGGTCCATGTGGGCATTGAACATGAGCGTCGGGCCGCCGCCCGAGCCTTTCAGCGTGCCGATCACGTTCGGCCTTCCTTCCTCGACCTCCTGATATTTGACCGTCATCCCAAGGCGTTCGAACTCGCTGCCCAGGTAATGCGCGATGTTGTACTCGTCGCCCGTGATGCTCACAGTATCGGCACAGTTCTTGGCAATCTCGATGAGGCGGTTCCGGTCGAGCTGCGTGAGAACTTTATCTTTCAGGTTATCATCCATTGCTCTTCTCCTCCTTCAATTCAGACCCATTGTCAAACATAAAGATTGATCTAATCGGACGCATAAAACTGTAGCCGGCGTTATCGATGCCGCAGGACTTCCGACTTCGCCGCCGCGATCCTCGGTTGCATGGAAGACAGACGCGCGAGAATCGCCTCTTCGTCGATCCGAGTCAGCTTCCTCTCCAGCATCACAGCCTCTCCGTCCACGAAAACGCTTTCCACAGAATTACGGTCATCGCAAAGCGCCAGCTCGCTGATCGGATCGTTCGGCGGCTGAAGAAAGATGGAGGGATTCAAGATCGCGAGATCCGCTTTTTTTCCTTCCTCGATCGATCCCACCGCTCCGTCTAAAAGCGCGGCTTTGGCTCCGCCCATCGTCCCCATCTCCAAAGCTTCCGCGGGAAGAATCCATTCCTCGGCAGCCCAGTGCGTTCTCGGCAGCAGCACCGCGAGCTTTATTTGCTCGAAGATCGAATAAACGGTCGCGGCGTTGACGCTATCAGCGCCCAGGCCGACCGCCAGGCCTCGCGCGAGCATCTTTTTCACGGGCGCCACGCCGCTGCCGAGTTTCATGTTGCTCGACGGATTGTGGACGATTTTGACATCGTGCCGCTTGAGAATGTCGAGCTCGTCATCTTCGAGCCATATCGAGTGGGCCATGGAAACGTTCGCGCTGAGAAAGCCGATCTCCTCCAGATGATTGACGATCGGCTTACCGTAGAGCTGCCTCCCGATCTCCGCGTGCCTCCTCGTCTCCGCGAGGTGCGTATGGATGCCGACCCCGAGCTCCGCAGCCATCTCCTTACAGCGCGCCAGCAGCGGATCGCTGCATCGCTGCGGCGCCGATGGCGCCAGCATCAAGGAGAGCCTGGAATCCGGTCCTGCAGAGCGCCGTGCGACGTCGCGCGCGAGATCGATCCAGGAGTCTCCGGCCGGGCCGTCGATAGCGATGTCCGGATTGTCCGGAGACTGATCTTTGAACGAGAGCGCCAGAATCCCCCGGATACCGCTGTCCGAAAGCGCCCGCCAGGCCGAGTCTACGCATGCCTCGCAGTCTCGTGCCGGGATCGTGAACATGTTGAGGACCGTCGTCACGCCGTGACGGATGAGCTCGATGCAGGCCGCGCGATGAATCAAATCGATGTCCTCGGCCGACGCGCCGAATGCCTTTTCGGTCGCGCTGGATTTCCGCGACCACGACTCGAATGAGGTTTCGTCCCATAGCCCCCGCTGAAACATGCCGGTGAGATGCGTATGCGCGCTCACCAGGCCCGGGAGAACGATTTTGCCGGCGCAGTCGAGCACGCGATCGGCCTGTAAATCCCGCGGCGACGCACCGCGAAATATCTGCGCGATGCGGTCGTCCTCGATGAGGACATCCGATCCGTGCAAGACCTCTCCGGCCGAGCTCATGCTTACGACCGTTCCCTGTTTCAATAATGTCCGCACGGAATTTAAAACCTGCCACTGCGGCACCGCCCGCGCGAGCCCGCTTCGCTCATTTCGCCTTTTTCAGCTTCTCGACGAAGCCCTCGTTGATCAGCTTTTGCACCACCGAATTGTCGTAGAACTCCTCGGGTTTTCGCGTAGCTGTTTTTGCGGCGGCGTTAGTCTCAAAGTTACGATGAAACTTTTGTTTCAACTATCCCAGCGAAACTTTCTTGTCAACGCCGCTCGTCTGAAATCGTCACCATAGGGTTTCGCGCATCCGAGATGACCATTCGCTGCATACTCGCGACCGCGGCCAATAACGAGGTCGGTGGAATGCTGCGATTGGGGACGAGTAGTTCTCGGGGAGACGTCTTAAGGCAGGCTTCAGTTATCGGAGCGCGTCGTCTGCTCTGATCTTTCGCATCCTAAAAATTTACCGATTCGCCTTATCGGACCTCTTTGGCGATCTTTTGAGAAAATCCTTCGCGCTCGAGCTCTTGCAGCAAACTGTTGTCGTACAAATCTTTCGCGCTCTTCGCTCCGGGCTTTTCCGTCGCCGCGAGGCCGGCTTCGATCACCGATGGATCGGTGAAAGGCATCGCCGGAACGTTCTTGGCGAAATAATCATAGGTCTGCGAGAGAATCTGCGGGTCGTTCTGTTTTGTATATTTCGCTGTCACCTGCATCGCGTAATCTTTTTTCTGCTTGAAGATGTGCAGCCCTTCGATCAATGCCATTAAAAATCTTTTCGCCGTCGCGCGGTCCTGCGCAACGGTCGCGCGGCGTGCGGCGATGACCGACGTGGGATATTTGATGCCGAGCGCGCCCAAGTCGGCCATGATGTGGAGTCCGCGCGCGGCGGCTGTGAAGAGCGCGGGCGGCGCGACGGCGGCAGCGGACACGCTGCCCGATTCGACGGCGGCGATCCTCAGCGCGTCGGGACCGGCCTGAATGAAGGTCACGTCTTTCGGGCCGAGCCCGAGCTTCTCGATGGCGGCGCGGATCGCGACCTCCTCGATGCCGCCGATGCGCGATACCGCGGCGCGCTTGCCTTTCAAATCGGCCGCGGAGCGGATACCGCTGCCCGTGATCAAGCCGTAAGGCATCAGTCCGTAAACGGTGGCGAGGATGACGATGTCGGCGCCCTGGACCGCGGCTTGGATCGGCGACGCGGCGCCGAGATAGGAGAAGCGGATCTCGTTCGCCATCACCGCCTGAATATTCGTGAGGCCGCCGGAGATAAGGACGAGATCGGTGTTCAACCCGTATTTCTTGAACATTCCCGAATCGTAAGTTACCCAGAATGGAATGTTCTGCCCCGAGTTCCCCGAATAGCTCAGGTGGACGGTTTGCGCGCGCGCCGGCTGCGCGCATGCGAGCGCCGCCGCCACGGCGAGCGCAACAACAAAAGTTGTGGACGAATTCCTCATACGCTTTTGAATGAACACTTACCTTTAAACCAGCGCCGCGCCAGGGTCAACCGCGCGAAGCGAATTGACGCCGATGCGCATTTCGCCTAAAATTTATCAAATGCTTCTCGGACTCGACGTGGACGGTGTGGTGGCGGATTTTCTCGGCCCGTTTCTCCGCTTCGTCGAGAAAAAAACCGGTTGCGGGCCGATCGCACCCGACACCGTCGTCGATTTGAGCTACAAAGGCCATCCCGTAATCACCGACGCCGTCCTGGAACAATGTCTCGCGGCGCTCGCCGACGAGCCCGATTTCTTCGACCGGCTCGTGCCGCTGCTGGCGCCGGTCGAATGGCGCGCGCTCGACGAGTTGAGCCGCGCCGGCCGCCTGGTTTTCATCACGCACCGGCAGGCAAGCGAAGGCCGCGACGTTCAGCGGCTCACCGCCGACTGGCTTACGCGTCATGGCGTTTCCGATCCGATCGTCCATTGCACGGCGGATTACAAGTCGAAGATCGTCGAAAGCCTCGGCGTCGACATCTTCGTCGACGACCGCCACGAGAACTGCCGCGACGTCGCGGAAAACACGCGCGCCGCGGTCTTCATGCCGGACCGGCAGTACAATAGATTTTTTCATCACCCGAGAGTCACGCGGTTCGGCCGGTTCAGCGAGTTTTTAGACCACGTCCGATAACAAGGAGGCTCGATATGTACGGTTGGCGCGCGCGAGTCGGACACGTCGCCCCATCGCGCGGCGACGTTCTCGTCTATGAATTTTACCGCATGCTGCCGGAAGGCTTCATGCTGCTCAACACGACGGGAACGATCCGTCAGCTCGTCGACACCGATTTCGACAAGCAGCTCAAGCGCATCGAGGAGGCGGCCGTCGATCTCGCCGAGAACGGCTGCGACGTCATCATCATCGGCGGCTCGCCGCTTTTCACCAAGCTCGGCTACGGCAGCGACATCGAGGTCGGCCGGAGATTATCGGAAAAGGCGAAAGTGCCGGTCTTCGCCGGCATCACCGGCGAAGTCGAGGCGCTGAAGCGCCTCGGCATCAAGAAGGTCGTCGTCGCGACGCCGCACGAGGACGAGCTCAATCAAAGAATGAAAAAATTCCTCGAAGCTTCCGGCTTCGACGTGCTGAAGATCGAGGGCTACGGCATCCGGAAGAATTCCGAGATCGCCGAGCTCTCCGAGCACGCGGCCTACAAGATCGCCAAGAAATTATACGAGAAAGCGCCCGAGGCGGACGGCGTCTTCGTCCCCTGCCCGCGCTGGCCGACGATCGGCGATGTCGCGCTGCTCGAAAGCGAGATCAAAAAACCCGTCGTCACGAGCTGCCAGGCGTACATCTGGTACGCGCTGGAGATCGCGCGCGTGAAGGAGAAGATCGAGGGATATGGGAAGTTGATGGGGACGTTGGCAGAGTGAGGACGAGGAGATGTCGGTCAATGCGAGTTGCCACATATGCCATTGCTCTTATTGTACTCGCAACTGCGGCCACAGTAGCGGCGCAGTCCGTTACCGTCGAAGGCGGAAATATCTTCTACCGAGGTGGTAACGGCACGCGCCATCAACTCACCTTTTCGGGACTGGACTCCGATGTTATCCTATCGCCCGACGGCAAACTCGTCGCATTTGTTCGACGAACCCCAGATAAACTAATTTCGACCTCTATGGGAGACGAAGAAGCAACTGAGATATGGATCATAAATATTGACGGGAAAGCAGCCCGACGGCTCTTAACCGGTACTTCAGCGAAAGAACCGCAGCGTAGCCTTGCCAACTTTCGTAACCTACAGTTCTCGCCAGACGGCGCACGCATTTATTTTCTTAGCGCCGGCTGGGTAACGTCGAATGCGATTTACGCCGTAAACAGGTTGACCGCCAAAGCATCGTTCATAGCTCCTGGAAACAGCTTAGAAGTAATTCAGCGCGGGACATACGCCGGCCATCTTATCGTCGAGCAGCATAGATATTGGCTTGCCGGCGGTTCCTACGATTGGTTGTGGCTGTTGGATTCAAACGGCCGGGAAGTTGGGCCGATCATGGACGATAATGGCCGCGCCGGCAATTTTGATGAATGGCGCAAGATGATTATTGCTCCCGGTGCCGCGAAGAAGCAGCACTAAACAACTACTGCTGTTGTGATGGAGTTTCTTTTTGAGCTCCTCATTCCTCGCGTACGGCAGCGTCGGCGCGCTCCATTTCATGTACCGCATACCGTACACGGAAAATTGGTATTTTCGTGCGCAAATGCGGTTCCTGGGGCAACCAGCTCATAAACGTAAGCCGTGGAAGAGGCTTTTTTTCTTTGGGCCTGCAGATGAATCCTTACGATTTAAATCAAACGCTGCTCGTGCTGCAGCAGAATGGCGTGCGCGATTTCTACGCTGAGTTTACCAACCATGGCAGATACCCGGGCCTCGTATTATATTTTAAGAAACGAAGGAACCGGAGAGAAGAACGGCCGGCTTCGGCGGCTGCGGCGCATAACAGAATAACTTCGTTCGCCAAGAAGTGGACTTCCCCATGATCCGCAAACTCTCATCCGGCAAGTACCGTCTCTATTCCACCAAGAAAAACCCTAAGACCGGCAAGCGCCGCAATCTCGGCACGTTCAACACGCGCGCGGCGGCGCAGAAGCACGAAAAAGCCGTGCAGTTCTTCAAGCGGCACTGACCGGAGCCCCGGTGAAGAAGCGAACCGCTACTCTATCCCGCAGCGTCTTTCTCCAGCAGTTGCTCGCAGTCATGGAGAAAAAGGACCACTGGGCGTGGCCGGCGTTTACGACGGGGATAGTCCCGAAGCGGCTGCTCCACGTTCACTTCGAGCAGGAGTACGAGACGTACGTCCGCGACTTTCCCGTCATGGTCGGCTGGGCCTACGTGCAGTGCCCGATACCGGAAGTCCGCCGGGCGCTCGCCGAGAATCTCTTCGAGGAAGAGACCGGCGGCCTGGTCGCGAAGCGCCCGCATCCGGAGCTTTTTCTCGAATATCCACGCGGCTTGGGAATGAATCTCCGCCGCTTTGAAAATATCAGGCTGTTGCCGGCTGCAAAGGCTTATCGGCGCTTTCTCGACGAGTCGATTCAGCACCGCGGGTGGGATGTCGCGGCGGCGATCGTGACACTCTTCATCGAAGGCACTAAAGACGACCGCGCCGCGATCGATGCGCGCACGCGCAAGCGCTCGCTCGCCTCGCTCCGCGACCATCCGCTGGTCGTCCACTACGATCTCTCGCTCGAACATTTAGCGCTGACCAAGGCGCACCGCGAGGTCGAGGGCGACCATCGCCGCGCCGCCTGGACGGCGATCCTCGATCACGTCAGCCCTACGCGCAGAAATCTTGTCGTTGCGAGCCTGCGGCGCGCGCTGACTTCCTGGCTCGCTTACCGCGACGAAGTCGCCGCCGCCTGTGGCATCGAGCGCGGCTGGGACGGTCGCCCCCGGCTGCGCGCGGGGTAAGCGAGGCGTCCTGCTCCTTGTAATCGTCCGCCGGGGGTGTTTGATTCAAACGCCGCCGCATACAATTCGGGAGGAATAGTCATGAACAGCCCGATTCCTCTGTTCGATCCGATTGTCGCCCGCATCGCCCGCTGGCGCACGTCCCTGCATAAAAAGCTGCTGACCGGCTTCCTGCTCATCGCGGTGCTGCTCCTGGGCACCGCTGTTCTCGGGGTCGTCCTCCTGCAGCGCGCCGGCGTGCAGGTCCGGCGCATCGCGAGTCTCGGCGAACGCGTTTCACTCGCGCGCCAGATGGAATACGCGATCACCGCGTCCATGCACTTCCGCGCCATGCACCTCCTGACCGCCGATACGGCCAACGACCAGAAGCTGGTTGCCGCGCGGCAGGATTTTGCGACGCTTTTCGGGTCGCTCGAAGGCAGCGCCGAAGGCCCCGAGCGCGACGTCTTCCAAAAAATCCGCGCTTCGAATCTGAAATTCGCCCTGTCGGGCCAACGGGTCGACGGACGCGCCCACGGCGGCGATCTCACCGGCGCGATGAAGATCCACCTCGACGAGGAGCATCCCGTCTCGCACGAGCTCGAAGCCGAGGCGCGCGAGCTGATCAAAATCGCCCTCGCCCGCCGTGATCAGAGCGTCGCGGCCGTGCAGCGCGACAACCGCGCGGGCGTCGCGCTGCTCGGCGCCGCCGGCGTCGGCAGTATCGGGCTCGCGTTGTTTTTGGGCTACGCTTTTTCATGGCCCATCCTCGGCGCCGTGCAGCGGCTCAACGAGCACATGGGGCGCGTCGCGCGCGGCGAATTCGAGGAGGAAATCGCGATTCCCAACCGCGACGAATTCGAGGGTCTCGCCGGCAAGGCGAACGAGATGATGCATGCGCTCGCCGGCACGCGCGCGCAGCTCCTGCGGGAGCACGAAGCGGTCAAGAACCAAGCCAAGCTGGTGGGCGAGATCAATCGCGAGTTGGAGGCGCGCGTGCAGTCCCAGGTCGAGGAGATCCAGCGCACGCAGCGGCTGAGCGGCTATCTCGCGCCGCAGGTCGTCCGTGCGATCACATCGGGGCAGAGCTCTTTTGCCATGGCCAACGCGCGCAAACAACTCACAATGGTCTTCGCCGATCTCCGCGGCTTCACGGCGTTCTCGGACATGGCCGAGCCCGAGGAAGTCATCGCGCTGCTGAACAGCTATCTCTCGCGCATGACGGATCTCGTATTCAAGTATGAAGGGACGCTGGACAAATTTCTCGGCGACGGCATGCTGGTTTTCTTCAACGATCCGGTGCCGCAGCCCGATCATGCCAAGCGCGCGGTCGAGATGGCGATCGAGATGCAGGAGGAGGCGCTGAAGATGGGGCGTGAGGGCTATGTCGGCGACTCGCCGTTGCGGATGGGCATCGGGATTACGACCGGCTACGTAACCGTCGGCACGATCGGCTCCGAGCACCGCATGGAGTATACCGTCGTCGGCCAGCAGGTGAACCTCGCCGCGCGTCTCGTGAGCGTCGCGGAGCCCGGCCAGATCATCATCAATCAGCGCGCCTACGAGCTGGTGCGCGGCTTTGTCGACGCCGAGGAGGTCGGGCCTTTCACCGTCAAAGGCTTCCAGAAGCCCGTCGCCGCCTACAGCGTTGTCGGCGCCAAGAAGCCCGCTTGACGCTCGATGGCGGCTCGAATAATTTGGCAGGCCGGCGGAGGCGTCATGAAAAAAATTTTACTGGCGCTGCTGGCGACCGGCTTATTCCTGTCCCATGCCGAGGCGCAGGCGCCGTTCTATCAGCGAAAGACGATCACCATCGTCGTCGGTTATCTCGCCGGCGATGGCTACGACATCTGGGCGCGATTGCTGGCCGCGCATCTGCCGCGGCACATTCCCGGCGCGCCGAACATCATCGTGCAAAACCAGCCCGGCGCGGGATCGCTGGTCGCGGCAAACTCCATTTACAACGTCGCCAAGCCCGACGGCTTGACGCTCGGCGCCGTCGGCCCGTCGCTCTATCTCGATCAGATCACCGGCAAGCAGGAAGCGCAGTTCGACTGGGCGAAATTCAAATGGATCGGCTCATCGGAGAAGACCGCGTGGATTTTTTACATGCGAACCGACACGCCGTACAAAACCATGGACGATCTGCGCAAGGCGGCCGAGCCGCCGCGCTGCTCGGCGACCGGAACGGGCACGAGCGGCCACTTCGTGCCGAAGCTTCTCGAGGAAGCGTTCGGCGCCAAACTCAAGCTCATTGTCGGCTACAAGGGCGGTTCCGAGCAGGACCTGGCCCTCGAGCGCGGCGAGGTACAATGCCGGGCGCTCAGCATCCCGACTTTTTTCGCTCGCGAGCCATTCGGCACGTGGCGAAAAACCAATCTCGTGCGGTTGCTCCTGCAGACCGGACGCGGTCGCGATCCGCGCGCGCCTGAAGTGCCGACGATCTTCGAGCTCATGAACGAATACAAGACGCCGGAAGCCACGCGCCGCGTCGTGACGGCGATCCTTGCGTCCGGCGACATCGGGCGGCCGATCATCGCCCCGCCGGCGCTGCCCGCCGACCGCGTGAAGATTCTCCGCGATGCGTTTAAAAACACGATGAAAGACCCGGTGTTTCTCGAAGACGTGAAGAAGAAAAAGCTCGAAGCCGATCCCATGTTCGGCGAAGAGCTGGAGGCGCTCGCGAAGGATGTGATCGGACAGCCCCGCGACGTGGTCGAGAAAATCAAGAAGGTCCTGGAGCAGTAGCCATGGCTGCCGTTTACAAAAATTTTACACTCAGCGAGCTCGAGGTCCATTTCAACCCGCAGAACGCGGTCGGCGATCATGCGAGCTGGTCGGAGAAACGCAACGCGGCGAGCGCTGCGAACCGCCAAAAGCTCAAAGGCTTTCTCGACGTGCCCTACGGCGCGTCGCCGCGGGAGAAGGTCGACATCTTTCCGGCCGAGAAAACCGGCGCGCCGGTTCTGGTCTATTTTCACGGCGGCTACTGGCGCAGCGGCGGCAAGGAGCAGAACGCGCACTTCGCCGATCACTTCACCGCGCGCGGCGCGACGGTCGTCGTTGCCGGCTACGATCTAGCTCCCAGCGTGACTGTCACCGACATCGTGCGCGAGGCGCGTAGCGCGGTCGCCTGGGTCTATAAAAATATTTCCCGCTACGGCGCCGATCCAGCGAAGCTTTATATCGCCGGTATCTCGGCCGGCGGCCATCTTGTCGCGATGGCGCTTGCCAACGATTGGCAGAAAGACGGTCTGCCGCGCGACATTATCAAAGGGGCCACGGCGATCACCGGCGTCTACGATCTCGACGCGGTGCTGCATATCGGCGTTAACCAGGAGATCCGCCTGACGCCCGAGAGCGCGAAGGAAAACAGCCCGCTGCTGCATCCGCCTCCTCCCGTCGCGCCGCTCATCGTCGCCGTCGGCGGCGCAGAGCCGGAAGGCTGGCGCGCGCAATCGCGGGAATATTTCCGCATCTGCCGCGAGCGCGGCGTCAACTGTGAATTCATCGACATCCCCGGCGGCCATCATTATTCGATGGGCCTCGAACTGATGGACCCGGGGTCGCCGCTGACGCGGGCGATGTTCAAGCAAATGGGACTGCCCGGATGAACAAAGTATTCGCCGCGCTCGCGCTCTTTCTCTCGGCGCTCTTCGTGGATTCATCGAACGCGGCGGAGCTGCCGCTCGTCCGCATCGCGCACGGCGCCTACAACGAAAAGATCGCCGCGATGTGGATCGGCGTCGAGCAGGGATTCTTCCGCAAGCACGGCGTCAACGTCGAAGTGATCAATATCAGGAGCGGGCCGCAGACGATCGCCGCGCTGTCCTCCGGCGACATTCAGGTCGCCTATACGATTCCCGGAACGGTACTGAGCGCCGCCGCCGGCGGCATGGACTTGGCCTTTTTCGCCGGCGTGGTCAACCACGCCGACGGCAACTTTTTGACGGCGCCGGCGATCCGGAGCGCCGAGGCGCTCAAAGGCAAGAGGGTCGGCGTCCAGAGCATCGGCGGCGGCGTCTGGTCGATGACGATGCTGGCACTGGAATATTTGGGGCTGGAGCCGACGCGCGACAAGATTCCGTTGATGATCCTCGGCGATCAATCGGTGCTGACGCAGGCGCTTGCGACGGGCGGCATCGACGCGGCGTATCTCAGCGATACGTACAGCGCGACGCTGAAAGAGAAGGGCTACAACGTGCTCGTCGACATGGGCAGGGCGCCGATCGTCTATCAAGGCCTCGCACTCGCGGCGCCCCGCGCCTACATCAAGCAGAATCCCCAGATCGTCGACGGGCTGCTCCGCGGCGTCGTCGAATCCGTGGCCTTCATCCAGCGCCCTGGGGAAAAGCCGACCGTGATCAAATCGCTGATCAAAAATCTGCGGCTGAAGAATTCCCATGACGCCGAAAGCGGCTATGACGCTCTCCAATGGCTTTACAGCCTCGATATCCGGGCGAATGTGCGCGGCGTGGAGAATATGCACCGGCTCCTGGCGCTCACCAACCCGAAGGTGAAAGGCGTACGATCCGTGGACGTCATCGACGACGCCCCGGTCGAGCGGCTGCAAAAAACCGCGTTCTATCGCGATCTCGTCACCAAAAAATAATCGCCTTCGCGCGTCTTACCGCGGCGCGGCAAACCTGTTACTTATAAATCGAGGAGGATGCCATGGACGCCAATGCGAAGAAAACCGCTCTGCGAATGATTCCTTACGGTCTGTTCGTGCTTACAGGTCAGGCGAAAGACGGCCGCGTCGCCGCCGCGACGATCAACTGGATAACTCAGGCCTCTTTCGAGCCGCCGCTCGTCGCGGTCGGCGTCAAAGCGGATTCGCACGCCCACGCGATCATCAAGGAATCGAAAGCGTTCGCCCTGAACGTTCTCGGCAAAGATCAGAAAGACGTGGCCTACACCTTCTTCAAGCCGCTCGACCGCCAAGGCGACACGATCGGCGGACAGAAATTTCGCGCCGGCAGCCTGGGCGCGCCGATTTTCGAAAAGGTGCCCGCGTTCATCGAATGCGCGCTCGTCGACACCATCGAGAAAGGCGATCACTCCATCTTCGTCGGCGAGGTCAAAGACGCCGGCGTGTCGGTTGAGGTCGCCGGCCGGCCCGACGAAATCACTCTGTTGCTGAGAGATCTCGGCGATAAGATTTTCTACGGCGGTTAACGCGCGCGCAGCCACGCCTGTGGATAAGCCGCGCTCGAATCGAACGCGAAATTCTCACCACGTCTTAATTATTTTGTTGACACTTCCCCGCAAGCGGCTAGAGTAGCCTTGGGAGGGGGTGGAGATGGCAATCATCGTACTCGCGCTGGTTTGCGTCGTCTTCGGCACGCTTTACTTGCTCGCGACGCCGGTCGGCATCGTCCTCGGCACGATCTGTTTCGTAATCGTAGAATTGTTTCTGATGGTGGGCCGCCTCGGGCACCTCGCGTCGGAGCGAATGCACCGCGCGGTAAAGTAATCGCCGCTTTATATCCTCGGCTTCACTTGAGGCTCTTTAAGTAGCCGGTCTGCTCCAATTCTTTCACGAATCTCAGGTCCATTGTGGAGTTGACGTCCACGTCGCGGATCTTCGGATTTCGCTGCGCCAGCTCCTTGCCGATAAAATCCATTCCTTCTATCGTCGGCATCGGCGTGTCGTTGAACAGGCGCCGCACGCTGTCGTACGCCGCGCTTACCGCGTCCGACTTCATCGCGCGCGCGTAGCGGCCGATGATCGCGAGCGAGCCGTCGCGGTTCGTCTTGAGATAATGCAGCGCCTGCGCCAGCGCCTTGACGTACCGCAGCACGACATCGCGCTTCTCGCGTGCATAACGCTCGTTGGTCACCGCCGCGCCCATCTGGAACGGCGTCTTCTTCGCGACGTAATCGACGAGAACCTTGAAGCCCAGCTTCTTCGCCTGCTCGAGCTCGAGGTCCTGCCCGACCATGAACTGCGCGGCGCCGGCCGCCATCGCTTGCAGGCGAAATGGCACGTTGCCGATCGTCCGCAGCGACACGTCACGGTCAGGATCGAGGCCCAGCGCTTTCAAGCCGATGCGCATGACCGTATCGGCCGCCGTTCCCGGCAGATTGTTCGCGCCGATCTTCCCCTTCAAATCGGCGGGTGAATTGATCGCGCTCGTCGTAATGAGATAGTACGGCATCACGTTGATGAAGCCGGCGATGATGACGACCGGCGAGCCGGCGGCGCGCGCGTTCAGCACGGACGGGCCGGTCGATTCGGCGACCTCGGACTCGCCGGCGATCAGCGTCTGTATCGTCCGCGGGCTCCCCTCGACGAAAACGATCTTGACGTCGAGTCCCTGGGCGTCGAAAAATCCCGCTTCCTTCGCCACCCATATCGGCGTCGAGCTGCCGATCGAGAGCGATTGATACGCGGTATGCATCCGCTCGGCCGCAAAGGCCGGCATCGAGGTAAACAGCACGAAACAGATTGTGATCGCGTATTTCATACGGCGAAGCGGTTATAAAGCCATGCCCAGCAATACGCGAATAGCCACGCAGTCGCGACCGCTATGATAAACGTCAGGATGAAATTTCCCGACGCCACCTGCGGCCACATGAGCGAGGCGACGTCGGCGCCCATGAATTGCGCGTTGAATAGATAGCGGAACGACACCGGCGCAAAAAGGCGGATAACGTGAATGAGCAGATAAAAACCGCCTGTCAAAATGGCGAGCGCATTGGCGAATGCAATCGGTTTGAGCATCCGTCCCCTCCTTCGCTGCCGCAAGCTAACTGCAGCGCCTGCTTTTTGTCAATGCACGCGGTGGACATACGCCGAAGAGTGCACTATGACACGACTGCATGATCGCCTTCGGCGGCCGATCGATCCCAACGGAATTGAGCGAGGTCCATTCACAAGAGCTGATCGGGCTCTCGGAGAGAACCCCATGAAAGACGCACTGCACGTTGCGACGCTGTCGGGCTGGAGACGCTTCGAACGTTCCGGCGAAGAATGGCGGGCAGCCGGCAGCGCGCTCATGTATTGGTCGCTCACCTGCCTGTCGGTCGATCCGGAAAATCCGCAGCTCGTATACGCGGGCAGCGAGCACTCCGGCCTCTTCTACACGACCGACGGCGGCAAACGCTGGCTGCGGGCGAAGCCGAATGTCCCCAAGCTAATGCTGTTCTCCGTCCTCGCGCTTCCCGGCACCGTCATGGCCGGAACCATCCCGGCGGCGCTTTACCGAAAAAACGGCGGCGGCTGGGAAGAGCTCGAGGGCGTGCGGCTCGCGAGCAGCGGCGCGACATTTCCGCCGAGCCCCGAGCTGCAATCGCGGACGCGTTATCTCGCGTTCGATCCGCGGAATTATAATCGGCTTTACGCCGGCATCGAAGTCGGCGGCCTGCTGATTTCCGACGATGCAGGAAAAAATTGGCGCGCGGCCGGCAAGACGCTCACGGATCCCGACGTGCACGAAGTGCTCGCGTCGCGAAGCGAAGGTCTCGTGCTCGCCGCCTGCGGCGATAAGGCGTTTCGTAGCCGCGACCGCGGCGAGTCCTGGGAAGAGATTACACCGGCCCACGATTACGGCATGTCGGTGGCCGAAGATGCCGACGGCTTCGTTTATCTCGGCAGCGCGCGCGGTCGGCCCAATACATGGATTCGGGAATCCGGCGCCGATGCGGCGATCTACCGCAGCGGCAGCGCCGGCGCAGATTGGGAGCCGGCGATTGCCGGTCTCGGCGGCGGCGTGATGAGCATGTGCGCGGCACCCGACGGGCGCGGCGTCATTGCCGGCACGTCGAACGGCGAGCTGATCGCGGTCGACGGAAAGAGAGCGCGCGTCGTCGCCGCCGGACTGCCGTGCATCACCGCCGTCGCGGCAGGCGCCTGAGCGCCGCGGCTCAGGCCGCGGCCATGATGTTCTCCAATTTTTCCGCCACCCCATCGAAGGTGTAAGGCTTGTCGACGAATTCGTTGACGCCGACGCGGTGCATGTCGGCACGAAGCTCGGGCGCGATATTGCCGCTGGCTACGATGATCTTGACTGCCGGATTGATTTCCTTCATGCGCCGCATCACCTCCCAGCCCGGGATCTTGGGCAAGCCGATGTCCAGCAGCACGGCGTCGATCTCGCGCCAGCGGCTCTGATAGATTTCGAGCGCAGCCGCGCCGTCCAAAGCGACGAGCGCGTCGCAGCCGCGCCGCGCGAGCACCGTTTTTAACAGCCGCGCCGTATGCTCCTCGTCTTCGACGATGAGCACGGTGCGACGGACGGCGGTGCGCCGGACGGCCTGCGCCGGGGCGGCGCGCAGGATCGTCGCCATCGACAATTGCTCTTCGAGCGGTCCGGCGGGCAGATAAATTCTGAACGTCGTTCCCTTTCCGACGCGGCTCTCGACGTCGATAAATCCCCCGTGGTTCTGGACGACGCCGTACGCGATCGCAAGCCCGAGGCCGGTGCCTTCGCCGGTTTGCTTGGTGGTAAAAAAGGGCTCGAAGATGCGCCGGCGTACCGACTCGTCCATTCCCTTGCCCGTATCCGCGACCTCGATGACGAAATAAGTCTGCTTCGCGGCGCCGCCGCTGTCGGGGCGCGCCGCCTCGGCGATTTTGGTCCTGAACGCCAGTCGGCCCCCGCCCGGCATCGCGTCGCGCGCGTTAAGCGAGAGATTGAGCAGCACCTGGCGAATCTGATTTGCATCGGCCAGCGTCGGCGATAACCCGTCGCCGAACTCGAGCTCTATATCAATCGTCTTCGGAAATGTCTGGACGACGAGGCGCGCCAGCTCGGCGACGAGATCGTTCAACGAAGTCGGCACCAGCGCCGCTTCGCTCTTTCGCGACAGAATAAGCAGCTGGCGCACCGTCGATGCGCCGCGCTCGACCGCCTCGTCGATGATGCGGACGCTTTCGGCCGTGTCCGAGCGATCGGCGAGCAAAGACGCGTAGCCCTTGATGATGTTGAGAACGTTGTTGAAGTCGTGCGCGACGCCGGCAGCGAGCGTACCGATGCTTTCGAGCTTCTGCGCCTGCCGCAGCTGCTCTTCGAGTCTTTTCTGCTCCTCGATGTCTTCGAGCAGCGCAGCGCGCGCCTGTTCGAGATCCGCGGTGCGCTCCTCCACGCGGCGCTCGAGCTCCTGGTTGCTCTTGGCGAGTTCGTCGCGCGCGCCGCGCAGCGCCTCCTCGGCCTCCTTGCGCTCCGAGACGACCGCGGCGAGAACCAGCGTCGTCATGGCGATCGCGCCGATGAACAGCTGTAGCAAGACGAGCGACGTGTTGGGATTCGACATGGCGAACGGGCCGAACCGCTGCAGCGTGCCGGCCAGCGCCAGCGCCGACATCATGAAGGCGAGCGTGGCGGCCCCGCGCTGGCCGAAACGGAACGCGCCCCACAAAAGCGGCGGGATCGCGAGGTATTCCATGCCGGACGGGATTTCGCCGAAAAACAAGCTGCCGCCGACGCCGATCACCGTCGCCACCAAAAGGCCGACCTCCAGCACACGTTCGATCCGGAACGACGGCGGCGGCTCGGTCGCCCAAAGTACGATTAGTGGTACTAAGATCCAAGCGCCGACGAGATCGCCGAGCGACCATGTGAGCCAGATCGGCGCGAAGCTTTGCCAGCGCGCAAGGCCCGCCAGCATGAGGCTCGTCACGCCGATCGTAGAGCTGACAAGCGTAGCTCCCGTCGTGATGAGCGAGAATTTGAAAATACTTTGGGCGCTGCGGAATACATAGGGCCCAGCCGCGTACTCGCCGATCAGCCAGGCGCCGAGCACCGTCTCTAGCGTGTTGCCCGCCGCAATCGCGAGCGTCGTCGGCAGCGAGCCTGACGCCGAAAAGTTGACGAGAAACGCGCCGATAAAAACCGCCGGCCAGAGCTCGATGCCCCACAGCAGCAGCGCCGCGAGCGCCAGGCCCGCCGGAGGCCATACGGCCGAGGCGCTTGCGTGGAAAAACGCTACCGATAGCTCGAATTTGCCAGCAGTGACGTAAGCCAAGACGAGGAGAAGAAAACCAACGTAAAATGGCGGGCGCCGCGTGACCATGACCCCGATGTCGCTGTGCTTAAATCTAAACGCCGAATGGAGTTTTCATAATCCGCATCTTTGCGCAGCAAAGTCAATACGCACTTGACGACCCGCTCGTGCTCCGGCAAGATTCGAGGGGTGAAGCTCGGGAACACCGGCCTGCTGGCGATAGCGCTGCTGCTCGTGGGGGCTTTTTCCGCGCGCGGCGCCGAGACGCCGATCCGCGTTGCGACGCCGGGCGCGCTCACCGGCGCGATTCCGGTTTATCTCGGTGCGAAAAAGGGTGTCTTCGCAAAATACGGCCTCGGCGTCGAGGTCATCGCCACGCGCAACGAGCAGATGAACATGCAGGCGCTCATGTCGAACAGCGTGCAGTTCCTGACCTCGAGCACGACCGGCCTCTTTTATCTCGCCAAGCAGGGGGCCGATGCGGTCGGCCTCTGCTCATGGAACAACTCGTCGCCGTACAGCCTCGGCAGCCGGCTGAAAATCAAGGATTTGAAAGAGCTGCGCGGGAAAAAGATCGCGTCGAGCGGCGCCGGCGGTCGCGCCGAGGCGTTCATCCTGTTCATGCTCAGCAAGGTCGGCCTCGATCCGAAAAAAGACGTCCAGATCATCGGTCTGTCGGGCGGCTCCGCCGTACGGCTCGCCGCCGTGGCGTCCGGCAACATCGACGCGACGCTGATCTCGACGCTCCAGGGCCGCTACGCGGAAAAAATCGGACTCACCGTCCTCACGCTGCCGCTCGAATACATGTGGGGCATCAATCTCACGCGGAAATCGTATCTCGACAAGAATCGTTCCATCGTGAAGGCGTACCTCAAGGGACTCGCCGAATCGGTCCGTCTCATGATGGCGGACAAGGAAGGTACGATCAAATTAATGACGCAGGTCCTGCGCATCGACGACCGCGACAGCGTCGAATACGCTTACCGCATGACGGTCGCGGATGCGCGTCCCGATCTCTACCCGACCGAAGAAGCGATTACGAATGTGCTGAAGACGATGGGCTACGAGGATCCGGCGTTTTTGTCGATCCCGCCATACAAACATTTCGATCTCTCGCTGATCGAAGAGCTGAAGGCTGAGGCGCGCTGACGAAGGAGGCGAAACATGGCTTATGACTTGCTGATCAAAGGCGGCCGCATATACGACGGCAGCGGCATGCCGTCGTATATGGGCGACGTCGCGGTTAGAAACGGCCGCATCGTAGAGATCGGGCGCATCTCCGGCGGCGCCGCGCGGACGATCGATGCGGGCGGCCTCGCGGTCGCGCCGGGATTCATCGACCATCATACTCACATGGACGCGCAGATCTTCTGGGATCCCTACGCGACCTCCGAGCCGCAGCACGGCGTCACTTCGATCGTCATGGGCAACTGCGGCCTCACGCTCGCGCCCACGGCCGAGAGCGATCACGACGCGCTGGTAAAAAGCTTCGTCCGCGTCGAGGCGATGCCGCGGAGCGTGCTCGAGATGGGCGTCCCGTGGGGCTGGCACACCTACGGCGAATATCTCGACGCGCTCGAAGGCAAGATCGGCGTCAACGTCGGCGGCCTGGTCGGCCACATCGCCGTGCGCCAGCGCGTCATGGGCGAGGAGTCGGTCGAGCGCGCCGCGACGGCGAAGGAGATCGAGCACATGCGCGGCCACGTGCTGGAAGCGATGGAGAGCGGCGCGCTCGGCTTTTCGACGAATCGCAACGAGCGCCACATGCGCGAAGACGGCAAGCCCGTCGGCAGCCGCTTGGCCACCGACGAGGAGTTCTTCGCCCTTTGCCAAGTTTTAAGCGAGCTCAATTCCGGCATCATCGAGACGATCCTGGGACTCAACAAAGTTGAGCATTTTCAATTCTACGATCGCGTCGCGCGCGCGACGGGACGGCCCGTGCTGTGGCAGAGCCTGCAGCACCGCTGGGCCGAGCCCGAGCTCTGGCGCAAGCAGCTCGACGCCGTCGCGCCGATCTTTGCGGACGGCTATCAGGCCTACGGCCTCTCGCATACGGTCCCGCTCGTGCGCCGCTTCACACTGAAGAATTGCCAGGTGTTCGACGAGCTGCCGGTCTGGAAGGCACTTATGTTCCTGCCCATCGAGGCGCGCCGCGAGGCGTTCAAAGACCCGGCGACGCGCGACAAGATGCGCGCGGACTTCAGCGCGCCGCGCCACATCAATTTTCACCGCCGCTGGGACGTGCTGCGCGTCGATAAGACGATCAAGGCCGAGAACCAGAAATATGCCGGCAAGAGCATCGCGGAAGTGGCTTCCATGCGCGTCCAGGAGCCGCTCGACGCCTTTCTCGATCTCGCGCTCGAAGAAGATCTCGAGACCGTCTTCTGGAACGCCAACAACGGCGGCGACGTCGATGCGATGGGAGAAATCCTGCGCAGCCCCTTCGTCCTCATGGGCACTTCCGACGCGGGCGCGCACGTGCAGTTCGGCGCCGATTTCGGCTACGGCACGACGCTGCTGGGCCTCTGGGTGCGCGAGCGCCAGGTGATGACGCTCGAGCACGCGATCCACAAGCTCACGTTCCATGTCGCTTCCATCGTCGGGCTCACGGGCCGCGGCCTGCTGCGGCCGGGCTACGCCGCCGACGTCGTCCTGTTCGATCCCGCGACCGTCGATTCGCACGAGCCGGAGTGGGCCTACGATTATCCCGGAAACACCAAGCGGCTGATCCAGCGCTCCGACGGCATCAAAACAACGATCGTCAACGGCCGGCCGATCTTCGCCGACGGCAAGTTGACCGGCGATCTGCCCGGCGAGATTTTGCGCGGCTCAGCGTACCGCGGCCGTCAGGCGGCCGCGGCGTAGTATGGGCGTCACCTACGTTCCCGTCGCGCGCGTCGGCGAAATTAAACCGGGCGAAGTGAAGCCGATCGAGCTCGGCGGACGCGAGGCGCTGCTCGTCGAGAACGGCGGCAACTACTACGTGTGCGATCGCTTGTGCCCGCACGAGGGCGTCGACCTCCGGACCGGCGTCGTCGAGCAGGCGCAGATTCGCTGCGCCAACCACGGCTACCGCTTCGATCTCGCGACCGGCGCGTGCACCATGCCGCCGGGCGGCCCGCCGCTGACGGTTCTGCCCGTCGAGATTCGCGGCGAAGAAATCTGCGTCAAATTGGAATGGTGAAAGTTTGAGTGACGGAGTGCCGGAGTGATGGGTTCCGAAGATTCCAATACTCCGGTGCTCCAATACTCCACTTTGGCGATTGTTATCGCGCTGGCCCTCGCCGTCTCAACCGCCTCCGCGCAGAATCTCCCGCTTTACCGCATCGCTTACGCCACGTCGGTCGAGAACCCGACGGCGCTGTGGATCGGCGTCGAGCAGGGATTTTTCAAAAAGCACGGCGTCAACGCGGAGGTGCTGTTTATGCGCAGCGGACCCCTCGCGATGTCGGCGCTCGCCGCCGGCGACGTGCAGGCGGTCTTCACGAGCGCCAATAACGTCCTGAACGGCGCCGCGGCAGGGCTCGACCTAGCGGTGATCGCGACGGTGATTCCGAAGGCGGAGGGGGCTTTCGTCGCACGCCCGGAGATCAAGAAGCCGGACGACCTCAAGGGAAAATTCGTCGCGATCCAGAGTATCGGCGGCGGCGGATGGGCGAACAACATGCTCGCGCTCGATTATCTAAACCTCGACCCGGAGCGCGACCGCATTCAGTTCATCGTATTTCCCGACCAGGCCGCGCGCGTCCAGGCGCTGGAACTGGGCCGTGTGCAGGGCGCGTGGCTCGGCTATACGTTCGCCGATACGCTGAAGAAAAAAGGCTATCGCGTGCTCGTCGACCTCGGACGCGCGCCGATAGCGTATCTCGGAACTTCGCTCGTCACTCGCCGCGCGAACATTCGACAGGATGCAAAGGGAATCGAAGCGATCATTAAAGGGACGCTCGATTCCATCCGTTTCGTGCTCAAGCCCGAGAACCGACCTGTCGTCGTCAAGACGCTTATGCGCAGGCTTAGGCTCAGCCGTGCCGAGGACGCGGAATCGGGCTACGAGTCACTCATCGCGACCTATTCGGCCGATCTACGGCCGAATCCCGAAGGCGTTCAAAAGATCCACAAAATTCTCTCCAAGGCGAATCCCAACATGGCCAAGATCAAGCCCGAAGAGATCATCGACGATTCGATCGTTCGGAGAATTCGCGAGAGCGGCTACTGAAAAACGAACGGGGCGGACGGCAAGCGCCGCCCGCCCCGAATGCTTTAAAAAATTATTATTCTAAAGCTGCTCTTGGTGGATCCTCACGTCCTTCGTCTCGTGCACAAATAACGAGCCGATGACGAACGTCATCAGCGCGACCACGATGGGGTACCACAGGCCGTAATAGATATCGCCCGCCGTAGCCACCATCGCCGTCGCGAGCAGCGGCAGCATCCCGCCGAACCAGCCGTTGCCGATGTGATATGGCAGCGACATGGACGTGTAGCGGATCCGCGCCGGGAACAGCTCGACCAGAAAAGCGGCGATCGGCCCGTAGACCATGGTCACGTAAATGACCATAATCACGAGGATGAGTTCCGCCATGACCCAGTTGACCTTGTTCAGATCCGCTTTCGGCGGATAACCGGTCTGTTTGAGCGCGTCCTTAAACTTGGTTTCGTCCCAGCCTTTGATCTCGATGTTACCGATCTTCGTTACCACGTCATCGCCCGTGGCCGCCGGCAACGACGTGAAGGTCAGTCCCGACTTTCCGAGAAAGTCCTTCGCCTTGTCGCAGGGTGTCTGCCGAGACCATGGGCCGATGAAGATGTGGAAATTGCAATCGGTCGCTGTCACCGTGATCGGTGTGTTTTTCTGATACGCTTCGAGATCGGGATTGATATAGTGGGTGAGGCCGCGGAACAGGGGGAAATAGGTCAGCGCGGCGATAAGGCAGCCTGCCAGAATGATCTTCTTCCGTCCGATCCTATCGGACAGCGCGCCGAAGACCAGAAAGAACGGCGTCGCCAGAATCAGCGACAAGCCGATCAGGATGTAAGTCGGAATGTAGTCGAGCTTCAAGTAAATCTGTATAAAGAACAGCGCGTAGAACTGACCGGTATACCAGACCACGCCTTGCCCTGCGGTCGCGCCGAGCAGCGCCAGCGCCACGTATTTGTTGTTGGGGTACTTGAAGAAGCTGTCGATCAGCGGCTGCTTGGAGCGCTTCCCCTGCGATTTCATGCGCTGGAAGATCGGCGATTCCTGCAGTTTCAACCGGATGTAGATCGAGATGATGAGCAGCGGAACCGAAAACCAGAACGGGATGCGCCATCCCCATTCCGTAAACTGCTTCGCTTCCATACCGTAGCGGCACGCCGCGATGACGATGAGAGCCATCAACATGCCGAGCGTAGCCGTGGTTTGAATCCAACTCGTTGCATAGCCGCGCTTGTGGTCGGCCGCGTGCTCCGCGACGTAGGTGGCAGCGCCGCCGTACTCGCCGCCGAGCGCCAAACCCTGCGCGAGCCGTAGAAGAACCAGGATCAACGGCGCCGCGAAGCCGACCGTCGCATAGGTCGGCATGAAACCGACCAGAACGGTCGAGATACCCATGACGACGATGGTAACGAGGAAGGTGTATTTTCGGCCGACCAAATCGCCGATGCGTCCGAAAATCAGCGCGCCGAACGGGCGGATCAAAAAGCCTGCGGCGTACGCGCCAAAGGCGCCGAGCAGCGCGGCGGTCGCGTTACCCGGCGGAAAGAAGAGCGCCGCGAAGAACGGCGCCAAAATGGCGTAGAGATAGAAGTCGTACCACTCGAAAACCGTGCCGACCGACGAGGCGACGATGACCCGCCGCTCTTCGGATCCGGAAACGACCCTCGAGTCAGTAGCATATGTCGCATCGAGCTCTGCCATAGGATCCCCCTTTCGTCTTCGAATCGGGTTACCGACAGATTTCCCGAAGGTACGAGTCGCGCCTCCGGGGGCCCTACTTCGGGCGGACAATAGTCCTAGGCCGGACGGGCTGTCAAGCGGCTTTTTTCATCACCATCGGCGCCTCCCTGATCGGCCGAAGAAGCATAAAGTTATGTCTTCGAATGCGACTTGAGTAGATCTTTGAACTGCTTGTGCAGCTTACCGAGCTTGGGCGGGATCATGTACTGGCAGTAAGGCTGGTAAGGGTTCTTCGCGTAGTAGTTCCGGTGATAGTCCTCGGCGTCGTAGAATTCCTTCAGCGGCTCGATCGTGGTCACGACGGCCTTACCGAACGTTTTCGTTTCGTTGAGCTCTTTAACAAAGGCCTCGGCTTCGCGCCGCTGCTCGTCGTTGGCGTACAGAATGGTCGAGCGGTACTGCGTGCCGACGTCGTTCCCCTGCCGATTGAGCGTCGTCGGATCATGGGTCGCGAAAAACACCGTGAGCAGATCCCGATAGGCGATCTCGCCGGGGTCGAATTCGATGCGAATGACCTCGGCGTGGCCTGTCATGCCGCCGCAGACCTCCTCGTAGGTGGGATTTTTCGTCCGTCCGCCGGCGTAACCCGGCATGACGGCGATGACGCCTTTCAGCTCGGCGAACACCGCCTCGGTGCACCAGAAGCAGCCGCCGCCGAAAACCGCCGTCTCGCGCTTACCCGTATCCGCCACGGCTTCACCATAGGCAACGGCCGAGCGTTGGTCAATGGCACCCCGCTTGACCCTAATTACGCTTCTGCCCTATGGTTCCTTTTGATATGAACCGCGCTCTCATCGCAGCTTTTGTCCTCGCGACTGCTTTGTTGCCGTCGCCGTCGCGCGCGGAGGCGCCGCCGCAGCGCGCGGTGATCACGTACTCGAGCCGGAGTATCGCTTCGGTCGATCTTTACATCGCGCAGGAGCGCGGCTTTTTTCGCGAGGAAGGAATCGACGCGCAGCTCGTTCAGGTGCAGGCGACCGCTGCGATCGCCGCCACGGTATCGGGAGAAGTCAACGCGCTCGGGTCGGTCGGCAGCGCGATCCGCGCGATCCAGCGCGGCGTGCCGATCAAGGTGCTGGCGGTGAGCTTGATCCGGCCGCTCTTCTGGCTCGTCACCCGGCCGGAGCTGAAGACGTTTGCCGATTTGAAGGGCAAGGTCGCCGGGACAACGACCCGCGGCGGCAGCCAGCACACCGCGGGCATCCGCATGCTGCGGCGCGCGGGCATCGACCCTGATAAAGATATCACGGTCATGACTGCCGGCGATGTGCCGACGCAGTTGAAGGCGCTGGTGAACGGCTCGATCCAGATCGGCTTCTTCTCGCCGCCGACCGTAATCATCGCGCGCGACAAGTTCAAAATGAACGTGCTCGCGAACGCCATGGACGAGTTTTCGAGCTTGCAGAACGGCCTGGGCGTGCTCGACAAAACGTTGAAAGACCAACGCGATCTCGTCAAGCGCATGCTCCGCGCGCGCGGCAAGGGCAACCGCTATTTCCATCAGAACGAGCGGGGCTCGGCGGAGGTCCTGGCGAAATACTTGAACATCGACATGCCGACGGCGCTCGAGACCTATCGCATCTCGCTTCCGGCGTTCACGAGCAACGGCATCCCGACGGACGACGAGATTCGAGAATACTTGAAGCTGGACGCGCAGCTCATCGGACTGCCGGCGCCGACGCCGGCGGAAAAGATTTTCGATTTCTCGCTGCAGCGGGAAGTGAATAAAGAGCTGGGGATCAAGTAAGCGGCTAGCGCCGCTGGAGCCCAAAGATCTGATTGTACTGCTCGATGATTTCGTTGAGTCGCGGGCCGATGGAAGACGGACTCAAGAACGCGAAGTCTTTTTGAAACAGCGCCTGCACCCACGGCTTTAGCTTGACGCCTTTCCGGACCGGGATGCGGCCGGCATCATCGGAGATTTTCGTCTGCCCTTCTTCGGATAGCATCCAGTCGACGAAAAGAATCGCCGCGGACGGATGCGCGGAGCGCCGCATCAACGCGGTGAATGCCGGCTCCGCCGCGTACGGCTCCAGGATACGAAAGTCGATCGGCGCGCTCTTTTCTTTGTACTCCGTCACGCGCCGCCCGCGCGCCGCGATGGCGATCGCGGATTCGCCCGCGAGCAGCAGCTGGACGCGCATCACGCTGCTGGAGCCGGGCATGTGAAGCTGCTGTCGCGCCAGCGCCCGCATGTACTCCGCCCCTTTCTGCCTTCCGATTTTTTCGAGCGCGACGTTGAACCATGTGTACTCCTCGGTGCCGAGGCTCATCTTCCCCTTCCATTTGGGATCGAGAAGGTTTTCGTAGCTTTGCGGCGCCGCGGTCGACGCGACCTGGCGCGTGTTGAAGGCGAGGACGAGCGGCGTCACTTCGAAGCCCTGCCAATAGCCTTCCGCATCGAACGAGCCGGCAGGCATCGCTTTGCGCTCGGGCGAAAGGTACGCGGTCGAGAGCCCGCGAGTCTTCAACTCCCACATCTCCACGGGCGCGGAGGCGACGACGTCGGCGGCGTAGCGGCCCGCGCGCGCCTCGGTCTCGACGCGCGTGAAGACGCCGGAGGGCGTCGACCGGTAGGCGTTGACCTTAACGAACGGGTAGCGACTCTCGAACGCAGCGACGATCTTCGGATAATCGGTCAGGCTGATCGACGTGTATAAGACGAGCTGCCCGTCCTTGCGCGCGTCCGCCTCGAGGAAGGCTTTGCGCTCGGCGGGCGCGAGGCTCGCGATCTTTTTTATCGTCTCATCCGCCGTGGCGGCGAAAGTCGAAGCCGCGGCGAGCCATAAGGCAATGATGACGAACAGGCCGACCGGTTTTCTCACTGGTAATTCGTGTTGCGCTTCTCGCCCCAGCCGATCGACGAAATATCGAAGATATTGCCGTCAGGATCCGTGCCGCGGTACTCGGCGTAGGTCGCCTCGCGCGATTTCGGCGCGCCGTCGGGATAGACCTGCGCGATGCGCTTCGCCGTGTCGTCGGGATTGTCGACGTGAAAGCCGAAGTGATAGAGCCCGGGGCGATGTCCCGGCTCCTTAGGATTGCTGGCGTTGAGGATCGCGAGATTCACCTCGCCGTCGGAGAGATGCACCGAGCCGTTTTTCGTCCGGTGCATCTCCTTCATCTCGAAGACCTTCTTGTAAAAGTCGGCGAGCTTTTCCGGCTGATGCGTCAATATCGCCAGGTGACGGAGCTTTGCCATGATCGTTCTCCTCCTTTTCGGTCGGGCAATTTCATTCGAACGGCCACTTCGGTTCGAGCTTGTACGGCAGCTTTTTCACCAGCTTCTCGGTCGCGCGCTGCGCGCGTCGCAGAATTGTCTTCACGTTGACGGTCTTGATCTTGCGCTTTTCCATCACCACGCGGCCGTCGATGATGGACGTCTCGACGTCGGCGCCTTCTCCCGAATAGACCAGCGTCGGCACCAGCGAGAACTCGTGCAGAGGCACCCAGTTCGAGCGCTTGGTCTCGACGATGATCACGTCGGCCTTCTTCCCTTTTTCGAGCGAGCCGATCTCATTCTCCCAATGAGCGGCGCGAGCGCCGCCGATCGTCGCCATCTCCAGCGCCTGCTCGGGCGAAATCAGATCCGGGATGATGCGGGCTTCTTTATGCACTGTCGCGGCCTCGTACATCGCGCGAAACATGTCGAGGCTGTTGTTCGCCGCGCTGGAATCGCAACCGAGCGCGACGGTGACGCCCATGTCGATCAACTCGGGGAATTTCCCCGCGCTCGCCGAGCCGTAGGCGCCGTGGAGCGTCGCGCCGGGCACGTGGATGACGCGGCAGTCGTTGTCCTTAAGCATTTTTACTTCCTCGTCCGTAATCGCCGCCATGTGGATGAGATACCAGTGGTCGCCGAGGACGCCGAGCGACTTCATGTGCTCGATCACGGTGTGGCCCGTGCGCTTCTTCACCCACTCGACCTGGTCTTTGTTCACAGCGGCATGCATCTCGATCATGACGCCGTCGCGCTTGGCGAGATTGTTGATGCCGCGGTAGAGCGCGTCGCTCACGTTGGGCTCCACGCGCAGCCCGTAGCAGGCGCGGATCCGCCCGCCTTCCCTGCCGTTCCAGTCCTTGACGAGCTGCTCCTCGACTTTGAGCGTCTCCTCGGTGTTGAGTTTTCCCGGCAGTCCTTCGCACAGCGGCCGGTCGTCGCTCCACTGGTCCATGCCCGACCAGGCGATAATGCCGCGCATGCCGGTCTCCGCGAGCGCGCGCCCGACGTTGTCCATTTTGTAGCCGCCAGGGTCGGTGACGGTGGTCGAGCCGGTGCGGATCATCTCGACCTGGCAGAGCAGCGCGCTCAAATAGGTCGCCTCGTCGGAGAGCAGCGTCTCGTAGGGGTAGATGCGGTCGTAGCACCACGCGATGAGATCGACCTCATCGCCAAGGCCGCGCGCGAGCATCTGCACGTTGTGGCAGTGCGCGTCGACGAGGCCGGGCATGAC
The DNA here is from genome assembly GCA_021324155.1 of Pseudomonadota bacterium. GTDB lineage: Bacteria > Desulfobacterota > Binatia > UBA9968 > UBA9968 > JAJPJQ01. The sequence goes on from JAJPJQ010000038.1 coordinate 191,097, forward strand.
GACGCGATCTTTGGCGTCAAAGACCGTCTCGGCCTGAAAATCTTTCAGAGCGTCGGCTTTGCCCACGTCCAGGATGCGATCGTTCTCGATCGCGACGGCGCCGTCGCGGATGATACGCCGCCGGGGGTCCATCGTGATCACCGTGCCGTTCTTGATGAGTATCCTCCCCATGTACCTTCCTCCCGTTCCGCGACTAGCACGCGGCAAACCACAAAGTCAACGATCTCTGCGACAGCTATCGGGTTGGTTGACACGATTTCGCATAAAAGATACCAAGCTGCTATATTGTGACATCGCGCGGGGGAAGTTTATGATGAAGAGAATCGCCGCCAACATCGCGGCCTTGCTGGTTTTTTTCTGCCTAGCCCCTTTTAGTCAAGCTAAAGACCGCCTTGCGGTCGGCTACACAAGCGCTAGCGGCGTGTTCGCCGGCCTCTGGATCGCGCAGGAGGCGAAGCTCTTCGATAAATACAACATCGACTCCCACATGGTGCTGATCGCGTCGGGATCGCTGATGGTCCAATCCATGCTCGGCGGCGATCTACCGATCTCCGCCGCGGCCGGAAGCGCTTCGGTCGACGCGGCGCTCGCCGGCTCGGACATGACGATGTTCGGCACGCTCGTTAAAGTGCCGGCGTTTTATATCATGGCTTTGCCGGAGATTAAGTCGATCGAAGATTTGCGCGGCAAGTCGGTCGGGGTGACGCGCTTTGGCTCGTCGACCGACTTCGCGATGCGCTACATTCTCAAGAAGCAGGGCCTCGAACCGGGCAAGGACGTGGCGCTGCTCCAGACCGGCGATCTTTTCGGCGCGGCCGCAATGCTGAAGACCCGTGCCATCGTCGCCGCGCCGTTCTCCAGCCCGCTGAACCTCAAAGCCGAGGAGGCGGGCGCGAGGACGCTCATGAATATGGGCAAGGCCGGCGTCTATTTCCCGCATGACGCCTTCATGGCGCGGCGCGCCTTTCTGTCTGCCAACGAGGATCTCGTTGTCCGCTTCATCAAGGCGTATTCCGAAGCGGTCTACAAACTCCAGAACGATCCCGACGGCAGCAAGCGCGCGATCAAGAAATATGTCCGCGCCGAGGACCCAAAAACGCTCGACGCGGTTTATCGATACGCCGTCGACTACGTCGACCGGATTCCCTACAACTCGCGGGAGGGCGTGCAGGAAGTGTTGAATCAGACCGTCGCGCGGAATCCAAAGGCCAAAGGCATGGCGCCCGAGAGCTTCTACGACGATCACTTCGTCAAAGAGATTGACGCTTCCGGATTTTACAAGCAGCTCTGGGGAAAATAACACGAAAGGATGAACAACGAGAATGGCGCGAGTCGGCTTCGCTTTAGGCTACGGAAAATTCACCAACGTAAGAGAGATCGCCGAGCTCATGCGGCAGGCGGAGGCGCGCGGCTACGAGATGGCTTTTTTCTCCGAAACGATCGAGATCATGCGCGACTCGGTCACGGCGCTCGCGGCGATCGGCCTCGCGACGGAGAAGATGATTCTGGGCTCGACGCAGATCGTGCGCCTGCGCAGCCCGCTCGTCATGGCGCAGTCGCTCGCGAGTCTAGACGAATTGACCGGCGGCCGCATGACGCTCGCGCCCGGCGCATGCACTAAAAGCCACGCGCGCGTGCATGCGCTCGATCCCGACGTGAGCGCCACGCCCGCGCAGGTGCTGAAGGAGTACATCGAGTCGATGCGCCTCCTGCTCACGGGCGACAAAGTCTCGTATCACGGCGAGTACGTCAACTTCGACAACGTGGGTCTAGGCTGGAAGCCGATCCGCAAAGCGATTCCCATCTACGCGCCGGCGACGAGCACGACCGGCCTCAAGCTCGCCGGGCAGGTCGCCGACGGTGTCGTTCTCAACGCGGTCTGCTCGCCGGAGTACACCGTGAACGCGCTCAAGATCGTGCGACAGGCGGCGGAAGCCGCCGGCCGCGATTTTTCCAAGTTCGAGGTCGCGCAGATCATCAATTGCTCGGTCGAGGACGACCACAAGAAGGCCCTGGACCAGGTCCGCTGGGAGGTCGCGACCAAGCTCGACCCGGTGCAGATCTCGTTCATCGCCGGTCCCAAGATGCGCGTCGGCGAGCCGTACATAAAAAAAGACGACATCCCGAAATTCGAGAAGGCGCACGCGGCCGGCGGCATGGACGGGCTCATCAAGGCGATTCCCGACTCCTACGTCGAAGGCATGACCGCGAGCGGCACGCCCGACGAGGTCAAAAAGCGCGTCCAGCAGTACCGCGACGCCGGCGTCAAGGTTCCGCTGCTCCGCCCCGCCGCGAATCATCAGACCCAGCGCGTGCTGGAATTATTCGCGCAAAAATGAGTTTCAAGTTTAAGGTTTCAAGTTTCACGGTCGGAGTATCGTCTCAATCTTTACTTGAAACCTGAAACCCGAAACCTGAAACGTTCTTATGTATAGGGTCGGCGTCGATATCGGCGGAACCTTCACCGATCTCCTTCTGATCGGCGCGGACGGCCGCGCCGTGATCGGCAAGACTCTGACGACTCCCGCGGACCCGAGCCTTGCGGTCGAGACCGCTCTCAGCCGCGCGCTGGGCGAAGGCCCGGCGCAGTCGGGCGAGCGCGGCACGCTGGTTCACGGCACGACGCTCGTGACCAACGCGATCATCGAGCGCAAGGGCGCCCCGACCGCGCTGCTCACGACGGCGGGCTTTCGTGACGCGCTCGAGATCGGGCGCGAGCAGCGCTACGAGCTTTACGATCTCAACCTCGAATTTCCCAAACCGCTTGTGCCGCGCCATTTGCGCTTCGATGTTCCGGAGCGCACCGCCGCCGACGGCAGTGTTCTCCAGCCGCTCGACGAAACTTTCGTGCGCCGACTCGTTGCTGAGCTGCGCGATAAGGGCATCAAGGCGATCGGCGTCTGCTACCTGCACAGCTTCCGCAATCCGGCGCACGAGCGCCGCACTTTCGAGATCATCAAGGAAGTCGCGCCGGAAATTCGGGTTTCGCTCAGCTCGGAAGTCGTCGCGGAGATCCGCGAGTACCAGCGCACGAGCACGACCGTCGCAAACGTCTACGTGCAGGAGCGCGTCTCGGATTATCTCGCCGAGCTTCAGCGCCGGCTCGACGCGATAGCATTTAAAGGCAGTTTCTTCGTGATGCTGTCTAGCGGCGGCATCGCTACCGCCGAGACCGCATCGCGCTTCCCTGTGCGGCTGTTGGAATCAGGACCGGCGGCGGGCGCGCTCGCGGCGGCGCATCTCGGCGCGCGCGCCGGATTTAAAGACCTGCTTTCGTTCGACATGGGCGGCACGACCGCGAAGCTTTGCGCCGTCGAAGACCGCCGGCCGCTCAAGGCGCACGACTTCGAGGTCGACCGCGTCTACCGTTTCCGCAAAGGCAGCGGTCTGCCGGTCAAGATTCCAGTCATCGACATGATCGAGATCGGCGCCGGCGGCGGCAGCATCGCGCGCGTCGACGCGCTCGGTCTGCTTAAAGTCGGACCCGATAGCTCGGGCGCCGAGCCGGGCCCGGCATGCTACGGCCGCGGCGGGGCGGAGCCGACGGTCACCGACGCCGATTTGATACTCGGGTACCTCGACGCGAAATATTTTCTCGGCGGCCAGATGAAATTGGACGTCGACGCCGCGCGCCGCGCGCTTTCGCGAGTCGCGGAGAAGCTCAAGCTCACGATCGAGCAGGTTGCCTGGGGCATCCACCAGATCGTGAGCGAGAATATGGCGAACGCCGCGCGCACGCATTTGGGCGAGCGCGGCAAAGACCCGCGCCGCATGCCGCTCTACGCGTTCGGCGGCGC
>JAJPJQ010000017.1 GCA_021324155.1 Pseudomonadota bacterium
ACCGAGACGATCAAGCAGACGATGGGCTCGGTGCAGGAGATAACGCTGGCGACCAGGCAGCAGGCGATCGGCGCCGATCAGGTCTCCGACGCCATGCGGGCGATCGATCAGGGGATGAGAGAGACGGTTGCGGGAACCAAAGAGACCAACCGCGCGGCGGCGCAGCTCATGACCCTCGGCCGATCGTTGGAGCAGATGGTGCAGCGGTTCAGGATCGGCGAGGGGAACAACAACCATCACCTTAGCGGGGGAACCCGGGAGTAAAAGTGCAGCCCGGCGATCAAGAGTACCAGCACCTCTTCCAGATCTTCCGCGAGGAATGCGACGAGCACATCCAAAAGCTCAACGACGGGCTGCTTGCGCTCGAACGCGACCCGCAGCGCGCACGCCTCGACGAAATCCTCCGCGCGGCGCACAGCTTGAAGGGCGCTTCGCGGATGATGGGCTTCAAGACCCTGGAGACGCTCGCGCATTATCTGGAAACGCTTCTGACGCAGCTGCATCGGGGCGAGCGGCAGACAACGCCGGCGATCATAGACGCGCTCTATCGGACCATCGACGCCGTCAGCGAGGGGCTGGCGGCATTGATCGAAGGAAAAGATCCGCCGGCGGTTGACGCCTTCGTCGAGAAGCTGAAGGTCGCGGCGGGTGAAGCGCCGGCAGCCGCCCCCTCCGCGGAAGCGGAGACCACGGGGGATGTGAAGGAGGTCAAAGAGGCGGCGCGTTTTACGCGGCCCGCCGTTGCACAGGACGGCGCCGCGCTGGGCAGCGTTCGCGTTCAGACCGAGAAACTGGATTACCTCATCAATCAGGCCGGCGAGCTGCTCGTCGCGAAAATCGAAGCGCTCGACAATCTCCACGACATCGAGGAGACGCTCGACGCGCTCGCCGGCTGGCGCAGGAAGCTGCCGCGGGCAACGCACGACGGCGCCGCCGTCGATCACATCGAAAGAGTAGGCGACGACCTCACCAGGGTTTTCCAGCGACTTTCCGAAAACACCCGGCGCGTCGAGCTCCTCGTCGACGAGATCCACGAAGGCGTCCGCGACCTGCGGCTGCTGCCGCTTTCGACGATCCTCGAGCCTTTCTTTCGCATGGTGCGAGATCTCAGCCGCGATCTCGGCAAAGAGGCCGAGCTGCGGCTCGATGGAGCCGCGACGCGCCTCGACAAGAAAATTCTCGAAGAATTGCGCGAGCCGCTGATCCACCTACTGCGCAACGCGCTCGACCACGGCATCGAAGAGCCCGACGAGCGCGTGCGCAAGGGTAAGTCCCGTGCGGGGCGGCTCGTCATCAGCGCGCGCCAGGCCGGCGGGAAAATTTTGATCACGGTCAGAGACGACGGCCGCGGTCTCGACCGTGCCGCCATCGCGGTGAAAGCGATCGAGCGCGGGCTCGTATCCGCAGAAGATATTCCGCGGTGGAGCGACCAGGAGGTTTTCGAACTGATTTTCCGCGCCGGCTTTTCCACCGCGGCCGGCGTGACGGAGGTCTCAGGCCGCGGCATCGGCCTCGACGCGGTGCTCGACCGACTCGAAAAGCTCAAGGGCTCGATCGCCATCGAGTCCAAGCCGAACGAGGGAACGGCGTTTTTGCTTTCGCTGCCGCTGACGCTGAGCACGACGCATGCGCTGCTTTTTCTTTGTGGCGGCGATATTTTCTGCCTGCCGACCGACACGCTGGAGAAAACGCTCTTGCTCGCCGCCGACGATATTACGCCCGTCGAGGGCAAAGCGGCGGTTGTGGTCGACGGCGCGCCGCTGGCGTTCGCATGGCTCGCGGATGTGCTCGGCCTGCCGCGGGCGGGAAACGGGAACGGCGTCGTGCCGGCGCTCATTCTCCAGAGCCCCCGGGGAAAAGTCGTGTTCGGCGTCGACCGGCTGCTCGGCGAGGAGGAGATCGTCGTCAAAGCGCTGGGCAAATTCTTCGGCCGCATTCCGCAGCTTTCCGGCGGCACGATTCTCGGCAAAGGCGAGATCGCGCTGATATTGAATCCGAACGATCTCCTGCGCTCCGTCACGCAGCAAACAAAGACCGCGCCGGTCGCCGCCGCGCGCGCCCTGCCGGCGGCGCCCTCGGTCAAGAAGCGCGTGCTCGTGGTGGAAGATACGCTGACGACGCGGACGCTCGAGAAAAATATCCTCGAAGCCGCGGGGTTCGACGTTACGACCGCGGTGGACGGCGAGGACGCGTTGATCAAGCTGCACGAAAAAACGTTCGATATCGTCGTTACCGACGTTCAGATGCCGCGGCTCGACGGCTTCCGCCTGACGGAGAGGATCAAAAAGGACGGCCGCTTCAAGGACCTGCCGGTGATTCTCGTGACCGCTTTGCAGACGGAAGCGGACAAACGGCGCGGCATCGAGGCCGGCGCCGATGCGTACCTGACGAAGGCCGTCTTCGACCAGAAGCGGTTTCTGGAGATCGTCCGCCGCTTCGTATGAAGTTTCCGTCATGTGCTGACAGCTGAGTGATTCAGAATTACCTGCGGGAACAGCTATGATCAAAGTACTCATCGCCGAAGACTCCCCTTCCATTGCCGCGATCATGCGCGATTTGTTGAAGCGCGATCCGGAGATCGACATCGTCGGATGGGCGAAGAGCGGCCGCGAAGCCGTGTCGATGAGAAATACGCTCGAGCCGGACGTGATTACGATGGATCTCAACATGCCGCTGATGGGCGGCCTCGAAGCGATCCGCACCATTTCTACGACCCGCCCCGTTCCGATTCTCGTGGTCAGCTCGCTCATTGAAAACCGCGATTCGGAGCTCGCGTTCGAAGCGCTGCGCTGCGGCGCGCTCGACATCATGGGCAAACCGAGCGGCGTCGGCCCGGGCGCGTTCACGCGCATCGGAGAAGAGCTCAAGTTCCGCATTAAAGCGGTATCGCGCATCCATCCGATGCGGCGTTACAGCCGCTCGCCCGTCCCGGACGCGGCGAAGCGAAACCCGCATACACCGCGGAAGCTCAGGCAGCCGCTCGTCGTCATCGGCGCGTCGACCGGCGGACCGCCCGCGCTGGCTAAAATCCTCGGCGATCTGCCGCGCTATCTTCCAGTGCCGATCGCCGTCGTGCAGCATATCGCAACCGGCTTCGTAGCCGGTTTGCGCCAGTGGCTGGAAAGACAATCGACGCTACCCGTGCATGTCGCCTCCGACGAGGTGCCGCTGCAGAGCGGGCACGTCTATCTCGCCCCCGACGACCGCCATCTTGAAGTCGCATCCGGGCGCATCCTCACGCTGAACTCCGGCGCGCCGCGCGGCGGCCATCGGCCCTCCGTAGACCGCCTTATGGAATCGGCGGCCCATGTTTACGGTCCCGACGTCCTCGGCGTCCTGCTGACCGGCATGGGGCGCGACGGCGCCGCAGGGTTGAAGAGCATCCGCGACGCGGGCGGCCGGACCATCGTGCAGGACGAGGCCACCTCTTTGGTTTTCGGCATGCCGCGCGAGGCGATTCTCAACGATGCCGCCGAAATCGTGAGCCCGCTTGACAAGATCGCCGGCGAAATCGTCGAGGCGGTACAGCCGACGGTGGAGGCCTAGACGATGGCGAAGATCGTCGTCGCCGATGACAGCCGCACGCAGCGAAGCACAATCGCCATGGCGCTCGAGCGCCATGGCCACCAGGTGCTGCAAGCGAGCGACGGACTAGAGGCGCTCCACATCGTCCAGGAACAACACCCGGATCTCCTCGTCTCGGACATCGTGATGCCCGAGCTAACCGGCTATCAGCTTTGCCGATTGCTCAAAAACGACCCTGCAACCGCGGACCTTCCGATCGTTCTGCTGACGACGCTCGATCACCAGGAACATCGGTTTTGGGGAAAAGAGGCCGGCGCCGATAGTTATGTGCTCAAGGGAGCCGACGCGGCGCCGCTCGAGGCCGAGCTCGCGCGGCTTCTGGAAGAACGACGCGGCAGGCCCCGTGCGGGCCGCATCGCATCGAATGCGCTTTCCCGAGCCCACAGCGCTCACGCCCGCCTGACCGACCTGCTCGACCGCTTGCTGTTCGAGGCGACGATCAGCAATCGTATGCGTGAGACTGCGAGTATGGGCGGCGGCGTCGTCGCCGTTGGAAACTCGCTGTGCGATTTTTTCTATGAGTTGATCGATTACGAGCTTTGCGTCATCTGCGTCCGCGGATCCGCCGGACCGGAGCTGCTGGCGCGCACGGCTACTCCCCTCGCCCCCGAAACGCTGGAAGCGGCGAAGCAGAGCATCCTGCGCGACGGCCTGCTGACCGTCGCCGACGGCGAATCCATATCGGTGAAAATGCTCAATCCGGAGATGCTCGACAAACAAACGGCGGAGAAAAAGAACCTTGCCATGATCGCAGCGCGATTCACGCGGTCCAAAGAAGGCGGCCTGGCGGTTTTTACAGTCGACCGGGCCCTGTACAGCGAAGAGACGACCGCGACGCTCCGGATCGCAGCCGCCGAGCTGGAGCCGATTCTTTCGGCCACGCTGCAGGCCGAAGCCCTGGAAAAGCTCAAGGCCGACTTTACTGCGATGATCGTGCACGACCTTCGCGCCCCGCTCACCGCGATTATGTCCGCCGCGGCGATCGTCGAGGACGGACTCGTCGGACCCGTCAACGACGAGCAAAAAAGCTGGATGGCGAAAATCACCGGCCAGAGCCGGACGCTTTTGGATCTGATCAACGATTTTCTCGATCTCTCCAAAATCGAAGCCGGACGCCTCGACCTCTTCCTCGAAGATATCGACCTCGCAACGGTCGTCGCCGCCAGTCTCGACGATTACGCCGTTCTTTTGCGCGAGAAAAAAATCGCGCTATCGACCTACCTCGCCGACCTCGGCTGCAGCGTACACGCCGACCGCACGCGGCTCGGCCAGGTGTTCGCAAATCTCCTGAGCAATGCGATCAAGTTTACCGCCGAAGGAGGAACCATCGAGATCGGCGCGGCTCGGGAAGCCGATGACGAGGTGCGCATTTGGGTAAAGGACACCGGCGTCGGAATTTCCGCCAACGAGATCGACGGATTATTCGAAAAATACCGCCAAGCTCAAAGCGGGAGAGAATCGAAACACAAAGGGACCGGCCTAGGGCTCGCAATTTGCAAGATGATCGTCGAATCGCACGGCGGGAAAATCTGGGTAACGAGCCGCGAGCGCGAAGGCGCCACTTTCTTTTTCACGCTGCGTCAAGCGAAAAAGAATGGCGCGCGCTGAACCGCGCCGATCAAGTCTCGTAGTTATCGATCGCGTATGTCGCGATTTAATGCAGAACGATCTCCCGCGAGATCGCCGCGATCGTCTCTGAGCGCGTTTTTATCGCCGACGGTGTGACTGCGCTTCTTCTCCATTCGGCCTCGGCTGGAAGCGAATTCGAGCTGGTGCGCGTCGCTTTCAGTCGCCCGGCTTTCGCCAGGTACGGCGCTGCTGTCTTCAGCTGCCGTTCTCGGATCTGCCCACGGATACGGCCAGTCCCAAGCGAGCGCGAACGCCGGGCCGGCGGAAAAGGCCACCATGGCGCCGAGCATCCCTGCAATGAACGTCTTCTGAACGCGCATACTTAGCCGCTCCACAAGTAAGTTTCGCGTTCACTGACGTTTTTTACGATAAGGGTTTTTACCCTAAGCGGGTAACATCGGAATTTATCGCTGCGGAGAACTAAATGCTCTGGGAAATTACGAGACGCGCAGCTTGGGATCGAGGGCGTCGCGGAGCGAATCGCCGAAGAGATTGAACGCGAAGACCGAAACGCTGATGGCTATGCCCGGAAAGATCGCCATCCACGGCGCGCGCTCGGCAAACTCGACGGCGGCGCCCGACAGCATGAGTCCCCACGCCGGCACCGGCTCGGCGACCCCGAGACCGAGAAAAGAAAGCGAGGCTTCGAGTAGTATCGCCTGGCCGAGAAATGCCGTGAGCAAAATCAAATACGGCGCCATGACGTTCGGCAGCAGATGGCGGAAGATGATGCGCGCGTGGCCGAAGCCGAGAGCGCGCGCGGCGTCGATGAACGGCGTTTCGCGGAGCGACAGCGCGCTGCTGCGCGCTACGAGCGCAGCGCGCGGGATCATCGGCACCATGATCGCCAAAATGACGTTCAGCGTACCGGTCCCGAGAACCGCGACCACCACGAGCGCGAGCACGATCAATGGGAAAGAAAGCAGCAGATCCATGAAGCGTTGGACGATCAGATCGGTTTTGCCGCCGAAGTATGCGCTCGCGACGCCCATTACGGTTCCGAGCGAGGCGCCCAAAAACGACGCACAAAAGCCCACGATCAGCGCGGTGCGCGAGCCGTAGATGATCCGCGACAGCACGTCGCGGCCGAACGCATCGGTGCCGAGCCAGTGCGGCGCCGACGGCGCCTGCAGCATCGCGGCATAGTCGGTCGTCAAAGGATCGTAGGGCGCGATGAATCCGGCGAGCACCGCCGCGGCGAGCATCACGAGAATGATCAGGGCTCCGGCCGCGCCGAGCGGCCGCCGGCGCGCGAAGCGGAGCGCCACGCGCAGCCAGGCGCGGATGCGTCTTCCGGATGCGCGCGTGCGGGCGGCGCGCGCCGTCTCTTGCGCCATGGTCATTGGTAGCGGATGCGCGGGTCAATCAACGCGTTGACCAGATCGACGAGAAAGTTGACGAAGATGAAAACGAACGCAGTGAGCACGACGAGGCTTTGGACCATCGTATAGTCGCGCTGGCTGATCGCCTCGACAAAGAGCTTGCCGATGCCGTTGAGATTGAAAACCTGCTCGGTCACCACGAGCCCGCCCACCAAGAACGCGAACTCGAGGCCGAGGACGGTGATCACCGGCAGCAGCGCGTTTTTGAGCGCGTGGCGCGTGAGCACGGTTTTTTCCCACAGTCCTTTCGCGCGCGCCGTGCGGATGTAATCCTCGCGCAGGACTTCGAGAACGGCGGAGCGCGTCATGCGCGTCGCCACGGCGGAGTAGCGATAGCCGACGGCGAGCGCGGGCCAGATGAGCTGCTGGAGGTTCGCTTTGGGATTCACCCGGAACGAGGTGAAAGTGAGCGGCGGCAGCCAATGAAAGAAGATGATGAAGACGAGAATGATGATGATGCCGAGCCAGAACGATGGGATCGCCAGCCCGGCGATGGAGAAAATCCTGACGAAATAGTCGACCCAGGTGTCCTGCTTGAGCGCGGCGATCGTGCCGAGCGGCACGGAAATGAGAACCGCGACGAGCGTCGCCATGATCGCGAGCTCGAGGCTCAGCTCCAGGCGGATCGCGATCTCGTACGTGATCGGCCGCCCGGTCCACATCGATGTGCCGAAATCGAGCCGCGCGATGCCGCCGATCCAATCGACGAATTGCCGCCACAGCGGCTTGTCGAGGCCGAGCTGCGCTTTTTCGCGCTCGATCGCCTCGCGCGGGGCGAAGGTGCCGCTGCCGGCGTATTTCAATTCGACGATGTCGCCGGGGAGAACCCTGAGCAGCAGGAAAACCAGCGCCGCGACCCCGAGCAGCGTCGGGATCATCAACAGCAGGCGATGGACGATGTAGCGCGCCATCTCGGGGCAAAAATTCAGCTAAGCCGCGGCGGTGATTCCGTTTTCGCTCAATATCATTTGAGGTAAACGTCCCTTAAATCCTGGTTGACGTAATGACTCGGCGTGATTTTCCAGCCCTGGACTTTGGTCCAGTGCGGCACGATGCGCTGCCACCAGAGAATGTGGAACTGGTACGCCTGCTCGTCGAGCACGCGTTTCTCGAATTGGCGCAGAACCTTCAGGCGCTCGGCCTTGTCGGTCAAGCGGCTCTGCCGGTCGTAGAGATCGTCGAGCACCTCGTCGTTGTAGCGGCCGTAATTGAGCGGGCTCTTCTTGGCGCTCAAAAACTTCTGCAGCTGGAGGTCCGGCTCGTCCATGAAGTCGCAGGCGAAATCGATCGCGGCGTCGTAATTCCCCTGGCGGAGATCGTTAAAATACGGACCCTCTTCCTGCATCACGTGATTGACGTTGAGGCCGATCTGCCGCCACTGGTCGATGGTGTAGATGCCGGTGACTTCGTACGGCTCCTTGACGTTGCGGTTCTTGAGCGTGAAGGAGAAGCCCTCCGGCACGCCCGCCGCCTTCAGGAGCGCGCGGGCTTCCTTGCGCGAGGCCTCGATATTTTTGCGGAAGCCGGCGAGCTTGGTAAGCTCCGCCTCCGGGGTCGCGAACTGCGATCCCGGACGAAAGACGCCGCCGACATACTTCATCAGCGAAATTTTCGAGAGCGCCTTGGAGGCGTTCCAGCGATCAATGGCTAGCGACATCGCCCGGCGCACGCGCGGATCGTTGAACGGTTTTTTCTCGGAATTGATCGTCACCGTGAGATTGCAGATCCACGGGCTCTCCTGCACGACGGCCTCTTTGCCCAGCGTCTTGACGATATCCTCCTGCGCGGCCGGGTTGAACCCACGAAACTCGATCAGCGCCTGACCGCTGCGCACCGCGGCGACGCGCGGCGCCGTGTCGCGGACGAAGATCGCTTTGAAGGTGTCGAGGTAAGGCCGATCCTTCATGTAGTAATTCGGATTTTTCTTGCCCGTCCAGTACGAGCCCGGCACATGCTCGACGAAGACGAACGGACCCGAGCCCATGACATTCTTCTCGTACCAGCGCGGGTCTTTAGCGAGAATGTCGGCTTTGTAAATGAAATTCCACGGCGAGGCGAGGTTGGCGATGAACGAAGCGGAGATCTGCTTCAGCTGGAAGACGACGGTATACGGATCTGGCGCTTCGATGCTCTTGACGACGCCGTAAGACGCCTGGCGCGCGCTGGCCACGCCTTCGGGCGGGAAGATGATCTTGTCGTACGTCGCCTTCACATCTTTCGACGTGAGATCGCTGCCGTCATGAAACTTGATGCCTTTGCGAATTTTGAAGGTATAGGTGAGCCCGTCGCGGGAGACGGTCCATTTGTCCTCCGCGACATCGCCGACGATTTTCGGATACGCCTGCGGATCGAAACGCAGCAGCGTGCTGTAATGCGGCGCGAGCGGATGGAGCATCGCAAAAGTCGTCTCGCGATGCCCGTCGAACGAAGGAGGCGTACCGCCGACGGCGAAAACCAGCTCGCCGCCGTAGCGCGGTTTTTCAGTCTGGGCGGCGAAACTGCGACGAACAGGCAGAGCCGCAATCAGCAGCAATACGGTCAAAACCAGCAGCCGAGTGCTTCGATACATCGGTCTCATACGACCCTCCTGTTGCCCTCTGACAAGAGCGGTTCCCGGAGTAATGTTTGCTGATAGCTAGTCCATATCGCTTCTCAATGTCAAGCGTCGACGGCTTTGTGCACAAAACGGCGCAATACGCTTCCAAACTATGCCGTGTTGCCCCGCCTATTGCCGAAAAACGTCACCCTAAAGTACGCGAAAATAGCCATAGGTATGCTAAATCCATAAACTTTACTTGATTTTGCCGATGCGAATAAGCACAGCGACAATTTCACCTCTCCGGCACGTCGTTTGCTGTCACCTGTCCGCTGAAGTTCGGTTATCTGCGTGGAGGTACGATGAAAGCGAGATGTGTCAAACTGTGGCTTTTCGCAGCCGTGTTCTTCGCCGCGACGTTATGCGGCCTTAAAGACTCCCGAGCCGACTTTCCGGTGCTTACCCCACTCGACGTGTGGAATGTAGCGATCAGCGGTTTTACGGTCGGGACGGGAAACATACAATTCTCAGACGACTTTACTGTCGCGGGGTACATCATCATCAAACCGAAGGCGATTAATAACGTAAATGCTCCTGAAGTTTTTCACATGGGCTTTTTCGCGCTCAGAGGGGTTTGGACAATCGACGCATCGGGAACCGTGACGGGCTTGTTAAGCGGCGGCAACGAAGAGGTACCCCTCGATATATCGTTTACGGCGAAGGGGAAAGACTTCCTCAGCATCAGCATCACAGGCACCAGCACCAATGGCCCCATTCATATGAAAGGCGCACCGGCTGTCCAGCTGACACCTTTGACCGGATCATGGCGTTCGACAACGATTAAAGACCGCGTTCGTTCGTTTGAATTGTTCGACTTGTCGCCTGCCGCGGACGTTTGTGTCCATTTCGCTGACCCGAACGACATCGATTCTTGCGACCAGACGGTTCCCGCGACCAACCTATACTTATTCGCCGGTGAGGGGCCGGGGTATGTGCTACCAGGTCACGTGTTGCTGTCCTCGGGGGGCCAAATCGGGATTGTCGTGGTTGAACTCTTGGTCAACAAGGACGACGGAACACCTGCCGAGGACGGCAATGGTCGCGTGGTCATAGGCAAACTGAGCGCAAAAAAGACACTCAAGGCCAGCACGTCGGGCACGGACGAGAACGGCGCGAAGGTAGGAATGGACATCACGCAGTAAGAAACGCCGGCGGCTTGACTCCGCTTTCGACGCGCGATTATGATCGCGCGTTATGAGCGCGCTCGATCAACCCCTTCTCGTCGCCAACAGCAATTATCACGTCGGCCATCAGATCGCGATTTTCGTCGGTAAAGAGCAAGGCTTCTTTACCGAGGAAAATCTACCCGCCTTCGACTACGAGGCCGGCGGCCTGATTCCCTGGCCGCTCGAGACTGAGGGCCTCGCCTCGACCATGAAAAACCGCGGCGTCGACATCGCCACCGCCGTCGACGTCGAGGCGGCGATCGCGCAGCGCGCCCGCGGCGCGGATCTATTCATCGTCGGCGGCTGGCGCTACACGCCGTTTCTCAAGTGGTACGGCTCGAAACATCTGACAGACATGCGCGCGCTCCGCGGCGGGCGCGTCGGCATGCGCGAAAAAGGCGGCCTCGTGCAGGTCTTCATCGAAGACGCGCTCCGCGCCGTCGGCATCGACCCCGCGCGCGAGGTCGAGTGGGTCTACGACCCCGTCTTCGGCTATCGCAACAGCCCGGCACACGCCGACATGCTGCGTTCGGGCAAAGTCGACGCGATCACATCGCAGCCGCCGTTTTCCGACGCGCTCGAGCGCGACGGCTTCCCGATGATCCTCGATCCGAACAAGATTTTTCCGCGCCGGCCGGGAAAGATCACCGTCGCGACGCGCCAGACAATCGAGAAGCGCGGCGATGAATTGACCGCATATTTCCGCGCTATCATTCGCAGCTTCTGGTTCATGCGCGATGTGAAAAACTTCGATTACGTTAAAGATCTGGAGACCCGCCTCCGGAAGACCAACACCCACAACGAGGACGAGCGGCGGCTCTGCATCGTGACCGGCCCCGACCGTCTGGACAGCTGGGCGCTGCCGGTCGACGGCGGCGTCGCGCCCGAGGCGATCGAGCGCATCGCCGCCGAAATGCATAGTTCCGGCAAGCTTCCCCGCCGGCTTTCCGCGGACGAGATACTGCGCGAAGGCCCGGTGACTTCCGCCTATCGCGAAGTCTCCGCGAGGCCCGCGCTCCAGCCGGCGTTGAAGACGGCATTGGCCGCCGTCGAGAAGTACGGCTTCTGATGCGGCAGGCGATTCTCATCCTCGCGGCGCTCTCAATCTTGATTCCTCGATCCGCTGCCGCGGTCGAACGCGCGCATCTCCACGTCTCGACCGGCATCAGCTTCACCGCGATCATCTACCGCTATGCGATCGAAAAGGGCCTCTACGCCGAGGAAGGAATCGAGGTGCTGCCGGTTCAAGCGGGAATGCTGCCGGGCATCCAGGGGCTCGCCGCGGGCAACTTCGATGCGAGCCAGATACTCGGACAAGGCGCCGCGGCGATTCTCCGCGGCGTGCCGCTCAAGATCGTGCTCGTCTTCGACACTAAGCCGCTCAATTGGCTGTATGCGTCGAAAAACATCACGACGCTCGCCGGACTCAAAGGCAAGCAGATAGCGGTGTCGAGCTTCGGCGCCGCGCTCGATCAGATGACGCGCGACCTGCTCGCTAAAACAGGGCTCGATCCGCAGCGCGACGTGATTTTGCGCGCGCTCGAGCCGACGCCGACGCGCCTCGCGGCGCTCGTCGGCGGCGCGGTCGATGCCGCCGTGCTCAATCAGACCGACAGCCTCGTGGCGAAGCGGCTGGGATACAACGAGCTGCTTTTTTACGGCGACGATCTCGAATTCGTCACCGCCGGCGCGCTCGTGGGCGAGAAGACGCTCGCGCAGCGGAGCGATTTCATGCGCCGCTTCCTGCGCGGCACGCTGAAAGCGTTTTTCTGGTTCAAATCGAGCGGCAAGGAAGCGGTCGAGCGCGTGGCGCGCGCGATGAAAGTCTCGGAGAGTGACGCGGCGGAAGCCTACAAGGCTTCGCTCCGCGTGCTGTCCGCCGACGGCACGATTCCCCTCGCGCTGCAGGAGCGCATGATCGCGCAGCAGCGGAAAATGCTGAAAGTCGAGCGCAGCGTCCCCGCCGAGCAGGTCTACGATTTCACGCTCGCACGCGGGATTTTAAAAGAGCTCGGGCGCTAGCATCACGGGCGGGCCGCCGCAAGCGGCTCGCCGGCCCGAATGCACGCCACCCAATGGCCGGGCCTGAGCTCGCGCAGCTCGGGCACGCCCCCGGCACATTCTTCGATTGCGATCGGACAGCGCGGGTGAAAGACGCAGCCCGCCGGAGGATTCGACGGGCTCGGCACCTCGCCGCCGAGAACCACGCGCGCGCGGCGCGCCTCGATAACCGGGTCGGGAACCGGGACCGCCGAGAGGAGCGCCTGCGTATAGGGATGGAGCGGGTTGTCGTAGAGCTCCTGGCGGTCGGCGATCTCCACGATCTTGCCCAGATACATAACCGCGATGCGGTCGCTGATGTGGCGCACGACCGAGAGATCGTGCGCGATGAACAGGTACGTGAGCTCGAAGCGGTCCTGGAGGTCTTCGAGCAGATTGATGATCTGCGCCTGGATCGACACGTCGAGCGCGGAGACCGGCTCGTCGCAGACAATGAATTTCGGCTCGAGCGCGAGAGCGCGCGCGATGCCGACGCGCTGGCGCTGCCCGCCCGAAAGCTCGTGCGGATAGCGCCGCGCCATCAACGGATTGAGCCCGACGACTTTGAGCAGCTCGGCGACCCGGTCGGGGGCTTTGACGCCGTCGCCGTCGAGTCCGTGCACGCGGATCGGCTCGGCGATCATCTGGCCGATCGTCATGCGCGGGTTGAGCGAGCTGTAGGGATCTTGGAAGACGATTTGCATCCGCCGGCGCAGCGAGCGCATCTCCGCCGGGCCCATGGTGACGAGATCGCGACCGTCGAACTGCACGCTGCCCGCCGTCGGCCGCTCGAGCTGAAGCAGGCAACGCCCAGTCGTCGTCTTACCGCAGCCCGACTCGCCGACGAGCCCCAGCGTCTCGCCGCGACGGATCGAGAAGCTCACGTCGTCGACAGCCTTCACCCAGCCAACGACGCGGCGAGCGATCGCGCCGCTGGTCACTGGAAAGTATTTCTTCAACCCGCGGACCTCGACGAGCGCGTCCGCCGGTGGGGAATTTTGAGTTTTAAGTTTTGAGTTTTGAGTTTCCGATCCGGAATTCATAATTCAAAATTCATCATTCAACATTATTGGTTTGTTCCGCAACGAAGCACGCGGCATCGTGTCCCGAGGCGGCGCTGCGCAGCGCGGGAACTTCCCGCGCGCACTTCTCGATAGCGTACCGGCAGCGCGGGCGGAAGCTGCAGCCGGGCGGCAGCGCCCAAAGATCCGGCGGCTGTCCTTCGATCGGCTCGAGGCGCGTCCGCCGGGGCTGATCGAGGCGCGGCACCGAGTGGAGCAATCCGATCGTGTAGGGATGGCGCGGGTCGCGGTAGATGTCCGCGGCGGCGCCGCTCTCGACGATTTTCCCCGCATACATGACGTTGACGCGGTCGGCGTAGCGCGCGACCACACCGAGGTTGTGCGTGATCATCACCAGCGCCACGCCGAACTCGCGGCTGAGGCCGCGCATGAGCTCCAGCAGCTGCGCCTGAATCGTGACGTCGAGCGCCGTCGTCGGCTCGTCGGCGAGGATCAGTTTAGGGCGGCAGGAAAGCGCGATCGCGATCATCACGCGCTGGCGCATGCCGCCGCTGAACTGATGCGGATACTGCTTCAGCCGCTCGGCCGGGTCGGGAATTCCGACGAGCCGCAGCAGCTCGAGCGCGCGTTCGCGCGCCGCTCGGCGCGACGCGGCACCGTGCGCCTCCAGCGTCTCCGTGAGCTGCCGCTCGATCGTCAGCACCGGGTTTAGCGACGTCATCGGCTCCTGAAAGATCATCGCGATCTCGGCGCCGCGAACGCGGCGCATCGCCTCGCCGTCGAGTCCGAGCAGATTTTTGCCGTCGAAGCGGATCTCGCCGGCGACGGTCTCCGCCTGAGGCGCGGGGATCAACCGCATGATCGAGAGCGCCGTCATGCTTTTGCCGCAGCCGCTCTCGCCCACGAGCGCGACCGTCTCGCCCGGTTTTACGTCGAATGAAACGCCGTCGACGGCCTTCACGAGGCCCATGGACGTCTTAATGTGGGTTTTGAGGCCGCGGACGGCGAGCAGATCAGCCATTGAGCGCCTGCTTCAACGCTTTCATATGGTTGTCGAGATGCCTGATGACCGTCGCTTCCGCGAGCTCGGAATTTTTCTTGAGAAAAGCGTCCATGATCTGGTCGTGCTCGCGCATCGAATAGTCGAGCCGGCGCGGCAGCTGCAGCGCGAGAATGCGCGTCCGGCGCATCTCCTGGCGCATCTGGTCGATCATGCGGTAGAGCCGCTCGTTGCCGGCGACTTCCGCGATGAAGCGGTGAAAACGGCTGTTCGCTTCGAAGTAAGCGGCGGCATCCCCGCTTTTGCACGCGTTCTTAAGGTGCTGGTGCAGCTCGCGCAACCGCTCGATTTCTTCGGGGCGCGCGCGGTCGACGGCGAGGCGCGTCGCAAGCCCTTCGAGAACGCTCGCGATCGAATAATAATCCTCGATCTCGGAGACCGTCGGCTTGCTGACGATTACCTGATCGTTCGATAGGAACGTGACGTATCCCTCCGCTTCGAGGCTCCGGAGCGCCTCGCGCAGCGGCACGCGGCTCACGCCGATCGAAGAGGTCAAGCTCTGTTCGGAGAGCTTTTCTCCCGGCTTTAGTTTGCCGCCGGAGATCGCATGCTTGAGCTCCTCGGCGATCAGCCGGGTAAGCGAACGAAAGCGCTTCTCCGCGCGATGTTCTCCTCTGCCGATCAACGCCGCTCCTCGTCCGAGTGCGTCTTTTTATCGCCGCGCGGCAGCGCGCGGATGAGCCGATCCAGTGCCTGCTTCACCTGATCGAGATGGCTTTTCACGGTGAAAACGTACCCGCCATCCAGCTGGCGCAAAAACACATCGCGGCCGATCTTTAGATGCGCGAGGTCCTCGCCCTGCGCCATGACGAGCGCGCCGGAGTTGTCGCGAATCAATGCCAGCGCCAGCGGCGGTAGAAACCCGTCGGGCGTGACGTAAAGGATCGTGAACGTCTCGATCGTCCCCTCCTCGCTGCGCTTGGCGGCGGCGTTCTTTCGGCGTTTTATCAGCTTCGGCTCCGGCGGCAGCGGCGCGCGCGCGGGCGACGCGCCGATGTCGGCGCGCTCGACGATCGTCACCAGATTATTGGCGCCGAGCCCGCCGGTGCTCTGCGCGAGGCCGCGCCGCGGCTCTCGCTTGAGCTTTATCTCACCCTGGCCGCGCATAAGACGCGCGACTTCCACAACCTGCGCGACGCCGCTGGCGCCGACCGGATGGCCGCGCGCCTTGAGACCGCCGGAAACATTGATCGGAAGCTGACCGTCCGGAGCGGTCTTGCCGTCCGCGACCGGCTGCCAGCCCTTGCCGGCGGGGAAAAATCCGAGATCCTCCGTGCTGATGATCTCAAAAGACGTGAACGCGTCGTGGACCTCGGCGAAATCGATGTCCTTCGGCGTAATGCCCGCCATGCGATACGCGCGCTCCGCCGCCATGCGCGTCGGCTCGAACGAGGTGAACGCGTCCCTCTCACGCAGCCCCGCCGGGCCCGTGCCCTGCCCGAGACCGGCGATTCGCAAATCGGTTTTTTCCGCCGTTACCAGCACCGCCCCCGCACCGTCCGTGATGGGCGAGCAATCATAGAGTCTCAGCGGTGTCGAGACAAGCTTGCTCGCGAGGTAAACTTCTTTCGTGATCGGCTTCTGAAACTGCGCGAAGGCATTGCGCGCGCCGTTGGCGTGATTTTTCATCGCCACGGCACAGAGCGCGCGCTCGAGATCGCCGCTCGATAAACGATACCGCTGGCGGTAGCGCTCGGTGATCATCGCCGCGAGCGCCGGCATCGTCGCGCCGCAGGCGCGCTCCTGCGCCTCGATGACTTCGGCGAGGATGCGCGTCGCGGCGCTCGTCGTAAGGTGCGTCATTTTCTCGCCGCCCAATACGAGCACGGTCCGGTGATAGCCGGCCGCGACCGCATGGCAGGCGGCGTGCACCGCGGCGGCGCCCGCCGACGAAGCGGTCTCGACGCGCGTCGCCGGAATTCCGGTGATACCCAGCGCCTCGACCACCTGGGCGGCGATATTGCTCGCGCCCGTGAACTCCTCGGGATTCATCGCGCCGAGATAGACCGCGTCGATCTCCTGTACCGGCGAGGCCGCCAGCGCGGCCATAGCTGCTTCGGAGAAAAGCTCCAGCAGCGAGAGCGGGCTCTTGCCGAACTTGGTCAGGCCGGCGCCGGCGATATAGACCTCGGACATGAGGGTTATTTTACACTAGAGAACGGCGGCTGTGCACGGCCTGGGAAAAAATTTCATTTGTATTAAATCCGGCCGTTTTCTTGCGGACCGAGCATGGTGCGGCGCGCCCACAGCGCGTAACGGGCACGACACGGCCTCGCCCAGCGGAAGGACAGACGTCAAAAATTATGCCGCCAAAAACTCTAAAGGCCGCTGTCCCAATCTTCGCGCGCCGTTCGATTCGATCGCGACGGTGTCGCCGGCGCGGATGGAATCGCGCATCGCGCCTTTACGCGCCGCCGGCTTCAAGATGAACACGTGGCCGGTCTTGAGCTGCTGGCGCGCCTCGGGGAAATCGCTCACGCCGCCCCACACCATCGGCGCGTCCTCGCCCAAGCCGCGCCCGTGCATCAGCGCCTCGCCGGGTTCGTAGCCGGCGGCGCGGACCTCTTCCTGATAGAAGGCGACGATGTCGCCGAAAGACACGCCGGGTTTCAACAGCTTGAGCATCTTGTCGAAAATTATTTTCGTCGCGTCGTACATCTTGACGATCGCATCCGGCCGCGGCCCGAGCGCAATCGGCTGGAGCGCCTGCGCGATGTAGCCGGCGTAGCGGCCTTCGACCTCGGTGTTGATAAGATCGCCCTGCTTGAGCGGCCGCGAGGTGAAGACGCGCTGCGCCCACGGTACCTCGGTACCGCCCGCGCCGAAGAGCAGCATCGTGATCGGCTCGCCGCCCTGGCGCGTCATCTCGCGCAGCAGCTCGGCGATTAAATAATTTTCCGGTACGCCGGGACGCGCGATTTCGATCATCGCGCCGATCGCGCTGCCGATGATCTCGGCCGCCTTTTCGATGAACGCGATCTCCTCCGCGCTTTTGATCGAGCGCGCGTGCTGCATGAGATCGGTCGCGTTTTCGAATTCAACGGCGGGCAGCGCCGCGCGGATCTTCTCGTACGTCCCCCAGGGCACGACGCCCTCGGGCGCGCGCACCATGCCGGAGAGGCCGATCACGCCGACGCGCTCGGCGCGGATTTCTTTCAATCGTTGGATGACCGGCTCGCCGTACGAGCGGCGCGACGGCCGCAGGTCTTTGATCCAATCCTGCGCGAGGCCCCACCACTCGATCTCGTTCGCGCCGCGCACGATCACCGTCGGCTCGGCTTCGAGCGGGAAAACCGCGGCCACTTCGTTCTGGAAGCCGCCGATCTGTGTGAGGTAACGAGTATCCGCGCCGAACTGATCCCAGTGACCCTGATTGGGCAGGCCGATCACGGCGTCGAGCTTGGTTTTTTTCATCTCGGCGCGGACGGCGCTCCAGCGCCGATCGCGCTCGGCGAGAGAGAAGGTCGGGATAATAGGTTTCTCCATAAAAGTAGTTTCGAGTTTCTGGAAATTTTTTCCCGCGGGCCTTATTCCGGATTCCGCACTCGAAACCCGAAAGGCGAACTCGAAACTTATTTTGCGCGTTTCCCCGCGTCGAAACTCGAAATGCCTTTGCCGATCTTCGCGCGGTTTTCCTGAATGCGCCGCCACTTCTCCTCATCCGGCAGCAGGTCCCAGTTCTCCGTGCCGTGCGCCGTGATCTGGAGATAGTTGTTGTCGGTGTCGAAGAAGTAGATGCTGCGCTCGCCGGGCGGGCGCAGGCCGTCCTCGGAGCGGTGGTCGCCGAGCGAGCGGCCGCCGAGCTCGGGAATCGCGACCAGCATGCGGTCGAAATCCTGCTGGCTGACGTTGAACGCGACATGGCAGGCGCGCCCGTGCTTTTTCGTCCGCTCGGACAGCTCGTTTACCTGTTTGATGCCCAACATCTGCCCGTTTTGGAATTCGAAGAATGTCTCGCCGCGCTCGGCGCCGGCGGGCTTGAGCCCGAGCGCCTCGGTCCAAAAGCGCGACGCCTTGGCGAGGTCCTTGGTCTCGAACACGACGTGGCTCACGCACGGCGCGGACAGACCGCGGCGCGTGAGACAGATCTCGATGTGATTGTCATCCGGATCGATAAACGTCAGCGACCTCACACGAAACGAATCCGCCGGATGCTCCACGACGTCGCCGCACGCAAGCCCGCTCGCCTGAATCTCCTTTGCGGCGCGCGCGAAGCTCGCCTCCGAGTCCAGCGCGATACCGTAGCGCGGCGCCTCGCTCTCCGACGCGGGCACCTGCACGCCAGGCAGCGTGAGCCCGATGATATTCTCGCCCGCCAGCACGTACGTGTGGCGCGGCGAGCCGTCGGCATTTTTCCTCTGCGTATGAAACTTGAGGCCGATCGTCTCCTGATAGAATTTCTCCGAGCGCGGGAGATCGCGCACGGGAAACGCGATGTGATCGAGAGTTTCGGCGCCCATAGTCACTCCTCCTGAAAATTTTCAGCGCTACCAGCCCGTATCTACGCTTCTTTCCATTCGTAATTTTTCGTGCCGGCGCCGCCGTAGGTCGCGCCGAGGCGCTGCATCTCTTTCTTGTGGCTCTCGGCATCGGGATACTTCGCGGAGAATTCCAGCTGGTAGCCGTCGGGGTCGGAAAAATAGATCGAGATGCTCGTCGAGCCGCCGTGCACCTTGGGACCGTCGAATGGAATGTTCAATTTCTGAAGCTTTTGCAGCGCGGCGTCCACTTCGTCGGTCCGAATATTGAAGGCGAAATGCAGATAACGCGCGCGTGGATGCGGCGGGTCTTTCGGGTCCTGCACGAAAAGATCGAAGCCGTAATCCCCTACTTTCACGAGCGTGTGGACCGGCCGGCCGGCGCTTTTGTCTTTTTCGTTGAAGCCGCGCGAGCGGCCGACCTCGCCGTTGAAGACGTCGCGATAAAACGCGACGGAGCGCTCGAGGTCTTTCACCACGAATGCGATATGATCGACTCTGGGCTGCATGTTAGTTTCTCCTTTCCTGCTGCAATTTCGCTTCCTGAAGCAAACTGTGATCGACGAACTGCTCGAAGGTGATTTTCGGCCGCACGCCGGTGCTCGCTTCGAGAATATCGAGCGAAGCGTTCATCTGCTCGCGCGTCATGTAGGGATATTGATTGATCACGCCGTCCTGGTAGGCCGCCTCGAGTACTTTGGGATTGCTGATCTTCATGTATTTTTTGAGCAGGCGGAGTCCCGTCTCTCGGTCCTGGTTGTGTTTGCGCGTCGTGTCGGTGACGGCGGCCATGAAGGCCTTCAGCGGCTCGCGTTTCTGAATCACAAAATCCTTGCGCGTCGTGTATGTCGCCGGCGGGAATGGAAACTGCGGCGTCTCCAGCAGCGCGAGCTTTTTGTAGCCGGCTTCTTCGAGCGCCAGCGAGTTGTAGGTATTGAAGACGCTGCCCTGAACGGTGCCGGATCTCAGCGCGCCGGCGCGGTCGCGCTGCCCCCCGGCACTGATGAACGCCACTTTGGTCGAATCGACGCCGTAGCGCTTGAGAATAATGCGCGCGTAGCCCTCGTCCGCCGCCTTAGGCCGGCTCGTCGCCAGGCTCTTGCCGATTAAATCCTTCGGCGACTGAATCGAGGGCGCCACCATCAGCCAGTGCTTGGAGTTCGACTCCCACGAGCCGACGGTCACGAGCGGCGGCGGATTGGCGACATTCATCGCAAGCAGAGTCTCCTGCGGCGTGCCGAAGATGAGATCGACCTCGCTCGCGACCAAGGCGAACGTCGAGAGCGTCGATTGGAGCCAGATGAGCTCGACGTCCAGGCCGCGGCGCGCGAACTCGCCTTCCTCTTTGGCAATCCAGAGCGGCAGCATGCTGGAGCCGATGTAGAGCGTCGCGACGC
>JAJPJQ010000018.1 GCA_021324155.1 Pseudomonadota bacterium
GAATTCGCCATGCGTGGGAACGTCGTCGACATGGCGGTCGGCGTGGTCGTCGGCGCTGCGTTCGCAACCATCGCCAAGAGTCTCGTCGATGATGTCCTGATGCCGCCGATCGGTCTCCTGCTGGGCGGCGTCGATTTCACGAATCTTTTTCTCGTCATCAAGCCCGGCGCGAATCCGGGGCCTTATCTCAAGCTCGCCGACGCCAAGGCGGCCGGCGCCGTCACCATTAATTACGGCATTTTCATCAATTCCATCGTGAGCTTCCTCATCGTCGCGTTCGCCGTATTCCTCGTGATCCGCGGCATCAACCGGCTCCATCGTCCGGAGGCAGCGCCCGCCGCGGCGCCCACGACGAAAGAGTGCGTGTACTGCGCCTCGATGATACCTATCAAGGCCATTCGGTGCCCGCACTGTACGTCCGAGCTCGCGCGCTAGCGGCAAACACCTGTATTGACAATCCGGCTTCTCCCGCTAGCTTGTTCGCAGGAGGGGCTCCTCATGATCACGCGCATGATCTGCGTCACCGTTCCTAAGGATAAGGTCGCCGAGGCGGAGCGCATTTGGAAACAGGAGTGCGCGCCGCTCATGATCAAATCGCCGGGGTGCAAGAGCGAGCAATTCCTGCGCAACCGGGAGAATCCCGGCGAGATGATCTCTCTTAGCACGTGGGAGAATCAAGCGGCGATCGACAAATACCGCGAGAGCGAGGCGCACAAGAAAATCCAACAGCACACGCGCTCGCTCATGGGCGTCGCCAAAGTCGACGTGAAAAGCTACGAGGTCGCAGGGTAGGTTAGCCGCGGCACACGATCCACTCGCGCGGAAACTTATTCAGGCTTTCGCAGCGGTCTTTTCTCACGACCAGAGTCTCGCCGAACTGAAGCCCCATCTTTTCGTCTTTCGTGATCACGTTGGGCTGGATCACGATCACCATATTCTCGCGAAAGACCATGTCGCCTTCCTCGTGTCGCGCCGTGCTCTTGGTCTGGAATATCGGCGGATATTGATTCGCGCCGTGGATCAGGTCGTCGTAAATCGTGTAGCCGCGGCGATGCACGACCTCGGCGGCTTCCTCGGCCTCGCGGACGGTCGTCCCGTCCTTGATCGCCGATGCGAGCACCTGGAAAACTTCGACGGCCGCGTCGTGGAGCCTTTTCCATTCCGGCGTCGGTCCCTCGCCGATGGAATAGGTGCGGTGGATCTGCCCGCTGTAGCCCCAGTACGCGCCGCTGATCTCGGTGATGATGCAGTCGCCGCGCTCGAGCTTTCGGTTGGAATGATACTGCGACGGCACCGGAAAATGCGGATCGCGCATGGGCATGCTGGTCATGAAATGAATGCCCGCGTAGCCGCCGGCTTTTAAATACACCGGCTCGATCAGCGCCGGCATCTCGTCCTCGCGCATCCCGATCTTAATGCCCTCGCCAAGAGAGCGCATCGAATCGTCGGTGAGCTTCGATGCGATGCGGATGCGCTCGATCTCCTCGGCGCTTTTAATCGTGCGCAGCATCCTGAATTTCCCGCCTAGCTCGACGAACTTCGCTCCGGAAACCCGGTCGCGCATCTTCTGATATTGCGTATGAGGAATCGAGCCCACGAGGCCGATCTTCTTGTCGGCGAGTCCGCGTTCTTGCAGCAATGCGACGATGCCGTTGCCGGTGTTGGCGCCCGCCCAGCGAACGTCCTTCACCACCGATAGGACGCGCGCCATCGGCACGTGATTGTAAAGCTGCATCAGCAGAACGGGATCTTTGCCTGATTGAAACAGAACGTAGGCCTCGCGCCCGCCCGGCCAGTCGGTGAGCCAGTAAACCTCGGACGCGTAGCGCCCGGCGCCGTAGACGAGCAAAGCATCGAGCCCGTTCTCGGACATAAGATTGGCGACGCTTTTATGGCGTGCAGCCAGCTCGGCCTCGGAAAAAGTTACGAATTGTGAACGATCGCGCATGATGAATCGACGGACGGAGCCGCGCGCGGTTTCTCGAAAAGGCGCAGCGGCGCCGCTCCTCGCTTTCTCGAAAGATTTTTTCGAGACTATCCGAGATTTCGGGGTTATGTCAACGCGCTAATAGCGCCGCCCGCCGCCGTTGCGCTGCCCGAGCAACATTTTGGCGGGCCGAAGCGCGAACCGCAGTCCGTGGTAGGTCGCGAGCTTCATCGAATCGCGCAGCGGCGAGCTGTGCACGGGCGCCGGGCAGAAGCCGCGGGCGCGGAGCTTAGAGTTGAAGCGATAGAGCGCCGCTTCGCGCTCAGACGCGGCTGTCCGGAACGTGATGCTGAAAGAAATCGAAACGCTTTCGCCGTTCCTGACCCAATGTGGCGCCGCGATGGGAATATGCAAGCCGACTCCGGGAGAGAGGAGGAACGCCTCGGCGCTTCTCTGGTTTGATTCATTAAACTTGAGATTGCGATGGCTGAACGTGAAGCGGTCCTCGATCTCCTGTTCCGTCAGCAGCGCCCGCGGAAAGACGTACACGGTTTTGGCGCCGCTGATTTGTAATAGGAAATTATATTCCGGATCGAAATGATACGGCGTCACCGAATGCGGTGACGATACGAAGACAAACGCCTCGCGCCGAAGCATCTTGATGCCTCCGGCGATAGCCGCCTCGAGCTGGTCCAGACAGCCGTCGAGAACGCGCCCGTACTCGGGAACGCGCTCGACGAATTTCATGACCATCCATGAGCCGCATTCTTCGATGCGGCGGATCGTCTCCTCGACCGACAGCCCTGTTTTCGGCGTCGCCGCCGGATCCATGTCAACCGGTAAATCGCCGGCGTTGTACTCGACGTCGGCCTCGGGAAGCTTGCGTGAAAGCTCGATCAGCGCCGGCAATGAGAAAAGCGGATCGTCGATCAGGCGGTGGCGGATCGTGAACGCCCGGCGATTGATGTCGCGGCGCATCTCGGTACCATCGAAATCGAGCCCCACCGCCGTCCCGATGAATGAACCGCTCACGCGCTCATCTCCCTAAAAATCTTTCCTTGACGTTACGTCGAATCCACTGTCGGATCGGTAGTACCGAAAGGACGAGATCCCCGGACCAAGGGCCGGTCGCGACCGTCAGCGTCTGAATGTTTCTTCGGTCGCGCCAGAGATGGTTCATCATGAAGTGATCTTCGACCGCCGTGCAGGAGTCCATCCATTGGATGGGCGACTTCCGATGAAAATGCCGAATGTTCTCGATCTCGAGCTGCACGCCTGGCGAGAAGCGGCCGAGAGTCTCGTCGTATGCGATCTTGAACGCGAACGATCCCGGAGCCGCGAGAAGATTACATTTCATTGCGATAGGCCGGCCGTCGAGGAAAAGACCCAGCATCATCAGGCGTCCGTGCCCGAACGCTTCGAGTAGTGTTGTCGTGAAGAACTCACGCGAGGCCGCATCGAGCTTCATCGCGCTGCCGGCGCGTCCCTTCCAGCTGGCGGCTTCGAGCTTGAGAAAGTTGTCGATCCAAATCGGGAGATCGTGGCTTCGCTCCAGCTCGAGGCATTCGAGGCGGCCGCAGTCGGCGAGGCGCCGCCGAAGACGGTTCAACTCTTTCCGTCGCTTCTTCGTAAGCGACTCGCTCAGGTAGGTTTCGCCGTCGGCGCGGCGCGTCAGCACCGGCCGCGTATAGGAGTCCATCGCGCAGGCTCTTTGCCTTCTTCGGCGCAGCTCTCCAATCAATAGATTGTGGAAAGCGCCGTCGCCCTCGATGTCATGGAATTCCATTAGAGCCGCATCAAAGGGGTTGACGGCCAGCCAATCGAGAAATGCTTTGACGGTTCTCTCCGCGCCGTGATGCCGGACGAGCGGCGTCGACAGAAAACAATAATCGTGCTGCCAGAGCTTCAGCGTGCGGACGGGCACTTCGCGGTAATGCGTTTGAAACTGGAGGGGAAAAATTCCGGCGAGCCGTTCGCGCGACGATCCATTGATTCCCTCGGTGGTTAAGAAGAGCACGAGAACGATGTCGTCGCGGTCGCCCCAAAGTCGCAGGGCCGGCAGGAGCATCCAAGGCTCATAGAAGACGTTCTTTTCGAGGGCGTCGGCCGCGAGATCTTCCCACGCCGGAAGATAAGGCTCTAATTCCTCTGGCCGCTGAACGAGGACAACGCGGGAACCTTCCACTCTACAAATCTTATATGCGTGGGCGCCGATCCCGCAATAAGGGATTTAGCGGATGTTCGTGCGGGTCTTTACCTGAGAGGAATCACAGCTTCAACAGGCGGCGTGCGTTGCCTTCCAGCATCATCATTTTTTCGGACTCGGGACAATCGAGGGCCTCGATCTTCTCGACCGTCAGCCAGTCGCCGAGCGTGTACGGATAATCGGTGCCGACCATCAGGCGATCGGCGCCCGCGACGCGGCGGAGATAGTCGAGCGTGTCGGTGCGGTAGATCATCGTATCGAAGTAAAGATTTTTCTTCATGATCTCGCTCGGCGCCGCAGAAGCCGCAGGCGCGCGGGGTCCGCGCCGCACGCGAAATCCCTGGTCGAGTCGGCCGATCTGGTAGGGGAAGAAGCCGCCTCCGTGCAGAACGCAGAGCTTTAGATCTGGAAAGCGATCGAAGACGCCGCTGTAGCTCATATACGCGAGCGATAGCGTGCTGTCGGCGGGATTGCCGCAGATGAGGCGCAGGCCATACGGTCCCATTTTCTCGGATCCGGCGACGTCCTCCGGGTGCATCACGATGAGCGCATCCAGCTCCTGAGCTTTTTTCCAGAAGGGATCGAAAAATTCGCTGTTGTAATACTGGCCGTTGACATTGGAGGCGATGTAGCCGCCGCGCAGATTGAGATTTTTGATCGCGTGCTCCAGCACCGCCGCGGCGCGCGGCGGGTCCTGCAGCGGCGCGGCGGCGAGGCCGACGAAGCGGTCGGGATATTTCGCAGTGAGGTCGCGGATGCCTTCGTTGTAGCCGCGGCACCACGACTCGCCGTCGTTACCTTCCAGCGGATAGCCGAGGCTCGAAGTATGCGGGATGAGCGCCCCGACGGCGATCTTCCCGCGCTCCATCGCCTCGAAGCGTTCTTTTAGTCCGGCGAGTTCTTGCGGGACGTTGAAAGAAGATGCCCCGGCGAACGAAATAGCCGTTTCCCCGGGCTTGCTGTCCTTCGCGACAACCCCCGACGACTTTCCGCTGCGCGCGGCTTCGAGCAGAGACTCGGGCAGATAGTGGTGATGAATGTCGATCGCGCAAACGCGCATGATGTGAACTCCTTAAACCGCATCCTCAGGGCGATCGTATTTCGCGCGGCCACGCCGCTCTTTAATCGTCGGATACGCGACGATCGAGATCGTGATCGCGATCAATATCAACACACTTGGGAAGGCGAGCCATTTCGCGCCGTACGCCGCCGTCGAGATCCACAGGTAGTTCTCGCCGATTTTGCCCAAGATGAGGCCGAGCACGAGCGGGGGCCGCGGCCAGCCGTTGAGCAGCATGAGATAGCCGAGCGTGCCGAAGATGAGTGTCACGACGAGATCGTAGATGCTGTTGTTCGCCGTGAACGAGCCGATGAATACGAGGACCAGCAGGAAGGGGATCAGCAGCGAGCCGCGGATGAACGTGAGCGCCGCGAGATGGTTGAGGATCAAGAAGCTGATGCCGGCCACGATGATGTTCGAAATGATCAATATCCACACCATGGCGAACGTCACATCGAGGCGCGACTTGAGCATCTCCGGTCCGGGTTGGAGGCCGACGATTAGCAGCGCGCCGAGGAGCAGCGCCATGCTCGCGCTGCCGGGAATGCCGAAGGCGATCGTCGGGATCAAATCACCGCCGCGCGTGGAGTTGTTGGCGGCGCCGGGCCCGAGCACGCCTTCGACGGCGCCTTTGCCCGCGCGGCTCTTGTCCTTCAGGCTTCGCGCCGCGTGGCCGTACGCGATCCACTGCGCGACGTTGGCGCCGAGAACCGGCAGCACGCCGAAGTAAACGCCGATCAAACTGCATCGCACGACGAGCCAGAAGTGGCGGAAGGTGTCTTTGACGCCTTCCATGACGCCTTTCAATTTTTCTTTAGGCGCCTGCGAAATGGCCGTCCCGCGCACCGCGAGATCGATGATCTCGGGGATGGCGAACATTCCGACGACCACCGGCGTCACGTCGAGCCCGTCCCAAAGATACAGCGAGCCGAAGGTGTAGCGGAGCGAGCCGGTTTGCGGATCGACGCCGATCGCGGCGAGCATCAGTCCGATGCCGCCGGCGAGCAGTCCCTTGATCAGCGATGCTCCGGCGAGTGTTCCGATGAACGTGATGCCCATGATCGTTATGATGAATAGCTCCGGCGAGCCGAAGAGCAGCACGAGCGGCCGCATGATGGGAATCGAGATCGCGAGCGTGAGCGCGCCGATCGTCGCGCCGATGAGCGAGCTCATGATCGCCGCGCCGAGCGCGCGTCCCGCCTCGCCCTTTTTGGACATCGGATAGCCGTCGAGAATCAGCGCGGCGGACGAGCTCTCGCCGGGAATGCCGAAGAGAATCGACGTGAGGTCGCCGGTGGTGCCCGTCACCGCGAGCATGCCGAGGAGAAAGCAAAATGCCTCGATCGGCGTCTTGATCGTGTAGGAGAACGGCAGCATCAGGGCGAGCGTCGCGAGCCCGCCGATGCCCGGCAGAAGGCCGACCCAAAAGCCGATGCCGATGCCGAGCAGCAGGTAGCCGAACGCGGGCCAGGCGAGAACCTGCCAAAAGCCGCTAGTGAATGCCTCGATCATGGCCGGCGGCTATTCGCCCGTCCCGAGTAATTTCTGCATCTTCTGCACGACGTCGGGCGATGCCGCGATGACCTCCTTTGAGAGCTTCTGCAGCTTCATGCCGTCGATCGGCTCGACATCGAGCTTTCGCTTCTCGGCGTCAGCAATATACGCCGGGTCTTTCACGATTTTGTCGAACGCGTTGCGCAGCAGCTTGACGCGGTCCGCCGGAACTTTCGGCCCGAAGACGAGCGGGCGGCCAAAATCGCTCGCGGCGAGAACGACGGTGGTGAGACGACGTCCGGTGGCGTTGGTCTTATATTTGTCCATCAGCTCGTAGATGGTCGGCGCGTCCTTCAGCCGGGGATCGCGTTTCTCGCCGCTTTGAAAGAGAACGTTCGCGAAACCCGTCTTGCGCCATGTGATGAAGGGCTCGCGCGCGAACCACGCCGTGATCGTAAACGCCCGGCATTGGACCTCGCCGCGCTCGACGGCCAAGTCGACGTCGCCGCCTGATTGATAGCCGACGACAATGTCGAATTTCGTTCCGATCACCTCGTCGAGGAGCTTCGGCAGCCAGTAGCCGGTCGATGAGGTTCCGTTCGAGCCGCACTTCGGCGGCGTCGAAGCTTTTTTGATATCTTCGATCGACTTATACGGCGCGTCGCTGCGCATATAGAGGAGATGGTACGACACGACGGGACTGCCGAGGAACTGGAACTTGCTCCAATCGAACCGTACCTCGGGCTTCTTCGACAGCTGGTCGAAATAGAGGGCAGGGTAAATCGCGCCGATCGTAAGGCCGTCGGGCTTCGCCACGTTATAGACGTTGTTCGCCGCGATCATCGATGCCGCGCCGGGCATGTTCTGGATGATCACATTGGGGCTGCCCGGGATATATTTCGGCATATACTCGGCCATCAGCCGTGGATACAGATCGTAGGCGTCGCCGGCTTTCGTGCCGACGATGATCGTGATCGTTTTGCCTTTGTAGAAGTCCTGCGCGAAAAGAGGCGCGGCGGCGCCGAGAACCGCCATCTGCAGGACTAAATATGTCGTTACAGCGCGCGCACGCGCGGAAAATCTCATAATTCCTCCGTTATGTTGCTGCGTACGGTTTTGCTTATCCTTTTCGGCCGCGAACTGTCAACACCGCGGTCACGATGCGAAAATTTTCCTCATTGTCGCTATGACGGGCGGCGGCTGCGCGACGACGTCGGCCGCGAGCTTTTGCAGCTCATCTCCCGATGCGGGCGCGAGCTCGAGGTCTTTCTCCTGCGCCTCGGCGGTGGTCGCCGGATCGCGCGCCGCCTTCATAAAAGCATTGCGTAAAATCACGACGCGCTCCGCCGGCACGTCGGGCGGCGCGATCCACGGCCTTCCGAAAGAAGCCGCGCTCAGGATCGCGTGCGCCAGCCGGCGCCCGGCGTCGGGGATCCGGTATTCGTCCATCACTTCGCCGAGCGTCGGCGCGTCCGGCAGTTTGGCGTCGCGCGCGGCGCCGGTTTGCAACAGGATGCGCACGAAGCCGGTTCTCCGCCACGTGTGATACGGCTCGTGCGAGAAAAAGCCCGAGATCGTCAGCACGCGGCAGTCGATCTCGCCGCGCTCGATGCCCTCGTCGACGGCCGGTCCTTCTTTGTAGTCCGCCTTCATTTCGAAGCGCGCGCCGAAGAGCTCTTCGAGCAGCTTCGGCAGATAATAGGCCGTCGAATTCTTTCCCGACGCGCCGCAGCGTGCCGGCGTCTTTGCATCGATAATCGTCCGCAGGCTGTCGTAGGGTGTCGCGGCGCGCGCGTGGAGCAAATGGCTCGAGCGCTCGGGTGTGCCGATCCAGGAAAATTTCGACCAGTCGAAGGCGGTCTCTTTACCGAGCAACTGTCCAAAGTAAAGCTCTGGCGATACGGCGCCGAGCGTCAGACCGTCCGCCGCCGCCGAATAGATCTCGCCGGCGACGCCCTTGGCGCCTTGAGCCGGCGCGTTCTCGACGACCACCTCGGGCTCGCCGGGAATCCAGCGGCCGATGCGGTCGGCGATGAGGCGCGCGTAGAGGTCGTAGGCGACTCCGGCGCGCGTGCCGACGAGGACGCGGATGCGCTTCCCGCGGTAAAAATCCCCTGGAGCCTCCATCGTCGCCGCGTCGGACATCATCTACTATTGTTGGACGAAAAGCTTCTTAATCTGTTCAATGACCTCCGGCGGCTGATTCATGGCGTCTTTCGCCATCGCCTGCAGCTCCGCGCCCTTGCCCGCCTGAACATCCATCCGGAGTTTTTTCGCCTCGGCGAGAAGCTCCGGGTCCTTCGACGTTTTGTCGTACGCGTCGCGCAGGATTTGTACCCGTTCTTGCGGAGTTCCGGGTCCGACGAGCATCGGGCGCGCCCATTCGCCGCCCGAGAGCATCGCCTCCGCCAGACGGCGTTTGGTCGTCGGCGTTTTATACTCGTCCATCAACTCGAAGATCGTCGGCCCGTTGACGCGCGGGTCGCGCTTGCGGCCGGTCTGGGCGAGAAAGCGCACGAAGTTCGTCTTGACCCAGCTGAGGAAAGGCTCGCGGCCGAAGAAGGTCTGAATTGTCAGTCCCTGGCATTGCACCTCGCCGCGCTCGACGGCGATGGCGATCTCGCTGCTGCCGGGATAACCGACGACGGTATTAATCTTTGCGCCGGTAGTTTCCTCGAGGATGCGCGAGACGACGTAATCTGAGCCGCCGACGCCGGTAGTACCGCATTTCGGTGGCTCTTTCGCCTGGACTACGTCTTTCATAGTTTTATGAGGTGCGTCGGAGCGAATGAAGAGCATCATGTCGTCCTTGTCGAGCGAGCCGATCCAGTACATCTTCAAGAGATCGAATTTGACCTCTTTATCGCCGGATAACTGGCTCAAATAGACGTTGTTGTGCGGCATGAGGAGCGTCAAGCCATCCGGCTTCGCCACGCTAAAGACATAGTTTGCGGCGACGACGGAGCCGGCGCCGGGCATGTTTTGGACGATGATGTCGGGATTGCCGGGAATGTATTTCCCCATGTACCGCGCGAGCAGCCGGGCAGCGCGGTCGTAGCCGCCGCCCGTGCTGAGACCGACGACGATCCGAATCGTCCTGCCTTTATAGAAACTGTCCTGCGCCGCCGTAGCATTCGGCCAAGAAAGCAGCGCGAAAGACAGAGCGCTGCAAACAAGCGGCAATAAGCGCTTGCAAAGCGGAATAGCGTTCATAAACACTCCTGAGCGAAAATTAAGTCCAGCCGAGCCAGGTAAAGACCTCGCCGTCCGGAAAAGGAATATGGAGGAGACGGTCGAAAAGACCATAGAAAAAGAGCCATGCGACGGCCGCAAGCACGAGCGACAGCGGCCAGCTCTCGCGTGATTGAACTTTGAGATAGAGGAAGACGATCAGCGGCACGCAGTAACCGAAGCCAAAGAGCCAGACCGCGAGCAGGTAGCCGACGATCCAGGAAAAGATATTGATCGTTCGGCGCCGCGCGAGCGCCGGATCGGTGCGCTCGGAAAGCTGCATATCGACCGGCGCGGCGTTGGCCGTCTCCTTAGCCACAACGCCTTTGAGATCGAGGACGACCTGGATGACCGCGAGAATCAGCATCGGAATCCCGATCGCCCAGGGATATAGCCGCGCCTGAAGCCGCCAGTCCTTTGCCTGGTAGGCGAAGACGATGAAGAAAATCGCCACAACGACGCTCAACAGCACCTGGGGGCGAAGCTTCATGGCTGGTTCGCTTATCACAGGCGCTGGGGGTGGTCAATCCGAGGGGCAGCAAGGCCGCCGGAGGCTTTTCACGTCCGCGCCCGGCGTGATAAGAGACCCGCTATGGACGTCGCTATCGAATCGGGTACGGTGATAAGGCGCGCCGGCTTGATCCTCTTTTGCTTTCTGTCCCTTATGTCGCCGGCAACGTCGCGCGCTGCCGAGGCGCCGTCGCTCCGGCGCGTGGGGCTCGTCTCGTCGTCCGGCGATCCGCGCTCGCCGGGGCCGCTGATCGACGCGTTCCGCCAGCGTCTGCGCCAGCTCGGCTACATCGAAGGACAAAACATCGCGATCGAGCTGCGCTTCGCTGAAGGGAAGCTGGAGCGTATTCCCGGCTTCGTCGAGGATTTCGCGAAGCGGAAGGTGGATGCGCTGGTGGTCTCTTCGGTCCCGGCGATCCGCGCTGCCAAGCGTACGACATCGGATGTTCCCGTGGTCATGCTGATCACCGTCGATCCGGTCGCGACCGGAATCGTCGCGAGCCTGTCCCGCCCGGGCAGCAACATCACCGGCATTGCGGCCCTTGCGCGCGATCTCCGGCGCGAGGGAGTCGATTTACTCAAAACCGCCGCGCCGGGGATTTCACGCGTCGGCGTTCTCTGGAATGTCGAAGGCCGCGCATCGGCCGCGCCGATGAAGGATTATGAAGCTCTCGGGTTCGGACGCAAGCTGCACTTTCAGTCGCTCGAAGTACGCAGCGACGCGCCCGATCTCCCGGGCGCGTTTCAGGCTGCCGCGAAGGGTCGCGCAGACGCGCTCATCGCGGTCGGCAACACGGCGCTCGCGCGTCATCTGAAACAGATCTCCGAACTTGCGCTGCAAAACCGCTTGCCGTCGCTGTCGGAGCGCGGCGGCTATGCCGAGCTCGGCGGACTCATGGACTACTCCGCCGATTATACGGAAAACTTCCGCCGCCTGGCGGAATATGTCGATAAAATTCTGAAAGGCGACAAAGCCGGCGATCTTCCGATCGAGAAGAGCAAGTTCAATCTCGCGGTGAACCTCAAGACCGCCCAGCAGCTCGGTCTCAATATTTCGCAGACCGTCGTCAAGCGCGCGGACAAAGTCATCCGGTAATCGCGATGCGTCTCGCACTAATCCTCGTCTTTCTCGTTGCCACGTTCGAAACATGTGTCGCCGCGGATGACAAGGTAAAGGTGCCGCTCAGCGCATCGTCGAAGACGCTGGGCTACAGTCCGTTGTGGGTCGCGGCCAGGCAAGGCTTTTTCGAGCGGCAGGGCCTCGACATCCAGCCGGTCTTGATCCAGGGCGCCGACAAGTCACTGATGGCGCTCGTCGGCGGCTCGGTCGCGGTCTCCGCCGCGGCCGCCGACGCGCCGATCGGCGCGATCGAGCGCGGCGTCGATCTGGTCAGCTTCGGCGGCGTCATCAACGGTCTCACGCACATGATCATGGGCGGCAAGAACTATAAGACCTACGAGGACCTGCGCGGCGCGACCATCGGCTCCTCGGGGCTCACTTCCGGTACCGCGCTGGTCTTGCGGCGTGTGCTGAAGGCCAAGGGGCTGGAATATCCGAGAGACTACAAGCTCATCAATGTCGGCGGCTCGGCGCCCGCGTTCGCGGCGCTCGCGTCGGGGCAGATCGCGGCGTCGATCATCGCCGTCCCGCTCAGCTTCGAGGCCGTCGAGCTCGGCTTTAACGTGATCGGCAGAGTGGTCGATGTGATTCCCAATTTTCAGCTCACGGTCTTGACCGCGCGGCGCTCGTGGGCGGAGGCGAACCGGCCGACCGTGGTGCGCTTTATGAAGGCGATGGCGCTGTCGATACGCTGGCTCTA
The DNA here is from genome assembly GCA_021324155.1 of Pseudomonadota bacterium. Lineage (GTDB taxonomy): Bacteria > Desulfobacterota > Binatia > UBA9968 > UBA9968 > JAJPJQ01. The sequence continues at coordinate 12,249 of JAJPJQ010000018.1, forward strand.
CGACAACAAGCGCGCGGCGATCGAGTTTCTCACGCGCGAGATGAAGCTCAAGCCGGCGCACGCGGAAAAAGGCTGGGAGTATTACGTCGAGAACCGCATCTGGAATCCCGACGCCGACATTAATCTCGAAGGCATGAGGGTCGTCATCCAGGTTCAGGCGGAGCAGGGACTGATTCACGGCGCTTTGCCGGGTCCGGCGAAGTATGTCGACCAGAGTTATTTGCGCGAGGCGTTGAAGGAGATCGGCACCAAGAGTTCTCTGTAAACCAGGAGGCGACGATGAAACTCATCGCGGCGTTGGCGCTTAGCTTGTACCTCTGTTCCGCTGGTGTCGTTTTTGCGCAGCCGAGCCCGGCGGTGCTCGAAGGCGCGAAGAAGGAGGGGAGGCTTACGTGGTACACGTCGATGGCGATCGATACCTCGAAGCCGCTGCTCGACGCCTTTCTCGTCGAGTATCCTTTCGTCAAGGCCGAGCTCGCGCGCCTCGGCGAGGAACAGCTGCTGAACCGCATTCTCGCGGAAGCGCGCGCCGGGAAGGTGCTCTTCGATGTAGTCTCGTCGAGCGGCATCCAGCTGCTCGCGGATAAAAAATTCCTCGCGCCGTACGCGTCGCCCGAAGCCGAGGCGTACGCGCCCGAGCTCAAGGACGCCGGGCACCGCTGGACGGCGGTCTACAACAACAATCTCGTCGTCATGTACAACACGCGCATGCTCGCAGAGCGCGACGCGCCGCGCGATTATCCCGATCTGCTCAATCCGAAGTGGAAGGGCAAGATGCTGATGGACTCGACCGACTACGACTGGTACGGCGCGCTCATGCAGGTGTGGGGAAAAGAAGCGGGGCAACGCTATTTCCAACGGCTCGCGCAGCAGCAGCCCTCATGGCGGCGCGGCCATGGATTGGTCGCGCAGCTCGTCGCCGCCGGCGAGGTTCCGATCGGCTGGGCGTACAGCTTTCGTGTCGAGCGCATGAAGCGCGAGTCCGCGCCCGTTGATTGGGTGACGACGTTCAATCCCATCGTGACGACGATCAGCGGCATGGGCCTGAGCGCGAAGTCGACGTCGCCGAACACGTCGAAGCTCTTCATCGATTTCGTCCTCTCGAAGAAGGCGCAGGAGATGGTCCGCGAGATGCGCCGCATCCCATCGCGCGGCGACGTCAAGCCCTTCGCGCCGAAGATGGACCAGTCCAAGCTCAAGCTGAAGCTCGTCCCGGCAGAAGTCGCGGAGCACTCCGACCGGTATGCGGAGGAGTTCAGGAAAATATTTGGGCTGTGAAGCTTAAATCACGCGGGTCGCAATCATCCGACCACTGTTCCCTGATGGAACACGATGCGCCAAGTCCCGCCCTCGTTTCGCCATATTGAACTTCGAAGGGCGTAGCCGGACCTACCTGACGCGGAGGACTTGTATGACACCAGGCAGACGGATGTGCTTAGCTCGCGGACGCGGAAATCCTCAATGATGCGCTCCATCGGCTGCCACTCTGAGATCGCCGCGATGATCTCTGCCCTGGACCAGACTTTTCCCGAAGAGCCGAATTCAACGAAATCCTCCGCCATAAGCGCCGACGCCTCATCGGCGGACAGCTTCCTGCCGACCTGGGCCAGACGCTGCTCCAGCTCGAATAGCATTTCGTCCCGCGCTTTGCTCATCTGTCGATGAATTGGTCCTCAATTCCATTTCGGATGGAGGACGATCAGGAGCAGAAAAAAGAGTCCTGTGAGGGTGCTCGGAACGGCAAGCGCGAGCGCCAGAGAGTTCGCGAAGCGCGACCGTCCCGCCCGCTGAAGCCAGAGGCTGCCGATAAGCACGGCGGCGAGGATACCCAGGATCAGCAGCCATAACATGATGTTGAACGACGACACCGTGCCGTCGGCGATACCGATGATGAAGAAGACGACGAAGATGAGCGCCGTCAGCGCATCGATGCCCCAAAGGATTTTAAACATCATTGGCCCTCTCTACATCACCAGCCGCCGCCTGGAACCTGCCCCTCGTAACGACCGCTGAAGAAAAACGTATCAAACGTGTTCTTTTCCAGATCGTAAACAGCGCCGAAAAAATATATGCCGCCGTCGCACATGTCGCCGTACTTGGTTCGCGATCGCTCGGATAGCGCCGCGTCATGGCTCGGAGTTTCGTCCCAGAGAGCGTTCACATAGAGCACACGTTTACCGTTTCGCAAGAAGCCTGAGTACTGGCGGTGATAGCGCTGCGGGCGACGACGACGATCTTCCGCACGTAATAGACGGGCAAAAGCGGCATCAATTGCGGCCGGAAGCATTCTCTCTGCTTGTTCGACCTCGGCGTTGGATGGCTGCCACCATTCGCCGAGACCCTCAGGGAACGGGCGAGTACAGGGATGTCGCATCTTTTCCGCTTCGGATCTCGGCAAGATTGTCCAGCCATCATGTTCCGCCGCTTCTGCAAAGGTGTACATCAGCGCGACGATAAAGAGGGTATTTATGGCGAGCTTTATCATCGCTCGACGAACTCACTGCGCGCTCAGCGCCACCGCCCCGTTTTTCTTCGCCGCCGAGATAATGCGCGCGGCGTCCTCCGGCAATAAGAATCTCTCCTCGATCAGAGTGCGCGCCGCGGACGCGAGCTTCTCGACGTAATCCGCGTTGTCCTTGTAGCGCTCTTCGAGCGACAGGCGCGGGTCATTGGTTTTTAGGCGCTCTTCCTTGGTCTTCGCGAACGGAATGTAGGAGCCGACGAGATAGCACAGCTCGTCTTCCATGTAGCCCTTCGCGCGCAGGTTCCAGCCGGAATAGGTTGCGATGGGCACCTGCACATCGACCGACCGCACGCCGGCGATCTCGTTGCCGTCGGCGTCCACTTTGGGAACGTAGACGCGATGCTCGGTGCCGGCGATGTGCTCCGGCGGCTCCGCGCGCCGGTTTTGCAGGAAGAGATCGTTAATCTTGCCGAGATATTTCACGCCGGGAATCGCCGGGAAGCCCTGCTTCTCGCGCGCCGTGTCGACCAGCGTGCCGTCGCTAAGGCGCGGGAAGCGGCTATCCGGCGGCTCGATGCCTTTGGTCACCCAATCCTGCAGCGCGACGAGCAGCGCGCGCTGCGTCTCCTGATACGACAAGGGATTGCTGAGCTGCTGGCAGGTGTCGCGCGCCGGCTTTTCGGCGGGGCCGTGCTGCGTGCCGGAAAAATAATAGAGCCGCACGTTGGAGGGAATCGGCGCTTCCGACCTTCCCCGCGGGTCGGTGACGACGAGCGAGTTGCGCGCCTGGTAGGCTTCCGTGCCTGAATCCCAATGCATGATCTTCGGGCACGCCTGCTGTACGCGGCAGCGCGCCAGCACGCCGTCGGTCTTTCTCGTGGATGGATTGGGCGCGTTCTCGTACGTGTACGGAAACTCGTCGCCGGGAAAATAATGCCCTTCGAGCGCGGTCGGGAAGCGGCCGGGCATCGCGAACTCCGCGTTGACGAAGATGCGGCGCGAGCCGGAGATATGCGGGATCAGCCCGTCGAAGACGATTCTTTTTCTCTCGTCGAGATTGAATCCTTGATAAACGAGGTCTTTCAGAAAACGTCCCGCCTGCGACGAGCCGAAACCGATCGCCCAGCGCGGCGCGGCTCGGCCGCCCCGGCCATCGTCGAAAGACAATGGATTCGCGGCGGAAGTCTCGCGTCTAAGGAACGACACGATGTCGCGCGTCGCGGCGAAGCCGAGTCCCATGATGATCGGATCGCGCGCCTCGTACACCAGCTCGTAGATCGCGTCGGTCGAGAAGCCCGCGGGATAGCAGATATCCGTGTTGCTCGGCGTCGGGTGGACCTTGTCGACGCAACGGGCGAAGGACCATTCGCTGCGCGCGATCGGCTCCAGCGGCGCATGCGGGCGCGCGCGGCGGTAGAGCTTCGCCTTCGGCATCGACTCCTCGACGGCCGGATAAGCGCGGATGTCGCGACTCTCGCGATCGAAGCTGAGCGGAACGGACGTGGCCGGCTTCTGGAAGACGAATTCCGTCGTGATCGTCTTTTTCATCGGGCTGCCGTCGGGGTTCTTCGCGACGGGAAATCCGGTCGTCATGCGCTCGTTGCCGGGCAGGATGTCGCCCTGCCAGCCGCTCCAGACCATCGCGTAGCCCTGGCGCATGAGGAAGCCGTCGCCCGCGTGCTCAATCGTCGTGGGATCGTTGCTGCGCGCCGCGCCGGCGTTGAAGCGCATCGCCTTGTTGCCGCGGTTCAGCGTGTCGTAAAAGATCGTGCCGTTGCCCCGCCGCATGTCGACGGGCTTGAGGATCGATATCTCGACCCAGTACTCGACGTTGCCGTGAGCGTTGCGCTGCGCCTTGTCGATGTTGACGATGACCCGGTTCAGCGCGTTTTTAGGATCGACCTCGCCGTACGCTTTGCCGGTGATCTTCTCGTACGCCCCGGTGACGGGAAACTCGTATCCGCCGGCGAACGGCTCGCGCCTGTCGATCACGATCTTGGTGATCTTCGCGTGAGCGGGAGAGGGGAGAACGAAAGCCGTGAGCAGCAGCACCGCCAGGACGTAAACCATAAGGCCTCCCTTCGTCTCAGTCGTCATATTCGGAGAACAACGTTGGTGTCAACCGGCTTGACGCCCATTCAGCCCTCCCATATGCTCCATCACGCCATAGGAGGAAAATCACATGGAGACCAAATCCTACGCGACCGTCAAGGTTGAAAAAGAGGACGGCATCTCGTGGGCGATCTTAAACCGCCCGGAGAAGCGCAACGCGATGAGCCCGCAGCTGCACTACGACATGCTCGAGGCGCTGACGGAGCTCGAGAGCGATAAGGAGACGCGCGTCGTCGTGATCACCGGCGCGGGCGAGAGCTGGTGCGCCGGCCAGGACCTGAAGGAATACTTTCGCGCGCTGGAGAAAAATCCCGCCGAGAAGCGCAAGGCCGGTTGGGCGTCGCAGGAGTGGCGCTGGCGCAAGCTCTACACCTTTCCCAAGCCGACGATCGCGATGGTCAACGGCTTCTGCTTCGGCGGCGCCTTTACGCCGCTGATCGCTTGCGACTTCGCCATCGCCGCCGATGAGGCGATCTTCGGTCTCAGCGAGATCAACTGGGGCATCTTTCCCGGCGGGCTCGTAAGCCGCGTGCTCGCCGAGTCGATGACCTATCGCGACGCGATGTACTACATTATGACCGGCGACAGCTTCGACGGAAAGAAGGCGGCGGAGATGCGGCTCGTGACTTACTCCGTGCCGAAGGCGAAGCTTCGCGAGGAGACGATCAAACTCGCCAACAAGCTCAAACAGAAAAATCCCGCCGCGCTCAAGGCGGCGAAGGAAGTCTACAAGGCGTGCAAGACGATGGACTACTGGCAGGCCGAGGAATTGATGTCCGCAAAAAGCGCGGCGCTCGCCGCGAACGATCCCGAGCGCGGGCGCGAGAAGGGGATGAAGCAGTTCCTCGACGACAAGACTTATCGCCCCGGCCTGGGTCACTACGACCGTAATAAATAATCGCTGTGTCGACGCAGTCGCTGATCGCCGGGTATGCGACGATCGGACAGGGCGCCGGCCCGATGATCGTCACCGAGCGCGCCGGCATTTTCGCCAAGCACGGCCTCGACGTCACGACGCGCATCATGGGCGGCGCCAAGGGCGTCGTCCGGGGCTTGATGGCAGGCGAGATTCTCTTCGGCAATCTCGCCGCGCCGGCGCTGCTCCGCGCCGGCGTCGAAGGCAAAGCCGATCTCGTCTTTCTCACCGGCGGCATCAACCAGCAATTCCTCGTCGCGCGGACGCGTTTTCGCCGTCGCGGCGAGCTCGACGGCGCGCGCATCGGCTTTCTCGGCGACGGCGGGCTCAACGATCTGCTTGTCCGCTTCATCATCGAGCGCTTCGTCGCGCAGGGCATCCGCGCCAGCGCGGTACAGCTCTCGCGCGGCGGCGAGCGTGGTGCGGCGCCGCTGTTCGACGGCTCGTGCGACGCGCTCGTGATGACGCCGCCGGAAGCGGTCGAGGCGAAGCTCCGCGGCTGCCCGTTTCTCGTCGACTTCGCCGAATTCGGCTTCAACTACGCTTTGGGCGGCATCGCCGCTCGGCGGCGAACCGTCGAGGAGTCGCCAAACCTCGCGCGCAAATTCGTCGCGGCGTACGTCGAGGGCATGCACCGCTATCGCAGCGACCGCGAGTTCACTATCAAGGTTCAGCAGGAATACAGCGGCATCGCCGACCGCAAGGTAGCCGAAGAAACTTACGATCTCACGCGGCCGGGAATGCCCGAGCTTCCGTATCCCGTCGTCGCGGCGTTGGGCGAGGCGCTTAAGATGATGTCGCGCGACCTGCCCGCAGCGGCGGACACCGATCCGCAAAGCTTCGTCGACGACCGCTTCGTCCGCGAATTGGACGAATCCGGCTTCGTCCGTAAGCTCGGCTGATCAATTCATTAATATTCCGCGAACGCGTCGTCGGGATAGCAATAGAGCCATCGCTCTCCGGTTTCCGCCGAGGCGATCACGGGATGCTTGGTGCTGCGCGCGTGCGCGGTCGCGTGGCGATTGGGCGAATCGTCGCAGCAGAGCGTCGCCGCGCACTGCTGGCAAATCCTCAGATGGACCCAGTCCGCGCCGATCTTTTCGCACTCTTCGCACAACATACGCTTCGGATGTTTGACGGTCTTAACGCTCTGAATGTGACGGCAGGCCGGGGCCATGAGAGGCTCTCTTACTCGCGCAGAGTCCGATGGACGAACGAGATCGAAATCGATCCTTCGCCGACGGCCGAGGCTACGCGCTTGATGCTGCCGGAGCGCACGTCGCCGATGGCGAATACGCCTGGGAGACTAGTTTCGAGAAGAAACGGGCTACGCGCGAGCGGCCACTTTGCCGCCGCCAGATCCTCGCGCGTCAGATCCGGCCCGGTCTTGATAAAGCCCTTGGTGTCGAGCGCGACGCAGTCGCGCAGCCACTCCGTGCTGGGAACCGCGCCCGCCATGATAAAGACGTGCCGGATATCGCGCGTCTCGGCCGCGCCGGTTTTGTTGTCGCGCCACTTGATACGCTCGAGGTGATTGCCGCCTTCGAGCGCGACGACCTCCGTCGTCGGGTGAAAGGTGATGGCGGTATTTTGCTCGATACGGAGAATCAGATAGCGCGACATGCTTTCCGTCAGGCCCGTGGGGCGCACGAGGAGGTGGACGCGTTTGGCGGTCTGGGCTAGGAAGACGGCCGCCTGACCGGCCGAGTTGCCGCCGCCGATGACGATGACTTCCTCGCCGCGGCACAGGTTGGCTTCCATGAAGGTCGCCGCGTAATAAATGCCCGTGCCTTCGAATTGAGAGAGATTCTCCAGCGCCGGTTTGCGATACGCGGCGCCGGTTGCGATGATGACCGTGCGCGCCTGGACGCGCAGGCTGTCGTCGGTCGCTACGGCATACGGCTTCTGCTCGCATTCGAGCCGCGCCGCGCTCTTTGCGATGACGACTTGCGCGCCGAACTTCTCGGCCTGGGTAAAGGCGCGGCCCGCCAGCGCCTGGCCGGAGATGCCGGTCGGAAAGCCCAAATAGTTTTCGATCTTCGAGCTGGAGCCGGCCTGCCCTCCCGGCGCGTTGGTCTCCAGCACCAGCACCTTGAGTCCTTCGGAGGCCGCATAGACGGCGGCAGCGAGGCCGGCAGGCCCCGCGCCGACGATCGCGACATCGCGCGTCTCCGCGTGATCGATCGAGTCGTTGAAGCCCAGGCAGCTAGCGATTTGCTGATTGGTCGGATTGCGCAGGACGACGTCGCCGCCGCAGATAACGACGGGGATGTCCGTCGGGACGATACGGAACCGGTCGAGGAATGTCTGGACGTCGGCGTGGCGGTCGAGATCGATGAACTGATGGGGGTGACCGTTGCGCGACAGGAATTCCTTGACGCGGAGCGTCCCGGCGCAGTGCTCCGATCCGAGAAGGACGACGTTGCCGAAGCCGTGCGCGATCAGCTCGACCCGGCGGAGGATGAACGCGCGCATGAACAACTCGCTGAGCTCGCTGTCGGTCTGTACGAGCGCCAGAAGCTGCTCGCGGGTGAGCTCGATCGCCTCGCCCGGTTCCGCGGCGCGCGCGCTGACAAGCGCGCTGCGGCCGGAGAGCAGGTTGACTTCGCCGGTGAATTGGCCGGGCCGGTGCGTGGTGATGAGCACTTCGCCGTCAGGGGAGTGCTGCACGGCCTCCAACGATCCGGCGGTTACGACGAAGAACGGCACGACTGGCGCGCCGGCTTCGAGCAGCACTTCGGCGCGCTCGAAACGGCGCTTGCGGCCGTGCGCGGCAATGCGCGCGACCTGCGCCGGCGTGAGCGTGGGAAAAATCTGCTGCGCCCGCGCCGGCGGCGGCATAGTGATCGTCCGGATGCCGTCGGCCATAACTAATGCCTTAGCCGTTGAGAAGTGTTGTTCCATCGATCATGCCTTGATGAACGCGAGCAGATCTTCGTTCAACTGGTTCTTGTGCGTCGTCGCCAAGCCGTGCGGCGCGCCCTTGTAGATTTTCAGCTCGGCGTTCTTGACTATCTTCGACGACTGCATCGCCGCGGCGCCGATCGGGACGATCTGATCATCGTCGCCGTGGACGATGAGCGTCGGAACGTCGAACTTCTTCAGGTCTTCGTGTTGATCGGTCTCGGAGAACGCCTTGATGCAGAAGTACGAGCCGGGAAAGCCGCACATCATGCTCTGAAGCCAGAACGACTCGCGCACGCCTTCGGAAACTTTGGCGCCCGGCCGGTTATAACTGTAGAAGGGGAGGCTCAGATCCTTCCAGAACTGCGAGCGGTCCTTCAGCACCGACGCGCGCAGCTGGTCGAATACCTCGATCGCGGTTCCGTTCGGATTCGCGGGCGTCTTCAGCATGAGCGGCGGGATCGCGCCGACTAGCACGGCCTTGGCGACGCGCTTGGTGTCGTGGCGGCCGACATAGCGCGCGACCTCGCCGCCGCCGGTTGAGTGGCCGACGTGGATCGCGTTCTTCAGGTCGAGCGCCTCGCAGAGCTTCGCGAGATCGTCGGCGTATGTATCCAGATCGTTGCCGCCCCAGGTCTGGGTCGAGCGACCGTGGCCGCGGCGGTCGTGGGCGATGCAGCGGTAGCCGCGCGAGGCGAGATAAAACATCTGGTCCTCCCACGCGTCGGCGCTGAGCGGCCAGCCGTGACTGAAGACCACCGGCTGACCGCTGCCCCAATCCTTGTAGTACATCTGAATGTCTGAAGAGTTTTCTTTCCCGACAGAAATATAAGGCATGGCGGGTCTCCTTTCGCAACCATCGTTTCTTCGTCTCTTGTGGGAAAACGCGCCCGAAGCTGCTGCGCGAAGGAGGAACGAAGAAATAAATTAGGAAAGCTGGACCGGCGACACTGGCGATCTCTTAGAGCGCGCTTTCGGCTGAAGTCTATGGCGCGGGTCGGATCGTGTCAACGTAGCCGATGAAATAATTGTGTTATTTGTCGTCCGGCCTTACCGGCCGTTGGCATTGCACGCGCGGACGAGTGCCGCGAAGATTTTTCGCTGCGCCGCATCGCGATGGACGAGAAACTCGGGATGCCACTGGACGCCCATTACGAAACGTTGCGCCGTGCTCTCGATGCCTTCGACGATGCCGTCTTCGGCGGTCGCGTTGACGACGAGCTTCTTTCCCGGCGTCTTCACCGCCTGGTGATGCGTGGTGTTGACCTCCAGCACCGGCTTGCCGACGATTTTCCGGAGTTTCGTTTTCTCGTGAATCGCGACTTCATGGCCGCCGCGGTCCTTCAATTCCGAGCGCTGGTGCTCGATATGTTGGGGGCGCTGCGCGTCGATGTCCTGATAGAGCGAACCGCCGAGCGCGACGTTAATCGCCTGCGCGCCGCCGCAGATGCCGAGCAGGGGCATGTCGCGGGCGAGGGCGAGTTCGATCAGACCGAGCTCGAATTCGGTCCGATCTTCCTTGATCTGACCCAGAGCCGCGATCGGCTTCTCGCCGTAAAATTTGGGATGGATGTCGAAGTTGCCGCCGCTCACGACGAGTCCGTCAAGCGAGTCGAGCATCGCCCGCAGGGTCCGCGCGGACGGCAGCGGCGGCAGAATTAGCGGTACTCCGCCGGCCAACTCGACGGCGCGGGCGTAGCGCTCCTGAAGGATCGTGACAGGCTCTTTGGCCGTCACGCTGACAGAAACGTCCGGCGTGATGCCGATGCGCGGGCGCGCGCGCCGTTTCATCTCTGCTCGCTGTAAAGCTTTTTGTAAACGCGGAGGTTCCGGAGGACGAGCTTGACGTAAAGCTGCGTCTCCGTGTAGGGGATGCGCTCGACGAACTCGTCGTCTTCGGCGCCGGCGTAGCGCGTTTCCCAGCGCGACACCGCCTCGGCGCCCGCGTTGTAGGCCGCGATCGCCTTGACGTTGTTGTTCGAGAAGCGCTGCAGCAACTCTTTCAGGTGATGGATGCCGAGCTTTAAATTCAATTCCGGCTCAAAGAGCTTCTCGCGGGTCGGCGGTGTCAGTTTGAGGCGTGCCGCCGTACGTGCGGCCGTCGAATGCAGCATCTGCATCAGACCGTGCGCCGCGGCCGGCGACAAGGCGCGCGGATCGAAGAGGCTCTCCTGGCGCATCAGCGAGACGACGAGATAAGGGTCGATGCCGCTCTCTTTGGCGACTTTCTGCACGGTCTCCCAATAAGCGAGAGGATAGCGGTAGCGCACGAGCTCGTCGCCGTAGCGCGTGAGCGGCGACTGGTTCGAGAGCGTGACGATGCGATGATACGCGCCGCTGCGGCCGTACTCTTTGAGCAGCAGGAGCCGCATTGCCGTATCTTCGGACGAAAGGCTTCTCACCTCGTCGAGCTCGGCTACCGCGAGCGTCTGAAGGGAAATTTCCGTAAGCTCCTGCCCGCGCAGCAGGTGGAACGACTGTGCGGAGGTCATCGCCGAGACTTTCGCTTCCGGCGGCGCCACATCGATCTTTTTCTCTTCGGGCACGGCGCCGAGCGCCGCGAGCCGCGCCGTCGCCGCGGCCTTGTAATAACTCTCCTCGCCGTCGTTCAAGATATACAAGTAAAGGCGCTTCGCGTCCTCTGTCTGCTGCATGCGCGCGGCCGTGCGCGCCTGCCAGTAAATCGCCGCGAGCCGGTATTTGTTCGCGTCCTTGCTCGCGGCCAGCCGTTTAAATGCCGCGTTGGCGTTGTAATCGTCTTTCCGGAAATAATAAATCCAGGCGGCGCGCCACGCGCCTTCTTCGCGCCATTGCGCGTCGGCGCCTTGCTTCGCCAGCGCCTGGTACGCGGCGAGCGCGTCGTCGGTTTTGCCGCCCGATTCGTAAATGCGCGCGGTGGCATTAGCGGCGAAGTCGGCATAAGGGCTTTTCGCATACCGGTCGCGCATGAGCTTGAAATATTCGAGCGCCTTCGCGTCGTCGTCGCGGTTCCAATAGATCTGCGCGAGCTGGTTCAGCGCCGCGGGCGCCTCGGCGCTTTCGGGAAAGCTCTGAACGATTTCGGCGTAGACCGGTATCGCTTCGTCGCGCTTGCGCTGCACGCGGTAGAGGTTGCCCAATCCGGAAAGAGTACGCGCGCGGAAACTTCCCGTTGACGTCTGATCCAAAAGTTTGCGGTAAATTTTTTCTCCGTCGCCGTATGCCTGCTCTCGCGTCAGCAGGTCGGCCTCGGCGAGCTGCGCTTCCTGCGACGTCGGCTGGAATTGCTCGGGGAATTTATCGCGCAGTGCGGCGACCGCCTTGCGCGCCGGCGCATCCCAGGCGGACAGCGGGGCGGTCCTGCGCAGCTCCTGGTATCCGGCGTAAGCCTGCTTCCCATCGCCGTTTCCCTCGTAGGCCTGCGCGACCAAATACGCAGCCTCCTCCGCAATCTCCCTTTTCGCGCGCAGTGAACGCAGCGCGCGGCCGAGCTCAATCGCTTTCGCGTAGTTTTTGTCCGCCAAAGCGAACTTCGCGAGCTGGAGATCGGCGTGCGGCAGCCAGATGCTGTCCGGGAATTTTTGCTGGAGCTGGCTGTAGTATTGCCGCGTAGCCGGCTGATTGCCGGCGTTGGCTGCGATCTGCGCCAGGAAGTGCAGGCTGTAATCTTCGAGGATGAAGCCGCGGTCGAGCGTCCGCAGGAAAAATTCCTCGGCCTGGCGCGGGTCGCCGCCCGAATACAACGCATATCCCTTTGCGAACAGCTCGCGCGGCGTCGGGTCCTGAGAATGACTCGTGGATGAAAAAAGCAGGACGAAAACAGCAAGCCAGAAGATTCGTTGTTTTCGCATGAATCACGCCAATTGTAATCGACATGGGGCGAACATTCAACGACGATTGCTTGAAGCCTGGGTCGCCGCGTGATAGCTCAACGATGTTCGATGAAGATCGAAGGCACTTACACATTTAAAGCGCCGCGCGACCGGGTCTGGCAGGTATTGCAGGATCCGAAGGTCATGGCACAATGCATGCCCGGCTGCGAGGAAATGAAAGAGATCGGTCCCGACCAGTTCGAGGCGACGATGAAGGTCGGCGTCGCTTCGGTCAAAGGCTCGTACAAAGGCAAGCTGGCGATCAAGGACAAGCGCGCGCCCGAGCACTACGTGCTCAGCGGCGAAGGCGCCGGCGGTCCCGGGTTCATGAAAGGGGACGTGGCGATCGATCTGGAAGATCGCGGCGGCGAGACGGTCCTCAAGTACAGCACGGACGCGAAAGTCGGCGGCATCATCGCCGGCTTAGGCCAGCGCATGATCGGCGGCGTCGCCAAGATGATCGTCGATCAGTTCTTCAAAAAAGTTGAAGAATTTATCTAATCGCTACGTCGCTGGCGAGGAGCGACTGGCGCGGGTCGATCGGCACACCGTTCACGCGCACTTCGTAATGCAGATGCGGGCTGGTGCTCAGCCCAGTGCTGCCCACTTCGGCGATCGCCTGGCCTTTGCGCACGTGCTGTCCGACGTTCACGTGGATCTTGGATAGGTGCAGATACTGCGTCGTGATTCCCTGGCCGTGATTCAAGACTACCGTGCGGCCGTTGCCGTTCATCTCGCGCGCCGCCTCCACCGTGCCGTCGCCGGGCGCGTATACTGGCGTGCCGGTGGGATTCGGAATGTCGAGGCCGGCGTGAAACTCGATTTTGCCGGTCATCGGCGAAACGCGATCGCCGACGCCTGAAGTTATCTTGCCCTTCGCGGGCCATTCCGTCGGAATCGCCGAGATCAGCCGGTCGAGCTCCAGTTGCAGCCGATCGAGGCTCTGCTGCATCTCCGCGACCGCGAAACGGCTTTTCGCGCCGATGCGTTTATCGGCCGGTACGGACGTATCGACTTTTTCGCGCAAGCCCTGCCAGTCTTCCAGCAGCGTCTGGATTCCATCGGCCTTGTCCTTCAGCCGGGCGAGCTCTTCACGCTGCGCCTGCGCTTTTTTCGCACTGGCGAGCTTCCATTGATTCCAAAGAAAATTACCGCCGAGCCACGCGCCGGCGACGAGAAGGGCGAGCGCTGCGGAAACCGCTACAGCGGCGGAGACCCGCGTGACTTCCACGCGCCGGACGCGCGCGTCCCATGGCGCGAGAATGAGAATGGAATAGCGCCTCTGCATCGTTCAAGAGCTTTTTTGCTCCGCCGCGACCTCGCCGCTCATCATCTTACAGTTGCCGTCGAATACGACGCCCTCTTCGAGCACGAGCGCCGGCGTCGTGATGTCGCCGTCGACGTGCGCGCCGACCCGGAGCTCGACGCGCTGTCCGGCCACGATGTTTCCGTTGATGTGGCCGTTGACGATCGCCGTGCCGACCCGAACGTTCCCGTCGACTTCAGCGGTCTCGCCCGCCAGCAGGGTGCCGGAAGAGGATATCTCACCGCGAAACTTTCCGTTGAGGATGAGCGTGCCGGAGAAGCGCAGGCGTCCTTCCATGTCGACGCTCTGGTCGAGAACGGTGGTCGAGTTGTGATCGGAAGCCGGGCTGGTACCGTTTAGACGCCACACGGGAGCGGGTTCCTTTCCGACCGCGTGCGCAAAGCAGGCGATCAAGCGAGTCGATTCCGATTCTGTGTCGTGCGAAGAAGGTCGTCGGTCAAAACTCAACGATAGTAGTAAAAGTCCGTAAAAGTTGTCAATAGAATTGTTCCTAAATTTTATTCTCACTTGCATTGTCCGGCGTGTAAAGTTACCTAAGTAGGTCATGCCGCGCGTGACCGTGATAATTCCTGCGTACAATCGCAAGGCGATGCTCTGCGAAGCCGTCGATTCCGTGCTCGCGCAAAATTATCGCGATTTCGAACTTCTCGTCGTAGACGATGGATCGACGGACGGCACGACGCAGGAGCTCGCGTCGCGCTATGGGGAGCGCGTTCGCGTGCTGCGCCAGGCCAATCATGGCGTTGCCGCCGCGCGCAATTTGGGGATCCGTTCTTCCAACGGCGAATACATCGCATTCCTCGATTCCGACGATCTGTGGCGGCCGAAAAAACTTGCCGTGCAGATGAACTTTATGGAAGCCGATCGGCGGTGCCGTATCTGCCAGACGGAAGAAATCTGGATTCGCAACGGCGTCCGCGTCAATGCTAAATCAAAGCACCGAAAGCCTTCGGGAGACATCTTCCGCGCGAGCCTCGAGCTCTGCCTCGTAAGTCCCTCCGCGGTCTTGATGACGCGCGAGCTCTTCGACGAAGTCGGTGGATTCGACGAGACGTTTCCCGTATGCGAGGATTACGACTTATGGCTGCGCATCGCGCGGGATTATCGCGTGGATCTCGTAGCCCATTCTTTGGTGATCAAGCGCGGCGGGCATGCAGACCAGTTATCGCGCTCGACGTGGGGCTTCGATCGCTTTCGCGTGCAGGCATTGAAAAAGCTGCTGCGATCAGGTCTCTCCGGCGAGAAGCGAGCATGGGTCATCGACACACTAGCGCGCAAGGCGCGTATTTTGGCCGCCGGTGCGCGCAAGCGGGCGCGTGAAGCCGAAGCTTTAGAATACGATACTCTAGTAGCTGAATTTATTGGAGAAAAAGATGGACCAGGAGATCCGGTCGTACTGCCGGAGCAAGGGCTTCCACCTGCATACCGAGGCGCGCTGGCTGGGCTATAACGAAGCCGACCGCAGCGCGCTGCTGGAGATGATTCGCGAAGTCAGACCGGGTGAAAACCACTTCAAGGATCTGCTCGACTGGCTCGACGAGATCGCATTGCGGGACGGCACGCCGATCGCAACGCTCTTACAGAAAGAATTGTCCGGCGTCGTTACCGACCCGCGGCTCGGCAGGAACGACAAGCTTAAACGGCTGAAGGAGGAACTCCGGAGGCTGCGCTTCCCGCGTCTGGCCGGCATCGAAGACGAAATTCATCGCCGCATTCGCAATCTCAAGCTGCCGCGCGGAATTTCCATCAACGTTCCGCCGGGACTCGAAGGCGGCGGCGTCGGCGTGAAAATCGAGGCGACGAGCCAGGAGCATTTGCGGCGGCTCGCGGCCGATGCGTCGCGCGCAATCGACAGCGATGAGATGAAGCAGATATTTACCATGCTCGATAGCGGGACGGCCGGAACATGAGATGAAATCATACCGGCCGCAAGAGATCGTCGTCGAGCCCGGCGTCGAAGAAAGCCCGATCTACCGCAATGTAAAGCGCGCGTTTCCCGACCTGCCGTTTCTATCTTCGGCGGAGACCGGCGTCCTCACTCCGCCCGATTTCGGCGCGGCGAAGCGGCGGCTTTTCCTGCAGCGGCACCGCGGCGAGTTCTTGAAAAAATGTCCGGGCAGCGACGGGCAGGTGTGCTGCAATTACTTCGTGATCAACTTCGCGAGCAACTGCCCGATGGATTGCAGCTACTGCTACCTCCAGGAATATCTCGGCTCCAATCCCGCGCTCAAGGTTTTTACGAACGTCGGCGACCTCATCGCCGAAGCAGGCGAGATGCTGGAGAAGCACCGAAAGTTCTTTTTCCGCATCGGCACCGGCGAGATCACCGATAGCTTGGCGCTGGATCCCTATATCGGCTTTTCCGCGGAAGTCATTCCGTTTTTCGCCGAGCAGCCGAATGCGCTGCTGGAGCTCAAGACGAAGAGCGATTGCGTCGACGGGCTTCTCGGTATCGATCCCAAGGAGCGCGTCGTCGTCTCGTGGTCGATGAACCCGCAGCGCGTCGTCGACGCCGACGAGCACGACACTGCGAGTCTCGACGAAAGAATCGCCGCAGCGAAGCGCTGCCAGGCGGCGGGCTATAAACTCGGCTTTCATTTCGATCCGATGGTCGAGTACGACGGCTGGGAGCAGGATTACCGCAATATGGTCGAGAGGCTTTTCGCCGCGGTCGACTTCCGCCGCGTCGCGTGGATCAGCATGGGCGTGCTGCGCACGACGCCGGCTCTCAAGCGCGCGATGCGCTCGCGCTTTCCATCGAGCCGCCTGCCGACCGGCGAGCAGATTCTCTGCCCCGACGGCAAGCTGCGCTACTTCCAGCCGCTCCGCGTCTCGATGTATCGCAAAATGCTCGCCTGGATCCGCGCCGCGGCGCCGACAACTTTCGTGTATCTCTGTATGGAATCGCGCGAGGTATGGGAGCAGGTGTTCGGGTTTATCCCTGCATGTGAGAAGGAACTCGGCAGCCGCATGACCGAGAGTGTTGCGCTGTAATGCCTTCTTCGGATCCTATCGGTCTCTTCGACTCCGGTATCGGCGGGCTCACCGTGCTGCACGAGATCATCGCCAAGCTGCCACGCGAGAACACCGTCTATCTGGGCGATACGGCGCGTTCTCCCTATGGAACGAAATCGGTCGAGACCGTGCTTCGCTATTCATTCGAGAACGCGGAGTTCTTATTGCAGAAGCGCGTGAAGCTCGTCGTAGTCGCGTGCAACACTTCGACTGCGGTCGCGCTCCGTCCGTTGCAAACGGAGCTTTCCGTGCCGGTCATCGGCGTCATCGAGCCGGGCGCGCGCGGCGCGCTGAAGAAGACCCGCAACAAACGCATCGGCGTAATCGGCACGGAGGCGACGATCCAGAGCGGCGCATACACGGAAGCGCTCAAGCGGCTCGACCGCTCTGTCGAGGTCTACAGCCGCGCCTGCCCGCTGTTCGTGCCGCTCGTCGAAGAAGGTTGGCTCGACAACGAGGTCGTCGACCGGACGGTCGAATCGTATCTCGCCGGATTCAAACGCAGCGGCATCGATACGCTGATTCTCGGCTGCACGCATTATCCGCTCCTGAAGAAAGCGATACGCAGGTTCATGGGGCGCGCTGTGCGGCTCGTGGATTCGGCCGAGGAGACCGCCGAAGAAGTCTCGCGGCTGCTCACGGAGAAATCGCTTGAAAGAGAGCGCGGCAAGGGCGCGGCGAGCTTCTTCGTTACCGACGTGCCCGACCGCTTTATCAAGGTCGGCCGGCGCTTTATGGGCGAGCGGGTAGATAGCGCCGTTAGAATCGAGCGCTGACCGTTAGCGGGGAAATCCCCACGGATCGTACACCGGCCCGTAGTCGCGACGCGGCACGAGATATCCGTCAGGCCCGTAAACGTAGCCGTAGGGTGGGGTGACGACTGGCGGTGGGGTAGACTGGCCGTAAGGCACGTTCTGGCGGAACGGTGTGGCCTTGCTCTGTCGGACTTGCTCGGCCGAGCGCGCCAGTCTTCGCGCGGCTTCGAAATTCTTCAGCGCGTTGATCGCATGATCGCGCGCGGCCCGCGCTTTCGCCGTTCTTCCTCTTACATCCTTAGGGTCCGACGAGCCGGCGGCTTGAGCGTCCTTGACCGCCTGCCCGAGCTGGTTAATGGCATCTTTCTCGCGGTCGGCAGAGGACTGGTCCAACTCTTCGTCGGGCTCGGTTTCCAGTCCTGGGCCGTAATGGCGCGGCACGACGACGAGCTCGCGGAGTCCGTCCAGCGCGGTGTTTACGGCGTCGGGGTCATAGATCGGATCGGGTGTGATTCCCATTTTCTTGAGCGTTCCGGCAAAGCGGGCCGCCGCTTTGGCCTCACGCGCCGCGCCTTCGAATTTATTGAGAGCGGCGGTGATTCTATCCTGCGCCCGGCGCGCGATCGCGGTCCGCCCTTCGGCATCTTTGGGATCTAGAGCGCCGGCTGATTTCGCAGCATTGACAGCCGACTGAAGGTCTTCAATAGCGGCTTCCTGCAGCTTTTGCGCGGAGGACGCATATTGATTGTAAGCGTCAAGCTCGGGAGAATTTGGGTCGTTCTGCTCGTCCGCGCCCTGCGTCTGCGCGGCGAACGCCGACGTTTGAATCGCTGCAGCCATCACGACTGCTCCCGCCGTACCGATGAGCGCCCTCAAAAGGTATAATAGCCGTGTCGACATCGTTTGTGTGCAGGTAGCACGGTGTTTGCCGCGGTGTCAAGGAAAAAGGCGGATTTACCGGGCCTTAAGCTTGTATGACGTATGGCGAATCGTGTATTTTGGATGATTATAAATGATCGATTTAATTAAAAAGATCGTCGGGACCAAAAACGAGCGCGAGATCAAGCGTATTCGCCCGATCATCGAGGAAATCGCCAGCCTCGAGGCCGAGCTGGCGAAGCTTTCCGATGCCGAGTTAAAGGCTAAAACCGACGACTTTAAGGACCGTATCCGGTCCGCCACTGCGGCCGTCCGGGCCGAAGTGGAAGAGGCTCAGGCAAAAATCGCCACCGCCGACGCCGAGGAGCGCGAGGAGCTCAAGACGGAGGCCGAGAACCTCGAAAAGCGCCTGCGCGAAGCCGAAGGCGAAGCGCTGGATGAAATCCTGCCCGGGGCGTTCGCGGCCGTGCGCGAGGCTTCGAAGCGGACAATCGGGCTCAGGCATTTCGACGAACAGATGATCGGCGGCATCGTGCTGCACGAAGGTAAGATCGCCGAAATGAAAACCGGCGAGGGCAAGACGCTTGTCGCGACACTGCCGTTTTACCTGAACGCTCTAACCGGCAAGGGCGTCCATCTGATCACCGTCAACGATTATCTTGCGCGCCGCGACGTGCAGTGGATGGGACCGATTTACCACGCACTCGGCCTCACCGTCGCGTCTATCGTGCATGAGGCGAGCTATCTTTTCGATCCGACGTACATCACGAAAGACTACCGCTATCTGAATCTCAGGCCGATCTCGCGCCGCGATGCCTACATGGCAGACATCACCTACGGCACGAACCACGAATTCGGATTCGACTACCTGCGCGACAACATGAAGTTCTCGCTGGAGGAATACGTCCAGCGCGAGCTCAACTTCGCCATCGTCGACGAGGTCGACAACATCCTGATCGACGAGGCGCGGACGCCCCTCATCATCTCCGGTCCGGCGGAAGAGTCGACGGACAAATACTACATTATCGACCGGATCATCCCGAAGCTCACGCGCGGCGCGGTGATTCAGGGCGACCCGACGCAGGAAAAACGCGAGGCGATCGAGAAGCAGGGCGATTATACGGTTGACGAGAAGAGCAAGACGGCGACGCTGACGGAGACCGGCGTCGCGAAAGTCGAACGCCTTCTCAACATCCATAATCTTTACGACCCTCGCAATATCGACACGCTGCATCACATCTACCAGGGATTGAAAGCGCACGCGCTGTTCAAGCGCGATGTCGATTACGTCATCAAGGACGGCGAGGTCATCATCGTCGACGAGTTCACCGGCCGCCTGATGCCCGGCCGGCGCTGGTCTGACGGCCTGCACCAGGCGATCGAGGCGAAGGAAGGCGTGCACATTCGCGAGGAGAACCAGACGCTCGCGACGATCACGATTCAAAATTATTTTCGCATGTACAAGAAGCTCGGCGGCATGACGGGCACCGCCGACACCGAGGCGACGGAGTTCAAAAATATTTACAAGCTCGACGTCGTCGTCATACCCACGCACCGAAAGATGATCCGGGTTGACAACGCCGACCTCGTTTATAGGACCGAGCGGGAGAAGTTCATCGCCGTCGTCGAGGAAATCCGCGAGCGGAATCAAAAGGGGCAGCCGGTGCTCGTCGGCACCACCTCTGTGGCCAAGTCCGAGCGCCTGTCGCGCATGCTGAAGCAGCAGGGCGTCAAGCACAACGTGCTGAACGCCGTCAATCACGAGGCCGAAGCCACGGTCATCGCTCAGGCCGGACGCCACGCTGCGGTCACGATTGCCACCAACATGGCCGGCCGCGGCACCGACATTCTGCTCGGCGGCAATGCGGAGTTTCTAGCCCGCTCCGACATGGAGCACGAATGGCTCAGCCGGTCGGCCAAGCTGCCGCTCCAGGGGGCGACGCGCTACGAGGACACGCTTCGCGAGTTGCGCGAAAAATACGAAGAGGAGGTCCAGAAGGCCGAGAAGAAATACCGCAAGGAAGGCGAAGTCTACGAGCAGCAGCGCAGTGACGCGCTGAAGCGACTAACGGAACTTCAGCGGCGCCTGCGCGAGCTGTCGCCTTTCCGCGACCTGCGCGAGCAATACGAGCAGATCTCGGCCGGTGAGTTGATCGACGCCCTCCATGGACTCGGAGGCATTCCGGACCGGTACCTTCGCGTCAAAGAGACGCTCGAAAGCTTACTGACAGAATCGGGCGACGGCGTGTCGCCGGAAGCGAAGGAATCGTTCGAAGAGGCTCGGGCGGAGTTCGACCGATCCCTCGCGCGGTGGCAGGAAGGCAACGGCCGGCGCAAGGAAATTATGGAGGCGCTCGACGAGACGCGGCGCAACTACGAGCAGCGGGTGAACGACTACGAGTTCGCCGTCGGCAATGCCGTGCTCGCGCGCGGCGAGCATTCGGCCGAGGTTTCCGAGTACGAGCAGGCGCGCGGCGCTTTCGAAGAAGCGGAGGCGCACTGCGAGGCCGTGCGCGCCCCTTACGAGGAAGCGATCCGCGAGGCCCAGCGAAACTACGAGGCGAAACGTCAGGAGTACGTGAAGATCGTCGAAGAAGTTCGTGAAGAGCTCGAAAAGGCGCCGGAAGCCTACAGGCAGAGTTTCGAAGGCATTCTCAAGAAATACGAGGCGCTCTGCGCCGAGGAAAAAACAAAAGTCGTCGCCGCCGGCGGGCTGCATATCATCGGCACGGAGCGTCACGAGAGCCGCCGCATCGACAATCAGCTGCGGGGTCGCTCCGGCCGACAGGGTGATCCAGGCTCTTCGCGCTTTTATCTATCGCTCGAAGACGATCTCATGCGGATATTCGGTGCCGAGCGCATCCAGGGCATCATGGACCGCCTCGGCATGGAAGAAGGCGTGCCGATCGAGCACGGTCTCGTCACGCGCGCGATCGAGAACGCGCAGAAAAAGGTCGAGGCGCACAACTTCGACATCCGCAAACACCTGCTGGAATACGACGACGTCATGAACAAGCAACGCGAGGTCATCTACCACCAGCGCAAAGAGGTGCTCAAGTCGGACGACTTGAAGGAAGAAGTCCTCGACATCGCTGCCGGGCTCGCCGAGGACGTCGCCGAGCGCTACGCCGACGACGAGACGGATTCCGCCGAATGGGATTACAACGCGCTTAGCGACGCGCTCTATCATCAATTCGCGTTTCGCCTCGACCTACCGGAAAAAGAGCGCGAAGAGATGACCGCGGAGCATTTAAAGGAAACCATCGTCGAGAACGTCGTCGCGGCTTACGACCGCAAGGAGCAGCAGTTCGGCGCGCCGATGCTACGGCAGCTGGAAAAAATCATCATGCTGCAAACGATCGACGCGCTGTGGAAAGACCACCTTCTCAACATGGACCATTTGAAGGAGGGCGTCGGGCTGCGCGGCTACGGGCAGAAAAACCCGCTTCAGGAGTATCAAAAAGAAGGCTTCGAGATGTTCGAAGAGATGGTCCACCGTATCCAGGAGGATGTCGCGCAGAAGCTCTTCACCATCGAGATGGCGCGCGAGAGCGCCGTGCAGGAAATGCAGGTGCAGCAGGTGCAGCAGCGCCCGCAGCGCATGGTGTTAAGCCATGGAGGCGGCGATCAACCTGCTGTGGAGCCGGCGCAAGCCAAGCGGGACGGCATGAAGGCGGGCAGAAACGACCCGTGCCCCTGCGGCAGCGGAAAGAAGTACAAGCGCTGCCACGGCAAGAATTAATCGGCAATTCAATAAAAAGGCGCCGGCGATCATCTCGCGCGGCGCCTTTTCATTAACCGTTTCTCCTCATTCGGATCAATCGCCTCGGCTTCTCGGGGTAGATGGAGGGAAAACTCCCGGCGGAGTCGGCGGTGTTCCACCTCCATCGGGCGGCGGCGGAAGATTCGGCGGAGGATCCGTCGGCGGAAGGAAATTCGAGATGTCATCGAACTGGTTCGCCGATACAGGGTTGTGTGTGAATTGATCGCAGACGATCAGTAGATCCAGCGGCCCCATGTCGGTATTGCCGACCTGCGGCGCGACGACGCCGGAAGTCGACCCTGGACCCGTTACAAAAGCCACGCAATTATTATTTGGCACCCGCGGCAGACCCGCGCGCTGCAGCTGATCGTTCAGCGCAGTCCCGATTACTCCGATGAGATCGCTCCCGCGAATGCCCGCGATCGCGCGGCTGGTGCGGATCTCGTAATCTGAATCCTTGAGAGCGTCCTTCTCCACGACTGTGCGCGCGGCGCCGGAGACGAGGTTGACGACGTTTTTCCTCTTCGGCTGCGTCGGCGTCGCATTCTCCTCGCGCAGCTGCATCTGGCTTAGCTCCTTCAACGTGATGACGCTCTTGTCGAGGACCAGCAGCCGGAGGCCCGACCTGGCGCCGGTGTTGTATGTATCGAGCCAGAACGCTTCGTCCTTGAAGCGAACGGCTTTCGTCTGCGGTGCGGTCTCGTGCCGCACCGTCGCGTCGCCTTGAACGCCGGTGACGACGCCGACGCCGGCGTAGGCGTTAAAAGCGATAGACGCGAGAGCGAGAACGAGTAAACCGTATTTCATAATTCCACCTCGCACTAATAATAGCGCCAGATTAGACCGAGAGAATAGACCTGTCGTTTATAATCATACGTCGAGATTGTCGATTCGTTATGATTCCACAAGTGCTGGAACGACACGGTCAGATTCGGCGTGATGTCTTTAGCGAGATCAAAGAGTGCCAAATATTCGTGATCGCTGCGATGTCTCGCGAATTTACTGTTTATTCCATCGTAATGACGGGCATGAAATTCAAAATTACTAGTCGCCCTGATTTCCCAAGGCAGTGTAACCAAGAAGCCGGCGACCGCGCGGTGTCCTGCGTAGGTCCAGTTTGCGCCATCGGCGTCGTCGAAGTCGTAATGATAACCAAAATTCACGCCGTAACGTTGGCTGTCGAAAAAAAGGTACTGAACCAAGCCGACACGATTGTTGATGGCATCTCGATTTTCATCGCCTTTGCCGACTCTTTGCCAATTCTCACCCTGGAGTTGATAAAAAAGCTGCGTACGAACAGATCCGGCTGAGTTCCAATACAGATAAGAATCAAGTTGGCCGGTCGGTCGCTGAAGCCGCTTACGACCCCCCTCCAGCAAATTATCGAAGAAAGCTCTGCCGGTAATAAAATAACGATTGCCCGCGGTTAGGGCATTATTATAGGTCAACCGCCCACCGATAATATTTTCGTTAAAGTCGAACTTGTGATTGTAGTAATTGATCGTCTGAAGAAAATCGTACCGCGCAGCCGCTTGCCATTGCGGAGTACGGAGAAACGCATATTCCGTATTCACGGCTAGCAAATTGCCCGGGCTTCTTTTAGAACCAAGGCCGCGAGTCAATCGACTATTGTTGGCTTCGAGCGTGACGTTCGTGTCATACTGCGCCCGGGCGTTTACCTCCAACCAGAACGGTGTGTCGCCGCGCCGCGGAGTTCTGAGCGCGGTTAGCAGGTCGCGGCTCGGGCCCACGAGAGGCGAGGCAGGCTCGAGCTGCAGCGACTCCGCGATCTGTCTCGCCGCGTCCGTCTTCCCCTGCGCGCGGAGAGTAGAGGCGAGCATCAACCGCAGGTTCGCGTTGTTCGGCTGTACCTCCAACCCCTTGCGCACATAAGCCTCGGCCTCGGCGTAACGGCCCTGCGCACTGAGACTCAGGGCAAGATAGTAGACGACATTCGTATTTCGCGGGTCCAGTTGATTTGCGCGTATCAGCTCGCGCGTGGCCTCGTCGTAGTTTTTCGCGTCGTAAAGCAGAATCGCTCGCGAGAGCGCGATTTCTGCCGATTCGCGGCTTTCCTGCGCCAATGCCGGCGTGGCGCCGAAGAGCATCAGCGCGATGACGGCTAAAAGGAGCTTCCGGAATATAGACCGGCGTGACGATTGACCAAGGACTGAACTTCGATTGTGTAGCATTGAGTTTTCCCGAGGTTAGCGGTTCGCCGCAGGATACAGATGTTTGTAGAGTCTGTCAAATTTGGACTCTTCTGACAGACTGCAATGAACCAAAAAAAGAGGGGCCATGCGGCCCCTCTTTTCCGGTAAGAGCACAAGCTTTCTTAACGGAATCGTGGCGGCGCGATCTTGACGGAGCCGGCGGGTTCGCTCGCCACACGCGACGCCTGATTTTGCTTGGGTTCCGACGAGGTCGTGGGCGTGCCGCACGCATAAGCGACGCCGCCGTCGCTATCGACGCAGATCGCTTGGCCCTGGCCTAAACTCACGGTGGTCGACTGCAGCTCGTCGATGCGCATGCTGAAGGCGGTCAGCTTCAGCGTGACCGCGCAGTTGCCTGCAGCGGCGATTGCCGCGGGACCAATCTCCAGTACTTTGATCTCTCCCTGCGTATCGGCTGGGTTTTCCGAATCCGGGTTGTCGCTGACCGGAACCGTCTCTCTGATTATATTCGGGTTCCGTTTGGCTAGATTGAATTCATCCGACTCTATGACCCCCGCGCCGCAATTCTTCGGTACATTAGTCGCTACTAGAGTAGAAATCGCGAAATCCGCGCTGCTGTCGCCATCGGGGTTCAACAGCTTCGCCACTGCGGCGATTCCAGGGGTGGAGTAAGTGTATCCGGCGCTGATGCCGGTCCTGCGCACGAAATCGATCCTCTGGATCTCAAGCGGATCGGCGACGGGCGTGACGTTGATGGTGACGGTGGCCTTTTGACTGTCCACGGTCCCGTCGTTGACTTTGAACGTGAAGCTGTCGGAGCCATTGTAGTTCGGGTTCGGCGTATAGGTGACGTTGTTGGTAACCATCGCTTGAACGATGGCCGCGAGCTGCGTTTTAGAAGGTACCGGTGCTGAGCCAGGTACGGGTTTCCCTTTACCGGCCTTTTGCGTCTGTTTTTGCAACTGCTTTTGTTTCAGCTTCTTTGCATTTGCGGTTTGTTTCGCGGTCGCTGGAGTGATTGCCGACAGCGTTCCATGCTGAGGCTGATCGACAATGCTGAATGTGAGCGGATGGTCGGCATCGTCGTTTCCAGTCAGATGGATGACTATTGGCGTGTCCTCGGCCGTGGTAACAGTTTGAGAATCGGCCGTCGGAGCGTGATTACCGTCGGAGCTCCAGGTCTTTGTAACGATATTAGAGAATTTCGTTTCTTCAACCGAAACGAGGAATGATGCCTGTATCTGATCCGTTCCCGCGCCGTTGTCGTCAGTATAGGTAAACGTCGCCTGGCCGTTCGCGTCGGTGGTATCGGTCCCGGTCTTTCCTACGTTCGGCCCGGAAAGGACGTCAAATGACACCAAGACGCCGGAGAGTGGATGGCCTTGACTGTCGGTTACAGTGGCGGTGACGGTATGCTGCGTACCGACCGGATTTGTTGCGTCAGTCGGACCGAGGACGATGCCTTGACCGACAATCGCGGCCCCGGAGAGATGGAAGTAGGCGAAGAAGATATTGTCGTCGTTGGACGGATTCTGTGTATGCACGGAGATGGTTGTGTCATTCGCCGTAATGAACGGAAGCAGTGAATATAGCTCATCGTCGCAGCGCGGGGGCGCGATGGCGCAGTTCGTGTCTGTTGCGTTAGGGTCGGCTGGATTTGCATTCGAATCATCGAGGCCGCCAACGGTGAATAATCCGCCATTTTGGGCTGCCGAGGCATCCTGTTCGTCGTCCTGACCGCCAGCCGAGGATGTTAGCCTATGACCGTTGACGTCGACAGTGCTGCGCTGGCCTGAAGGTTGGAAGCTGAATGAAATGCCCAGGCCCATGTCGGCGAGCGCGCCGGAGACACTGGGGTTGATTGGCTCACCGAGGGTGATGGCGAAATCGTCGCCCGCGATTGCTTGGCTGCCGAATAGGAGCACGACCGTCGTATCTCTCGTTTGCGCGGGATCGTCGAAGACAACAGCCAAGACCTCGCCCTCGATACCGAACGTGTTAACCTCAGTAAACGTAAACGATATGCGACCGGGCGACGCTGCGTCGATAGCTGATTTAACGATCGAGGTTACATCGGCCAGATGATTGAAATTGCTGATGGGACCGGCCGCCTGCGAACTCCAAGTGATGGGACTACCATTGATGGAGACATCGCCGTTGGCGAGCGCGCGGCCACTAAAGCCGGTCGAAGTCGCCAAGACGAACGCTTTTCGCACCGTCGCGGACGCGTTCGGCTTTTCCACCTGTATGGTATGACCGTTCGCGTTGTTAGAGCCGGCGCCATCGACGGACAGGGTCAATTTGCCCGTCGCGGAGAAAAATTCACTGAGGCTCGCGGAAGCGATTGCCGGCGCAAATAGCAGCGCGGCGATCAGTAAAACCGTTTTTCCGAACTTCATGTTCACTTCCTGGACCGCGACTTGATCGCGTGACTCGGCTCGCCGCCGCCGCAATCTGTCCTGCACGGCGGCGGCAGTTTCGTCTCAGTATTATTCTTCGGCGGCGGAGGCGGCGGCGGTGGCGGAGGCGGCGGGCAGCACGTGCCCGGCGTGGTGCCCAACGCGGCTTGTGAGATATTAGCGATTTCATTGAAACCGCTATTGATGATGGAAGTCCGGTTGCCCTCGCCCTGAACGGTGCGGGGCAGCTGGAAAGTGCGCAATAAGAGTGCGGCGAACTCCTCGGTCACGGCGCGTATCGCGCCGATGTCGCAGTTTCCGCCCACGCCGCTGATGTCCGTCGCCGTGAATCGCGTCAGGTTCAGTGGCGGGCGAGTCGAGTCTGGGCACTGCACGGCAGCCTCGCCCGAGAGCTGCGCGAGCGTGCTCTGGTCGGGCTTTGTCGCTTCTGCGTAAATCATCGAGCCTCGGATCGCCGCGATCGCGTTGCCAGTGCGGACGACGACTTCGTCGCCCGGCTTCATCAGGTCGCGCGCAACGTTGACGAGAACGGCGCCGGAGTTGACCTGGACGGTCGAGCGCGTGCCTCCGCCGGCGATCGTCTCCTCGCGCACTTCGAAGCGGCTCAGCTCGCGTACCGTAACCGTCGCCTTGCCGCCGAAAAGCATGCGCGCAGAAGACTTCTCGCGCGTGTCGATGACATCTCGAATAAGGATGTTGTCTTTTTGACGCAGAGTCGTCGGCTTCGGCGCGTTGGGCCGCGTCAGTTGGGCTTGACCTTCGACGGCGGTGACGACGCCGGAATTCTGCTGTTGTTGCTGCGCATTGAGCTTGGCGGAAACCGGTAAGATCAGAAACGTAAGTAAAAAAAATAGCGCGGTGGGAACCCTCAAACCGGCGCGTATCATTGTGCGACCTCCGACAATCGTGGCACTGACTTGTATAATGACGGAATTCTCTTGTCAATGGGGTCAATTCCTGTTTGTCCTTACTTTCCGCAAACTTAAGAACTTGGGTGGTTGACAATTGACCGGCGAGACAGCAGAATGCTGCCAATTATGTTCAGAAAACGGCATGAAATGACAATTTTGCCTTCGCTCCGGTCAAAAGGTTATATCGCGGGGTTTTTCTTTGCTGTTTTTTTTCTTTGCACGTCGCTCGCCACGGCGGCGGAGCCGTCGCCGTCAATGGGAGAGAACGCGCTGCACGCGGGCGTGTTTGTCGACCGCGCGGTGATCGCGTACAGCGACGGCCGCTATGAAGAATCGCTGAAAGAATTGCAGCAAGCGCTCAAGCTCGATCCGGAAAATATCGACGCGCTGTATTATCAAGGGTTGGCGTACGCCGCGCTCAATCGAAATGCGGAAGCGTATGTCTCGCTCGAGCGCGCGAAAAAGCTTCGACCGAGCGACATCGACGTCACGTTCCAGCTCGGCGTTCTTCACTTCGGCGATAAGCAGTACGACCGCGCCGAGCCATACCTGCGCGAAGTTTACCGCGCGAACCCGAAGCATCCGAACATCGGCTACTACCTCGGCGTTATCGAGTTCAACAAGCAGAACTACCGCGAGGCGCTGAGCTACTTCAAGGGCGATGTTCCGAGCGATCCCGACTTCGAGCAGCTGAACCGATTCTATACGGCGCTGACGCTGACGCGACTCGGCGCGACCGCCGAAGCGAAAGCGGAAGTCGACCTAGCGGTCCGCGCTCAGCCTTCCTCGCCGCTGACGGCGCCGGCGCAGCGGCTCGGCGAAATTTTGTCCGGCGCGCAGCGCGAAGAGAAGCGGTTCGGCGGCCAGCTGCGTCTAGGGTATATTTACGACAGTAATGCTCCGGTGGTTCCCGTGAGCGGCGGGTCTGCCGAAGCGCAAGCCTTTCGCCGGGCGAACAGCCCGGCTAACAGTTGGGGCTCTCTCATTGCGCTCGATCTTGATTACAAGTGGCTTAAGACCGCCGCGTGGGAAGCGTCGGTCTCTCATCATTTTTTCCAAACGCTCTACTACAATAGTAAGGTTCGCGACTTTAATACGCAGGAAAACATGCCGACGTTGAGCATCGTCAACAATGGAGTGCTTCCGGCTTTCCTCGGCTCGATGGCCTATTCCGCGGGCATGCAGACGGCATACGACTATATCTCGCTCGGCAACGCGCCGTTCGTGCAACGCGGCATCTTCAGCCCTTATATGACGTTGATCGAAAACTCCTGGAACGCGACGACGCTGCTTTTCCGCTTCCAGGGAAAAGACTTTTTTCACAATGAGCGTGCAGCCGCAGTCGATAACCAAGACGCGCTCAACAATACGGTTGGCTGGCTGCATTTCTTTTTCTTCGAGAAGTCCCGGCATTACATCAAGATCGGGTATCAGTACGACGACGAAAATGCGCGCGGGAAGAATTGGGACTATCAGGGCCACCGGCTCCTGGCAGGCTTTCAATATACTTTTCCTTGGGATGTGCGATTTCGCTACGACCTCGACTATCACTGGCGACTCTATGATCACCACAATACGCTTCATCCCGACAACACGAAACCTTTCGTGCGGCGGCGGGATAACGAGCCGATCCATCTCGTTGGATTCGCGAAGGATTTTAACTTGTATGTTCCACTAACGGCCGGCGTGGAATATTTCTACGATCGCGGGCATTCCAATATCGACCTCTACAATTTTTCTCGTCACGTGGTGACGATGAGCCTCGCCTGGCACTTCTAAGCAACCTAATCGGGAGTAATGAAAAGGGAAAAGCCGGCCGCTGTCATAGCGGCGGCTCGGTGAGAAGCTCGAAACCGTGCTCGTGCGCTTCGATCGCCGCGGTCTCGGTGTGCCGCCTCGCGTCGCAATCGGCCGCCGCCGTCGAGTCGACCGAGACGCAGCCGACGTGATGCTCCCATTCGGGCTCGAAATAGTGCTTCAGCTCGTGCAGCAGGACGCGCGTGTCGTCCAGCGAATAGATCCGTTTATTTTCTTTGTCGAAATAGCCTAGAACCTGAACCTGCTGTCCGCCGATGCTGAGGGCCTGGACGGCGGCGAGGACGGGCGGCAACTCCTTGGAAAGCCCGGCCTGATCCTTATAAAGACGGATTTCCAGCTCGCCCATGCGGAAGACCTGGGGAGAAGTAGGATCGGTCAGCGCGCATCCGCTGATTAAAAGGACGATGGCGATGAGGAATGCCGCTTTCACGCCATATATGCCTGAGCATGATATGTGCCATGCGGCCGGTGACCCAAATATACCTGATTGTCATAATTTGACGCCGGGCTGACTTATTTTACGCGAAGGAATGCGGTTCGCTCTAACGGCAAATGTTGCTTCTTGACGCGGTTTGTCACTGAAAAGCGGTCAAACGCTAAGCTTCTTTTTCAGCAGCTCGTTCACCACTTGAGGGCTGGCCTTGCCCCGCGTGGCTTTCATCACCTGGCCGACGAAGAAGCCGAAGCTCTTTTCGTTCCCACCGCGGTAATCGGCGACGGCCTTCGCGTTGGCCGCCAGCACATGATCGATGGCGGCCTCGATGCTCGCCGTGTCGCTCACCTGTTCGAGACCTTTTTCGCGCACGATCGCCTCTGGCGCCGCGCCACTCGCGAGCATCTCGGAAAACAGTGTTTTGGCGATCTTGCCGCTGATCTTTCCCTCGTCGATCATTTTAATCATCGCCGCAAGGTGCTCGGCCGAGACCGGCCACTCCGCGATGTGGAGGGAGTCATCCAATTTCCTTTCCTTGATGACGCGGAAGATGTCGCCCATGACCCAGTTGCTGATCGCCTTGGGGTTGCGGTGAATCGTGACGGCCGTTTCGAAGTATTCCGCGATGTCGCGCCGCACGGTCAAGACTTGCGCGTCGTAACGAGGCAGGCCGTATTCGCTGACGAATCGGTCTTCCCGCGCCGCGGGTAGCTCCGGCAGCGCGGCACGGATCTCGTCGATCCATTTCTCGTCGACCGCGAGCGGCAGCAGGTCGGGATCGGGAAAATAGCGATAGTCGTGCGCGAACTCCTTCGAGCGCATCGAGCGCGTGACTTCGCGATCGGCGTCCCATAACCGCGTTTCCTGGACCAGCTTGCCGCCGTCAGAAAGCGTCTCGATCTGCCGCTCGATCTCAGAATCGATCGCTTTCTCGACGGCCTTGAAGGAGTTTAGGTTCTTGATCTCGACCTTGGTGCCGAATTCCTGCGCGCCGAGCGGACGCACGGAAACGTTGGCGTCGCAGCGGAAGCTTCCTTCCTCCATATTGCCGTCGCTCACTTCGAGATATTGCAGAATTGCGCGCAGGCTGCGGAGATAGCTGCCGGCCTCAGCGGAGCTGCGGATGTCAGGCTCGCTCACGATCTCTAGCAGCGGCACGCCCGTTCGGTTCAAATCGACGAGGCTGTAGTCGCCGCGGACGTCGTGGATATTCTTGCCGGCGTCTTCCTCCATATGAATGCGGGTGAGGCGTATCCTTTTCTTGCCTTCGCCCACGTCGATATCGAGAAAGCCGTGCTCGCAGAGCGGCAGCTCGTACTGGCTGATCTGATAACCCTTCGGAAGGTCGGGGTAGAAATAATTTTTGCGCGCGAAGCGGCTGTAGCGCGCGATCTCGCAATGCGTCGCGAGGCCGAGGCGGATCGCGAACTCCACGACGCGCTTGTTCAGGACCGGCAGCACGCCGGGAAAGCCCATGCATACAGGGCACGTGTTGTAATTCGGCGGCTCTCCGAAGCGCGTCGAGCAGCCGCAGAAGATTTTCGACGCGGTCAAAAGCTGCGCGTGGACTTCCAATCCAATAACCGGCTCGTAATTCGTGCTCATAGCTTCGGCTTCTTCTTATGCCATTCCGTCGCCTGCTCATACGCATTCGCGACTTTCAACATCGCCGCTTCGTCGAAGTGCTTGCCGATGATCTGTAGCCCGATCGGCATTCCCGCGTTGTCGAAACCGCACGGCAGCGACAGGCCGGGAAGGCCGGCTAAATTCACCGAGATGGTGAAAATGTCGGAGAGATACATCTGCAAAGGATCGTCGGTCTTCTCGCCGATCTTGAATGCCGTCGTCGGCGTCGTGGGTGTGACGATCACATCGCAGCTCTCGAAAGCCCGGTCGAAGTCGCGCTTGATCAACGCGCGAACTTTCTGAGCTTTCAGATAATAGGCGTCGTAGTAGCCGGCGGAGAGCGCGTAGGTACCGAGCATGATGCGCCGCTTGACCTCGGGCCCGAAGCCTTCATGGCGGGTTTTTAAATAGGTCTCGATCAAGTCTTTCGCCGGCGCGCGGTAGCCATACTTCATCCCGTCGTAGCGCGCGAGGTTCGAGCTCGCTTCGGCGGTCGCGATGATGTAATAGACCGCGACCGCGTACTCGGTGCGCGGCAGCGAAACCTCGACGAGCTCGGCGCCCAACTCCGCGAGCTTCCGCACCGCAGCCGTGACGGAGGTCTCCACTTCAGGCTGCATGCCGGCGATGAAATATTCTTTCGGCAGCCCGACTTTAACTCCTTTTATGTCGCCATTGAGAAAGCTGGAGTAAGGCTGCGTAGCCGTCGGCACTGATGTGGAATCCGCCGGGTCGTGGCCGGCGATCGCTTCGAGCAGCAGAGCGCAATCGATTGTATCCTTCGTCATCGGACCGACCTGATCGAGCGACGACGCGAAAGCGATCACGCCGAAGCGGCTGACTCTGCCGTAAGTCGGCTTCAAGCCGACGACGCCGCAGCAAGCGGCGGGCTGCCGAATCGATCCACCGGTGTCCGTGCCGAGCGCCGCGATGCATTGGTCGGCCGCGACCGCCGCTGCCGATCCGCCCGACGATCCGCCGGGAACGCGCAGGACGTTCCAGGGATTGCGCGTGAGGCCGAACGCGGAGTTTTCCGTCGACGAGCCCATCGCGAACTCGTCCATGTTGGTCTTGCCGACGATTACCGCGCCCGCGGCTTTCAACTTCGCGACTGCCGTGCCGTCGTACGGCGGGACGAAGTTGTCGAGGATCTTCGAGCAGCAGGTCGTCCGGATTCCCTTGGTTATGAAAATGTCCTTGAGCGCGATGGGAATGCCGAGAAGCGGAGCGGAGTCGCCCTCGGCTTTGAGCCGCGCGTCGGCGCGGCGCGCCTCTTCCAGAGCGCCGTCGTGTGAAAGCGTAACGTACGAACCGACACGCTCCTCGGTCGCCGCAATACGTGCGAAAACCGCTTCGGTCAACTCGACGGAAGAAATTTCGCGCTTTTTAAGCCGCGCGCCGAGCTCGTGGATCGTGAGGTCATGGAGACTCATTCGATGATTTTCGGCACCTTGAGGAAAGTCTTGTCGCGATCGGGAGCGTTCGCCAGGAGCGCCTGGGCCTGCGGATCGTTGGTCACCCGGTCTTCGCGAAACGCGTTGACGACGTCGACGGCGTGCGCCATCGAATCGACGCCCGATGTATCGAGGCGCTCGAGCTTTTCCATGTACTGGAGAATCTTATCGAGCTGCTCGGTGAGCCTGCCTTCTTCTTCGTCGGACAAGGCGAGCCGGGCGAGAAGCGCGACGCGCCGGACTTCTTCACGGGTGATTTTCATGGGAAGAGCTATCAGCAATTAGCGATCCGAATATAAAGTTTTTATCATAGCCGACGCTGGAATGACAATTGTCCCGGCGAGACCATCACGGGTCTAATGCATCGTTTTAAGCTCAAAGCTGATCGCTGCCAGCTTTTTTTATTGCGCTCCGTCTTTCTTTTAGCTAACAATGACGGCCGATGAAACGGCCGCAGGCGTGGCTCGCGGACGACTTCGCGCCGCCGTCGCGTCCCGACACGATGTTTGAGGAGCGCGGCTATCGCCGCGGCTTCAAAAACGTCGCGGGCCTGGACGAGGTAGGGCGCGGTCCATGGGCGGGCCCCGTAGTCGCCGCCGCGGTGATCCTGCCGTTGGGCCTTACGCACCCGGAGATTCGCGATTCGAAGCAGCTGCCGGCGGCCAAGCGCGAAGAGCTGGCGCATTGGATCAAGCAGGAAGCGATCGCCTGGGCGCTGGGTGTGATAGCCGTCGAAGAGATCGACCGTCTAAACATTCTGCGCGCCAGCTTGATGGCGATGAGCGTCGCTTTCGGGCGCCTGGAGCCGCGGCCGGACCTGCTTTTGATTGACGGCTCGCACACCATACCCCTTCCTTTTCTCATCGAGCAGCAAAACGACGAGGAGGGCGGCTCGATACGGCGGCAAAGCCGCCGGCCGCGTATTTTCGCGCCATCGCCGACGGGTCTGCCGCGCCAGACGGCGATCGTCAAAGGCGATGCCGTCTGCCACTCAATCGCCGCGGCTTCCATCATCGCGAAGGTCGCGCGCGACCAGATCATGTTCGAACTGGACGAGCGTTATCCGCAGTACGGCTTCGCAAAGCACAAAGGCTACGGTTCCGAAGCGCACGCCGAGGCGCTCGATCGCTTCGGCCCCTCGCCGGTTCATCGGCGCAGCTTCAGCCCCGTGTGGCGCGCCTTTCAACGGTCGGCCGAGGCGGCTCCGGCGCCGCTGTTCGACGAATGACCGGCCCCAATCCACGACAAATCCTGGGACGCGACGGGGAGCGCATCGCGGAGAAATATCTCGCGAAGAAAGGCTACCGATTGGTGGAGCGAAATTATCGCTGTCCGCTCGGCGAGCTGGATTTGATCGCGCTTGACCGTAAAGTGATCGTCTTCATCGAGGTCAAGACGCGTGTCGACGAAAGCTTCGGGCCGCCGCTCGAGTCGGTTCACCCGCGCAAGCAGAAAAAGATGATCGGCGCGGCGCAATACTTCATAAGTCAGCACAAGCTGCAAAATCGCGACGCCCGCTTCGACGTCGTCGGCATTTCTTTCAACGCCGACGAGCCCGTCATCGAACACATTGAGAATGCGTTCGAAGTGGAGTAAAAAGTAGCCGTCAGTGAAGAGCTTTTAGCTCAGCTGAACAAAGAACGTTTCATCAGGAAAGCCTTACCCATCAGCTAAAATTATTATCTTTTTGTTAGCTGATACAGACTGCGGACAGCTTTTCGGCCTTTTATGCTCGACATTAAATTTCTGCGCGAAAATCTTGATCGCGTGAAAGAGCGGCTTGCCGCGCGCGGCGGCAGCATCGATTGGGATCGCTTCGCCGCCATCGACCGCGAGCGCCGCGAAGCGCTGGTCGAATCGGAGCGGTTGAAGGAGCGGAAGAACCGCCTGTCGGGCGAGATCGGCAAGCTGAAGAAATCGGGCGGCGACGCGGCGGCACTGATGAAAGAGGTGGAAACGCTCACCGAAGCGATCCGCAAAGCGGAAGCGCCGCTACCGGAGATCGAGGCGCGCTTCGATGAATTCATGCTGAGCGTGCCCAATGTTCCGCACGACACGGTCCCATTCGGCAGGGGCGCCGACGATAACCCCGTCGTGCGGCAATGGGGAAAGCCGCCGGAGTTCGACTTCACGCCGAAGCCGCACTGGGACATCGGCGAGGAGCTCGGCATCCTCGATTTCGACCGCGCCGCGAAGATTGCCGGCGCGCGTTTCGTCATCTACCACAGGCAGGGCGCGCTGCTCGAGCGTGCGCTCGCGGCCTTCATGCTCGCGACGCACACGCTCGAGAACGGCTACGCCGAGGTTTTTCCGCCATTCATCGTCAACACCGCCTCGCTCACCGGCACCGGGCAATTGCCGAAATTCGCCGACGATCTCTTTAAGCTCGAAGGAACGGATTTCTGGCTGAGCCCGACGGCGGAAGTTCAGGTGACGAACCTCTATCGCGACGAGACGCTCGATGCGGAGCGTCTGCCGCTGAAACATTGCGCCTGGTCCGCGAATTTCCGCTCCGAGGCGGGCAGCTACGGCAAAGACACCCGCGGCATCATCCGGCTGCACCAGTTCCAGAAAGTCGAGCTGGTGAAATTCGTTCGGCCCGAGACGAGCTACGACGAGCTAGAATCGCTCACGCGCGACGCGGAATCGATCCTGCAAAAGCTCGGTCTGCCTTATCGGGTCGTAACGCTCTGCACCGGCGATCTCGGCTTCGGCGCAGCCAAGACATACGACATTGAAGTATGGCTGCCGGGACAGAACGGCTACAAGGAAATTTCCTCGTGCTCGAATTTCGAGTCGTTTCAAGCGCGCCGCGCGGGCATACGCTACCGCACGGCGGGAAAATCTCGGAGCGATTACGTGCATACCCTGAACGGCTCGGGTCTCGCCGTCGGTCGCACGCTCGTCGCCGTGCTGGAGAATTATCAGCAGAAGGACGGAACTGTCGTGGTGCCGGAAGCGCTACGGCCGTACATGGGCGGCCTGGAAAAAATCGCCTGACGGCGACGCGCCGCCGAAGCCGGGCTGGGTCAGCCCACTTCGAAGGTTGGCTTTTCCACGTCGTGATCGCCGAGCAGACGGATAACGTTCACGGCGCTTTTATTGACGGCGAGATAAGTTCCCTCCCACAGCGTGTCGATTGCGTCCAGCGACAGAATTTTCACGTCCGTCACCGACAGGAACCTGGTGGCGTCGTTGAGACAGTCGGAGAGCCGTTTATCATGGGGGACAAACACCTTCCCATGGATGCGTTGGGTGTCGGTCCAGATTTCGACGTCGATTCTCGCGCCCTCTGGTATAGTCGCCATGAGAAACTCCTTACTGATAAATTCGCGCGATGGTAGTCCGGCCCAGGCGGCTCGTCAAACGGAGCATTCGGTCGACCCGGAAATGCGAATAGATACGGCCGTTTTCCTCGAGCCGTCGGGCGGGTAGATTCTACAAACTCGGCCCGATGCTTGGATTGAAAAAGCAGCCCATGAATGGCAACATGAAGGACTTGACGGAGCGGCAACGGACGACAATCGACTTCATCCGCCTTACGGAGGGGTGGCCGAGTGGTTTAAGGCACCGGTCTTGAAAACCGGCGACCACTTCGTGGTCCGCGAGTTCGAATCTCGCCCCCTCCGCCAAACAGCCGCGAAGCGATCAGCTATCAGCAAGACGAATTCGAGAAGGTTTTAGCTAGAAGCTGGACCGCTGATAGCTTCTTGCGATATCGGAGAGATGGCCGAGTGGTCGAAGGCGCACGCCTGCTAAGCGTGTGTACCTCAAAAGGGTACCGAGGGTTCGAATCCCTCTCTCTCCGCCACCTTTTTTCCCGCCGCTTCTGATGTACTGCGCACGTTCTAAAATCGCGGCGCCGGATCCTGCCGAAACGGAAAAAGGCCAGCCTTCAGGCGAAGGGCGAACTGCGCAAAGCCTTTTGCCACGCGTAATTACGCCCTGCGCGCTCGAGTGCGCGCCGCTTTGCGTGCTGCTGCAGAGCGTCCACGGCGTCCTTTGGTCCGCGCCGCGCGGCGGGCGGCGGCCGCGCGCTCACGCCGGGTACGCTGCCGCGCCGCTTGGCGCGTCTGCCGCGAGAGCGACGCCCGCGATGTCGTTCTCTTGCGCTCGCGCCTGAGCGCGGAGCCAGCAGCCCGCGAGCGCCGGCGAGAGCTTTTTCGTCTTCTCCGTCGGCCCGCAGAGTAGGCGCGCGCTGCGCTGCGTCGGGTTTTCTCGGAGACGCGGCCTTTGCGGGGCGGCCGAAGACGCACGCCCGCGCGACGTGCCTTCGATAGCCCTATAGCGATTGCCTGCTTGGCGGACCGGGCGCCGTGTTTGCCTTCTCTGACGTGGTGGATTTCTTCGCGCACGAATTCTCCGGCCTGCGTGCTCGGAGACTTGCCTCTACGTTTGTCTCTTTCAGCCCGCTCAACGGTTTCTTTCTCCGCCATTAGAAGCCTCCGTTCAATTAATACTTAATACTGCGGTGATCGCCATCTCTCTTTCTCGCCGAATGGCAGCGCGCGGTCTCCGAGCACGCAAATATACGAAACTATATATATTCTGACGTTGTTGGCGAAAGCCGCAAATGGGGCAAATCCTTTAGCTGTATTACTTTTGCCGTTGCCTGTTCAGGCAGAAATAGGCGGAGTGTTGCTCCGCCGGGTGGGCGAAAAAGCGTGCGATCTTTTGTTTGGGTCGACGTCGGCGAAGTTCGGCCATAGGCAGTTTTACGTCGACGCGGGGAAAAGAACCCTCAATTCATTTGCGTGTCGATGGCGAGACGATTCAACACCAGTCAGATGCGCCGCTCTTCCGGAAGCTCCGCCGTTCAAGAAGCTCGATTTCTGGCAAACAGCCGTTCTCTGTGCTAGCTTGGATTTTTCGAGACTTCGCGCCCGTAGCTCAATTGGACAGAGCACCAGACTACGGATCTGGGGGTTGGGGGTTCAAATCCCTCCGGGCGCGCCAAAATCATACCTTACCCGCCATGAGAACACCCAAATCAGGAATCTGCGGGTAACTTTTCCTCATTTCAAAGTACGTACATTATCTTTGACCCAAGCGAGCAATAGCTCTTCGGCCGCTTCTTTGTCGCCGTCTGTGTTGTTGACCGCAAGTTCGAATCGCGGGTGCAGGGCAGGGACGGCGGAAATCTAGAATTTTACGAGCTGTCTGCTGCGCGATCACTACGGACTTCTGATACTCAACCCCTGAAAAGGTAGGCCTTCGGGTCTTTTCCCCCCCCACTTTCCGGGTCTTTACCTGATTGAAGGTGCTTTATTAATATGAGTATCTCTTAAGCTTCACTATTTTTTAGCTATCACAAACACTACGATGGACAACCCTCGATCGATTGAAGAGATTAACGTCCTGTGGGTTACCGCCGGTCTCGGTTGCGATGGCGATTCTGTGGCGATGACCGCGGCCGGACAGCCGAGCATCGAAGATATCGTGCTCGGCGGAATTCCCGGAATTCCAAAGGTGAATTTCTATCATCCGCTGTTCCACCCTGAGGCCGGGGACGATTATGTGCGGTACTTTCATTCCGCCGCGGAAGGAAAGATGTCGCCTTTCATTCTCGTGATCGAAGGGTCCATACCAAACGAAAAAAATAAGGCGGAAGGCTATTGGGCGGCAATGGGCCGCGATAAGACAACGAACCAGCCGATTCCAACGTGCGACTGGATCGATCGTCTGGCGCCGAAGGCATGGGCAGTGTTGGCTGCAGGCACCTGTGCGACCTACGGCGGCATTCACGCGATGGAAGGTAACCCGACCGGCTGCATGGGACTGCCGGATTATCTCGGCTGGGAGTGGAAATCGCAGGCAGGCATTCCGATCGTCTGCGTGCCGGGTTGTCCCGTTCAGCCGGATAATTTCATGGAGGCCTTTCTGTATTTGCTGCGACAGGCTGCCGGCGGCGCGCCAATGATTCCGCTCGACGATGCGCTGCGACCGACATGGCTTTTCAGCGCGACGATCCACGAGAACTGCGACCGCGGCGGTTACTATGAGCAGGGCGATTTCACCGATAAATACGGGAGTCCGCACTGCATCGTTAAATTGGGCTGTTGAGGCCCCGTCGTTCAGTGCAACGTCGGTAAACGTGGCTGGATGAATGGCCTAGGCGGTTGCCCCAACGTCGGCGGTATTTGCATCGGCTGCACGATGCCCGGCTTCCCGGACAAATTCATGCCATTCATGGATCAGCCTCCGGGTTCTTTTCTGTCGTCTCATGCGATCACGACATACGGCAAGGCGATCCGCGCGCTGCGTCGGTTCACGCAGGCGTCGCTTAACAAGGAGCCTGACCGCGGGCGCCGCGGATCGTGATGAATCGATAGTCTGCCTCTTGTGATGAGGTTTTCGGCTGCGTGGCAAGGCGGCGGAGCGGGGCAGGGGAAGAGTCATGGCTGAGACAACGTCCGACAAAAACAAGCTGGTCGAAATGACCTGGGACCCGATCACGCGTGTGGTCGGCAGCCTCGGTATTCACACGAAAATCGACTTCGGCCGCCGCGAGGTGATCGAGTGTTATACCACATCGTCGATTTTCCGCGGCTACAGCGTCTTCATGCAGGGTAAGGACCCGCGCGACGCTCACTTCATCAGTAGCCGCATCTGCGGCATCTGCGGCGACAACCATGCGACATGCTCGGTGTACACACAGAACATGGCTTACGGCGTGAACCCGCCGCGACTCGCCGACTGGATCATCAATCTCGGCGAAGCAGCGGAGTTCATGTTCGACCACAACATCTTCCAGGAAAATCTCGTCGGCGTCGATTTTTGCGAGAAGATGGTACGCGCGACCAATCCCGGCGTCTGGGAACGGGCCGAGAAGACCGAGGCGGCGCATGCGGCCGACCACGGCTACAGAACCATCGGCGAGATCATGTGCGCGCTGAACCCCTTCGAGGGCGAGTTTTATCGCGAAGCGCTCCAGATGAGCCGCGTCGCGCGCGAGATGTTCTGCCTGATGGAAGGACGGCACGCTCATCCGTCGACGCTCTACGCCGGCGGAGTCGGGACGGTCGCAACCGTTCAGCTTTTTACCGAATACTTGACGCGGTTGATGCGCTATATCGAATTTCTTAAACGAGTCGTGCCGTTGCACGACGATCTGTTCAATTTTTTCTACGACGCGCTGCCCGGCTATGACAGAGTCGGCGAGCGCCGCATCATGCTCGGCTGCTGGGGCTGTTTCCAGGAGCCGCAGGCGTCGAACTTCCGCTACAGCGACATGACCGAGTGGGGTCAGAAGATGTTCGTCACGCCGGGCATCATCGTCGACGGCCGCCTTGTGACGCGCGATCTCGTCAAGATCAATCTCGGCATCCGAATTCTCCTGGGAAGCTCATTTTACGAAGACTGGGAGGGCAAAGATTTGTTCGTCACGACAGATCCAGTCGGAAATCCA
Organism: Pseudomonadota bacterium; assembly: GCA_021324155.1. Classification (GTDB taxonomy): domain Bacteria; phylum Desulfobacterota; class Binatia; order UBA9968; family UBA9968; genus JAJPJQ01. The sequence goes on from JAJPJQ010000018.1 coordinate 52,479, forward strand.
GTCGACAAACGCCACCCGTGGAACCAGCACACGATCCCCAAGCCGCAGAAGCGCGAGTTCGGCGGTAAATACAGCTGGGTGGTCGCGCCGCGGTGGTTCGACGGGCACGACCATCTAGCGCTCGACAGCGGCGGCGGGCCGCTGGCGCGTCTCTGGTCTACGGCGCTGAGCGGTCTGGTCGATATCGGATATATCAAAGCGACTGGCGAAGGAATCGTCATCAACCTGCCCAAGACCAATACCAAGCCGGAAACGACTTTCGAATGGAAGATCCCCGGGCGCAATAACACGATCGAGCGCAACCGCGCGCGCAGCTACTTTCAGGCGTACGCCGCCGCCTGCGCCCTTTATTTCGTCGAGCAGGGCTTGAAGGAAGTTAACTCTGGAAAGACAAGCACGTGGGAGCCTTTCACGGTGCCGAAAGACGGCATCGGTTGCGGCTTCACGGAAGCGGTCCGCGGCATGCTATCGCATCATATGGTGATTCGCGACGGCAAGATCGCTAATTACCACCCCTATGCGCCCACGCCGTGGAACGCGAGCCCGCGCGACAGCTACGGCACACCGGGCCCTTACGAAGACGCAATTCAGGGTCAACCGATTTTCGAGGAAAATCCTCCGGATAAATTCAAAGGCATCGACATCATGCGCACCGTCCGGAGCTTCGACCCGTGCCTGCCCTGCGGCGTGCATATGTATTTGGGCGGCGGCAAGGTGCTGGAGAAGCGGCACTCGCCGACGCTGTTCCATCCCGAGTGATCGCCGATTCTCGACTTAGTCATGCTGGAAGAGACGCAAGATCAGAAAACGTCCGGTCGCGATACCGAAGAACACTGCGATATTTGCGCACAGCGCGTCGGCGGCGAGCATCCGCATGTGGTCGACCTCAAAACGCGGCGGCTTTTGTGCGCCTGCCGCGCGTGCCATTTTCTCTTCGGCGCGGGCGGTGAAAAGTACCGCTCGGTTCCCGGCGAATGCTTCCACGCGCCCGATTTAATGATCTCCAATTTGCAGTGGGACAGACTCGAAATCCCCGTCGGTATCGCCTTTTTCTTCTTCAACAGCTCGGCGCGCCGGACGGTTGCCTTCTATCCGAGCCCCGCCGGCGCGATGGAATCTCTGCTGCCGCTCGATGCGTGGAACGACATCGCTATGGCGAGCCCGCGGCTCCGCGGTCTCCTGCCCGACGTCCAGGCGCTGCTCGTCCGCAAGACCGGCGACGGCTTCGACTGTTATATCGTTCCGATCGACGCCTGCTATGAGCTCGTCGGTCTGATCCGTCTCGGCTGGCGAGGCTTTGACGGCGGCGAAAAAGTTCGCGCCGACATCGAATCGTTTTTCGCCCGTCTGCGCGCGCGCAGCGGGAATCCGGCTCAAAGCGCAGCCTAGCGATGGCGGAAGTCAAACAGACTTTGGACTTGTCGGCGGCGCGGCGTATCGCCGACGCCGTCCTCTACGAGGGCTATGTCCTCTATCCTTACCGCGCCTCGGCGCAGAAAAATCGCTTGCGCTGGCAATTCGGCATCATCGCGCCGCGGGCGGATAGCGGCGCGGCGGGAGAGCCGTGGGAGATGCAAACCGAGTGTCTGCTGGAAGGTTCCGCCGATACGGTCATTCATGTGAGAGCGCGTTTCTTGCAAGTTCAATCACGCACGGTCGAGCAAGCGGCGGAGCGCGGCTTCACTCGGGTCGATGCGCTGATCGCCGGCGACGCGACGATCGTGCCGTGGGAGGAAGGCATCGAGCGCGAGGTCGATGCGGTGCTGACGAGTGGCGAACTTCTTCACGCGGCGAAAATCATTCCCTTCGAGATCGCCGCCGTCGAAAAGATGGAAAATGTATTCAGCGAAGGCGGAAGGCTTATCGGCAGGATCGTGCGCCAGACGTGGAATCTTACGGGAAAATTAGTGATCACCGCCGAGATGATCGATGCGCCTGCGCCCGCCTTGAAGCTCGGCGTGCGCGTCGAGAACGACTCGTTGGGGGGCAATGGCTGCGACGGTCGCGACGAAGCGCTCCGCCGCTCGTTCATCGGCGCGCACTTCATGCTCGGCGCCGAGGCGGGAAGCTTCATCTCGCTCATCGACCCGCCCGCATGGGCGGCGCAAGCCGCTGCGGCCTGCGCCAATCTGCGCGCCTGGCCGGTTCTCGTCGGTGATCGCACCCGGCGCGATATGATGCTGGCGGCGCCGATCATCCTTTACGATTACCCCGAGATCGCGCCGGAGAGCCGCGGCGATTTCTTCGACGCGACCGAGGTCGATGAGCTGCTGACACTGCGTACCATGACACTGACTGACGAAGAGAAGCGGGAGGCGCGCGACACCGACGCGCGCGCCGCGGCGATATTGCGTCGCGTCGACAAGATGACGCCCGAGATCATGGGCGAACTTCACGGTGCTATCAGAAGCCGACGCCAAACCGCGGTGGCGGAGCGCCCCGTCATGATCGACGGCGTCGCGGTTGGGCCCGGAAGCCGCGTACGTCTCCATCCCGGAGCCCGGCGCGCCGACGCCCAGGACATGTTTCTGGAGGGGCGGGTTGCGACGGTCGAGCAAATACTGGTCGACGCGGAAAAGCGGACCTATCTGGGAGTGACACTCGTTGACGACCCGGCGGCCGATCTGCATCAGTGGTACGGTCGGTTTCTTTATTTCTCGCCCGACGAAGTGGAACCCTGGGAGACATCATCGAAGGCAGTGGGCTACGGCAAATAAGGTTCGGCATGCAGAAAAAAGTGCTCATCGCCGGCATCGGCAATATCTTTCTCGGGGACGACGGTTTCGGCGTCGCGGTAGCCAAGCGGCTGATGGGAATGACACTGCCGCCGTGGGTCACCGTCGTCGACTTCGGTATCCGCGGGATTCATCTCGCATACGAGATGCTCGAAGGCCGGTATGCTTCGGCGATTCTCATTGACGCCGTCCGGCGCGGTGGCCGGCCGGGAACGGTTTATGTCATCGAGCCGGACATCGGCGAAATCGAAGCAAACGGCGGCTCCGACGCGCACGGCATGGATCCAGCGACAGTTCTCGCCATGCTGAAGACGCTCGGCGGAACGCCGGGAAAGATTTACATCGTTGGCTGCGAGCCGGCGTGCGTCGACGAGGTTGTCGGGCTCAGTCGGGAGGCGACGCACGCCATCGACGATGCGACCGAGCTGATCCTTAAGATTCTCTGGTGCTCGGACGCGGCGGCTGGCGCTCGCGACGGTTAATCAGCATGCACGAGTTCGGTTTATGCGAGGCGATCGTGGACGCCGTGTGCCGCCGGGCCGCCGGCCGGCGAGTGGCGCGCGTGCGCGTCCGCATCGGCGCCATGCATCGCGTGGACAAGGAATCTTTCCGACAGGGTTTTTCCTGGGCCGGAAGCGAGACCGAGGCGGCAAATGCCGCGGTCGATCTTATTGTGACGGCGGTGCGAGCCGTTTGCGCTTCCTGCCAGACCGAGGCGACATTCGAGGAGTCCGCAACGTTGTGCCCGCGTTGCGGCGCGGCGGATATGAACATCGTGCAGGGGAACGAGCTGATACTCGAATCGATCGAATACGCCGAAGAATCGACTCCGCTATGAAAGAGCGGCGGCAAATTCTCGTCGAGGGCGTGATTCAGGGGGTGGGTTTTCGTCCATTCGTCTACCGACTCGCGACGAAAAACCGTCTCGCCGGGTCGGTCGTCAACGACGGGAGCGGCGTTGTCATCGAGCTGGAAGGCGAGCGCGCACACCTCGACGATTTTCTCTCCGATCTGCGCGAGCATCCGCCGCCGCTGGCGTCGATCGACCGCATCGTCCACGGCATCATCCCGACGATAGGAGAAACGGGCTTCCGCATCGCGGAGAGCCGCTGCGAGGACGAGCGTCGGGCGCTGGTGACGCCCGACGTGGCTGTTTGCGACGAGTGTGTGGCCGAGCTTTTCGATCCAAACGACCGACGCTATCGTTATCCGTTCATTAATTGCACAAATTGCGGCCCGCGCTTCACCATCGTGCAGAACGTTCCGTACGATCGGAAAGCCACAACGATGTCGGACTTCTCGATGTGCGCTGAGTGCCGGCGCGAGTTCGATGATCCCGCCGACCGGCGCTTCCACGCGCAGCCGAACGCATGCGCACGCTGTGGACCGAGCGTCAGTCTACTCGATTGCCACGGACATATCGTTCACGATTCAGATCCGATTCGGGCCGTCGCCGCTCTCCTCAGCAACGGCGCGGTCGTGGCGGTCAAAGGTCTCGGCGGTTATCACCTCGCGTGCGATGCGTTCGATGAAACGGCGGTTCGGAAATTGCGAAAGGGAAAGAGGCGCGAAGAAAAGCCGTTCGCTCTCATGGCGCGCGATCTCGGCGACGTGCGCTCGCTTTGTTTCCTTGAGCCTGCGGAAGAGGCGCTGCTGCGTTCGGGCCAGCGGCCGATTGTCTTGCTCAAAAGACGCGCGTCTGCTGGCGTCGCGCCGGGGGTCGCACCGGGGCAGCTGCATCTCGGAGTGATGCTGCCGTATACGCCGCTGCATCATCTGATGCTCCAAGCTGCCGATCGGATTTTGGTGATGACGAGCGGCAATTCGAGCGAGGAGCCGATCGCTTGCGAAGACGCCGATGCGGTTCGCCGCTTGAGCGGCATCGCGGATTACTTCCTCGTGCATGATCGTAAAATTCAGGCTCACTGCGACGATTCGGTCGTCCGCTTCGCCGGCCGAAACGAGCTCATCATCCGCCGCGCACGCGGCTATGCCCCGCGGCCAATCGCGGTTGCCGAGGCGTTCGCCGCGCATGTCCTCGCCTGCGGCGCCCATCTGAAAAACACTTTCTGCCTGGGAAAAGACGACCGGGCTTTTGTGAGCCAACATATCGGCGATTTATCAAATTTCGAAGCATTCACCGCCTTCGCGGTGGAGATCGATCGCTATCAGCGACTCTTCGACATCGAGCCCAGGCTTGTGGCGCACGATCTACATCCAAGGTATCTCTCGACCCAATACGCGCTGGACCTTCCAGGCGTTACTCGGGTACCTGTTCAGCACCATCACGCGCATATCGCGAGCTGCATGGCCGAGCATGGGCTGGAAGGGCCGGTTATCGGCGTCGCCTTCGACGGGTTGGGCTACGGCGCCGATGGCGCTATGTGGGGTGGCGAATTTTTAATCGCCACGCTGCGTCGCTACGAGCGCTGCGCCCATTTGCGCTACGTCCCGCTCGCCGGCGGCGACGCTGCGGTGCGCCAGCCGTGGCGCGCGGCGCTCGCGTATATGACGGATGCTCTGCCGGACGATCCGCTCTCGATCGGTCTGCCTGGGTGGAATGGCATATCAAAAGACAAATTTAGTCTGGTGCAGTCCATGATGGCGCGGGGAATTAATACAGTCCCGACTTCATCGTGCGGGCGCCTGTTCGACGCCGTGGCCTCGATCTTGGGCTTGCGTCATGAAGCCAGTTACGAAGGCCAGGCCGCGGTGGAGCTGGAGACCGCCGCCGGTGACGGCGTGGAAGGCGAATATCCCTTCGAGATTTACGAAAGTGGCTGCGCGGAAATCGATCTGCGGCCTGCGATCCGCTCGATTGTGGGCGATGTGATCGACGGGCTCGACACCTCTGTCATCGCGGCGCGATTTCACAACACCGTCGTGTCGATTGTCGTTACGGTCTGCGAGCGGCTGCGCAGGCGCGAAGGTTTGCGACAGGTGTGCTTGAGCGGCGGGACCTTCCAAAACGTCTATCTTCTCGAACACACCATCCCGCGCCTGGAGAGTCGCGGCTACGAAGTTTTCCGGAATATTCGGGTGCCGCCGAACGACGGCGGAATCTCCTTCGGCCAAGCCGCGGTGGCGAACGCGACGATTCGGGAACGAGACTGATATGTGTCTCGCGATACCTGGAAAGATCCTTGAGATATTCGACTCCGCCGGCCTTAGAATGGCACGGGTCGAGTTCGGCGGCATAGCGCGCGACGCCTGTCTGGAGCTGGTGCCGGAGGCGGCTGTGGGCGACTATATAGTCGTGCACGTCGGCTTCGCCATCAGCAAAGTCAATCGTGAGGAAGCCGAGCGTAGTTATGCCCTGCTTGACGAGATGGGTCAACTGGACGAGCTTCAAGCCCCTCTCATCGAGGAGGAGAAAACGCGGAAGCGATGAAGTACGTAGACGAGTATCGCAACGCAGAACTGGCGGATAAGATTATCGCCGAGCTGAGACGCGTGCAGACGCGCCCGTGGGTGATCATGGAGGTTTGCGGCGGGCAGACGCATTCGATCGTCAAGCACGGTATCGATACGATGCTTCCCGAAACTGTCGAACTGGTGCACGGGCCAGGATGTCCGGTTTGCGTGACGCCGCTCGAGATCATTGACAAGGCGCACGCCATCGCGCGCCGGCCCGAGGTGATATTTTGCTCCTTCGGCGACATGCTCCGCGTGCCCGGCTCGGAGAATGACCTCTTCACGATCAAATCGGCCGGCGCCGACATTCGGATCGTTTATTCGCCGCTCGATTGCTTGAAGATCGCGCGCGCCCACCCGGAAAAGAAAGTCGTCTTTTTCGCCGTCGGCTTTGAGACCACGGCGCCGGCCAACGCGATGGCGGTCTGGCAGGCACATAAGAAAGGCGTCAAAAACTTTTCCATCCTCGTGTCGCATGTGCTCGTGCCGCCGTCGATCGCGGCGATCCTCCAGTCGCCGCAAAACCGCGTTCAGGCTTTTCTCGGGCCGGGCCACGTCTGCGCCGTCGTTGGCTACCGCGAATACGAAGCGCTCAGCGCACGCTATCGCGTGCCGATCGTCGTCACCGGCTTCGAGCCGCTCGACATCCTCGAAGGCACGCTGATGGCCGTACGTCAGCTCGAATCCGCACGCGCCGAGGTCGAGAACCAATACGCGCGCGCCGTGCAGCGGGAAGGCAACCTGCAGGCGCAAAACATTCTGTTGGAGGTCTTCGATATCTGCGACCGGCAATGGCGCGGCATCGGCAGCATTCCCAAAAGCGGCTACAAGCTCCGCTACGAGTTCCGCGACCACGACGCCGCGTCCATCTTCGAGGTCCAGGAGATCGACACCAAGGAGCCTGCGGCGTGCATTAGCGGGCAGATTCTCAAGGGCATCAAAAAGCCGCACGATTGCAATGCGTTCGGGACGCTTTGCACGCCGCGGCACCCGCTCGGCGCGACGATGGTCTCGGCCGAGGGCGCCTGCGCCGCTTATTACGCCTATGGCCGGCACTTGGAGCCGAGGCCGGCGGTGGAAAGGAATCCGGAGTAACCGTGACGCAGCCGATGCGGGAAAAGATTCTACGCAAATGCCGCGAGTCGGTCGCGGTGCAGGAAAAGTTTTTCGACCAACACGCCGACCTGATCGGCGCGCTCTGCGAAGAGATGGCGGCGCGATTCCAGCGCGGCGCCAGGCTCTGGGTCATGGGCAACGGCGGAAGCGCGTGCGACGCGCAGCACGTCGCGGTCGAATTCGTCCATCCGATTATCGACAAACGCCGGCCGCTGCCCGTCCTCGATCTCACCAGCCAAGTACCGATCTTGACCGCGATCGCCAACGACAAGGATTTCAGCCGCGTTTTTGTCGATCAGATCGAGCTCAGCGGCCGCGCGGACGACATGGTGCTCGCGCTTTCGACGAGCGGCCAGTCGGCGAATCTAATCTACGCGCTCGGCGCCGCGCGAAAAAAAGAAATGCTCACGATCGCCCTCGCGGGCAAGGACGGCGGGCGTATCGCCGAGAGCGCCGAGTACTGCTTCGTCGTGCCGAGCTTCAGTATCCATCGCATTCAGGAATGCCACGTCGCGCTGCTGCACATCATCTGGGACCTCGTCCATGTCGCGATGGGAGAGGAGGACGTTGTCTGATGGCGACCAACGGAACCGCGCCCGATCCTCTCAACGGCAGCTGTCCCGTACCGATCGCCGAGCACGGCCGGATCGTGCTCGGTCACGGCAGCGGCGGCAAGCTCAGCGGCGAACTTTTGCAGGACATTTTCCTTCCGGCCTTCGATAACGAGCATCTGGCGCGTCTCGGTGATCAGGCGATGCTGGACGTCAATAGAACGCGGCTCGCTTTCACGACCGACTCATTCGTTGTGACGCCAATCTTCTTCCCCGGCGGCGACATCGGCCAGCTGGCGATCAACGGCACGATCAACGATCTTGCGATGGGCGGCGCCCGCCCTCTCTACATCGCGGCGGCTTTCATACTGGAAGAGGGACTGGAAATCGATGAGCTTCGACGTGTGGTCGAGTCGATGCGCGCCGCGGCCGCCGCAGCCGGCGTGCAAGTCGTGACCGGCGACACCAAAGTCGTGGAGCGCGGCAAAGGCGACAAGCTCTTCATTACCACGACCGGCCTGGGCATCGTCGATAAGCCGGTGGCGATCTCCGCCGATCGGGCGCGGCCCGGCGATAAAGTGATCCTCAGTGGCACGATCGGCGACCACGGCATGGCGATCATGTCGCGGCGCGAAAACCTCGAGTTTGAGGGAACTATCGAGAGCGACAGCGCCGCGCTCAACGGCCTCGTTTCCACCATGATAGCTGCAAGCCCGGATATCCACTGCCTGCGCGACCCAACGCGAGGCGGCGTCGCTACGACGCTGAACGAGCTGGCGGTTGCTTCGGCGGTGGGAATCGAGATCGACGAGAAGGAAATTCCTGTCCGGGAAGCCGTCAGAGGCGCGTGCGAGATCATGGGTCTCGATCCGCTTTACGTGGCAAACGAAGGAAAGCTTGTGGCGATCGTCGCGCCGGACGCGGCGGATTCGATTTTGTCCGCCATGCGCTCGCATCCGTTGGGAAAAGATGCCGCAATCGTCGGTGAAGTCCTGGCGGAGCATCCACGAATGGTGGTGTTGAAAACCACGATCGGCGGGAGACGCATCGTGGATGTTCTGTTCGGAGAGCAATTGCCGCGCATCTGTTGAGACCGTTTATTGAAGTTTGACGGAAACCTTTAGATTTTAATTGCTGCTTATGACCGCCGAAAAAAACAAGACGTTTCTGCCGGGATTCGAAAGGTTCCTTGCCGGCGACGGCCGGCCGCCGGAGGTATCCGAGGCGATCGATGTCCTTGAAGATCTCGCCGGCTTCTTTCTCGACGCGCGCGTCGAAGCGAATCGAATAAGCCGAGCGCGCTCGAACGATTACGAGACGATCTACCGCATTCTCGCAGAGCAGATCCCCGCCGTCGTGTTTCTTGCCTTCCTCGACGAAGGATTCGGTCAGGCATATGTCAGTCCGCACATCGAGACCGTGCTCGGCTTTACCCAGCAAGAATGGCTCAACGACCCAGTGCGCTGGTACAAGCAGCTGCACCCCGATGACAAAGAAAGGTGGAGCCGTGAAGCGGCCGAGATGTTTCTATCCGGCGCGCCGCTCAAGTCCACTTATCGTGTCATCGCCCGGGACGGGCACACGGTATGGTTTCAATGCGACGCGCGCATGATCCGTCACGACGACGGAAGTCCCTGGCTGGTGCACGGGGTCGCGTTCGATATCACAGAGCTGAAGGAATCGCAGCACGCGCTCGCGCGCGATGTCGCAGAACGCCAGCGCCTTGAGCGGCAGCTCTTGCAAGCGCAGAAGATGGAAAGTATCGGCACCCTTGCGGGCGGAATCGCGCACGACTTCAACAATATATTGAATATTATTCAGGGATATTCCGCGCTGATTATGGAAACCTCGGGGGATCGGCGGAAGCTCCGCGAGAACGTCCAAGTCATTCGGGAAACCGTCGAGCGGGGCGCCGTGCTGGTCCAGCAGCTGCTGACGGTCGCGCGCAAGACCGAAGTCAAATTCGAGCCCGTCGACATCGATGAGTTGCTGCGCAAAGTCGCCAAACTGACGGGCGAGACCTTTCCCAAGACGATCACGATCTCGCTCGAATTGCATTCGAATCTCCCACGAACGCAGGCGGATCCGAACCGGCTGGTACAGGCGCTGCTCAATCTATGCGTCAATGCGCGCGACGCGATGAATGAGAGCGGAACGCTGACGCTGCGCAACGGCATCGTCTCCGGAAGTGACCTTCGGCATCGATTCCCGGATGCGGACGAGCAGCGGTATGTCTCGGTTGCTGTCGCAGATACAGGCCCGGGAATGGAAAAAAACATTCGCGACCACATCTTCGATCCATTTTTCACGACCAAAGAACCAGGTAAAGGCACCGGGCTAGGTCTGCCGATGGCGTATAGTATAGTGCGGGATCATAATGGCTTCATCGACGTGCAAAGCGAGCCGGGACGAGGCACGACCTTCTGCATTTACATTCCTTTGATTATTCCCGACGCGGGGAAAAGCGTCGTTCAAGAACTTGCGATAAATGAGATGCAAAGAAGCCAAGAAAGCGGTCAAACGGTTCTTTTTGTCGAAGACGAACCCCACCAGGTCAACCTGATCCGCGACTTCTTGGAGCGGAGCGGTTATCGGGTGCTGATAGCACGGGACGGCGTGGAGGCGGTGAAAATTCACCATCATCACAGCGACCAGATCGCGGCCGTCATTCTGGATTTATCATTGCCCAAGCTCAACGGATGGGACGCTTTTTTATCCATTAAGCAAAAGCAACCCACGGTGCGGACCATCTTGGCTACGGGCTATATAACTCCGGATCAACGCTCAATGATGTTGAGTGAAGGCGTGATCGATATACTTCCCAAGCCTTACGTGCCAAACGATCTACTAAAACGGCTCCGCGAGGTCATAACTTGATTTGGTCCCCGCGAGCAGGCTTGAAGGCGAGCCTCGGCGTTCCTATGAACGTGAATCGTTGTGTTGAATTACCTCGTGAGCGTCTGGCGGTCCGGGATTATTTTGCACAACGGACTGGCCATTCTTTTATTAGCGTCTTTCTCTTAGCCGGCGGTTTAGTATCCCAAATGTATCCAGACCCAGCCAGAAGCAGCCGAAACTAAAGAAAAAGGCCGGCGCCGCTACGAGGGAACGGCCTTGCTTTCTTGCCCATGTAGCTCAGGGAAAAATCTACGGATCTGGTTGGGGGTTAAAATCCTCCTGTTGCGCCATATCCGGCAAGTTGCGCCCGCCAAGTTTTAGGTCGCTCCGAGTTTCCCAGGTCGTTTCCAAGACATTCAGGCCGTGGATCTCACGTGCGCGCAGTCGCCGCGACTCGCCGAACATCTCACGTGATCGAGACTTGAACAGCGCTGGGGTAATTGCTTTTCGTCGACCATTCACCGGGCGGAACGCGTCTTGCCTTTTTCCGTTGGACTGACAATCAGTATCCCGGCGTGGATTTTTCTAACCGATTCCCACGAAATTCGCTCGCGCACCACTCTTTTAAGGCCAAGGCGCTCCGCCAGTCCGCCGTAGCCATAGACGAACTCACGGATGTCCGCCTCGTTCGTTTGCGGCTTGGGTTCGCAGCGGAGATCGATTAGATGTCCGAGCCTCCGGCCTCCCTCGTCGGCGATTTCCAAAAATAAGAGATCGGATAGCTTCATGATCGTAAAACTTTTCTCATGAAACGCGCTGCTTTGCGATCCGCCTTCCCGAGCCCCAACTCGGCGGCGGTAGACCTTAACTTGATTGTCGGAGTGATTTCCTCGACCTGTTCCCATGCAACGGCCACAGTGGAACGGCGGAAGAACTTCCCTGCTATGAGCGCCAGCAGGGCAGGCAGGCGTGGCATCCAGGCGCCCGGCCCGACGTGCAGGGCTTTCACGCGCAACGGTCCGCCGAGATCGCCCTCGATCTCAATGTCGTCGACTTTGCCGCAGGGCATGTCCTCGCTGTCCACGATCATGTGGTCGAGCACCTGACCGGCGAGATCGAAATAATCCGGATTATCCTTTGCCGCCATGGGTTACGATGAGTAGGGGGACTGCGGCCAGCGCCGCCAGAGTGCTGACGATCAAGTAAAACCAGCCGAGAACGTTCGCCAACCGGCCATTGGCGAATTTTCCCATTATCGCTTTGTTTCTCGCCACGGCGACGACCGGCAGGTACGTCAGCGGCAGAATGACGATCGAGAAGACGATCGAGTATTCGACCAGTTCGACGGGATCTATTCCGGTGAGCGTCAGCAGGGCGGCGAGAGAGAAAACGACAATCCAGGCGAAATAAAAACGCGCGGCATTTTTCGGGCCGCGGAACTTGCCCCAAGGCCACCCCCAGAATTGCGCGAAGCTGTAAGCCGCCGAGAGCGCCGTCTCGATCGCCGCGCCGGAGAAGGCGAAAAACATCCCAGCCAGGGCCGCCGCTAGGCCGACCTTGCCGTACAGCTCCATGGGGCCCAGCGCGGCAGCGCCTGGGAGCAGCGCGTCGGCGATGCCGTGCGGGCGGAGATATTCCGCGCCGACTCCAATCAGGCTCGCCGCCAGCAGCGAGCCAAGGGCGAAGCCTAGTCCCGAGGTGAAGCGGTTGACGGTGATGTCTGTCGGCTTCCAGCGGTCTTCGACGCCGCCGGCGTTATAGAAATAAATCTCGTACGGCAGCATGATCGCGCTAAAAAGCGCCACGGCGAAATAGGCGTAGAGAAAATAATCGCTTTGTTCTCGAACCTCCGGAACGTTCGGCGCTAAACCGGCAGCGACCCGGGACCAATCGGGCTGAAGCGCGACTGCCGAAAAGATGAAAATCACCATAAAAAGGCCAAGCAGCCCGAAGGTACGCTCGATCCATTTGAAGGGCAAAAACCACACCGCGGCGAGCAGGAAGAAGAGAACGAGAAAAATCAGGAAACGGTAAGGCCAGCCGAGGAACAATTTTAATATAATGGCAATGCCGCCTATCTCTGAAGCGCAGGTCATGACATTAACGAGATTCGCCGCTACCAGCGTCGCCAGACCCGCGGCGAACCCGATCCGGTCACGGACGATATCGAAGATTCCGAGATGGGTCACCGCGGCGATCCGGCCGGCCATCTCGCCGTAGACAATGACGCCGACCGTGCCGAAGAGCATGATCCACAACAGACTGTAGCCGAATTTGGCACCTGCGTTCAGGGTGAAGACGAGCTCGCCGATATCGACGAAGCCGCCCATCGCGCTGAGGATGCCGAGAAAGAGTTCGAGGAGGTTGTGCATGCGCCGTCGTTATGCGGCGACCGCCTGCTCCAAAGACCACAGCTGCCGCGCGAGGTCTTCGAGCTCTCGTTTCGCCATTGCCGTTTCTTCGCGTGCGCCGAAAGCCGAGCCGAGCTTCGAGAGTTCGGCGCGGCTAGCGCGCGCGAGCTGGACGGCGACAGCGAGTTTGCTTTCGATTTCGCTTTTCGGCTCCGCCATAGAGAGTTTTTGTAAAGTTTTGTCGACTCTATCTTGCAGCATATTCAATTGCTTGCGAAAGAACGTCGCCGTCATTTTCCCTTGCGCCGCTACCCCCGCGATGAGGGCAGCTTGTGCGACCACCGAGCGAAGGTCGCCTGCCTCGATTTTCAAACCCGCGGCGTCAAGCGACTTGTTAAGTGTTCGAGTGAATAGGAAAAGCAAGCCGATGGCGAAGAATAAAAGAAGCGCGCTCTCGAGCCGGACGTGCGATCCTCTTTTTCTGAGTCGCGGCATATCTAGTCGAGGGCGACAACCGCCACGCCCCATGGGAGCGTGCCCGCTGGAATTCGTGCGGCCACGGCATCGGTCATGGTGTCGATCACGACGACTTCGTTCGCTCGGCCGACGGTTAGATAGATGAATCGCTTATCGGGCGTCCGCGCCATCCACCAGGATCGCGGTCCGGTCGGGATGATCGTCATCGGCTTCAGCGTCGTGCTGTCGAGAATACGGACTTCACCCGAGCCGCCATGTGAGACATAAAGCCGCGCTCCGTCGGCGCTGATAATGATATCGACGGGCCGCTGCCCGCCTGTCGCGCCACTTTCTAAGACCTGTTGTTTTGCAATATCGATGTTCGACACGACGTGCGCCTGCTCGCTCGCGACGTACAGCCGGCGTGAATCGGCCGTAAAGCGCATGCCGCGCGGGTTCTTCGGCACTTCGACCTTTCTGGCGAGAATTCCCGCGGCGGTGTCGTAAAGATAAATATCGTTCGACGTCTCGTTCGATATCGCGACCCACTTACCGTCTGGCGACACGACGGCGGTTTCCGGCTCGGTGCCGACGTCGAGGCGCTGAAGGATTTGCCGCGTCGCCACGTCGATGATGGTGAGCGCCGAGTCATTCTCGTTGACGGCATAGAGCCGTCCGCGCGCGTCGATAGCCATTCCCTCGGGGTCGACGCCTGCCGGCAGCGTATCGACGACTTGTAGTGAACGTGTGTCGATCACGCTGACGTTGTTACTGTCGCTATTCGCGACGTAAACGCGAAGTCCATCGGCAGCGGCCGCAATACCGCGCGGCCGTTTCCCCACGGGAATCGTCTGCATAACCTTGTTGTCGCTGCCGCGAATGACGGTTACATCGTTCGACTTCTCATTCGTGACAAAGACGTGCACCTCGGCGGCGGCTGTGAGCGGTAGACAAACGACAGCGGCGAACGCCATAAATATGCGGAGCCACTTTCGGCGCGAAAGCGTCCGGCGTTTAAGCGCAAACCCATCGAGCCCCCACGCGCGTCCGGCATGCGCCGCCACGAACATGATCATTGCACTCGCCAGCATGACGTGAAATCCTTGCTGGCCGAAGCTCATCCATTGCGTCGCGAGTCCATAATTGATCGTCAGAAAAAGTCCGAGCAGCGACGCGATTCCAACACAGCATCCGAGGATCAGCGCAAAGCCCACGATCACCTCCGCGTACGCTTGCAGTTCTGCAAACAGCCGCGCATGCGGCAGCACGACATTTTCGAGGAAGTCCTTGTACCAGCCAATGGGGTTGCCGACTGCAAATTCGCTCACGCGCTTCGGTTGAAAACCAACGAAGCGCGGCGACACAGCAATATAAGGCAGAACGCCCCAGGCAAGCTGAATCGTGAGTTTCGTCCAGACGGCTTTTAAAAACCACAACCCGACAACGATCCGCAAGAAAACGATGCACGTTTCCGGCGCGAACATCCGTTGCGCCGGCTCGGCATGTACATTATTTGAGCGTATATAAGTACGCTGCGATATCGCGCGCATCGGTATCCGTTACCCCCATGTCAGGCATCGGCGTCGGCGATCGAATGCTCTGCGGTTTTTGAATCCACTCGACAAGATTTTTCGGACTGTTCTGCCGGCCGGCCACGTAGGAGCGGCCGGCGATGCCGTTCAGCGGCGGGCCGACCGTGGCGTTCGCGCCGGGAATCCCCGGGATCGTATGGCAGGTCCAGCAGCCGTATTGCTGGATTTTTTCTCTGCCCCGGTCGGCGTCGCCGCCGGTCAATGCGGCCGCTGTGGCCCGCGTATCATTGCATGCATTAAGAAACAGGGCGGAGCCGAGTACCATGATGACGGCGCCGGATACGCGCGGCACGCGCGAGGCGAGCATGCGCTCGCGCGTCGCGACGCGCCGTTCGGTCTCCGCCAACCAGCGCCCAACGAGGAAGAGGGCTGTGACGGCGAGCACGACGCCGCCCGGCACCCACATGACGAGCCCGGCGAGCTGTTGATCGGCGAGCGCTGCCGGGCTGGTGCCATAAATGGGATACCAGATTAGCGGCGACAAAAAGAGCAAAGCACCGAGAACATTCTTGTGGAGTGAAGTCGCGAACACATAAAGCGCCGCCGCGCCGGCCCCGAGGCGCCGGTCCAAGGCGGCGCGCCAAAAAAGCAAAGCCGTGCCAAGAAAGCACATGTGCTCGATCGCATGAAGAAACGGAGTCGCTAGCGCCGCCTGGTAAACAGTGGGCACATGCCACGCCCAGATGGCGGTTCCGTGAAGCGCCCACGCGACGGGCATGTTGATCCGGAGCATCCGCAGCCACCACACCAGCGCACGCCGGCGACGCCGTGGGGTGAGCGCGACGATTGCGAGTTCCAGGTGTCCGGCGGCGAGGAGTGGAGCGGCGACGACCATCAATAGCTCGTGCTGCGCCATATGCGCCGTGAGGCTCCCATCGGCCCATTCCTCGAGCGGCGACGCGAGCGCAAACACTACGACCACCCAGCCGGCGCAGAAGGCGGCGACCTCGCTGCGTCCGCCGGCCTTCGCGGTCCTAATCGCGAATGCGTAAATCAGCGCGAAAGCCACAAGCCCGGATAGAAGCGCGAAGTCCATCGTCTACTCGCACGGCTGCAGAATAAAAATCGGGATCGTGTTTGCGATCAGCACCAAAATGAAGAACGCCGACATGCCGAGGCCCGTGAGCGCGAGAAAACGGCTCCTGCCGATGATTCCCGGTCCGTCTGTGACCGCCGATGACCCGAACATCCGCCATGAGCGCCACGCCGTGGCGGCCACAGCGATCGTCAAGACAATGGCTGCCGCCGCAACGATGCCTAGAATGCTCTTGTCGATGCGAGTGCAGAGAGACGTTGCCAGGACGTAGTTGAGCTGAAGAAACACGAACCATACGATCGGTCCGCCGAGCAGTCCAAGCCAAAGAGCGCGAAAACTCATAAGAGCCTCGGTGCGAAATAAAGGATCGCATAGATCGGCAGCCAGCCCAGCACGACAAAGTACCAGTACACGGCGTTAGCGTTGGTGTCGGTGAAATGTTTTCGCTCGACGGGACCGGCGAACATGAGCAGCGTGATGAGCAGGTTTTCGAGCGTCGAGGAGATGACGTGGGCCGTATGCATGCCCAGCATCGTCCAGACAACCGAGCCATAAGCATTGAAGTCCCAGCGAATATGCATGGCGCGGAATTCGAAGAACCTAAGCGCAAGGGAGACGAATCCGATAACGCTGCAGATCGCGAGCGCAACAAAAACCGCCCGGCGCCGCTCTTCGAGACCGGCGCGATGCGCGATGCGCATCGGCCAAATGCTCGCAATGAGCAGCGCCATATTGGCGCTGCCGGCGAAAAGATCGGGGTTCGGAGTGCCCGACGGCGGCCAGACGGTAAAATTTTGTTTAAGGTAAAAATATGTCGCGGCGAGGATCGCGAACATCGTGCCTTCGATCAGCAGCAAGCCGATGACCCCCCACCAAATCGTCGCGTGCGGCCCGAACTTGATCGGCGGCAGCTCGGAGACATCGAAGGCCGCCGATGTATTGATTGTAGGAGCTCTCATGCTCTTTCACCCAACGGCGGCGCTGCCTCGCGCGCGGTATCCTCTATCGGTTGGCCGGCAGGCCAGAACCACCCCGCGAGCGTGATGAAGCAAAGAACCGCCCCGATCGTGACTCCCCAGGCTGTGAAGATCGCTGTGATGACGCCGATACCGAATGCGACGGCCGTGAGAAAGGGCCAGATGCTGGGGCCGTCGAGCAGGTGGCGGTGATCGGGCGTCGCGTCGTGAAGCTCGGTCACGAGCACTTCGAGAATATCGGCGCGCATGCCGGTGACCACGGGCTGCGCAGGTTCCATGGTCCATAATGGCGTGCGGCTGTTGACGGTAGGGATATAGAGGAAATTATAAGACGGCGCCGGCGACGGAACGCTCCAGTCGAGCGAGTCGGCGCCCCATGGATTCTCACCTGCGAGCGCGCCGGTTCTGTAGCTCACGAATGCGTTCAAGAGAAAAACGATTACGGCGACGCTGAGCACGAATGCGCCGATCGTCGATACGAAATTGAGCGGTCCCCAGCCGGTCTGCGGCAAATAGGTGTAGACACGGCGCGGCATTCCGGCGAGGCCGAGCTGATGCATGGGAAAGAAGGTGAGATTGAAGCCGATGAAGAAAATCCAAAAGTTCACTCGCCCGAGCGATTCGCTCATCATCCGGCCGGTCATCTTGGGGAACCAATAATACAGTCCGCCGATGAGCGGGAAGACGGCGCCGCCTATCAGCACGTAGTGGAAGTGCGCGACGACAAAAAAGGTGTCGTGGACCTGCAGGTCGATCGGCACGGACGCTTGCATGACGCCGGTGAGCCCGCCGAGGACGAAAATGAAGATGAAGCCGGCGACGAAGAGAAGGGGCGTGCGCACGAGAAGGCGGCCGGTCCAAAGCGTCGCGATCCAGCAGAAAATCTGGATGCCGCTCGGAATCGCGATCAGCATGCTCGCCGCCGTGAAAAAGCTCTCGCCCAGCTGCGGCAGGCCGGTCGCGAACATATGATGCACCCACAGGCCGAATCCCAGGATTGCCGTCGCAATGAGCGAAAGCACGATCGCGGTGTAGCCGACGATCGGCCTGCGCGAGAAAGTTTGCACCAGCATCGAGACGATTCCGGTTGCGGGAATGAAGATGATGTAGACCTCGGGGTGGCCGAAGAACCAGAAGAGATGCTGCCAGAGAAGCGCATCGCCGCCTTCTGCGGGATTGAAGAAATGCGTATCCACGAGTCGGTCCATGGCGAGGAACGCGCTCGCCAGCATGACGGCGGGCATGGCGAAGATGACCATGAACGAAGTGACGAGCTGCGCCCAAACGAAGATCGGTATGCGGTTGAGCGACATGCCGGGCGCGCGCAGCTTGAAGACCGTGACGATGATCTCGACCGCCGCTACAAGCGACGAGAGCTCGGTGAACGTGATCATCTGCGCCCAGACGTCCACGCGCTTGCCGGGTGAATACTCGGGTCCGGAAAGCGGCACGTAGCTGAACCAACCGGTGTCCGGCCCGATGTTGAGGAAAAGCGCGACCCAGAGGAGCACTCCGCCGATGATGTAGACGAAAAACCCGAAGGTGTTGAGGCGCGGAAACGCTAGGTTACGCGTGCCAACCATCAGAGGCACGAAGTATAACCCGACCGCCTGCATGACCGGCACGGCGAAAAGAAACATCATCGTGCTGCCATGCACGGTGAACAGCTGGTTGTAGAGGTCAGGGCTCAGCAGCGTGTTTTCCGGCATCGCGAGCTGGAGGCGCATGAGCAGCGCGAGCACGCCGCCGAGCGCGAAAAAACCAAGTGCCGCGAAAATAAACCGCGTCGAGATCGGCTTGTGAAAGACGTTCTTGAACCAGCCGATAAATCCGCTCGGCGGCTCCCATACACGCTCGAGCGCCGCATGCAACTCGGCGGCGGTAAGATCGGTATCTCTGACACCGGTTTTCGCGAGCGTTGTCATCGAAGCCCCTTCAGATACGCGAGCAGCGCCTGCAGGTCTTCCGCAGAGAGGCTGTTCGGCGGCATCGCCGCTCCGGGTTTCACATGCTGCGGATCGACGATCCATCCGGCGAGGTGCCCGGGCGTATTCGGCAGCGTTCCGGCGGCGAGCGTTGCGCGGCTCGCAATGTGCGTCAGGTCCGGCGCCACCTGCCCGTTTGCGTCGGTTCCCTGGATAGCGTGGCATAGCGCGCACGATCCAGTAAGAAAAACCTCCATGCCGCGTTTAGCGGTGTCGTCGCCGGGCGCCTGCGCCGTTACGCGCTGTGCGTCGAGCCACGCGTCGAACCGATCCGGCGGATCGGCTATGACGATGAGCCGCATGTGCGCGTGCTGCTGGCCGCAGAATTCCGCGCATTGGCCGTCGTAGCGGCCCGGACGGTCGGCCTGAATCCAGAGCGCATTCGGATGGCCTGGGATCAAGTCCCGCTTGCCGTGCAGCTCGGGGACCCAGAGGCTGTGAATCACGTCGCGCGAGTACAGATTAATGAGCACGGGCTTTCCGACGGGGATATGAATCTCATTCGCCGTTACGACGATGCGCTCCGGCGCGGGATCGAGATAGCGCGCGCGCCACCACCAGCGATACCCGGTGAGCTCGATCGTCACGCCGCCCGAAGAGGTGAGCGATGCGAGCGAGCGGCCCGTCATTTCCGTCGCGAGAAGGAATGCGAAAAGAATTATGGCTGTAAGGACGATGAGGCCGAATATTTTTCGGTGGATGCCGGCCTCGCGTCCGGAGTCGAGAGTAACGGCTGGCCCGGAGCTTTCCTCTACCGAGCGGGCGCGGCCGCGATAGAGAGCGAAAACCAGCGCTGCGACGACCAGAACGAAAATGATCGTGCACACCCAGAAAAATAGCCACCAAAGCGCCGCGATGCGCTCGGCCTGCGGCCCGGCGGTCTCGAGCGCCGATTGCGCGAAGCGCTCGGTGAGTGATTGCAGCCGCTCGAGCAGGTTCACCCGGGTCGCTCCGCGCTCGGCGGCGTTCCGGCTTCGTTTTTAGGCTTCGCGGGCCTCATCGCCTGCTCGGAAGGCCGCACGGACATATGGTCGCTGCGTGTTTGGCGCACGTCCTTCGGCAGCAGGCCGCTCATTGAGCGGACATAGGCGACGAGCTGCCAGATCTGCGAGTCGGGAATTTTCCCGCCGAATGCCGGCATTCCGTTGGGCCGCCCATCGACAATACTCTGATGCACTTTGATGGGATCGCTGCCGTAGATCCATTTGTCGTCCATCAGCGGCGGTCCCATGCCGCCCCCGCCGTTCGCATGACAGCCGACGCAGTTGTACCATTGATAGAGCCGCTTGCCTTCTGAAACCGCCCATGCGCTCTGCTCGTATGGAGCATGCGGCATTCCCTCGGCGGGTAGGGCGACGGCGCTCGGCTCTGCGGAAGGCGGCGTTCCGGTCGGTCCCGGTTGCAGCGCACTCTCGGGACTGCCTTCCGGCCGCGCACTCGACGGAGCGACGTCCGTCGGCTTTCTCCGCTCGCGTGTGCAGCCCGCTAGCGCCAACACAAGCATCAGGCACGTAAGCACCTTCATTCGGCGTCCACCTGCGGTACGCCATAATCTTTCAGGATCGATTGAATCTGCGCGTGCCGTTTATCGAGGAACGCATTTAGCTCGTCGCGAAGAACGCTGTCGCCTTTGCGGACGCCCATCGCGATCGCGAAAAAATAATGAAGCGCCGGCGGATCGACTGGCGGCGATACGGCGGCTAAATCCAGCGGAACCCGCTCGCGGCTCGCGAAATAGCCCGCGAGCGGGCCCCAGACAATCGCCGCGTCGATGTCACCAGCAGCGACGGCTTCGATCAGCCGCGCCGGCGGATTGGGGTCACGGTAGTCGCCGTAAATCGTGTAGCCCACGACGTTCGTCACCATGCCGCGGCGCGCGAGCCCATGGGCCGGCGGCACGTTGAAGCCGTCGTTACCGATCAAATGCACGCCGATTCGGAGACTGCGAAGGCGCGGATCGTCGAGCGACTTGAGGGCAAGTCCGCGGTCGCGCCGGGTGACGAAAACGTACGTCGATCGGTAATAGGGTTGCGTCGTCAGCAGCGGATCGAAACCAACTGGCACGCCTACGACGACGTCGCAAAGGCCTTCGCGCAAGGTGTTGCGGACGAATCCCCGCCGCTGCGCCCACCAGGTATAATTGATTTTCGCGCCCAGCTCGCCCGCGGCGAGCTCGGCGAGCTTGTTCTCGAAGCCTTCGCCGCGTTCGTTCGAGAACGGCAGGTTATTAGGATCGGCGCAGACGCGGAGAACGCGCTCGGCGCCATTGACGCTGTCGACGATAAACATGAGCATGCCGAAGATGAGGCCGATCCAAAGGATCGTGCCGTATTCACGGGAGCGCGAAGACATAGAGCGTGCCGCCTTTCGCCGTCTGATCCGGCAGATCCTTCATTGCGTTCACAAAGCCGAGCGCGGCGCTGGAGTCGCGCGCGTCAAGGTCGGCGGCGACGATCGCGCCCGCCCAGCCGCCGACGCCGGAGAGAATCGCCACGTATTGCTTGCCGTCAGGGCCGCGATACGTGATCGGCTGTCCGATGATTCCGCTGCTCACGCGGAACTGCCACAGGATCTCGCCCGTGCGTGCATTCAGCGCTTTGAACCAGCGATCCATCGTTCCGTAGAAAACCACGTCCCCCGCGGTAACGAGCGCGCCGCTCCAGACGGGAAAATGCTCCTTGACGCTCCACAGCTCGCGCGCGTTTACCGGGTCCCACGCAGTAAACAGGCCGCGGTCGCCTCCCGGCCCAGCTTTCATCCGGACATTGGCGCCGACATACGGTGTGCCGGCGATATAATTCGCTTCGACGTGCTCGATGTCCATGCAGAGATTCTGGTGCGGGATGTAAAGCAGCCCCGTGCGCGGCGAGAAGGCGGCGGGCTGCCAATCCTTAGCGCCGGGGGGAGCGGGACAGATGTCGCGAACGACTTTCCCGAGCTGCGGCTTTTTGTCTTCGTTATAAATCAACCGGCCAGTCTTTAAGTCGACGCGCTCGGTGCTTGTAATGTGAACGTACGGCGTCGCTGACAGCACTTCGCCTGTCGCGCGGTCGATCACATAAATGTAGCCGTTGCGCTCGGGCCGGACGAGAACTTTGCGCTTCTGGCCTTTGAGGGTCAGGTCGAGGAGAATATTTTCGTTGACGCCGTCGTAATCGTAGAGATCGTGCGGCGAAAACTGATAAGCCCAGATCGCTTCGCCGGTGTCCGGCTTGCGGGCGAACAACGTCGCTGCCCATTTATTGTCGCCCGGGCGCTGATCGGAGTTCCACGGACCGGGATTGCTCGTGCCGTAGTAGATGAGATCGAGCTCCGGATCGTACGAGATCCATCCCCACACGGTACCGCCTCCGATCTTCCAGGCCTCCGGCGGCCAAGTCGATACGCCCAAGTCCTTGCCTTGGTCGAATTCATAAAACGGCTTGAAGTTCGAGCCGATGAGGACGTCCTTGTCGGGGCCGGTGCTGTAGGCGCGCCACGAAATCTTCCCAGTCGCGAGGTCGAGCGCGGTCAGCCAGCCGCGGACGCCCATCTCGCCGCCGCTGTTGCCGACGAGAACTTTATTCTTGACCACGAGCGGCGCCATCGTGATCGTCTCGCCGCGGTTGATCTCGCCGAGCTTGGTCTTCCAGACTTCCTTGCCGGTTGCGGCATCGACTGCGACGGTCTGCCCGTCGAGGGTGTTATAAACGATCTTTCCGTCGGCGTAGACCGCGCCGCGATTGACGACGTCGCAGCACGCGACCCCCTGCGCCGCAGCCGCGGGTTTCGGCTCGTATTTCCACTTGAGGGGAGCGCCGGGCTTCGCGAGGTCGAGGGCGTAGAGGATATTTGGAAAGGGCGTGACGACGTACATCGTCGCGTCCACGACTAGCGGCGCAGCCTCCTGGCCGCGGTTGACGCCGGTCGAGAAAGACCAGGCAAGCTTCAGTTGCTTGACGTTCCCGACATTGATCTCGGCGAGATCGCTGTAGCGTGTCGAGGCAAAGTCTTTAGCCGGCCGCAGCCATTGACCGTCTTTGCTAGGCGCGGGATTTTCCGCGGCGACGCTTGCTAACGCCAGCGCCATGATCAAAACGACGCGACACACAATGACCCGTCGATTCGATTGCGACAGTCCGCTCAATGCCACCCAACCTCGATGAGAAGGATAGCGCCGGAATCGACGATCGGGAATTGAGGTAAAACTTCGCTCTTGCGGTCGGTATTTACCGGACACCGGTAAATAGCAGCTACGTATTTACATTCCGTTTAGTTGGTGGGCTAGCGCCTTCTCTCGGTTTACGCTTCTTTTAACGAGCGCAGCACGTTCTCGGGGCTCAGCGGCAATTTTCTTATCCGCACGCCGGTCGCGTTGTAGATCGCATTGGCGATGCAGGCGAGCGGCGGCACGCACGCGATCTCACCGGCGCCTTTCGCGCCGTAAGGGCCTGCGCCCGGATAGCCGGGAACGAGCGTCGTTTCGATGCGCGGCATCA
This sequence comes from Pseudomonadota bacterium, assembly GCA_021324155.1. Classification (GTDB taxonomy): domain Bacteria; phylum Desulfobacterota; class Binatia; order UBA9968; family UBA9968; genus JAJPJQ01. Next base: position 76,008 of record JAJPJQ010000018.1, read on the forward strand.
TGTTGATCGTCGGCATGAGATAGTCGACGAACGACGGGTTCATCGTCCTGCCGTTTTTATCGAAGACCACTTGCTCGCACAGCGCCTGGCCGATGCTCATCGCCGCAGCGCCTTCGATCTGTCCTTCGACCGCGGCGCGATGAATCGGGAAGCCGATGTCGTGCACGGCGACGTACTTCAATATCTTTACATTGCCGGTATCGGTGTCGACCTCGACGATGCAGGCGTGGGTCGTGAACGGCTGCGAGCTGCCGTGGGCCTTCTCTTCGGCCATCAAGGCGAGATTGTCGCAATAGCCGCGCCCGATAACTTCGCCGATAATGTTATGCGCGTTGGTGGCGACCGTCGCGAGCGCAACCGACTTCGCCGGCGTGCCTTTGACCCGGATCTGCTTATCTTTGATTTCCAGATCGTCGGGGCTCGCTTCGAGCAGGCTCGCGGCCATCTTGAAGATTTGCCCGCGCGCGTCGATCGCCGCGAGGCGTGCGGCCGTTCCGGAGACGAGGATGCCGCGGCTGCCGACCGTGCCCGCGTCCCACGGGCTCGCGTCGGTATCGACATTCACAACGGTGACGTCGCTGACCGGGATGCCGAGCTCTTCGGCGACGATGAGCGGAATGCCGAATCCCGGGATCGTGCCCATGTCGATCTTGCCGATGTGCACTGTCGCCGAGCCGTCTTCGTTGATTTTGACGACCGCGCCGCCGCCGGGGCCGGCGCTCTCGATCCAAGATCCTGTCGCGATGCCGATGCCCTGATTTTTCTCCAGCTTGACTTTGCCCCAGCCGATTTTCTCTTTTGCGATGCGGATCGTCTCGCCGAGCGAGACGTCGCGCAGCTTCGGCACTCCGACGATCTTGTCGCCCGGCTTCGGCATATTTTTCATGCGGAATTCCGCCGGATCCATGCCGAGCTTCGTCGCGATGGAATCCATGTGCGACTCGACGGCGAACGCCGCCTGCGGCCCGCCGGGGCCGCGCACGGGTCCGCAGACCTGCTTATTGGTATAAACGACATAGCCGTCGATATGGCAGTTGGGCATCAAGTACCAACCGCCGAGCATGTTGGTGCAGCGGCCTCCGGCCTGTGTGCCGAATCCGGAGTAGGCGCCGGCGTCGTAAATGACCTTGCCAGTGCGCGCGACGATCGTGCCGTCTTTCTTCACGCCGGTCTTGATGTACATCTTCGCGCCGGCGCGGATCGTTGTCGAAATCGTTTCTTCGGCTTTATCGAGGACGATCATGACCGCGCGCTTCGCCTTCATCGCCAGCAGCGCGCAAATCGGCTCGACGGCGGCGCCCGAAGTGATTCCGCTGCCTTTGCCCCCGAAGCCGCCGCCCAACTCCGCCGAGATCACGCGCACCTTGTTGAGCGGCATGCCCAGCGTTTTAGCGACCTCCTGGCGCACCGGAAAGGGCGCCTGCGCATTCGCCCAAACCGTCAGCCTGCCGTTCGGCTCGACTTGCGCTGCGGTCATGCGTGGCTCCAAATATTGGGGGTGAATCATCTTCGTTTCGTAGGCTTCCTCGACGATCACATCCGCTTCGGCCATCGCCTTTTCGGGATCGCCGACATGGACCGCGGTGAAGCCGCAGACGTTCTTGACCTTAACCCCGTCGGGCAGGTTTTTCGGCAGCGGCATGTCTTCGTGCAGTGTCGGCGCTTCCGGTCGCATCGCATCCTCGGGATCGATGACGACCGGCAGCGGCTCGTAGACGACTTTGATCTTTTTCAGCGCCTGTTTGACGAGCGCCGGAGTCTCTGCGGCGACGGCCGCCACCGGGTCGCCCATGAAACGAACCTTGTGCCGCGCAAGAATATAGCGGTCAATGTAGCTGCGGCCGTAGCGCACATCCGGTGCGTCGGCGGCAGTCACGACGGCGTGGACGCCGAGCAGGGCTTTCGCTTCGCTGATGTCAATGCTGACGATTTTCGCATGCGCGTACTGGCTGCGCAGAATGCCGCCGTGCAATTGGTCCTTGAGCATCACATCGATGCCGTAGACGCCCTTGCCGACGACGCGCTCGACGCCGCCGATTCTCGCGGGGCTGCTGCCGACTACGGTGAATTCAGCTTTGGCCATGTTATGCCCTCCCCGAGAGCCGGTCGGCTGCTAAATGGATTGCGTCCACGATCTTCGCGTAGCCGGTGCAACGGCAGATGTTGCCCGAAACCGCCTCTTCGATGTCTTCGGCCGTCGGTTTTGCCGTACGATCCAGCAGCGCTGCGACCGACATGATGTATCCGGGCGTGCAGTAGCCACACTGGACTGCGCCCGTATCGATGAAAGCCTGCTGCACGGCGTGCAGATTGGCGCCGTCCGCAAGGCCTTCGATCGTCGTGATCGTCGCGCCGTCGGCGTCGGCGGCCAGCGTGACGCAGGAATTGATGGGCTTGCCGTTAAAGATGATCGTGCACGCGCCACATTCGCCCGTGTTGCAGCAGAGCTTCGTGCCTTTCATCTCCAAGGTGTCGCGCAGAAATTCGAGCAGCGAGGTCGACGCCTCCGTGCTAGCGCTGACTTTTTTATCGTTGATCGTCGCGTTGATGGTGAAGCTCATTACACTGCCTCCTTGCCCGTCGCGGCTTTCCAGCTTTGCGCCAAGCCTCGTCGCGTCAGAGCCTCGACGATCCAGCGGCGGTATTCGGCGCTGCTGCGCTGATCGTCGATCGGGCTCGCTTCCGATGCGGCGAGCTCCGCCGCCTGTTTGAGAAGCGCCGGCGTGAGCGGCTTGCCGCGCAGCGAGGCCTCGGCCTTCGCGGCGCGGATAGGCGTCGGGGCGACGGCGCCGAGGCCGATCCGCACATCCCGAACGGCTTTCTTTGCCGCATCCGGCGTTATGAGTACGGCCACGCCTACCATTGCGATATCCATCGCACCGCGCACCGCGTGCTTTAGATAGACGCCCCGGCTTTCCGCCGCCGGATAGGGGACATCGATAGCCGTCAGCAATCCCTTCGCGCCGAGAGTCGTTTTCCCGGGACCCGAAAAGAAATTGATAAACGGCTCGGCGGTTTCTTTATCCGAGAACGCGATATTGCCGCTCGCCTCGAGAACGAGCAGGGGAGTCAGCGTCTCGCCCGAAGGCGACGCGCGGCAGATGTTGCCGCCGATCGTGGCGGTGTTGCGGATTTGCAAGGACGCGAATTGATGCGCGGCTTCCCAAAGGACCGGCAGCTTGTCGCGTATTAACGCGCTGGTCTCGAGATCACGGATCGTCGTCAGCGGACCGATGCGTACCCCGCCGTTGTTTTCTTTGATGCCGGCAAGGCCCCCGATCGCTTTGATGTTGATTAGGCAGCCCGGCTCTTCCTTGTACTTTATATCCACCATGACGTCGGTGCCGCCGGCGATGACTTTTGCTTCGCCGCCGTAGCGCTCGAGAAGGGACAGCGCTTCAGCAATCGACTTGGGCGCGAAATATTCCATGACAGTCGCCTCCAATCTCGCGCTCTATCACGCCTAATAACGTCACCGCAACACCGATCTCTCAAATTTCACGAGCAAGGATGCGCGAAATCGCAGTCAGACTGCGGTCCGATGGAATGACAAAGCGTAATCGAAAAGAAAGCTAGACGGTCGGCTGAAGGGTCGAGGCGGCGTCAACAGCCGGAGCGCCGCCGACAGCAGGAGACCAACGCCCCAGCGCGCGGCGCTGGCGCAAGCAATCAGCGATGCAGAAGGGAAGATAGACGAGCAAGATCAGTGCGACGATCGCGTAAAGCCCGGCGGTGAACATGAGGAAAAGTTTTCCGATTTCCCAGAGGAAGGTGATCATAGCTCAACTCCGGACTTAATACGCGTACGTAATTTACCCGAGTGGACGCCTGATCAGTATCAGGTTCGCCAAAAAATGCAAGGATTATTTTAGAAAATATTTCTTGGGGCAGGCGCGCACGTTGTATGACGTAGAGGGAGAAAATTACCTTGCCCGAGAAAAAGCTTCGCCCTCCGGTTGCTGTTAATGATCCTAAGTAGTTGAATATAATCAAGTTCTGTATGGCCCGAATCGTGCTTCGATGGGCCGCAGAAGGGGATTGCCAAGATGAGCTACAAGCTGCGAACATTCATTATCCGGCTTAGAGTCCGATACCTCGTGTGGTCCTACAACCACCACCTCCGCAGGCGCCGCGCTACGGTCTGACCAGCGGACCGACTTTCGCTGCATCGCTTCGATTGTCGCGTTACTTGACTCTTTCCGCCCTGCACACCAGAATACTCGCCGGTTATCGTCGGAGGGTTTGTCATGGCGGAAAACGATCGGACGCCGTCTTTTGATTCGAATGAGGCGGCGGCACGCTTGCGCGCCGCGGTTCATGCGAAGGCGGCGAATTATTACGCGATGTATTCGAGCGTCCTCGGTGGAATCGTGACTGATCCGGCATTCATGGTCTTGCCGCTCGACGATCACATGGTCCATCGGGGACACTCCGTTTTCGATACGGCGATTCTCGCTGGCGGGCGGCTGTATCAGTTGGACCAGCACTTAGAGCGCTTTCTCCGCTCGGCCGAAATGGCGCGGATTCCGCTGCCGTTCCCGGTCGAGAAACTTCGACAGATCATCATCGATACCGCGGCCGCGAGCGGGCGCCGCGACGCCTCGGTGCGATACTGGCTCTCCGCCGGCCCCGGCGGATTCGGCTTAGGGCCCGCCGAATGCGTCGGCAGCAGTTTTTACGTCATTATCTTCGTCGCGGAGTTTTACCCCGAGAGCTTTTATTCGCAGGGGCTCAAGGTCGTCACGAGCAGTGTCGCTATCAAGCCGCCATTTTTCGCGCGTGTGAAATCGACCAATTATCTTCCGAATGTTCTTGTCTTGCTTGAAGCCAAGGATAAAGGCGCCGATAACGGCGTGTTCATCGACCATCATGGCATGATCGCCGAGAGCTCGAACATGAACGTCGCGTTCGTGACGCGCGGGCGTGTCTTTCGTCATCCGCCTTTCGACGCGATTCTCTCGGGAGTTACCGTTCAGCGGCTGTTTCAGCTGGCGCGGCATCTGGTCGAGAGCGGCGATCTGAAAGACATTCGCATCGGCGATGTCCCGATGGAGGAAGGCAAGGCGGCGGCGGAAATGATGCTCGTGGGCAGCTCGGTGAAAGTCGCGCCTGTGGTCGAATGGGACGGGCGGGCAATCGGCGACGGCAAGCCTGGCCCGATCGCGCGCAAGCTGCTTGAACTCTGGCGCGAAGATATTAGAAAGGCGACCGACCAGCTCGTGGCGGTGCCCTATGCGGGCCAATGACGATCAGTGACGATCGGGTGCCGGAAGGCGTGTGCCGGCACGCAAGGCATGGAACTCCGCTTCTTCGAGAGCCGCCGCCCGTTTTTCGCTGAGCGTCTGGGCTGTCGCCTTTTTCTTTGTCGGCAACGGCACGATGATGTTGAGCCCTCCCTCGCTGAGAAGCGTCAACGTATTCGACTGTATGCCCTGCGCATCGACGCCTACCGCGGTGAATTGGGAAATTTGCAAAGCAATCGACTCGCACTTGGCCTTTTTGGCCGTATTCATCGCCGGCTTTGTCACCTCGTAGAGCTTGAACGCAAGCTGTACCGTGTCGAGATTGCCCTGCGACACGGGCACCGAGAACTGTTTTAAAGTCTCGATCGACGCCGTAAGCGGTTTGCCACAGTTGTTGGCGACATTGCGCGCCCGCGCGGTCACATCGACCCGGACGCCGTCGCGCAGGATATCGGTAAACGAAACATTGACCTCCACGCCCGGACTCTTAAAATTCTTGGGTAGCGGCGTGGTGATTTTCGGCACGAACCCGGCGCCTACGAATGCCAGCGTGATGGAATGCGGCAGCACGGTTACCTGCTCGCTGCAACCGCTCGTCGACGAGGCATTGGAAATGTCGCCGCTGTAATCCACCTTCCAGAAAAAAGTTCCGGCCTGCGTGAAGGTAATCGAATTTGAATCCGGCACGATCCCATTCGTGACCGTCTTCGTTCCGCCGCTCGCGAAGACCGTGGTGCACGTGCCGTCGCTGAAAATCGTGTAGGTAACTGTTCCGCCGGCATTGGCTGTCGCGCCGTTCAAAGTGGCGCTGTCCGTTACGGAAGTGCCGGCCTGAATGGTTATGCTCGTGCCGGTTTGACCGCCGCCGGACAGCGAGGTCGTGATACCGGTCGTTCTAGATGTTATCGACAGCGACTCGCACGGGCCGGTCTTGGCGTTGTAAGCGCCGTCCCCGTTATAGGTCGCCTGGAACGCGTAGGTAGAAGAGACGTGGAAGTCGGGGATTTGCGCGAAGGTCGCCGCATCCACAGCGCCGGCGGACAGCGCGAGCGGCGAAGACGTAGCGAGCGCCGTACCGCTGCATGTGCCGTTGCTGAACCATTTGAACGTAACCGTTCCGGTCGGCGTCGCCAAGCTGCCGCTGACGGCTGCGCTGTCATGCACGCTCGTGCCGCTCAGCGCGGCGATAATCACGGCGTGTGAGGTGTCATGAATGTCCGTCGCGACGATCGGATCGATTTTGCCCACCGACAACGGTTCGCAAGGACCGAGCTTAACGTTATACGTTCCATCCCCACTGTAACTTGCCTGGAAAGCGAACGAGCCGGAGGTGCTCGGCGTCTGTGTGAACGTGGTGCCGTCGACCGCGCCGCTCGCAAGTGTCAGCGCGCCGGAAGTCTGCGCAGGCGAACCGGCGCATGTCCCGTTGGTAAACCAACTGAAAGTTACCGTGCCCGTCGGCGTTCCGACGGCGCCGCTGACCGTTGCCTTGTCGTGGATGGTCGTACCCGCGGCGACCGAGGTCACGACGTTGTGCGACGCGTCGTGGATATCCGTTGCGACGGCGGCCTCGATCTTAGCGACGCTCAGCACTTCGCAAGGACCGAGCTTCGTGTTGTAGGTATTGTCCCCGCCGTAGCTGGCTTGAAACGCGAACGATCCCGACGCACCGGGCATCTGCGCGAAGTTCGTCGCATCGACGATGCCGCTGACTAATGCCAGGGCGCTCGATGTTTGCGACGGTGAGCCTGTACAGGTTGCATTGGTGAACCAGCTGAAAGTCACCGTGCCGGTCGGTGTGCCGACGGTGCCGCTGACCGTCGCCTTGTCGTGCACGGTCGTGCCCGCAGCGACGGAGGTTACGACGTTGTGCGCGGTGTCGTGAATTTCCGTCGCCACTGCCGGATCGATTTTGCTCAAGCTCAAAACTTCGCAAGCTGCGTCTTTGGCGTTGTAAGTGTTATCGCCGCTGTAACTTGCGAGGAACGAATAGGTCTTGCTGGCATCGACGGGCGTCTGCGTGAAGGTTGCGGCGTCGACGGCGCCGCTTGTCAGCGTAAAAGAGCCGGATGTTTGTGCCGGGGTTGCTGAACAGGTGCCGTTTTCAAACCACTTGAAAGTTACCGTGCCCGTCGGCGTAGCCAGACTACCGCTGACGGCCGCGCTGTCATGCACAGTTGTGCCGGCCGCAACGGACGTGACCGTCGCGTGCGCCGCATTGTGGACAGCGGTAGCGACGGCGGTTGGATCAATCTTGCCCACCGTTAGCAGTTCGCACGCGGCCGTTGCCGAATTATAAGTGCCATCGCCGCTGTAGCTCGCCTGGAAGGAGAACGAGCCGGAGGTGTTCGGCGTCTGCGTGAAGGTCGTGCCGTCGACGGCGCCGCTTACCAAAGTAAACGTACCCGAGGTCTGTGCCGGCGTGCCCGTGCAGGTTCCGTTAAGGAACCAGCTGAACGTCACCGTGCCCGTCGGGACCGGCAGAGAACCGTTCGCGGTAAGTGTCGCCTGGTCGTGTACGGTGGTTCCTGCTGCAACGGCCGTGACCGTCGCGTGCGCCGCGTTATGGATGTTTGTCGCGAACGATCCGACAGTGACTTTGCCGACGGTCAAAACCTCGCAAGGTCCGACCTTGGAATTATAAGTTCCGTCGCCGTTGTACGTCGCCTGGAAGGCGAAGGAGCCGGAAGCGCTGGGCGTCTGCGTGAAGGTCGTGCCGTCGACGGCGCCGCTTGCCAAGGTAAACGTCCCCGAGGTCTGTGCCGGCGTGCCCGTGCAGGTTCCGTTAAGGAACCAACTGAACGTTACGGTGCCGCTCGGCATGCCCACGCTGCCGCTGACCGAGGCGCTGTCGTGCACTGTCGTACCGGCGGGGACCGAGGTCACGACGGCATGCGCCGTGTCGTGAATTGAGGTCGAGACCGCCGTCGGATCGATTTTGTTGACTGTCAGCAGCTCGCAAGCCGCCGTGGCCGAATTGTAGGTGCCGTCTCCACTGTAGCTCGCCTGGAACGAGAACGAGCCGGAGGCATTCGGTGTCTGCGTGAACGTCGTCCCGTCGACGGCCCCGCTCACGAGCGCAAATTCGCTGGAGGTCTGCGTAGGCGTGCCCGTACAGGTTCCGTTGAGGAACCAGCTGAACGTCACGGTGCCGGTAGGGACGGGCAGGGCGCCATTGGCGGTAAGCGTTGCTTTGTCGTGTACCGTGGTGCCGGAGTCGACGGAAGACACCACGTTATGAGAGGTGTTGTGAATATCGGTCGTGAAACTGCCGGGATTCACTTTGTTGACGGTCAGCGGCTCGCAGGCTCCGACCTTGGAGTTATATGTACCGTCGCCGTTGTACGTAGCCTGGAAGGCGAACGAGCCGGAGGCGTTCGGCGTCTGCGTGAAAGTAGTGCCGTCGACAGAACCGCTAGCGAGCGTGAATGTGTTGGAAGTCTGCGCGGGCGAGCCCGCGCACGTTCCGTTCGTAAACCAGCTGAAGGTCACCGTGCCGGTCGGCGTGCCGAAGCTGCCGGTTACAGCGACACTGTCATGCACCGTCGTGCCCGCCGCGACCGAGGTGACTGTCGCGTGCGTCCCATCGTGAATTACCGTGGTAACCGCCGTGGGATCGGCCTTGCTTACGGTCAACGCTTCGCACGGCCCGTCGGCGGGATTGTAGTTGCTGTCGCCGTTGTAATGCGCTTTGAACGAGTAGCTTCCAGGCGCCAGCGGCCCTTGCGGGAAAGCCGTCGCGTCCAACGCCCCGCTGGAGAGCGAAAGGGCGGACGACGTCGCCGTCGCTGTGCCGGTACAGGTGCCATTGCTGTAGAAAGCGAACGTGACTGTACCGGTAGCCGTAGTGGTTCCACCGGTAACACTCACGCTATCGTGGACCGTGGAGCCGGCCGCTGCGGTCGTAATGACGTTGTGCGCCGGATTATGGATCGCCGTCGTAACGGTCGGAGTCGTGACGACGACGATTGTCGCTACGGAAACGCTGTCGGCGGCTGAATCATTCCCCGGCGCTTGGCTATGATAAAGCCGTGCTGTAATGGTTACCGATCCGCCGGCGGCAAAGGAATGATCCGGGCTGCTCGACCAAGTGCCCGAAAAGTCGCCGCATCCCGCATTTGTGCAATTGAAGTTAACACTGGAATCGTTATCGACCGTTCCATCTCCCCAGACGATCTGAACCTGGTATTGTGAGATCTGTCCCTGAAAATTTTGTGTGGAGGCGATACCTTCGAGGTGCACGGGATTTGAAAAAGGCCCGCACGGCCCTGGATCGATGCTACATCCGTTTACTTTCGTGATCGTGATCGACGGGACTGCCGGCGCATCGGTGAATGCCGTCTGAGCGAACTTGCCAGAGCTTGTTCCTGCCGCCGTGACTGTGAAGGTTCTGCCCGCGTCGCTCGAGGCGGGCGCGAAGTCCGTGTTGACGAAGTTGCCGGCGTTGTCGGCGTTCGAAGTAACGATGACGTCGGGGTGCGTCTCGGGCTCCTCGTGCAAGACCATGACGACGCTTTCGCCCGGCTGCCAGCCGGCTCCGGTGATCGTCACGGTGTTCCCGGGGGGATAATCGAATTTATCCGTGGTAACCGTCGCCTGCGAGTTTGAGACCAGCGCCGACGACGCCAGCACCTCGCCTTTGTCGTTTACCCCGCCCGCAACGAGAGCGCGGTCCGCCAGTGGGATATCGGTGACCGTGTGATCGGAGCGGTCGAGCAATTCCGCAACCTCCGGGTCCTGCAAGGCGGACTGCAGCGCCGGCGCTCCGACGATCGCGGTGCTGATCAACGCGGCGCGGCTCTCGGTGCTGAGAGTCGCCTCGAGCAAGTCCGGCGTCGGTGGAAAATGCGCCAACGCGTTGAACGCGCCCGTTGCGGCGTTGAACATTTCCATCGAGAAATCCGTGCTGCCGCCGATAATCTGCACCTTGCCGTCCGGCAAAACTTTAACGGTCGGCAGCGCGCGGGCGACAGCCATTGTGGTCGTCGTGGATGAGAACTGCCCCGTATTCGGGTTGAAGATTTCCGCGGAATCGAGCGCCTCCGCGCTATCGGCAGGATCGATGCCGCCAACGATGAGCACGCGGCCATCTTTCATGAGAGCGGCAGCATGCAGTGCGCGCGGCTCGCCGAGCGATCCGACGAGCGAAGCCAGCTGTTGGTCGACGTGTAGTACTTCGGCGCTGCCGTCGGCGTCCCCGCCGGCGAATAATATTTTTCCGTCGGCGAGCATTGTCGCCGTGTGTCCCGCGCGCGCGCGGCTGAGCGGCGGACCGGCAGAAAACGAATTGTCCGCGGGATTGAAGAACTCCGTTGTGGCGAGCCCGGCTTGACCGTCGCGCCCGCCCGCGATGAGAACCCGGCCGTCCGCCAAAAGAGTTGCCGTATGATCGGTGCGTCCGGTCGAGCTGCCTACGATGAGAAACGTGTTCGAGTTGGGATCGAAAATCTCGGCCTGATTTACAATGCCGTTCGCGTTTTCGCCGCCTACGATGAGGACGCGCCCGTCTTTGATTAAAGTGGCGCTATGGCCGCGGCGTTCTATGTTCAGCGAAACGCCGTCGATAATCTGCGCATGTGCAGAGGCGGCGAGTACGACCGCGCAAAGGATAAAAGCGTAAAAGCAAAGTCGCCGCGACAATTTCATGGCCACCATCGTGCCCGGCGGAGTTACGCACACGGGCACCGCGCCAAATATAGGCGTCGCCGGGAGCCTATTCTTTTATTTTGTTACGATTACGAATGAAACCGCTGGGAAGGTCACATTTAAGGGGGGAATTTGTGACCCCCTACGGGCTGGATATTTGGAGAAAAAAAAGGCCTCGCCGCTTTCTGGCGGCGAGGCCTTTACTGCGTAGGGATGGCGGTCATCCTGGAGGACCGAGGCCGCCTTTATTTTTGTGCTTGCAGAGCAGACAGCCACCGCTGTTATTGTTGTAGTTGTTGTTTGAACCGCCGCCTGGCGGCGGACCGCCACCCGGAGGCGGCGGCGTGACTTTACCCTCGGCCTTTACGCCGTGATCGGAATTTTGCGAGCCGCGGGGTCCGATTTCGGTGAGCGCTCGGTAATCGTTCAAAGAGATGCTTCGAACATCGATACGATCGGGAAGAATCGAAGCGCATTGAAGGTTGTTCAATTCTTTTTGACCGACGGCCGGGTTTTCATGAATCGCCATGGCTGAGGACCCGGGTCCGGTGCAGAACTCCGTCTTATCTTTGTCCGCGCTGCCGTACAGATCGCTGCCGCGAATCGCCGCGACCGCGTGGCTCGTCTTCACCTCGTAGCCGCTGTTCTTGAGCATGTCCTTGTCGACGACGACGCGCACGGCACCCGATTGCAGATCGACGACGGATTTTTTGTTAGTGCCGCCGGCGATGACGTCTTCGCGCAGTTGCATTTGCGTCAGCTCTTTCATCGTAATGACGCTTTTTTGCTGGATCAGCAGCCGTAGTTGTGCGTCCGTGCCGGTGCTGAGAAAGTCCTGCCAAAAAACGTCGTCCTTGAATTTCAGATGCTGCGTCTGCGCACCGCGCTCGTGACGAACGGTCGCGTCGCCCCGAATGCCGGATACGATGCCGACGCCCTGAGCATTCGCCTGCGCTGCTATAGCCAGGATACCGGCGCAGAGGAAAGGTAAAGCCCTCAGGTTTTTAAGCATGTTCGGCCCTCCCTTCGAATGGGAAAAGCAGTGACTTTCGTATCACGGAATGATCTGCGCCGCTAGTACCGCCAGGTGATGCCCGCGGCGATGACTTCTCTGATGAGATTAAACTCTCTGATTGTGGAAAGATTTTTATCAAAAAAATATTGCACAGTCGCGGTAATGTTAGGCGTGATGTCTTTGCTTAACGAGGTGAGCGCCGTCGGTTCATGTTCCAAACGGTTTTTGCTATTCACCGTATTGAAGTTCGTATAGAAACGAGCATGATATTCAACGTTTGTATTCCATCGAATCTGCCAAGGCAACTTAATTAAAAAGCCCCCAATGGCCCTGTAGCCGTTATAGCGCCAATCGCTACCCCGAGCATCCTCGCGGTCATATTGGAAGCCAAAGTTGAATTGATGACCGTCACCGAACCGTATGTAGTGGATGAAACCAAGCATGTAATTAAAGGCGTTTCTGCGCTCGTCCGGTTCTGCCGCGCCTTGTAGAAAATCCTTATATTGCGGACGATAGATCAGCGTCGTGAAGTTCGATGGATTCTCTTGAGCGGTAAACGTAAAAGTGGCGGTGGGGCGCTGAATATATAAGTCGCCGCCAAAAAGAAGGAGATCGTTGTTGAGTTGCAGTCCGGCAATGCTGGGCATTCCCGCCACAACCGATCTATAATAGATATTCAGGCCTATGAGATTGTCGTTGATGTCGCCGCGATGATTTTCATAATTGATCGTTTGTAAGAAAGAATAACTTGCCGTACTTTCCCACGGTCCTGCTTTGTAAATAGTGTAATCCGCCCTCGCATTTATAAGATTGCCATAGCTGCTTTCGCGGTTTCGTCGGAATTCGGGATTACTATCGAATTGAGTATTTAATGTCGCTTCCAGCCGCAGGCGCTTCCCGCCCGTTTCTTCGCGTATGGCGGTGAGAAGCTGCTGCGTCGCTCCGACAATCGGCGACGCCGGCGCGATTTTTACCACCTCGTTCAGCTCTTCGATGGCTTCGGCGTTGCGCCCGAGCTCGCGCAGCGCAAGACCGAGATAGTACTGGTTCTGCTGTCGCGTCTTAACATCCGTCGAAACGTTTCTGCGAAAATACGCGACGGCATTTTCGTAATCTTTTTTCTGATAATAGCAGAGACCTGCGTAATAGCCGGCGTTGTCTTTGTGCGGATCCGCCGCGAGAATCGCGAGGAATTCTTTCAGCGCATCGTCGTAGCGCTTCTGGCCGTAGAGCGCGATGCCGAGCTCGTAATGAAGATCGAGATTTTTCGGCTGCAGGCGCAGCCCGTCGCTCAAATGACGCGCCGCTTCGCCGAAGTTCCCTTGCGCATTGTAGGTGAGGCCGAGATAGTAGATGACGTTGACGTTGCCGGGATCCAGCGCATGGGCTTTCACCAGGTCCCGCGCCGCTTCGTCGTATTTGCCGTCGTCGTAAGCCAAGACAGCATGCGTGAACAAAATCTCCGCCGCCTCGAACTCCGACTCGGCACGCGCCGCCGCAGGTGCGAGCAGTAAGGCGATAAGGATCAAAAATGCGGCTATTCCAGGACTTATCAAGACAAGTGACTCCAGATTATATGGGGCGATGTAGCGCGGCAGCATACAATCGAGCCGCACCGTCTGTCAACGAAGATTCTGTGAATTGATGTTACTTATGCTGCTGGACGTAAGGGGTTTCCGCGTCAGCGACGGTCTCGATCTCGCCTTTGATCAGCGACTCGGGACAGTAGACCATGATAGGCGCTTCGCGTCCCTGCACCTTCACTTTGCGGAGCGGGCGCAGCGGAATGGCGCCGTTCACTTCCGCCGCGGTGAATTCGCTGACGAGCATCGGAACACCGAGCTCCTTCGTTAGCGCCTCCAGACGCGCGCCGAGGTTGACGGTGTCGCCGATCGCAGTAAGATCGGATTTACTCTCAGAGCCGATGTTGCCCAAAACGGCATCGCCGGTGTTGATGCCGATGCCGACCTTTAGGGGCCGGCCGATAACCTCGGTCCACTTGGCTCCGAGTGAATCGACCAGCTCGATCATGGCGATGCCTGTCTTGATTGCTCTCACCGCATCATCTGCTTTCGACAGCGACGGGGGCCAGCCGAAAATCGCAAATACGGCGTCGCCGATAAATTTATCCAAGAAACCATCGTTGTTGAAAACGATATGCGCGGCCTTGCCGAGATAATCGCTAAGCAGTGAAACCACTTCCTCGGGTTTCAGATGCTCTGAGAGACTCGTGAAGCCGCGCACGTCGGAGAAAAGCACGGTGATGTGTGTCCGGCTGCCTTGAAGCTCCATGCCTTCAGGCGCGTTCATAACCGCCTCGGCGGCCTTAGGCGATAGGTAGCGGTTGAGCATGGCGCGCGTCCGCAGGCGCTCGCGCTGCTCGGCGATGTAATGATCCAAAATGATTCCGCCGTAGCTCAGCGTGCAAGCCAAAAAAACGGACGCGACGCCCTGCCAAAGATCGTTGTAAGAGAAAAGATACAATGCCAGGAAGCCGTAAACGGCGATCAGCGCGATGACGGCGGCTGTCGCTTCGAGCGGCTTTAAATGAATGGAAGCCCATATCGCTATGGCGACGAAGACGATGAAAAGCGTAACCAAGATCCATCCAGGCACAGGCACAATCGGATCGTGGCCGGCCAGCGTATCGACGAAATTCGCCTGAATCTCGACCCCCGCCATTTGTTCGCTAGCGCTGAACGGGGTTGGGAAGACATCGTGCAAGCTTGCCGCATAGGCACCGACCAGAACGATTTTGTCGCGGAACACCTCCGGATTAATCTCGCCGCGGAGCACGCGGTAGTACGGCGTAAGCGGGTAGCTGCGGTTTGGACCGCGAAAGTTGATCATGTAACGAGCGGTCGAGAGATCGTCGCCGCTGGACGGCTTCTGCTCCGTCGCCGCTTCATAGATCCGGTATGCAAGGGCGGGAAATTTTTGCTCCTGAAAGGGGATGGCGAATCGGCCGCTCCTCACGACGCCGTCGGAATCAGTGACCAGATTCGCCGGCCCGTAGCCGCGCGCGTATTGGCGAATGAGCGGGATCGGCAGACTGAGGCGCGTTCGCGGACCAAAGTCGCTGTCGACCTCGGTATGCTCGGCCGCGAGGATGACATTGCCTGCCTCCCGAATCGCCTCTGCGAGCGCCTGGTCCTCGCGCGGATCGGGTTTGGGCTCGGTAAAAAGCACGTCAAAGGCGATCACCTTCGCACCGGCAGCTTTGAGCTTGCGAATGAGTTCCGCGTGCATCGTCCGCGGCCACGGCCACGGGAGATCGAGCTCATCGAAAGAGTCCTGATCGATGTTGACGATGACGATCGGGAGTTTGTGGGCGATCGAGCCGCGGATTTGAAAGCGCAGGTCGAGGAATTTGTATTCGAGTCCGTCCAGCAGTCCGCGGTGATGCGCGACGAACACGGCGGCCGCCAGTCCGGCGCCGATCATGAGCTGACGGAGGCGTTTGTTCGCCAGCAGATTGCGAATGGCTGAACTGAAGCCGCGAAAGATCCTTTGCGCCAGCATAGAACGCTTGGAGCGACAGTAAAGAGCATCGCTCCGGGTGTCAAGCTCGATACAAGAGTCCAGGGTTCTGTGTTAATTTGACGCGCATGGAGAGTAGGGAGGCAGGCTCCGCGACGGATTTGGCTTACATGCGGATGGCGCTGGACGAGGCGCGCGCCGCCGCCGCGGCGGGCGAGATCCCGGTCGGGGCGGTCGTCGTCGCAAACGGCGCTGTCGTGGCGCGGTCGCACAACGTGCGCGAAGCTCGCCAGAGCGCGCTCGCGCATGCGGAAATCCTGGCGATCGAAGGCGCATCCGCGCGGCTCAAAAGCTGGCGGTTGGAGGAGTGCACGATGTACGTCACGCTCGAGCCGTGCATCATGTGCGTCGGCGCCATCCTGCAGGCGCGCATCGCGCGGCTCGTATTTGGCTGTCTCGATCCTAAGGCCGGCGCGGTGAGGTCGCTTTACCGTTTATGCGAAGATGCGCGCCTCAATCACCGTGTGACGGTTGCCGACGGCGTGTTGGCGGAAGATTGCGGCAGGATACTAAGCGATTTTTTCGCAGATTTGCGAAAGGCCAAGCAAGGCGGCCGATCTTCTATCAAGCAGTAATCTTGCGTCGTGGCTACGGCATTCGGTGCAGCAACTCGAGGGCGACCGACACGGCGATGAGTACGACGATGATCCACTCCAGCAGCTCCATGCGCTGGTCCGTGACCTGATCCGAGATCATCTCGTAAATACTTTTCAGCGTATTCAGCTTGCGGAGAATGCTTACGTCCCACTCTTCGAGGTGGAAGCGCTTGCTCGCGAGACGGTAGACGCGCGCGAGATATTGATCGCCGAGGAGCTTCAGCGTGTTGTTGACGCCTTCGAAGAGGATCGCGCTTTCCGCCTGGAGCTCGGCGACCCGGCGAAGATCGGCGCCATAGGAGCGCAATACCGGCACGCGCCGCCACGAGCGCTTCGAGAGCGCTTCATACGCCTGATCCAGCGAGAGGTCGAGCTTTCGGTCGAGGTAGCGCATCTCGAGCAGCTCGACGTTCGCGAACTCGAGAACCGAGCGAATATCGTCTCCCTCGCGGTCGACGAGCAATGCGGCGTTCCAGTCGATGACCGCCACGTCATCGGTGCGGAAGGCCGTCTTGGTCGCGAGCGCGTCTTCAGTTTCCTGCTCGGAGAGGGAAGCGCCTTCGGCGCGGAGAATCTGTGCGATCGCCTGCGCCTGCTTAGCGATGAGATCGTCGGGCGCAAGCGCGGGCGTTAGGCTCTCGATTTGAAAGATGACGTAGTCTTCGACGAAGTCGGCAATTCTCGGCTCCGTCGCCGCCCCGCCGATAAGACGGAGCGTCTCTTCGACTCTCCGCCGTGAGTCGCCGAGCAGGGCCTGGTTATCGTAGAGGTCGTCGCTCAGCGGCAGGAGCTTTGTCATCGGACCGCTGATCGGAATGCTATACACAACAGAGATCGCACCGAAGTCGTACATCACGAGATCGACGGTGGCGCTGGTCTGAAACAATCCTCCGATGCCGAGCGGCTGGATGGGCTGAGTCACACGGATCGGTGCCGGCTGGTATTCAAAATAACTGGGGGCGCGCCGCTTATGCGGCAGGCTCTCGCGCTGCGTCGTCTGGTGGATGCGCTCCTCCGCGCGGTCGAGGTCGATCGAAAACGCCGTCTCGTACGCGAAAAAGGCGTAGCACACGCCTTTTTCGATATAGGCATCGGCCACGGCCGGCCACTTCTCGCGCGAGAGGATCTCGGGAATCATAATTCTAAATATATCACGCGCAGCGTCTTACCTGCACCGGTACGCTCGCGTGGTATGTAGGCATAATCGGACCGAGGCGAGAAACGCGTGGCGGAGAGGTGGCCGAGTGAAATCGACGATTATTTTAGAACATATGTCGGATTCGAATGGCGCCAAATAGGGGGAACCCCGATTCTCTTGCTTTTATGCCACTAGATGTATGTCAGCAGGGCCATCATACAATCGAGTTGCAACAATCGGCGGATTAATTGACGACAACCAACTCAAAGAAACATCCGAACACATCGCTGACGATCGAGGATGAGGAGATTTGTTATTGGAAATCGAAGGCGTGTTGAGGTCGATCAACAAGGCCTTGAAGCAGAAGAAATTGGCGGAGAGGGAGGGATTCGAACCCCCGGTACCCTTCCGGGTACACTTGATTTCGAGTCAAGCGCCTTCAACCGGGCTCGGCCACCTCTCCGTAAGGAATATCAATAAGTTACCTTAGCTGAAGAGTCAACCGAAGGCTGGAAACACACTTGGAACCGGCGCCCAAAGAATTTGAATGTCTAAAGTGCCGTCCTTGCGCATACACAGAAACGAGCGATGAGGCCGGAGAGGTCCCGGCTGATTCTGAGATTGGTCTAACGCAGTGAAAAGATCGTGTTGTACTGATTAACAAGCTCGACTTGTTTGTCGTCCCACTCTGGACCGGGGATCTGCATTTTTTTGCCCTTGAGGTCGACGAAGTATTTTCCGTCTTTGCGGCTTACCCAGCGACCCTGCGCGGCCATAACGTCCTGGCCGGGCTTGGAAAGCAGAAAGTCGACGAACAGCGCCGCGGCGTGCGGATGCGGCGCGCCGGACGAGATCGAAACCGTCGTCGGCGTTTTCACCGGCACGAACGGCTCCGAGAGAACGAAATCTGCCGGAGCCCCCGCGCGCTTGAGCTGTAAAACCTCTTCGGGGAAAACGTCGATCACGATAGGAAATTCGCCGGCGACGGCGAGTTGTGCGAGGAGAGTAGGGCTGCGGCGGAAGTTGAGCTGCTGCTTGGCCAATTTATTCCCGAAGTCGATGGCTCTGTCGCGTCCATAGTAGTCGATCAAAGACGCGAGCCAATCGTAATCGGTCGTATCCAATCCGAGCTTCTCTTTCCACTTCGCGTCCAGCAGGTCCTCGAACGAGCGGGGCGGGGCATCTCTCCCGAGCATCTTCGTATTGTAAAGAAAGACGCGAGGCTGAGCGTAGATGCCGTTTACGAATCCGTCTTTGTCGGTGAAGCCCTCGCGCAGCGCCGCCCGCAGCGGGGTGCGGTAGCGCGCTACCGCGCCGGCTTTCGCCATCACGCCTACATACGACCGGCGCGTATTGATGATGTCGGCCTGATGCTTCTTTGTGCGATGCTCGACAAGAAGCTGCTCGAGCTGCCGTCCGGCGCCGCCCGGTTGGAAGCGGATTTTGACGAATGGATATCTGCTCTCGAACGCGCGGATGACCTCGCCGGCACGGTCGCTCGCCATCGCCGCATACCAGACGATCTCGCCTTCTCTGCGCGCCTCTTTTTCCAAGGCTTCCTCGCGCGTCTTTTCGGCCATGCGGTTGAGCCGCTCCAATCGCTCCTCGACGGACGCAGCGAAAAGGCGCGTCGCCGTGAACAAAAAACAGGCTGCAAGAATCGCAACTCGCGCAAATTTGTAAAGATAGATCACAGACGCCGGTCGCATTATCTTTGAGAGTCCGTGGCATCGGCCAAATGCTCGATGCCTCCGAGAAATTCGTGCCCTGGTTGCCGCGGCCAGACGGATACGAGACGGGCTGCGTCGCCGCCATCGTTCACGTGCCGGTGAACGATCATCGGTGGGATGCAGATGAGGTCGCCTTTCTCCCATGCATGGGTCGTACCTTCGTGAATGTCGTGGCCACGGCCCGCGACGACCAGCAGCAGCTCCTCGAAGATGTGCCGGTGCTCGCCGCTCTGTTCTCCAGGCGCGATCTCCTGAGCCATGAGGTCCATTCCGCATGCGGCGATTTCCGTCCAGCGATCGATATAATATTTGAGCCTGCCTTGCCGCGTCGCTTGCCATGGATGATCGTCGGCGCGGATGACACGCCGCGCTTCACGCTCGATGCGGTTCTCGTCATCGAGTTTAGATAAAAACCAATCGTAGCGCGTTTTGCCCGCTGTGTGCGGTTGCGCCGCGCGCCTCGATTCGAAAACGCGTGTGATTTTTTCTTCGAGTTCCGTCTTGTCGTCGGCGGATTCCGGTTCACGCGACAATAGACCTTGTCCGTGCCAAAGCCTTAGCTGCGGCAGCCATGCGCGAAAACCGGCATCTCCCGCGATGAACCGGTACTTGGTATACGGCGGGACGAGCACCACGTCGCCGGCGCTGAAGTCGAAATGCTTCTCTTCCTGAATGGATTTTCCGCCGCCGCTGACGATGTACGCTACGATCGAGGGGATCATGCGCCGAGGCGAAGTTCCACTGCCGGCGGCAACGTCGAGAAAACCGCAGGTGAGCGCGCTCAAAGGCGCGATCGTATAACGGCCGAAGACGCGCATATCGCCGAGCGCGAACTCGCCTTTGGCGAACATGCCCGGCTTAATGACCCTCGGCAGCATCGCGATGCGCTCGTGCTCGCGCTTCTGCTTGATGAAACGGGCCTCGTAATCGTAGTCGTATGACTGGGCTTTTTGTTTAGCCATTCTCGTTGGCAAATTCCGGCGCATCTTCGAGCTGCTCGATGCCGCCCAGTCCGAGATCCGCGCCGACGCTCGGCATCGACGACAGCAACAGCGCCGGGTTCTTCGCGTCCATGTTGAAATGCTGATGCGCCGTCATCGCAGGGATGCTCACCAGATCGCCGCGCTCCCACTCGAACCGCTCGCCGTCGTGCAGGTCGTAGCCGCGTCCCTCGATAATGAGAATCTGCTCCTCGACCATGTGTCGGTGCATACCGGAGCGGCTGGCCGCCGGAATCTCCTGCATGTAGAGCCAGAGGCGGCGCGCGGCGCTATTCATCTCCGGATGCGTGAACCACTTGAATTTTCCCTGGCGGCACCATTCCCACGGCTCGGCGTCGTACGCAACCACGTGCGTCACCGTATTGCAGAAGACGCTCTCATCGTGAAACAGTTTGAGGTAGCGATCGTACGTATTCTCGACCGAGCCTTGCCACGGCTGCGCTTCCTTCCGCGCGCGAAAGACGGCTTCCGTCTTGGGATCGCCGCCGAGCATGACGTCGATAGCGTCCTTGATCCCGAGCACGCCTTTTTTGATGCGGTAGCCGATCAGCTTGCCGTTCTCGTCTTGGAGAGGCTCGGTGCCGTCCGGGAACTCGGGCTTTTCGCCGAATTTGATTTGCTCGCGTTTGGTTAATCCGAGGATGCTGAGCATACGGCTTTGCGGAACGAAGATCTGCGCCCCGGCGTCTTCGTCGCCGCCGTGCTGGTGAATCGTGAACGGCGGCACCACGAGCATGTCGTAGGTGCCGAAAGAATAGGTCTTGCCATCGTTGATCTCCCAGCCGCGCCCGCGCAGGCAGAAAAGCGTCGGCGCGCTGATGTGGCGGTGTGCGCCGCGCGCCGGAGCGTGCGGTTTGATGTCGGAGAAATGCGAGGTGAGGTCGTAAACGGGCGCGCGCTTGAGGATGTCGTAGCAGACGATGTCGCCGGTCTGATGTGGGCTGCTCTGCCCCATGACCGTGTCCTGCACGTCGAGAAGCTTGATCACGCGCGGCAGCTTTTCCTTGACGGATTCTTCGTGACGCTGGTGGGCCAGCGGATCGGGAGCTTCGAGGCTCGATTCTTCTTCCCAGGGCCAGCGTTCTTCCATGCCGACTGATCTCGATAACGATTATAGATTGTTTGTCGTAAGGCGCAGGCTTTCCGTCAGCGCGCGGCGCAGAACCGCGCTCAGCGCCTTCCTTTTATATGCCGCCGAACCGCGGAGATCTTCGATCGGCTCGGCGTCGTCTTGAATCAGCCGTCCGGCTTCCTCGGTCAGCTCGCGATCGATCTTCTTACCGCGCAGGAGATTTTCAACGGCAGCGGGCTTTTGCGGCATGGGTCCGCCGCCGCTCACGCCGATGGCGATAGAGGTACACACGCCGTCTCGGCCGACGGCCAGCTGCACCGCCGCGGCCGCGATGGCGAAATCGCCGGCGACTTTTTCGAGCTTGTGATACACGCCGGCGCTGCCGCGCGGCGGTAGGGGAAAGATAATCTCCATGAGGATTTCATCTGGTTCCAGCGCGGTCGTATAGGCGAAGGTAAAGAAGTCGCTCGCCGGAATCTCTCGCACGCCGCTCGGCCGGACGCACTTCATCCGCGCGTCCAGAGCCAGCGCGACGGGTCCGTAATCGCCGACCGGATCGGCTTCGGCAAGGCCGCCGCCGATCGTGCCGCGGTTGCGCACCTGCGCGTCGCCGATCTCGCCCGCCGCCTGCGCGAGCATAGACATCTTGTCGCGTATCAAAGGAGACTGCTCGATCTGGACGTGCCGGGTCGTCGCGCCGATGCAAATCGCCCCGTGTTCCTCCCGGACATAGTTCAGCCCGGCGATGCGATGAATGTCGATGAGATACTTCGGCCGCGCGACGCGCAGCTTCATCATCGGCACGAGGCTCTGGCCGCCCGCCAAGAGCTTAGCGTCCTCGCCGTGGCGCAACAAAAGCTCGACCGCTTCGCGAATGCTCCGCGGGCGCAAATATTCGAAAGCCGCCGGATACATTATTTTTTCACATATTCGTATCGCATCGGATCGAATTTGCTCGCGCGAATCTCCTCGTAAGCTTTCTTGGCGAAGGAGAAGTCGTATACCTGATCGAGCGTCACGGGTCCTTTCATGCGGCTGGCAGCGCCGACGGCGCGCATCTGCTCTCGCACGCGATCGATGTTGACCTGCATGACTTCTTCACTCGCGCGGCCGGTCCTGGCGACCTCAGAGACTTCCTGGTCGCGCTGGCGCCAGATCTCTTTGGCTTCGTTGAAATCGGTGAGGCGTAGCGCTTCCATGATAAATCTCGTGCTCTCGTTGGCGTTGCGGTGATAAAAGATGTGGCCCTTGAGCGTCGCCCTGACAGCCCGGTAGACCTCGTCGGCCTGGCTTTGTATTTTATCGTCGCTTGCCTCAAGGTTCGCGCTCAGCGCCGAGACGTAGTCGCCGCTGTAGGCGAGGATGCGAAAGCCTTTCGCCTGCGCCTGGCGCGCCATGCCTATGCTGATCATCGTCGCGTCGACGGTGCCGGCGAGTAGAGCGCCGAGGCGCACCGAGGGCTCGCCCAGCGCGCGCATTTGCACTGTCTCCACGTTGACGCCGGCTTTCTTGAGCATCTCGCGGAAGAGCAGAGTCGAGTTCCCCGAGGTATCGGAGATCGCCACCGTTTTGCCGTTGAGCTGTTTAATGTCGGTGATTTTCGGCGAGACGACGAGATGCTGCGACGGTTTGTCCGAGCTGACGAGAAGAATTTTCATGCGCGCGCCGCCGAGGATCGCGGGGATGGAGCCGCCGTTGCCGTAATCGACCGCGCCGCTGAGCACCACCTGCGTTGTCACCGTGCCGCGCGTCACGATCACATCGGCATCGAGGCCTTCGTCGCGATAGAAGCCGAGACGCTGCGCGATCATATAGGGGACCAGCGATTCGCCGGGCGCCTTCGACGCGATGCGGATCTTTTTGAGCGTCTCCGCCGCATAAATTTGGACTGAGGCGGAAAGAAGCAGCGCTGCGACGACAAGAAGCCTGAGAATCAAAAAGCGCATCGAAAGTCACTCCCTCGGGCCGGCGAAGATGCGGCCGAGATTATTGTTCGCTCCCTCGTAAACATCGTCGCCGTGTCCGACGAGAATCCGGTCCAGATTAAGATTCATCGCGATCAGCCGCTTGACGGATTCCGAGGCGGCGTCGGGATCCGAGCAGAGGTAAGTAGGGGAGACGACCAGATGCTCGCCGGCGCTCACGATGGCGTCGCCGGCGATGAGCGTTTTGATGCGCGGCAAGTGAAGGCTGATATGGCCGGCGGTATGGCCCGGCGTGTGCAGGACGTCGATGCCGCCGCAGTCGGGCAACCGCTCGCCGCCTTTGACGACGTGTTCCACCTCGTAGCCGCACGATTTATGAATCGCCGGCATGTCCAGCTCGTGCGCCATGACCTGGAACTTGAGCGTCTTCTTTAGCTTCTTGAGACCGCCCGTGTGGTCGCCGTGGCGATGCGTGATTACGCAAAGCTTCAAATCGGCGTGCTCCCGGCCCATGTCCTTGACCGCGTCCATGATGATATCGGCGTCCGCGTCCGAGGCGCCGGTGTCGACGAGGATCAACCGGTCGGCGGCGTCAAGGAGAAACGATTTGACCACGCCTTTATTATTGATCGCCACGCGGCAGGGAACGATCTTGATGCCGTCGATCGGGATATCTTTCAATATGCTGACCACAGGTCCGCTCCTATTTGAAATTGCCGGCGGCCTCGCGGATCGCGGCGACGATGTTGCCGTAACCGGTGCAGCGGCAGAGATTCCCCGAGATCGCTTTTTTGATCTCCGCTTCCGTCGGCGTCTTGCCGTTGCTGAGCAGCCCGTACGCCGACATGAGCATTCCCGGCGTGCAGTAGCCGCACTCGACGGCGTCTTTTTTCCAGAAGGCTTCCTGTAAAGGATGGAGCCGCTTGTCGCGCGCGAGACCCTCGACGGTAACGACCTCGTCGCCGTCGGTCTGGACGGCGAAGACCATGCACGACTTCACCGGCGCGCCGTTCCACATCACCGTGCAGGCGCCGCAGCGCCCGACCACACATCCGACGTGCGTGCCGGTGAGACGAAGCGTGTCGCGAAGAAAATGCACCAGCAGGGTTCTTGACTCGGCTTCGCCGGAGCGTGTCTCGCCATTCACAGTCAGTGAAATGTTAGCCATGCGATGATTTCGCCTTTTCGATCAGATCTAGAATTCTGTCCGGTGTGAGCGGCGTCTCGCGGATCTTCACTCCGAGCGGCGCCAGCGCGTCTTCCACCGCGTTGCAAAGCGCGGGTGGCGGCCCCAGCATCCCGGTCTCGCCGGCGCCCTTGGCGCCGAGCGGCGTAAACGGATTCGGCGTCACGATGTGCTCGAGCGCTAGCTCCGGAACCTCTTCGACGCACGGCAGGCGGTAGTCCATGAACGTGGAGGAGAGTAGCCGACCTTCCTCGTCGTAGCGGAGCTCTTCGTAAAGCGCCGCGCCGATTCCCTGCATGATCGAGCCCTGCTGCTGCGTGTCCACGATCTGCGGGTTGATCATGTTGCCGCAGTCGTGCACGGTGCAGTAGCGCACGATATTGATGAAGCCCGTCTCGACATCGACGTCTACCACGGCGATCACTCCGGCGTAGGGATAGCTGGAGAACGTATTCATGCGGCCTTTATCGTCGGGCGCGTAATCGATGTTCGGGTTGACGAACGTGCCCATCGTTTCCAGTCCGGGCTCCATGTTTTCCGGCAATAGATGGATCGCTCCGTAGGCGGTGCGGATGATCTCGGCGATCGCGATCGCCTGATCGCGCTTTTCTTTGGCGAAAACTTTCCCGTCGCCGATCTCGAGCCGCTCGGGCGGCACGCCGATGAGCCGCGCGCCGATGCCGACGAGCTTCTCGCGCATCTTCTTGGCCGCGACCCATGCCGATGGCATCAGCACGACCGACGAGCGGCTGCTGCCGGTACCGAAGCCGTACGGCGTCGGCAGGGTGTCGCCGTGAATGACGGTTATTTTCTCGAACGGAATGCCGGTCTGGCTCGCGACGATCTGCGCGATGGTCGTCTCGTGGCCCTGGCCCTGCTCGCCCATGCTGGAGAAAACCGTCGCCGCGCCGGACGGATCGATGCGCATGCGGCACGACGCGTAGCCGCCGGTCGCGTGGATGCGGCTCGAACTCGTCGGCTCCATCACGAGGGCGACGCCGATGCCGCGGCAGATGCCTTTTTTCCTGAGCTCTGCTTGTTCTTGTTTCAGTTTTTCATAACCCGCAATTTCGGCCGTGCGTTTCAGGCAGAGATGATACTGGCCGCTGTCGTAGAGCGCGCCGGTGACATTGCGGTAGGGAAACGACTCCGCCGGAATGAAGTTCTTCATCCGAATGTCGATCGGATCGATATTCAGTTTTCGCGCGGCGATGTCGACTAAGCGCTCGATGACATACGCGGCGTCGGCCTTGCCGATGCCGCGGAGCGAGCCGTGCGTTGTCTTGTTGGTCGAGACGCCGGTCGCGTCGACCGCGTAATTTTGAATCTGATAGACGCCTGTCATGTAGAGCGCGCTCGCCATGATCGAGTGGTCGACGGTATACGTCGAACCCATATCGGCGATGATGCGGTCGCGCAGGCCGAGGATGGTGCCGTCCTTCTTAAGCGCCATCTCGATATAGTGAATCTGATCGCGGCCGTGGCGGCCGTTGCGCATGTGCTCGACGCGCGTCTCGCACCATTTTATCGGGCGGCCGAGCTCGCGCGAGATGAACGGCAGCAGCAGCTCTTCCTGATAGGTCTGAATCTTGACACCGAACGAGCCGCCGACGTCCGGCGCGATGACGCGAATTTTTCCTTCCGGAAAATTGATCACGTCGGCGATGCGGCCGCGCAGCGAGTGCGGATTCGCCGTCGCCGACCACATCGTGAGGCTGTCTTCGTCCGGGCTGTAATGCGCGAGATAGGCGCGCGGCTCGATCGGGCAGGCGGTGATGCGATGGCTGCGGATGCGTTCTTTGACGACGACGTCGGCTTTGGCGAAGATCTCGTCGATACCGTCGGTCGCGAAGTGAAATTTGTAAACCTTGTTGCCGCCGAGCACGTCATGCACCGGCGTCGCGCCGGGCTCCAGCGCCGCCTCGGGGTCGATGACCGCGGGCAGCGGCTCGTAATCAATCGCGATCGCCTCGACCGCGTCCTCGGCGAGGTAGCGGTTGTCGGCGACGACGACCGCGACCGGCTCGCCGAAGTAGCGGATCTTGTCGACGGCGAGAGGGTAGAGCTTGAGCGGACGCAAAAGCGGGCTGCCGCCGACGCGCATCGGCTTGATGCGGTCGGCGATGTCTTTGCCGGTGAAGACGGCGCGCACGCCGGGCATGGTCAGCGCAGCGGAAGCATCGACCGAGTTGATGCGCGCGTGCGCGCAGGGACTGCGCGTAAACGAGGCGTGCAATGTTCCCGGCGGCAGGAGATCGTCTACGAACCGTCCGGTGCCGGTGACGAATCGCTGCGTTTCCTTGCGCCGGACGCGCTCGCCGATCGGCGGGTTGATCGGAAAATCCATTCCCGCCGCTTACACCTTGAACTTGCCGTCCTCGCAGACGACTTTGTTGTCGTCGACGACGATGGTCACGCGCGCGGCGATGCCTTCGAGGCGAAGATTGCTTTTCACCTGCCCGCGGTCGGCGCCATGGCCGATGCCGAAGTGCATCGCGCCGAGCGCCTTCTTGTCGTTGCGCATCATACCCATCGCGGGCCAGCATTTATGGTTCGTGCCGACGGCGATCTCGCCGCCGACGAGCCAGCAGTTGTCGTCGCCGTAGGTCTCGAGGTACCAGCGTACCTGGTCCGCTTCCGAGCCGCCTTGAATGTCGACGACCCGGCCATTCTTGATGATGAGTGCGACCGGATCGCGCCAGCGCCCCGGCGGATAGTGGGACGTCGTGTCCCACACGATCGTGCCGTTCGCGGTTCCCGGCGCCGGCTCGATGTGGATCTCGCCGAACGGCCAGGTGCCGGAGCCGAGCTTGCCGGTCTTTTCGTTGCGCTCGAACGGCATTCTGCCCCAGCGGTCGGCGGAATGACCGGCGGGCATGCCCGAGATGTCGGCCGTCAAGTCGCTGCCGAATTTCGTGGTGACGTGAATCTTCTTTCCCTTGTCGTAAATTTCGCCGACGCGCCGCTGCAGATCGCAGATCTTCTCCAGGTCTTC
Source organism: Pseudomonadota bacterium (assembly GCA_021324155.1). Lineage (GTDB taxonomy): Bacteria > Desulfobacterota > Binatia > UBA9968 > UBA9968 > JAJPJQ01. Next base: position 103,095 of record JAJPJQ010000018.1, read on the forward strand.
GACCGTCGCGCGGCCGCCGCCCTCGGTGAGAATCTCGACCGTCACTTCTTCCATCAGCCAGATCGGCGTGCGGCCGGAGCCGCCGCCCTCGCCGCGGATCGAGCGCAGGCCGGGCGTGCCGCTGTTGAGCGCGGTGGTTGTGAGCGCGACGACGACGTCGGCTTCCTTCGCCGCCGCAACCGCCATCGGCGACGGGTCGGCGCAGTGGTACGCGCGCTTCGGATACATCGCGAGCGTCACCTCGGCGCCGCGCTCTGCGATCGCCGCCATCGCCGACTGCCAGACCATCGGGTCCATCGCGTCGTCGGTCATGACGAGCAGGCGGTCGCCTTTCTGTACGTTGCGGAACGGCACCTGCCAGCTCTTCATCAAGCCGATGATCTTCGTCGACGGCACGCCGTATCTTTCCACCATGACCATGAGAAAATTCCTCCTAAGTTTTTTTGCGACTCTGAATTCCCCCCACCTTCTCCCCACGAAGCGTGGCGGAGAGGGAATTTTTTCGAGGCATTCACCCTCACCCGCTTGCGGGAGAGGCCAGGGGTGAGGCGGCGAGCGTCACCTGGTGTTTAATCTTCTCCTAAAATCTTCGCCCACTTGGCGCTCGTCTCTTTCAACAATTCTTCGCTGATCTGCGTCGTCGCGGGAAATTCGTTCATCCAGTGATACGGACGGCAAGCGTCGATGATCGCGACCGCCCCGGTATAATCGCCGGCTTCTTTCTTATGCTTCGGCAGCCGCGGGTCGATCTTGTAGCTCCAGATCCTGCGGCAAATATCGAGCGAAGTCTCCGGATCGCAGCGCGTGGCGATGGCCCACAGAACCTGCTCGAGATTATACGGATCGATGTCCTCGTCCACGATGATGACGAATCTTCCATGATAACCGGCGGTGCCGCCCATCGCGCCGTGCGCCGCGCGCATCGCGTGGCCGGGATAGGCTTGCTTGAGCGAGATGATGCACATACCCCACGAATAGTTGACGGCTTTGACGTCGGGGATACCGAGCTTCTCGAGCTCGTTCCACACGAGAATCCCGCGCGAGGAGAGCACGCCGCGGCTCGCGCCGATAAACGGCGGCGAGCCCAGAATGATCGGGTCCTTGCGGTAGAGCACGCTCTTGATCATCGTAACCGGCGCCGGCCTTGCACCGCCGCCGTAGTAGCCGGAGAATTCGCCGAACGGTCCCTCGATCTCCGTGCCGCCCTCCGGCGGCGGCATCTCGCCTTCGAAGACGACCTCGGCGGTCGCGGGAATCGGCAGATCGGTCGCGACGCCGCGCGTCACTTCGACCGCACCGCCGCGCATCCAGCCGGCGAAGCCGTATTCCGAAACGCCCCAGCTAAGATTGGTTCCCGCCGCGACCAGCAGTGAAGGCTCGTTTCCCAGCGCGATCGCGATCGGGCACGATTTGCCGTTTGCCCAGTATTTTTTGCGGATGACGTCGCCGTGGTGGCCCGAGCCGATATGCGCGACGATCTTATTTTTTCCCAGCAGCATGAAGCGGTACGAGCCGAGATTTAGGTAGCCGGAGTCCGGATCGCGTGTGACGCAGGAAGTCGCGCATATATACGGACCGCCGTCGCGCTGGTGCCACTTGGGCCACGGAAAGCGCGTAATATCGATTTCGCCGCCGGTCTGCACGTTTTCTTTCACGGGCGCGTCGTCGGTCATGACCGGCTCGACCGGCGCGAACTCTTTCAATTTATTTTTCCAGTAGAGCACCGCTTCGGGATCGGTGAGATCGTTGCCGACGCCGAAGACGAGCCGCTCGCGCGTGCGGTTGGTGAGAAAGTTGGTGAGGACGCGCTCGCCTTTCTTATGGCCTTTAATAGAGTCGAAGAGCACCGCGGGACATTTCTTGCGGAACGACGCGACTTCGGTGATCGCGCCGATCTCGAGGTTGGGATCGGCTCCGGACAAGGTCACAAGCTCTCCGAGCTTGTCGATGCTCTTGAGAAATTCTCTTAGATCGTAGAACAGCACTGACGCCTCCGGACCTGACTACTTCCCCCGGCGGTCGTATGTCTTTGCGCCGAGATTCTTCTCGTTGTGCACGATCGTAACCTCGATGGGGATGCTGCGGGCGGCGGAAACGAACGCGGGGCAGCGTTTGGTTGCGACTTCCACAATCGATTGGATCGCGTCGCCGGACGCGGGACTGTCGATACTTACTTTGTAAGCGATGCGCGAGAAGCCGCGCTCGACCTCGCGCCCGGCGTCGCCGCCGCCGGCTTCGACATAGCCGGAGATCTCGCCTTCGAGGCGGGAGAGCGCGACGTCGACGACAGCCGCGCTCTTTACGCACCAGACTTGATGGCACATCATGATGCCCGCGAGGAAATAGCGCAGCGGCGCGGGGCCGGCATCGTGCCCGCCGTGCACTTCGTCGGAAATGAAGCTGTGACCTTCTACGGTCGCGCGGAATTGCAGGCCGTGCAGAGCCTTGCATTGCACGGTTGTCACCGGGCGCTGCGGCTCGCTCTCTTTACGCGCGCTGCGCTGCGCGAGCTGGCGCGTCGCGATATCTTTCAAATTCGGCTCGACCTTGAACATTTTTCCTCCGCTTGCTCTTCCGCGAACCTATCCAACAGATGGAATACATGCAAGCGGGTTCCGGCGGCCCGCGAATTTCTCAACATTTGACGAAGCACCACACTCGCTGAAGGAGGCTGCATCGACGGCAAGCTGCTGGCGGATCATCTCTCTTCGCCGCGGAAATGTTAGGAATCGCAGAGATTTACCCGTACGTCTTCAATACGTGGCGGGCGATCACCATGCGCATCACTTCGGAAGCGCCTTCCGTGATGAGCCGGCTCCGCTGGTCGACGAACCACTTGGCGAGCGGCAGGTCGAGCGTGAGGCCGATGCCGCCGTGGATCTGGAGCACGCGATCGACGACGCGCACCGACATCTCGTCGGCATAAAGTTTCGCCATGTACGCCTCGTTGCGCGTGTCTTCGCCTTGATCGCTCTTCCACGCGGCTTGATAGACCATGAGCCGCGCGGCATGCAGCTCGATATAGGAATCGGCGAGCTTCCACTGGATGGCCTGGCGCTCGGCGAGCGGCTTGCCGAATGTGACGCGCTGTTTGGCGTAGCTCGAGCCCATCTCGATGCAGCGCTCGGCGATGCCGATGGCGCGCGCGCCGTGCCGCAGGCGGCCCACCGACAGCCATTTCTGCGCGAGCTTGAAGCCTTCGCCTTCCTTGCCGACGAGATTCGCGGCCGGAACCTTCGCATCTTCGAAGACGATTTCGCACGGCTCGTCGCCCATGATCGTCTTGTAGCGCGCGGTGATCTTCACGCCCGGCGTGTTCATGTCGACCAGCAGGCAGGAGATGCCTCCGTGCGAGCCTTTGGCCGGGTCGGTTACGACCATGACCTGCGCGAAGTCCGCCTTCTCCGCATCCGTGATGAAGCGCTTCACGCCGTTGACGATGTAATGATCGCCATGGCGCACGGCGCGCGTCTTCATCGAGCCCGGGTCGGATCCTGCGTCGGGCTCGGTCTGCGCGAAGCACATCGTCTTTTCGCCTTTGACGACGGGATAAAAATAGCGCTGCTTCTGCTCGTCGTTGAGGCTGTATAAAATCGGCCGCACCTCGGGGCCGAAGATCGTCTCGCCGCGCGACGGCAGAGCGGCCGTGCGCGCGAGCTGCTCCCAGACGACGACCTGCGCGAGAAGATCGAGTCCGGCGCCGCCGTACTCCTCCGGCACGTCGAGCATCCATAGGCCCATGTCGCGCGTCTTCTTCTCGAGTCTCGTCTTGACATCCGGCTTCAACTCCACGCCGTCCTTCGACTGCATTTCGATCGGGATCAATTCCTTATCGACGAATTGCCGGACGGTTTGCTGGAGCATCTGAAGCTCTTCGGGCAGATTGAAATCCATAGGGGGCTCCTTGTGCGCGTTCCCGCCGCTAAGGCGCCGGACGCCATTGCTGCGCTTTTAGGTCAGCCATCGTTTTGCGCGTCAGCGAAAAATCGAAAATCTTTCCCAGCGGTGGCGGCTCCTTATTTTTTTCGAGAAAAGCCGTCAGCGATTTTTTCTGCTGCGGCTCGCCGACGGTGCCGTCCTGCGTCATCCCGGGACGGACCTCGTCGTAGGTGCGCGCGGCGACGTCGGGCGTGATCTTCAGCGTGCGGGCGAGGAGCGCGATGGTCGGCGACCGATTGGCCTGCGCATACAGGAGGCCTTTCAGGCTGCCGCGGATGAATTTCTCGATCAGCGCCGGATCCGTCTTGAGCAGACTCGAGCGCGTGATGACCCCGCCCTGGAGATAGACATAATTCGGCTGGCGCACGAAGGATACCAGCTCGCGAAAGCCTGCGTCCTCCGCCATGATATAAGCCGACGGCGACAGCATGGCGGCGTCCACCGCGCCGGTTTTCAGCGAGACGAACCGCTCCATGCCCGTTCCGACCGCCAGGATGGTCGCGTCTCGTCCCGCTTCGATACCGTGATCATGCAAGAAATCCCTCAGCAGGGAGTCCGGACCGCTGCCGAAGCTAGAGACGCCGATGCGCCTGCCTTTCAGCTCCGCCACCGAGCGAATCGACGGATTCGAGTATAAGGAGAAATTCGCCTTGTCATAGCTCGTGAAAAGGAAGGTCATCGGCAGGCCGCGCGTGATCGGCAGTAGCGCCGAGCCGCCGGCGGTGCCGAATTCGACGTTGCCGGCGATAACCGCCTGAATCGAGATTGCGGCGCGCACGAGGATGAGCTCGACGTCGAGACCCTCCTCGCGCCAGTAGCCTTTTTCCTTGGCGATATAAAACGCGACGGAAGACTCCGACACCGCGGGTATGGTCGCGTTGATTTTTCGAAGCGCCTGGGCTTCGGCGAAGCGCGGGGCCGCGCCCGAGAGAACCGCGAGGCAAAACAAAAACCAGCGGAGCGGATTCATGCGGAGCGGTCCTTTCGATATTTCAGCGCGGAGTAAATCTTTTCCGCCGTGATCGGCGCGTCGAGGATCTGCACGCCGATTGCGTCGTAGACCGCATTGGCGATCGCTGCGGGCGTCGGCGTCGTCGTGCACTCGCCGATGGGTTTGCTTTGAAACGGCCCCGGTCCGGCGGGGTTGTAGACATGGATGGTCTCGAGCTCCGGGATATCGCGCACGCAGGGAATTTTATAGTCGCCCAGGTTCGTCGTTGTGATCCGGCCCTCGGAATCGGGGAGGTTCTCGATCGTCGCGAAACCGAGCCCCTGCATCATACCGCCCTCGATCTGTCCCTGGTGCGCGATCGGGTTGATGATCGTGCCGACTTCGTTGAACGAAGTGATTTTCAGATGAACGATTTTTCCCGTCTCGGGATCGATCTGAATGTCGGCGGCCTGGCCGAAGAAAGAGAGCGTGCCGTCTCTGTCCGAATGGATGCGCCGTCCGAATTCCTTCATCTCGCCGGTTTCGGCAGCGAGCGCGCCGAAGCTGAGCTTCTTCCCCGGCGCCGACAGCATCCCGCGACCGACATGGATCGCGGCCTCCGGCAGTTCCCAGCGGTGCGCCGCCTCGGTAATCATTTTTTCACGGAGCTTAGTCGCGGCGATCGTCGCCGCCGTGCCGGCGAGAAAAGTCACGCGGCTTCCGCCGAGGGCGATATCCGTCGCGAACGTGTCGGTGTCGCCCGAGATGATCGTGACCTCGTCGGCGGCGATGCCGAAGATCTCAGCCACGATCTGGCGGAGAATCGTGTGCGCGCCGGTGCCCGTGTCGGTCACGGTCGTCAGGATGAAAATCTTGCCCTGCCGGTCCATCCCCACTTCGAGATTGCATTCTCCGGGGCCGATGTTGCCGATGCACAGAGCAACGCCGCGACCGGCGAATGGCTTCTTGCCGGAAGCCCGCTTCGGCCGCATGCGGTCGACGACCGTGATGCCCATGTCGCTGTCGATTCGGTGGCCGCCGGCCAGCATGTCGCCGATACGCAGTACGTTCTTCCGTCGGAATTCCCACGGGTCCATGCCGATCTGGCGAGCGATGTAGTCGGTGTGCGATTCCACGGCGAAATAAATCTGCGGATCGCCGGGGCCGCGCATGTGGCCGCTCGGAATCAAATTCGTGTAGATCGAGAAGGCATCCACGGCGGAGTTAGGAATACGGTAGGCGCCGGCGGCGTGCCGGGCGCCTGGAAGATTGATCGTCGCGTTCGGCTTAAAGCCGGCGTATGCGCCGCTGTTGAATACGACGCGGACTTCGCGGGCCCACAGCGTGCCGTCTTTTTTAACCCCGCTCTTGATCCGGATGGTCGAAGGATGGCGCGGATTTCCCGCGCTCAGCTCCTCGCCGTAGGTCATCACCATCTTCACCGGCCTGCCGGCGGCGCGCGAGAGATAATAAGCGAGCGGGATGTCCATCACCGAACCCTTGGCGCCGAAATCGCCGCCGACGGGGCCGAGCTGAATCAAAATCTTCGCCGGTTCGACGCCGAGAATCTCCGCCAGATACTGTCGCGTCTGAAACGGAACCTTATTCGACGACCAGACGGATATGCGATCGCCATTGCCGGCATCGACGACGCAGGAATGCGGCTCGAGATAGGCCTGATGGACACGGTGTGTGGTGAATGTCTGCTCGAAGACGAAGTCGGATTCGGCAAAGCCTGCCGCGGCGTCGCCGAGACGCCATTTAACGTGCGAGTGGGTATTGGGCAGCGACGGCATGGGCTGCGGCGCGTTGATATAGCCGCCGAGATTTTCGTGCAGCACAGGCGCGCCTTCTCGCATCGCCGACGCCGCGTCGAAGACCGCCGGAAGCTCAGCATACTCGACATCGATCAGCGCCGCCGCCTCTTCGGCGATTGCAGCGCTCTCCGCCGCTACCGCGGCGACTTTCTCACCGACGAAGCGCACACGGTCGCGCGCCAGCACCGGCATGTCGCGGAGCTGGCGGCCGAAAAGCTTTTCGGATACGTCGGCCGCCGTGATAACCGCCAGCACGCCGGGAACGGCGCGCGCGCGCGACGCATCGATTCTGACGATGCGCGCGTGGGGCAGGGGACTGCGCAGAGTTTTTCCCCAGGCGATGTTTGGCAGCGAGCGGTCGGCGGTATAGACCGCCTTTCCGGTCACCTTATGCCTGCCTTCGAATTTGGGCTCGGATTTGCCGATGGCGGAATATTTTTTCAAGCTCGATTCCCCGTGAGTGATGGAGTCATAGTCTGACAGGCCGCGTTAGCAATGGTGGAATATGTCGCAGTACCAGCGGGCGTAGTCCGCGTATTGCGGACCGAACTTCTCCGGGTTCACGACCAGGTATTTCGGCTTGACCAGCTCTGGATAGAGATGCTTGAAGCCCTGGATGGTGGAGTTCCTGCCGAATTTCCCTACGAGAATTTCCTGTCCCTCAGACAGCAGCCAGTCGATCATGAGAGCCGCGGCGTGCGGATGCGCGCTGTGTTTCGCCAACAGCACATACTTGGGAGTGGACAAGACCGGCTCCAGCAGCACGGCTTCCACGGGAGCTCCCCTGCGCTTCAGCTCCACAACATTATGCCCCAGAAGCCACGGCGCCATGGCGAATTCTCCGGCGGCCAGCAGCTGCGCTTGCAGCGTGTGCCCCTCGCGCATCGCGGGCGCGTTTTTCGCCAACCGGGTGAAATAGGCGAAAGTTTTTTCCTTGCCCCAGAATTCCAGCAGCGTTCCGAAGAGCTCCTGGTCGGCGCTGCTGAGGGAAAGTTTGCCTTTATAAATCGGATTCAAGAGATCGTCGTATGTTTTCGGCATCTCGTTTTTCGAAATGCTCGGCGTGTGGATTCCCAAGGCCATGACCGAATGAAAGTAGCCTGTCCAGTACCCTTCTTTATCGGCATAGCCCTCGAGAACGGATTTACGGAGCGGCGAGAGGTACGGGTCGAGCAATTGGCTTTGCTTCAATTTGAACGCGGAGTCGGGGGAAATCTCGATGACGTCGACGGCATGACTTCCCGCGCGCGCTTCCGCCAGTACCTTGGAAGACACGCCGTTCGTCGTGGCCCGGAAATTGTCGACTTGGAGAAACGCGTATTTCTTCTTGAAGCGCTCAAGCAGCTGCTGCATCACGGCGACATTGGTCGTGCCGTAGAGAACGATCTTACCTTCGCGCTTCGCGCCCTCGATAAGCTGCGACTCGCGGGCGGGGTCTTGAAGGCCCTGGAAGTGCTGGAGGACTTGGCCCGCGGTTTTGCCAAGAGCGGCGCCGCCGGCGGCATGCAAAAAGACAAGCAAGAAAAATAATTTCGAGAAGCGATAGGTGATGCGTCTTGGATTCGGACGAGCGTGGCGGGTCATTGTTGCGCTTTATCCACGGCCCAAAAAGATCGGCTTTCCTTCCGTCTTTTCGATATAACGAACGAAGCGATATTTATTTTCCAGCAGGTCCATGTTGGTGCGCTGGATTTTACGATGGCCGCGGCTCTCTTCGACTTTCGCGACAATGAAGTTGAGGCCGCTTCCGGTCAGAGCCGGGAGCGCGGCTTTCTTGAACGTCTCGAGATCGCGCACCGTCACCGCGTCCTCGATGCCGGCGCCGCGAGCGATGATCTCGAGGTCGGTCTTGCCGGCGGTCGCTGTCGGCTCGCTGATGCGCGTGCCGCTATAAATCTGGTTGTCGAAGACGAACACGGAGAGATTTTGTGGGCCGAGATTTGCCACCGTCGGAAGATTGAAAAGCGACAGCAGGATGCTGCCGTCGGATTCCAGGACGACAACCCGCCGATGGGGCAAGGCCATGGCAAGGCCGCAGCCCACCGCCAACGCGTTGCCCATCGAGCCGAGCAGCAGATTGCCCTCGCGGTTGGAAAGGTGTCCCCACTCCACGCGCTGACCGCTGAGCGACGTCACGACGAGGTGATCGTCGATGAGCGGCGCCATCCACTCGAAGCATTCGTATCGGATCATACCGTGAACTCCCCCGTAAAGAGCAGAACGACCGGCAGCTTGAGCGCGTGCATCATGCGCACGGCGTCTTTGATGCGCGTTTCCAGATTCTCGCCGTCGGTGACGATCTGGTATTCGATTCCGAGCGCCTCAAGAACGGGAATCATCCGGGTGCCGCGGCGAACGTACAAGAAGCTGTTTCTCTTGTCCGCGGCGCTGCCGACGTACGATACCAGGAGAAGCATTGGTATGCCGAAGCGCTCGGCGATCGTCAGCAGGTTGTAGGTAGACACGAACACGCCGGTGCCCTCCATATACGATGCGACCTGCTTGCCGCCCAGGGCCGCGCCTGCGGCGATCGAAACTCCCTCGGCTTCGCTCGCCACCGGCGCGAGCTGAAAAAATTCATCCTGGCGCATGAGCGGTAGGATCTGGCTCAAGCGCGTTTCCGGCAGGTAGGTGACGAAATTGATGCCGGCCGCTTTCAGGCCGTTGACGAGTTTACTGGCGAGCTCCGGTTCCACGATGGTAACTCCTTCAGAGACGAAGCCGTTGGGATTTCGTCAGCCGCGGCCGCGAAACACCGCCTTGCCTTCGGTGCGTTCGATATAGCGGACGAAGCGGTACTTGTTCTCCGTCAAGTCGGCAGTCGATCGCTCGGCCTGCCGGTGCTCGAGCGTTTCTTCCACTTTAGCGACCACAAATCCCAGTCCTTGGCGACTAAGCGCCCCTTGGGACTCGCGCTTGAAGCTATCGAGATCGCGCACCTCCACGGCGTGCGAGATGCCGCAGTCACGGGCAACTGCGGCAAGATCGGTTCCGGCCGCCGTGGCGGACGGTCGGCTGATTCGGCTGCCGCTGTATTTCTCGTTGTCGAAGACGAAGACGACTAGGTTGTCCGGCTTTAGTGCTCCTAGAGTCGGTAAGTTGAACAGCGACAGCAGCACGCTGCCGTCGGATTCTATGACGATAACTTTGCGATGGGGGAGGCCGAGCGCCATGCCGAGGCCGACGCCGAGCGCGTTGCCCATCGACCCCAGCAGAAGATTTCCGTCATGTTCCTTCGTCAGATGGCCCCAGATCCACTGGCCGCTGACGGATGGGACGACGAGCTGGTCTGTGATGTGCGGCACGAGAGATTCGAGACAGGCGCTGCGATTCATAGTGTAAAAGCTCCCGTGAAGAGCAGCGCGACGGGCTGCTTCAGCGCATGCATCATTCGCGTCGCATTCTGTAGCTGCGTCTCAACTTGCGCCGGGTCCTCGGCGATCTGATATTCGATGTTGAGCGCGCGCAGCTGTTGCTCGGTGCGGAGTCCCGTCGGCGCGAAACGAAAACTGTTTTTCTGATCCGCCATGCTGCCGACGTAAGAGATAAGAAGGAGAATCGGTGTGCCGACGCGGATGCTGACGGTAAGCAAATTGTACGAGCAGACGAACAGGCCGGTCCCTTCCATATAGACGGCCGGCTGCTTGCCGACGAGAGCGGCACCCGATGCGATTGTGACCGCCTCGGCTTCGCTCGACGTTGGAACGAGTTTGAAAGCGGAATCCGCTTCGAGCAGCGGAAGAATGCGGCTCAGCCGCGTCTCGGGGAGGTAGGTAACGAAATCGATGCCGGCGCCCTTCAGCGCCGCGGCCGTTTTTTGTGCGACGTCTTTTTCCATGCGAGAACGTGCTTGACAACTACATGCAGTTCTGAATAAAACGCTGCATGTCGCTGGCTATATAACAGCGTCCGAGACGTGTCAACAATGGAAGCCTCTAACGGCAAGAATCTCACCGAAGAAGCCTACCAGAAGATCAAAGGCTTCATCCTGAGCAGCGAGATTTATCCACGCCAGAAGATCGTCATCGAGGAGCTCGCGCGACAAATGGGGGTGAGCCGCACGCCGATCCGCGAGGCGATGAACCGTTTGGTGAACGAAGGGTACGTCACGCACGTCTGGAACCGTGGCTTCTCCGTCAAGGAAATTACCGCCGACGAAGTCGAGGAGCTTTACGGCGCGCGGGAGGCGCTGGAGCCTTATCTCGCCGAGGAAGCCGCGCGCCGAATCAGCAAAAGCGAAGTCCAGGACCTCGAGCGGCTGCTGAAGCAATACGGCGAATTTGTCGAGCGCCGGCCGCGCCGCCAGCGCCGGCTGGTCGACCTCGACTTCCATTCGAAGATCGGCAAGATTGCCGGTAACTCCTATCTGCAGAGCATCCTCGGCGAAGTCTTCGAGCGTATCGTCCTCAAACAGAGGGTGGCGGCCGGCCAGCTCGACCGCGGCAAGGATGCCTGGCTGCAACACCGCGCGATTCTTGTCGCAATCCGCGACGGCAAGCCGAAGGAAGCGCGCCGGGCTGCGCTTTTTCACGTGCGGAAATCGAAACAGCTCGCGATGCTTCGCCTCCAGGAAGAAGCCGAGTATTTGAAACAGCTAAGAGTCGTCGGCTAAGAAAAAGCGCGGTAGGAAGCGATCTCTATGAACCAACCGCACTGCGACCCCATTTCCGTTGCGGTCATCTCCAACCGACTCGCCGCGATCACGAGAGAGATGGGGCAGATCATGCTGCTCACCTCGCGCTCTCCGATCTTCAGCGAATCGAGAGATTTCGTTACGGCGATCTTCGACGGCCAAGGCCGTCTCATTGCGCAGACATCCTATATACCCGTGCTGCTCGGGGCGATCCCCTTTGCTTTGCAAGCGATCCGCGACCGCTATCACGGCAAAGACCTCCACCCCGGCGATGTCATCGTCGCCAACGATCCGTATCTCGGCAACAGCCATCTCCCCGACGTCACCATTGCGCGGCCGGTTTTTTATCGCGGCGAGCTCGTCTTCTGGGCCGTCACGAAAGGGCACCAGGCCGACCTCGGCGGCGCCGGCGTCGCCGGCTATAACCCGGAGGCTACGACGGTTTGGGAGGAGGGTCTGCGGCTGCCGCCGATGAAGCTCTACAGCCAGGGCGAATACCAGCGCGATCTCTGGGACTTCATTCTCCTCAACGTCAAAAGCCGCCACTTGGTAGAGGGGGATTTGCATTGTCAGATAGGCGCTGCGACGCGCGGCGAAGAGGCGGTGCTCGAGCTTTTGGATCGTTACGGGTGGGACGCTGCCGCAGCGGCGATTGAGGCGTATATTGCGGCAACCGAGAAGTCGATGTCGGCGGCAATCAAAAAAATCCCCAACGGTATTTATGCCGGGGAAAGCTTCCTCGACAACGACGGTGTCGAGATGGAAAAGGCGCCGGGCATCCGCGTCGCCGTGAAAGTGGAAGACGAGACGCTCACCTTCGATTTCGCCGGCTCCGATCCTCAAACGCGCGGTTTCGTCAACAGCCCGTTCGCCAACACGGCGTCGGTTTGTTTCCAGGCGCTTTTCGCATGCATCGGCGCAGCGATCCCGATCAATTTCGGCTCGCTGCGGCCGATTCGCATCGTCGCGCCGGAAGGGTCGATCGTCAACTGCCGCGCGCCGGCGCCGACGACGGCGTCTACGCTCGTTACCTGCGCGGCGATCGCCGAAGCGATCTGGATCGCGCTCGCCGAGGCGATTCCGTCGCAAACCCAGTCCGGCTGGGGCCGGCGCTGCGCCCCGATGAGCGCGGGAACCAATCCGCGCACCGGCCGCCGGTTCGTATGCACGCATCACAACTGCAAAGGCGGCTCGGGCGCCACGGAAGGATATGATGGCTGGAACCATACCGGCCCTGTGAGCAACATGGGCGGATCGCGCGCGACCGATCCGGAGATCTTCGAGCTTGCATACCCCTACCGTCTCTTCGAATACGAGCTGGCGCCCGACACCGGAGGCGCCGGCCAATGGCGCGGCGGTACCGGCGCGGTGCTGCGCTGGCGCGTAGAGTCGCCGGACGTGCAATGCGTCACGGTCGGCTCGGGCATGCTCGAGCAAACGCGCGCCTTCGGCCTTTTCGGCGGTAAGCCGGGGTCGTTGCCGATCATGCGCGTCGTCGGCGGCGACGGCGCAAGCAGAAAGCTCCCGCTCAACCAATTCTCGGAAGTCAAAGAAGGCGATGTCTTCGAACTCGTGTCTCAAGGCGGCGGAGGCTTCGGCGATCCCTTCATGCGCTCGCCCGAGCGAGTGCGCGACGACGTCGTCAACGGACTCGTATCGATGGAGAAAGCGGCGCAGGAGTACGGCGTGATGCTCGAGCGGCGCGGGCGCGAGATAGTAATCGATCGAGATGCCACCGCTAAAAAGCGCGCAGCACGAACAAAGGCCTAGAGCAACAATACCGAGAGAGACGAATGACAAAAAAGCTTTTACTCTGCCTAACGATAACCGCGATCTTTCTGCAATCGCCGGCAATGGCTCAAGCGCCCAAAACAACCTTCAATGTAGGGTTCTCGGCGTTTTCCGCCGCGTTCATGCCGGCCTTTGTTGCGGATCAGGCCGGCTACTTCGCGCAGGAAGGCATCGGCACGCGGCTCGTGTTTTTTCAAAGCGGCGTGCAGCTCATGCAATCGGTCATCGCCGGCGACACGCACATCGGCATGGGCTCCGCGCCGGAGCTGGTGACGGCGACGAATGCGGGCGCGAAGGTGCACGGTTTTTGGGGCATCTCCAATCTCATGCCGTATGCGCTCATCTCGCGCCCCAATATCAAAACGATCGCCGAGCTGAAGGGAAAAAAGATCGCGGTGAGCGCGCGAGGCTCCTTAAGTGAATTTCTGGCGAGCTACGTTCTCAAAAACAAGGGTCTCGATCCGTCGAAAGACGTCGTCTACCTTCCGCTCGGCGGGGTGCCGACGCGGTTCGCCGCGCTGCTGTCCGGCTCCGCGGACGCGAGTCTCATCAGCGCAGCGCAGTTCGACAAGGGACGCAAGGCAGGCCTCAACTTTCTCTTTATGCTCGCCGATCTGATCCCGGAGTGGCCGCAGGACGTAATCTATTTGAAGGACGAGTTCGTCGCCAGCCGCGATCCGGAGTTCCGCGCCTTCTTACGCGCTTACCGGCGCGCCGTCGCGACCTCAAAGAAAAACCCCGACATCGCCATCGCCGCAATGCAGAAGGCGATGCGTTTCGATGAGCCGACCGCGCGCGACGGCTACAAAGCCTACGTGGCGTCGCTGCCGGACGACGGCCGGATCGGCGAGAAGGGGTTCGAGCTGCTCGTGGACCAGATGTTCCAGGAGAATACGATCAAACGGCGGCTCACGATGACCGACCTGATCGATTACCGTTATATCCATGAAGCGCAGAAAAATAATAACGCACGATCGGTACGCGACTGATGGCGGCCCGCGATCATTTCGATATCGGGATCGACGTCGGCGGAACTTTTACCGATTGCGTCATGATCGACGCGGCGGGGCGAAGCTTCGTCGAGAAGACCTTCACGACGCCGCGCGACCCGTCCGAGGGCGTGCTCGCGGGCCTGGAAAAGCTCGCGACGAAGGCGAATGCGCCGCTCGCGGATTTTCTCCGCTGCGTTCGGCGCATTGTCCACGGCACGACGATCACGACGAACGCCGTGCTCACCGGCAACGGCGTCAAGACGGGCTTCGTTACGACGCAGGGCTTCCGCGATGTGCTATTGATGCGTCGCGGCGTGCGTGAAAACCAATTCAATTCGAAGATCGATCCGCCGCCGCCGCTCGTGCCGCGGAGCCTCACGGTGACCGTTGCCGAGCGCGTCGATTGCGTCGGCGCCGAGACCGTTCCCCTCGACCGCGAGAGTGCGCGCCGGGCGATCCGCGACCTGAAGGAGCAAGGCGTCGAGTCCGTCGCCGTCAGTTTCCTGTTTTCTTTTCTCAATCCGAAGCATGAAGCAGAGATCGCAGAACTACTGAAAGAGGATTTTCCGGAAGCCTACATCTCGCTCTCGACGCAGGTCCTGCCGCAGCTGCGCGCGTACGAGCGCCACAGCACGACCGCGCTGAACGCTTACGTCGGTCCGTTGCTCGATCGCTATCTGCGGCGTTTAACCGAACGGCTCGAAAAAGCCGGATTCAGCGGACGGCTGCTCATCATGCAATCGAACGGCGGCGTCATGGCGCCCGAGACCGCCGCCCGCTTCGCCTGTCGTACGCTGCTCTCGGGACCCGCCGGAGGACCGGTCGCGGCCATTTTTTACGGTGGGCGCGCCGGACGTGGCGACGTGATCGCGATGGACATGGGAGGCACGAGCTTCGACGTGTCGCTTATCAAGGCGGGCGAAGCGAGCTTTACCACAACCGGCGATGTCGGCGGTCACGCTATGGCGTTCCCCGTGCTCGACATTCGCACCGTCGGCGCAGGCGGCGGCAGCATCGCCTGGCTCGACGACGGCGGCGTTCTCCACGTAGGCCCGGCCAGCGCCGGCGCGGATCCAGGTCCGATCTGCTACGGGCGCGGCGGAAAGGCCCCGACGGTCACCGACGCCGATCTCGTGCTCGGGTATTTGGGCGCCGACGATTTCTTAGGCGGCGAGTTCAGGCTCGACATTGACGGCGCTCGCAAGGGAATCCAGGAGCGCATCGCAGCGCCGTTGGGTTTAGATCTCATTACAGCCGCCGAGGGTATTCACCGGATCGTCAACGCCACGATGGCCGACGCGATCCGGCTCGTCTCGATCGCGCAGGGCTACGACCCGCGTCAATGTACGCTCGTGGTAGCGGGCGGCGCCGGCGCGGTTCACGCCGCAGCGATCGCGCGCGAGCTCGGCATCACGAGCCTTCTCATCCCGCGCGAAGCGTCGGTTTTCTGCGCGGCGGGCATGCTGCTTTCCGATTTGAAGCACGACTATGTGCGCACGCTTTCCGGCGAGCTCGGGACCATCCCGCCCGAGAAAATCGCGGTGATCTATGCTGACATGTCTACCGAGGCGCTGCACACGCTCGCGGAAGAAGGCATCGGCGAGAGAGAAGCGCAGATTTCATACGGAGTCGATCTCAAATACGTCGGGCAGTTCCATGAAGTGACTATCCCGTTCGCGTCGGCTTCGACCGACGTCGAGCGGCTCAAGTCCGATTTCGCCGCGCGCCATCTGAAGCTTTACGGCTACAATCTTCCCGGCCAGCCGGTCGAAGCGCTTCACTGGCGCTTGACGGCAATCGGGCGCACCGAGCGGCCGCGTTTTGCGCGCGCAGCATCGGTTTCGAGCAAGCCGGCGCCGACAAAACGCGACGTGGTTTTCGACGGCCGAAAAACCTCGACGGACGTCTATCGCGGCGGCGAGCTGAATCCCGGAGCGTCGTTCGAAGGCCCCGCGATTATCGAAGAGCCCACGACGACGATCGTGATTCCGCCGGCGTGCAGGCTTGCAGTTAACGAATTCGGCGATTACGAGCTGACGCTAGCGTCCGAACAGGCCGCGCCCACCATCGCGGCGGCGAGTTGAGGAATATGAAAGCTCCAAAGGACGTGCGCGAGCATATCAAGAACTTGGAGGAGCGCGGCCTACTGGTTCGCGTCTCGCGGCCGTCCAACAAGGATACCGAGATCCACCCGCTCGTGCGCTGGCAGTTTCGCGGCGGCGTCCGCGAGGAAGACCGGAAGGCATTTCTCTTCGAGAACGTCGTTGACGATCGTCGTAAATACGATGGCTCCGTGCTCGTCGGCGGGCTGGCCGCGTCGCGCTGGGTTTACGCGCTCGGCATGGGCTGCGAGCCGAGTGAGATCGTCGAGAAGTGGCAGAAGGCGCTTGCGAAGCCGGTCGAGCCGGCGCTCGTCGAGAGCGGCCCGGCGCAGGAAGTCGTCCATATGGGCGACGCGCTCGACCGCGAAGGCGGCGGCCTCGACGCGATCGCCGTGCCGATTTCCACGCCTGGCTTCGACAACGCGCCGTATTTCACCTGCGCGCAGTGGATCACCAAAGATTTGGAGACCGGCATTCGCAACGTCGGCAACTACCGCGCCCAGGTGAAAGGCCGCCGCCGGACGGGCGTCTGCCCGGGGCCGCAGGCGAATCAGCAGTTGAATATTCATTGGCGGCAAGCGGCGGCGCGCGGCAAACATCTCGAAGCCGCCCTGGTCGTCGGCGGGCCGCCGGTCGTGACCCACGCCGCCGTGCAAAAGATTCCGTACGGCGTCGACGAGCTGGCGGTCGCCGGCGCGCTCGCGGGCGAGCCGATCCCGCTGGTCAAGTGCAAGACCGTCGACGTCGAAGTGCCCGCGACGGCCGAGATCGTGCTCGAAGGCATCATCCGCACCGATTTCCTCGAGCCCGAGGGCGCCTTCGGTGAGTCGCACGGCTACATTCACCCGCGCATCATGAATCCGGTGTTCGAGATCAGCTGCATCACGCACCGTAAAAACCCGGTCTTTGTCGGCATATTGAGCCAAGTGACGCCGAGCGAGTCGAGCAAGCTCAAAGAGATCGGCATGGAGGCGATGCTGCTACGCTACCTGCGCGAGCACTCGAGCAATGAGTGGGTGACCGGCGTCGGCTGTTACGAGCCGCTGGTCAACCTAAGGCGCTACGTCGTCGTCCAGTGCAAGCGCGGCGCGCCGCAGTACGAAGTGTGGCGCGCGCTCCACGGCGTGCTCGCGTTTCGCCAGGAGCTCGGCAAATACGTCGTCGCAGTCGACGATGACATCGATCCGAAGGACGGCGATGCGATCAACTGGGCGATCACGATGCGCTGCGAGCCGTCGAAGGACGTGCGCATCGTCGAGGGCCGTGAGAAAGGCCATGCGCCGCCGTTCCGCGTGCACGGCGAATCGATCGACAAAATGGAAGAGGCCGAAGAGCGCTCGGCGGAATACTCCGTCATGATGATGAATGCGACACTCAAGGAGCCGTTCCCGCCCGTTGCGCTGCCGTCGCAGGAATATATGGAGCGGGCGAAGGATATCTGGGAAAACGAACTCAAGCTGCCACCGCTGCGGCCGCAATCGCCGTGGTACGGCTACTCGCTCGGTCAGTGGGACGAAGAGTCCGTCGATGAGGCGGCGGCGGCGATGAAGGGTGAATATTACAAAACCGGCGACAAACTCGCCGGGCGTCGCGTGCCGGTGAAGATCAAGCGAGGGGATAAATAGAACCCGCGATGGATCGCAAGCCCGTCATCGAGAGAATGTTCTATCCCCGTTCGGTCGCGGTGGTCGGCGCGTCCGCCGACGCCGACAAGTTCACCGGCCGCGTCCTCAAGCATCTTCTTAAATCCCGCTTCAAAGGATCGATTTTTCCAGTAAATCCCAACCGCACAGAAGTCCAGGGCGTACGAGCTTATTCTAACCTCCGGGACATTCAGGAACCGATTGATGTCGCAGTGATGATGGTGCCGAACAGCAGATTGTTCGACGCGCTGGAGGACTGCCGCGCGAAGAACGTCGGCGCGGCGCTGGTGCTGAATTCCGGCTTCGCAGAGGCGGGCGACGACGGCAAGCAGCTGCAGGAAAAGCTCCGCGCGTTCGCGCGCGACAGCGGAATCCGCATCTGCGGGCCGAATTGCAACGGCTACGTCAATGTCCTCGACAAGCTCATCGTCGGCACGTCGGGCGCTTTCGATCGCGCCGAATTCGTGCCGGGCGATATCGCGTTTCTCGTCCAGAGCGGCGGCGTCGCCGGCGTGCTGCTCGATCTCGCGCAGGATAAGAAAATCGGGCTGAGCTATTGCGTGTCTGTGGGCAACGAAGCCGACCTGGACATCGCCGACTTCGTCGAATACCTCGCGGAGGACCCGCGGACAAACGTCATCGCGCTATTCGTCGAGGGCGTCGAGGACGGCAGGCGCTTCCTCGCCGCCGTGGAGAAGGCGAAGGCGCGCGGCAAGCGCGTCGTCGCATGCAAGGTCGGCCGCTCGGCGAAAGGGCATCAGGCGGCGTCGGCGCACACAGGCAAGCTGGCGGGCTCGTCGCTCGTCTGGACCCAGGCGATGAAGCGTGCCGGCGTCGCCGAAGTCGGGGATATCGAAGAGCTGGTCGAGACCGCGAACCTCATGAGTAAGTTCGACACGCCGGGAGGGAAGCGGCTCGCGATTCTGACTCTTTCGGGCGGCCAGGGCGTGCTGTTGGCCGATCTCTGCGATGCGCATGGAATTGCGCTGCCGCCCCCGTCGTCTTCCGCGGGCCCGCTGCGCGAGGCTTTGCCGGATTTCGCCGGACTCGCGAATCCGATCGATCTCACCGGTCAGGCATCCGGCGAGCCCGAGGTGCTGGAGCGAGTCATTCGCAGTCTCGCCGACGATCCCGAATACGATGCCGTGTTGCTGGTTCTCGTCGCGAGCCCGGTGGCGGCACGTCTATGGACCGAGCGCATCGCGCGTTTCGCTCCGGAATTGCCCAAGCCGGTCGCGGTTTTGTGGACCGGCGGGCGCGGGCTCGACGAGTGGCGCAATCAATTGCTGGTCGCGCGCGTGCCGATGTTTTCCTCGGCGACGGTCGCCATCCGCAGCTTCGCCGGTTATTTCGTCTCCACGGCGACGGCAGAGCATGTTACAGCCAACATCGACGCGCTGCGCGCAAAGAAGGCGCGCGAATTTCTCCGAGGCGGTGTCGCGCAGGGAATTGCCGAGCCGGAAGCGAAGGAGATCGCGAAGATGTACGGCATTCCGGTGCCGCGGGAATTTCTCGCGACGAGCGATAAAGGAGCGGCCGATGCCGCGCGCACTCTCGGCAGCGCGGTTGCGATGAAGCTGATCTCTCCCGACATTCTCCATCGCTCGGACGGCGGCTTCGTGCGCCTCGGAATTTCCGCGCCGGAAGCCGCCGTGGAATGCTACCGCGATTTCGTCGGCCGCGCGGGCGGCGCGCGCGTGCGCGGCGTTCTGGTGCAGCCGATGGTGCGTGGCGTCGCGGAGACAATTGCGGGCCTATCTTACGACGCGCAGTTCGGGCCAGTCGTCTTGTTCGGCTCCGGCGGCGTGCGCGCGGAGCTCGCGAACGACGTCGCGATGCGTCTCTGTCCGCTGTCGGCCGACGATTGCCGGGCGATGATCGCGGAAACGAAGGCGGGAAAACTACTCGCGGGCTATCGCGGCGGTGCGGTGGGCGACATCGAAGCCGTCGTACAAGTCCTCTTATCGCTGTCCGATCTGGCCGTGGAGCTTGGTCCCGCGGTCCAGGAGATGGATATCAATCCGCTGATCGTCGCCGAGAATGGCGCCGTTGCGGTCGATGTGAGGCTCGTCGCGGCGGAGCGTTTTCTGAAGGAGCAGGATCCATGGCATTGACCTTTGGCGTGAGCTTTGCGCCGAATCATCCGAAGGAAGTCGCCGAGTGGTGCCGCGCAGCAGAGGACTGCGGCTTCGAGCGCGTTGGGCTCGTCGATTCACAGTCGATCTATCGCGAGCTGTACGTGACCTGCACGGCGGGACTCCAGGCCACGCGCCGCATTCAAGTCGGGCCGCGCGTGACCAACGCGCTCACGCGTCATCCGAGCGTGACGGCGAGCGCGCTCGTCACGATGGCCGAGGTTTCGGACGGCCGCGTCTTCGCGGGAATCGGCACGGGCGACAGCGCGCTCATCAATATCGGCATGAAGCCGGTGAAGCTCGCGGCGCTGGGAGAATTTTTGACCACGATCCGCGCGCTCATGCGCGGCGAAAGCGTCCAGCGAAACGGCTCCGAAATGCGCCTCACCTGGGGCAAAGCGAACATACCCATTTACGTCTCGGCGCACGGGCCGAAGACGCTCGAATTCGCCGGCCGTTATGCCGAAGGCGTCATCTACGGCGACGGCGTCGGCCAGGAAGTCGTCGAGGATGCGCTGCGTTCCGTGGCAACCGGCGCGGCGGCGGCCGGCCGGCGCGGGCAGGATGTGGATGTCTGGTGGGGACTTTGCGGCAATATCGGCGAGAGCCGGGAAAACGCGCTCACCGCTATTCGCATGCTTCTCGCGGCGAAAGCAAATCATTTGGCGCGCTTTCCTGAGCAGAACAAGCACGTGCCGCCGGAATTCCGCGATGTGCTCGACCGTATCCATAAAAGCTACAGCTACCTCGAGCATCAGAAGCCCGGCGAGACGACCAATTCGCGCCTCGTGAAGGAGAGCGGCCTCGAAGACTACCTCGCCGCGCGCTACGCGATCGCCGGAACCCCCGAGCAGTGCCGCGCGCGCGTATACGAGTTGGAACGAATGGGCGTGCGAAAAATTTGGCTCAATGTCCACTTCGACGACAAAATCGGCTTCATGGAAAAGTGGAGCCGCGAGGTGATAGCCAAGATTTAAAGGCGGTGTGATGGAAGCAGAACTGGCCAAAAGACTCGTCGGCGGCCTCGGCGACGCGGGCATCGATTTCATGAGCTATCTCCCCGAAAGTCGCCTCAGCCAAATTTTGCCGCTCATGCGGAGCGATCCGCGCTTTCGCCTCGCGCCTGCCGCGAGCGAGACCGACGCGGTGTCGATTGCCGTCGGAGCGACGCTCGGCGGCAAGCAGTCCGCCTGTTACATGGAGAGCACCGGAATTTTCGTCTCGTCGTATCAGCTCGTGGTCGTGGCGCTGCATCTCCGCGTCCCCGTTCTGCTGCTGGTCGGACACCTCGGCGGCTTCGACGACCAGCGCAACAGCTTTCTTTATTCGCTGCCGGGCCGGCTTTTGCTTCCGACGCTCGACGCGCTCCACATCGAGCACACCGTGGTCAAGAACGGAGATGAGATCGAGGGCGACATCAAAACGGCAGTGCGCACGATGAACGCGTTGCGCGAGCCGGTGGCGCTCGTCTTCACGGGAGACTTCACGATATGAAGCGTTACGATTGTCTGGAATATCTCGTGCCGCTCATCACCGATCACTTGATCGTGACGAGCCAGAGCGGCCAGCGCATCGAATGGGGCCATCTCTCGAAGCATGACGGCAATCTGTTGCTCGGCGAGATGGGCGCCGCGCTTGCCGTTGCTGCCGGCATCGCCGCCGCGCTGCCGCACCGGCGCGTCATCGCGCTCGAATCCGACGGCAGCGTACTATTGACCCTCAGCAGCCTTGCGACCGTGGCGAATCTCGGCATCGACAATCTTTCTGTCTTTGTCTTCGACAACGGAGCGTACAGCGGCACGCGCATCAGCGAGCCGACCGCGACAAGCGGCCGTACCGATCTAGCGGAGGTCGCGCTCGGCGCGGGCATCGAGCGTTCCGTCACGGTCCACGATCTCGAGGCCTTCAAACGGCAGGCGAAAGCGGCGCTCGGCGGAAAGGGGCTGAATTTCATCGTCTGCAAAGTCGAAGAGAGCCTGCTCCATCGCGACATCCCACGGCCCGACGTCGATCTTCAAGAGAACAAATATAAGTTTGTGCGCTATATACAGGCGACGGAAGGCAAACTGCCGCCGTTTATCGGCCGCGGTTGAAGCGAGAGGTCAATATGGCGATTTGGGACGACGCGACGACTCCGCGCGACAAACAGGTGCTCGACGCTTGCGGCTACGGCCGCGTGCGCGGACTCGGAAAACGGCCCGCGCTGCTCATCGTCGATATGAATTACAACTGGGTCGGCGATCGCCGCGAGCCGGTGCTCGAATCGATCAAGCGCATCCGTCACAGCTGCGGCGAGGAAGCCTGGGACGCGGTCGATACCGTGCGCACTCTCCTCGGCAAGGCGCGGCGGAAAAAAATCCCGGTCGTCTACACGACCGGCTACGGTCCCGAGAAGCACTACGAGTCGAATCGCCGCGCGTGGAAGAACCATCGCCATGACGAGGACGAGACCATGGACTACTCCTCGCGGATGAAGATTGTGGCCGAGATCGCGCCTGCGCCTTCGGAGATCATTATTCAGAAAGCCAAGCCTTCGGGTTTCTTCGGGACGCCGCTCCACGGCGTGCTCAACGATTACGCCGTCGACACGTTGCTCGTGACCGGCGGCTCGACGAGCGGCTGCATTCGCGCGACGGTCGTCGACGCTTTTTCCTACAATTACTTCGTCGCCGTCGTCGAGGAGGGTACGTTCGACCGCATACAGTTATCGCACAAGGCGAGCCTGCTCGACATGAACATGAAGTATGCCGATGTGATGAAAGCCGAAAGCGTCGCCGCATATCTCGATGGTTTGCCGCAAGACCTCTACCAATGGAATTCCGAGCCGTCGGCGCGAACGCCGCGTAGTGCGTGACATGAATCCTTTCGCCAGCGGAGTGGCAATCGCGTGTTTCGCCTTGTCGGCGCTGATGGTGCCGGCCAGCTCCGTTCACGCGCAGGCGGTGCGCATCGGCTCGCTCGGCTTGAGCGGCCCGCTGCTGCCGCTCTGGCTGGCGCAAGATAAGGGACTATTCGCAAAACAGGGACTCGCGACCGAGCTGATCACGTTTCAAGGCGGCACGCCGACGGTTCAGGCGCTGCTCTCCGGCGGCATTTCGTTCGCCGCGACAAGCACCGACACCGGCGCGAACGCGCGCGTGCGCGGCGGTAACGTGGTCGGGATTGCGGAATGGGTCAACAGTTTTCCGTACATGCTCGTTACCAGCAAAGAGATCGACCGCGGCGAGAGGCTCAAAGGAAAGAAAATCGCGATCAGCCGCTTTGGCGGCGCGGCGCATTACGCGGCGCGCTTGTCGCTTGGAAAGCTCGGACTCGACGCGGAAAAGGATGCGCAGATGCTCCAGATCGGCGACGAGTCCGTGCGTCTCACCGCGCTCCGCCAGGGATTCGTCGACGCCACCGTGCTCACGCCGCCGACCAATCTCACGGCGAGAAATCTGGGCTTTAACGTCCTCGTCTCGCTCGTCGACGCCGGGGTCAAGTACTCCTTCGATACCATCTTTACCACGCGCGACTACGTCGCGCGCAATCGCGATACAACGCTTCGGTTTCTTCGCGGCTTCTTGAGCGGCGTCGCGTATATGAAGAAAAATCCCGCCGAGAGTATCGAGACATTGAAGAAGTGGACGCGCTCGAGCGACCGGGCCGCGCTGGAGGAGACCTATCGCATCTTCGGCAGCATTATACCCGCTAAACCTTACGGCACGGAGGAGGGTTGGAAGAATCTTCTCGAGGTGCTGAGCGCGGCGGACCCCAAGGCGCGGCAATTGGAAACCAAAGACATGTTCGACTACACCTTTTTGAGCGAAATCGATAAGAGTGGATTCATCGACGCGCTCTATAAATGAGGCACTGAACGTGTTCGAGCCGAAGCCGTATACGGGAAAGACCGCCTTCGAGCAGTGGGCGGAGTACGAGGGTGCGCCGCTGATCCGAGATTTTATCGTGCCGGATTTACGCAAGATCACGCTTGCGCCGTGGGACCGCCTCGGCGCGTCCGGCACGTGGCTCGTGCTCGGCGCGCCGGAGGACCAGCTCTCGATGGCGGCCTACGTCTGTGAGATCCCCGCGGGAAAATCGCTCAAACCGCAGCGCCATCTTTATGAAGAACTGATTTTCATCTTACGAGGCAGCGGCGCGACAACGGTGTCGAGCGAAGGCGGAAAAACCTTCACCTTCGAGTGGAAGACCGGCAGCCTCTTCTCGCCGCCGCTCAATTCCCGCCACCAGCATTTCAACGGCTCGGGGGCAGAGCCCGTCCGTTATGTTTCCCTTACGAATGCGCCGGCTGTGTTCAACATGTTTCACAGCTACGAATTCATCATGAACAATCCACATCGTTTCATTGAGCGCTTCAACGAGGAAGAGGATTATTTTTCAGGAAAAGGCCAAGCCCATACGGGCGACGTTTGGGAGAGCAATTTCATTCCGGACATCGTGGACCTGCCGTTCTACGAGTTCTCAACCAAGGGACCGGGGATGAAGCATGTCGAGATCGAGCTCTCCAGCAATACGCTATCCGGTCATATCAGCGAATCGCCCGTCGGCGTCTACAAGAAGGCACACCGGCACGGACCGGGCGCGAATATCATCGTGCTGAAAGGACACGGCTACTCGCTCATGTGGAAAGAAGGGCAGAAGTGGCAGCGCTTCGACTGGGGTCCCATGAGTATGATGTCGCCGCCGAACCGCTGGTTCCATCAGCATTTCAACCTCGGGCGCGAGCCGATCCGGCAGCTCGCGCTCAAGGGCTGGGGACAGAAATATCCGATCGGCGGCTGGAACGAGATGTTCAAGAGCACGGAAGAAGGCGGCGACATGATCGAGTTCGAAGACGAGGATCCGGCGGTCCGTGCGATGTACGTCGAGGAGCTGAAAAAGGAAGGCATCGAGTTGAGGAACCCACCGGTGTCTTATAGAAAGCGCGTATGATTTTATTCTTGAAAAGAGCAACTCTCGTGTTGTTTCTCGCTGTAAGTCTCTCGCTTGGTGACAATGAAAAGGCTGCGGGTGAAGAAAAAATCTCCATCTCTTATCCTTCCATTGCTTCGACCGGCGGTATAGTCCCGTGGATCGCGAAGGAGCGCGGCTTCTTCGCCGCGGCCGGCATCGAGCCCGAATTGATCTACACCTCCGGCGCGCTTTCGATGCAGGCGCTTATCGGCGGCAGCGTAGACCTCGTTCTCGGCAGCATCTTCGACCCGCTCAGCGCAATCGCGGGCGGCGCCGACATCGTCATCCTCGGCTCGTTCAACAATTCGCCGCCGTACGTCATGGCGGCGCGGCCCGAGGTACGCGACGTCAAAGACTTGCGGGGAAAAAAGATCGGCGTGCGCTCGCTCACGGGTCCGGCGACGGCGATGACGCAGTTTCTGCTCGAAGAGCAAGGATGGGATTCCAAGCGCGATGTTCAGGTCCTGCGCGTCGGCGGCACCGCCGAGCGGCTCGCCGCGCTGAAAGAAGGATTAGTCGATGCAGCGCTGATCGACGAGGCGGTCGCGCATCGCGCGAAAGAGGCCGGTCTTAACATCATTCCGCTCAAGGGCGTGCCGCACATTCACACCGGCGCTTACGCGCGGCGCGCCAGCGTGGCGCAGCGGCAGGGAGCACTGACCGGCTCGCTGCGCGCGATGCGCGAAGCGGCTGTCTATTTGAAAAATAACCGAGCCGGATCGGTCCAGGTGATTCAAAAGGTGATGAAAGTATCGAATCCTAAAGTCGCCGAGACCTCTTACGATATATTGAAAGACGAGGTCGTTACCGACCCGCGCGTCCCTAATGACGTCGTGCAGCAGAGTATCAAGCTCGCGGTTCGGAGCGATCCGCGCGTGAAAAACATCGACCTCGCCAAGGCGCTCGATTTACGGCTGGCGGCTCAGGTAATGCAGGCAGCGAAGTAATTCAGAAGAATTTATGCTGACGATCCAAAGAACGTTTTTGGTGCTCGCGCTTATGATCGTCGTTTTTGCGCCTCACGCCTCGGCGGCGACACTCGAAGAGATTCTCGTCGCCCACCCGGCGCTGACCTTCGGCGATATCCCGTATTTCATCGCGCGGGAAAACGGCTTTTATCGGGACGAAGGCATGCAAGTGAAGGACATCATGATTCGCGGCGGTGTCACCGCTTCGCAGGCGCTGCAGGCGAGCTCCGTCCAGTTTACGCTTGCGCTCGGCACCGGCGCCCGCGCTGCGCTTTCGGGCATGACGATCAAGGCGATCATGGTGTTCTGCGACAAGCCGTATCATTTCCTGTACGCCCGACCCGATCTCGGCGTGCGCAGCGCGAAGGACTTAAAGGGAAAGCGGATCGCCGTGACCGGCCTGGGGTCGACGACTTACTATGCGGCACGGAAAGTTGCGCAACATGTAGGGCTCGATCCCGACCGCGACGTCTCGATCCTGTCGGTAGGCGACATCTGGCCGGCGCTCGCCGGCGGCTCGGTAGAGTCGGGCCTGATCCGCCCGCCGTTTACCAACATGGCGGACAAGATGGGCATGGTGCGCATCGCCTTTGTCGGCGATGCCTTGCAGATTCCGATGTCCGGCGTCGTTACGTCGGAGAAGATGATCCGCGAGCGCCCGGAGCTCGTGCGCAACTTCATCCGCGCGACTTATAGAGGTCTCAAGTTTTTTCTCGACAATCGAAGCGAGAGCATCCAGATGCTGAACCGAGTGACCCCGATGGAGCCGGAGATCGCGCAGACGACCTACGATTTCTACAAGACAATTATGACGCGGGAAGGCATTCCTTCCGAGCGCGCGCTGTCTGACGATTTCGAGATCACGCGCCAGATGCTCAAAAAAGAGAGCCAGAATCTAACCCGCGCTCAGGCCGAGCAGAAGATGTACGATTTTACGTTTCTGAAACAAGTGTCGAAAGCGGCGCACTAGGATCGATATGCCGGAACTGAGAGAATTTTTGCGGCGTGTAGACGAGCTTGGCGAGCTCAAGACCGTGCGTAACGCGGACTGGAATCTCGAGATCGGGGCGATTACCGAGATCTCCGCCGCCGATCCGAACGCGCCCGCGTTGATCTTCGACGATATCAAAGGCTATCCGAAAGGCTTCCGCCTGCTCACGAATATGTTCCACACGCAGGCTCGCACCGCCGTCGCGCTCGGCATGACGCCCGAGCTGCGCGGCGTCGAGCTGGTTCGCGCTGTCAAAGAATTGCTCAGCACGACGAAGCGCGTACCCGCGGTTTCGGTCGGCGAAGGACCGCTGCTTGAAAATGTCTTCACCGGCGCCGAGGCGGGCGTTCTCAGATTTCCCGCTCCCAAGCTGCACCGCGAGGACGGCGGGCGATATCTCGGCACGGCGGACGCGGTGATCACGCGCGATCCCGAGGACGATTGGGTCAACCTCGGCACGGCGCGCGTGCAGATTCTCGACGATAAAAAAGTTTGTCTGTATGTCTCACCGGGTAAGCAAACGCGTCTCATCGCGCAGAAATATTGGGACAAGGGCAAAAATTGTCCGGTTGCCGTCGTCTGCGGCATCGATCCGGTGCTCTTCGCCGTCGCCGGGCTCGGGCTTCCGTGGGGATTCTCGGAGTACGACTTCGCCGGGCACATACAGCATGCGCCGGCGCAGGTTGTAAAAGGAAAAATTACCGGCCTGCCACTGCCGGCGTCGGCGGAGATCGTTTTCGAGGGCGAGATTCCTCCGCCCGAAATCGAAGCGCAAATGGAAGGGCCGTTCGGCGAATGGACGGGCTACTACGCTTCCGGCACGCGCCCGTCCCCGGTGATTCGCATTCAGGCTACGTATCACCGCAACGATCCGATCCTCACCGTGCTTCCCGACTTCAAGACCTATCCGCTCTCAAGCTACCTGTTCCTGATCTTTTGCGCCGCGGGTCTGTGGAACGAGATCGAGCAGGCGGGCGTCACCGACATCCGCGGCGTTTGGCAGGCGGAGTGGGGGGCACGCTTCTTTACGGTCATCTCGCTCAAGCAGCGCTACGGGGGACACGCCCGCCAAGCGGCGCACATCGCACTCGGCGCGCGCGAAGGCGGCTATCTCGGACGCTTCGTCGTGCTGGTGGACGACGACATCGACCCATCCAACATGCAGGACGTTCTCTGGGCGATGTCGACACGATGCGATCCGCAGACCTCGATCGAGATCGCATCCGGCTGCTGGAGCAGCCCCATCGACCCGCGCATCCCGCCGGCGCAGCGGGCGGCCGGAGATTTCACCAACTCGCGCGCGATCATCGACGCCTGCCGACCGTTCGCCTGGCGCGATAAATTTCCGAAGGTTCATTCGATCGATCCGGCTTATCAGAACGAGATCAAGAGTAAGTGGAAAGAGATCTTCAAGTAATTCTTCAAAGATAGGAGCGAATGATGCCATTTTCCGACCTGCGACAATACCTAAACAGGCTTGAAAAGCTGGGCGATCTCGCCCGCGTGAAAAAAGAAGTCGATCCGAAATACGAGATCGGCGCGATCTGCAAGACCGCGCACGATCGGGGACGAAAAGCGCTCTTCTTCGAGCGCGTGCGCGGCTGCAGCATGCCTGTGATCGTCGATCTGCTCGCGACCTTCAACCGCATCGCGACGGCGATCGAGACGCAGGAGACCGACCTCTTCAAGGAAGTCGTCGAGCGAACCAAAGAAGGCGTCGAGCCCAGGATCGTGAAGAGCGGACCGTGCAAAGATATCATCATCAGAGGCAAGGACGTCGATCTCACGACGCTCCCCTGGATCACCTGGAACAAGACCGAAAAATCGCCCTATATCACGGCGGGCATGGTGATCGTCAAAGATCCCGAATACGGCCGGAACATGGGCGTTTACCGCATGATGTATGCCGACAAGAACCACACGTTCCTTCGTCTCAGCCCCGGGCACCACGGCTACGAATATTATAAAGCCGCCGAGCTCCGCGGCGAAAAGCGCTTCGAGGTCGCCGTCGCACTCGGCGCCGACCCGACGGTCTTTCTGGCGTCGCAGTTCGTGCCCGGCATCGACGTCGACGAGTTCACGATTGCCGGCGCGCTCCGACGCGAGCCGGTGGAACTCGTAAAATGCGAGACCGTCAACATCGAAGTGCCGGCGACGGCCGAGATCGTCCTGGAAGGTCATCTCGACATCCCTGCGGACGTCGGCGACGAGGGGCCGTACGGCGAGTTCTGCGGCTACTCGGTCGGGACGGTGATCCGCGAGAGGCTTTGGACGATCGACTGCATCACGATGCGACGCGATCCCATCTACCACGGCTTTTACCTCTGTAAAGGCATCAACGAGGAGGGCGTGATCAAGAGCCTCACGACCTCGGTGCAGATCTACAATGAAATGAAGCCCGGCCATCCGGCGATCAAGCGCGTTCACTGCAGCGAAGCCGGCATCGGAATTTTCCATTGCTACATCCAGATCGACGAGCGCATGAAGCGGCCGGGGATGGTGAACAACATCCTGGCGTCGTCGGTCGGCGTCAAGGGAAGCCGCGTCAAGCACGTCTTCGTCTTCGACGACGACATCGATATCACGAATCCCGAGGAGGTCGAGTGGGCCTTCGCCACGCGCGTGCAGGCGGACAAGGACATCTTCGTGATCCCGAATTCGTTCGGCCTGCGCCTCGATCCGTCGGCGACTTCCGAGGGCGTCACCGCGAAGCTCTTCGTCGACGCGACCAAGGGCAAAAACTTCCGCTCCGAAGGATTAGCGCTGCCGCCTGACGACGTGTGGCAGAAGGTAAAGCAGAACTGGGACAGCTACTTCGTCGGGTAGATCAGCCGGAAATGACCTATTCGCTACGCACCGGCCGCACCCGCATCGCGCTCGCGCTGGCCGTCGCGATTCTATTCGTTGTGCCGAGCGGTCTGTTCGCCGAGGAACCGCGCATTCGCGCGGCGTATTCGGCGATGAGCGGCTCGATGGCGTGGGTATGGGCGGCGAAGGAGGGCGGCTACTTCGAGAAGCATAAGCTCAACGTCGATCTCATCTACGTCGGCGGCACTGCACAGCTCTTTCAGTCGATGCTCGCCGGTGAGATAGGTTTCGGCGTCGGCGGCGGCCCGTCGATCCTCTATGCGAACGCGCAGCGGCGCTCGATCGTCGCCGTCGCGGGCACGATGAACCGCATGGTGATGAAAATCATGGGCTCGCCGCAGATCAAGAGCGCCGCCGATCTCCGCGGCAAGCGCATCGCCGTCACGCGCTACGGCACGAGCACCGATTTTTCGGCGCGGCTATTTCTGAAAAGCTGGGGGCTCGCGCCCGACAAAGATACGGCGATCCTTCAGATGGGCAGCGTCCCGAGCGTGCTCGCGGCTTTGCAGAACCGCGCTACCGAAGCCGGAGCGCTTTCTCCGCCGGCTCATCTGCAAGCGGAAAAAGCGGGATTCGTGGAGTTGATGGATTTGTCGAAGGGCGACATTTACTATCCGTATACTTACGTGACCGCGACGCCGGGGTTTCTCGAGCAGAACCGCGCCGTCGTCGCGCCGTTTCTCGCGGCCTGCATCGAAGGCATCCATCGCTTCAAGACGGACAAGCCGTTCGCGAAAAAGCTCACGGCGAAATATCTGCGCATCCAGGACGACAAAGTGCTGGAGGATACGCACCAGCTTTTCGCCGAGCTGTTCGAGCGCGCGCCGTATGTGAAACGCGAAGGTCTCGCGAGCCTGGTGCAGATCCTGGCGGAGAAAGAACCGAAGATCGAAAGCATCAAGACCGATTCGCTCGTCGACGACCGCTTCGTGCGCGAGCTGGAAACGAGCGGCTTCATCAAGAATCTTTATCGATAAAGCGAGGAAAAGGATGGAATATAAGGCGATCGAGCTGCGGCGCCAGGACGGCGTCACCTGGCTCAACTTCAATCGGCCGGAAAAAAAGAACGCGATGAATCCGACGCTGCACCGGGAGATGCATCACGCGCTGTCGGAGCTCGACGCCGACGACGAGACGCGCGTGCTCATCATCACCGGCAAGGGCGACAGCTTCTGCGCTGGCGAGGACCTGAAGGAATATTTTTACGATTTGAAAGACAAGCCCGGTGAGGCGGAGCGCATCCGCAAGATTTCTTACGAGTGGCGCGGCAAAATGCTCAGGCTTTTTACGCGGCCGACGATCGCCGTCGTCAACGGCTACTGCTTCGGCGGCGCTTTCGCCGTGGTCGGCAACTGCGATCTCGCGATCGCGGCGGAAGAGGCGAAGTTCGGTTTATCGGAAATTAACTTCGGCAACTTCCCCGGAGGCTTGGTCCCCCGCGCGATCATGGACCTGTTGCGCTGGCGCGAGCTCATGTACTACTCGCTCACCGGCGAGCCGTTCGACGGCAAGCGCGCCGCGGAGATCGGCCTAGTGAATTATGCCGTGCCGAAGGCGAATCTCGAAGAAGCGGCGGCGAAGCTTGCCGCCAAGCTGATCGAGAAAGATCCGATCGCCTTGAAGGAGACCAAGGAAGTGTTGCGCGTTGGCCGCCACATGAACGACGAGGAGACCTGGTACTGGGCGCAGGCCAAGACGCACGAGACGACGCAGCTCCAAAAGGGCGGCTGGTTAGACAAAGGCATCAAGCAGTTCACCGACAAGCAGTACCGTCCCGGATTCGGGGCGTTCAAAAAAGATTAACGGAGCGGAGCGCGACCATGGGAAACAACAGAACCTATGACAATCTTATCGCGTCGATCGACGCCGACCGGCAGGATCTCGTCGATCTCTGCCTCGACCTAGGCAACACCCCGAGCCCATACGGCAAGGAGATCAAGGTCGGTCAAAAAGTATTGGCTTGGCTCGCCGCCTGCGGCATCCATGGCGAGCTCCAGCACATCACCGAGATGAGCGTCAATGCGGTGGCGACGCTCAAGGGGAGCGGCGGCGGCGCGAGCCTCATCTGGAACGCGCATATGGATGTTGGCCCCGAATTGAGTGCCGAGGCATCGGAAGCCGAGAAAAAGATCGAGAGCGCCTGGACGGAAGGCGAGCTGATCTTCGGCAAAGGCGTCATCAACGACAAGGCGCAGCTCTGTGCGTTCATGGTCGCTGCGCGCGCGCTCAGGCGCGGCGGAATCAAATTGAAGGGTGATCTGACCATCACGGGCGTCGCCTCGGAGACCGGCGGCCCATCGGTCGACGAGTTCCAAGGCATCGATAATCCGGGCGAGGGCTTCGGCAGCAAATGGGTGGTCGACCGCGGCGTCACCGCGGACTATGCGCTTGTCGGGGAGACCTCGGGTTTCGGCATCATACGCGCCGAGTGCGGCGCCGTCTGGCTCAAGGTCCGCGTCAAGGGCCGCGAGGTCTACACGCCGCGCTACGAGCGCGGCGCGTCGATCCACGAGAACCCCAACGCCTTCGCGAAGGGCGCGCATGCGATCCTCGCGCTCGAGGAATGGGCTGCCCAGTACCAGAAGAGAGAAACGCTGCGGTTCGAAGGCGGCGTGATCGAGCCCAAGGCGCAGATCATGAACGTGCGCGGGAAGGGCGGCACCAGCGGCGCGAGCCAGGCGAGCCCCTACTGCGACATTTACATGGACATCCGCATCGTGCCGGGCAAGAAGCCCGAGGCGGTGAAGAAAGAGGTCGAAGCGGTCGTGCGCGGGCTCGGCTTCGACTGCGAGGTCGCGCCGTTCCAGTATTCGCGCGGCTACGTCGCGCAGAACGCCGATGGGCTCATCCAGGGAATCGAAGCCGCCCACAGATATATCTTCGGGAGCGCGCCGCCGCTGCCGCCCTCGGCGGAGGTCAGCATGTGGCGCGACGTCAACGTCTTCAACGAGGTCGGCATTCCGTCGGTGTGCTACGGCCCGCCGCGCCAAAAAGACCCCTACAGCGGCGCGGGCAACCGGGCGATGAAAATCGGCGATCTTCTCACCGCCGTCAAGGTCTACGCGCTGACAGCGCTTGAAGTGTGCGGCGTCGAATAACGAACGCGCCGTAGTTACAAGCCGAGCTCTTTAGCAGCCTGCTTGACGAATGAAAAGTCGACCAGGTCGGCAACGCGACTCGTGTTCTTACTCTTCGTTTGCTCGGCGATCCGCTTGAGCTCGGATTGCACTTCCTGATCCGTCAGCGACAGCGTAGGATTCAGGGTTTCCATCGCGGCATCGTACGCTTCCTCCGCGATTGCTAGCTCCAGCTTATACTGACGGGAAATGAACCGGATCATGTCCGGTCTGCGACTCACCGCGAACTGCACCGCGCGCAGCATCGCTCTGGCGGCGCGCCGCACATTATCGGGATTTCGCTCCAGCTTCTCTCGCGAGGCCACAAGTCCCGTCGTCGGCCACGCGCCGAGGAGATTCGCCGCGCGGGCGAGCTCTCTAAACCCTAGCCGCTTCGCCATGACGCTGTAAGGCGGCGTCAGCGCGACGGCGCTGAGGCCGCCCTGCTGAAGCGTAAGGAAACCGTTGGCGACGTCGCCGGTCGAGACGATCTGCACGTCTTTCTCCAGACCGTAGTGCTTGAGCATGTCGTAGACCATGTAGAATTGTGTGCCCTGATTCCCGCCGACGCCGACGATCTTTCCTTTGAGATCTTCGATGCGCCGCAGATCCTTCTGGCCTATGATCCAGAGGTCGGCCTTGTTGTTCGTGTTGGCCACCATCTTGAGCGGCGCGCCGTTGACCGCGGCGCGGAGCGCGGACCCGCCGGCGGTCGTGTAGTCGACGCTGCCCGTGGTCAGCGCGAGGATGCCGACATTGGTGCGCATGACGATGATCTCGACGTCCAGACCTTCGCGCGCGAAGAAGCCCTCTTTCGCCGCCAGATGAATCGGCCACGCGGAAAGTCCGGGGGAGGAGGGCGCGATGCGCGTTTTCTCGGCCGATACGTCGGAGCACAACGCGGAGAGCAGGAGAAGACCGGCGAGAACAGAGCCGCCGACGCGGCTAGAGTCCATACAGCGCTTTGGAATTGTCGTAGAGAATCTTGTCGATGACGCGGCCGTCCACCTCGCCTTTGTCCTTCAGATTGCGCAGGGCGTCGATTTCGGCCGCCGAGTCGACGTGGCTGTAGTCGGAGCCGATGACGATGTTGTCTTCACCGGAATATTTCAGGATGTAGGGCAGGTCGTCGTCGGTCTGACAGGTTACGTAAAGGCGATTCGCGCGCATCAGATCGGGGCCGACCGGACGGTTGAGCTTTAAGAAGCGCTTGCGCAAATCGATCATGAGATACGGAATCCATTGCGCCCTAATCTCGATGAACGCGAATCTCAGCCGCGGAAATTTATCCGGCACGCCTTCGTAAACCAGGGAGTGGAAGGCGGAGAGGACCGGCAGCTTGAATTTCGAGAAGCCGCCTTCGTCGCTGAAGAGGTCGACCCAGTCGAAATTTCCCGTCGAGGCGTGAACGCAGATCGGCAGGTCCAGCTTCTCGGCTTCTGCATAGAGCGGGAAAAAATAGGGATCGCTGAGTCTCTTGTCTTCAACCAAACCGCGGGTGAATAGACCGCAGCCGCCGTTCTCTTTCGCGAAGCGCGCCTCCGCGATCGCCGCGTCGATGCTCGTCATCGGCATCACGGCGACCCAGGGAAGGCGCCGCTCGCCTTTTCTCCAGATGTCCGCAAGCCAGCGATTGTAACTCTTTGAAATGGCGCGGTCGACTTCGGCGCGGGCCGTGAGCGGCCGTAAAAAAATCGACGGGTAAAGCACCTGAATATCGATGCCGAGCTCGTCCATGTGCCTGAGCCGTAGCTCGATGTCTTTCATCTCGCGCGAGGCTTCGGGAATTTTGCGGTTGACGTTGCCGCCGCGCGAATAAATTTTACCGTCGATCAGCCAGTCTTTCTTACCGTCGACGCTCGGCGACGCCAGCACCGGCCTGAACTCGGCGTCGCCGCTGTCCATGTAGTCCCACGTGCGCTCGGTTTCGATGACGTGCGCATCGGCATCGATGGTCGGCATATCGGATCCTCCTATAGCCCGTAAAGCGCCGCCGCGTTGTGCCCTAAGATCTTGTCGATTGACGCGCCAGGAATTTTCCCGTCCGATTTGAGCTTTCTGAGCGCGTTGATCTCCGATGCCGTATCGTTGTGGCCATAGTCGGTGCCGATGACCAAGTTGTCGTCGCCGACGTGTTCGAGGACGTATGGCAGGTCGTCGCTCGTCTGGCAGGCGACGTAAATGCGGTTGTCCTTCAGGAGTGCCGTGCCCGGCCATTCTTTGCCTTGGCGCCGGTAGCCGATCTCCACGTGATTCATGACATAGGGCAGCCATTCGGCGCTGACCTCCACGAACGCCCAGCGGAGATCGGGAAATCTCTGCGGCAGGCGGCTCGTGATGAGTGTGCCGAAGAGATTGATCGGGCCGAACTTGAACTGGCCTAGGCTCGCGCCGCGCCCAAGAACGTCGAACATGTCGAGGTTGCCTTGCGATGCGTGCACGCAGATCGGCATGTTCAGCCGGCTCGCTTCCTCATAAATCGGAAAGAAGTACGGATCCGTCGGCAGCTTGTCACCCTCGACCCCGCGGATAAAGACGCCGCAAGCGCCATTGTCTTTGCCGAAATTGAGCTCTTCGATTGCTTTGTCGATGTAGTGTAGCGGCGGAATCACGACCCATCGTAGTCGTCCTCCGCCGGCTTTCCAAATCTCCGCAAGCCACCGATTGTAGCTGCGACAGAGCGCTGTATCGACATGGGGCAGCGGAGTCAGCATACGCAGAAACAGGCTCGGGTAAAGCACCTGCTTATCGACGCCGAGCTCGTCCATGTGCGCGAGACGCGCATGGATGTCCTCCGCCTCGCGTCTTTCTCTGGCGATGTCGTGGCCGATGTTGGCGTCCTTAGCGAAAACCCGGCCGCCGATCATCCAGTATTCGTTCGCCCGCTCAGGCGGCTTGCGCGTCTTATCTTTAAACACCATCACGTACGGCGCGAAGGCGCGCTCGGCCTCGTCCATGTAGTCCCAAGTCTTTTCCCACTCTACGACGTGGGCGTCGGCATCGATAACCGCCATCGGTTCAGTCCTTCTTTCCCGACATTATATTTTGCAATGTATATGCATGCTTTTCGTCATTTCACTAACGGTTCCTTCAGTTTTGCCACGCCTGGGGCGGCAACATGTTGACCTTCTCTAATATCGTCCGACGGAGTTTGCCCGTGCGATGGACGTCGATGCCCAAAAAACGCTCAGCGCAATGAGTGTTTTCAACGCACGCGCGCGCATGACAATACTTGCCTAACGATTCGTACAAAACGGATGATAGGCCATTTGACATTTTGCTCCGGCTTTTCTCAGCCGTTCTTCGAATTCCTCATGGATGTTAGGGTCTTCGTCCTCGTACTCGATCTGATCGCCGCCTTCTTTGACGCTCTTGTAAATGTACGCCTTGCCGCCCGCCTTGGGCTTATCGCTTCCCCAGCCGATGGCGAGGAAGAAAACCGGCTCGGCACTGCCGTTGAAATGTTGATGGAACCACATCTCCGGCGGAACAAAGACGCTTCCCGGACCCCATTCGACGCGTTCCATGGCTTTGCCTTCCTGCCACATGAGCGAGTAGCCGTGCCCGCGGATTATCAAAACATGGATGCCGGGTCCGTGGCGATGCGCCTTTTTATAAGCGCCGACGCCCCAGAGCGAGACGTGCGATTTGACGGTGTTGTTGACCATGCGGAAGACAGTGCTCTTCGCGCCGCCGCCGCGGTCGAATCCGCCGGAGTACGTCTGGCATACGCGAACATCGGCGACGAAGTTAGTCGACCATTGCTGCGCCGAAGCCTTTTCTTTGAAATAGCCCTCCTCGGCGTTGTACCGATCGCGGAAGATGAACGGATTTTCGAAGACGAATTCATGATTATTGAACGTGTCGATCACGCGCGGGCGCTCGTCATCGCGATATAGCGCGCCGGATCGAGACCGGAGACGTTGTGATGCTCGTGCCAGGCATTCATCGGGATCGAGAAATAGCTGCCTTCCTGCCACTCGAAAGTCTCCTTGCGTGCGGGATCGATCCAGACAGACGTGGCTCCTTGGCCTTTGAGAATATAAATCGTCTCTTCGAAAAGGTGACGGTGCGGCTTGAGCGACTTGCCCGGCGGAATCTCGGCCACATACGCGTCGTTGAATCCACCGGTGCCTTCGAGATTGACAAACGTCGCCAGTCCTTCGCCGCTCGAGCGCCACGGTGTAAGCTCGACGTCGTAGAGATTCTTGACGAACAATCCGCGCAGCGTCGGCAGACCCTCCGATTCCTTCCACTGTTCGTAAGGCGACTTGTAGGCGATGCGCTCTTTGACTCCGTCTTCGGCGGTTTTTCCTGCTGCTTCAGGCATGACTTACTCCATTCCGTTCCGGAGTTTACTCGACATCGGCGATCGCATTCGCGAGCGCGCCGCGGAAGGCGCGATCAATCACGAGGCAATCGCGCGTCGCCGCCACAACCGCCGCGGCCGCGGCCGTGCCGTCGATATAACGCGCGAAGATCGGCTCGAAGAGATCCGAGTGCTCTTCGTCGGCGACGGCATGAACCTCGGTCTGGAAATCCTTCGCGGCTTCTTTGATACCGAGCTCCGTTTGCTGTTTTCGCTTCCAGCGCTCCGACAGCCCGCCGCCTTTGACGACAGCGTTATTGTTGCGACGCTCGAGAATATGGGAATACACGAGGCCTTCGAGCCACGGTTTTTCGCGAGCGCAGTAAAGCCACGCGTAGAAGGCCGCCTTCGCGCCGGGAACAAGCAGCGACTCGTCGCGCTCCCGCAGGTCCTCCTCCCTAACATGGGCGCGCCCCATGCGTGGGTCGTGAATCAATTCGTCTTTTTCGTGTTCCCAGATAGCGCGTTTCACCTCGAGCGGCGCCTTTCCGGAAACGAATGCCCAGCAATCGCGCCGGTTCGCACCGTAATAGGTCATGTGATGACGGTAGACCCGCACGCGCTCGGGCGTAAGCGGTACGGCGAGGAGTTTTTTGAACTCCGGGCTGTCGAACTGCTGGTTGACCATCTCATCAATCCGCGGACGGATCTCAAGCCATTGTGACATGCGTTCCTCGCTTTCCGTTGGTTCAATTCGACGTGATTCGATAAAGTTTCGCCGCGTTCGTCCGGAGGATCTTGTGGCGGTCGCTCGCGCGACTCCGTCGAAGCTTTCCGCCACCGCCTCCCGCCTCCTCCCGCGTGCGCGATTCTCGCGAACGCTGAAAGCCGGAAACTCTTGCGCGAAATATATATATTCAAGGCGACTAGTTTTGCCAAGCCTAAGAGAGCCAAGGTTGACCCGCTCATGGGGTTGGGATAAACGCATCTATCGAACGAAAGGAGAACGATTGCATGGCGCAGCGCAAACTTAAAATCAGCGGCGTTTACCGCTCGGCCAGCCATCTGCCGATGTGGGAGGTTCTGCAAGAGGCGGATATTTGGGGACAGGCCGGCTTGGAACTGACGAATTTCGAGTACTGCGCGATGCCCCCAGACGCCGAGGCAGCGCTGTTCAAAGGCGAGATTGACTTCATCTCAGGAGACCACCTGACCCCCTACGGTCTCGTCGTCAAAGGAAAGCCGATCGTCAGCCTGGCATCGCCGGTTAACGGGCAGAACGCCTGCGTCGCATCGCACGAGCCGCTCAATTCCATTCAGGATCTCCGCGGCAAGCGGATCGCGGACACCGCGATGGAGGGTAGAGACGGGGGATTTCATCACGGCCGCGGAAACCACATGATGTATTTGATCCGCAACGGCATCGCCATCGATCAGGTGAAATGGATTGAAGACGAAGACTCCGACGCGCAGCTCGCCGCGTTCAAGTCCGGCAAAGCGGATGCCCGCTTTATCTCTGCCAATGCTACCGAGCGCTATAAAGACATGGGCTTTCACGTGCTGCCGCTCGGCCCGCTGCCGATGATCAACGGCCCGACGCTCACGACCTCGTATACGGTGTTGCACAAGAAAAAGGACCTGGGCGAGCGCTTGGTCAAGGCGTTAGTACTGGGAATTCATTACGCCAAGACGAAAAAAGCGAAGACGGAAAAAATCCTGCAGAACCTGAGCAAGAAGAAGGGTGAAACGTATCACTATCGATTCTTCGACCGCGTGCCGAAGAAGCCCTATCCCGACCCGCAAGGCGTCATCAACGCGTACGAGCTGGGCTGCATCAAGTCGCCCGAGGCGAAGCAGCTGAGCCCACTCGCTTTGTGGGATCTGCACTATCTGCGGGAGATCGACAACTCCGGATACATCGATAAACTGTATCGGAATTAAAGGCGCGAATGGACTCGTATGATCATGATAGCTGCAATTCGGTGTTCGGTCGGAGGCTCACCATGAAGCGTCTGCTAGTTCTCATCTTACTTTTAATCCCATTTTTTTGGGAGCGATTAGGCGAAGGCGCCTCCAATCAGCCGAAGCGCGGCGGCACTCTCACGCTCGCGGTTAGCAAAGAGCTGGCGCTGATGAATCCCCTGGTCAACACGAGCTCGACCGAATCGAGAATTCGCGAGCTGATGTTCGAGCCGCTGCTCGGCAAAGACGCGAGGGGAGCAATCAAGCCGCGTCTGGCGGAGTCCTGGGAGATAAGCAAGGACGGCAAGGTTTATACGTTTCGCCTGCGCAAAGGCGTCAAGTTCCACGATGGCAGGGAGATGACCGCCGACGACGTCAAGTTCGCCATCGACTACACGCTCAATCCCAAAAACGGGGCCTACGGATTTGCCGACATGGAGGCGGTCGACAAAGCCGAAGTGGCCGACAAGTACACGCTTAAAGTTTCCCTTAAGAAAATCAATCCGTTGTTCCTGACCTTGTTGACTGACATCCGCGCTTTCTCGGTCGTGCCCAAAGAATCGCTGCCGGAGGGCATGAGAAAACCCGCCAGCTTTCCTCCGGGGACCGGTCCCTTCAAGTTCGTTGAATGGAAGCCGGGCCAGCGCGTCGTCTTCGAGCGCTTCGCCGATTATTGGGGCGAAAAGGCTTTCGTGGACCGCGTCGTCATGCGCGAGATCGCGGACGCGACCGTGCGCTTCACAGCCTTGCAAGCCGGCGACGTCGACATCATCGAACGCACCCCCTACGAGTGGGTGCAGCAGATCGTGCAGGGAAAAATCAAAGATATCGGCTACGCCACAGCCAAGCAGGCGGGCGCACGCAACCTCGAGTTCAACGTCGCCGATCCGCCGTTCAATAACAAAAAGCTTCGCCTGGCGATCGCCCACGCCATCGATAGAAAAGAGATTATACAGGCCGCATATTTCGGCCTTGCGGAGACGAGTGATCAGAGATTCCCCAAGGACAGCATCTGGTACTTCGACGTCCCCGCCCCGAAGTATGACCTGAACAAGGCGAAGGCTTATCTGAAAGAAGCCGGATACAAAGGTGAGACCTTGGAGCTCATGGGCAATCGAGGGGAAGTCGCCGAAGTGGAAGGCGCCATCATTCAGGCCCAGCTCAAAAAAGTCGGAGTCAAAGTCGAGCTAAAGATCCTGGAGCGAGCCTCGGCGCTCGAAGCCCGTCGGCAGGGGAAATATATGTTCAAGTTAGCCGGCGGGAGCGACTATCCGGACCCTCTGCCCGCCTACTCGGAATATTCGTGCGAGCCCGATCCCAAAGATCGCCATCTCAACGAGACGGCTTACTGCGACAAGGAGTACGACGCCTTGATGAAGAGAGCCGAGCTCGAAGTCGACCTGGAGAAGCGCAAGGCGCTCTTCAAGCAGGTCGTGGCCAAAGTCCTGGACGATTCGCCGGTTGTCGCGATCGGCTTCACGCCGCGCTTTTTTACCTTCCGCAGCTACGTTAAGGGATTCGCGACCAATTCGGCGGGAGATTTCCAACCTTTTATCGGGGGCTTGAGCCGGGCTTGGATCGATAAGTAGCGAGCGCCTCATGCTTGCGCGTTATGTCGTTCGCCGCATTTTGCAGCTCATCCCTGTTCTTGTTTTAGTAAGTCTGGCGGTATTTCTTCTCGTTCGCGTCATCCCCGGCGATCCGGTGCTCGTTATGATGGGCATCGATCAGGACGAGCGCGCGCGCATCACCCCCGAGCAATATCGAGTGCTGCAACACCAGATCGGCCTCGACAGACCGATCTACGTTCAATATCTCAACTGGGCCGATAAAATCGTTCATGGCGATTTCGGTCTCTCGCTGGCGACGCGCCGGCCGATCGTCGAAATCATCTTCGAGCGTTATCCAGCGACGCTTTATCTTGCCGCGACCGCATTACTCGTCGGGCTTGCGATCGCTATCCCCGCCGGCGTGATCGCGGCGGTCAAACAGAATACCAAGATAGACTACGCCGCGATGGGCTTTGCGCTGTGGGGCGTCGCCATGCCGGATTTCTGGCTTGCGCTCATGCTGATCGTTCTTTTCAGTTTGAAATTAGGGTGGCTGCCTTCCATCGGGTACGCCAGTCCCTTTGACAACGCGGGTCTTTTTTTACAGCACGCCTGTCTGCCGGCGATCGTAATGGGCACTGAGCTCGCTGCGCCGCTGACGCGCTACGTCCGCGCGGAGATGCTCGACCAGCTCAGGCAGGATTACGTGCGCACGGCATGGGCGAAAGGCTTGCCGTCGCGCATGGTGATCGTGAAACACGCGCTGAGAAACTCGCTGATCGCGGCGGTCACCGTCGTGGGCTTGCAGACGGCGCGGTTGCTGGGCGGCGCGACGATCATCGAGACGATATTCTCCTGGCCCGGCGTCGGACGGCTCCTAATCGACGGCATCTACCAGCGCGACTATCCGATCGTGCAGGGCGCTGTATTACTGATTGCCGTGACGTATGTCTTCATTAATCTGATCGTCGACATTTTCTACAAGTGGCTCGATCCACGCATCAAGCTCGAATAGGAAACAACGCGTGAGCCAAGAGACCTTAACGCCCGCAGTATTGACGGTGACCGAGAAAGGGGTATCGACTTCGCGATTTGTCGACGCCTTGCGAGTCATCGCTCGCAACCGCCTCGCGCTGCTCGGACTATTCATCGTCTCGGTTGGAATTTTCGCGGCGATTCTCGCGCCGTGGATCTCCACGCACGATCCCTATGAGATCAACATCGCCGGTCGCCTCCAGGCGCCGAGCGCGCAGCATTGGCTTGGTACCGACTTCCTCGGCCGCGATACCTACAGCCGCATTGTTTTCGGCGCACGCACGGCGTTCATCATTGCCGCGGGCGCCGTCTTTTTGGGAGCTCTCTTCGGTGTTCCGCTCGGCGCGATCGCGGGATTTCGCGGGCGGTGGATCGATTCGACGATCATGCGCTTCATGGACGCTATCATGGCGTTTCCCGGACGGCTCCTCGCCATCGCGCTGGTTGCGTCAGCGGGGGGCGGCTTTACGTCGCTTTTCATTGCGCTGGGTCTCGGCGCCATCCCGTCGAACGCCCGTATCGTCCGTAGCGCCGTGCTCGCGCAAAAGGAAAGGGAGTACGTCGAGGCTGCGCGGATGTCCGGAGAATCCGATTTCGGCATCCTTTTCTTGCAGGTGTTACCGAACTGCCTCTCGCCGCTGCTCGTGCGCTTGAGCCTGGAATTCGCCCACGCGATTCTCGCGGAATCTTCTCTTAGCTTTCTGGGGCTCGGGCTTCCGCCGCCGACGCCCAGCTGGGGATTGATGCTCAAGGAAGTCACACCGTTCTTACAGCTCCAGCCGCTCGCGGCGTTTTTTCCAGGCTTGACGATCTCGCTGATTATCCTTGGCTTCAATCTTCTGGGCGACGGTCTGAGAGATATTTTCGACCCGCGGCAGTACGAGCGGTGACCATGGACGCGCCTTTGCTCGAGGTGAAGAACCTCACGATTCGCTTTCATCTCCAACGCGGCGTTTTGAGCGCCGTTCAGAATGTCTCCTTTTCATTACGCGCAGGAGAGACGCTCGGCATCGTCGGCGAGACCGGCTGCGGCAAGACGGTCACGTCGCTGTCGATTTTGCGTCTGATTCCTTGCCCTCCCGGCAACATCGCCGGCGGAGAAATCTTGTTCCACGGCGAGGACCTGCTAAAAAAAAGTGAACGTGAGATTGAGAAGATCCGCGGCAGGAAGATCTCGATGATCTTTCAGGAGCCGATGACGTCACTAAACCCGTCGCTTACGGTGGGCGAGCAGATCAGCGAGTGCTACCGCGTCCATATGGGCCACTCCGGCAAAGTAGCGCGGGAATTCACCGAACATGCCTTGTCTCTGGTGCAGTTGCCTTCGCCGCAGACCGTCGCCGGCCGCTATCCGCATGAGCTTGCCGGTGGCATGCGCCAGCGGGTGATGATCGCGATGGCGCTCGCCTGTCAGCCCGAAATCCTGATCGCGGACGAGCCGACGACAGCGCTCGACGTCACGATTCAGGCGCAAATCCTGGAGCTCTTAAAAGAGCTGCAGACGAAAATGAAAATGGCTTTGATATTTATTTCTCACAATCTCGGCGTCGTGGCGCGTCTGTGCGACCGGATCGGTGTCATGTACGCAGGATCGCTGGTGGAGCTGTCGGACAAGAAATCATTGTTCACGCATCCTCTGCACCCATATACGCAGGCGCTACTCAACGCGATTCCGCGACCGGATCTCCGCGACGAAACGCTCAAGGCGATTCCCGGCTCGGTTTGCAACCTTTTCGATCCGCCACCCGGATGCAAGTTTCATCCGCGCTGCGCGAAGGCGAAAGAACTCTGCAAAACGGAGATGCCGCGATTGGAAGCCAAGAGCGGCGAAAATCTCGCCGCGTGTTATTTCCCCGGTGCATGATGCTCGAAGTCAAAAACCTCACCAAGTATTACGATATCAGCGGCGGTCTTATGAGCCGTCTCTCGGCGGGGCTCAAGCTTCTCAAGGCGGTCGATCATATCGGTTTCTCCGTGCCGGAGGGAAAGACTTTCGGTCTGGTCGGCGAGAGCGGTTGCGGGAAATCGACGACGGCGCGGCTCATCACTCGTCTCATCCCCGCGACCGAGGGGGAAGTTTTCTTTCAGGGACGGGATATCCTGCGCCTTCCCAAGCGTGAGATGCGGGAGCTTCGCAGGCACGTCCAGATGATTTTTCAGGATCCTTACGCCTCGCTCAATCCGCGCATGAGAATTATTGAAGTTGTCGGACGTCCTTTGAGCCATTTTCAGGGACTCAAGGGGCGCAAACGGCGCGACCGCGCGGCGGAGCTGCTCGACCTCGTCGGCCTGCGCCCGGAACAGCTGGACCGCTATCCGCATGAGTTCAGCGGCGGCCAGCGGCAGCGCATCGGCATCGCCCGTGCGCTCGCGGCCGGGCCCAAGCTTATCATCGCCGACGAGCCGGTCTCCTCGCTCGACGTTTCCGTTCAGGCGCAGGTACTGAACCTCCTCAAGAAGCTTCAGCGCGAACTCAAGCTGAGCTTAATCTTCATATCCCATGATTTGAATGTCGTTGGATATTTGGCGGATATCGTGGCTGTCATGTACGCGGGGAAGATCATGGAGATCGCTCCGGTCGCGCAGATCTTCAACGCGCCTTTGAATCCTTATACCAAAGCGCTTTTAGCTTCGAATCCGACGGTCGGCTCCTACATGGAAACCGTTCGATCGCCGCTCAAGGGAGAAGTTCCGCTGCCGGTCAATCCGCCTTCCGGGTGCCGTTTGGAGCCGCGCTGTCCGATTCGCGTCGATAGGTGCAAGACGATCGAGCCCATGTTGGAAGAAAAGAGAACACTGCATCGCGTGGCCTGCCACGAGGTGTGAGAAGAGGGAAGCAGGGAATTAATATCATAGTGGTTAATGATTTCCTTAACCTCACTCGGCTCTTGCCGCGCCGCGATATCCTGGGTATGTTCGCGTCATGGAAATAAAATTTGGCCTCATCAGCGCGGACTCGCACGCGGCCTTCCA
This sequence comes from Pseudomonadota bacterium, assembly GCA_021324155.1. Taxonomy (GTDB): domain Bacteria; phylum Desulfobacterota; class Binatia; order UBA9968; family UBA9968; genus JAJPJQ01. The sequence continues at coordinate 147,803 of JAJPJQ010000018.1, forward strand.
TCGCGACGACTTTACCTCGCGTATGTCAGCGCGAAAGTGGGGCGACCGCATCCCGCATGTCTCGCGGAAAAAAGATGAGAGCAAGGCCGTCGACGGCTGGAGCATCTACGGCCAGCCGCCGCGCGGCGATGTATGCAATTGCCCTGCGGTGATGGGCGATCCGTTTCCGACCTGGCCCAAAGTTTGGGAGGAAGTGCCGGCGCTAGCGTTCGATCCGAAAGAGCGACTCAAGGCGCTTGACGTCGACGGCGTCGATGCCGAGGTGCTTTTCCCCAATCCTCCCGGCGGCTCGTATTATGAATACGGCGATGCCGAATTCGAGCTCGCCTGCGTGCGGACCTATAACGACATACTCGCCGAATGGCGCCGCGCGAGTGACCGGTATTTGCCGCTCGTCGCTCTGCCGCTTTTGAGCGAGCCGCAAGCTGTTGCCGCTGAAATCGAGCGCGCGGTCACGAACGGTCACCGCGGTGTGAACGTGCCGGGTAAGATGCCGAAGGCGCTCCCGCACATCGCCGCTCCGCACTGGTATCCTGTATGGGAGGTTTGCGAAAAGCTCAACGTGCCGATTCACTTTCACGGCTCGGCGAATCTGGATACCGCCGCATCGGCGAAAAAGTGGAGCGGCTACTCCGTCCGCCAGGCGCATTCCGCGGCCACCAGCACCTCGGCGGTTACTCCGGCGCAGATCATCCCGCATTTTGTTTTCTCCGGCATCACCGAGCGCTTTCCGCGGCTTAAAATTGTTTTCGCCGAGGCCGGCATCGGCGGCCTCAACTATGTCATCGCCGCGTGCGATCACGAGTGGGAGACGCGGCGTCTGTGGACGCACGGCCTGGCAACGCGGCCGAGCGAGGCGGTTCGCCGTCAGATGTTCGTCAACTTCTGGTTCGAGGCTGAAGGCATCAAGCTGCGCGATGATATCGGCGTTGATAATATCATGTGGGAATCGGATTTCCCGCACGTGGCCTCCTACTACCCGCGTTCGTGGCACGAGGTCGAGCGCGTTCTCGACGGCGTCTCGGCCGCCGATCGACGTAAGCTTCTCTACGAGAACGCAATGAAAGTCTACGACATTGAAGCAACTGTCAGAATCAGCGAGACTCCTTCGGCAGCCGTTTAGTCGGGTCAATAATGCAGCTGCAAAAAGGTTTCATCAGCGTCGACGATCATGTCCAGGAGCCGCCGGATCTTTGGACGACACGGCTGTCGAAAAGCCGCTGGGGCGAGCGCATCCCACATATCGAGCGTACCAACGGCGCGGAGCGTTGGATTGTTGACGGCGTAGTGCTGCTCGACGGTGCCCCGGCAAGGGTCGCGGGTCTTATGGAGGATCGCAACCACGAGCCGAAGCGCTGGGAAGAAGTTCCGCCGGCCGCTTATCGCCCGAGCGAACGGCTTAACGCCATGGATGCGGTCGGCGTTGATTATTCGGTGCTCTATCCGACGGTCGCCGGATCTGCGGGACAGAACTTCGCCCGCCTCAAAGATCCGGATCTCGAGCTCGCGTGCGTGCAGGCGTACAATGACTGGATCATCGAGGAATGGCGAGCAGCCAGCGACCGCTTCATTCCGCAATGCATCGTGCCGATCTGGCCGCCGAAGGCTGCGGTGGCGGAAATCGAGCGCGCCGTCGCGAAAGGCCATCGCGGGGTTATTTTCCCGGCTGTCCCCATGGACCTCCGCGACGTACCGCATGTCGCCGAATCAGAATACGATCCTATCTGGGCCGCCTGCGAGCGCTTGGGCGTTCCGCTCTGCCTGCACGCGGGTCCATCGCCGAAACTCCAGTACGCTCCGTATTCGGGTCTCGCGCCTGAGCTGACGCAAGCCCTCGAAGCAGTGACGAAGCCGGTCTCAAGCGTGTTTATTCTTGGGCTATATATTTTCTCGCGTGTGCTGCTGCGCCATCCCAAGCTGCGCGTTGTGCTCGCCGAAAGCGCGCTCAGCTGGGGCATGCTCTATCTTGAATGGGCCGATCACCAGTTCGATCACGACGGCCTTATCCGCGAAGGATACGAACTCACGCCGTCGCAGATGTTTCGGCGGCAATGCTACCTGAACGCGTGGTACGACGAGATCGCTCCGTTCGAGCCGTACATCGGCGCCGAGCACATCCTGTGGTCGACGAATTTTCCCGCGGCGACGTCGACTTGGCCGAATACGCGCGAAACCATCGCGCGCTGCTTCCGCGGCGTCGCGCCTGAAAAGCGCGAGCTTGTGCTCTGGAAAAACGCCGCGAGCCTATATGCGTTGTGAAGAGTTATCGAACCTATTCGTTTGCTTTTAAATTCGTTGTACGGAAGGCGCTTGATGGATGGAAGGGCTTTGCCGTATAAGATAGCTGGACAAGGAGAACGGCGATGAGCCACCAAGTCGATGCGACCGATCCACGGGTAGAAGCTCTGCACCGTCGAATGGCGGAGCATTCGCTCGGTGGACATTGGCAGACGCGCGCCCGCGCGCCGAAGCTCGAGGCCCATATGTGGCCATGGTCGGCGATCTATTCCTGTCTTATGGAGTCCGGCGAGGTCATCCAGCTTGGCGGCATCGACGATGCCGCCAAGCGGCGGACGGTGCAGCTCGTGAATCCCGCCTTGACGGAACAAAAATCCACCAGCCGGACGCTTCAGATGTCGATCCAGCTTGTCAAGTCGGGCGAGCGCGCGGAATGCCATCGTCATACCGCCGCCGCGCTCCGCTTCGTCGTCGAAGGCGACGGAACGGCGTACACGAATGTCGAAGGCGAGCAGATGTTGATGGAGCCGGGGGATCTCGTGCTCACGCCCAACTGGACCTGGCACGATCACTACAATCCCGGCAAAAATTCTATCGTCTGGCTGGACGTCCTCGATGTTCATCTGACCACGTATCTGGACGCGACATTCCATGAGAATTACGGCGAGGGGCCGGCCCAGCCTATCGTGAAGCCCGACGGCTACTGCCGTCAGCGCCTCGGCGTGGTCCGTCCGCGTACGACGACCGTCGCCGGCCAGACCTTGCCTTACTCGTATAAATGGACCGACACGCTCGCGGCACTGAAAGAGATCGCGGCGGCGGACCGCAGGGACCCGCACGACGGCGTCCTGCTCGAATACGCGAATCCTATCACGGGCGGCCCGACGATGCCGACGATCGGCTGTTGGATACAATGGCTTGCCCCCGGGGAAACGACCAAAGGTCACCGGCACACGAGCAGCACGATTTATCATGTCGTCGAAGGGCAGGGCGTTACGACCGTCGGCGGCAGCAAGGGCGTCGGCGAAGGATTGACCTGGGGGCCGAGAGACTGCTTCTTCGTCCCGGGATGGAAATGGCATCACTTTAGAAACACATCGAAGAAAGAGCCGGCGATCATCTTTTCGGTGACCGATCGTCCGGTCCTGGAGAGTCTAGGGCTTTATCGCGAGGAAGCAGAGTAGGAGAATTCGAATCACGAAATTTTGGCGGCTTCATAGAGGAGAAACCATCAAGCAAAGGAGGCATGAAAATGGCCGGACTGAATGAGTTGCGCAAGACAGTGAGGGGATTGATAGCGCCGATCCCGGCGGTCTTCGACGGCAAGGGCGAACCGGACCTGCCGATGATGGAAAAATTGACGGACTGGTACCTGGATGCGGGCATCCATGCTTTCTTCATCCTGGGTTCCCAAGGTCAGGGTCCGGCCTGCCGCATCGATCAGCGGAAGGCCATCGCCGAGACGGTGGTGCGCCGCGCGAATAAGCGGGTTCCGTGCATCGTGCAAGTCGGCGCCGTCGAGCCGTACACGAGCATCGAACTGGGACTGCATGCGAAACAAATCGGTGCCGATGCGATCGGCGTCGTCGGCCCGTATTATTACAGCGACCGCAACGAATGGGAGCTGCTCGAGAATTATAAAATGGTCGACAAGGCGGTCGATCTGCCGATGCTCCTCTACAACAACCCGGAGTATTCCGGCTATCCGATTCCGCCGGCGATGATGGCGAAAATTCGCGAAGCCGTGCCGAACGTCTTCGCCGCAAAGCTCGCGATGGGCAGCGTCGATCAGGCGGTCAATTACCTGCGCACCATGTCGCGCGAGTTCAACATCTTCATCCCGATCACGCAGATGATCCCCGGCATGCAGGTCGGCGTCGCCGGCAGCATCGCGGCCGGAGTGCCCGTGACGGTGCCGGAGAGCGGCGTCGCGCTGATCGAAGCGATCTGGGCGAAGGACTTCGAGCGCGCGCAGAAGATCCAGGTGCTGCTGCTCGAGCACGGCGAGCGCATGGCGCCGATGAAGCAGTACGGTCGAGGCGTTACTACTCAAGGCCTGCGCATCCGAGGCCTCAACGTGAAGGAATATCCTCGTTGGCCGACCAAGCCGATGAGTGCCGAGCACATCAAGCTCTACGAGGAAAACATGAAGCGCATCCTCGACGAGCTCGCCGCTTTAACGCCGGCCGCCGACAAAAAGCGCAAAGCCGTTTAACACACCCGCGACTCGCGCCCTCCTCTCATATGGGGGAGGGCGCGGGAAGCTTTGATCGACACCACGGAGTAAGAAGGTCTACATCATGGCGCGTCAGTACAAAGTCATCTCCGGGGACGGACACATCGATCTCAACCCCGACGTTTGGCGCAACCGCGTCGCGGCCAAATGGCGCGACCGCGCGCCGAAACGTGTGAAAATGCCGAACGGCTCGGACGCCGTTGTTCTCGACGGCGGCGAGCCCAACACGATCGGCATCACGCGCAGCGTGCGGGTGGCGCACAGCGATCTCGCTAAACAAGTTCCGACGTTCGAAAACAGCGCCGGAACTGGGTCTCCCGAGAAACGCGTGCGCGAGCAGGATCAGGACGGAATCGACGCCGAGATTCTCTACTCGCAGATTTCTTTCGTTCTGCGGCAGGCGAGGGAAGACGATTTCTATTGCGAATTGGTTCGCGCCTACAACGAATTCCTCGCGGAAGAATACATGGCGGCAGCGCCGGACCGACTGATTCCGATGGGCATCATCCCCATATCGGGAGTCAAAGACGCGGTGCGGGAGATGGAGCACTGTGCAAAAATCGGTCTTAAAGGCGTCAAGCTCGATAGATTCCCCAGCGGCAAGTCGTATCCGACGCCGGAAGACGATGTCTTTTGGAAGGCGGCGATAGAGCTGCGCATGCCGCTGACGAATCACAATACCGGCAGGTTCGGCACGGGCCGCGAGCCGTGCCTCAAGTACGACAAAGAGCCCGGTCCGGACGTGCACCAGCGCGAGCCGTTGAACTACTTTTTCCGTTTCACCAACGACGCGATGGCCGGCGCGATCCAGATGGCCTTCGCCGGAGTCTGGGACCGCTTCCCGACGCTCGAGATGTACTGGGCCGAGACGATGATCGGCTGGCTCGAATACGGACTGTGGCAGATCGACGATCACTACCGGCGGTATATGCCGATGATCCACGAGAACTGGGGCCTTAAGTATCTGGAGCGCCAGCCGAGTGAATATCTCAAGGACCGGAACTACTGGGGCTTCCTGCACGACCCGGTCGGCGTGCGCACACGCGACTGCATCGGCGTCGATAAGCTCATCTGGGGTACCGATTTCGCGCACGCCGCGAGCGAGTGGCCCAACTCGATTCCCATCATGGAAAAGGATTTTTCCGGCGTGCCACAAAACGAAAAGCACGCGATGCTGGTTGGCAACGTCGTGCGATACTTCCGCCTCGATTCCTGAGGAAGCGACGCCGTGCGCGATGTAGGCACAACGCACGAAGACCTCGAACAGTTTCTCGCCGGGCACCACCTCGTCGGCGCGGGGCTCAGGCGCGAGGGGCGCGCGACGCCGCGCGAAGGCAATACCGCCGCGCATTGGTCCTGGGAGGGAATTTATAAAGGGCTGATGCAGTCGGGAAAAATCGTGACCATCGGCCCGAACGGTATGACCGGCATGCGCTCGGTGGTCGGCATCGAGGCGCGGCGGTTCCCGATCTGGATGAACGCGCAGATCCTCATGCCGGGCGAGCGGACGCAAGCGCACCGCAATCTCAGAAGCGAAACACGACTCGTCTGCCAGGCGCCGAAAGAAGCGGTCTTCGTCTGCGAGAACCAAACCTATCCGATGGAGCGCGGCGATGTCGTGACGAACCCTGCTTGGACGTTCCACGACCACTGGAACAAGGGCGATACGCCCGCGATCTGGGTCGACGGCTACGACAACGGCTACAATCCGAACGTCAACGTCGATGAGCGTCTGCCGAAAGACGCGCCGTATCAGGCTATTAAAAGCCACGCCGGCGAGGGACCGATCGCCGTCGGCGATTTCCGCGCTCTGCCGGACGATCCGGTTTTTCCGATTCCGCCTATGCGCTATCCGTGGGCCGCGACACACGGGGCGCTCTCGGCGTTGCGCGCGTCCGGAACGGCCGACCCATACGACGGCTTCATGACGATGCTTGCGAATCCCATCGACGGTGGCCCGACGCTGCCGACGATCGCCTGGCACGCTCAGCTGCTCGAGGGGAAGCAGCGAACGTTGCCGCACCGGCACAACAGCACGACCTTTTACTTCGGCTTCGAAGGAGAAGGCGCGCTCGTCATCGAAGGCGAACGGCTCAATTGGAACCAAGGCGATATCTTCGCCGTAGCCGCGTGGAAGTGGCATCACCACGAGATCACCGGCGGCGGCGACGCGATACTTTTCTCGATCGACGACTGGCCGGCGATGAAGAAGCTCGGCTTCTATTTGAAGGAAGAAGCCAGGGGATTTTAGCCCGGCTTCTAGATTCATTCGCGAGGAGATCATGGCGAATCCCAAGCTCCGCTTTTATTTTCGCGAGCCGACGATCGACACTAATATCGCGATCACCGACGGCACCGTCAAAGCCGACGGATTCGATTTTGAGTTCGTTCCTACAGAAGACGAGGCCGACGCCTGGGACTGCGGCTTCGCCGCACGCGTCCGCGCATACGCCAAGGGCCTGCCGCATATTTCCATACCGGCGTTCCCCAACCGCAAATTTCGCCTCGCTTATATCTTCGTCAACAGCCAGGCGGGCGTCGATTCGCCCAAGGATTTGGAAGGCAAGCGCGTCGGCATCATGCAATGGGACAACACCGCCGGTGTGTGGGCGCGCGGCGCGTTGCAGCATTATTACGGCGTCGATCTTACCCGTATTCGGTGGCTCGCCGTGAAGGCGAAGAAAGAGGGCGTCGCCGAAGGCATTCGCCAGGAGCAGATCGAGGGCCGCGGCGATCCCGATGCCATCCTGGACAAGCTCCTCGTAGAGGGCGGGATCGATGCGGTCATCGGGCCGAACATCCTGCCCTCGATCACAAACCGCGATCCGCGCACGCGCCGTCTCTTCCGCGACTACCGCGCGGAGGAGCAGAAATATTTTAAAGAGACCCGCATCTTTCCTACGAGCCACGTCGTCACGTTTAAGGAAGACTTCGTAAAGCGTCATCCAAACGCGCCGATCGCTTTGCTTAAAGCATTTCGCCGCTCGCGCGACGAGGCGTTCAACCGCCTGGAAGGACCCGACCCGAGTATCATCATCTATTCGTGGGCCGCCGCCGCGGTCGGTGAGCAGCGCGCGCTCATGGGCGACAATTACTGGGCCTACGACATCGAGCATAATCGAACCACGCTCGAAGCGATGACACAGTTCGCGTATGATCAAGGATTGTCCCCGAATCGGATCGATTACCGGACATTCTTCCATCCAGAGGCGTTCGCGTTCCTAGGGTCATAGCCTCCCGATCTCACGTGCAGAATTTAAGCCGGAAGACGGACGATACGCGGCGATCGGACGCCACGGCGGCCCTCGACGCGCAAGCCGCCGTGCGGCTCAGGGGTCTTTATAAAACCTATACGGGCAACGCGCAGCCCGCGGTAAAAGACCTATCCCTCGACGTGTGTGACGGGGAAATAGTAACGCTTCTCGGCCCCAGCGGCTGTGGCAAGACCACGACACTGCGAATGGTCGCTGGCCTGGAGGTCCCCGACGCGGGCGAGATTTATTTCGGCACGCGCACGGTCGCCCTGAGCTCGCGCCGGATATTCATTCCGCCCGAGAAGCGCAATGTCGGCATGGTCTTCCAGTCCTATGCGATCTGGCCACATATGACCGTGGCAGAGAACGTGGCGTTCCCGCTCAAGTCGCACAAATTCCCTCGCAGGGAAATCAAAGATCGCGTGCGTAAGGCGCTCGAATTGGTGGGAATGGCCGGATACGAAGACCGACCGGGGCCGCTTTTGAGCGGCGGGCAGCAGCAGCGCGTCGCGTTCGCGCGCGCGCTGGTGACGGAGCCGCAGGTCTTGCTGCTCGACGAGCCGTTCAGCAACTTGGACGCAAAGCTGCGCGAGCAGATGCGCATCGAGGTGAAGCTCTTACAGAAGCGCCTCAAGATCGCCGTGCTCTTCGTCACGCATGACCAGATCGAGGCGCTGAGCCTCTCGAACCGCATCGCGCTCATGAACGCCGGCGTCGTGCAGCAGCAAGGCCCGCCGCGGCTGCTCTACGAACAGCCGGCCAATGAATTTGTGCGCGACTTCGTCGGCCGGACGATACTGTTCAAGGGCAGGGTGCAGAGCGGCAATCCGGCAGGACAGATGGCGATCGCGCTGGACGGCGCGCCGGACTGCGTCGTCTTCGGGCGTACGTATAATTCGAACGGTGTAAAAAGCGGCGGATCGGTCTATATCGCGATCCGGCCGGAAGACGTCGAAATTCTTCCCGCATTGTCAAATCAAGTTCCCTCGGGAATGATCGCCGGCACCGCGAGGGCGACGCTTTTCGTCGGCGAGCGCATCGAATATCAGGTCGAGGTCGATGGGCAGCGCGACTTCGTCATCTACGGCGAGCGGCACAGTCCGGTGGAAGAAGGCAGCAAAGTTTGGCTCAAGCTCAGACCGGACGGCCATAGCGCTTGGTCGTCCGATTGGCTCAGCGACGGGGCACAGAGATAGATATTGGAGGCGTCATCATGTTCGCGATGCTAGTTGTAGGTTTCCTCGCGGCGATTGGGATTTCATTCATTCCGAATACCATGGTCGCGTTGGCTGCGGAGAAGCCTTCGGCTGCGCGCTTCGAAGAGGAATGGCCCAAGCTTATCGCAGCCGCTAAGAAGGAAGGCAGCGTGATGATCGCCTCCGGCGGCGCGCCGTCGCGGCAATATCGCCCCGTCGTCGACGTCTTCTCGAAAAAATACGGCATCACCGTAGAGGTCTCTACGGGAAGCGCGACGGACACCGTCAACCGGGTTCTCGCGGAGCGCAAAGCCGGAAAATACACCATTGACGTCACATTGATCAGCGTGCGCGAGGCGCAGCAGAGGCTGCTTCCCGCAGGCGCGCTCATACCGTTCACTCCGCTGCTCATCCATCCCGAAGTCCTCGACAAGTCCGCGTGGTTCCAGGGCCGCCACTGGTACGGCGACAAATCTTCGAACACGATCTTCATCTACCACGTGTCGAAAGAGGACAAGTACGAGTTCTGGTACAACACCGAAAAACTCAAAGACGCCGATATCGCGGCGCTTAAAAAGCAGACGGACTTCTTCGACGCGCGTTGGAAGGGCAAGCTCATGGGACAGGGGATGGGCGACCCGTCCGGCATCCGGCAGATGATCGACAGTTACTTCGAGCCCGACCGCGGCCCCGAGTGGGTCAAGACGTATCTCCTCGATGCTGGATTGACGTTTTCGGACGATCGCAGAATTCTGGAGACTTGGCTCGTGGGCGGCCGATTCCCGCTTCAGCCCGTCGTCACCGGCAGCGAAGATCTGATAACGCTTTCTAAAAAAGGACTGCCGATCAAGCAGGGTTTTCTTCCGAAACAGGTCGCGCTTGTGCGAGCGGGAGGCTCTGGATGCTGCATCGCGGCATTCGCCAACGCGCCGCATCCGAACGCGGCGAAGCTGTTCGCGAACTGGTTCCTCACAAAAGAGGCACAGACTCTGACGCATACAATGGTGCCTAACCTCGACCGCTCGTCGCTGCGCAACGACATCCCGTTTGGCGAGGTGCCTCCCGACCAGCGAAGAGTGGCAGGCGTTGATTACGGCTTCCCCGACGCCGATCCGAAATTCGGCGCGCGGCAAGAAGAAGCGCAGAAATGGATTTACAAGCTCTGGGAGTCGCGGCAGAAATAAGTCCCTTTCGAATTCAGCGCTAAGCAGCGCGAGCCGTAAACAATGGATCGGTCCCAGACGATAGACGAGCTGCGCGGCGCGCGAAATATTCCCGCTTTCCATCTCACCGCCGGTCACGTCGTCATGGCGGCGGTGCTGCTCGTCCTGGGCTATTTCCTCGTCTGGCCCGTCCTGCTCCTTTTAATCAACAGTTTCAACGCGGCGAGCGACTGGTTCGTCGAGCCACGTGTGTGGGGAGTGCGTCACTGGCAGAACGCTTTTCAGCGGCCGGGTCTGCTGAAATCGCTCGGCAACACGTTGTTGATATGGTCTTTGACCGTTTCGTTCAGCTTTCCGATCGGCGTCACGATCGCATGGCTGCTCGCGCGTACGCGGGTTCCGTTCAGCCATTCGCTGGAATTCATGTTCTGGATCTCCTACATGGTGCCGACGCTGCCGACGACGATCGCCTGGATCAGCCTGCTGGACCCGGATCTCGGCTTCATCAATGTCGCGCTCACCAAGCTCGGGTTGTTCGCGCAAGGGCCTTTCAACATCTTCAGCGTCCCGGGAATTGTTTGGGCGAACCTGATGGGCCATGGCATCGCGATCAAGGTCATGCTGCTGACGCCAGCCTTTCGCAACATGGACTCGACGCTGGAGGAGGCTGCGCGGGTAGGCGGCGCCGGCAACCTGCGCACTTTGTTTAGAGTTACGATGCCGCTGATGCTGCCGCCGATGGCGCTGGTTTTCGCGCTGCAGCTGCTGCGCATCTTTCAATCTTTCGAGACCGAGTACCTGCTCGGCGTGCCGTTCGGCTTCTATGTCTATTCGACGAAGATCTACGCGCTGATCCGCGACCCGGTGCCGAATTACGGCGAAGCGACCGTCTTGGCCAGCATGACGCTGCTCGTGATCGCGCTGATCATTCCATTGCAGCGCTGGATTCTCGATCGGCGCCGTTACACGACGATCACCGGCAGCTTCAAGCCCGGACTGATCGACCTCGGGCGATGGAATTACGTCGCTTTTGCTCTGATCGCAACGCTTCTTTTCCTGCTGACGATCGGGCCTCTTTGCATTCTCGTTCTGGGAAGCTTTATGACGCGCATCGGCTACTTCATGCTCGGCTTCACGCTCGATCATTGGCGGCTGGTACTGAGTGATCCGGTGTTTACCAAAGCGCTCCGCACGACGCTGCTTCTCGGCACCAGCGCCGCCGTGTTGAGCCCTCTGCTGTTTTCGGTCGTTGCCTACATCATCGTGCGAACGCGCTTGCCGGGTCGGCGCGCGCTCGATCTCATGGTCTGGTGCGCGGGGGCGATCCCCGGCATTCTCGCCGGCCTCGGACTTCTATGGCTGTTCATTGACACGCCGGGACTGAACGTCCTGTTCGGAACGATTTGGGCGTTGATCATCGTAGTGGTGGTCCAGGGAAAGACCACCGGCGTTAATGTGATGAAAGGAGTCTTCGTCCAGGTCGGAGCCGACATGGAGGAAGCCGCGCGGGTCTCCGGCGCGGGATGGCTCAGAACTTACTTCCGCATCTGGCTGCCGCTGCTGAGTCCGACGTTGATTCTCGTTGCCGTCATGAATTTCGTGAGCGCAGCCGGCGCGACGGGCAGCATCATCCTGCTCGCGTCGCGCGACACCATGACCCTCTCGCTCATGGCCCTGGAGCTGTCATCTATCGCCGTGAGCAATCGGGAAGCGGCGAGCATTATCAGCATCTTCATTATCGCGATGACGGTGGCGGGCGCTGTCATCGTGAGAGCGATAGGCTCTCGCGTCGGCGTGCGCGCACTGGCGAGAACCTCTCCCATTGTTGAAAATGTTGCGCCCCTTGCCGGAGTCCAGCGACCGTAATCGCGGCGGATCTTATATTTGCTCCTGAACGCCGAATCGCTTTCCCGCCGCCTGTCCCAGCAGCACGAGGACAATCAGTAGGCCGAAAATGATGACGCCAAAGGCGCTCAGCTGGGGAAAAGACCCATTGTCCCACAGGTCGAAAATCACAACGGCGGCGGTGCGGTTCTGCGACCGCGCGAGCAGGAGCGCGATCGTCAATTCGCGGTACGCGTGCACCATGACCCAGAACCAGCCCGCCATGAGGCCCGGGCGCAGCAGCGGCAGGTAGACGCGGCGGAAGTTCGTCAGCCAGCGGCCGCCGGCGACGATCGCCGCCTCCTCCAATTCGGAATGGATTTGCAGCATCGAAGTCGAAACGAAGCGGAGCGCCACCGCCATATATCGCGTGACGTACGCGAGGCCGATAATGATTAACGTACCGAGGATCGGCACGGGCACTAACAGATAAAACCAAAGGAATGCGGTGCCCAGAACGACACTCGGCACCGCGATAGGCGCAAAGCCGAGAAAGTCGATCAGCTTGCGCCCTGGCACGCGCGTCTTGTTGATGAAGTAGCTCATCGTCGAAACGAGCAGCATCACGACCGTTGCTGTTCCGACTCCCACGAGCGTGCTGTTCCACAGCGAATGCAGAGAGTAGGACGCGTCGTTGAGTATCTCGCGGTAATTGTCGAGAGTCATCGTCTCCAGCGCCTGCACAGAGGGAGACTGGTAGCGCGCGAGAAACGACGCGTAAAATACGACGAGAAACGGCAGCCCGGTAATAACGAAAACGAGCAACAGCGCGATCCCGCAGGTGACATATCGCCAAGCCCCGAGGTCGATGCGCCGCGGGCGGAAATCTTTGCCGGTTACGGTCTGATATCTTTCATTATGGCGCACGAGCCGGAAGTACCCGGCCAAAAGCGCGATCGATAAGAGCAGGATCGCCATCGAATACGCGCCTGACAATCCCCAATCGGTGGGCGTGCGCGCTGTATTATAAAAGATCTCCGTCGTATACAGGCGGACGTGGGCGCGCCCGCCGAGCAGCAGCGGCACCTCGAAATTCTCGATCGCGTATACGAGCAGGAGAAGAACCGCCGCGCCGACCGCCGGCAACACGAGCGGAACAGCGATGCGGATCAGCGTCGTCCAATTGCCCGCGCCCGCTACGGCGGAGGCCTCTTCCAGGCGTGGATCCATGGATTGCAGTGCGGCGGCGAGCAGCAGATAGGCGAGCGGCGTCATCTCGAGCGCGTGGACCCACACCATGCCCCAGAAAGAATAGACGTTGAAGAAACCGCGGATGCCGATCATCGCATTCAGGATCCCGATGCTCGGGCTCGCGAGAAATATCCACGATACCGTGATGAGGATTCCGGGAATGATAATGCGCCCCAGCGTGATAACATTGATCAGCCGCGCGAGCGGCGTGTTGGTGCGGTTGACGACCCAAGCGAGGAATACGCCGAGCGTGAAGGAAACGAGACTCGACGCGAGCGCGAAATAAAGCGTATTCCATGTCGCGCTCCAAAAATCGGCGCTACCGAAAGCGCGAGCGTAATTGGCGAGCGAGAAGGTGAGATCGAAGAACCCCGGTTCGCCTGGACGGACCACTTTGAGGCTCGTCCAGACGATCATCAGGAGCGGAACAACGACCTGATAAATCAGGATGGCGACGATGAGCGCCAGAGCGATGCCGCCGCTGTCGAGCCCGAGTCGCCGTCTCATTGCCGTCGCGTAAAGCGAGCGAGTCTATTTCTTCTTACCGATGTATTGATTCCAGTAGCCGTGGAGCCGCTCGACGATGTCGTCGCTTACATAGCCGAACGGCACGATCTTGGCGTCTTCCGGCAGATAGGGATGCTTCCCAATCAGCGGGCCGCGAAATTCGTCGGCCGTGTATTTCTGGCTTTCGTCCGAGAGCGTCCAGTCGCTGAAGAGCGCCGAAGCGTGCGGATGCTGTGTGTTGGCGTTGATGATCATCGACCCGGCGTAGGCGAGGATCGGCGCCGTATAGACGATCGCGAAAGCGGTCTTCGGATCTTTCTTCTTGGCGAGCGCGCCTTCATAGAGAAAATTGTCGCCCTGGATCGCGTGATCGCCGGCCAGCATGAGGTTCATCCTCTGCGTGTGGCCGCGCTGGATGATCGGCTGGTTCTCGCCCATACATTTCAACCATTGCTTGAACTTTTCCTCGCCCATTAGTGTATACAGGCCGACCATGAAGCGCGTTTCCGGCGGATCGAAGGAGACCTGACCCTTGTAAGCCGGATTGCAAAGGTCCATCCAATCCTTCGGCGCCTTGTCCGGCGGAATGAGGCTCGTGTTGTACGAGATGCCGTGCTCGCTCCAGTACCACGGCATCCAGCGGTTTTCCTTGTCAATGAAACCCTGAAATTTTTTCGGGATGCGGGCCGTCGCCGGCGTCGGATAATTGGCGATCAAGTCCTGCTTGAGGATCACGGGCAAATCGGGTACCGCGAGGCTGATCGCGTCGGTCAGATGGCGCTTGGCGGTCTCTTCGGCGATCAGCCGCTCGGCGGCGTCCTGCGAGCCCATGTCGGTGAGCTCGACTTTCACGAACGGATAGCGTTTCTCGAACAGCCGCACCTGGTCGCGCGCCAGCTTGCCGCGGAAGGTATGGATGAAAGTAAGCTTGCCCTCCTTGCGCGCGCCTTCTTCCAGGCGCTTGCTGCGCTCTGCGGCATTGAGCTTCGCCAATTCGGCGTACAGCTTCTCGGCGGCCGACGGAGCGGCGGCCGCATTCAGGACCGCCGGTGCGATCATCAGCGAAACCGACAGGCAGATACTCGGATAAAGGATGCGCAGGAGATTCTTCATAATCCGCTCCCTTATAATATTGCGAGACTATGGGCAACCGAACGGGGTGTCAACAAGGTTGACGCATCGGCGGATTTGGATGTAATCGATGTTAGTCGAACAGCGGAGGTAACATGCGGCGAACCATCACGTGGCCCGACGGCAAGCTCATCTGCGCGACGTTCACCGTCGCGTTCGAGGCGTTCACCAGAGGCGGCCACTTTAAGAAGAAATCGGATCTCAAAGTGAACCTCGCCTCGGTGTCGCACGCCAACTACGGCGGTAACGTCGGCATCTGGCGCATCATGGAGATCTGCGAGCGCGCCGGAGTGCGCGCGACGATCGATACGAACGGACTCGCGGTGACACGCTGGCCGGAGGCCGTCAAGGCGCTGCACGACGCCGGTCACGAGATCGCCGGCCACGGCACAACCAATGACATTGTCATGACCGATTTGAGTCCAGAGCAGCAGCGGGCTGAAATCCGCGAATGCAATCGCATCATCAAGGAAGTCACCGGCAGCCAGCCGGTCGGCTGGGTCGGCCCCGGAGGGCTGCACACCCCGGAAACGATCGGCATCCTTGCCGACGAAGGCTACACATGGTGCGGCGACCAATGCGACGACGATCTGCCGTACGTCGTCAAAGCCGCAGGCAAGCCTATCACAATCATCCCGAAGCACTGGTACTTCAACGACTGGCGCGCGTGGGGCGGGGGGCAATCCAACGGCGAGATCGCCTTCGAGGGCTTCAAAGCGGCGTTCGACTTCATGCGCGAAGAAGCGCAGCGCGGCCGGCCCGGGCGCATCGACGCCTTGGTCCATGCCGAGCTCGGCGGCCGGCCGTACATGGCCTTCGCGTTCGAGAAGATGATCCGCTATTTGAAAGAGTTCGAGGATATCGTCTGGTTCACTCACCGCCGCGACATCGCCGAATACTGCATCGAGCGGACGAACAATCCGCCGGAATACCGGCCGATGGGAGACTACTGAGCCGCGTAATGCCGACGGCGTTCATCACCGGCGGCGCCGGCGCGATCGGCAGCGCCTCGGCCCGTGCGCTCGCGCGCGACGGCTGGCGCGTCGTCCTTGCGGACATCGACGGCGACGAGCTGAAGCGCGTCGCCGCGGATATCGGCGACGCGGTCGCAGGGACATTCGTCCTCGACGCGACCGACTTCGACGCCGTCGACTCGGCGATTGAAAAAGCCGCGGCGACGAACGGCTGGCTGCAAGGCCTCGTCACGGCGGCCGGCGGGCTGCGCCACATTCCAGGCGCGAAGGGGGCGCCGTTCACAGAGACTTCCCCCGAGAGCTGGGACGCGCTCATCGAGGTTCATCTGAATGCCGTCTACTACGCCTGCCATGCGGCGTTACCGGTTTTTTACCGCCAGGAGACCGCCGCGATCGTCAATATCGCTTCCGGCGCCGGACTGCGCGGCGGACCACCGCACATTCGGCAGCGCAACGCCTCGGTCTATTCCGCGACGAAGGCCGGCGTCATCGCGCTCACGCAATCGCTCGCGCAGGAGGCGGCGTCTCACGGCGTGCGCGTCAACGCGGTCGCGCCCGGGCGCGTCGAATCGCGCACGAAATCGTGGGACGAAATGGAGCGCATGCGGCGCGAAGAGGGCGACGTCCGGCTGCCGCCGTTAGGTCGATTCGGCCGCGCCGCGGAGGTCGGCGACGCGGTCGCATTTCTGATGTCCGATCGCGCCGCCTATATCACCGGCGCATGCATTGATGTCAGCGGCGGCTCGCGGCTTCACTGAACAATGGCAACGGCGTTCATCACCGGCGCGGCGAGTCTGATGGGCGAAGGCATCGCGCGCGCTCGCCATGCGCGGCTGGGATCTCGTGTTGACGGATATCAACGAAGCCGGCGCGCGCAGCGTGGCCGATAAGATGCCTCAAAATACCCGCGTCGAGACCGCGCGCATGGACGTGACCGATCGCGGCAGTGTTCGCGCGATCGTGCAGGACACGGCGAAGCGCCGGGGCGCAATCGATGCGCTGGTGAATTGCGCGGGCGGTTTGCGCGGCCTCGGCCTCACGCCGAAGCCGCTCGCGGAGATGCCGCCTGACGAATGGCGCAAGGTGATCGACGTCAACCTGAAAGGCGTGCTCAACGTCGTCCATGCCGTTCTGCCCGTGATGAAGGCGCAGCGGCGCGGCGCCATCGTCTCGATCGCGGCGAGTCGCGGGCTCCGCGGCGGGAAAAATGCCGCGCATTATTCCGCCGCGAAGGCGGGCATCATCGTCTTCACACAGACGATGGTGCTCGAATGCGCCGAGTACGGCGTGCGCATCAATTCCATCGCGCCGGGCAACGCCGACGCGCGCTGGAAGCATAGCGACGATGGATCGACTGCCGCGCCGCTCGGCCGCGCGACTTCGGCCGAGGACATCGGCAAGGCGGTCGCGTGGCTCGTCTCCGACGAAGCGGCGCATGTGACCGGCGCGTGCATCGATGTATCGGGTGGCACGACGCTGCATTGAAAACAAGCAAGGTTGCGCTGCTTCGCTCGGCGAAGTAAATAAGAGCAAAGCAAAGGAGAAACGCATGGCGAACGAAGCGGTGAACCGTTATCTCGAAGGCATCAACGGCAAAAATTATCTCGTCGGCGTCGATTGGGAGCAGTGGCTGAAGATCGATCCGCCGTATCCCGAGGTCGGATTCAACGTCAAAGAAGTCACCGCGCGATTTCACCGCAACGGCTACGATTGGGACATTCACGGCAGGCTCTACACGCCGGAGAAAGAAGTCGATCCTTCGCTCGCGATCACCGTCACGCACGGCGGCGCCGGCTCCGAGCGCATTATGGACGAGACGCCGGACGGCAGACCAGGGATGTCGCGTCGTTTAGCAGCGCAAGGATTCAAAGTCCTCGCGATGACCTACCCCGGCCACTACCCGCCTGGCGGCACCTGGACCGAATCGGTCGAGGAGCGTATGCCGCATTACCTCCTGGACAAAGAGCTGCCGTTGAAAGAGGTTCTCGACCGAAACCTAAAGTGTACCTTTAATGTCAATTGTCAGGGCTTCGCAGCGCTCATCGACGCGAATCTCGCGGGCCGGAAAATTCTCGGCTGGGGACACTCGACCTCGGGGCCGATGCAGGCGCATATGCACCGTTTCATTAAAAAAGCAGAATACATCGGCCTGCTCGGCTTCGGCACCGGCGGGCCCGACGGCTGGCGTCTCGAGTGGCGCGAGAAGACCGGCGCGGAAAAAACGAAAGTCTACGAGATCGACAAGATCGCGCGCAGGAACCCGAAATTCTTCAAGGCCGCCGGCTACGAAGATCCTGAAGACTTATGTCCTTGGGGCGGCGCGGAAGAATACCTCGCCTGGGCCGGCAAGGTGCGGTCGCAAATGAAGACCTCGCTCTGCGACAACCAGCACCTGGTCAACAAAGAAATTATGGAGGAATATCCCAAGCGCACGGGACTGCCGCGCGAGGAATATTTCGATCACCTGCAGGAGCCGCGCGCCGACTGGCTCAAGAACATCAGCGTGCTATTCGTCGTCGGCGAGAACGACAAGGGCCACTGGAAGGAAGGCGATCCAATCGAGAACAAGCGCGAGCCCTACATGTGCAACCGGTATCGCCAGGCGGGCGTGAAGCGCTCGCACGTCGTGCTGATCCCGCGCTACGGGCATGTCGGCTACGCGGAGCTGCATAACGAGAAGATCGCCTATCTCTGGCTCTGGGCGTTCAAGAACGGCTACTTCGCATAAAGTTCACTCGCTGTAGTATTTTCTCGCCCATGCCGCGACGTCGCCGCGGCGCGCGAACCACACCTCTTCGCGGCTTTTCGCGTAGGCGACGATCTGCTCGAAGGTGTCGATCATCGGGATGCGTGAGCTGATATATCCGTGCGTGATGACGTTCATCATCGTGGGATTCTCGCGACCGATCTTGTAGCGGTAATCGAACTCGTCTTTGAATTTTTCGAAGAAGTCGTGTCGCGACATGCCGTGCATCGTGCGATTGTCGTTGATCGTGTATTGGTGGGGAAACTCGATCAATACTTGCCCGTTCACGTGAAGCGGGTAGGGCATCTCCTCGTCATGGAAGTCGCAGTGGTATTGCAGCCCGGCTTCGAGAATTAATTCCGGTGTGTTGTCCGTCGAGCGCACGCCCGGCGACGACCAGCCGGTCGGCTTCTCGCCCGTCGTCTTCGTAATCGCCTCGACCGTCTTGAGAATGTTCTCGCGCTCCTGCTCGCGCGTGAGCATGTAGAGAAATTCCCCCTGGTCCCAGCCGTGCGCGACCATCTCGTGGCCGCGCCCGTGCGCGTATTTTATGAGTTCCGGATAATAGACGCAGGTGAGGCCGTTCACGGGCATGCTGACCTTCACGCCGTATTTGTCGCAGATATCCAGCATCCTTCGGATGCCGACCTTGGGTCCGAACTCGCGAAATGTCTCGGTCGACCAGTCGCGCTTCCACAGCGCGTTCGCCGGCAGCGGCGACTGCAGCGCGCCGCCGCGCGTCGGCTTTTCGCGGTCCCATGCCTCGAAGGCTATGCCGACGACGAACGCGACCCGCGCATTGCCGGGCCAGGCGAAAGGCTCACGCGCCATGACGAAATTCCTCCTCGGGCCGTTGACAGTCGATCAAGAACCGACCTATAGCGTAACTGTTCCACCGCAGCAAGGAGGCGGCAATGAAACGCAGAAATTCCATGCACCCCGATTTAATTTTGTACAACGGCAAGATTCGCAGCTTCGCGGCGAACGGCTCGACCTTCGAGGCGCTGGCGTCCGCCGGCGGGCGCATCGTCGCGACCGGCGCGTCGGACGAAATTCGGCGTCTCGCAGGGCGGGATACGGAGCAGATTGATCTCGAAGGGCGCACGGCGATTCCCGGTCTCACGGACACGCACGTGCATCTCGCCGAGAAGGGCACCGCCGAGATGGAGTTCGTCGACTGCCGGGATTTTTACACCGAGACTTACTCGATCGGCGACATTCTCCAGACGCTCGCGAAGCGCGCCGCCGAGACGCCGAAAGGCTCGTGGATCGTCGCGCACGGGAGCCCGATGCAGGACTTCCGCCTGAAGGAGAAGCACTTTCCAGACCGGCACGATCTCGACCGCGCGATTCCCGATCATCCCGTCTCGATCTCCTTCGGCGCGCACATCACGATTGCCAATACGCTGGCGCTCAAATTGGCGAAGATCACAAAGGACAGCGCCGACCCTGCGGGCGGCGCGATCCGCAAGGACCCGCAGACCGGCGAGCCGACCGGCGAGCTGCACGAGCGCGCACAGCTCCTTCTCAGAAAAGCCGCGCCGGTATTTAGCTACCTGCAATTAAAAGACGGCATCGTCTATGCGCTCAACCAATGCCTCGAGCGCGGCGTTACGACGGTGCACGACATCGTGCGCTCGGGCGAGCCTGTGCGCGCGTACCAGGAAATTTTCAAGGAAGGGAAGCTCCCCGCGCGCGTGAGCCTGCTCCCGCGGGTGATCGAGTCATTCATCGAATCGAAGAGCCTGATCGAGCTGGGCTTGATCACGGGCTTCGGCAACGAATGGCTGCGCGTCGGCGGCGTCAAGATGAGCATCGACGGCGGCATCACCGGCCGCAACGCCTGCTTCTACGATCCCTACGAGGACGACGAGCATAACTGCGGCATCATCCGCATCGAGCAGGACGAGCTCAACGAGACCGTCCTGCGCTGCCACACGGCGGGGCTGCGCTGCTGCGTGCACGCGATCGGCGACCGCGCGTTCGACATGGCGCTCGGCGCGTACGAGAATGCGATCGAGAAGTCGCCGCGCAAGGATCACCGCCACCGCATCGAGCACATGGGCAATTGGCTCGCGTCGCCCGAGCGCATGCAGCGCATGGTGCGCTCCGGCATCATCGCGATCCCGAACATCGCCATCGGCTACTACGTCGGCGACGCGATTCTCGACTGCGTCGGCGAGAAGCGCCTCACCAAGGCGTTCCCGTTCCGCACGCTGCTCAAGAACGGCGTCATCATCGCCGGCGGCTCGGACTCGCCGGGTTACTGGCCGGTCGATCCGCTGCGCGACATCGCCGCTTGCGTGTCGCGGCGAATGCGCTGGGGCGATGTGTGGATTCCGGAAGAGCGAATCTCGCTGCAAGAGGCGTTCGCGATGCACACGACGACGGCTGCCTACGTCGGCTTCGAGGAGAACGACAAGGGCACGCTGGAAGTCGGCAAACTCGCCGACATCGCCGTCTGCGCCGAGGATCCGTTCGTGATTCAGCCGGAAAAGATCAAAGACCTTAAAGTAGAGATGACCATTGTAGGCGGGGAGGTGGGCTATAGAGCCTAATGTAGGTTTAACTTCTAATCAATTGCCTTACCCGTAGGACTATTGCTTCTTGACCAAATCGTAACCACGGACGTGCATGCAGCGTAAATACATATTCTGCATATCCATGTTTGCCCCTACTGTTGCCGGTCCACCTGGGAATGCGTATCGCGCATCGCGTTCGCATTCGTAGCTCTCTCGCTGAAAATCTACCTGCGTTTTTCCCAGCGGGATAGTCCACTCAAGCTGTCCGCAGCTGGCGAGCAGGATGAGCGATAGCAGCATCCGTCTCATCCTTTGCTCCTTTGGTTCACGAGCCACATCGGAATTCTGCCGTAGAGGCAGGCAGCACGGCCCTTGCTTCTTCAACGAAGCCTCATCACTTCACCGCCATATCCCAGGTCAGCACTTTCTCGTCCGGCCTAATCTTCCAGTTCACGTTCTTCGCCATGGCGTAAATATCCGCCAGGTTGTAGAGCGGGATGTAAGGCACCTCGTCCATGAGGATCTTCCCCGCCTGCTGCAGGAATGCCGTGCGTTTTTTCATGTCCGGTGTCTTCTGCTCCTCCTCGACCAGCTTGTCGAACTCGGGATTGCTGTAGTTTGTTCGCTTGGTCGTGCCGGTGCGGAAATATTGATCGTAGAGCGTATCGGCGTCCGTCAGCGAGCCCCGGCCAATATAATAGAAGGGGAGCTTGCCGCCGTTGACGCCCGTCGTCTCCCAGAAGGTCGCCCATTCCTGCGATACCACATCGACGCGGAATCCCCCTTTCGCCATCTGGGCGGCGACGACCTGACAGACCTCGGTGTCTTTCGGATAGCGGCCAGCCGAGTAATAGAGCTTGATGTCGCAGCCGTTCGGGTAGCCTGCGGCGGCGAGCAACTCCTGGGATTTTTTTGGATCGTAGGGGTAGCGCTTGAGCTTGGGATCGGCGCCGACGACGTTGGAGCCCACCGGCCCATGGTTGGCGTAGCCAATGCCTTCGAAGATGTTCTTGACGATGGAATCGGCGTCGACGGCGTAATTCGCCGCCTGACGCACGAGCTTGTTGTCGAATGGCTTGTACGCGACGTTGAAGGCGAGGAGGAACATGCGCAGCCCTTCGACTTTGTCGACCTTAACGCGCGGATGTTTTTCCAGACGCGCGACCTCGTGCACGGGGACGTTGTTGATGAAGTCGCACTGGCCCGATTCGAGCGCGGCGAGGCGCGCGGCGTCCTCGGTGACCTTCTTGAATACGGCTTCTTTGACGTTCGCCTTTCCGCCCCAATAATCGTCGTTGCGCGTGAAGACGAAATTGCCGCCGCGCTGGTAGCTCACGAAGCGATACGCGCCGGTTCCGATCGGGTGCTGCTCCCACTCGGCGCCGTATTTCTCGACCGCAGCTTTGTTGATGATGAAGCGGTTTTCCAGCCGGTCGAGGAAGATCGCGAGCGGCTGCTTGGTGATGAAGATCGCGGTAAGATCGTCGGGCGTCTGGATCTCGGTGACGTCCTTGAAGTTCGAGCCCTGCAGGCTGCCGCTCTTCTCGTCCTTCATGCGCTCGATCGAGAACGCGACGTCCTTGGCCGTGAGCGGCGCGCCGTTGTGAAACTTAATCCCTTTCTTGAGCTTTATGACCCAGCGTTTACCGTCGAATTGCCACGAGTCGGCGAGGATGCCGTCGTAGTCCTTCTTCTTGTAGTTGTATTCGACGAGCGGCTCGAAGACATGCTGCCACTGTCCGTAGATCGGGCTCGAGCTGTGCTTATACGGATTCATGTTATCGGCGACGCTGGAATGATAAATCGTCACGCGGTCGCGCGTAGCGGCGAAGGCATCGCGCACGAACGCGGGCGCGACGGCGGCGCCGATCGCGGCCGCGGCGCTGTTTTTGAGAAACTGTCTGCGGCTCATGCCGCGGGTCGATTTGTTCATACTGTCTCCTCGCTGCCGCTTCTTTTATTGTCTTTGCAGTTTGGGGTCAAACAGGTCCCTGAGGCCGTCTCCCAGGAGGTTTATACCGAAAACGGTGATGAAAATCGCTAGGCCGGGGAAGATCGTGAGCCATGGCGCGCGCGTCATGTAGCTGCGCCCTTCGCTCAGCATCGAGCCCCAGGTCGGTATGTAAGCCGGCACGCCGAGCCCCAGAAAGCTGAGGCTCGCCTCGGAGATGATGACAATCGCCATCGCGAAGGTCGCGACCACGGTCACGCTCGGCAGCGTATTCGGCGCGATGTGTCGCAGTAGAATGTAGAAGTCCTTGGCGCCGAGAGCGCGCGCGGCGGTGATGAAATCCCGCTCTTTTAGAGACAAGACCTCGCCGCGCACCACGCGGCAATACTGCACCCAGCGGCTCATCATCAAGGCCAGGATGATATTCACCACGCCTTGACCGAGGAAAGCCATCAATGCGATCGCGAGAAGGAGAAAAGGGAAGGCGAGGAATATCTCAGTCACTTTGCTCACGAGTTCATCGACGCCTTTCCCGAAGTAGCCCGCGACGCCGCCGAGAATACAGCCCAGGAGTCCCGCGAGAATAACCGTTGTCGCACCGACGAGGAGGGAGATGCGCGAGCCGTAGATGATCCGGCTCAGGATGTCGCGGCCGAGATTATCCGTTCCGAGCCAGTATCTCGCCGCCGCGCCGCCGGCCCATGCCGGCGGCTGCAGGCGCGCTTCGAGCCGCTGCTCCTGCGGATCGTAGGGCGCGATCATCGGCGCCGCGACGCCGCAGACGATCAGCCCTACGAGAATCATCCCACCGGCGAAAACTTTGAAATAGCGAAAGCGCCGCATTAAAGTTTGATCCTCGGATCGATGAACGTATACACGACGTCGACCAGAAGATTGACGGCGAAGTAAATGACGCCGAAGAATAGGATCAGCACCTGCGTCAGCCGGTAATCGCGGGCGGAGATCGACTGGATCAGGAGATCGCCGATTCCGGGATAGGAGAAAACCGTCTCGGTGATGACCGAGCCGTTCAGCAGCGCGCCGAGCTGAAGGCCGAGGATCGTTACGACCGTGATGAGCGCGTTGCGCAGAATATGGCGCCAGATGACGGCGCGCTCGCTGAGGCCCTTGGCGCGCGCCGTCATGACGTAATCCTGGCGCATCATTTCGAGAACGCTCGACCGCGTGATGCGCGTCACGATCGCCGCGAGCGCCGTACCGAGTGTAATCGCGGGCATCAGCAGATGCTTCACCGCGCTCCAGAACGCGGCCATGTTTCCCATAAGCAGGCTGTCCAATAAATAAAATCCGGTTATCGCTTGAACCTCGAGGCCGTACTCGATCCGGCCCGCGACAGGAAGCAGGTTCCACCGGCCGCCGAGAAAATAGATCAGCATGATGCCGAGCCAGAAGTTCGGCAGCGAGACGCCGATCAGCGCCATGCTCGTCCCGGCATGATCGACGAGCGTGTCGCGCTTGACGGCCGAGTACACGCCGATGGGGATCGAAATCAAAATCGCGACGATGAGGCTGATCGTGGCGAGTTCGATTGTCGCGGGCAGCCGCTCGAGGACGAGCTTCATCACGGGCTCGCCGAACTTAAGCGAGCGCCCGAAATCGCCGACCATCGCGCGCGAGATGAACTGCCAGTACTGCATCGCGAGCGGCTCGTCGAGCCCCCATTCGTGGCGAACGCGCGCGACATCCTCCGGCGTCGCGTTTTCGCCCAGAAGCAAGTAGACCGGATCGCCCGGCGCGAGGTGCATCAGCAGAAAGACGATGAAGGAAATGCCGAGAAGAACCGGTATCGCTCCGATGAGGCGCCGTCCGATCATGGGAGGCGAGTGTTATTGTCCAAGCTGCGCGAAGGATCGGTCGAGGAGCTGCACTGCGTTGTCGACTTGATCTTTATTCACGTTGAGTGGCGGCGCGATGCGCACCACGTTGCCCCAGAGGCCGCCTTTGCCGATCAGCAGTCCATTACGTTTCGTCGCTTCGAAGAGCCGCTTGAGGGACGCCGCATCAGGCTTTTTGTTCTCGCCGACGAGCTCCATCGCCTGCATCAAGCCCATGCCGCGCACGTCGCCGATGACGGGATATTTGCTCTTGAGCGCTTCGAGCCCCTGGCGCAGCCGGTCGCCCATCACGCGCGCGTTCTCGACGAGATTTTCTTCTTCGATGACCTCGATCGTCGCCTGAGCGGCCGTGGCGGTTACCGGGTTGCCGCCGAAGGTAGAGATTGTGAGTCCTTTAATGCTGTCGGCGACTTCCGGGGATGCGATAGTCGCGCCGATCGGCACCCCGTTGGCCATGCCTTTGGCGAAAGTCATGATGTCGGGCTCGACGTCCCAGTGCTCGATGCCGAACATCTTGCCGCCGGTGCGCCCCCAACCGGTCTGCACCTCGTCGCAGATGAAAAGGCCGCCATATTTTTTCAGAATTGATGTGATCTCCGAAAAATATTCTTTCGGCGGCGTGATGTAGCCGCCGACCCCCTGGATCGGCTCAGAGACGAGAGCGGCGACGCGCCCGGAGGTCTCCGTCTGGATCGCCTCTTCGAGGTCCTTGGCGCATTTGAGCTCGCAGCTGGGATAGGTGAGGCCGAACGGGCAGCGATAGCAGTAAGCGTTCGCGATGTGATGGATGCCGGGAACCGTCGTCGGCGCGATGCGCCACGATGCGTTGCCCGTGAGGCTCAGCGCCATGTAAGAGCGCCCGCTGTAGCTGTGGCGCAGCGCGAAGACATCCTGGCATTTGGTCGAGAGCTGCGCGATCAGTACCGCGGTCTCGTTTGCCTCCGTGCCGCTGTTGGTGAAAAAAGATTTTTGCAGGCGTCCGGGCGTGATCTGCGCGAGCTTCTCGGCGAGTCGCACGTGCGGCTCGTTGGGGTAGAGCGTCGAGGCATGCTGGAGCTTGTGCGTCTGCGCGTCGATCGCGGCAGTCACTTTTTCATTGCAGTGGCCGACGCTGATCGTGAGAATGCCGCCGAAGAAGTCCAGGTATTCCTTGCCCTCGCTGTCGTAAATGAAGCAGCCTTTGGCGTGATCGACGACCAGCGGCTCGTCGTAATAATTCGCGACGGAAGAAAAGAGATACTTCTGATGCTTGTCGAGAATTTCTTGCTTTTTCATCTTGCCTCAGTGGCGGCGTAGAAAGTCGAGAATGGGTGGGTGGCCTTTCTCGGGCATCTCTCGCAGATAGCCGTGCTTGCCGCCTTCGACGAGCACCAGCTCGGCGCCCGCGATTTTCTTTACCAGGGCGCGGGACGATTCCACGTGGCTCCCGGTGCCGCCTTCGTGCGTGTCTTTGCTGCCGACGATCACAAGCGTCGGAGCTTTGATATTTTGTACAATGTCGGTCGTCTCGTGGCATTGGCGCGCGACGACGTGACGCAGATAGCATTTGAGCGGCGGCACCTCGTCGACGATGAGATCCTGGAACTGCTTTACGACTTCCGGATGGCCCTTCATGAACTCGTCGCTGAACATGAAACCCGGACCCCAGTGGTCGTGCTGGTATTTTTCATAGCCTTTGCTGATCATCTCGTAGGCGGCGTCGAGCGGCACGCCGCGAGGATAATCCGTGAGCGTGTCGCTGTACTTGCCCGAGCCGGTCCCGGACAAGACGAGACTTCGGACCTTCTCCGGATGATCGAGCGCGATCCATTGCGCGACGCGCCCGCCCATCGAGTGGCCCATGATGTGCGCGCGTTTGATATCGAGAGCGTCCATGAGCGCGGCGCAATCCTGGGCGAATAATCGAGTCGAGTAGGCGACGTCGGGCTTATCGCTGCGGCCGAGGCCGCGGTGGTCGTAGATGAGTACCTGATAATATTTCGAGAACTCCGGCACCTGGAAGACGCGCCAGGGCGCGAGGCTGATGCCCGTGCCGGCGACGAGCACGAGCGGGTCGCCTTTGCCGTAGAGCTCGTAGTACAGGTTGACGCCGTTGACGTTGACTTTGCCGCTTTTGACCGGCTTGGGGCCTTCCATCGTTCCTCCGGAATGATGAGAAAAACGCTATCGAATCCGAAATTCACTGTCAATGAGCGTGCGCGGAATTGTTACTGGGCCGTCGCCCATTCGGCATCGGCGAGTTTCCACCCGCCGCCCAACGCGCGGTAAAGCTGGACAATGACGACCAGCTGCTGGAGCTGGGTCTGCGCGAGGGCGTTTTCCGCGGGGAAGAGTTGTTGCTGGGCTTCGAGTACTTCGAAGTAACTCGACAACCCCGCGATGTAGCGCTGGGTTGAGACGCTGACCGATTCTTGCAGATCGGCCACGGCGCGGGCCTGCTGGGCGCGCACCTCGGTCAGTTTCTGCCGCGAGACGAGTGCGTTGGATACCTCATGGAATGCGTTCAGAGCCGTCTGCTCGTAGCGGATGCGAGATTCTTCCCACTCGGACTTGAATTGCTGGTATTGCCCGACCAGGCGGCCGCCTTGAAAAAGCGGCCCCGCAAGCGATGCAGCGGCCGACCAGACTCTGTTTTTGCCGGAAGTAATCGCGGACAGCTGCGGACTTGCGAAGCCGAATAGGCCGGTGAGGTCCAGGCGCGGAAAGAAGTCCGCAATCGCTACGCCGATGCGCGCGTTGGCGGAAACGATCTGCTGCTCGGCCTGGCGGATATCCGGCCGGCGCTCGAGAAGATCGGAGGGGATGCCCGCGGGCACCTCCGGCGGCAGCCGCTGCGCCGTCAACGCCGCGCCGCGCGTTACCGGCGCCGGCGGACGGCCGATCAGGAGGTTGATCTGATTCTCCTTGAGCACGATGAGCCGCTCGAGGTTCGGCACCTCGGCAGCGGTTTGAGCGAGCGATGCGGAAGCGCGCGCCGTCTCCAGCCGCGACGCAACGCCGCCCTCGAGCCGGCGACGGAAGATATCGAGGCTGTCGCGAAAGCTCTCGGTCGTGCGTAGCGCGATCTCGCGCTGGAGATCGAGCTCGAGCAGCTCGAAATAGGCCTGGGCGACGTCGCTGACGAGAGAGAGCATCACGCCGCGGCGCGCCTCCTCGTTGACGAGGATCTGCGCGCGCGCGGCTTCGTCGGCGCGGCGAATGCGGCCCCAGAGATCTATCTCCCAGGAGGCGTTCAAGAGACCGGCGAATGCATTGACCGTCAGGCCGGCGGTCGATGCGACGCGGCCGTTGACGGCGTTTTTGCCGCGACCGGTGTCGCCTTCGTAGCCGACCTGCGGGAAGAGCTCCGAGCGGACCTGCACGGCAACGGCGCGCGCCTGCTCGATGCGCTGCACCGCGAGGAGCAAATCGTAATTATTAGCAAGCGCGTCTTTGATCAAAGATGCGAGCGCGGGGTCGTTGAAGACTTCCCACCAGGGCAGGTCGGCGATCGACGCCTGTTCGGCGGCACCCTCTTGGCCGCGAAACCCCTGAGGAGCGGCGACTTGCGGACGCTTATAGTTCGGACCGAGGGCGCAGGCGTATAGGACGACCATTGCCGTGATGGCGGCCAAAGCGGGCGTGATCCGATGCGTTCTAACCCTCCTCACCACGTCGACTCCGCAATTCATTCGGCCTGGGGCGTCGCAGCGGCTGGCGCATGCGCTTCTTTACGACGGCTGAGCCGCTCGACGACATAGAACGAGACTGGGATCAGAAAACTCGCGAGGATCGTGTCCGCCAGCATGCCCATGATGACGACCGTTCCGAGCGTGCGCCGCGCCGCGCTGCCGGCGCCAGCGGCCGTCCACAGAGGCGCGCAGCCGAGGATGAAAGCGATCGACGTCATGAACAGGGGACGGCGGCGCAGTCGCATGCCCTCCAAAGCGGCTTCCATCAGGCCGCGCCCCTTCTCGAATTCCAGTTTGGCGAACTCGACGATCAGGATCGCGTTCTTCGCCGCGAGACCGATGAGCACGATAAGGCCGATCTGCGCGTAGACATCGAGCGAGAAATGGCGCATCCAAAGACCGAAGAACGCGCCGATCACCGCGATCGGCACCGTCAGCAGCACCGAAAACGGCAGCGACCAGCTTTCGTAAAGCGCCGCCTGAATGAGAAAAACGAACAGCAGCGAGAAGCCGAACACGACGCTCACGGGCGCGCTTTCCGCCGCCACTTTCTCCTGAAACGACATACCGGCGTAATCGTAGCCCATCTCGCGCGGCATCGTCTGGGCGAAGACTTCTTCCAACGCGGCCATCGCCTGCCCGGAGCTGTAGCCGGGCGCGACGCTCGCGTTGATCTGCGCGGCGCGATAGCCGTTGAAGCGGACAGTGAATTCCGGTCCGTACGTGTTGCGCATATTGATGAAACTCGAAAGCTGAACCGCCTGGCCGTCGGCGTTGCGCACGCGGAAGAGCCCCACGTTGTTCGCATCGGTGCGAAAATCGCCCTCGGCCTCGACGTAGACCTGCCACACGCGGCCGAAGCGATTAAAGAAGTTGACGAAGACTCCGCCCATGAAAGCCTGCAAGGTGCGGTAAACGGTGGCGAGATCGACGCCTTGCTTGAGGACCTTGTCGCGGTCGACGTCGGCCAAGACCTGCGGCGCGCTCGGAACGAGCGTCGAAGAAAGAGTGGTGAACTCGGGACGCTTGCGCGCGGCTTCGAGGAAGCGGTCGGTGTTCTGCGCGAGAAAATTGATGTCCTGGCCGGAGCGGTCTTCGAGCATGAAGGTCGCGCCGCCCGAAGTTCCTATGCCGGGGATCGCCGGTGGCGCGAAGCCGAAGGCCTGCGCTTCGGGAAGCCCCGCAAGGCGCTGATTGAGATTATGGATGATATCGGCGGCTGTTAGTCCGGGGCGCTCGCCCCACGGTTTTAACGTGACAAAGAAAAACGCGTTGTAAGTCGTGTTCACGAAGCTCAACAGGCTGAAGCCGACCACAGTGTTGTAGCTTTGCACGCCGGGCGTATCCTTGAGGATCGCTTCGATACGCTTGGAGACCGCGTCGGTGCGCTGAAGCGACGACGAGACGGGAAGCTGAACGTTGACGAAGAAATAGCCCTGGTCCTCCTCCGGCAAAAACGATCGGGGTAGCACCGAGCCGAACAGACCTGCGCCGGCGGCGATGACGATCAACAGTATGACCGAGAAGATCGCCTTGTGCAGCAGCGCTTCGCTGCCGACGAGATAGCCGTGCATGACTCTCTCGAATCCGCGGTTGAACCACGCAAAAAACCGCCCGAGGATGCCGCGCGATGACTGTCGAGGGCGGAGCAGCATGGCCGAGAGCGCGGGCGATAGCGTGAGGGCGTTGAAGGCCGAGATTAGTGTAGAGATCGCGATCGTCACCGCAAACTGGTTGTTAAGCCGCCCTTGAATGCCGCCGACAAACGCGACCGGCAGAAACACTGACGCGAGAATCAACGCGATGGCGACCACCGGCCGCGAGACCTGCTCCATCGCCCGCAACGTCGCGTCGCGCGGCGAAAGGCCGCGCTCGATGTGCTGCTCGACGGCCTCGACGACGACGATCGCGTCGTCGACGACGAGCCCGATCGCGAGGACAAGCCCGAAGAGCGAGAGCGTATTGATGGAGAATCCCAGCAGCGGAAAGACCGCGAAGGTGCCGATCAGCGACACCGGGACGGCGAGCAACGGAATCAGGGTGGCGCGCCAGTTTTGCAGGAATAGAAAGACGACGAGGATGACGAGGATCAGTGCCTCGACGAGCGTCGTCACGATCTCCTTGATGCCCTCGCTCACCGCCAACGTGGTATTCAGGGAGACGGCGTAGTCGAGGTCGGAGGGAAAGCGCTGCTTGAGCTCGTCCATGAGCGCGCGCGCGCGGTCCATCGTATCGAGCGCGTTCAAGCCGGGCAGCTGATAGACGGCGATGATTGCCGAGGGCGCGCCGTTCACGCGGCCGATCTGATTGTAGATCTGCGCGCCGAGCTCGACGCGCGCGACGTCCCTTACGCGCACGATGCCGCCGTCGATGTCAGCGCGGAGCACGATCTCGCCGAATTCCTCGGCGGTAAGAAGGCGGCCCTGGGCGCGAACGGTATAGGTGAATTCCTGGCCTTTCGGCACCGGCTCGGCGCCGATCTGCCCGGCTGGGTTGACGTTATTCTGATTCGTGATGGCGACGATGATATCGTTGACGGTAATACCCTTGCTGGCCAGCGTATCGGGCCGGACCCACAAGCGCATCGCGTACTGTCCTGCCCCAAAGATAGACACCTGTCCGATGCCGGGCACGCGGCTCATCGGATCGTTGATGTTGATGTAGGCGTAGTTGGCGAGAAACGTTGCATCGTAGGTCCCTTTCGGCGAATAGAGCGAGAAAAGCGCTAGCGGACTCGTCGCCGACTTGCGAATCGTCACTCCCTGGTTGCGCACGTCGAGCGGCAGCTGCGACTCCGCCTGCAGGTAGCGCATCTGCGTGAGAATCTGGTCCGTGTTCGGGTCCGTGCTGACGTCGAAATCGACCCGCAGCCGCATGAGGCCGCTGGCGGAGTTGACCGACTGCATGTAGAGCATGTTATCTACGCCCTGCATCTGCTGCTCGATCGGCGTTGCGACCGATTGCTCGACAGTGATCGCGTCCGCGCCGACATAGGTGGCCTGGAGGAAGATCTCCGGCGGGGCGACGTTAGGAAGCTGCGCGATGGGAAGACGGACTAGCGAGACCAGACCGACGATCACCGTGATGATCGAAATGACGATCGCAATGATCGGATGATAGACGAAGAATCGCGGCATGGTCTACTTCGTCTGCGCCTGCGCGGCGCCGGTCGGCGCGGCGGCGCTTGCCGTCCGCGTGAAAGGCTGAGGATTAACGGCCATGCCTTCTTTAACTTTTTGCGTTCCTTCGGCAACGACGCGCTCGCCGGGCTTAAGGCCTGATTCGATGATCCACTGCGAGCCGACGCGATCGCCGACTTTGACCGGCCGGACGTGCACGTGATTGTCGGAACCGACAACCGCGACTTGATACGATCCTTGCAGCTCGGTTACGGCGCGCTGCGGGACCAGCAGCGCTCCGAGGGCGGTCTTCGGTGCCGCCTTCACGCGGACGAATTGCCCTGGGCGTAGCGCATTGCCGGGATTGGGAAAAACGCCCTGGATTCTCAGCGCGCCGGTCTTGACGTCGACCTGACGGTCGGCGAACGAAAACCTTCCCGTGTGCGGGTAAAGGCTGCCGTCGGCGAGAATCATCTGGAGCCGGATATTCTGCTCGCGCTCTGCGCGCTTCTCGGGATCGGGATTCATGCGCAGCCAGTTGATATGTTCCTGCTCGCTGACCGAAAAGAAGACCTTGATCGGGTCGACCGTCGAGATCGATGTGAGCGGCACGTTCGCCGCTACGAGATCGCCGACCTGCGCCTGCGCGATGCCGGCGATGCCGTCGATCGGCGAAGTCACCTTCGTCCAGTCCAGATTGAGCCGCGCTTGCGCAACCTGCGCTTTCGCGGCGGCGACCGCGGCCTCATTGCCGAGATTCGCCTGGACAGCGTTGTCGAGCTCCTGTTGGCTGACGACTTGGTCCTTCGCAAGCGGCGTTAAACGTTTGACGTCTATCTGGGTTTTCCCGAGCGCCGCTTCGGCTTGTTTTAATTGTCCTAGCGCCTGCTCGAGCGCGGCCTGGTAAGTACGCGGATCGATCTCGAACAGAAGCTGGCCGCTCTTGACGTACGATCCCTCTTTATAGTCCTGCCGCAGCAAGTAGCCGGTCACGCGCGGCTGGATCTGCGCGTTGACATAGCCGTCAAGCGTGCCGACCCATACGGAATAAATCGGCACGTCTTTCTGTTCGACGGCCACGACCTCGACGTCGGTCGGCTTTGCCTCCGCCTTCGGCGGCTGCTTACAGCCGGCGAAGGAGACGACGATTACCAGAGCAGCAACAATTTGCAGGAAGCTGTTCAGAATTCGAAGCACGGATAAGCCTTGCGCAAAAACCGGTGGCCTTCAATAAGGCGTTCCCGGAACTCATCCTCCCGCCCACAGCCGAACATTGTGTCGCGCCGGCCAACCTGCCAAAATGAGAATCTTCAGGCAGCGACTAGAGGTATCCTCCAATGTGGGCACAAAAATATGTATTTGCAACAGCTGCTTTGTTGATGCTGTTTTGTACTGCCACCGTGGCGTTCGCGGCGGGCCGGGAGGATACCGATCGAGCGGTCGATTATCTGATCGGCTATGTAGCTCGCTCGGATTCCACTTTCATTCGTAACGGGCAGAGCTATGACCCGCAAAAGGCGGCCGCGCATCTGCGCTCGAAGTACGATTATTTCAGAACGCAGATTCAGACGCCTGAGGATTTTATTCGTTTGGCCGCCACGAAGAGCGAGCTTTCTGGAAAGCCGTATTTGGTTCAAACGCGCGGCGGGCGCGTTTTCACGTCGGCAGAGTGGCTGACCCAGATTCTTGCCGATTACCGCGCAGGGCAGCAGCAGACCCTCGGGCAATTTCCGCCCTGATGTTCACCCTGTAGACGGGCACGAGTAGCCGCCGCTGCCCATTTATACGGTATGCCGGAATCGCTCAGGAGGCTCGATACAAACTACAAAAAAGCCGGCTGCAGTGGCATTCGTGGCGGGTTCCTTTCTGCCCGCCGGAGCCGGGGTTCGAAACGAACCGCCGGCTCCGTCCCCCCGGGCAGAACCGTGTGAAAAATTTACTTAAATTAGTTGTGCTGAGACGCTATGGCTTTTTCGTTTTTCTCCGACCCTCGCTCTTCGACGCGAAGATCGCGCAGCCGGCGCTGAAACCAAGTATTGTTGGGCCATTTCCATGGGTGGTGCGGCAATGCATCGCCAAGATACGGCGCGCCGTTCACTTTGCTCTGCTGAAAGATGCTTTGCCAATTCATAGGCGACCCTCCTTTTCAATCCGCCTCCACGGCGGTCCTCATCCCAACCTGAGTGTAGGCGCGTTTTTTGTTCTCGCCGTGCGCTTTCGCGAGCTCTCCCGGCTCGCCCAAAG
The DNA here is from genome assembly GCA_021324155.1 of Pseudomonadota bacterium. GTDB lineage: Bacteria > Desulfobacterota > Binatia > UBA9968 > UBA9968 > JAJPJQ01. The sequence goes on from JAJPJQ010000018.1 coordinate 181,686, forward strand.
CGCAAAGAGTTCACGCTCGGGGATATCGTTGACCCGCGCGAGATATCCGCTTCGCGTCAGCGCGCTTACCAGCGTTTGTGGAGACCGCCAATCGCTCCACAACACGCCTTCGACCGGCAGCGTCAGCAACGAGTCCGGCCTTTTTCCCGGCAACTGTTCAAGTAAATCGGCGGAGAAATCATACGATTCGATTGCCTTGTAAGCATCGGCTACGGCCTGTCGCTCCCGTTTGCCGCCAAGCGCGCGGCCGAGACTTTCGAACGTAGCGTGCAGCGAAGGCATAAGCCGCGCGATCAAATCGAATACTGTGAATGCCTTGAAAACGATCGCCATCGTGTTCCAAAGTGCGCCGCGCTCTAAAAGTTCGGACAAGGCGGCTTTCGAGGGATTTTCGACGAAAGACGCCACGCGCTCCACCCCGAATCCGCGTAGCTTATCCGGCGCGCCGCCGGGGACGATATAGCCGTAGTCGGCTTCCGCCGCCTCGGGCTTAATGCCTAGTAGAAGGAGACTCGCGGGGCTTCGCTCCAACGTCCGGGACGCCAGGTAGAGATAGCTCACGAACCTGTTCTCCTCGGAGACGAAATGATCCGAGGGGAGAAGCACCACGGTCGCGAGCGGATCGCGGTGATAAATGTGCAGCAGCGGCAGCAATACCTCCGGCAGTGAGCCTTTGTCTTCCGGCTGTACGACGACCGTGCCGCGTGGTCGCCGGGCGATCTGCCGGCGTACTTCCGGCCGCTTCATTTGCTCGCGTCCGACGGAGACGAAGAGTCGCTCGGGCGCGATCAGTTTCTCGGCCCGGGCGATCGTATGCTCCAGCATGGATCGTTTGCCGATAAAGCGGACAAAAGGCTTCGGCAAATCATCGCCGCGGAGCTTGCGAATGAACTGGGCCAAGCCCCGGTCGTCGCGCGCGGCGAGGACAACACCGTAAAGCAAAGATGGAGCGGCTTTTCCGTCGATGGGATGAGTCGGCATGATCGATTTCGTCGCAACAATAAGTTGCTCGCCTAGATTACCCGCTGAAAGCGCTTTGACAAATAGGGCGCTTACCCTAATCGGCGGCCGGGAAATTCCCGGTCACAAGGAGAGGCCCAATTAAGGAGGGGGAAAGTACCGGGATTATAAGCTGGAGACCAAAAAACGCAGGATGAAGCTTACCACGCTGAGAACGATTGCGCCGAGCAGCGCAGGGCCGAAGCCCTGAACGGAAAAGCCGGGTACCAGCACGGCGGCCAACATCAGCATAAGCGCGTTAATGACTATGAGAAAGAGACCAAAACTCAAGATGGTGATCGGCAACGTCAAGATTTTGAGCACGAAGCCCAGTGTCGCGTTGACGAGACCGATCACGACCGCGGCGATCAAGGCGGTGCCGAAGCCGCGGACCGCGAAACCCGGCACGACGTGGGCGACGATGAGGATGCTGAGAGCGCTCAGGAGCCAGTGTACGATCAGTACCATGGTGCGATCCTCCGGCGGCATTCTAGCGCCGTTGGCCGCAGGTCGCAAACTTTTTTCCGCTTCCTATGTATGTTATGAAAATGCAAGGCCGGAGAGGTGACCGAGCGGTTGAAGGTGCACGACTGGAAATCGTGTATGCCGTTAATAGCGGCATCGGGGGTTCGAATCCCCCCCTCTCCGCCACTTCCGACTCCTTGAGTGCCGATTTTTTCTTGATTCTTCGCCAGGATCGTCGTACTCTTTTTTCAAGCTCACCGGAATTCCGCAGCTCGAAGCGAGCCGGAAAATCCGCTCCAGGAGCGCCGGATGTCGATTGCTGATAGCCGGGCCCTGTGCAAGGCGGTCCCGCAAACCCCGTCAGGTCCGGAAGGAAGCAGCGGTAGCGGCTTTACCCCTGTGCCACAGGCAAACCCGGCTGTCAGCAATGGGCACCCGGACTCGCTTCACTCGGCATCTCAGATGGCAAATCTCAGATTGCCATTTGAGATGTGAAATTTGAGATTCCATAGGGACTATGTCTTATCTCGTTCTCGCGCGAAAATGGCGGCCGCAGACGTTCAAAGACATCGTCGGCCAGGGCCATGTCACGCAGGTCCTGCGCAATGCCATCGCTGCGGGCAGAATCGCGCACGCTTATCTTTTCACGGGTGTGAGAGGCGTCGGCAAGACGACGGCCGCGCGCGTGCTCGCCAAAGCGCTCAATTGCGAGCGCGGCCCGGCCGCCGATCCCTGCAATGAATGCTCGCAATGCGTCGAGATTACCGAAGGCCGGTCCCTCGACGTGTACGAGATCGACGGCGCATCCAACCGCGGCATCGACGAAGTCCGGCAGATCATCGAGAATGTCAAGTATCAGCCGGCGCGCAGCCGCTTCAAAATCTACATCATCGACGAGGTTCATCAGGTCACGAAGGACGCCTTCAACGCGCTCTTGAAGACCCTCGAAGAGCCTCCTGAATTCGTCAAGTTTATCCTCGCGACCACCGAGCCGCACCGGCTGCCCGAGACGATTCTCTCGCGCTGTCAGCGCTTCGATTTTCGCCGCATTCAGACTCGTGAAGCGATCGAGCGGCTCAGCGAGATCGCCGGCAAGGAATCGCTGAAAATCTCCGCCGGCGCGCTGCTGCTGCTCGCGCGCGAAGCCGAAGGCAGCATGCGCGATGCTCAGTCTCTGCTGGAACAGATGCTCTCCTATGCGCCGCCGGAAAGCGGCGCGTCAATCGACGAGCGCCTGGTGGAAAGTATTCTCGGGGTCACCGACCGGCGCGTCCTCTACGACCTTTCCGCGGCGGTGCTGCAGGGTGACGCGAAAAAGGCGGTCGAGATCGTCGCGCAAGTCGTGGATCAGGGGAAGGATGTCACGCGGCTCTCGCGCGAGCTCGTCGAGCATTTCCGCAATCTGCTGGTGGCGCGGCTCTCTGCCGGCGTGAACGAGGCGCGGCCGGACGCCGATGCCCGCCGCCAGCTTTTGGACTTGCCCGACCAGGAGATCGATGAACTCGGGCGACAGGCCGCAGGTGTATCGGCCGATGCCTTGCTCGACTATTTTAAATTCATCGCCGCCGGTGATGAGGAAGTCGCGCGCTCGCCGTATCCGCGGTTCGCGCTCGAAGCCGCGCTCGTCCGCCTCGCGACGCTCTCGGCCGCCGTTCCGATCACCGAGCTGGTCGACCGCCTCGAAGGATTGGAAAAAAAGCTCTCCGGCGCAGATTCGAGACCGTCCTCGACGCGGCCGCTCGTTCGGCCGTCCGTCGATCCGGCGCCTGCGTCGTTCCGAGCCCCGAGTCCGGAGACGGCTCCGATGCCGGCGCCTCAAGCACCGCAAGTGACCGCGCCCGCTGGTTTGACGGCGGCGGGAACCCCGTCCGAGCAGTGGCAGAAATTCGTCGCATTCGTCACGCAGCAGAAAAAGTTTCTCGCGACGCATCTGGCGAACGTCGAGCCGCTCGCCTTGCCGCCTGGACCGCTCCAGCTGGGGGTCGAGGGCCGCCATCATCTTACCTATCTCCAGGATCCTGAAAATCTCTCGGCGCTCAAGGAATTCGCGAAACGGTTTTTCTCGGCCGAGGTTTCCGTGTCGCTCTCGCTGCTACAGGAGAAGAGGGCGCAGACCGACGGCGCGGCTGCAAGCGGCGAGCCGAACGACGTCGTCAGGGACGCGCTCAGGATCTTCGGCGGATCTGTAAGGCAGGTTAAGCGGCCGGAGTAAGGCGAAAGGATCTTTATGGCCAAGGGTTTCGGCGGTATGGGAAATCTTTTCAAGCAGGCGCAGGAGATGCAGGCCAAGCTCGCCCGCGTTCAGGAAGAGCTCGCGCATAAGACCGTCGAGGCCTCCTCCGGAGGCGGTATGGTGCGCGTCACGGTCACCGGGCAGCTCGGTTTGGCCTCCATCAAAATCGATCCCGCGGTCGTCAATTCCGACGAGCGCGAAATGCTCGAAGATCTCGTGCTCGCCGCCGTCAACGAAGGGCTGCGCCTGGCGCGTGAGATGGCCTCGGAAGAAATGAGTAAGATTACCGGCGGCATGAAAATTCCCGGGCTCAGTTAGGCAGTTTTGAGTATGGCGAACTATCCCGCGCCGCTGACGCGCCTTATTAAAGAGTTATCGAAGCTCCCGGGCATCGGCGAAAAGACCGCCGGCCGTCTTGCGTTTCACCTGCTGAAGGAAAGCGCCGAGGAAGTCCAGGCCCTGGCCGAGAGCGTCGCGCGATTAAAGCGCGAGCTCGGGCTGTGCGCGACCTGTTTCGGTCTCAGCGAAGTTCAGCCCGGAAACGGCGATCAGCCGCAGTGCGGCATCTGCGGCGACCCGCGGCGCGAGCGTGAAAAGATTTGCGTGGTCGAAGAGCCATCGGACTTGATGGCGGTAGAAAAGTCGCAGGAATATAGAGGCCTCTACCATGTGCTTCACGGCACGATCTCGCCGCTCGACGGCGTGGGCCCGGACGCACTCAGGATCAAAGAGCTGTTGGGTCGCGTAACAGTCGAAGGCGTGCGCGAGATAATCGTGGCGACGAATCCCACCGTCGACGGCGAAGCGACGGCGCTCTACTTGTCCAAGACGCTCAAACCGTTGGGCATCACGGTGACCCGCATCGCGCGCGGCTTGCCCATGGGCGGCGACCTCGAGTATACCGACGCCGTCACCCTGGGCAAGGCGTTCGAAGGCCGAAGAGAAATCTAGCAGGCGGCACTCAAGCGCCCGCGATTCACGTCCCGGTCGCATGAAATCGCACACCGAATATCTCTGGTTCAACACCAAGCGCGAGCGCGAATTCGTCAATATCACGGACCAGGCCGCTGAGATTTTACGGAAAAGCGGCATTCGCGAGGGGATGATGCTTGTCTCTGCAATGCACATCACCGCCGGGGTCTACGTCAACGACGCCGAGGACGGCCTTATCCAGGACATCCAGGATTGGCTGGAGCGGCTGGCGCCGCGCGGCGACTACCGCCATCACCTGACGGGCGAAACCAACGGCGACGCCCATTTGAAAAATCTTCTTATCGGGCATCAAGTCATCCTGCCCATCACTGCCGGTCGCTTCGATCTCGGTCCCTGGCAGCAGCTCTATTACGCGGAGTTCGACGGCCGACGCCGCAAGCGCGTCATCGTCAAAATCATCGGTGAATAGAGTTCAGCTTCAGCCGATGACTTGTCTGATAAAATGAATCGCCGCCCAGGCGAGCATCGCGAGCCCGCCTGACGCGGGAATCGTGAGCACCCACGCCCAAACGATCCGTCCCGCCAGATTCCAGCGCACGGAGCGGACCCGACGCACCGAGCCGACACCCACGATCGCACCGGTGATCGTGTGCGTCGTCGAGACAGGAATGCCGAAGTGCGCCGCGCCGAAAAGGGTGAGCGCTCCCGCGGTCTCGGCCGCGAAACCGCCCATCGGCTGTAATTTCGTGATTCGCGAGCCCATCGTGCGCACGATGCGCCACCCGCCCGAGAGCGTCCCGAGCCCGATCGCCGCGTGCGCGAGCAGGACAATCCAAAAAGGGATAGCCAATTTACCGGTTGGATCCGAGACGAGATGCCGGTAGGCAGGTACCGTGAAAAGCACGCCGGCGATAATACCCATGGTTTTTTGCGCGTCGTTGGTTCCGTGCCCCAGGCTGTAAGCGGCCGCGGAGATGAGCTGGCCGCGTCGGAAAAGGTGATCGACGCGCGCCGGCGAAGCGCGGCGGAACAGATTTAGGATCAACACCATCATCGCCATGGCGACCGCCAGGCCGAGCAGCGGCGCGATCAATATGAAAACGAGCGTCCAGGTCCAGCCCGACGGAATGATAACGCCGAAACCGGCTTCGGCGATGGCCGCGCCTGCATAGCCGCCGATCAGCGCGTGCGAAGAACTGGTCGGCAGACCGGAATACCATGTGATCAGGTCCCAGGTGATCGCGCCGATCAGGCCCGCCAGAATCGCATAGGAATCGATCATATTGACGTCGAGCAAACCGCTGCCGACGGTTTTTGCGACGGCGGTCCCGAAGGTAAACGCGGCGATGAAGTTCCAGAACGCCGCCCATGCGACGCCCTGGAGGGGCGTCAGGACGCGCGTCGAGACCACGGTTGCGATCGAGTTCGCGGCGTCGTGAAAGCCGTTGACATAATCGAAAGCGAGAGCGACGGCGATGATGAATACCGTCAGAAGGAAGGTCGGCTCAGCCATTCTTGATGATCACGCGCTGTAGCACGTCCGCCACGTCTTCCATTCTATCGGTCGCTTCTTCGAGCAGCTCGTAGATTTCCTTCCAGCGGATCAGGTTGAATAGATCATCTTTATGGCTGACGATTTCCGTCAGCGCGTCACGGAGGACGCGGTCGCCGTTGTTTTCCAGCGTATTGATCTCGATGATGTGGGCGTTGACAACAGAAAAATTCTTTTTCTCGCGCAGATTCGGCATGGCCAAATGTAGCTCGTTCGCGCCGCTGCGTATGATGTGCGCGAGCTGCCGCGCACGTTCCGTCGGCTGTTCGATCTTGTAGATGAGCATTCGTACGGCGACGGCTTCGATGTTGTCCAGCGCGTCATCGAGCGAAGAGATGAGCCGCTCGATATCTTCGCTGTCGAGCGGGACTATGAGCGTGTGCATGAGGAGATGCATCACCTCGTGGACCATGAAGTCGCCGCGGTGCTCCAACTCAGTGATCCGGGCAACGCGGTTTTCCAGGTTGTCGTAAGTATCGAAAAGGTCCTTGAGCTGCTGCGCGGCATCGAGCAGGTTGGCGCTGGCTTTTTCGAACCAGTCGTAAAACTGCGTTTCTCCCGGCAGAAACTGAAACCGCACCATAATATGTCCTCGTAATTTGTGGAGTGAGCGCCTGTCCGTGTCCCTGAACAGCGTCTTATCCGACAAGCGGTGGCGATGCTAGCATGCGGAAGCCGCCGCTTCAAACGCGCGCCGGAATTTCGAATGGAAAATCAGCGGCTCGCCGCGGCGGCCGACGGTGAGTGCGCTACGGGCAAGAAGACCCTCGCGGTCGTTCCTTTTTGAACGCGGCTCTCGATCTCCAAGCGGCCGCCGTGGGCCTGAACAATGTGCTTGACGATTGCCAGTCCGAGTCCGGTGCCGCCCATCTCGCGCGAACGCGCCTTATCGACGCGGTAAAAACGCTCCGTCAGGCGGGGAAGATACTTATCCGGGATTCCGCATCCGGTGTCGCTGACGGCGATCTCCACCGAAGCGCCATGATCGCCGGCCGTGGCCGCGACCTCGATTCTACCGCCTTCGGGAGTATATTTCAGCGCGTTGTCCACCAGATTGATGAGCAGCTGCTGCAGGCGGTCGGCGTCCCCGATGATCTCCGGCAAACTCGCCGATGGATGCTCCGACAGTGTGATATTCTTCTTCGCCGCGCGATCGTGAAAAATCTCGAGCACGCGATGAATCAGGTCGGCTGGGCGGAGTCTATCCTGATTCAACTGGATCTTGCCGGATTCGAGGTCCGACAGTGTGAGGAGGTCGTCGATAAGCCGCCCGAGTCTTTCGGAATGGCGCTGGATGATATCGAGGAAGCGCTCAGCCTCTTTCGGATCGTTCGGCGGCGATTGCAGCAGCGTCTCCGCATATCCCCGAATCGCCGTCAACGGTGTGCGCAGCTCGTGCGAGACGTTGGCAACGAGGTCCGCCCGCATGGTCTCCAATCGCTTTAGCTCCGTGACGTCGTGAAAAACGAGAATGTAGCCGACCGGTTGTTCATCGGCGCCGCGCAGGTCGACAGCCGTCGCGCTTAGCCAGCGGGCGTCGTCGAATGAAATGTCTTTGACGAAGCGCTCGGATGAGAGATCACGGGAAAGAATTTCCTTCACTAGGTTCCGCATCTCCAGGTTGCGCGAGAACTCCATCAGCGACGCGCCTTGCGGTGTCGGATGCGGCAAGCCGAACATGCGCTGGGCGTTCTGGTTCGAGAGAATCAACCGGCCGCGGGTGTCAAGCACCAGAACGCCTTCCGTCATGCAACGCAGAATCGAATCGAGCTTTTCCTTCTCGCTCACGATACCGCGGATCTTTTCCTGAATCGCGAGGCTCATCGAATTGAGGTTACGCTCCAGAACGGTGAATTCGTCCTCTTTGCCGAGCGGAATGGGCGCCGGAAAGAAGCCGTGCGAGACATTCTCCGAAAACTCCACCATGCGCTGCACGCGCCGCTCGACCTGGCGTGAGAAGACGAAAGCCAGCAGCAGCCCGAGGCCCGAAAATAAAAGCAGACCGGTTAGAATCGCGCGGCGTATGGAGCCTTCGGCGTCCTCGACCGCGCCGAGAGGCATCGAGAGCCGGACGATGCGCCGCTTGTCGGGCTCGAGGATGGCGCGATAGAGCATCTCGTGCTTGACCGTGGTGCTGTACCGCGCGCTCGTTCCGGTGCCCGAAGACAGCGCCGCAAGCACTTCGGGGCGCGTGCCGTGATTTTCCATCGCGCTCGATGTCTCTTCCGAGTCCCCAAGAACCTTGCCGTCGAGCGCAATGATCGTAATGCGGACGCCGAGCTCGCGCTCGAGATCGCGGCAGATTTGGTCGAGAGCAGATCCCTCCATCCCGACCGGCATGAGGCGGCTGACGACGTGCGCCTCTTGAACCATCCTGTTCGACAGCGCACCGATGTGAAACTCTTTTATCGCGTCTGCGGCGTAGAAATATAAAACGACCGAGAGAAAGAGAAAGATGACGAGGTAGGCGAGAAAGAAATTGAGCGCGGCTCTACTTTTCCAAGGCCTTTTCATCGAATTTATATCCGACGCCGCGAACGGCGAGCACCCATTCGGGCTTGCGATCGTTCTTTTCGATCGCCTTTCGGAGCCTTCGGATGTGTACGTCGACGGTGCGCGGATCGACGAAGACGTCGCCGCCCCAGACGCGGTCCAGCAGCTGGTCTCGCGTTAGCACGCGATTAGGATTTTGCACCAGGAATCGCAGCAGCTCGAACTCCTTCAGCGTTAGCCGCGCGGGTTTACCGCGGATCGTTACTTCGTAGGTGGCGAAGTTCATTTTTAAGCCGCCTTTTTCGTACACCTCGACAATCGGAGACGCGCTTTGCATGTCGCTCCGGCGGAGAATCGCCTTGACTCGCGCGACCAGTTCCCGCGGACTGAACGGCTTGGTGAGATAATCGTCCGCGCCCATTTCGAGCCCGACCACGCGGTCCGCCTCGCTCGCCTTGGCGGTCAACATGAGAATCGGAATGCGCGTGGTCTCGGGCCGCTCGCGCAGCCGCTTGCATATCTCCAGCCCCGAAAGCCCGGGAAGCATGAGATCGAGGATGATCAAGTCCGGCTTTTCGCGCTCGAGAATGCGCAGCGCTTTCTCGCCGTCCTCGGCCTCGATGGTCTGCAGCCGCTCCTGCGCGAGGTTATAGTGTACGAGCTTGCGAATATCAGGTTCGTCTTCGACGACGAGGATTTTTCTGCCCGGCATACAATTGTCAGATGGTCTGCGGGATATCCTTCATGTGCCGGATGCTCTTGCCCTTGACCATGAAGACCACCATCTCGGCGATATTGGTCGCGTGATCGCCGATGCGCTCGAGATACTTCGAGATCGAGCTGATTTTCATTGCGCGGGAGACCGTATGAGGGTCCTCGATCATGAAGCTGATCGTTTCCCGGAATATCTGGCTGTTGAGATCGTCCACTTCCTGGTCCTCTTTGCAAACCTTGAGCGCGAGCGATGTATCTTCACGCACGAAGGCGTCGAGGCTTTCACGGATCATATTTTCCGAGATGCGCGCCATGCGCGGGATATCGATGTAAGGCTTGAGCTGCGGCTCCTCGTTCAGCTCGAGCGCGCGCTCGCAGATATTCACCGCCATGTCGCCGATGCGCTCGAGGTCGGTCGTTATTTTGAGCGCGGTCGTGATGAAACGGAGGTCGCGCGCCGCCGGCTGGTGGAGCGCGAGCAGCTGGATGCAGAGATCGTCGATCTCGACGTCCAGGCGGTTCACCTCGTGGTCTCGCTGGATGATGGTCTCCGCGAGCTTGGAATCGCGCTCGACGAGCGAGCTGACCGCTTTTTGAATCTGATCCTCCACAAGTCCGCCCATGTAGAGAATGTCTTCGCGGAGCTTTTTAAGATCTTCGCCGTATTTCTTATCGGTATGTTGGCTTAGCATACATCCCTCCATCCGACGACCGAGGGTCAAACACTACTAGTGATCTCAACCGAACCTCCCAGTGATGTAATCCTCGGTCTGCCGCTTGTCGGGGTTGGTGAAGATTTTACTCGTGACGCCGAATTCTACAAGCTCCCCCATATAGAAAAAAGCCGTGAAATCCGACACCCGTGCGGCCTGCTGCATGTTGTGGGTCACGATGACGATCGTGACGCTCTCCTTGAGCTCGTGAATCAATTCCTCGATCTTGGCGGTTGCGATCGGGTCGAGCGCGGAGCACGGCTCGTCCATGAGCAGGACTTCCGGCTCGACGGCGAGCGCGCGGGCAATGCAGAGCCGCTGCTGCTGTCCGCCGGAAAGGCTTGTGCCCGGCTGATGCAATTGGTCTTTGACCTCGTCCCATAGCGCCGCCATGTGCAGGCTTTTTTCAACTTTCTCCTCCAGCAAGCGCCGGTCGCGCATACCGTTTAGACGAAAACCGGCTATGACGTTGTCGCGGATCGACATCGTGGGAAAGGGGTTGGGCTTCTGAAACACCATGCCGACCTTCCGGCGCACCTCGACCGGATCGGTCCCGGGTCCGTAGAGGTCTACGCCATCAAGAAGCACCTTACCCTCGACTCTCGCGCCTGGAGTGACTTCGTGCATGCGATTGAGACAGCGGATAAAAGTCGACTTGCCGCAGCCGGAAGGGCCGATGATCGCCGTAACTTTGCGGCTTTTGATCGAGAGGCTCACGTTTTTGACGGCTTTCGTTTTGCCGTAGTGCACGCTCAAGCCTTGCACCTCGATGCGAGTCTCTTCGGGCTGGGGCTGGTCCATAGGCTCCGAATACTCCGATAGCGACGGCTCGGACATGTCGCGCTCCTCGTCGACCGCTAAATTCTCATTCATGCGACTTACCTCGTAAAAAGGCTCGCGTGACCACGCTCGTGAAAAGGACAACAACCAGCAGGACAAATGATGCGGCCCAAGCCTTGCGGTGCCAATCCTCGTAAGGTGCCGTAGCGTAGGTATAGATCAAAAGCGGCACGGTCGCGATCGGCTTGCCCAGGTTCAAATTCCAAAAGGGATTCCCGAAGGCGGTGAAGAGCATCGGCGCGGCTTCGCCGAGCGCGCGGGAGACCGCCAGCACGACGCCCGTCAGCAGCGCGCTCGACGACGCTGGAAGAACTACGCTGAGAATCGTCCGCCATTTGGGGATGCCGAGCGCGAGCGACGCTTCACGAAGCGAATCGGGCACCAGGCGAAAGGCCTCGTGCGCGCTGATGAGGATAATCGGAATCATGATGAATGCATACGCAACGGAGCCGGAGAAGCCCGAGAAACCGCCCATCGGCCGCACGACGAGCGCGTAAGCAAAGAGTCCCACGACGATTGACGGCACACCGGTCAAAACCTCGGCCAAAAACCGTACGAAGCGGCCGAATCTTGCGGTGGGAAATTCGTTCACGAAAACCGCCGCACCGAGGCCAATCGGCACCGCCATGGCGGCGGCGCATGCAACGACAAGAATGCTGCCAATAAGAGCATTGGCGATTCCACCTCCGCTCTCTCCAGCAGGCACCGGCAGCGAAGTGAGAAACTCCCAATTGATTGCCGCCGCTCCGTGATACAAAACATAACCTAGGATCGTCAGGAGAAAGAAAATCGTCACGCCGGCGCAGAGGAACATGCCGCCGACCGCCAGTCGCTCGGTTATCTTGCGCTGGAACCGCCTGCGCGAAACGGCTTTGTTCACGGCGCTCATTCGAAGATCGCCACCTTTCCTTTCGACAAGCGCCAGATGAGAAGCTGCGCCAGCAGGCTGACGCAAATCGTGATGCCGAACAGCACCAATCCGACATAAATCAGCGAAGACACGTACAAGCTGTAGGTCGCTTCAGTGAATTCGCTCGCGATCTGACTCGCCATGCTGTGGACCGGGTCGAAAAGGGATTGGATAATGGTAAAAGCATTTCCTCCGACCATCGTTATAGCCATCGTCTCGCCGATCGCCCGGCCCAGCCCGAGTATCACCGCACCCACCAATCCAACTCGCGCGTAGGGGAGGGCGACTTTTGAGATCGCCTCCCATTTCGTCGCACCGAGCGCGAGCATGCCCTCGATCTGAAGTCGCGGAACGGTGAGCAGGATGTCGCGCGAGATCGCCGTGACGATCGGGATCACCATAATGGCGAGGATCACGCTGCCAGAGAGAACGCCGACGCCGTAGACGGCGGGGCCGTCAAAGAGAAAAAACCAGCCGAAGTGAGCCTTCAGCCAGATCTGCGCTGTGCGGATGACCGGAACCATCACGAACAAGCCCCAGAGGCCGAATACGATGCTGGGAATCCCGGCGAGCAGCTCGATGGGATAAGAGATAATCGGACGCACCCATTTAGGAACATAGAACGTGATGAAAACCGCGGCGCCGATGCTGATCGGCACGGCGAGAAGAAGACCGATCGCCGCCTTTACGAGGGTGCCGATAATAGTCGGGAGCGTTCCGAAAATCCTGGCGACCGGATCCCAAGTCGTGCCGACGATGAAACCGAGGCCGAATTGGCGGATCGACTCCCACGCGCCGCGAAAGAGGTCCGCAACCAAGAGCAGCGCAAGCACGATAACGCAGCTCGCTAAAGTGCGCGCGGTGACATAAAACACGCGATCGCCCAGGTTTCGCACCCGGACGTCGCTTGCCTTGCTTCTGCCGCTCTGAATGAACGGCCGGTCGATCGCTTGCGGTTCGCTCTGCATTGCAGACTTCTTTATTAGTTCAATATCGGCTTTCCGTTTATTTTGATTTTCTTCACCAGAGCCTCGGCTTTTTTAAGCGCGGGCCCTTTGAGCGGAGCGTATTCGAGCGGCAATGCGTATTGCTGGCCTTCGTGAATCATCCACCACGCCAATTGCGCCACGGCTTCGCCTTTGGCCGGATCTTTCTGGTTTTCATAAACGAGCAGCCAGGTAAAACCCGTGAGCGGGTAGGCCTTGGGGTTTGCGCTGTCCGTGACCATCACTTCCATGTTGTCGGGGAGGTTCGGCTGATCCGCTGCGAGCGCGGCGCTTTCTAGACTCGGCTCCAGGAAAGCCCCGCCCTTATTCTTCAGCTGCGCCCAGGCCATGTTGTTCTGCTTCGCGTACGCGAGCTCGACATAGCCGATCGCGCCGGGGATTTGTTGTACGGAATTCGCGACACCTTCGTTACCCTTGCCGCCCACATCGCCCGGCCAGTTGACGGACGTGGCGAAGCCGACCTTGTCCTTCCATTCCGGGCTGACCTTGGCGAGATAATTGGTAAAGATGAACGTCGTCCCGGAGCCGTCCGAGCGGTGAACCACGGCGATATCAGTGCTGGGAAGATTGACGCCCGGATTGATCGCTTTGATCCGCCCGTCGCTCCAGGTTTTAATCTTTTTCAGGTAGATGTCTGCCAATACGTCTGGCGTTAGCTTTAACTGCCCGCGCTGCACGCCCGGCAGGTTGTAAACGATCGCCTCAGCCCCGGCGACCGTCGGAATATGCAGCACAGCGCCGTTTTTAGCCTCCGCTTTCTGCTTCTCGTCCATGATGCCGTCCGAGGCGCCGAAGTCGACCGTCAGCTCTTGCAGCTGGCGGATGCCGCCGCCCGAGCCGATCGACTGGTAGTTAACTTTGACATTACAGGCCTTTACGTACTCGGCGAACATCTTGGAATAAAGCGGGTAGGGGAATGTCGCCCCCGCTCCGGTAAGCTCTTTAACTCCTTTGGTCGGGCAGCCCGCATGAAGGGCGGCAGCCGTCAGCGTGAAAGCGACGGCGGTGACAACTAGAACCAGGCTCCGCTTCATAGTCTTCTCCTTGTTAAAAGGTTAATAATTCAAAGTTGTTACGATCTGGTTACGACACCGTGAACCCTGGATTACAGCTATCTTTTTCCTTTTCCCAAGACTGAGTACTAACTTTGACCCAGGGGAGATAACTGTCGCGGGTGACGGTCGGGTGAAGCGTGCGTTAAGAAATGATGAAGCCTAACTAGTTGTCGTTTCCGTACTTTTCATTGTTTCGTAACACGATTGTAACTCGCGGGCCGTATATGTGATTCGCATGGACCGAGCCATAATCATCGGCGATGTGCACGGCTGCTACTTTGAGCTCCGGGCCCTTTTGGAGGAGATTCAAATAAGACCGAGCGATAGGATCGTCTTCGTCGGCGATCTTATTACCAAAGGGCCGGCCGACCGCGAGGTGTTCGACTTCGTCCGGGCCACGCGGCGCTGCGAGTCCGTGCTCGGCAACCATGAATATGACCTGTTGCGTTTTTGGCGGCGGCAGGACATTACTCTAAGCAGGCCGCAGCGGCAGACGGTCGCAGCCCTCGGCGGACTTTTCGACGGTTATATGGAATGGATCGCGGGGCTCCCCAAGCTGATCGATCTCGGCGATCAACTGGTTGTGCACGCGGGGCTTCGGCCCGGGATTGCTCTGGAGCGGCAAAGCGTCGAGGACCTGACCAGTATCCGGAGGTGCGGCGATTCCAATGCTCCATGGTTCGACCAGTACGAAGGGAAAACGGCCGTATTCGGGCATTGGGTATTCAATGCCCCACACATGACGAAGAACGCGATCGGGATCGACACCGGCTGCGTGTATGGCGGGAGCCTGACGGCGGTGATTCTGCCGCAGCGTCGCCTGGTGAGCATTCCGGCTGTCAAATCGTATTCGCGAAAGGAGGAGCGCAGTGCCGGCCAGCATGAAAATGTACGGCAAGCATCGCTTTCCCGGCCGTCTCTTCATAGTTGAAGGGATCGACGGTTCGGGGAAGAGCACGCAACTGTCGCTCCTGCACAAATGGCTCGAGTCCGAAGGATATGTCGCGTCGTTCAGCGAATGGAACTCGTCGCCGCTCGTGCGCGATGTGACGAAACGCGGCAAGAAAAAAAAGATGCTGACGCCGATGACGTTCAGCCTCATTCACGCTACGGACTTCGCCGACCGCACCGAACACGACATCATCCCCCCGCTTAAAGCCGGCGCGGTCGTGCTCGCCGACCGCTACATCTATACCGCGTTTGCGCGCGACGTCGTGCGCGGCGTCCACCCCGACTGGGTGCGAAGCCTCTACGGCTTCGCGGTCAAGCCGACCGTCGCATTTTATTTCCGCACTCCATTGGATGTCGCCACGAAACGCATCCTCGGCGGCCGCGATGCGATGAAGTACTACGAAGCCGGCATGGATCTCGATCTCAGCGACGACATCGAGGAAAGCTTCCGTATCTTTCAAGGTCGCATCATCGAGGAATATGAGAAGATGGTGGAGGAATTCGGGTTGGTGGTTATTGACGCCACGCTGTCGATCGAAGAGCAGCAGCTTGAAATGCGGCGCATCGTAACTGAGGCGTTGACGGGGACGAAAAAGACGAGGGTACGGCGATGGCTCGATTTAGCTTCTTTGGGGAAGGCCCCCCAGGAATAGAGTTAGAAGAGCTAAAAGGAAAAATGGTCGTCCTGGAGGGTACCGACGGCGTCGGTCGCTCCACGCACGTAAGCCTGCTTAAACAATGGCTGGAAAACAACGGCCACGCGGTGCTGGATACCGGCATGACGCGCTCGGCGCTCGCCGGCAAGCGGCTGCGCCAAGCCAAGGAAGGCCACACGCTCGGCGGCATCACGATGAGTCTATTTTACACGACCGATTTCGCCGACCGTCTCGAAAATGAGATGATCCCGGCGCTGCGCGCCGGCTTCGTCGTCCTCACCGACCGGTACATCTATTCGCTCATGGCGCGCTCGATCGTGCGCGGCGCCGACCCCGAATGGATCGCCAACGTGTGCAGCTTCGCGCTCAAGCCCGACGCCGTCTTGTACCTTCGCCTCAACATCGACGATCTCGTCACGCGCGTGATCCAGACGAAAGGCTTCGACTACTGGGAATCCGGCATGGACCTGCACCTCGGCGCCGACCGCTACGACAGCTTCGTCGAGTACCAGCGCCGTCTGCTCGCGCAGTTCGACAGCATGGTTGAAGCATACGGCTTCGAAGTCGTAGACGCGTCCGGCAGCATCGAAGAGGTCTTCGACGATCTGAAGCAGAGGATTGCGCGAGTCGTCGAGCCGGAGCGCGCCTCAGGGGCGGGAAAAGGCAAGCAGTAGAGGAGGACGTCCGCTCGCCCCCGCCGGTCCGGCCGCCCCGCGGGCGGCCCGAAGGATCTCCTCGGCCGCGGCTTTCTGCCGACGGTCGTCTTTTTCCAATTCTTTTAAGAGCGTTTGCGCTGCGCGGAATTCGCGCAGAAGAATTTTCGGCCGCGCGAGCGATTCGGCGATCATGCGATCGGCGATCTCGTGGTCATGCCACTTGCCGAGCACGCGCTGCAGGCCCTTGAGGGTTTCCAACAGAGGCGCCACGTCCCGCTCGAGCTCCTGTGCAAGCTCCAAGCGGTAGCGCAGTTTCTTCGTCGCTATGCGAAACTCGTGCAGCTCGCTGTCGCAGCGGGTCCGTTCCGCATCGGTAAGCGACGATTGCCATTTCCCCGCCGCTGTGTCGAGGCGCGCTTGCAGGTCCGCGGGCTTGGGCTTCTCACTGTTCAGCAAATCTTGCCATTTATCGGTAATGCCTCTGATATCGAGGCCATCGATTCGGCGGCGCGCGCGCTTGATTTCACGCCGGCGCTCTTTCTCGACATACGCCTCGACCAGCCGCCAAGCGGATTCATGCCCGTCGTTGCGCGCGCGCCGTTTATTTTTACCTACGATCGAAAGGACGACGTCGCAGTTGCGCCACCCGCCCAGGTCGCGTCGAATATTGCGGAGCAGCTTATGGAATTTGCGGAGCTTCTTGGTTGGCGGATCTGGAAAAAGCGCCGCCAGATATTCTTCGACTCGCCGCGCGGCGACGCGCGCGCGATGGACTGCCTTGGGATCGTCGCTGTCCAGGACGCGGGGAAGAGCGCGCGTCAACCGACGCAGACGCTCGCTCCCCGGGCGCACGAACTCGGCGCCGCCTATATCGGTCGCTGAATACGGCGCAGCGGCTTTTTCCGCGCTGCCCGTCGGCTGTCTCTTTAGCTGTAGCGTAGCTTTCTTAGCTGGCGCGGCGTCAGCATCCAGCGGAACACGCCCGGCTTTCTCATATCGAGCTCGTTCAGCTCGATGCAGCAAACGCCGCCCTTTTTGAGATCGATTTCCGCCGACTCGCTGCGGCAGAGCAGGAGCGAGGCCGCCTTGCCCAAAAACGGCTGATGGCCGACGAGCAGCAATTCCTGACAATCGCGGTACTCGAGCAGACGCGCCGCCAAGCTTTCAACCGATGCGTCGGGCTTTAATTCCTCGGCATCCTCCACTTGTTTCTTCATATCGAAAATCTTCGCGACGATGTCCGCCGTCTCACGCGCGCGGGGAAGCGGGCTTGTAACGATGCGATCGAAGGATATCTTCAACGCCCGCAGGCCTTTGGCCGCCTGGCGGGTTCGTTTAGCGCCTTTTTTCGTCAGCTCCCGCTCTTCGTCCGCTTCGACTTCGGGATCGTCCTTCGCCTGTGCGATGCCGTGCCGCATGAAATAAACATTCATGATTTTCTCCTCCGATGGTTTCAATGGGTCACGTTGCGCCAATGGTCCAGAAATAGAGCCGCGACTTCCTTGTCGATTTCGTCGCGCATGAAGCGAAGCACCGCCCGGAGCGGAGCTTCGCTGCCCGTGCGCCGAGCGTCGGGAATCGCCCAGTGCATGAGACGGGTTCTTGGCGGCAGCGACGGCCATACTCCCTGCGTCTCCCCGAGAGCTACGATGAGATCGATGCGATCCATCGGAATGCTGTCGAGCGGCTTCGCGCGCTCGAGCGGCATCTCGACCTCGACTTCCCGCATAACTTCTATCGCCGCCGACGGCACCTCGCGAGGCACCAGGGCCGCGCTGAATATCCGCGTGTCGGGCGGCGCGAGCCGCTTTGCAATCGCTTCGGCCATTTGGCCGCTGCAGGATTGATCCATCCCCAAGAAAAGAATGTTTCTTTCAAGGCTCTTTCTGCGACTCATAATCACCTCTCCATTTTTATCAATCGTTCATTTGTTGAATCGCCAGCTCTACATTGAACACTTCGTTCAACAGCCGCGCCTTGTCGAGCGCGCCATCGATCTCGACCGTTAGGTCCGCCGGTCCGGAGATTTTGATCTCGATGGACTTTTTCTTTTGCACAGCGCAGACGATTTCCTTGACACGCGACTCATGCCTGCGGTCGAGCCCGTCGGCGATGCGCAGAATAGCGCTCAGTTTCCGCACGACGTCCTGCTGCGACGGCGAGAGATGTCCGAAAGGCAGGTGCTTCGGGCTTGGGTGCGCTTTGCGATGATAGCGGGCTACATTCGCCGCGAGTTCCCAGTCGGATTTGCTGAGCGTGACCGGACCGGAGCTGGTGATGATGTAATAGGAGTGTTTGTGATGCTGGCGATACGCGATGAATAGCCCCACGTCGTGCAACAATGCCGCGGCGTGAAGCACGGCGGCGAATTTTTCCGGCAGCTTGTGCAGCCCTTCGAGCTGGTAAAAGAGCGTGAGCGCCAGCTGGCTCACCTGATAGGCGTGCGGCGCGTCGTAGTGGTATTTTTCGCCGATCTGCTCCAATGTCTCCGGCTTGCCGTCGTCCTCGCGCCAGGACGTTTCGGCTTCGGGAAATTCGTTCCGCAGAAGATCGATCATCAGGCCGTCGCGGAGGCCGCGGTTCGACACGAAGATGTAGTCGAGTCCGATCTGCTTCATGAGCGAAAGCAGGACCGCCGCCCCGGCGAGAATGATATCGGCCCGCTTGGGGTCGCCGGCGATCGCCGCCGCCCGATAGGACAACGACCGGTGCTCGAGCATCGCGATCAGCGCTTCGAGCCGGCTCCGCCTAAGTACGCTGAGCGATCCCGCGCGGGTCTCGCCGCTTAGCTTCGCGTCGGTATCCGCGAGCGTCGTGATGCTCCCGCCGGTGCCGAAGGCCATGGTGAATTTTTCCCGCCCGATGCGCTGCGCCATCGGGCCGATCTGGCGCTTGGCGAAGCGGCGCAGCTCTTTCATTTCTTTTTCGCCGGGCGGATCCTTTTTGAGAAATCTCTCCGTCAACCGCACCGCTCCGAGCGGCAAGCTGAAGAGACAAAAGTTGTTCGTGCTGTTGGCGATCGCCGCCTCGACGCTGCCGCCGCCTATATCGAGGAAAAGGCCCAGCGGAAGATTAAAGCGGAGACCGCTCATTACGCCCAGGCTGATGAGGCGCGCTTCCTCTTCGGCAGAGATCACTTCGAGCGGCACGCCGAGCGTCTTGGCCCCGGCGATGATAGAGGACGCATCCGTCGCTTCCCGCAGCGCCGCGGTCGCGACCGCGCGGAAGGATTTCACATGATAACGGTCCGCCGTGCCCTTGAAGTCGCCGAGCGCCTCCAGCGCAGCCTCGACCACCGGCCGGCTCAATTTGCCGGTACGAAAAACTTCGCGCCCGAGTCTGATCGGCCGGCGGTCTTGGTCAATAATACGATAAGAACCCGGCTGTTCGATCGCGGCAAGCTGGAAACGAAGCGCGTTGCTGCCTACGTCGGCGACCGCAAAATATTCTGCCATTGAAGATTTCCTGTGAGGACAGCTGAGATCCAGGCAACTCCATAGTATGCCCAGAGATCGGAGTAAAGTTAAAGTTTGATGAATATTATGTGAAGTCTAGCAAGAAAAGCTTCGCGGCGCAGCGGCTGTGGATAAGTCAAGCAATCGGCTGTCATGTTTTTACGGAATAGCAGAATCAGTCTCGGCCGAGAGCGATGAGCTGGCCTCGGAGATCTCGAATGGCTTCGGCGCTGCGTTGGATTCTGCGCAATAGGGCGACCGCCTCCGGCGGCATTTCCGTACCCTGGGTAAGCTTGTAGCAGCAGGCGAAAATGACGCCCAGTTCGGTGCCAAGCCTATGCTGCGCCTCGGCGAGCCGATCGGATGGCTCGTGTTGCCGGCGCTCCACTATATTCATGGAGTTTTCATTTGGCGTCTGAACGCCCCGACATGCGCACTCCTTCGTTGTCGGTGAGTTGAAGCGGCTGCGGGAGCTGAATGAAGAGGATGGTGTTTTTCGTTCCTTTGCCGACATTATTACCCTGCGCGTCGAACTCGCCGATATCGAAGTCGTTATCGTTGCAGATTGCGACCGTATTCTGGTCGATGACGGCGATGCCTTCTATTTTCTCGGGTATGCCCGGAATACCGCCGAGATCGACGACGCGTGTTTTCTCCAACGGCTTGAAGCCGGCGCCGCTAAGATCGTTCAAGGCTTCGAGGGCCGGCGACGTTTTGCCGTCGTCCCAGCGGCTCCCCAGAATATTCGTTGCCGCCTTTAAATCGACGCGGTAGAGCTTCGCGACCCAATCGGTGCGCTCGTCGACGAGCAATACGTCGGGGCCGATCGCTGCAATGGCGGAGATCTTCATCTCGTCGGGCGCGCTGTGCGCCGGGTCGAATTCTTTCGAAGCGTCGAAGCTGTAGGCATATTCGCCGACGGTCTTTTCCGTCGCGATGTCGAACACCAGGATTCTGGTCTGGCGCGAGACATCGCCGGTCTTTTTATCCGGATTCAGAAGCGGGCTTTGCAGGGCCAGGTAAAGTTTTTTCTCGTCGCGGCTCATGGCGAGACCTTCGAAACCCCGATTGATCTTCCGTTTGGCAAAGATCTCCGGCAGCGCCTCGACGACGTCGTAATCGGCGCCGTCGAGGCGCAAACCTTTGGGGACGTAACGACGCAGCACTTTCCCCGTGCGATCGATCTTGAGCAGGGAAGGGCCGTATTCTTCGGCGACCCAGAAATCTCCCGTCGATGTGCGTACCAATCCTTCGCTGTCGATACCGTTCGGGTTGAAGGCGAAGGTTTTCTCCGCCGCGTAATCATAGGGCGTCTCGTCGCGGCCCTTCGTATTGGGCATGCCGGTGACCGGCTTGCCTGAGCGCGTGAGGATCGGAATCGTTTCGACGATCCGAATTGCGCCGCTTTCGGCCTTGACCTTCAGGATCGCCGGGTTGAACTCGGGCACGGGGAAGGTGCGGCGGTTCTCCCCGTTGACTTTGATCTGCCCGTTTGGGCCGCGATCGGTCACCATCCAGAACTCGCCGGGCGCGTCCCCCGGCCCATGCCAGAGATCGCTTCCGATCGAGCCGAGAAGAATCCCTCGGTCGTTCGTAATCGCTCCCGCGGTTTTCATCTGAAAGTCTGCGAGATGTACGTCCGAAAGAACATACTTCGCCTTTACCTCCGGTCCAGCGGCGGGCGCCGCTTCAGACAAAAACGCCGCCGCCGCGGCGAATACCGCCGATACGATCGAGCGTACGAAGAATTTTCTTCCCCTCATCGCTACTCCTCTTTTAGAGATTATGACACTTCCAGCGTCTGAAGCAGCCCACCGACAACGGGAATCGATTTCCCGTGCCGCCGCTGCGATCGTTCGGTCTGTGAAATCGAAAGGACTGGACACGGAGCGAATCGCGTGACCTTATCGGTAACGCTGCCGCAAAACAATCGGCGCAGCGCGCTGTGGGGACGCGGTGAAAGCACGATCAAGTCGCTCTCTTCGGTGCGCGCGATCTCGACGATGCGTGACGCGGCATCACCCAGAACGACGCGGCGGCGGAAGCTCGGTAAGCGGCGTATCTCTCCGATCGCCGGCTCGAGATATCGGTTCAGATCCAATAGCGACTCCCGTACGACGCGATCGACCTCCCATCGATAGATTCTGTCCCCGGCGAATCCGGTCTCGTCGAGCACATGCCACGCTTGAACCTCGTTCGCCACGTGAATCGCGAGCAGATCGGCTCCATTTTCCGCCGCCAGCGCCATCGCCAGCTTGAGGCCGGAGCGGGAGGGCTCCGTCATATCGACCGGAGCCAAAATTCTTTGCAAACGTTTCATATCGTCCTCCTCGAGTGTTGATGTCTCGACGATATCGAACGTCTGTTAGCGGCCGGTAAAACGCGCGTGATGTTCCGGTGAAATATTCGTTCGCATTATATTTCTTCCGCACCGAGAATTTCGAGAGCGGCCCCAGATACCGGAAAAGCGGAATCAGAAGATCGCATTTCCAGGTCGGCTGCCTCCTTGGGCGTCTTTTTGTAGCGCGCACGTTAAGAAATGATGATGATTCGATGAAGCCGCCGTGAAGTTATCGAAAAGAGAAAAGGGGAGGGAGGGCTCGCCTCCCTCCCCTTGCCGCGCCAGGGGGTGGTCTGGGGCGGGACGAGCGAATCAATCCCTACCGTGATGGTCGTCGTCATGGCCATGGCCATGGTCGTGATCGTCATCGTCGTTATTGCCGCGCCCATGATCGTGATCATCGTCATCGTCCTCGCGCGGCGCCGCGCCGATGCGCGGATCGATGAACATGGCAAGAAGCTGACCGCCTTCGACCAGCTCGGTGTCGTCGGACAGCTTGTGCGACTGAACGTCGAGCAGAAACCAGCCTTTGCCGAGGATATCTTCAGCATCGATGATGCCGGAGGACTCTTCGTCCTGGGTGATGAAATCGGGCGCTCCGATGTTTGGGTCGAAGAACTTCGCATTGTGCTGGGCCACCTGGATCAGCTGCCCGGTGGCGACCTGGTACAGCCAGACCTTCGACACGCGACTGTTGTTTCCGGGATCTTCATCCATGACAATGCGGCCGTGATGGTCCATCGTGACGTTGTCGAGCATGCGGTGGCCTTCGTCGCCCTTCAGCAGGATCTCGATCGCGCCGCCCCTCTCGGGACGCTCGATATCGTCGAATTTGAGATGCCATAGCCGGCTGTTGGTGTTCACGTCGGCGGTGGTCACGAAATAAAAATTATTTTGCCTGCCTTCGCGCGAGTCCCACGCGCCGTCCTCGACGCGGCGCAGGCGCGCGACATCCAGCGACTGCGCCGCGTCTTCGATCTGGCGCTGTGTCATCGAGGAGACGTCGCCCAGCTCGACGAGGGTGAATCTGCCCTTGGCGACGAACGCGGTCGTGCCAAGACCGAATGCGTCGCTTTCTTCTTTCACCACCACACCGTTCACGGCGATCTTGAGGCCGAAGAGACTGCCGTTCGTAAGACCGGCCTGCTCGATGGGGTGGCCGAAGCGCTGCTTTCTGCCGATGTAAACGAATACCTCGCTCGGAAAACCGGTCGTTGTCGGCGCCGTGCTGAGATCGCCGTCGTCCAGCAGCATCACGATCGTTTTAGTCTGCTCGTAGGGACAAGCGACGCAGTTCTCGTACGAATGGCGGCCGAAGCGCGGCAGCTGCCAAGCTTCGCCCGCGTGCGGTCCGGTTACGATACGAGCCCAAGCGCGGGCCGAATTGGGATCGTTCACTTCTTCACCGTCGAAAAAGATCCGATCTTCCGTACCGCGATCCCCATCGTCGGAAAGGGCGCTCTTGGCCGGTAAATCGGCGGAGCAGAGGCGCTGCCATTGCGTGGTTCCCGGGACGTACTTTCCCTGAGCGGGGTCCCAGAGAAATACGTCAAGCGCCGACTGCGTTAAGTCCTCGCCCTTCAACACCTGCAGCGTCCTGCGATCGATGAGCCAGCGCGAGACGAACGCGCCGTTGCTGCCGTGCGCGCGCGCGATGCCCGGCCTGGTGCTGGTGATTTCGTGGTTCATCAGCACGGTGAATGTAGTCCGTGAAGTGTTGAACGCCCCCAGACCGTCCGGAATGCCGACCATGCGATAGGTGCCGACCTTGTCTCCCGTGGTCAGGATCGAAGTAAAATTGACCCCCGGCACCGTTGGAACGAGATAAGGCTCCGTCTGCGTGCTCGGCCCAATATTGGTCGCCGCCTGAGCCTTATCGAGCTTCAGGAGCGACGGGCCCAAAACAAGCATCGGAGTCGCCGCCAGGGCGGTCTTCAAAAGCGAGCGGCGGGCGATCGGCTTCTCCATCAATTCCTTCAGCGGACGCCCGCCTTCCGTCTCATCGGTAATGTCACCAAGCCTTTTCATAATGTCCTCCTTGTGTTGGTTGTTCGGTCGATGATCGCTTGAATGGGAGGAGACGCGGCTTTGTCGCATTGCGTCCTGCGTCGGTGTAGCTGTAGATGGCGCTCGCCGCCAACGCGGCGATCAGCGTGAGCAGCGCAACCGCCAGGCGCATTTTTCGCCTGAGCCGCTTCTTTTCTTCTTGTCGTTGCCGCCAGACCGTTCGCGCCATAATTCTCCTCAGGAAGAAAAAAATTTGCTGCGGTTGTATCGACGCGGAGTGAACGGAAGTTGACGGTTCAGAAAACAAACGCTGACGATTCGGGAAAACGTCGCTTACGATTCGACGAAAATTTTGTGAACGATCTTTTTTCTTTATGTCCGGCCCGCGATCTGCTACTCCGGGCGGTATGAGAATGCTGTTTTGGAAGTTTCTCGGCGCCGAGCGGCTGCCGGAGCCGTCACGAAAGAAACTCGCGATCGTCTCGCTGCTCTACTTCATCCAGGGAAGCCCGCTCGCGATTCTCTGGGAGATTCTTCCCGTGTATCTCAGGCTACAGGGCATCTCGCTCGCCGCGATCGGCGGGCTCCGGCTGCTCGAGCTGCCTTATTCTCTGAAAGTATTCTGGTCGCCGGCGGTGCACCGCTACGGCGACCGGCGCTTCTGGATTTTCGGCTGCATGGCGGGCATCGCCGTCGTCGTCGGCTTGCTCCCGGCGATCGACGCGGCGCGTGTGAGCGGGCTGTTATTGCTGCTTCTCCTTATCCTGACAACGTTGTCGGCTACGCAGGACATCGCGATCGACTCCTACACGGTGGGGCTGGTCGCGCGGGACGAAGAAGGGCCGGCCAACGGTGTTCGCGCGTCGGCTTATCGTCTCGCGCTCGTCATGATCGGCGGCGGCATGGTGTTTCTCGCGGCTCTGCTTCCCTGGGACGTACTGTTCGGAGTCGCGGCGGCGATCTTTGCCGTGCTCGCGTTTTTGGCATTGACTGCGCCGCGCCTTGAATTGCCCCCCGAAGCGCGCACCCAGTGGTTCAGCGGTTTCGCCCAATGGATCGGCAATTGGCGCGCCGTGCCGCTCGTCTTCTTCGTGCTGACCTATAAGCTGGGTGAATTCGCCATCGGCCCGATGGTGAAGCCGTTTTGGGTCGATCAGGGAAGGTCGGTTTTCGAGATCGGTCTCGTGCCGACGACTTTCGGAATTATCTTGAGCGTGGCCGGCGCGCTCGCGGGCGGCGGGTTTATCTCGCGCTACGGGATCTTTCGCGGCGTGCTGGTACTGGGGTTTCTACAGGCGGTTTCGAATTTAGGCTACGCGTTCGTCGCGTGGGGCGACCTCGGCCGCGGCGGGCTCTATGCCGCTTCGGTCTTCGAGTCGTTCAGCGGCGGCCTGGGGACGGCGGCGTTTCTCGCCTTCCTCATGAACGTGTGCGACAAGGAGCACGCTACGGTGCAGTACGCTTTTCTCTCCTCGGTTTTTTCTCTCACCGGCCGCCTCATCGGCGGGATCAGCGGCATCGGCGCGCAGAAGGTCGGCTACGGAAATTTTTTCGCTCTGACGTTTTTAATTTCCCTGCCGGCGTTCGCGCTGCTGCCATGGGTCAGATCGTGGATCCATGAGGACCAGAAAAAAATCGATTCGGCAAAGCTTTCAAGATAATTCCGCGATGAGTGACCGCCACGCCGCGCGCTCGCGTCGGGGATCGACGAGAGGCCTGAGGCGCGCGCAGCCGCTCTTCAGTCTCCGGTAAAAAGCATCGTCCGACGCGGCGCGTTCGAGCAATCGCGCCAGGCCGCGGGTGTCGCCGACGCGGAAGTAGCCGGGATACCGGCTCCCCAGTGTGCCGATCAGGCCGGAGATTTTGGATGCGACCACCGGCACGGAGGAGGCGATCGCTTCCGAAAGCACGTTGGCGCTGCCTTCCATGACCGATGTGAGCGACAACAGATCGCTCGCTGCGAGCAGTTGCCGCGCCTTCCAGTGCGGTACCTCGCCGATCCAGCGATAGCGCGGATTACGCTCCATCTCGGCCCGCGCGCGGCGCGCTTCCCGCGAGCCAAGCGCGCGGCCCGCCTGTACGACACGGATGTTCGCGCCATTGAGCTGGCGCGCGGCATAAGCCGTGCGCAGTGGATCCTTCACGGGACGCAGATGTCCGATGACGGCGACGACGAATCCGTTGCCGCGGGGCGGGCGCGGCTTCACGCGCGGCGCTGATTGATAGATGACCCGCGTCTTTCGCCTGAGACGCGGCGCGAGCTCTTTAACGCCCATGGATTGCAGCACGACAAGCCGCGTTGCCAGGTCGAGCGACCCGCGCGCGGGCGCGCTGCTGCGGATGTCGCGATAGAGATCGGTGCCGGTGAGCGCGACAACGAGCGGTTTTCGCGGATGAAGCTTCTTAAAGCGCCGGATCGAAGGCGCGCTTTTTCGCGCGTGCAGCGCGACCAGCAGCTCGCAGGCTTCGCCGCGGTAATCGCGCGCGACGAAGACGCGGTGGCCGAGACCTTTTAGGATCCGCGCCCACCGCAGCGCGGTGATGCTGTTGCCGTTGCGGTCCTTCGTGCCGGCTGGGGTAACGATGCGGATGGTCATTCGGCGCACGTGCGAAAACCGGCCCAGACGTCCCGCCGGTCGGGAGTATAAAAATTTCGCCAGGTATTGCGGATGAGGCGCGCGCGCGTCATCCAGCAGCCGCCGCGCAGGACTTTATGCGTGCGGAACCAGGGCGCGGAGTATTCCTTGTAGGGATCCGCGGCGAATTCCGGGTAGGGAAGGAAGTCGCTCGCGGTCCACTCCCAGACATTGCCGATCATTTGACGGCAGCCGAAGGCGCTGTCGCCCGCTGCCAGCGCGGAGACTGGGAGCAGGCCCGGCGCGGTTCCGTCAAGATTGGCGCGCTCTTTTGTCGGGGGCTCGTCGCCCCAAGGGAAAGTTCGCTTGTGCGGCGAAATGCCGCGGCCGCTGCTTTCCGGCTCGGTCGCCGCCGCCATTTCCCATTCCGCCTCGGTCGGCAGGCGACGGCCGGCCCACTTCGCGTACGCGTCGGCCTCGTACCAATTGACATGTATCACCGGAAGCTCTCGCTGAAGCGGCAGCCATTTATCGAAGACGCGTTGAAGCCAAGCGCCGCCGTCTTTTTTCCAATAAAGCGGATGCGTGATTTCCTCGTGGCTGACAGCCCGCGCCGTGGTTTGTTCGCGGTCGAAAAATTTTGCGAACGATTGCGCGAGGGCAGGGGAGCCGCCGTCGTGGAGCCACTTCCAACCCTCATCCGTCCAGAACTCTTTCCGGCCGTAGCCGCCGTCGTCTACGAACGCGGCGAACTCCGCGTTCGTCACCGCATAGCGCGCGATGCGAAACGGCTTCACCTCGACGGGGTGCGCCCATTTCTCATTGTCGAAGACGAAAAGGGAATCGCGCGGAGCGCCGAGCACGAAAGTCCCGCCGGGGACGCCGACGTCTGCTGAAAGAGAATCGCCGTTGTTGCTCGATGAAAGATCGCGGCAGAATACCGGCTTCGGGTAGCCGAGCGTCTGGCGCGTGTAGGCGAGGGCTTCGTCGTGCATGTCCTCGTGAAAGAGGACGAGCAGATGAAAATAAATTTCTTCCGGCGTCGGCTTGCCGCTCGCGAGGCTATCGCACACCCGTTCGAGTACGGCGCTCATATAGGCGTGCGTCCGCTCGCGCGAGGCGATCGGGAGATCCCATCGGGTATCGTGGGCGACCTTGGCGGAATCGTAAAAGGAGTCCGCGCCTTCCACGAGCGGACCCTCGCCGCGCACGTGGCGCAGCGTCCAGAACTCCTGGAACCATGCGATGTGGCCGATCTCCCAAATCGGCGGATTGACGATCGCGAGCTTGGGGCCGATCATCTGCCGGTCGTCGAGATCGGATGTGAGATCGAGGGTTCGCTTGCGCGCGTCGGTGAGGAGACGCGCGATGGCGCTGCCGTCGACGCCTTGGGCGAGAACATCCGTCATTTAAATGTTCTACGCCAGGCCTCCGGCGCGTTCAAGGAACGGTTACGAGGTTAGGAATTTTCCTGTGAGCCGCTCGAATTCCGCCTGCGCGTCCCACTGCGCCAGGTGTTTGGCGCCATCGAGCAGGTGAAGATTGAGCGATGGATAGCGCTCCTTGAGCAGCGCGGCGCGCTGCGCGGCGGAGCCGCGGTCCTGTTTGCCGTACATCATAAGGAGCGGCACCGGAAGCTGGTGCAACCGCTCCCAGATCGGCACGGCCTCCTTGCCGCCGCCGCGCGGCACCTTGCCGCGCTCGATGAAGGCCTGGAAATTCTTTCCCAGGCTCATGCGGTGGCGCTTTTCCAGGACTTCCGGCGTGATCAGGGAATGATTGAATAAATTGTGCTCTAACAGCCCGCGGCTTTCGGCAAGGGTCGGCTCGGCCGCGCCGCCTTCCTCGCCTTCGCCGGCGCCGGCTTTGGCGCCGCCGGGAAGCGGCGGCAACAGACTGCCGGTGCCGAGCACGACGACTTTGGCGATGCGCGGAGTCTGATCGAACGCGAGGCCGACCGCCATCGCGCCCGCCGCGGAATGTCCCATGAGACTCGCTTTGTCCAAGCCGAGCGCATCCATAAATGGAATGGTGAAGCGCCGGCGGTAAGCGGGGGAGTAATCCTTCGGATTGTCGGTGCCGCCGAAGCCCGGTTGATCGAAGGCGATCACGCGCAAGCCGTAGCCGGCGAGCGGCCCGAGGTTGCGCTCGAATACGTCGGCAGACGAGCCGAGCGATGCGCCGTGGAGCAGCAAAACCGCCGGCCCGCGGCCTTCTTCGAGATACCGCGTCTTGAGGCCGTCGGCCTGAACGAACTTCTCCGTCATAAAAGCTCCCGATAAAATTTATTTTGCCTGCGCCGAGCGCGCCCGCAGCTCTTCGACAATCGAGAGATCCATGTGCTTCAGCGGCGCCACGGACGCGAAGCGCTGGTCCTCGTAGGCCAAGGTTTTGAGCACGTTGCGGAGGCCTTCTTCGGAAGGATAGAGATCGGGCTGCGCGTGCGACTTGAATGCAATGTAAGCGCCTTCCAGGACCTCGCGGTCCTGCAAACGGAACACGCGCGCCATGATCCGGATCGTCTCTTCCTTGTCGTTTATCAACGAGGTCACGGCCTCGGCGTAGCCGATCAGAAAGGTTTTGACCGCATCCCGGTTCTTCGCCAGGTTCGATTTTCGCGTGGTGATGAGTCCTTTGCTATAGGGCATTGCAATCGGCATCACGTAAAGCCCCAGTTTCTCGGCGCGGCGCGCGAACTCCGGCGCGACGGGCGCCGCGTCGATTTTGCCCGAGGCGAGCATCGTGAGCCGCGCGGACGAGCTGCCGATAAACAGAATTTCCGCATCTTTCCCCGCGTCGAATCCCTCGCGCGCGAGCAGCAGTTTCAAGAACAGGTGGCTTTTGTCCAGCATGCCGCCGGCGGCGAAGCGCTTGCCCTTGAGATCCCTGATGGAGCGGATCTTCTCGCGTGTGACGAGACTGTACGGCGACGAGTCGTCCCACGACCCGATACCGACGATATCGCCGCCCTGCTCACCGACGAAATAAAGCTCCGGCGCCGAGCCGTTGATGTAATCGGTGCCGCCGGAAATCAAGGCATTGACGTTGATCCGGCCGTTGGGAATCACGATCGGCTGCACGACCAGATTCCGCTTGGAAAAGATGCCCCTCTGGATACCGATGTGGATCGGAATGGCGTTCGTCTGAGCCGCCGGCACGCCGATGCGGACCGTCGTCTGCGCGGGAGCATCCGCGCCGCCGAGAACGAGTAAGATAAAGCCCGTAGCGAGGCAACGGAGAATGCTACGCATCCGTCACGTCGATCAGCACGCCGTCCGGGTCGGCGAGATGAAATTTGCCGAACGGGCACTTCTCGAATAGCTTCAAGCGCGCCGCGCCTTCGGGTCCGACGCCGACCGGGCTAGGTGACAGGCGCGGGTTGCGGCCGATCAGGGTCTGCAGCTCCTTTTTGAACTCTTCGAGGTTCTCGACCTTGAAGCCGATGTGCTCGGGGGCGGGGCGCTCGATGCCCGACCCCGAGTAGTCGTTGATGTCCCACGGCGTGACCGCCAGGGTAACCTTCCCGTCGGTGAGATGATACGTATGATCTCCGGCCTCCTGCGGGCGCAGCTCGAAGACGTCGACGTAGAACTTGGCGACTTCGTCGGGGATGACCGTGCGCACGGCGAAATGCGTGATGAAACGCTCCTGCTTCCAGTCGCCGTCTTCGTACACGTCGCGGCGGTTTTCCATGCCTTTTTGCGACAGATCGAAAACATTGCCCGCGGGATCGTGCGTGCTGAGGCCGGCGAAGGGACGGTTGCCGGGCCGCTTGAGCACGCTGATCTTGGGGTACTTCGTCTGGATTCTGTCGAGCGCGGTTTGCACGTCATCGACCTCGAAGCCGAAATGGTCGAAGCCCGCCTGACGGCCGGCGCGGCGGGGATTGATGTTCATGCCGATGTAGCCGTCGCCCACGACGACGGCGCTTTCGGGCTTCGCCCGCTGCGAAGTGCGCATTTTGAAGAGCGCCTCGTAGAATCTGCCCATGAGCGCGTAGTTCTCGCTCGCGATCGCGATGTGCTTGATCTGCGTCTGCATGGCTTGTCCCTCCGTTTGGGTCGATTCTCCCTCACGGATTATCCGCCGTCAAGCGGTTTTGCAACCGCCGCATCCACGGCTCCAGCTCGCAGGCCCACGGCGTCCGGCGGTGTTTTCTCACATAATCCACGGCGGCGCGAAAGCTCGCCGCGTCGCTCGCGGTCACGTGCGCCACGATCTTCTTTTTGCGGGCATGTATCTCCTGCTCGCAAAATTTCCGAATCGCCCGCCAATACGGCAGCGAAGCAGATCCGTAACGCTCAACGATCGTACGCCGCCAGCTGCGCTCCGGATCGTAATCGCCGGGCCGGGCGGCATAATCGAAGCAGGTTCCGAGCGGGACGAAGCTCAATGTCTCCTGCAGCAGCGGATTGTTTAAATATCCATATGCGACGTCGAGCAAATTCGGATCCCGCCCGCCGAGCGGACCCAAATTCATATCATTTCGCATCGACAGATCATTGACGGGATAGTTGTCCCAGAGGATGAGTCTCCGATCTATCCGACTACGGATGCGGCGAACATGGTCGGCGGTGATTGTTTCGCTGACGATTTTCGGGCCGGTCCAGAGAAACGCCGCCGTCGCCGGCAGAGTCTCGGAAAATCTTTCGAGGAACTGATTTTCGAAACGGCCGAACGCTCGCGCGAG
Organism: Pseudomonadota bacterium; assembly: GCA_021324155.1. Classification (GTDB taxonomy): domain Bacteria; phylum Desulfobacterota; class Binatia; order UBA9968; family UBA9968; genus JAJPJQ01. The sequence goes on from JAJPJQ010000018.1 coordinate 212,932, forward strand.
CAGCGGATCCTCGCTATAATAGGAAGGGCAAATCCACCAATCGACGTCTTTCCATGAAGCGGGCTGGCGGGCGATAATCTCGGCCAGCCATGTGCCTTCGGCGCGAGCCAAGCTTCCGGCGAAACGCTTGCGATCTTTTTCGCGGGTCAGGCGCGACGGGATGTCGTCGAAAAGCACCGCGAAGGTCCGCACCCCGGTATCGTAAAAGCGCTGCGCCTTCGCAAGCAGGATGCGCGTCGGTTTCGCGCTGCTGAAAACAAGCCCTTTGCCGGGATGAAACCCATAGACGAAATCGATGTTGAATCGCTGCGCGCACCGGATAAGATGCTCCATCTCTTGCCAGCGCGGCGGCGGATAGGGCCGCCGCCACTTCTCGCGATGGTATGGGTCGTCCTTCGGGGCATAGAGGTAGGTATTCATCCCTCTGGCGGCGCCGAACTCAAATATTTTGGTGCGATGTCTCTGGGACCAGGGCGGGCCGAAGAAGCCTTCGACGATGCCGCGACGCTCGAATGCCGGCGAGTGCTTCATGTGGTGAATCTGTCACGGACGGCAGCGTCACGGCAAACGGCTGCAAGGCCGCGATTGCTTGACGGCGGCCGCTCCATTTTATAGCATCCGCGGAACGCCTTTCGCCGCCGGGCCGACGCGCCCTCCATTACCCGATGACCAATCCATGTCTGACGCCGTGCGATCCCTATCCGACTGGCAAATTGCGTGACTTCTGCCAAATAGAGAAGAGCGGCGTATGCTGAGCTTGTTTCTGAAGGGCTTCGTTATCGGCATGATCATCGCCGTGCCCGTCGGCCCCATCGGCCTGCTCTGCGTAAACCGCACGCTGTCCAAGGGCCCGCTGTACGGTCTCGCCTCGGGCTTCGGCATAGCGACAGCCGACGCCATCTCCGGCGGTGTGGTTGTCCTCGGCCTCACCTTCGTCTCGTCGTTTTTGCTTGCCGAGATGTTATGGCTGAGGCTGATCGGCGGGTTTTTTTTATGCTACCTTGGATTCAAGATCTTCCTGACGGAGCCAAAGCCGCGGTCGATGATCGATAAGGAAAACAATAACCTGCTCGCCGCCTACGCGTCGACCTTACTGTTGACCTTTAGCAACCCGCTTACGCTGCTGTCGTTCGTCGCGATCTACGCGGGGTGGGGCGTCGAAGATCTCAGCGCGCACCGCTTTCTCGCGGCGGTCCTCATGCTGGGAATCTTTTGCGGCTCGGCAAGCTGGTGGGTGGCCCTCAGCGGCGGCATGCCGGTCGTGCGTGTGATGTTCACCCACGACGGGCTGCGCTGGATTCACCGGGTCTCCGGTGCGATCATCGCGGCGTTCGGCTTCATCATCCTGTTGAGCTTGACGCAAAATCTTTCCCGGTGAGAGCGATGCAGGCGGCCGAAGCATTAGATCGCAGTCTTCCGGTCATGATTTCGGCGCGCCTGAATCTTTGCCTGGCTGCATTTCACCTGCTGGCGAACGTTTTTCAGTTTTTTATCCTGCCGCTCGTGCTGCTGCCCAAAAGCCTTTGGTGGGCGCTCGCATTGCTGCCGCTGGCGGCGCTCAACAACCCTTTCTGGAGTCTGATTCACGAGGGCATCCACGACATGCTGCATCCGTCCCGCCGGGTCAACCGGATACTCGGCCGGCTGCTATCGTATTTTTTCGGCGCGCCGTTTCTCGTGCTGCGGCTGAGCCATTTGCTCCATCACAAGCTCAACCGCTCGCTCATCGAGGCAACCGAGATCTACGCGCCGGAGCGGCGGTCCTGGGCGCGCGCCGCGCTCGGCTACTTCGCTCACATTTTCGGCGGACTTTATCTGCTGGAGCTCGCGAGCCCGCTGATGTTTTTCCTTCCGCGCGCGGTGCTGCGCCGGATGGAGGCGAAATATTTTACGGGCGCCGACGTGCCGGGAAACCTGATGCGCGGGCTCATGCGCGACCAGCCGGTACGTGAGATGCGCATCGACGGAATCGTGATCATCGCGCTTTTCGCCGCGAGCGCGTGGAGCTACGGCATTCACTGGCCGTTGCTCGCGGCCGCCCTCTGCGCGCGCGCCTTTCTGATTTCCTTTCTCGACAACGTCTATCACTACGCGACGCCCATCGGCGACACTTTCTACGCGCGGAACCTTTCGCTGCCGAAGGCATTCTCCGCCGGTCTTTTGCATTTTAATTTTCACGGCATCCATCACCGGAACCCGGCGATACCGTGGACCGGCCTGCCGGTAGCTTTCCGGCAGCAGCGGCTGTCTTTCGACAGCGGCTACGCGACGGCGGCGCTCGGGCAACTGGGCGGACCGATCCCGCAGGAGAGGCTTTATCGATGACGGCAGATAAAAAACTTCGGGTGGGCGTGATCGGCGGCGGCTACGGCCGCAATCATATTCTCGCGTACCAGGCGAGCGGCTTCGAAGTCGCGGCGTTCTGCCAGCGCTCGGAAGCCAACGCCGCGAAGCTCGCGCGTGAATTCGCCATTCCGCACGTTTACGCCGACTACCGCGATCTTCTCGCGCTTTCGGGTCTCGACGCCGTGAGCATCGCGACGCCGCCGAATCTGCATCGCCCGATCGCCGTCGAAGCCGTCGAGCGCGGCCTGCATGTGCTTTGCGAAAAGCCGCTGGCGCTGGACGTCGCCGAGGCGGAGACGATGCTCGCGCGCGCGGAAGCGGCGCGCCGCGTGCATATGACCGCGTTCAACTTCCGCGGCATCTCCGCCGTGCGCCGCATGAAGGAGCTGCTTAACGAAGGATTCGTAGGACGAATATTTCACGTCGAGGCGACCTGGCTGACGGAAGGCAGGATGGCGCCCGACACGCCGATGGGCTGGCGTCACCGCAAGGCGACGGCCGGATTTGGTGTCTTAGGCGATACTGGAGTGCACATGATCGACCTCGTGCGCTGGCTTGTCGGCGACTTCGAGAAGGCCACCGCGCAGGCGACGACATTCCACGATCGAAGAAAGCTGCCCGACGGCAGCGGCACGGGGAATGTAGAAGTTGAAGACTCCTGCATGTTTCTCGCTCAGTTAAGCGATGGAATTCAGGCATCGCTGCATGTTAGCGGCGTCGCCCGCGGCAGCCTCTTCCAATCCATCCGCATCTTCGGCAGCGAAGGCGCGCTTGCGGTCGCGGTCAATCGTAAGGGAGCCGATTGGGTCGTGGGCCGGCTGTCCGGCGTGCGCGGCGTCAACGCGGAGTTTCAGCCGCTGGAAATTCCGGAGCGGTTGACGCAGGGGCTGAACCTCGCCGATCCGTCCCGCGTCGCGGGCGAGTTTCTCTTCGCGCAGCTTACGCGCCGCTTCTCCGACTCGATCAAGACCGGCGCACCCGCCGTGCCGAGCTTCCGCGAAGGACTCGAAGCGCAGAAGGTCGTCGCGGCTGTGCTGCGCTCGGTCGACGAGCAGCGCTGGGTCGATGTCGGCTAGCGGCGAGCCGCCTTCTTGAACAGCACGAGCGAGAACCAATCTTTTTTGTCCGTGTAGTGCGCGACCGGATCGAGACCGAAGCAGCGGAGTTGGGCCTGCAGCTGCTCGGGGTCGAACTTGCGGCTGATCTCTACCAGGATCCGTTCCCCTTTATGCCACGAGAACTCGATTTTGCTCCCCGGAACGCGAATCTGTTGCGTCTGCGTCGCAACCGCGTACATCTCGATGCGCTGCCACTCCGCGTTATACCGTGGCTCGTAACGCATCTTGGTCTGATCGAAGTTGCTCCCCAGGATTCGATTGACGTTTTCGAAGACGTTCAAGATGAACGCGGCGGTGATTTTCTCGGAGTCGTCGTAGGCTTTTTTGAGCAGGTCTACGTCTTTTACGCGGTCCACTCCTAGAAGAAAATAATCGTCGGACCCCATCGATCGGGACACGTGGCTAAAGAAAGTTTCGAATTGCCATGAGTCGAAGTTGCCGACAGTGCTGCCGAGAAAGACGAACAACGTCGGCAGATCCTTTTCGATAGCCGCAATGCCGTCTTCGTACAGGCCGTGAAGCCCGTGAAACATTAGTTGTGGAAAATTCCGCTCGACGCTGTCGCGCGCGATGCGGAGGCTCGCCAGGCTCACGTCGATGGGAGCGAAGACGCCGCCGCCGTGCTGCTTCACCTGCGCGTCCAATAGCAGCAAGGTCTTCTGCGACGTGCCCGCGCCGAGCTCGACGATGCATTCGACGCCCGCACGACGGACGATCTCCTCCGCGCGTTCCTTTAGAATCGCGCTCTCCGTGCGCGTTAGGTAGTACTCCGGCAGATCACATATCTTCTCGAAGAGTTCCGATCCGATGTCGTCGTATAAGTGCTGTGCCGCCAGCCAGCGCGGCTGGTCCAAAAGACTTTTCAACAGCGCGAGCGCTTGATCGCCGCCGTCGGACGAGCGCGCCGTCCAGATCGACCGCTCCGCCGGCTGCCACAATTCCGCTCCGGCGCCGGAAAAAATTCGCCGCTGGTTTTGCTTTTCCATGCCCCTACCGACTATAAGTGAAAAATCGCCGCAGTGTCCAGACGGCCTTCCGGCGATCATGATGAACGGTTCATCCATCGCCATCGCTTTCGAGGGCGCGGGTCTTCGTCTTCCAGACGGCAGGGCACTGCTGACGGAACTGGATCTCAGCATTGCCCGCGGCGAGACCTTGGTGCTTCTCGGGCGCAGCGGTTCGGGAAAGACGACGACGCTCAAGCTCATCAACCGCCTGCTCGATCCGACCGAAGGCCGGGTGCTTGTCGAAGATAAGGCGACGACCGAATGGGATCCGATTCGGCTCCGCCGCCGCATCGGGTACGTCATCCAGGAGGTCGGCTTGTTCCCCCACTTCACGATAGAGGAGAACGTCGCCGTCGTGCCGCGCCTCGAAGGCTGGGATCCCGACCGGATACAGAAGCGCGTACGCGAGCTGCTCGATCTCGTCGGCCTCGATCCGGCGCGCTTCGCCGGACGCTACCCGCGCGAGCTCTCCGGCGGCCAGCGCCAGCGCGTCGGTGTGGCCCGCGCACTCGCGGCCGATCCGCCGATCATGCTGCTCGACGAGCCGTTCGGCGCGCTCGATCCGATCACGCGGCGCGAGATTCAGGAAGAATTCCGCTCGCTCCAGCGCCGGCTCGGCAAAACAATGGTCTTTGTCACGCACGACGTCGGCGAGGCGTTTTTGTTGGCCTCGCGCATCGCCCTTCTGAAGGACGGCCGCGTCGTTCTGCTCGGACGTCCGGCGGACTTCCTCGCCTCGCGCGACCCCGAGGTCGTAGCGTTCGTTTCCTGCCTGCGCGGCGCCGCCGAGGTCGCCGCCGCGCCATGAATCTCTGGCAGTTCCTCTCCGCGCACCGCGCCGAGGTCGCGCAGCTGACGCTCGAGCATCTGTTTCTGGTCGCCGTTTCGACCGGCATCGCCGTGCTCATCGGCGTGCCGCTCGGCATCGCGCTCACGCGCCGTCCCGCGCTCAGCAGGCCGATCCTGGGCTTTGCGAACATCATGCAGACGGTGCCCAGCCTGGCGCTGTTCGGTTTTTTGATTCCGCTCAATATTTATCTCTTTCACGTCCGCATCATCGGCGGCATCGGCGCGCGCACCGCGATCGCGGCGCTCGCTCTTTATTCGCTGCTGCCGATCATCCGCAATACCTTCACCGGCATCAACGGCGTCGATCCGGCGATCCGCGAGGCGGGCAGGGGACTCGGCATGACCGACCGGCAGTTGCTGCTCCAGGTCGAGGTGCCGCTCGCTCTCGGCGTCATTGTGGCGGGTATTCGCGTGGCGACGGTGATCGCGGTCGGTACGGCGACGATCGCGGCGGCTATCGACGCCGGCGGGCTCGGCCGCTACATCTTCCGCGGCCTTCGAATGAACGACAACACGCTTATCCTCGCCGGGGCCGTGCCGGCGGCGCTATTAGCGCTCGCGGCGGATTTCCTTCTCGGCGCTGTCGAGCACAGTTTCGGCCGCGGTGCGCGTCGCTTGAACCGCCGTCACGCGTATGTCGTGCTCAGCGCCGTTGTCGCTGCCGCCGCCGTCATTGCCGTCTTCACTTTCCATTCCGGCGCCGCGCGGCGCATTGCGGTCGGCTCGAAGGATTTCACCGAGCAAGTCATTCTGGGCGAGATCGTGGCGCAGACGATCGAAGCGCGCACGGGCCTGCCGGTCGAGCGGCGCTTCGACCTCGGGGGCAATCTCGCGCACGACGCGCTCGTCGCGGGCGAGATCGACACGTACGTCGAATACACCGGCACGGCGCTGACGGCTATCCTCAAGCTGCCGCCGCTCTCGGATGCGCACGAGGTCTTCCGCCGCGTCAAGAGCGAGTACGCCGCGCGTTTTCATGTCGCATGGCTCGAGCCCTTCGGCTTCAATAACACGTTCGCGATCCTCGTCCGCGGCGACGACGCGAAGAAACTCGGCCTTAAGACGATCAGCGACGTCGCGAAGTACGCGCCGAAGTGGCGCGCCGGTTTCGGTCAAGACTTCGTCTCTCGGCCCGACGGCTACGAGGGTTTCGTGCGCGCCTACGGGCTCAAGTTCGCCGCAGTGCGCGAGATGGATCTATCGCTCACCTACCGCGCGCTGGCCGACGGGCAAGTCGACGTCATCGCGGGAAATTCGACCGACGGTCTCATCGCGCGTCTCGGTCTGGTTCAGCTGGAGGATGACCGCCGCTACTTCCCGCCTTACGACGCCGTGCCGGTCATACGCGAGGACACGCTTCGCCGCGCGCCCGAGGTCGGCACCGCGCTCAATGCTTTGGCGGGCGCGATCTCGGTCGACGAGATGCGCCGGATGAATTTCGCTGTCGACGGCGACAAGCGCGCCCCGCGCGATGTCGCCGAGGAGTTCCTGCGGCGAAAGAAGACGGCCGCCGGAGGCTGAGGCCGCGCCGTCGATTCTGTTCGTATCCCGGTTACGAGGAAGGATTTAGCTGATGCGAGGAAGCGGGATTTTTCGCGCGCTGCGCTACCCGGATTTTTTCTGGTACTGGTCGAGCTATTTCGTCTCGAACGTCGGCGCTTGGATGCAGAACGTTGCCCAGGGCTGGCTGCTGTACGATCTGACCGATTCGCCGCTGATTCTCGGTCTGTTCAGCCTGCTCCGCACCGGCATGCTGTTCTGCTTTTTTCTTCTCGGCGGCATCGTCGCCGACCGTTGGGACCGGCGGCTCGTGATGATGTGGATTCAAATCGTCTCGCTCGTCACGGCTTTCATTCTAGGGATCCTGGCTTCACTCCACATGATCCAAGCCTGGCATATCTTTATTCTGGGCGCGATAACCACGACCGCGTGGGCGTTCGAGCAGCCGGTGCGGCAGTCGCTGATCCCCAAGCTCGTGAGTCGCGAGGACCTCGTCAATGCGCTCGCGCTCAACTCGATCACGTGGCAGGGCGCCGGGCTTCTCGGCCCCAGTCTCGTGGGTCTGCTGGTCGATCGGGTCGGCATCGACGGCTGTTTCTATATCAACGCTGTGAGCTATTTCGCGATCATCTGGGCGCTGTTGCGCATGAATATCCCGCCGCAGGAGGCGATCGGCCGCGTCGGCATGACGCAGAGCTTCTTCGACGGCCTGCGCTACATCCGGCACCAAAAACTCATCCTTATCCTGTTGATCGGCTCGTCATTCGTGAGCGTCTTCGGCCGCTCCTACATCATCCTACTGCCGGTCTTCGCAAAAGAGGTTTTTCACGTCGGCGCTTCGGGCCTCGGCTTCATCTCCGCCGCGCCGGGTCTCGGAACGATCATCGGCGCTCTCACGCTCGCGGCGCTCGGCCGCGTCAAGGTGCGTCGCCGCGCCTTCGTCTCGATCCTTGTCGGGTCGGCGACGGCCCTGTTCATCTTCGCCGCCGCCGTAAGCTTCGAGCTCTCTTTTTCCACGCTCGTCGTCGTGGGCGCGCTCGGCACGATTTTCGACACGCTGCTGAATACGCTGATTCAGCTCACGGTCGCGGATACCTATCGCGGCCGCGTGATGGGCGTGTACGGCCTCACTGCGGCCGGGCTGCGCGAGTTCGGCGGCATGCAGGCCGGCTTCATAGCCGAATGGGCCAGCGCGCCGTTCGCCATCCAGGCGGGCGCGGTGATCGTCGTGCTCGTTGCTTTGCTCTTTTTCTATCCTCAGCTGAAAAGATTGCCGGATACATAAAAAAAGTTTTAAGTTTCAAGTTTCACGAACGGAGATCGGTACCTGAAACCAGAAACTTGAAACCTGAAACTCTGCTCTCATTTGACATGACTGCGGCCATCGGATAATTTTCAAGGATTCAAACGCAATTCCGGAGGAGAGATGAGCGACTTCTATCAGGCGTGGCTGGATCAGTCGAAGAAAAACAACGAGACGGTGAACGAGGGGCCGCGCGTCGCGCGCGGCAAAGATCTCAAATGGACGCGCACGCGGCAGGATTACAAGGCCGCGCTCATGATCGCGCCCGAGACGGGATTCCCGACCGGCGGCAGCCTGCTGATGAAAGCCGAGATTCCCGCCGGCTGGCATACGGGGAAGCATATCCACGGCGAGGAAGCGATCTACATCGAAAAAGGCGAAGGCTTCATGCTCCTCGACGACCAGCGTTACGATTTTCATAAGGGCACGGTGTTGCACATCCCGCACCGCTCGCCGCACCAGCTCGTCAACACCGGAAAAGATTCCGTCGTTTATATCGCCGGGCTCGCCTGGCCGCTCGAATCCTTCATCAAGATGGGACCGATGGAGCAGGTGGAAGACGCGGGCGAGAACAATCCGTCCGTGATCGCCAAGGCGCCGCGCGAGGAGTCGCAGAACTGGCCCACCGACGGCCGGCGCATCTCGATGCATTTGGAGCAGCACGAAAAGTCGGACGAGTCGAAGCACGGTGCGACCTACTTTTTGATGGGCCGCAGCGGCAAGCAGAACGGCTTCAAGGCCACCGCCGTCGCGATCAGCTCGATTTTCGTCGATCTGGCGCACACCAAGAGCCACAGCCACGCGCATCCCGAAGCGTATCTCTATGCGCTCGAAGGCAGCGGCTACTCCGAGATCGGCGGCAAGCGCTATGACTGGGTGCAGGGCGACGCCGTGCATGTGCCGCCCGGGATGATGCACCACCAGCATTTCAATCCCTACGACACGGATATGAAGGAGTTACGCTTCGAGTTCGGCGTCCGCTACTGGATGGTCGATCAATGGCGCGGGTACGTCACTGTCGATAAGCACATGAAGGCGACGACCCACATGATCGATTAGCTGCGTGCCGGACGGAGAGCGAGCCGATGCCGGATAAGATGACCGTGGAAGCGCAGCGCAATAAGATGATGCTCGGTTTTATTGTGCGGCGCTGCGCGCGCGACATCGGCCACCCGCCCACCCCGGAGGAATTCGCCGAATGGGCGAACAGCCGCGAGGAGAATGGGCGGCAGTACAGCCTTTTCGGCCGTCCCATCTCCGTCACCGCAGCGAAAGTTATTTTAAGCCAGCCGGGCAGGATGGTGAGCGCCCGGCTGGAATCGATAGTTAAAGGACTGCGTTAAGTTCTTACCGCACCGACCCGTTACTGCTTCATGTGTTTCGCCAGTCGCCGCTGGCCGACCTCCGCGCCGTAGACATTGCCCTGCGCATCGACCGCGAGCCCCTCGGGGCCGCTCGTTCCTTTAAGCTCCTGCGGATCGGGAATGCGGTAAAGCACCTGCCCGTCTTTCAGGCTGCCGATTCGGATGCCGCGTTTCCATCCCGGATGGGGCGCGACGCCGTTCGATTCCGAGTCTCCGACGTAGATCGTATCGCCGCGAATGTAGACCGCGCTCGGCCGGCTGAACTGCTTCCATTCACCTAAGAATTTTCCGTCCTGATCGAGAATTTGCACGCGCATGTTGCCGCGGTCGGCGACGAATAGCCGGCCGTCGGCATCCATTGCCATGTCGTGCGCGTTTCTGAATTCTCCGGGTCCTGTGCCGAATTTTCCGAACGATTTGATAAACCGGCCGTTCTTGGCGAAGCGCGAGATGCGTGAGACGGTGTCCGGCGGCGCATCGGGGTTTTGATTGTGGCCTTCGGAAATAAAGATATCGCCGTTCGGCGCTACGAGGACGCTCGTGGGCTGGGTCAGCGCATCCGGCGGATTGCCGGCGACGCCAGGCGTGCCGAATCTCATCAATACTTTCCCATCCGGGCTGAACTTGACGACGGCATGGCCTTTATTCTTGTCCGCGGGATATTTCGCCAGCTCGCGCTCGTTGCCGGAGCGCTGATCGACGACCCAGACGTTGCCGTCCCGGTCGATATAGATCTTGTGAGGGAAGAGGAACATGCCGGCGCCGAAGCTCTTCAAGAGATTGCCGGCTGCATCGAACTTCAGCACCGGGTCGAGTTTCGATCCCGCGCAGCTGTCGTACTGGAACGGCGACGCGCCGGGAGGCGCATCGGGATTGGCGCCGCAGCGGTCGGCGACCCACACGGATTCGCCGTCCTTGTCGATCGCGACGGCGCTGAGCGCGCCCCATTTCCTGCCCTCGGGCAGTTTGCCCCAAGGTGCGACCGATCGATACGGGTTCCGCAGATCGTTGGTAGGCTGGAGATCCTGCGCGCCGCCGCTGCCGCCGCTGAGCAGCAGGACGGCGATCATCGCCATGACCGACGCCGTTATCTTCGCCATGCCGCGAGAGATAGCACCGCCGCGACTTCTTGCCAATGGTCGCTTATCGGCCGCTGAAAGCGGCAGCCGTCTTATCGAGAAATGCCTTGGTCCCCGCGCGAAAATCTTCCGTGGCGGCGACCAGGCCGAAGGACTCCGCACCGAGCAGCGCGGATTCCTCCAAGGTCAGATTGAGGCCGTGATGAATCGCCTCCCAAGTTAATCTTACCGCGATCGGCGACTGCGCGAGAATTTCGCGGACGAGCGTCTCGGTCTGCGAGAGCAGGGCGTCGGCCTCGACAATATGATTGATGAGCCCAATCCGCTGCGCCTCGTCGGCCGCGACCAGGCGGCCGGTGAGCAGCAGCTCGGCCGCGCGGCCCTTGCCGACCAAACGCGGCAGACGCGTCGTGCCGCCGAAGCCGGCGACGGCGCCGATGCGCACTTCGGGATGGCCGAGCATCGCGCCGCGCACCGCGACGCGCAGCATGCACGACTCGGCGAGTTCGAGGCCGCCGCCGAGCGCGTAGCCATTGATCGCCGCGACGACGATCTTCCCGAGAGTTTCGATTTTATGATTCACCGCGACGGCCAGCCGCGCGAAGTCGCGCACCTCGATCGGCGTCGCGCGGTGAAGATAACGGATGTCCGCGCCCGCCGAAAAGGCATCGCCGGTGCCGGTGATGATTACGCCTTTTACGGCGTCGTTCGTTTTCAGCCGGTCGAGCAGCGCCGCCAGCTCATGAAGCGTTTCCGGACTCAGCGCGTTCAGCGCCTTTGGACGGTTGAAGGTCAGCCAGGCGATACCCTCGTGCTCGCGATACAGAACGGATTCGTTCTTCGCCACGGTTCTTCCTCCTGTCGAGCTATATCCGAATGGGGGCACCGCCGAAAATACCGGCGGCGCGCGTCGTGTGCGGGCGAAAGCGATTACAAGCTGACTTTTTCCGCGTAGAGCTTCTCGATAAAGCCGTTCTTCTTGAGCTCGTCGAGAAACTGCGAATCGAAAAGGGCCTCCGGCTTAAGGTCCTTCGCTTTGGGATCGGCGATCGCCGCGGAGTCGATCAGCGCCTGCGCGGCCTCGCGGTCCGGCTGCGGCAGCGGCCTCAATTCGGCGGCGAACGACCCGTACATCGCATCCAGCGCGGCGGGATTCGAGCCGCTGAAGTATTTGCGGATGATCGCCAGGCTGTCGGCGCGGCGTGTGAGATAGAAGTGAATCGCCTCGGTGTAGCCTTTGATGAAGCGCCGCACCGTGTCTTCGTCGCGCTTGATGAAGGAGCGGGTGGTGAGCACGAGCGAGGTGAACGCGGGAATGTCTTTCACCTCGATAATCTTTATGCCGATCTTTTTCGCCTCGGCGGCGAACTGCTCGTTCACCGGCGCGCCCTGGATGAGATCCTTCGAAAGCGCCAGCAGGCGGTTCGGCGCGAGGCCGGCGCCGACGACCTCGACGTCCTTTACCGGATCCATTCCGGCGCGCCGCAGCATCACGCGCAGGATCAGATCCGAGCGGCCGCCCAGCTCCGAGACGCCGACGCGCTTGCCCTTTAAGTCGCCCATCTTGCCGATGCTCGGCGCGACCGCCATGCCGTACGGCTGGACGCTGACGTGCGAGGCGATCGAGACCACGTCGGCGCCCATGAGCAGCGGATGGATCAGCGCCAGCGGGTTGCCGAAGCCGACCATCATATCGGCGCCGAGCAGGGACTGCACGCCGCCGCTCAGGGGATCGCGCACGAAAACCTCTTCGACCTCGAGCCCGTTCTGCTTGAAGACGCCGCCGTCGATGCCGACGTAGGAGACGGCCGCGCCGACCTCCCAGCCGACGCAGGCCAGACGAACCTTCTTCGGTTCCGCTGCGCGCCCCTCGGCGGAGCAGAAGAAAGCGAGCAGGAACGCGCCCAGGATGGCGTTGAGGATTTTCATCGTCGAGGATCCGCCGACACTTCGAAGGTAGTATGTTCGCGACGTGTATTCAAGCTTGCTCCCCCGCCCGCGCCCTGATATTTTTTTACGATGTCCTGGGAACCGAGACAGGGTCGTTTTGAGATCGTATCCGGCTTTAAACCCCAGGGCGACCAGCCGCAGGCGATCGACAGCCTCGCGCGCGGCATCGGTGAAGGCAGGCGCCATCAGACTCTGCTCGGCGTCACCGGCTCGGGCAAAACCCTCACGATGGCGAACGTCATCGCGCGTGTAAATAGACCCGCGCTCGTCATTGCGCCGAACAAGACCCTCGCCGCGCAGCTCTACAACGAGTTCAAAGAGCTGTTCCCCAACAACGCGGTCCGGTATTTCGTGAGCTACTACGACTATTACCAGCCCGAGGCGTACGTTCCGTCGACAGACACCTACATCGAGAAGGACGCCTCGATCAACGACGAGATCGATAAGCTCCGCCACTCCGCCACCAAGGCGCTGCTCGAGCGGCGCGACACCATCATCGTGGCGAGCGTCTCGTGCATATACGGCCTGGGCTCGCCCGAGGCGTACTTCGACATGATGGTCTACCTGGAAGAGGGCATGGAGATCGAGCGCGACCGCGTGCTGCGGAAGCTCGTCGACATCCATTATCTCCGAAGCGACTACGATTTTCACCGCGGCACGTTCCGCGTGCGCGGCGACATTATCGAAGTCTTTCCGGCGTACGAGGACAGCTCGGCGTTACGCGTCGAGTTTTTCGGCGATCGGATCGAAAAGCTCGTGGAGATCGACCCGATCCGCGGCAAGCCGCTCCGGCGCGTGGGCATGGCGTGCATCTACCCGGCGAGCCATTACGTTACGACCGACGAGCGCATGAAGCTCGCGCTCGCGGGCATCCGCGAGGAATTGCAGATCCGCCTGGCCGAGCTGCGCGCGGAAAACAAATTATTGGAGGCGCAGCGGCTCGAGCAGCGGACGATGTACGATCTCGAGCTGCTCGACGAAATGGGTTTCTGCCCGGGCATCGAGAACTATTCACGCCACTTGACCGGGCGCAGCCCGGGCGATCCGCCGCCGACGCTCCTCAGCTATTTTCCCAACGACTTTTTGCTCTTCATCGACGAGAGCCACGTCGCGGTGCCGCAGATCGGCGGCATGTACCGCGGCGACCGCTCGCGCAAGGAAACGCTCGTCGAATTCGGTTTCCGCCTGCCGTCGGCGCTCGACAACCGCCCGCTCAACTTCGCGGAGTTCGAGGCGATGACGAACCAGGTCGTCTACGTCTCCGCCACGCCGGCGGACTATGAGATCAAACAGAGCGGCGGGGTCGTCGTCGAGCAGCTCATCCGACCGACCGGACTAATCGATCCCGAGGTCACCGTGCGTCCGGCGCGTAGTCAGGTGGACGACCTACTGGAGCAGATCCGCCAGCGCGTCGAGCGGAACGAGCGCGTGCTCGTTACGACGCTCACCAAGCGCATGGCCGAGGACCTAACCGATTATTATCAGGACTTGAACGTCAAAGTCCGCTATCTCCACTCCGACATCGAGACGCTGGAGCGCGTCGAGATCATCCGCGAGCTTAGGCGCGGCACCTTCGACGTGCTCGTCGGCATCAACCTGCTGCGGGAAGGTCTCGACATCCCCGAGGTGTCGCTGGTCGCGATCCTCGACGCCGATAAGGAGGGGTTTCTCCGTTCGGAGCGCTCGCTGATCCAGACGATCGGCCGCGCCGCCCGCAACGTGAACGGCTCGGTCATTCTCTACGCCGACGGCGTGACTGACTCAATGCGGCGCGCGATCGACGAGACCAACCGCCGCCGCACGCTCCAGGCTGAATACAACCGCAAGCACGGCATCACGCCCCAGAGCGTGGTGCGCTCGCTCGGGACGCCTTTGGTCGAGATCTACGATGCCGACTATGTGACGGTGCCGCTGGCGTCGGAAAAGACGGAGCGCTACACTGCGAAGGACGATACGCGGCAGATCGAGCGCCTGCGAAAAGAGATGAAAGAGGCGGCGGCGAATCTAGAGTTCGAGCGCGCGGCCGAGCTGCGCGACAAAATCCGCCGCATGGAACAGCGCCAGCTAGGGCTGGAGAACCCGCTGCTCGCGCGCGGAGCGGACGCAGGAGGTTGAGGTTGATGATCACCGGCAAGCCGTGTTTCGCATTCGCGTGGAGGCTCGCGTGCGCCGCGCTTCTCATTGCCGGGCTCGCCGGCTGCTCGCGCGGCGACGAACGCAAGGTGAAAAGCGCGGTGCGGAATTTTTACGATACGTACCTGACGGTCCGACCGTCCGGCGTTCCCACGAAGGCACAGCAGGCGGATTTCAAAAAGGTCGTCTCCGCCAATTTGTCCGCTCTCCTCGATGAGGCGGCGACCGTCGAAGACAATTCCCGAGACCCAAACAGTGCGGCGCCGCCGCGGCTCGAAGGCGACGTCTTCACCTCCGTCGACGAGGGAGCGCTTTCGTACCAGATCGACCGCTGCGATATCGAGAGCGCATCGGCGATGTGCGTGATCGACTTAACAAGCGTGGAGAGTGGCAAACGCGGCAAGCTTACTTGGAAAGACCGCATCTTTCTCGTGCGCGAAGGCGATCGCTGGGTCGTCGATGACATCGAGTACTTCGGCGATAAGCAGTTCATGCATAAGGGGCGCTTGAAAGAAGTGCTCCAACAGGTGATCAAGGACGCCAAGGAGCCTCCGACGGTGTGAGGACCGCCTTCGTGGCTGCGGGGTGGAAAGTCGGACTAATTCTGTCGCTCGCTCTCGCCGTCGCGGCGTGCTCGCGCGGCGGCGATGAAAAGGCCGTACGCGATTCCGCAGCCGGGTTCTACAATTTATATCTGAAAACCCATCCCGCCGGCGTGCCCAATGACAAGCTGCGCGAGCAATTGCAGCCGCTGATTTCCGCGGAGCTAGGCGACCTGCTGAACGACGCGGCCGTCGCCGAGGCGGCGTACGCCAAGGAGACGAAAGGCGAGTCGCCGCCGCTCGTCGAGGGCGATTTGTTCACCTCGCTATTCGAAGGCGCCGAGTCGTACACACTCGGCCCGTGCAAGGTCGAGAACGATACCGCCTCGTGCCCGGTCGATCTGAGCTATACGGATAAGCGCGACAACTCGAAAACGGCGTGGCAGGATCGCATTTACCTCGTCCGCGACGAAGGGAAATGGGTCGTCGACGACATCGAGTTCCTCGGCACGTGGGAATTCATGCACAAGGGAAAATTGAAGGATCTGCTGAGGCAGGTCGCCGACGAGGCGAAGGACACCGCGCCTTGAATTAAGCGTCGATCGTCTGGCCGCCGTCGATCACGAGCGCGTGGCCGGTGACGAAAGACGATTCGTCCGACGCCAGAAACAGAACCCCGTAAGCGATCTCTTCCGGCCGCGCCATACGCAGCAGCGCCTTGTTCGCCGCCGCCATACGCGCGCGCTGCTCTTCGGTGAATTCGCCGGTCGCTTTCGGCGGGACGCCGCGGAAGCGCGCGGTCTCGACGCTGCCGGGGCAGACGCAGTTGACGCGGATGCCCTTCGGCCCGTAGTCGAGCGCCATCTCGCGCGTGAGGTTGACGATCGCCGCCTTGGTCGCGCAATAGGCGGGATACTTTTCGCTTGCCAGCAGGCCGAACGTCGAGGCCGTGTTTACGATATTGCCGCGGCCCATCTTCAGAAAATGCGGCATCACGGCGCGGGCGCTGCGGAAGATGCCGTTCAAGTTCAAGTTAAGGATGAAGTTCCACTCGTCGTCCGTATGCTCGTGAATCAGCTTCCGGATGCCGCCGCCGGCGTTGTTGAAAACGATGTCGAGCGCGCCGAAGTTTTCCAGCGCGGCGGCGACCGCGCGATCCCAATCGTCTTGTTTCGTCACATCGCAGCGCGCGAACAGCGCCTTGCCGCCGTCGCCTTCGATGAGCTTGTCGACGCGAGGCTCGGTCGCTTCCTGAATGTCGCAGCAGACGACCCGCGCGCCCTCGCGGGCGAAGAGCCGCGCCGTCGCCCGGCCGATGCCGCTGTTCGCGCCGGTGACGATCGCCACTTTACCGTTTAATCGGCCGAGGGCCGGCTTTAGTAATGGATGCTCGTCGGCTGCCATAAATTTCCGCTCCTGCTGCTTTTACTTCCCGTAGAGATGCTTGATGAATCCCGAGTTGTCCAGATCGCGCACGAAGCTCGCGTCCACGAACGACTTGGGATCGGCCGCGGCGGCCTTAGGATTCGTGCGCGCGAGGTCGTCGAGGTAAGTCTTTACGCCGTCGGGATCGGGGTAGGGCGCTTCGCGGAAGATCGGCGCGTAGCTCCGGTAGGCGCGTTCAAGGCTGTCGGCGTCGGTGACGCGAAGATTCGCCGTGATCACGGCCTTTGTGCCTTCCTTGTCCGTCTTGATGTAGTGAATCGACTCGATCATCGCGCGCGTGAATTTCTCAGCGAGCGGGCGGCGGGCTTTCAGGAGGGACTCGGTCGTGAGAATCCCGTTGGTGTGGAACGGGATCTTCAGCGTGCCGATGTCGACGAGGACTTTAAATCCCGCCTTCTCCGCTTCGCGCGTGAACGGCTCGCCCATCATGGAGAACTGGATGACGTTGCGCGAGAGCGCCGCGAGGCGCTCCGGGTTGCCGCCGACGGCGATGATCTTCACGTCCTTCTCGGGGTCGACGCCGATGCGTCGGAGCCCGTGGCGCAGCGCCATATCCGACGAAGTGTTCTGGCGGTTGACGCCGCCGGTCTTGCCCTTGAGCTGCTCCGGCCGCGTGATGGCGGGCGCCACGACGATCTGGTCCATGAAGTAGGGGACGACCGTCGCGATCATGGTCGTATCGGCGCCGCCGATGCGCGAGGCGACGAGCGACGGCACGGAAATGACCGCGAGCTCGATCTCCTTCGCGAGCAGCGCCTGGAGCGCCGTGACGCCGCTGTTGACCGCGATCACTTCGGCGTCGATGCCGTTCTTTTTGAAAAATCCGCGGTCGCGCCCGACCCACACCGGCGTCGGCGCGAGCGTCGATCCCGCCCAGGCGATGCGCGCGCGCTCCTGCGCGAGCGCTGCGCCATGTGAGCCGAGAACGATCGCGGCGAAGGCTAGCGCGAGGAGGCGACCGAATCTCAACCGATGCTTTAACACGCGGCTTCCGCCTATTTTTTATAGAGCTGCTTCACGAATCCCGACGCCTCGACCTCGCGAACCAAGCTCTGATCCACGAACGCCTTGGGATCGGCGCCTACGGCTTTGGGATTCGAATGCGCGAGATCGTCGAGCATGGTCTTGACGCCGTCAGTCGTGGGCAGCAGATTTTCGGGAAAGATGCCGTTATAGGCGCGATACGCGCGCTCGAGGCTTTCGGGATCGGTGATGCGCAGATTTTTACTGAAGATCGCCTTCGTCGCCTCCTTCTCCGTCTTGATGAAGTGGACCGCATCGATCATCGCACGGGCGAATTTGACGAACATCGGCCGCTTCGCCTTGAGAATCGGCTCGCGCGTGAGCACCGCGTTCCACCAGAAAGGGATCTTGAGCGAGCCGATGTCGAGCAGGTCTCTGAACCCCAACTTTTCGCCCTCGGCCACGAACGGCTCCGGCATGATCGAGAACTGGATGACGCTCTTCGAGAGCGCGGCGAAACGCTCGGCGTTGCCGCCGGCGGTAATGATCTTGGTGTCTTTTTCGGGATCGACGCCGACTCTTCGGAGCGCGAGCCGCAGACCCAAGTCCGAGGTGCTGCCGAGGCGGTTGACGCCGCCGGTCTTGCCTTTTAGCTGCTCGAGAGCGGTGATCGATTTGAGCGAGATGATGTGATCGACGAACGTCGGCACCATGCCGAGGATCATGACGATATCGGCTCCGGCGAGGCGCGACGAGACAAGCGTCGTCACCGATGTGACGATGACGTCGACTTCGCCGGCGAGCAGCGCCTGGAGCGCCGTCGGGCTCGCGTTGATGCGAATGACCTCGCCGATGAGCCCTTGCTTGGCGAGCATGCCTTTCGCTTCCACCACCCAGATCGGGCTGTTCGCCGGGCTATCGCCCGCCCACGCGATGCGGACGCGCTCCTGCGCTATGGCCGGGCGGCAAATGAAGACAAGAGCGACCGCCGCGGCGACGGCGGCGGCAATTCTGAATATGCGTTGGCGCATGCTGTTCCCTCCCAGGCTGAAATCCTGGACGGATTTAACCTTACGTCCGAAGCACTGTCAATAAACAGGCCGTGCGCGTCATTTGGGGCGGGTCCGGCCTTGTGATATGAATACCGATCGCATTCGGTCGAAGGAGGTGGGTGATGAATCCGATTCGAATCCTGGCGATTGTCCTGATCGTTGCCGGCGTTCTCGGTCTCGTCTACGGTAGTTTCAGCTACACGAAAGAGACGCACGAGGCGAAACTAGGGCCGCTTGAGCTTTCGGTAAAAGAAAAGGAGACGGTGAACGTCCCCCAATGGGCCGGCATCGGAGCCATCGCCATCGGCGCGATTCTCCTTCTGGTGCGGACGAAGCCTTAGCGCCGGGTGGCTATTTTTTGTAGAGCTGCTTGATAAAACCCGAGGTTTCCAGCTCGCGCACGAAACTCGCGTCGACGAACGCCTTCGGGTCGGCGGCCGCCGCCTTCGTATCTTTCACGGCCATATCGTCGAGCATCGTCTTGACACCGTCCGGGGTCGGGTAGGGAACCTCGGGAAAGGCGTTGGAGTAATCGTGATAGGCGCGCTCCAGGCCGTCCGGATCGCTGATGCCGAGATTCTTCTTGAATAGCCCCTTGGCGTATTCCTTTTCGGTCTTGATGATGTGAATCGCCTCCACCATCGCCCGCACGAGCTTCTGCAGCAGCGGGCGTTTGGTTTTGATGATGCCCTCGCGCGTCATGATGCCATTCCACCAGAAGGGGATTTTGAGATCGCCGATGCGGAAGAGCCGGCGAAAACCGAGCTTCTCGGCCTGCGTTGCAAACGGTTCGGGGATGATCGTGAACTGGCTGAGTCCTTTCGATAGCGACGCGAAGCGCTCGGCGGTGCCGCCGACCGGAATAATCTTCGTGTCCTTCTCGGGGTCGACGCCAAGCTTTCGGAGCGCGAGCCGCAAGCCCAAGTCCGAAGTGCTGCCGAGGCGGTTGACGCCGCCGGTCTTGCCTTTTAGCTGCTCGACGGCGGTGATGCTCGAAAGCGAAAAGATGTAATCGACGAACGTCGGCACGACGCCGAGAATCATCACGGTATCGGCGCCCGCGAGCCGCGAGCTCGCCACGGTCGTCACCGAGATGCTCGCGACGTCGATCTCGCCCGCGAGCATCGCCTGGAGCACGATCGGGCTTGCGTTGATGGCGATGATTTCGGGCTGGACGCCTTGTTTCTGCAAAAGCTTTCGGTCCTCGATGATCCATATCGGACTGTTCGTCGGGCTAAAGCCCGCCCACGCCAAGCGGAGCCGCTCCTGGGCTTGGGCCACCGTTCCAGCGAGCAGAAGCGCACCGATTAACGACAGCAGCGCGAGGCATTGTTTCGCCATGGTCACTCCTCGATTGAGGCGAACCTAACAGTTAATCTGCGAGTGGGTCAAGATAGACGGCCGGCTTTTATGATCGTCAATGGGCGACTTTATGCGTTTGACATAAGCTGCAGCGGTAATATATATCGCCCTTAATTTTTCCATTTGCTTATTCTGGCGGCAACAGTCGACCACTAGAGCGTAGATCGTTATGATGCGTCTGAAGCGCGGAGCCGTCATGCGTGCCGCGATCGGCTTTCTGTTCACAACGCTCTCCGGCTGCTCTTCTTCCGCCCACTGGCGCAATCTTCCCGAACAGAGAACCGGCGTCGTCGCCTATCTGTTGATAGATGATAACGAACGCATCAGACCGGCTGTCGGTCTCGTTCATGTCTTGGCCGAGACGGCGCCGTTGCCGGTCGATAAACTGTACGTATTCACCTCCGGGCAGGGTAACCTTGCGCTGCGGGTTCAGGCGTTCGACAGCAAGAACGCGGGCGCGTTCCGCTGCGGGAAAGGCACGCCTCCGCCGTCGGGTTGCGTTTTTGTCGGCGACGAACTCTTGGCGGCCTTATCGCTCGATGCTTTAGCCGGTGTAATGGCCCACGAGCTCGGTCACCTCGAGCGCGGCCATAAACCCCTCGATTCGGACCTACAAACGGCCAGAGGCATAACGCGCACAGGGAATCAGCTTTGCGGGCAGTTGGTACCAGGACCTATTTGCGCCGTCGCCGGGGTTATCGGGTGCGCGCTCGCGCTCGGCGGCTTGGCGTCGACGGCGACGATCTCCAGCTACTCCCGCGATCTCGAACGCGAGGCCGACGAATCGGCGCTTAATCGCCTAAAGGCCGCCGGGGTTCAGTGTCCCTCTCTCGTCATGCAGAAAACATTCTCGGAATTGTCGAACCTCCCCGGCGCCGGCAAAGGAGGCGGACTTTTTTCCACGCACCCGAGCTTGCGAGAGCGCTGGCAAAATTTGAACGGGGCCTGTTGATTGTCGCGGGATTTCCCGGCGCTCAATACGATTTTTCCTCGGAAGCCTTCGGTTTCTCCGGCTCGATAGCCTTGCCGATCAACGGATTGAGGGCGATATCGACGGCTTTATGGTTTCGCTCCTCGTCATTGAATAGTTCTTGCCGTGATATTTGATAAAATTGGTTACCGGAAAGCTTGCTCAACAACTGGATGCCGCCGAAATTTATGTACATGTCGACATCATTAATGTCGGATAAATCCACGTACAGCGATAAACC
Organism: Pseudomonadota bacterium; assembly: GCA_021324155.1. Lineage (GTDB taxonomy): Bacteria > Desulfobacterota > Binatia > UBA9968 > UBA9968 > JAJPJQ01. The sequence goes on from JAJPJQ010000018.1 coordinate 234,157, forward strand.
GGTGGTCGTGCCACTAGTCTGCGGGCCAAAAAACATGGCCCACGCGCCGCCGGAACGCATATATTCGTCCGTCCCGTGCCACCGTGCATGATCGATATTAAAGCTCACCTTCACCGGAACTATCGCTATTTCCATTAAGCCGTCGGCGTTTGTCTTCGCCGCCAGCTCCCGCATCGCGTGCTGACGGAGCGTCTTGAATTTTTGGTCGTCGCGCTTGCCGGTCATCGGATCGAAAAAGCCGCCGAGTGTCTCGGTCATCTGCTTCCAAATCGCGCCGTATTCCGTGGAAGGAACGACCGTGAAGCCGCCTTCTTGGAGTTTGGCGGTCACCAGGGCTTCGAATTTCGCCTTGACCGGGTCGGGGTTGTCGACGCCGACCGAGACCGGCGCGAGCGCCACGACCTTGACCTTGTTCTTGATCTCCGCCTGGGGAGTTTTGAAAGGATTGTATGGCGCCGTCGTGGCCGCGCAGGCGCAAAGCGACACCGCCAACGCAACGCCGAATATCCACATCGCTGTGCGAGCGTTCATCGTCTCCTCCTCGCGTTTACTGTGGCCCCGGTTCGGCGACATATCGTTCGATGATGGGCGCATCTACAGCCTTGGGCCGCAATACGAGATACTTTTCAAATTCGGCGCGCGCATCGGCGGGGCGCGCCATCGCCCGGTACATCAGGCCGAGCTCGCGATGGGCATCCGCGTACTGCGCGTCGAAGGCTACGGCGCGCGCATAAGCCTTGACTGCTTCCTCGTTATTCCCGCTTCTCCGGTAAAATTCGCCCATAAGGAAATGGCCTTGTGGGCTTTGCGGGTCGGTCGCCAAATGTTTAGCGATGGAGGATTCCGCGAGCCGCAGCCGGCCCACTTCAAGATCCAGTACGGCATTATCCAGAAGGAGGCGGTGAATACGAGCCGTGTATTCCTCCGCATTGACGCGACGGCCTGGCTCGTTGACTTGTCGCTGGTATTCGCCGCTCACGAGCTGCGAGTTATTGTCGATACGCTCCTGGAGCAGAGCGATAGAGCCATAAAAATACGGCTCTTTGACCTTCGCTTCGTTCCAATCGGTCTTTAGTACGGTGAACGCGGGGAGCACTTCGCCCGGATCGTAGCCGCTCTCGACCATCGCCCGGATGCCGGCCTTGTCCGCCTCCGCCTCGATCTCCTTCGAATACCCCTCGACCGCCGTTTTTACCCAGGCATCGGAGGCGGTGTCGGCAAACA
>JAJPJQ010000034.1 GCA_021324155.1 Pseudomonadota bacterium
CAAAAGCGGAGATAAAAGACGCCGTCACGTTCGAGGCGCGCCCGCGCCTTGCTGCGTGAAATACTTCCTCGACAACTGCCTCTCTCCCGATTTTTCCAAAGCTCTAAAAATACTCAACGCACCTCTCCAAAAGAGGCCGGACATTTTACATCTGTCTGAGTTATTCGAACGCAATACACCGGACGAGCAGTGGATCGGCGAGCTCGCGAAGGAAGGCGACTGGATTATCATCTCGAGTGACCCGCGGATCGCTCGAGGTAAAGCCGAACGGAGAGCGTGGCGCGAGGCGCGGTTAACGGCTTTCTTTTTTGCACCAGGCTATGCGGATAAAGGTTACTGGGTTCAGGTCGAAGAACTCGTTCGGTGGTGGCCGAAGATCACAGATAAAGTAAAGACTGCGCCCAAGGGATCGGGCTACCTGATGCCCTTTAAGGGCAAGGAATTTCGCGATCTTTATTAAATCTCTCGCGGTCCCGGCCGCTTCGGCTCCAGATCCTCGGCGGAAAATTTCGACGAGAATTTCCGCGCCTCGTCGAGCACCGGAGTCACGTCGCTGTTGACGATCTTGCCTGCCTTCGTCCGCACGCGCGCGATGTAGGCGATCGACGCGTAAAATTCCGACGCCTCATTGACTGAAAAAAGATTCCATTCGGCCTGCCCAAGTTGCCGGCCGCCGGCTTCGAGATCCGCGACCTTGGTAAACGAGAGTGTCCTTATATGCTTGCCCCAGACGTCGAACAGCAAGAAGCGAATCTCGATCGCGGTGATCGGCTCTTTCGGCGTGACGTGGATATCTGATTTGTAGCGGTATTCGCTGCCTGCGTGGTACGCGTCGACGCCGACTTCATATTCGAAGTCGGCGGGAAAACCGAGGTGGTGGATTACAATCCACTCCCGCCTTAACGTCGAATCTTTATTCATCGCGCCGCTGCGGCCAATGTCGATCTTCATCGGCGCGCCCTGGCTCCGCGTCACGGTCGCTTTTTGGGCCGCTGCCGGCGAGGCGGCGAGCAGCGCGAGGGCGACTACTATATATATCAGTTTTGACATACGTTTATCCGAACCTCGTATAGCTAGAGCTCGCCGCATGAATTAAAAACGAGCGCGCTTTCTCGAAGGCGTCGTTTTTGACTTGTTCAACGGTCCGATTGGCGCCGCCTTCGACGAACACAATCGCCTCGACGCTAAAATGAGGATCGCCTTCTTCATCGTAGAAAGTGAGGCCGACTTCAAACTCCATGTCTGGATTCGGCTTTATATAATTGAAGATTACTTGCATTCGGATCGCCTCCTAATTTCTCCGTCGCGGCGGCAATATCTGCACCACCTTATATTTATAGAGGATCTCTTCCTTCCTGAATGTCATCGCCGGCACGCCGGGATTGACGGATTCGAGCGTGACCATGCCGGCGCGCTCGCTGTAAATTTTCCAGTATGCCTCGAGCGACTTCACGCGGCAGATAATCATGTCGCGGTTGACGACCTGCGCCTTCGTGTCGACGATGATCGTCGTCCCCTCGGTGAACGGCGGATACATCGATTCGCCCTTCACGCGTAGAGCGAATGAATTCGGATCGCGCAGCCATTCCGGTTTCTCGACCTCATCGAAGCCGTGGCCGGCCGGAAAGCCCGCATCGGTCCAGACAACGTCGAGCTTGCCGGCCGAGACATAGCCGACTACCGGAAGAGTCGCCCGCGGAATAGAGACGTGCGGCACCGTAAAATCATAAGGGACGTCGCTCTCCTTTACATACATCTCACCGCTGCCGGTCGTGAGCCATTCTTCGCTCACTTTATATTCGCGCGCGATCGAAAGCAGCGTCCCGCGCGAAGGCTCATGATAGCCTTTTACCCAATTCGTAACGTGGGCGGGCTTCACGCCGACGCGTTCGCCGAATTCCTTCTGGCTTAAGCCCGTCGCCTCGATAATCCGCGCGATCCGCGCGCCCATCTTTGGGCGTTTTAAGTTTTTTAATTTCCCGCTTGACACAGAATTACAGACTCTGTATTCTCTGTTCCCGATGGCTAAATCTTCGCCAGTCCGAGGCGCGATACCCCGAAACCGAACGGAGCTCAAGAAACTGCGGCGGGCTGTCTGGCTACGCATGATCGCGCTCGAGATCGGGACGCTTAGCAAGTTGGCGGAGCATCTGGAGCTCAAGCTCTGGACGCTCTCGAAGACGCTTCTGGGCCGTAGGGAAAACCCCGAGGTGCTCAAGATCCTCGTCCGGTTCGCCTATGGCGAAAAGGAAGCGCCGACCACGAAGGCCGCCTAGCTCCTCATGCCCGCCAAGGTTGATGACGGAGCGGGCGGCCTTCCCAATATTGTGGAGGTTAATCGAATTCATGGGCGCGAGCAAACAAAAAAATGAGGGGTCCGGCAAGCTTTTTTTTGACCGCGCCGACAACTGAGTATGTTGTGGATAACTGGCAAATCACCGGAGCGTCAAATGGGTAGAATACCCGATCTCTCATTGCGCCAATGGCTCTCCTTTACGCTTTTTCTCGCCGGCACGGTGGCGTGCCTGACCTTGATGATCCTGACTTTTATCTTCGGCTTTTTATCTAGCCCGATCGTCTTCGTGAAGCTGTACCTGCTCGCGTTCGGATGCATTCTCATCGGAACCGTCATCGGCATAGACGATTGATGCGTGGATCACGGATGAAGGACGAAGAGACGACTTACAAGATCATTGACGCGTGCGTGCCGCGCGGCACGACCGAGAAGCTGGCGCAGTCCACGTCGCGCACGACGGAATCGGTGAATGTCTGGCGCCGCCGGCGCATGACCGGCGTCCCTAATCGCAACAAATTCAATCCGCTCGATCTCGTCGAGCTGATCCAGGACCACGCTTTCGCGCACGCGCCGCACGAGGTTCACCGAATCCATCAATATTTAAAACGGCGCTACGACTCGTTCTTCGCTTCGGTTTTCAATACGAAGGCAACGCCCCTTACCGTCGAAGAGCGCGACGGCGACCTGGCGGCTATCAGCAAGGAATACGCCGAGACAATTCAGGCGATCCTGCTAAAAGCGCCGCCCGACCGCATCCGTAAGGAGTGGGAAGATCTCCATCGAAGGATCGAGGAAATGGTCAGCCGCATCGAGCTCGGGGTCGAAAAGCCGCCGGTGAAGAACGTCATCGATCTGCCGAAGATCGCAACTGGAGGCGGAGGTAAATGAGTCAGGTCTGGCTGTCGATCGAGCAGGTTGTCGATCTCGGCTATGCGAGGCCGACGCTCTTCCGGCACCTCGCGAAACTGACAACCCGCCCCGGCCCGAAATCCGCCAACGGAAAATCGCGCCGCGAGGTACTGCTCTCATCGCTGCCCGCCGAGGTTCAGGGGAAATATTACGAACTTCAGGCGCAAATAAACCGCGCGGTCGAAGAGACGCCGGCCCCGGCGCTCTCCATCGTCGAGCCGGACGCACAAGCGCCGGAGCCGCAGATCAACCCGCTGATAAATCTCTCGCCTGAGAGATTAAACGCGCTCGTCGCCTACGCAGAGCAGGTCGCGCGCGCCAACGGCAAGACGCGCAAGGAGCGCGCGTGGATAGCGAGACGCGCCGAGGTCTCGCCGGCGACCCTCGACCGCGACATCAAGGCATTCCGCGACGGCGGCCTGGCGGCGCTTGTGCATAAGCCGCGCGAGGACCGCGGGCGCGCGCGCGTGGCCGATTCGAAGGCGATCGCGCAGATTCAAACCGAATATTTGAAGACTTACCGGCCGACTGCCGCCTCGATTCATCGCGCGATCGTCAAGGAATTCGAAATGCAGGGCAAGAAGGCGCCGAGCTATACGTTCGTGCGCCGCGCGATCGACAAAATCCCACCGCACATCATCGCGCGCTTCCGCATCGGCGAGCGCGAGTACGACGATAAATTCGCCTACATCACGCTAAGAAAAAAGCCCGATCGGCCGCGACAGTGGATCGAGATGGACCACCACCCCTGCGATCATAAGGTGATTTTTCCCGACGGGAAGATCGGCCGGCCGTGGATCACCGCGGCGCGCGATCTCTGCACCAATGAAATCGTAGGTTTTCAGCTGACGCGGGAAAAGAAGTCGAGCTATCCCGGCTCGACGGCGATCGGCCTTACAATCCGCCAGGCGATTTTGCGCAAAGCCTATCCCGAGTGGCCGTCATTCGGCATTTTCGAAAACCTGCACGTCGATCAGGGCAAAGATTTCAAATCGGAATTTACCCTCGCGATCTGCGCCGATCTGGGCATCGAGGTGAAGTTCGCCCGCGGTTATCACGGCAAATCGAAGGGGCAGACCGAAGGCTGGTTCGGCGTGATGGAAAATGCCACGCGCCACTTCCCCGGCTACTGCGGCAACAAGCCGGAGAATAATCCCGAGCGGCAGAAGCTGAAGCCGGAAGCGCTCGACCGTAAAAATCTGTGGACCGTCGAGCAGTACGAGACGGCTCTGCGCGACTGGATTCTGAAGGAGTACCATTATCAGCCGTCGCGGAGCCTCAAGGGCCTTTCACCCGTCGAGGCGCTGGCCGAGCACGCGAAGAACGGGTTTGTCGCGCGAGAAGTGCGCGACGAGCGCGTGCTCGACCTGCTCATGATGCGGCGCGAGAAGAAGCCCGTCCGCAACGTCGGCATCGAGATGTTCGGGACTAAGTATTCGCCGCGCTTCTTCGTCGCCGACGAGCTCTGGTCGATGGTCGGCCAAGAGGTCGATGTCTATTGGGACCCGGCGCACCTCGGCGAGATCGTCTGCTATCAGGGCACCCGCTTTATCTGCAAGGCGACCAATCGCGAGCTCCTCGGCTATGACGCCACGCTCGCTATGCTCGAACGCGAGCGCGAGATCAACCGGCAGCAGCGAAAATACGACCGCGAATGGATGGAAGAGCGCCTGACGCGTGCTCAACATTCCAATCCGCTCGCGCGCGCCGCGGCCGAGAGTCGGATGGAAAAAGTGCTCGGCGAAGAGCGGCGCAAGCTCGCCGTCAACGCCGAGCCCGAGGGCGTGCCGGTTCTGCTGCCGAAGTTCCAGCAGGCGGCGAAGCAAATGAGCCGAGAGGCGCGAGGCAACAGGCGAGAGTTAAAAGAAATTCCGAAAGCCGAACCCTCACGACTCACGCCTACCGCCTCACGCCCTTCGTGGGAAGTCGACGACGCGCTGCCGACCGCGGCGGATATTTTCAAGCGCGAAGAAAAGGCTGAGTGGGAAAAAGCGCTGGAGGATGACTGATGGAAGCTCAGCTGCCACTCGAAGAAAATCCGTTCCGCAAGCGCGAGGGCGACTGCCCGAAATGCAAAGCGAAGGGCGTCCGTCTTTTTTGGTGCTGGGTCTGTCACGGAATTTTCTGCTGGGACGATTTCAAAGAACATCAATGCTGAAGAACCGGAAGAATATCCGCGCGGTTTTCGAGCGCGCCGACGCGATCGACCTGCGCGAAGGGCTTGTCGCATACGAGCGCTACAACGCGACAATGCGCGAGCTGTCGGGGCGCTACGGCTACGCGGTCGACGTCGTCGCGGCCGTCTTCGTGACGCTCTCGCCGAACAATAACTACGCGGCGAATCTTCGCTCGACGGCGTCGGTCCTCGAAGGCCACAAGGCCGGTCTCCAGCCGAAGCAGATCACCGTCAGCACCTACGGTCATTGCAAGCATCGCGCCTGGCATTTTGCCGACGGCGTCGATTTTCTTTCGGTCACGCGCGGGAGGAAGGTGCGGTCTTTTTATTTCAACATTCTCGATCCGCAAGACCCGGAGCCGGTCACGATCGACGGTCACATGATCGGTGTCTGGCTCGGACGGCAGATCCGCATGAAAGAGGCGGCATATTTAAAAATCAAATACGAAAAGGTCGCCTCAGATTTTCGCGCCGTCGCGCGCGACGTCGGCCTCTTACCGAATCAGCTGCAGGCGGTCGTCTGGTTCGCGTGGAAGCGGATCAATAAATCGCACTTCAAGCCGCAGCTCGGGCTTTTTTGCGCGGGCGATCAGTGGCGGACCAGGGTGCCGGCGGCGGAGATTCAAGCATTCCCAGCGAGGATCAGCGCGTGAGAGAGAGACAAAAACGCTACATCGAGCGGCTGCGCACGCGACTCATGGCCGAGCGCGGGAATAAATGCGAGCGCTGCGGCGCCGGGCCTGAAGCAAATCCGCTCGAATGGGCTCACGTCAAGCCGACGGCGCTTTACGGACGCGGCCGCGGCAGCGCGCATCGCCTGCTGGACGTCAAGAATAACCCCGACCACTACAAACTTTTTTGCGTGCCCTGTCATAAGGACCACGATGAGATCGGGCCGCCGCCGGAAAACCCGAACGTGCTTTTAGAGGAAGAGATTCCGTTTTGAGGAGGCGTAATGGCTGAGACCGCACAAAATATCGAGAGCCTAGACGAAAAACGCATCGAGATCACCAACGGCCGCCGCATCGAAGACGCGCGCGACTGGCTGGAGGACTTCTGCAAAAAGACCGAGTTCACCGCCGCGGCGCGCCGGCTCGGCCTGGGCGACGCCGGCCGCTCGACGGTCAGCAAGTTCGTCCACGACAAGCTCGACGCCGATCCGACGCGCATCGTCCTCGCGGTCGAAAGCCTGCGCGCGCAGATCGAAGGGCCGGAAGGCATCACGAAATACATCGGCTTTCGCGAGACGCGCTGCGCGCAGATGATCTGGCGCCAGGCCGACGCCGCGCGCGACGGACATTACATGGCCCTGCTGGTCGCGCCGCCCGGCTTCGGCAAGACCGAAGCGATCCGCGCCTACGAGAAGCGGAAAAAGGACGACGGCAAGGCCGAGGTCGCCTACATCTACTGCCGCGTCACGACGAATCTGCCGATGCTAGTCAACGAGGTCGCCGAGACGCTGAACCTGCTCACGCCGGGAAAAACCGGCGACGCCGGAAGGCTCCATCGCGAGGTCGCGCGCACGCTGCGCTCGCGCGCCCGCTTTCTCATCTTCGACGAAGGCGACCTGCTGAACGACCGCTGCCTCACCTTCATCCGCAACCTGCACGACGAGTGCGGCGTCGGCTGCCTGATCGTCGGCCGGCCGGAGCTCGTCAAGACGGTCGCCAAGGGATCGCATTCGGCGAACGTCACCGTCGACGGCAAAGAGCGCGCCGTGCTCGACGGCCCGCTCGCGCCGTTCGTCAATCGCGTCGTCAGCGTCGCGCTGCCCGGCCTCGGCGAGGACGAGGTCGTGGAGATTGCCGAGGACGCGCTCAAGGCGACGCTCACCGAAGAGGCCGTGACCAAGCTGCTGTTCTACGTCGGGCCGAATTTCAAAATTCTCTCGTACATGATCGGCCGGCTGCGCGATATCCGCATCAAGGCCGGCCGCACGATCGACGACCGGATGATCGACGCCGCCTGGCGGCGGATGCAGGGGCCGATTTCGCGGAAGTAATTTTCATGACCGGCAACGAGCTCATAGCCGTCCTCGAGGGCGAATGCCAAACGACCAAGCTCAAGGTCGAGGATTTTCTCAACGCGCTCGGCGACACGATGGTCGACGAGCTGACGAGCGGCCGGGAGATCCGCCTGGGGAAGATCGGGATCTTCCGGCTCAGGCGGCGCGCCGACGGGAATCTGATGCTCAACTTTTACGCGAGCGAGCAGATGCGCAAGCGGCTGAATATCGCCGCGTCGAAGCTCGGCGGCGAGGCGTGCCCGGAGTGCGAGAAGCGCGCGAATAAGGCGCGCCGGCAGAAGCGCTGGGCGCCGAAGCGCAAACGATAGGAGGCCATTCATGAATCTCGCGACGGCTTATCTTTGCATCAACGAAGGGTGCGGCAACATTCAGGACGGCGCGAAGCGCGGGAAGTGCGACGCGTGCGGCTCGGAGAAGGTCGTGGCGCTCGCGTGGCTTTTGCGCGACCGCATCGAGCGCGAGATGTGGGCGATCCCGAAGGCGCGCCAGTATTGGCGCGATTACTATGGAGCCCGGCAGTAGGAGGAGCCATGTCCGTCTGGTTTATTGCGGCGCTTGCCGTTCCCTGCGTCATCGTCGGCGCGTGGCTGATCCGCGACGTGAAGAAGTACGGCCGGCCGAAGGAAAGAATCTGATGTCGGTCACGACGCTCGAAAGAACCGCCGCCGTGACGCTGCAGGACGGCGCCGCGGCGAATCCGCTGCAGCGGAAGAGCGATTTCACGGGGATGATCTTTTGCCCGCTGAAGATGTCGGGCATGGCGATCATGGCGTGCTGGCAGCATCAAAAAGACGACGGCTGCGGCTTCCGCTGCCCGGCGAAAGTCGCGCGCGGCGACGTGCTCGCCGTGATAACGGCGGCGACGCAGGACGCGAATGCCGACGAGAGCAGTATTCCGGTGCCGGCGCGCAGCGTCTGCCCGGTCTGCGGCGGCGAAAAAGTTAAGACGGCGAAAACCTGCATTCACTGCCGTGGCCGGCGTCCGAAGGTGGTCCGTGCTTAACCGGGAATTTGCCGCGCGCGACGCGCTCGTGGTGAATGTCCGCGGCGCGATCGATATGCGCGAGATGACGCGGGTCAAGAGCATGATCGACGAGGGCATAGCGACGAATCCGCGCGTCGTTTTGGCGATGGCGGCCGTCGAGGCGATCGCGCCTATGACGCTGGGCCTTTTGCTCGGCGCGGCGATCAAGCTGCGCGAGCGCGGCGGCGACTTGAAGCTCGCCGGCCTGGCGCCCGAGCTGCGGACGACGTTCAAACTGTTCGGCTTGAGACAATTTTTCGAAACTTACGGGAGCGTCGAGGAAGCGATCGAGAGCTTCGACGAAGCGTGGGAAGGGCCGGAGCAGTGAACGAAAAAGAAAAAACGCGCCACGTCGTTCTGCTGAACAAGTGCTTCGACATCATCAAGCAGCTCTACGCGCGCGACGTCTTCTGGCGGCCGCTCTACCAGTGGATCAACAGCCGCGTGAAGGCCGGCGACCCGCTCGACCTGATCCATCTGTGCCTGAAGGAGATCGAGAAAGAGGCCGGCTTCGATCACAAGCTGATCGGCTTCTGGCCGTACATGGGCGGGATTCGCGCGCGCATCGTGCGCGAGATCGACGCGAAGGAATCGCGCGCCGGGCACGGGCGCTCGGTCCAGACGCTCGGGCAGATCATGGACCGCGCGAAGGAGAAAAAACATGGCTGAGATGCTCCGGCAGCCGCTGACGCGGCTCGATCTTGACCAAATGCGCTGCACTAATCCGAACTGCGCGCTCGCCGACGATCCCGACCACGAGCTGAAGATCGGCCCGTCATGCCACAAGGGCGCGCCGTCGATCACCTGCTACTCTAAAGCCGCGGGCGAGGTCGTCATCCGCTACGCCGCCTGCGAAAACATCGTCGCGCGCGTTCTCGTCGCGCCGGGAGTGCTGCAATGAGCAAGGTAGTTTTAAACGAAGAGCAGAAGCGCGTCGTCGGCGCATCGTTCATTCTCGGCGTGTTCGTCGGGGTCGTGCTTCTGGGCATCGTCTGGATCGGCGTTAAAGTTTGCCGCGCCGCGGCGCTGCCGACCGAAGAGCCCGGCGCGCCGGCGGTCGTGATCTGGAAAGCGAGCTGAGTCCAGTGGAAGACGATTTTGATTATTACGGCGACGACGAGCGGACTGAAGATATCTGTGAACATTGCGGAAAGGCCCTGGAGGATTTTTCGGACCTTGGCTGCGAATACTGCGACCGGCGGCATCCGCTGTTTGGTTTAGTACCATGAGCGACCGCAACGAAAAAGTCTGCGTGCGCGCGATGATCCTGCACGTGCGCGAGAAGGCGTTCAAGATTCAGGCGCCGTGGCAGAAGGATTGGATCGCGTTTTCGGTGACCGATCCCGAGGACCACGCCGCGATCCGCGCGGCCGCAGAGGGCGATTTTCTCGACATTCGCATCCCGCGCTGGATCGCGGAGCGATTGGATTTGATCGGCGGATGAGCACGCTATTGCAACAGATTCGCGCGTTCAAGTCTGCCGTCAGTGAGACCTTCAAAGGAATGTCCGATTCGGAGCGGCGATACTACGCCGCTGAGTTTGAAAAGCGATTCAGGGCCTCCGCCGCGTCCGTGGCCGCGGCGGAGAAGAGGAAGGAATCCCGACCACGCCGGGCGGCAGCTCCCGCCAAGAGGTGAGCAGTGAGGCAGAGAGTCATGGCAAAGGCAGAAAAAATAAAGCTCGCGAGCGCGAAAATCTTCAACACCGACGAGGCCGACGAGACGCTCGCGCGGATCGCGATGTGGCAGGACAAGATCGCGGAGATCGAGATCGAGGAGCGATCGATCATCGCCGCGGCGAATGCCCGCATGGTCGAGCGGACCGCGCAGTTCCGCCGGAACATCGAGGTCGACGAGGTCGCGCTCGAGCAATGGGCGCGGACCGATCGCGCGACGCTCTTTTTGCCGGGAACGAAGATCCTCGAGCTTACCCGCGGCGCGGTCGGATTCCGGCTGCCGCGCGGACGCATCAAGCTCCTTCTCGCCGTCGAGAACATCATCGGGAAACTCAAGGCGAAGCGGATGACGGACTGCATCCGCACGACCGAGGAGCCGAACCTCGAGCGGCTGTGGAATTACGATGACGAGAGGCTCGCCGAGGTCGGCTGCCGGCGGACCAAGCCGAAGGAAAAATTCTACTACGAGCTCAAGAAGGCCGAGGTGAAATGATGGAAATCGTCGGCCTCTTGCTTGACGGCTTTCGGGTGGAATTTTCGCCCAGCGAGGTCATGCAGCTCACGCTCGCGCGCGCGCGGCAGAAGTTCATGGCGGAATACTGTGACGCTCGCGGCTGGAACGGCCGCGAGCTCACGGTCGACCAGCTGCTCGAGATCCGCGCGCAGCGCGGCTGGCAAGTGCCGGAGGTGCGATGAAGCTGATCGATAAGCTGCTCTCTTACGAGAAGATCGACGGCGACGGCCGCTGCGCGATTTATCTGCACCGCTGGACGCTCGCCAAGACGCGATGGTTCACTGCCTACCTGCATCACTTTGTCGGCAGCGATTGGGCGCGCGATCCGCACGATCATCCGAAGCGCTTCGTCAGTATCGGCCTTTGGGGCGAGTACGATGAGGAAGATCATTCAAACCTTCAGCGGCCTATCGTGCGCCGATTTAAGGCGCCCTGGCTGCGCAGCTGGCCGGCCTCCTATCGTCATCGCATCAGTATGACGCCGCGCGGCTCCGCCTGGACGATCTGCATCGTCGGCGAGCCGGTTCGCGAGTGGGGATTCTGGTACAAGTCGCAGCGCTGGATCAAGTGGGACGATTATTTGGAATCCGCCGGCAACGAAAGGAAGGATTGCTAGTGGCGAGATCGATGTCCGATGAATCCTGGTCGCCACGCGAGATCCTGGACAACGACGCAATGACCGACCGGCTGTTGCACGGGAAGCCCGCGCCGAAGTTCATGCGCGTCGTAGCGATCCTGGAGACGATGTGGGACTGGCGCGCGATGACGTCGTCGGCCGGCTACACCGAGGCGCCGCGATATTTTCGCATTCACAGAGAGAATTACAGCGGCCGCCGGCTGTATAAGCTTGTCGGCCCGAACGCGAAGCTGCTGGTAACGAATGCCTGCCGCGAGCTCGCATCCGGGCCAGAGAAGCACGGCCGGCCCGACCCGATCTGGCTTGGGGAGAATTTACGCATCATCGACGGCGTCGGCGGCACGCTGCCCGGCGGCGGCATCGTTCCCGATAGGGAATGGCCGCCTATCGACGTCCTGCTCGTCTGCGGCGGAGTCGCGCAGAAAACCTACAAGGCGTGCGGTTATACGCCGAGGGCAGCGCGCGTCATCGAAATTCCGCATCCGGCCGCGCGCATGGTTTGGACGAAGCAATTCATCGAAAACACCGCGCGAAGAATCCAGGGGAGCTGCTGATGAAAAAGCGCGCGTCGAAGAAGAAACGCAAACAGACCGGGCACGAGCTGCGCTCGCTCGCGGCGGGCGTGCTGCGCGACATGCGGCGCTGCGTCGGCAACCGGACGGGGCGAGAGAGTCTCAGCTGCAGGAAGAGGAAATAATTATGGCGACCGTTGAGCTCGAATTTGTTCAATGCCCGCATTCCGGCTGCGGCGGCCTGTGGCTGCCGAAGGAGCGCCGGGCGCAGCTTCGCGAAAACGGCGAATCGTTTTACTGTCCGTCCGGCCATTCGATTTACTTCGCAGAGTCGGAAAATCAGAAGCTCCGAAAGCAGGTCAAGCAGCTCGAGGTGAAGCTGAACGATCTGAATTTCTGCCCGCTGTGCTACGAAAACTATGCCGGCGATCGCCGCGGCCATCTGATCGACTATCACAAGGCCGTGCGGAAGCCGCGCGTGTTGAGGGCGGCATGAGCGGCTTCCAAGACTAGCGATAAGTGATTTGAACTCGAAGCCCACAACCCCCGATCTCTTCGCGCCGTCCGCGCCGTGGTGGAAGCCGGTCGGATTCCGCGAGGAGCAGCTCACGTCGGAGGAGCGGAAGGTGTACGACGTCATGAAGTTTCATGTCGGCGCGGCGCGGGCGATCAAGCAGGAGGAGATCGCGCAGATGACCGGCCTGAGCGACCGCCAGGTGCAGGACGTGTTGAAGCACCTGACCGAGACTCACGGCCTCGGCCTCGCCGCGTCGGTCCGGCCGCCCTACGGCGTCTACGCGATCGACACGCAGCGCGAGCTCGACGACTACTGCGGGCAGCTCCACAGCCGCGCGCTGTCGCAATTGCGCCGCGAGGCGATTCTCCGGCGCATGCGGCCCGGCGAGCTCGCCGGCCAGATCGCGGCGGAGCTGGAGGCGGAGGTCAGCGACCGATGAGGCGAAATATGTGCAGTAACTTTCTCGCGATTTTCCTAGCCGGTGCGGAAACGGTCCTTTCGATTTTGCTCGTAGTACGCTGCCACGGCCGTTCCTTGTGTTCGTGGACATTGTCGGCGTCCGTCTTTAACGCTTCGCCGGCGATCATAATCGCGGTGAGTACCGCAACGGCTTTTTCGATTGTTTTCTTCATACAAGTATTTATGCGGATCGAGTCGTTCAGATGATCTCTAAAGCAAAAAAAACTTTGCTCCATGTCGCGCGGCAGCAGCTCGGCATGACCGAGCCGGAGTATCGGCATCTGCTGATCGAGCACACCGGCTTTATGTCGTCGGCCGATCCGAAATTCGGCGACGAGGATTTCAAGAAGATCCTCGACCACATGAAGATCCTCGGCTTCGAGGTCCGGCGCGACTTCGACACGACGCAGGTACGCAAAGATCCCGACGAGCTGCCGAATCCCGCGCAGCTCAAGATGCTCGATCACCTGTGGGAAGATTTCAGCCAGTACGACGTCCGCGCGAAGGGCCTCAAGTTCCGCCAGGGCTTCCACGTGAAGTTGATCCGCCGGCCCTGGCCGCAGACGCGACGCGAGGCGAATATCTGCGTCGAGGCGATGAAGGTGCGGGTCAAGCGCGAGATCGACAAGGCGGCGGGACGCCGCGCGGGGTGACGATGGAAGGCGTGAAAAAAGATGGCTGGTGGCATTTCGGCAAGCTCGTCATGCGCTTCATCGCGGGGAAGTTCGAAATCAAATGTCCGCAGTGCAAGCGAAACATAAAAGTTGACAAGAAAGAAATCGAGAGTATTATAGCGCGCTAAAGCAACTCACTTACGCCAAGAGCCCGAGGCGGCAAAGGCGTAGTTAATAGGAGCCCGAGGCGGCCCGTTTCACCGAGAGGTGGAGCGGGCCTTTTTTATTTTGCGATGAAAAAAGTTTTGGCGTCCAGGGAAGGCTTGATCGGCGGCACCACGGCGGCCGGGCTGAAGATCCGCTACAGCTCGGTCTTCGTCGCGCTGCCGTCGGCCAAGGCGCTCTGGAAGGTCGTCCGCGTGGTCGTCAACGGCCATCCGATCGTCGCGCCGGTCCTCGACCTGGGACCGTGGTTTCCGTTCGAGAAATACGGCAACGACGATCAGTACGTCTTCGGCGATCGACCGCCGCTCGCCGAGATCATGAAGGGGCGGACGCGCGAGGGCGACGCGAAGAAGCTCGCGATCAACGGCGCCGGCATCGACCTGTCCGACGGGTTGATCGCCGCGCTCGGCATGGTTCCGGCGCAATGGGGGATGCTGTCGAAAGACGACGGCAGCCTGGGCCTCGACGAGGTCGAGTGGGAGTTCGTGAGCTGATGGGACCCTGCGTTTTCTACAAGAAGGGCTACAAGTATCAGCTCACGCGCACGTTCTCGATGACGTTGCCGTTCGGCGCGCCCTTCGACATCTCGACGGAGTACATCGATTTTTATTTTTCCGGACAGATCGTGATCCGTGTCGGCTATGCCTGGGATGGCGCCAGCGGCCCGACGATCGACACGCAGGACTCGATCCGCGGCTCACTGCTTCACGATGCGCTCTATCAGCTGATGCGCGTCGGTTATTTGAATGCGGCCTATTACCGCCAGAAAGCCGATGCGCTTCTGCGCGATGTTTGCGAGCAGGACGGCATGATCAAGTTACGCGCCGACGCCTGGTATGAGGCGGTCCGGATCGCGGCCGGCCCAGCGGCCGATCCCGCAAGCGAAAAAAGAGAGCTAGCCGCTCCGAGTAGTTGCATGGAGGCCCAATGAATCGCGCGCTTTGTTTGTTAGCGCTCGCCGCTTTGTTATCCGCCTGCACGTCGCAGGTCTTTCAGCCTGACATCTCGGATATTGCGAAACAGCCGCAGGCCAGCTCTCGTCTGCCGTCGAACGCCGATCTGTGGCAGTACACGGCGATCACAATGGCGAATTTCATGAAGCGCGTCGACCTTGACGCCGGCGTCGACTTCGGCGGCAACGTCGCCGACGCGGGCATCAGCGCCGCGGCGGGCTTCGTCGGGATCGCGGCCAGGGGCGCGAGCCCGATCGTCGGATATCTTGCGGGCGCCGAGGGGCTGTTCCGGCGCCTACTCTCGATCGCAAATCCCGTCGTGCGCGGCAACGCGCTTTCCGGCGGCGTGCGGCAGCTACGCATGTGCCGCATCGAGTTTTTGAAAGACCTCCAGGTCGAGACGCCAGGCGCGATCGAGATCAGCGGCGCCAGGCTTACTCCCGCCGGCGTCAAATTCTTCGCCTGCATCGAAGCCTCGATCAACGGCGTGATCGCGCTGCTTCAGGGCAGCTGGCCGTCGCTGCCGGAGACCATCTTGTCGACGCCGATGGCCGTCGCGCCGCAGGCGGACGGCAGCCTCAAAGTTCAGCCGGTGCAGCCGCAGGCGGCGCCGGCCAATAAACCCGCGCCGCTCGCGCCGGCGCCGCAAAAGGAGACCGATGCGAAAGCTGATGCTGCTCCCGCTCCTGCTGCTTCTAAGTAGCTGCGTCGTCTGCGCCGCGCACGCGGGGGAGCCGCGCGCGCAGTACGTGATCGTCGAGGGCATGAAGCTGCCCGATCCGCGGTTCACGCCGGGAGAGGCCCGGCCGCTGGCGGAAAACGCCGTCTGCGCGACGAAGTGGAGCAAAGACGAGCGTCACGTCACGCTCAAGATGAAACGCACCGTGTGCGAGCTTTACGGCGAAACGGAGGGCTGCCCCGGCCGCGGCTTCGAGGTCGATCATCTGATCTCGCGCGAGCTCGGCGGCGCCGACACGGTCGCGAATCTTTTTCCGCAGCCGATCGGCCAGGCGCGGCTGAAGGACCGGCTCGAAAATCGGCTGCACAAGGAAGTCTGCGCCGGCGCGATCTCGCTCCACGCCGCGCAAATCGAGATCGCGAAAAACTGGTGGACCGCGTTCAAGAAGCGATTCGGGGAGGGCAAATGAACGAATCGAAATCGATTTTCAAATCGAAAACGCTCTGGGTCAACGTCGCGATCGGCGCGGCCGTGCCGATCCTCTCGGCCTACGGCATTCAGCTGACGCCGACGCAGATCGCGGAGGCCGTCGCGGCGGCCAACGTTGCCCTGCGGCTGATCACCCAAGGCCCGGTCCACGTTCTGCCGCAGCAGTAATCATGGCCGATTCAAAAACCGCCGCCTCGACGGGCGATTTTCTCCGTAAGGCGCTGCCGATCGCCGGGGTCGGCGCGACGGCGCTCGCCGCATCGACCGGCGTGCTCAACTTCGATCTCCCGAAGTGGGCGGAGGACATCGCGCGCCAGAGCGGGCCGTGGTTTTTGATCTGGCTCAGCGTCTTCGCCGGCATCCGCTACTTCGTGCCGCGCGACGCGGTGCCGAGCTTCATCAAGTCGCAGTTCGACATCGCCCTCGGCCTCCAGCGCCAGGCCGACACGATCCAGTCGGTCGGCGAGCTGGTGAAGACGATGGCGGCGAACGATAGCACGAAGTTCGAGGCGATCCTGGTCGGCCAGGAGATGGCGCACCAGGAGCTCCAAGGCGTGCATACGCGGCTCGATTCGATCGAGGCGGCTATCAGGGGGCTGAAAGCCAATGGCTAAAGCGACCGAGCGACAGACTGAGAGCCGGATGATCCGCGGCACGCTGCTGCAGATCCTGCACGCGCAGGTCATGCGCGAGCGCGGCGACGAGGAAGGCCTCTCGACCTACCTCCACGAGGACGTGATCTACTTGAAGATCGCCCGGCGCTTCCCGCAGACGCGCGAGATGATGCGCGGCCATCTCTACTACCTGCGCGACCGCAACTACGTCAAGTTTCGCGATCTCAATATCGACGGGAAAAAATCGCTCATGTGGCGCATCACCGCCGACGGCATCGACGTCATCGACGGCAGCCGCGAAGACCG
>JAJPJQ010000053.1 GCA_021324155.1 Pseudomonadota bacterium
AAGCGGCTCGACGAGTCCGATCCGGTCGAGCTCATGTACCTCGCGAATTCCGGCAAGCGCGTCGAGGTCCAGCGCGAGCGCAACCGGCTCATGCGCGAGCGGACGGAGAACGACCGGCAGAAAATTAAATTGCTCGAGCGGAATTTGGAGCTGAAGGAAAAGCAGTTGAACAAGGTGAAGGCGAACGCCGAGAAGGTCAAAGACGCGATCAGCTCCGGCGTGAAGCCCGAGAAGGTCGCGGAAATGGTCGACAAGATTTTAGGACTCTGATGGCCGATATCGAAGCCGCGGAACGGCAGGACAAATATTTTCTCCCGTATCAGCGCTCGTGGATTCTCGATGAGTCGCCGATGACGATCTGGGAGAAGTCCCGCCGCATCGGCGCGACCTATGCCGAGAGCTACAAGGACGTGCGCGGCTGCGTCAAGGCGCTCTGGCCGGCCGTCTGGTTTTCGTCCGCCGACGAGAGCGCCGCGCGCGAGTTCATTCTCTACTGCGAGCAGTGGGTCAAGATCTACGACGTCGTCGCCCGGAGCCTGGGCGAGATCGTGATCGATTCCAAAAACGACATCAAGGCCTTCGTCGTCGAATTCGAGAACGGCACGCGTATCAATGCGCTGCGCTCGAATCCGAAAAGCTTCCGCTCGAAGGGCGGCAAGGTCGTCCTCGACGAGTTCGCCTGGCACGACGATCAGGATGCGCTCTGGGGCGCCGCGTCGCCGGCGGTGACCTGGGGATTTCCGATCAGTGTCCTCTCGACGCACAACGGGCAGAGCTCGCTCTTCTACCGCATCATCGAAGAGATCAAGCGCGTAACCGCGGCCGGCGGCAAGTCCGACTGGTCGCTGCATCACACCGACATCTTCGAGGCGGTCGCTGACGGCCTGGTCGACAAGATCCTCAAGCGCCCGGCGACGGAGGAAGAAAAAAATAACTTCATCGAGCAATGCCGGCGGCGCTCCCTCGACGATCTGCACTGGCAGCAGGAATACTGCTGCATCCCGGTCGACGAGGCGACGGCGTTCCTCACCTACGATCTCATTCGCACCTGCGAAGACGCGAAAGCCGGCGATCCGAAATTCTACACCGGCGGCGATTGCTACGTCGGCATCGACATCGGCCGCCGCCGCGATCTTTGGGTCGCGTGGGTCGACGAGAAGGTCGGCGACGTCATGTGGAACCGCGAGATCACGGCGCTCAAGGGCGCATCGTTCGCGGCACACGACGCCGAGCTCGACCGCATCATGCGCACGTACAAAGTCCGCCGCGTCTGCATGGATCAGACGGGCATCGGCGAGAAGCCGGTCGAGGACGCGCAGCGGAAATACGGCGCTTACCGCGTCGAGGGCGTGCTGTTCACGGCGCCGGTCAAACAGGAAATCGCATTCGCCACTAAGCGATCTTTCGAGGACCGCAACACGCGCGTGCCGGCCAATGCCGAGGTCCGCGACGATCTTCACGCGGTGCGCAAGGTCACGACGGTCGCCGGCAACGTCCGCTTCGACGCCGAGCGCACCGAGCAGGGACATGCGGATAGATTTTGGGCGAAGGCGCTCGCGCAGCACGCCGGCAGCGGGCCGAGCGTCGAGGCGGCGGACGTGCGCGTCGATCCCGTCGCCGAGCGCCGCGACCGTGCGCGCGAGTCGATGGTCTTTGGCGAGCGAAAAAAATTCTCGATGCGCGATGCGCTGAGGCCGCAATGAGAGCGTACATGGGATTACAGGTCGAAGACGGCGATGTCGTGAAGGCCAAAGAGGCCGCGCCGATCCCGCCCGCGGGCATCACGCGCGATCCCGGCTATGGCTTCCGGCCGCTCTCGCAGCAATCGCAGCGCGATCTGATACCGACCACGCAGGAGCGGATGTTCGAGATCGCTTACTGGCTCTACGAGACGAACGGCATGGCCGCGGGAATTCTCACGACCACGCGGGACTTCGTCGTCGGCGAGGGCATCGGCTTCGAGTCCGAAGATGCGAAGGTGAAGGCGGCACTGAAAAAGTTCTGGAGCGATCCGGTCAACCTCTTCGATTTGAAGCTGCCGAAGAAGGTTCTTGAGCTCGGCATGTACGGCGAGCAGTGCTATCCGGTCTTCACCTCCGAGTTCGCCGGCAACGCGCGGCTCGGCTACGTCGACCCGGCGAACATCAAAGAAGTCGTCTGCGATCCCGAGAACGCGGAGATCCTCGTCGGCGTCGCGCTGAAGACGCGCGGCAACAAAAAAGGCAAGCGCTACCAGATCGCGCTCGACGGCGAGCCCGCGGAGATGCTCTCGCAGGAAGGGCAGCAGCTCCGCGCCACGTTCGGCGACGGCGAATGCTTCTACTTCACAATCAACAGCGTCTCGAACGCGACGCGCGGGCGCAGCGATCTCTTGAATATCGCGGACTGGCTCGACGCCTACGAAGAATTTTTGTTCGTCCGGCTCGACGCGCGCGGCGCGATGAACTCTTTCGTCTGGGATTATAAGTTCACCGGCCTCACCGAGGATCAGATCCGCGACAAAATGAAAGACCTGCCGCCGCCCAAGCGCGGCAGCGTCTTCGGTCATAACGAGAACGTCGAGCGCGACGCGATCGCGCCGGACCTGAAGGCCGACGACGCCTCGGCGGACGCGACAATGTTCAAGAATCACGTGCTCGGCTCGAAGGGCATTCCGCCGACGTGGTTCGCGGAGGGCGGCGACGTCAACCGCGCGAGCGCCGCCGAGATGGAGCCGCGCATCATCAAGATGCTGACCGCGCGGCAGAAGATCGTCATCTACATGCTCACCGTGATCTGCCGCTATCAGCTACGCCGGAAGATCGCCGCCGGCGAGCTGACTAAGACCGTCACGATCAAGGGCGAACCGGTTCCGACCGAGGAAGCGTTCAGCATCAAGGCGCCGGATATCTCGGTGAAGGATCTCGTGAAGATGGGCAGCGTACTCCAGCAAGTCTCGACGTCGCTGCTGATCGCGGAGCAGCAGGGATGGGTCAGCAAATACAGCGCGGCGCGCTTCTTCACGGACATCGCGACTACGTTCGGCTCGAAAATCGATCCGGCGATTGCGTCGGAGGACGCGCAGCCCGAGACGCCCGATTCGAACGTGACGAAGGATTACAACCCGCGGGCTCAGGAAGCTTTACGCAAGAGGTTCGCGGTAGCGCGATGAAAACGCATTTACGCATAGTGCGCGAAGCCGCGGACGATCCGCTCGCCGCGACGCGCGCGATTCTCGACCGCATCGCCGCGCTGGACGAGGCGTCGCAAAAAGCGGCGCTCAATTCAATGGCCGCGTGGCGCTCGGACATTCTGCGCCAGCTGACGAGCGCGAAAGACTTCGAGGCGTTCCGCCTGCCGGCGCTGCTTCGCTCGGTCGATCGCGCGGCGCAGGATTGGGCCGACAAGTACGGCATCGACTCGCGCGAGCTGCTCTCGCGCGGATTCAATCTCGGCGCCGCGCAGGTTGACGACCCGCTCCGCGCCGCCGGCATCGACGTTAACCTGCCGCAGCCGTCGCTTTCGATTCTGCAGGCGTCGCAGCTCGCGACCGTCGATCTGATCACGAATCTCAGCCGGCAGGCGGCTGAGGATATCAAGAGCGAGATCCTCCTCGCCGCCAACGGCGCGAAGACGCCGTTCGATTCGATCATGGCGATCGAGAAGAGCCTCGACGATCCGGCGACGTTCGGAACGATCGCGAACCGCGCCGAAGTCAT
>JAJPJQ010000001.1 GCA_021324155.1 Pseudomonadota bacterium
AAGCGGCTCGACGAGTCCGATCCGGTCGAGCTCATGTACCTCGCGAATTCCGGCAAGCGCGTCGAGGTCCAGCGCGAGCGCAACCGGCTCATGCGCGAGCGGACGGAAAACGACAAAAAGAAAATCGCGCTGCTCGAACGCCAAGTGAAGCTGAAAGAGCAGGCTTTGACGAAATCCGCGGAGAACGCCGCCGGCGCGGCAAAGAAGATCGAAGAGATCGGAAAGAAAAAAGGCTTGGACGCCGAGACGCTCAAGAAAATTCGCGAGGAAGTTTACGGGATCGTGGAGGCGCCGGTCTGATGCAGCCCGCGGTCCCGCTGTACGCCTATCAGAAGCGCGAAATGCTGAACCGCTCGCGCTTCAAGCACCGCCGCTGGGCGCGGCAGACCGGCAAGAGTTTTATTTTCACGCTCGAATCCGTGGACGACTGCAACGAGCATAAGACCGACTGGCTCTTTCTCTCCCGCGGCGAGCGCCAGTCGAAGAAGCTCATCGCGACGGCCAAGATGCACGCGCAGGCTTACGACATCGCGGCCGAGGAGATCGAGAGCGATTACGAGGTTGACGGCCGCCAGTACAAAATGTCGGAGCTCCACTTCCCGAACGGATCGACGATCACCGGCCTGCCGGCGAATCCCGACACGGCGCGCGGCTGGTCGGCGAACGTGCTGCTCGACGAGTTCGCATTCCACAAAGACAGCCGCGCGATCTGGACCGCGCTCTTCCCGACGATCACCCGCGGCTACAAGATGCGCGTCGTCTCGACGCCGAACGGCAAGCAAAACAAATTCTACGAGCTCGAGTCTAACGAAAAGTTCGACCACGACGTCGTCGACATTCACCGCGCGTTCGCCGAAGGGCTCGAGCTGCGCGACGAGGACGGCCGCGCCATCACGCCGGAAGAGCTGATCGCCGCGATGGGCGACGACGAAGCGGCCGCGCAGGAATACCTCGTGCAGTACATCGACGAGGCGACGGCGTACATCACTTACGAGCTGATCAACGAGTGCGAAGATCCCGAGATCGAGATCATGCCGTCGTGGGCGGCGCTGCTGTTGCAAAAGGCGCAGGCCGGCTTCGATCTCTACCGCGAGACGAAGGTCGAGCAGGATCTCGACGCGAGCGACATCTTCGCAAGCGTGGAGTTCGGCGGCGAGCTCTACCTCGGCGTCGATATCGGCCGCCGGCGCGACCTAACGGTCCTCTGGCTCGACGAGAAGATCGGCCGGATCGTCAAGCCGCGCGCCGTCATCTCACTCGCGCGCACGCCGTTCTACCAGCAGCGCCTGGTGCTGCACGCGTTGCTCGGGCTCTCGAAGCTGCGCCGCGCGCAGATCGACCAGACGGGCATCGGCGCGCAGCTCGCCGAAACCGCGCAGATCAAATTCGGCGCGTGGAAAGTCGAGGGCGTCGATTTCACGTCAGCGAACAAAGAGGCGATCGCCGGCAGGTTCAAGGAGAGCCTCGAGGATCATCGCCGCGTGCTGCCGGCTGACAGCAAAATCAGAAATTCGATTCATTCGGTCAAGCGCTACAGCACGCCGACGGGACACTTCCGCTTCGACGCGGAGCGCACCGACGAGACCGGCCACGCCGATTATTTCTGGGCTGGCGCGCTCTCGGAGAGCGCCGCCGCCGGCCCGACCGTCGAGGCCGCGGACGTCCGCGTCGACCGGCCGAGCGAGCGGCCAGACCGCGCGCGCGAGTCGATGGTATTCGGCGAGCGGAAGAAATTCTCGCTGCGCAATGAGCTGAGGCCGCAGGGATGAGAGCGTACATGGGATTACAAGTCGTCGAAGACGGCGACACGAAAAAGGCGAAAGCCAAAGAGGCGGCGCCGATTCCGCCAGGCGGTATCACTCGCGATCCCGGCTACGGCTTCCGTCCGCTCTCGCAGCAGAGCCAGCGAGATCTCCTGCCGACGACGCAGGAGCGCATGTTCGAGATCGCCTACTGGCTCCTCGAGACCAATCCGACCGCGCGCGGCATGCTCGAGACGACTCGCGACTTCATCGTCGGCGAGGGCATCAGCTACGAATCCGAAGATCCACAGGTCAAGGCGGCGCTGAAAAAGTTCTGGAGCGATCCGGTTAACCTGTTCGATTTGAAGCTGCCGAAGAAGGTCCTCGAGCTCGGCCTCTTCGGCGAGCAGTGCTATCCGATCTTCACCTCGGAGTTCGCCGGCAACTCGCGGCTCGGCTACGTCGACCCGGCGAACATCAAGGAAGTCGTCTGCGATCCCGAGAACGCGGAGATCCTCGTCGGCGTCGCGCTGAAGACCAAGGGCAACAAAAAGGGTAAGCGCTACGCGATCGCGCTCGACGGCGATCCCGCCGACCTGCTCTCGCCCGAGGGGCAGCAGCTGCGCGCGACCTTCGGCGACGGCGAGTGTTTCTTCTTCACGATCAACAGCGTCTCGAACGCGACACGCGGCCGCAGCGATCTGCTCAACGTCGCCGACTGGCTCGACGCCTACGAAGAATTTCTTTTCGACCGGCTCGACGCGCGCGCCGCCGCCAGCACGTTCGTGTGGGATTACAAGTTCACCGGCCTCACGGAAGAGCAGATCCGCGACAAGATGAAAAATCTGCCGCCGCCGAAGCGCGGCTCGGAGTTCGGCCACAACGAGAATGTCGAGCGCGACGCGATCGCGCCGGACTTGAAAGCCGACGACGCGAGCAAAGACGGCACGATGTTCAAGAACCACATCCTCGGCTCGAAGGGCCTCCCGCCGACATGGTTCGCCGAGGGCGGCGACGTCAACCGCGCGAGCGCGCAGGAGATGGAGCCGCGCATCATCAAGATGCTCACCGCGCGGCAGAAGGTCGTCATCTACATGCTGACGGTCATCTGCAAATACCAGCTGCGCCGGAAGATCGAAGCCGCCGAGCTGCCGAAGCTCGTCACGGTCAAGGGCGAGCAGGTGCCCGCCGAGGAGGCGTTCAGCATCAAGGCGCCCGACATCTCGGTGAAGGATCTCGTGAAGATGGGCTCGGTGCTGCAGCAGGTCTCGACGTCGCTCTTGATCGCCGAGCAGCAGGGCTGGGTCAGCAAATACAACGCGGCGCGATTCTTCACCGACATCGCGACGACGTTCGGCTCGAA
>JAJPJQ010000033.1 GCA_021324155.1 Pseudomonadota bacterium
AGCGACTGCCTACGACAGGAAAAGCCGTTATCCAGGGGCCCGGCGAGAATGCCGGCGTCGTCGATATCGGCCACGGCCTCGCGGCGGTCTTCAAGATGGAGAGCCACAACCATCCGTCGTTCATCGAGCCTTATCAGGGCGCCGCGACCGGCGTCGGCGGCATTCTGCGCGATGTCTTTACCATGGGTGCGCGTCCGGTCGCGTCGCTGAACTCGCTCCGCTTCGGCAGCTTCGATCATCCGCGCACGCGCTATCTTCTTTCCGGCGTCGTCGCGGGCATCGGCGGCTACGGCAACTGCATCGGCGTGCCGACCGTCGGCGGCGAGATCTTCTTCGACGAATCGTACAACGCGAATATTTTGGTCAACGCGTTCACGCTCGGGATTGCCGAGAAGCGGCGCATTTTCAAAGGGCGCGCCGAAGGAGCGGGCAATCCCGTGATCTACGTCGGAGCGAAGACCGGGCGAGACGGTATTCACGGCGCCACGATGGCTTCGGAGTCCTTCTCCGACGAATCGGAAAAAAAACGGCCGACCGTGCAGGTCGGCGATCCGTTTACCGAGAAACTACTGCTCGAAGCGTGCCTCGCGCTCATGAAGACCGATTTGATCATCGGCATCCAAGACATGGGCGCCGCCGGTCTCACGAGCTCCTCGGTCGAGATGGCCGAGCGCGGCGGCGCTGGCATCGAGCTGGAGTTATCGCGCGTGCCGCTGCGCGAGACCGGCATGACACCGTACGAGATTCTGCTCTCCGAATCGCAGGAGCGCATGCTGCTCGTTGCCAGGTCGGGCATGGAAGACGAGGTCAAAAAAATCTTCGAACGCTGGGACCTCGACGCGGTGGTCATCGGCCGAGTCACCGACGATCGCATGTATCGCGCGCTCTACAACGGCGAGGAGGTCGTGCGGATTCCCGTAGCCGCCCTCACCTCGGAGGCGCCGGTTTATCAGCGGCCCGCCGAGCGCCCGGCTATGATGGACGAAGTCCAGCGTCTCGATGTCGACGCCATTCCGGTCCCCGCCGATCTCACGACGGCGCTCAAGCTGCTGCTCGACTCGCCGAACATCGCCTCGAAAGAATGGGTTTACCGACAGTACGACCATCTGGTGCGGAGCAACACGGTTGTCGGTCCCCCGGGCGACGCCGCGGTGATTCGCGTCAAGGGCGTAAAGCAGGGGCTGGCGCTCACGGTCGACGGCAACGGCCGCTACTGCTTTCTCGATCCCTACGTCGGCGGCATTCTCGCTGTGGCCGAGGCGGCGCGCAACCTCGCCTGCGTCGGCGCGCGGCCGCTCGGCTTGAGCGATTGCCTGAATTTCGGCAGCCCCGAGCGGCCCGAAGTGATGTGGCAGTTTGCCCAGGTGATCGACGGTATGCGCGACGCGTGCGTCACGCTTGGTGTTCCGGTTGTGAGCGGCAACGTGAGCTTTTATAATGAAACTGACGGGGTCCCGATCTTTCCGACACCTACGATCGCCATGGTCGGTTTGCTCCCTAGGGTCGAGCGCTACGTGACCCCGTGGTTCAAAGCCGAGGGTGATATCGTAGTGCTTCTTGGACGCACGCGGGAAGAGCTCGGCGGCAGCGAATATCTGAAGATCGTTCACGGACTTGTGAAGGGGACGCCTCCCTGGATTGACCTGCGTCTCGAGCGGTCGGTGCAGCAGACGTGTCTCAAAGCGGCGGAGAAGGGAATTCTTCGCTCCGCTCACGATATTTCCGACGGCGGCCTCGCGGTCGCGCTGGCTGAGTGCTGCATCGCCGGACCTGAGAAGCCACTGGGCGCGCGTATCGAGCTGCGCGAGATGATGCGTGGCGATGCGCTGCTCTTCGGCGAGTCGCAGTCGCGCATCGTCGTATCGGTGAGCGAGGCGGATTTGCCGCGGCTGCGCCAAATCGCCGAGAAAGAGGCGGCGCCGCTGCAAGTCATCGGTGAGGTGGGCGGCGCGCAGTTGTCGCTCCAGCCGTTCGCGCAAATTGCGGTGGATGAGGCGAAGTCGCTCTGGTCGCAGGGCCTGGAGCGCCGGATGAGAGAGGGATGAGGGGACAGAGCCGAATGTTCGATAAGTTCAAAGAAGAATGCGCGGTCATGGGCGTCTACGGCCATCCCGAGGCGGCGAACCTGGTGTATCTCGGCCTTTACGCGCTACAGCACCGGGGCCAGGAGTCTTCGGGCATCGTCTCCTCCGACAGCAAGATTCTGATCTCGCATCGGCAGATGGGTCTCGTCGCCGACGTCTTCAAAGAAGACGTCATCAAGCGCCTCGAGGGCTCCAGCGCGATCGGCCACAACCGCTACTCGACGACCGGCCACAGCCATCTGCGTAACGCGCAGCCGTTCGTGGTCGAATACTCTCAAGGGCCGATCGCGATCTCGCACAACGGCAACCTCGTCAACGCGCAGGTCTTGCGCGCCGAGCTGGAGGAGCAGGGCTCGATCTTTCAGTCCACCTCCGATACCGAGGTGATCATTCATCTGATCGCGACCTCGAAAGAACCAAGCCTCATGGGCCGCGTGATCGAGGCGCTCGCGCGCGTCCGCGGCGCCTATTCGCTTTTATTTCTCACGCCCGACCGCATGATCGCGGCGCGCGACCCGAGCGGCTTCCGGCCGCTGGTGCTCGGGCGCCTGCGCTCGCGCCAGCGCGGCGGGTATGTAGTCGCCTCCGAGACCTGCGCGCTCGATCTTATCGAGGCGGAATATCTGCGAGAGGTCGAGCCGGGGGAGATCATCACGTTCGGACCGCGCGGCATGGAGTCGCTGAAACCGTTTCCGCCGGCGCCGCACGCGAAGTGCGTCTTCGAATACATTTATTTTTCGCGGCCGGACAGCAAACTCTTCGGCCACAACGTCTATCAGGTGAGAAAAGAGCTTGGGCGGCAGCTCGCGCGGGAAAATCCGGTCGAGGCCGATCTTGTCACGCCGGTGCCGGACTCCGGCGTGCCTGCGGCGATCGGCTACGCCGAAGAATCGGGCCTCCCGCTGGAATTCGGGCTCATCCGCAATCACTACGTCGGCCGAACCTTCATCGAGCCGCAGCAGTCGATCCGTCACTTCGGCGTCAAGATCAAGCTCAACGCGCAGCGCGAGGTGCTCGAAGGCAAGCGCGTGGTCGTCGTGGACGACTCGATCGTGCGCGGCACCACGAGCCGAAAGATCATTCGCATGCTGCGCGACGCCGGCGCTAAGGAAGTCCACATGCGCATCAGCTCGCCGCCGACGATCAGCCCCTGCTACTACGGCATCGATACGCCGACGCGCTCGGAGCTCATCGCCTCGAACAATTCTATCGAGGAGATTCGCCGCTTCATCGAGGCCGACACGCTCGCCTATCTCAGCCGTGAAGGTATGTACACCTTCTTGAACGGAGAAAAGCACGGCTTCTGTGACGCGTGCTTCAGCGGCGACTACCCGGTCCATTTTGACGACGCTGGACATACCCGACAATTGCATCTCTTCGACGCACTGCAACAAAGATAAGCTCTGGAGGAATCACTCACTCCGCTCAGGATCGTCATTGCGGGCGGTGTATGTGTCATCTTAGGCGAAGCGAAGAGTTCTCTCCGCTCCGTTTGTTGACAAACTGCGTACCGGGCGATATTTCCCGGTGCGAATGAAATTTTTCGATCTCCTTTCAATTCTCGTTCTCCTCGCTTCTCCCTGCGTCGTTTGCGCACAGGAGGCCGACGCCCTGCTCGCGCGCGTGAACGCGCTCGCGCCGAAAGAGCGGCAGGACGCGCTCGTCGCCGGCGCGCGCAGCGAAGGCGTGCTGGAATGGTATGGCTCCCAGCAGGCCGCCGACGTGCGGGATATCCTCGACGTGTACAAAAAAAGATATCCGTTCGTCGAGGTGCGCTACACGCGCGGCGGCGGCACGAACGTCGTCGGACGCGCGTTGACGGAGCGCAAGGCGGGCGCGGACCGCGCCGACATGATCGCCGGACGCGGCAGCCTTCACGACGCATTGATGAAAGCGGGCATGGTGGCGAGAAATCTTACGCCTGTGCGGAGCAATCTCCGCGACGGCTTCATGGACGCCGCCGGCGCTTTCATCGGCACGTATTCCTACGCTCTGGTTCCCGGCTATAACACGAAGCTCGTGCCGGCGGCGCAGGCGCCGGCGTCATATCGCGACCTGCTCGAGCCGGCGTGGAAAAACCAGATCGCGATGGATTACGAAGGCTACGATTGGTTCGCCGGCATTCTGGATTTCATGGGCGAAGCGAAGGGGCTCGAATTCGCGCGGGCGATGGCGCGCCAGGGGATGCGTCTCCAGCGCGGCCACACGCTGCTCACGCAGCTAATGGCCGCCGGCGAGTTCAAGCTCATCGTGGACGGCTACAGCTATCAGCTGCAGACTTTCAAGGAGAAAGGCGTGCCGGTCGACTATGTGGTGCCCGAGCCGATGATCCTGAAGGAGCCGAGCGGCATCTGGATTCTCAAGCGCGCGCCGCACCCCCACGCCGCCGCGCTGCTCGTCGACCTACTCTTCTCGCGCGAGGTCCAACAGATCTTCGCGGGTCAAAATCGGCTGGCAGCGCGGAAAGACATCGAATGGAACTTCGGCGGCAAGCGCGTCGGCAGGATACACGTTTTGTCGGCGGAGCAGTGGGGCCCGAAATACGAGCGGCTCGTCAAACAGTTCGGTGAAATCTTCCGCGCCGGCAGCTGATGTTTTCTCCACGGCGCTTCGCCGCGTATCGACGGCGAAATCGTCCGGCGGTCGCGCATTCAAACACAACGAGACACCTCGCGCACAACGGCGTCGTTTAATTAGCGGGTAAAGACGAGCCGGGCCAGGGCAACATCCGTTGCCCTGGCCGCTCATCAGGTGGAGAGAATGGGTTCTTACTTGAGGTGACGATTGACGAGCTTCGTCATCTCGAACATCGTAACTTTTTTCTTGCCGCCGAAAACCGTCTTCAGCGTGTCGTCGGCGTTGATCATCGTCCGTTTTGTTTTATCCTGGAGCCCTTTGCGTTTGATGTACGCCCAGAGTTTTTTCGTAACCTCGGTGCGCGGCAGCGCCTTGCTTCCCACCACTTCCGCCAAAGCCGCGGATGGCTGCATCGGCTTCATAAATGCAGCATTCGGTTTGCGTTTCGCCATTTTCTCCTCCTTGGAGTTTTGGGGATTTACTAGCAGAGCTTATAGCAAACGTGGGTTTTGTTTACCAGCTTTTTTTTCGCTTTTTCGCAGGGCGGAAGTGGCTTGTTCGTCGATGCGCCACGCGTTGCCCGCCGCTTCCAGAACGACCCCATACGTCGTTTTTGCGGCGGCCGCCGAGACGTAACCCTGAAGGACGTCTTCCAGCACTCGCGCAGCAGGCCGGGCGAAAGGGTCGCCTAATCCGCCGCCGCCCGGCCTTTCGAGCCTCAGGACATCGCCCTCGTGGAGAATGTAGTCGCCGAAGCGGGACGGCAGGCGTTTTTCCTCGTTCGAGGCGGCATTGACGATGCAGGCGCCGGTGCGCGCATCTTTTCCGCCTTCGACGCCGGCTGGCGCGACGGCGTGCTTGTCGGTGCGCATCGAGAAGCGCACCTCGTCCGCCAGAATCCGCGATTCGCGAACGAAGCCCAAACCGCCGCGAAATTCGCCGGCGCCGCCGGAATCGGCGATCAGCTCGAAGCGCTCGACCCGGGTGGGGAACTCCGATTCGATGATCTCGACCGGCGCGGTCCGGCAGTTGCTCAAGTGAAACGCCATCGCGGATACGCCGTCTTTTCCCGACCGCGCGCCGGTGCCGCCGCTGAAAATCTCGTAATGCACATAGTCGCGGCCGCCGGTGCGCCCGCCGAGGACCATTGCCCCGCTGCCAGAGCTGCCGGCGACGTTTTTTTCCGGCACGAAGCCGGCGAGGGCCCGGAAGATCGCCTCCACCACTGCCAGCGCGGTCGGCATGTAGGTGTTGACCGCGCCCGGGAAATAGGGATCGAGCACGCTGCCCGGCCGAAAGCTCGTCTCGATCGCGGCGGTGATGCCGCGGTTGATCGGCAAAAAAGGATCGACGAGCGCGACCAGGCTGTAAGCGCAGCAGGCGCGCACGAGCGGCGGACGGATATTGGCGGGGCCGCGGCTCTGGTCGCTCGATCCTGTGAAGTCGAAGCGGACTCGCTCGCCGCGCTTATCGATTTTCACGTGAATGCGGATCGGCTTCTCGAGCTCGATGCCGTCGTGATCGACCAAGGTTTCGCCCTCGGCTGAGCCGTCCGGCCAGGAAGTCAGTGCTCGCTTGACGCGCGCTTCGGTCAGACCAGAAAGCTGCTCGGTCGCATCGAGGATCGTATCTTTGCCGTAACGCTCCATCAGCTCGGCGAGGCGCTTCTCGCCGAGTCGACAGGCGCCGACCTGGCCGCGGATGTCGCCGATGACGAGCGCGGGCGTGCGGCTGTTCGCCGTGATCATTGCGGCGATCTCTCCGACCGTCTTGTGATGGGCCGCGAATTTCACGGGCGGCAGATGCAGCCCTTCGTGAAAAATTTCCCGCGCCTGGCCCGAGCCGCTGCCCGGCACGGTGCCGCCGATGTCGCTCTTGTGCGCCATGTCGGCGGCGAAGCCGACCCATTCGCCTTGAAAAAAGATCGGCGTCAGCACCGCCATGTCCGGCGCGTGCGGACTTCCGCC
>JAJPJQ010000029.1 GCA_021324155.1 Pseudomonadota bacterium
ATAAAGATTGTCTGTGACCTATGATTGAGATCTGATTATGAGCTTTGTAGACGGACGTGCCGAGCAGAGATGGGAACAATCTTTGGCTGTCCCATTCTGTCGGCACCTGAAAGCGGTATGCTTACCAGCTGAACGGATTTAAGATCTTGCCGATGCGGCCGATGTCCTCTTTGATCTGATCGAAGGCGCTCTTATTCTCGACGTCTTCCTCTTCAGCGGGCGACTTTCCCTTGGAGGCGATTTTGGTATCGGCTGGCTTGTCTTTGCCTAGCTGGGGCGGTCCCTTGACCGCGAGCTCCGGGAGCGACGGCGCGACCGGCGCCGCGGTTTTCTCGGCAGGCGTCGAGGCGACATCGGCGGGCTTCTCCTGCACGCGTACGTCTTGCGGCGCGAGGAAGAGGGGACTTTTTTCTTCCGGCAGCCGCGGCTCGAGCGCCTTCTCCGGCGCGGCTTTCGGCTTCGGCGTAACGATCGGTTTCTCGACCACGGGGGTGGCGATCTTGACGTCTTCGACCGCGGGATCGATTCCCTGCCGTTTCAATTTGCTGTCGATGTTCGAGATCAGCGTGCCGGGGTCGACCGGCGCCGACTTGCCCGAAGCGCTCGCGAGCGCTTTCTCGTCGATCGGCTGCTTGAGGATCGGCGCGGCTTGCGGCGTCGGCGGCAGCGCCGCGGTTACGGTGCCTTTTTTGTCGAGCTTGCCGTCGATGGCGCTTAAGGTCGCCGATTGGTCCGGCTTCGGCGGCAGCGGCGCTTCAGCGATCTGCGGCAAATCGGGCTTGGGCGCAAGCGGATCGGTCTTCGCTTGAGCGCCGGCGTCGACGGCGCGGCGCTGAAGCTTTTCGTCGATGCTTCCGATCAACTGCGAGTTTTGCGGCGAAACCGCTTTGGCGTTTGCCGCGGGTGCTTTTTTCTCGGTCTCTTTGGCTGGGGCCGGCGACGAGGAAGAGAACGGGTTGATCTTGTCGACCATGCGGCCCAAGAGGCTTTTTTCGTCTCCGGGATTTTCCGTGACGACCTCGGTCTTCGCTATGCGCGGCACGTCTTTGGCGGGTTCGGTGTCTTTCTTTTCGACGGCCGCGGTCGCGGTGGCTCGCTTATCTTGCTTCAGCAACGCGTCGAGCGGGTCCTGTTTTTCCTGCGCCAGCTGCGTCAGCTGCGTGCGCGCGCTCTTGGCAAGCGGGTCGTTCGGATAGTATTGCGTCAGCGCCTCGAAGGCGAGCGCGGCCTTGACGTTGTTTTTCTCGAGTCGATACGCCTCGCCGAGGTTGAAGAGCGCCTTGGGCGCGACCGACGACGTGCGATAGCGCCGGACGATTCCTTCGAAACGGTCGCGGGCGGCGGGGTACTTCTTCTCGCGCATGTAATAGGAGGCGATGTCGTACTCGTGCTCCGCGAGATAATCGAGGCACTTGGCGAGCTTCTCCTTCGCCTTCGGCGCATACTCGGATTTCGGATAGTTGTTCACCACGCGCTCGAAGAAGCCCTTCGCGATCTCGGTATTTTTCTGGTCGCGGTCGGCCGAAGAGAACTGGTCGAAGTGCGCCATGCCGGCGAGGTAGAGCGCGTACGGAATATTCTCGTTGTTCGGGTGCATCGCCTCGAACTCTTTCAACGTCTCGACCGCCTCGGGGTATTGCTTGTTGAGGTAATACGCTTCACCGAGCTTCATCTCGGCGCCGACGACCTCCGGCGCGAAAGGAAAGTCCGACCGGATCTTTTGATAACGGTCGATCGCCTGACCGTATTTCTTGTTGGCGAGAAGCTGGTTGCCTTCCCGATACAACGTTTCGGCCGAGGCGTTGGCGTCACTCTTGGAGGCCGACCAGGGAAGCGATGGAAGCGACGGCAAAAAAGAAGAAGATGAGGACGGCGACGACGACGAGCAGCCGGCGGCGCATGCGACCGCGCCGATGAGCAGCAGCTCGCGCGCAGGAAAGCGGCTCAAGACCTCGATGCGGATGCGTGGGGTTCGTCGTTTGTGAAGCATGGCTGTTTCCTATCGCGAAAATGTCGGGGTGAAAATCGCGGCCATCTTATCGACCGCCTCGCTGTGAGTCAAGCTTTTCCGCGCCGATGTCCGCCTCGGTGACCCGAAAATCGAATTCCGCGCGGTTCGACCGAAAAACGAAGGGCCAGACCGGCGGGAAGATCACATATGCGGTTGTCTCCAAGACCGCGTAAACCCGGTCTCCCGGCGGTCCCTTGTCGTCGTGGACGATGACCTTATATTGCCCCGGCGGCAGGTCGGGAACGTGGAACTGCAGAATTTTATCTTCGATCCAGACGAGCTTCTCTCCCGGAACGTCCCGGCTCTCGGGCTTGAGGCCCAAGAGCTTGAGCTCGGGCCAGTCCATGATCTGCCCGCCGAACTCGACGCGCGGCCAACCGACGAGATTCTCCATCGAAAGACTGACGACCGTGCCCGGAGCCCCGGAAGTCGGCTCCATCCCGATGATTTTCGGGGCGCAGCCGCCGGCGACAAGGGCGCACAGACAGAGCCGGGCGGCGACTCGGCCGGTCCAAAGTGGATAAATGCGGTCGATCAATGCCATGAAGTCACAGCAGGTCGACCCTTTATACTCAACCACGGCCGGGGCGGCAACCTGAAATTACCCGTCAATGCCTCCTAAAAAAAACTATTTTCCTCTTGACAGCATCTTTTCACTTGCGGTACAAGGGGCGGAATTTTGGCTATTCCCCTATGCGATTGTGGTTTTACGGAGACAAGACATCGCAGTCCGTTGAGCGATTTTTCTTTTTTTTAAGGAGGCGGAGTTTATGAATAAAGCACTAGGCGCAGTCTTTGGCTTCATCGGAGCCATTCTGCTTATGCTTCCCGTAGCGGCGTTCGCCGGGCCGGTATTGCCCGGTGAGCCGACCGGAACGCACGTATTCTGTTCCGGCACCCAGAGCAATAACAGGTCGGTGACGATCAGTTCCGCGCTCGGCCGCGTACAACCGCTCCGCCCACACAACGGCAAAAACTCGACGCCGTGTAAAGAGACGATCAGCATCGCCGACACGCGCGTCAACATCACGATCATCGGCGACGGCGGCGATACGCTGACCTGGGGCAACGCCTGCGCCGATACGAACAATACGCAAATCGTCGGCGAAGACCCGAGCCAGGCTCAGATCATCCAGGTCCGCGGCCGCAACATCACGATCACGGGCATCGAGGTCACGGGGCAAGATATTACGGCCATACCTAGCGGCTTCTTGAACAATAACCTCGGCCTCTTCGCAGGCACCGACTTCGATCCGGCGCAGTGCACTTCCCATTTGACGCAGGATCCGAACTGCAACAACAACCGCGGCATCCGCGCGCAGCGCGGCGGTATTCTGCTCCTCGGACGCCACACCACGACCGGCGGCTTTCTTCCGGTCCTGACCGCCGGCAATCACAATCCGGCGCAGTACGAGGAAAAGACCGGCGTCTGCATTCACGACGTCGGCAAGAACGGCATTGAGATCGCGGCCGGCAGCTCGGCGCGCATCATCAACAGTGAGGTTCACAACGTCGGCGGCGATGGCATCCAGCTTACTGAGATGTCGACGGCGACGATCGGCTTCTCGAGCGGCGGCGAGTTAAACCTCACGAGCGATCCGTTTATCGCTCCCGGCAACGGCGGCCCGAACTACATCCACAATAATACTGGTAACGGCATCGGCGTACAGCGTAACTCGCTAGGCCGCGTCGTCGGCAACACGATCTCCAACAACGGCACCAGCGGCGTCAACGTGACCCGCGGCTCCAGCGCCGACGTGGCCGACAACGTGCTCAACGCCAACAGCCAGTTCGGGGTCGCATTGAACGACAACAGCCAAGTTAACATGGGCACGACCGGCAACAACCTTTGCGCTTTGACTATTCCCGGTTTCACGAACATTAGACCTTCCACCAGTGGGCCGGGCCCATTTCCTACTCCTAGCTCGGCTGGCAACCAGTGCCCTGGCGCCGGCGGCGGTCTGCAGAACTCCGGCACGACGGGATCCGGCGTTGTTAACGTGGGCAACCTCGCTAATTCCGTTACCGTAAACAACACCAGCGGCGGCATCAGCTGCGTGCGCAGCTACATCGCCGGCCGCTCGACGCGCGATCGCGCCAATGGTGGGTCCAACCTCAGCGCGAACGCCACCAACGTGTTTACCTCCTGCGTGTCGAACCTGAACTAGGCTTCGCTTCTGACCGTAAAAGGGCCGCCTCTCGCGAGAGAGACGGCCCTTTTTTTTGTCTTCCTTACTGCGCCAAGAAGTCGTAATTTCCGCCCAAAAAATTCTTCATTTTTCTCTTGACAAGCTGTGGCGAGTTAGTTTACAAGTCCTAAGACTTTAGGACCAGCTCTGTCCTGAATAGAGGGAAAAGCGCGACCTTATACGGATGCTATTTAGGCTTTTGATGTAGGACAAGGAGGCGACTATGAGGAAGGCTTTTGGAGTCGTGGCTGCGGGCTTGTTGCTGGCGATGATGATGGTGATGCCGGCGCGGGCGCAAGACGTGGATCAGCGCATCAGGGCGTTGGAAGATGAGCTGACGCGGCTCAAGACCGAGCAGGCGCAGGTGAAGGCGGAGCAGATCGAGATGAAGCGCAGCGCGCTCGCCGCCGAAGGCGCTCTGCCGACGTTCAGCTATCGTCCGGGCAGCGGTGTGTTGATCGAAGCGGCGGACAAGGCGTGGAGCCTGCGGTTCAGCCTGGTCGCGCATATGCGCATGCTGTTCGAGTCGGGCTCCTCGCACGCGGGCCGGACGAACGGCGAAGTGATGGCGCGCAGATGGCGTCCGTTTTTCAACTACTGCATCAACGACTGCTTCTATGAAATGAGCTACGGCATCGACGCCGACGGCTTCGGCACCGGCAACGGCAAGAACGCGACCGGCACGGCGGTGGGCTCGATTCTGCAGCGCGCGCAAGTCTACATCCACTTAGAGCAGATCGCCCCGTGGATGCCGACGTTCGCCTTCGGCGCGGACACGGAAGGCGCGTTGAGCTCGTATCGCCAGGGCTCGTCGAGCACGGGCAGCCAGATGGAGTACGATCTTCTCTCGCGCAACAACGGCTTTAACACCGGCCGCGCGGGCCAGTCGATCTCCACGACGTGGAG
>JAJPJQ010000006.1 GCA_021324155.1 Pseudomonadota bacterium
CGAAAGCTTTCGGGATTCGCCTGATCGGTATGCGTGATTTGCAGATACGGCAGCGAGCGAAACAGCTTGTCGAGATACGGATTGCCGCGGCCGACGTAAAGCACACGCAGGGGAGCGGCGCTCTTCACCGCGAGATAGCCGCGATTGTCGGTTGTGAAATCGTCGGCGATGTCGAGCCGCGCTTCCAGACGGTCGGGCAAAGCGCCCGAATGCGGATACGCAAGGACGCGGGTCGCTCCCGCCCCGATTTCGACGGTCTCCCGGGCCCATATTTTTTCTCCGCTGACGGTCAGCGGCGCGGCGACCGCATGCGATGTGAAATTCTTGACCGCCACCATCACCTCGTGACGATCCGCCTCGCCCGGGAAGCGCCGCAGCTCGAAGCCCGTGATGCCGACGTTCTCGCCGCCGGCGCCGACGCGCACGAGCGCGAGATGCCCGGAATTCCACGGCAGCTCTTCGGCGCCGTCGAAGGCGCCGTCGCTCACGACCATGACGCGGTCGCCCCCGCCGCGCTTCAAGAACGAATGGGCGAAGAGCACGGCGTCCTTCACCGGCGCGGCGGCGTCGGTCGCGCGCGCCGAGCGCGCCACGGCGCGGAGATGGGCGGCGTCGCCGCTCCAGGTCGAAAGGATCTGCGGACGAGGTCCGGCGCCGATGATCATCATGTTGCCGCCGTACGGCAGCGCGTCGATCAATTTCAAAAGCTCCGCGCGCGCGTCGTCGAAGCGGCTGCCGCTCCGCCCTTTCGCTTTCATGCTCGCGCTCTGATCGAGCACGACGATCGTGTCCGCCGCGCGGCCGCCGAGCCACGTCACACGCGGGTCGGCGAGCGCCGCGATCAATGCGATCGCGGCGAGGAGCTGCAGCAGCAGCGCGAGATTTTTCCTCAGCAGGCGTCCGAGCCACTGCCCCATCTGCCGCTCTTTGAGAACCCGTTCCCAGATAAACAGCGCGCTGGTTCCGACGCGAACGCCGCGCGGCCGAAGGGTATGAAGGATGATGATCGCCGGAATGACGGCGAAGAGAAGAAACAGCGCGGATGGAAAACCCCAGCTCATCGCGAAACCGGTTTAAGGCATCATTTAACGCTGCGTCCTTCGCGGAGCGTCAACAGAACAAATTCGTCGAACGGCACCGAGGTGCGCGCGCGGAGGTAATCGACGCCGCGGCCGCGGCAAAACGACTCGATCTCACCACAGTAAGCTTCGACCTCGGCCTGGAAGCGCGCGAGGAGCGCGGCATCGAGGAAGAGTCTGCGCTCGCGCCGGCTCTCGACATCGAACAGCGACAGATCGCCGCGCGCTGCGGGGGACAGCTCGCCGTCATCGAGCACGTGGATGACGAGCAGATCGTGGCGCTGCGCGAGGAGCGCTTCGAGCCCGGCGCGCCATCCGCGCGGATCGAAGAGATCGCTCAAGACGACCACGAGACCGGGGCGCGGGAAAAGCCGCGTGAACGAGCGCATCGACGCGCTGAAGCCCGTCTCGCCTTCGCTGGAGAGCGCCGAGAGAAAGCTGAAGAGCGAAAGGATCTGCTTTTTTCCTCGGCCTAGCGAGAGCGGCGCGACCAGATCTTCCGTAAAACCGGCGCCGCCGACTTTATCGAGGTTCTTGAGACCGATGTAGCCGAGCGCCGCAGCGACCTTCTTCGCGTATTCGAGCTTGGGCGGATTTCCCTCGGCCATCGATCGGCTCGCGTCGACGAGGAGATAGATATTCATCTCCTCTTCGGCGGTGAACAGCTTAAGCCAGAGGCGCTCCAGCCGCCGGTAGATATTCCAATCGACGTATCTCAGGTCGTCGCCGCTCTGGTATTTGCGATAATCGGAGAATTCCAGGCTGAAGCCGCGGCGCGCCGACGGATGCTCGCCCTTCGCGGCCGACCACGCGAGCCGCTTGGCGATCAGCCGAAGCCGCTCGAGCTTTTTTAGAAATTCCGGCTCTAAGAAAATCGGCGTTTGCGGCGTCATCACAAAGGGATTTGTTTTTTCCCGTTACCCCCGCGAAAGCGGAGGTCCAGTATTTGATTCCCGATTTGGAAAAAAAACACTGGCTTCCCCCTTTCGCGGAAATGACGGAATAAACGCACCGTCTTTAATCGATGAGAACATGTGCCTCACTCGATCTCCGGCACGCCGGCGACAACATCGGCGACTATCTTTTCCGCCGTCACTCCCTCCGCGTCGCCTTCGAGATTTAAGATGATGCGATGGCGGAGGCTGTGCGGCGCGACCGCGCGGATGTCGTCGAAAGAGACGTTCGGCCGCTCGCCGAGCAGCGCGCGCGCCTTGGCGGCGAGCACGAGGCTCTGAAGCCCGCGCGGGCTCGCGCCGTAAAGCACGTACTTCTCCGCCGCCGCGTCGCGGCCGTTCTTGTGCGGATGCGTCGCGAGAATGAGCCGCGCAGCGTAGTCTTTCACCGCCGCCGCGATCGGCACCTGGCGCACCCAATCGCGAATTTTGAGAATCGTCTCGGCGTCGAGCACGCGGTTGAGCTCCGCCGGTGACGGGCTGGTCGTGAGATCGGCGATGCGCGCGAGCTCCTCGCGGCCGGGATATTCGAGCAGCAGCTTGAAGAAAAACCGGTCGACCTGCGCTTCGGGCAGCGGGTAGGTGCCTTCCATTTCGATCGGATTCTGCGTCGCCAGCACCATGAACGGGCTCTCGAGCCGATGGCCCTTGCCCGCGACGGTGACGCTTTGCTCCTGCATCGCCTCGAGCAGGGCGGACTGCGTCTTAGGCGTGGCGCGGTTGATCTCGTCGGCGAGCACGATGTGCGCGAAGATCGGGCCGCGCTGAAAATCGAAAATCTTCCTTCCGGCGGCGTCTTCCGTGAGCATCTGCGTGCCGGTGATATCGGCGGGCATGAGGTCGGGCGTGAACTGGATGCGCGAGAACGAGAGATTGAGCGCGGCGGCGAGGCTTCGCACCATCAATGTCTTGCCCAAGCCCGGCACGCCTTCGAGCAAGCAGTGGCCGCCGCAAACGAGCGCGATAAAGACGTGCTCGATCAGCTCGTCGTGGCCGACGACCGCGCGCGCGAGCTCCGCTTTGACGGCTTGGTACGACTGGCGCGCGCGCGCCATCCGTTCCGGCACTTCGGCTGAACTTTCCATCGAGTCTCCTCTATCGGCGCTTGTTCTCGTCGGTGCCCAGCGATGAAAAATACTGCTTGACGGTTTCCTTGAGCGCCGGCGGAATTTTTTCGGCCGCCAGGTCTTCTTCCATCTGTCGCCGGTACGATGCCGGCGCCTCTTGTT
Organism: Pseudomonadota bacterium; assembly: GCA_021324155.1. Taxonomy (GTDB): domain Bacteria; phylum Desulfobacterota; class Binatia; order UBA9968; family UBA9968; genus JAJPJQ01. Next base: position 3,262 of record JAJPJQ010000006.1, read on the forward strand.
CAGGAATTTTGCTCTCGCCCGCTTTCGCTTCGCTTCTCCAGGTCATGCCGCTGCTGCCGCCCGCTCCCAGCTGGCCGGTGACACGGCCGGCGGCGCCGGCGTTGGCGACCGGCGGCTGCCCCCGCTCGCCTTGCTTGCCCGGCTGGTCTCCCGGAAGCTCGCCTTTGCCGTCGCTTTTCTGGTCATCCTCGGCGCGGTCCGGGGCGCCGCGTCCGGGAATTCGCGCCTGGGCGGGGACGTCGCCGCCTTCGCGGCCCGGCATGAGCATAGAAAGAAATTGCTGCGCGTCGGCGCGCGTGCGCTGGTCCAGCTCGTCGGTAGCTTCGCGGTCGAGCTGGTCGAGCAGCTTTTGCACGTCTCCCGGTCCCATGTTCTCGGTCATCCCTCCGGCGCGCTTCATGGCTTCGCCGAGCCGCGGCAGAGATTGGAGGCGGTCGAGAAATTCCCTTTCGCGCATGCCCGCGGGAGCGCGGACCCTTTTCGCCGCGTCCAGCTCGGCCCTCAGCGCCGCCAGCTCTTCCCGGGTATAGGCTCCTAGATCGAAGTCGCCTTGCGCGGCCGGAGCGGGCGCGTCGAGACGCATTTCCATCGCGGCGACACCCTGCGCGAATTGTTCTTCGCTCGTTTTACGCCCGATGCGCTCCTGCGCGAGGGCTTTGAGTGCGCGGGCAAGCTTCAAGCTTTCCGTCAGCCGCTGCGCCTCGGACTTCTCCTCGAGCTCCTGCGCAAATTGCTTGAGCTTCTCGGCCGGCGACGCCGGGTTCCTCGTGGGCGAGGCGCCGCCGACGCCCAGCCAGAGAAGAGCGAGCCAGAGCGCGATCAGCCCCGGCGCCGCCAGCGCCGGCCAGGACCATTCGCGCTTGAACAGCGCTCCGACCTGAACGCCTTCGATTCGTTCGGCGGCGTCGCGCAGCAGATAGTGTTCCGCAATTGTGATTTGGGGCTTTTCCACGACCTCCGCGGCCGTGACGGCGCGCGCATCGAGGCGCAGCGCGCAGTCGAGCGCCGCGACAGCCTTGAGCGAATCGATTTGCCGCCATCGGCGAAAATAGAAGATCACCGCCGCAGCGAGCGCGAACGCCGCCGCCGGATAAGAAAACGGGTTCACGCGTGAGAAAATTCCCCGGAGCGGCAACAGCAGGAGCGCGGCGAGGAATGCGTATGCGAGAGCCTCGAGCAGGATCTTTTCCGTTCGCTTGGCCCGCTCCCACGCGATCAGCTCGGAAAATTTCTTTCGCAGTACCGCGGCGTCTTCGCTCAAGGGCCGATCTCCCTTTTGAGCGCCCGATAATAAATCCAGGCGCCCGCGCCGAAAAGCAAAAAATGGAACGTGAAATGCGCCGTGCCGGCCGACCAGCGCCGGCCCCACAGGAGCAGCGGCGCCATCTCCTTGTCGCCGAGGTACCCGAGTAAATAACCGACCGGATTCATCGGAACGTAAAAGACGGTCGTCAGAATCATCACGGAAATGAAGAACGCGCGAATGAAGACCTGGCGGACTTCGAGCTTCCGCTCCCAGGCGGCGAGCGCGGTCAGGCCCCACACGCCGTAAGCCAAGCCATAAAAGAAAAGGAGCATCAGCACAGTGAGCATCACGCGCGAGGGAATGCGCGCGATCGCTCCCGCCCAGACCAGGAGCGGCGCGGCGAGCAGGACCAAAACGGCGGTTTCCAGACAGAGCAGCGCGGCATGCCCTTTGGCGACTTCTGCCGGGCTGAGTTTTTCCTCGCTCAGCCGCCGACGCAGCGGAACAAAGCGCCAGGGAGCGAACTCCTGATTCGCGAGCCGCAAGCCGAAATAGCTGATCAAGATCATCGCCGCGACCGTCGAGATACTAAAGAAGGCCGCCGGCGCAATCCAGATCTGCGCGTCGAGCGCAGGCAAAAAGAGCGCTAGGAAGACGACCGGCGCGAGCAGCACCAGCAGATAGAAGTAGGCGGCGAAGCCGTGCCCTTCGGCGATATTAACCTCGACGCCCTCGCGAAACAGCGCGCCGGGCTTCATTCGTCCTCTCCGTCGACGGGAAACGCGGCGCGAAAAAAAGCGTATTCGCGCTCGCGCACTCTGCCGTCGGCCACCGTCACGCCGCGCGGTGCGGCTTGAAGCCAGCCGAAGAACAGACCCGCCCCGCCCCATGCGCTGGTTTGCTCCTGCGGAAAATACGAATAGCGCAGCAAAAGCTCGCGCACGGGGTCTTTGAAATGCACGTCGCGCAGGCCGGAGCGGTACGCGCGTCCGCCGACGGCGGCCGCATCGTTTACGTAAGGCAATTCGCGGCTGCGCGTCCGCCCGGCGGGAATATCGCCGAGCGCGAGGATTTGTCCGGATACGACGGCCCAACAATCGGCAAGATCCTGCGCGCTGTCATTGGACACTTTAACGACCCGCCTATCTGCCTCGGTCGCGAGCTCGACGCGCACCGGCAGCCGCGCCACGGAACGCAAGCGGAACAGGCGGTAATCCCACGCCTTCAGCGCTATGCGCAGGCGCGGCCGTCCGCCCTCTTCCTCCATAGTGAAGCTGTTCTCGCCGGCGGCGACGGAGCGCCGCGGCAGCGGATCGAAGTCGGTCCAGCCCTTTTCCACGGATACATCGTAGTCGCGTCGGATCGTGGAGAAAAGGGCCGCGTTGGAGCTCGCCTCGACCTGGCCATTAGGCAGCGCGTCGAGCAGCGTCGAAGTAACGAGCACGCCGTCGGGGATGCCGTCGGCGCGAGAAAAGTAGAAATAGCCCAGCGACGAGGAGAGAAAAACCACCGTCAAGAAACCGATGCCGAGCGTGCGCGGCGCGAGCCGCCGCCGGTCCCAGCACCAGGTCAGCGCTGCCAGCACCAAGAGATAACCGACGATGCATCCGGCGAAAGCGCCGACCGGCAGATACATCGAAGACACGGCGCGGTTCAGAAGCAGCTGCGAGAACACCGTGTCGTCCCAGGCCGCCGCGGGCGCGCTGAGGCTCTCCGCGGGCGCCGCCGCGAGTTCCTTCAACAGCCGCGCGGCGCCGTCCCATTTGGAGAAAGGCGGCCGGCCGATGTCGACGGCGAGGTAGACGATTTTCCCTTTACCGCGCTCCGCCTCCACCACAATGGGACTGCCGTGCTCGGCGACGACGGCCCTGCCGTCTGTGATCGTCGCGTCCTGGACTTCGACGGCGCCGGCCGGCGGAACGCCGTAGCGCTTGGCGAGCTCCGGCAGCGCGGCGAACTGTTTGAGACCGGAAACTTTCACGGGCAGGAAGCGACCGAGCGCGGCTTCCTGATAAAGCGCATAGCGCAGGCTCCCCAGCGCGACGATTTTGCCGCCGCAAACGAGCCACGTCTCCAGCGCCGCGTTCTGCGCACCGGAGATTTCACGCAGCGAAGGCTCGTAGAGCACGACCGCCGCGACGCCGCTGTAGGCGCGCGGATCGGATGGCAGCTCTTCCGGAGCGATCGCGACGAGCGGATTCGCCGGGGTCGAGAGTCCGGGCAGAACGGAAAAGTCGCTTTCGGTAAGCAGCAGGACGATCGGGGAGGGAACGAAATGGCGCCTGAGATCGATTTCTTGCGCCACGGCGGCGCCGGGACCATGAAAACCTACAACCAGCGGACGGCTGACCGACCCCGGATCGACGGTGAAGATCGCGCTCTTGCGCGCCGCGGCGCCGATCAGGAGAGTTCTCCGGTGATGAACCGGAAACGCGCCGATTCCTTTCGGCCCGCCCCCTTTCCACACCGTCGCCTCGACGGTGCCCTCGACGGGCGGCCCGGTATTCGTAACTTCGATCTTGATCGGGAAGGGCCGGCCGAGCTGGAAAACGCCGTGATAGCCGACGGTGACGTTGAGAGTTATTTCCGCCGCCGGAGCGGCCGGCGGAAGGAGCAGGAGCAGTGGAGCGATGAGAGCAGCCTTGATGATCCGTGCGGACATGACTGCCTCGAGTGAAAATGAAAAAAGCTTAGTCGATAAATTCCACGCTGAGAATTTCAAAGGCGCGCGCCCCGGCGGGCGTTTGCACCTCGACCTCGTCGCCCTCGGATTTGCCGATGAGCGCGCGCGCGATCGGCGAGCTGATGGAGATTTTACCGTTCTTGGGCTCCGCCTCATGGTCGCCGACGATCTGGTAGACAACCTTATCTCCATTTTCGTCCACGAGCGAGACCGTGGCGCCGAAAACGACCTTTTCGCCGGAGAGCTTGGAGACGTCGATCACCTGCGCGCGCGCCATTCTGTCCTCGATCTCGCGGATCTGGACGTCGAGCAGCGACTGTCTTTCCTTGGCGGCGTGAAATTCCGCGTTCTCGGACAAGTCCCCGTGATCCCGCGCTTCCTCGATCTCGCGCACGACCTTCGGACGCTCTACGCTCTTAAGGCGTTTCAGCTCTTCCATCAAGGTCTGATAACCCTTTTGCGTCATCGGTACGCGCGCGTCCGAAGTTGCCATATCGCTCTCCTTTAAAAACAAAAACCTCCCGGACCGCCGGGAGGCTCGAAGTCGGAAACAAGCAAACTAAATGCACTTTACCATCTAGGACGGGGAAATCAACCGAATTTTTGGCGTGGGTCAGGGCGTTACGGTGAACTTTTTTGAGGCCTTGACATTGTTCGTGTCCTGGCCGCCCTCGTCGACGGCGCCGCCGTCGTTCGCCACCGCTATGATGAAATAGGTTCCGGGTGTCGTGAGTGCCGGTATGATCAGACCGGTGCCGGTTGGGCCATCCGGTCCTTTACCAGGGAGTATCCCGATAGATCGGCTGCTGAGCAGGACATCGCCGCCGTCGAATTTGTTATCGGCCGAGAGGTAAAACGCCGTCGTCGAACCGACGACGGTGGAAGCCGCCTGGTTGTTCACCGTGGTATCCGTTACGGTAAACGACCCACCGGCCGGTATGGTGTTCTTAAGTGGGGGCGGGAATGCCAAAGTAACCTTCTTTATCGAGAGATCCGGAAAGATCGACTTCGTCTTGATCGTTACCGAGTTGTTGCTCGGTACAGTATCGGTCTCATCGGACGAAACGGTCGCGGTATTTGTAACCGAGCCGCCGGTCGCCGAGGTCATGTTGAAGCTACGAGTGACGACAGCGCTCTTTACAAGCGTGCCGAGGCTGCAGGTCACCGTGATGGGAGAGCCGGATCCTAAACAGCCACTGACGAGAGGATCGAAGCCTGCACCGACCGGGAAGACATCCGTGACGATTACGTTATTCGCGTCGTTCGGTCCCTTATTTGTCACGGTCAAAGTAAAGGTGATCGGGGCGCCGTTGGTGACCGATTTCGGCGCAGCCGTCATTTTCAACTGCACGTCGTTGCAGACCCCGGTGCAGATTTTCGTCACGAAGGCGTCGAGGCCGCCGTTCTGCGACGTATCCGGCCCGCCTTTGGTCGGAAAGCGTGTTGTAGTGCCCACGACCACGGCGTCCGATTCGCCGGCGAGGAAGACGCCGCCTCTATCGTCCGCGGCGATCGCGTGCGCGCGGTCGTCGCTGGGGCCGCCGATGAACCCCGCCGAGACAAGCGTCGCGCCGTCTGTCTCAATGACGGCGACGAAGCCGTCGACGCCGCCGTTTGCCGTGGTGTCCGGCCCGGTCTTTTCCGGAAACGTCGTCTGATCGGAGTCCGTCTCCCCGGCGACGAACGCCTGGCACGGCGACGCACAGCCCGGAGCGATCGCGATGGCGTTCGCGCGGTCGTTGCCGTCGCCGCCGATGAAAGTCGCGTAATCGAGATCCCCGCCGTCGGCGCTGACGCGCGCGACGAAGGCGTCGAAAAGTCCGTTCTGAACCTTGTCGAATCCGTCGAGGCCGTTGAAGCCGTTGCCGTCGGGGAAAGTCGTCTCGGTGGAATTCGTCTCGCCCGCGACGTAGGCCAATCCACTTACGTCAACGGCAATCCCGTTGACGCGATCGGTGCCGCTGCCGCCGATGTAAGTCGCGTACTCCAGATCCGAGCCGTCGGACGAAACTTTCGCAACGAAGCCGTCGATCCCGCCGTTGTGCGTCTCGTCGAATGCGCCGGATGTGACCGGAAAGCTTACCTGCGACGAGCTCGTCTCGCCGCCGACGTAAACCACGCAGGGCGAACCGCAGGAAGGCTCGAGCGCGATCGCGTTGCCGCGATCGTCGCCCGCGCCGCCGATGAATCCCGCATAATCCAGCGTGCCGCCGTCGGCGCCGGAAATCCTGGCGACGAATGCATCGAGGCTGTCGTTTTGCGTGAGATCGGGTCCGACCGTGACCGGGAACGGATTGGGCGAAGAGTTCTCCGTCGAGCCGGTCTCGCCGGTGATGTACGCGGCACCGCTACCGTCCACGGCGATGCCCTTGCCGCGGTCGGTCCCCGAGCCGCCGAAGAACGTCGCGTATAAAAGATCGGTGCCGTCCTCACTCACCTTGGCGACAAAAGCGTCGATTCCGCCGTTCGCCGTCTCGTTGAACGCGCCGGTCGTTACCGGGAAGGTTGTCTCGTCGGAATCCGTCTCGCCGGTGATATAGGCGGCGCAAGGCGGCGCGCAGCCCTGTTCCAAGGCGATCGCGTTGCCGCGGTCGTCGCCATCGCCGCCGATAAACGTCGCGTAAACGAGTCCCGTGCCGTCGGCTTTGACCTTCGCTACGAACGCGTCGACTCCGCCGTTTTGCGTGCGGTCGAAAACGCCGGTCGTCTCGGGAAAGGTCGTCTGGTCGGACGCCGTCTCGCCGGTGACGTAGGCGTTGCCGTCAGCGTCGGCCGCGACGCCCCGCGCCACGTCGTCGCCGAGGCCGCCGATAAAGCCGGAATAAATGATAATCGCCGGGTCGAGAACGAGCGGCTTCGTCGCGTCGTACGCGCCGATGCGAAAGCCGTAGGCGCCGGGCTCCGCCTCGAGACGATACGCCATCGACACTTCGACGCGCCGGCCGGCGATTTGCTGATACGCATACGGCTTGTCGTCGCGAAACGTTCCCGCGGGCGTCGCGATTTCCAATTCGCCGTCTGTGATTGCGACGGACGAGGCGCCGCTGTAGGCGAGGCGAATTAGCCTCGGATCGGCGCCAGGCTTAACGACGAACTCATATTTCAGACGGTCGCTCGTGCCGGAATAAACGAGATCGATGCCGGGCCAGAGATCGGCATAGACGAGCTTGGAATAACTTTTAAGACCGGCTTTCCATGTTTCGCGGGGTCCCTTGAGGTAGCTGATCGTGGCCGGCGTCTGCTCCTGGGCTAGCGGCGTGGTGGGCTTCGCGTTCAGGAAATCGAGCTTCAGCAGCCACTGTCCCGAGGGCCGATCGCCGGACGACACGCGCACGAGCATGTCCGATTTTTGTTTGGACCGCGGCGAGAGAACGAACGTGATCCCCGCCGACGTGAAATAAAGCGACTTATCCTTCCCCTGCAGATAATAGGCGGCCCGCGCGTCGACCTGCCCGCGGTTCTCGACGAAATAGAGCGGCATCTGCCCGAATGTCCGCAGGCGGACGTCGGATTTTGACGTTTGTGCCGCTGGATCTACGCGACCCCGATGATCGGCAACGGCGCAGCCTGCTGCTCCCAGGGCTGAAACCACAATTGCGATCCACCCGAGGCGTTTAATTTTGAAGGAAAATAAGGAGTTAAGAGCGCTTACTCGGACCGAAAACATGGCACGATACTGCATGGCCGTCGGCGGATTCTAACTCAGGCTCGATCTTATCGCAAACGTCTTCGCGATAAGCGCAACGCGGGTGAAAGCTGCAGCCCGACGGCGGGTTCACCGGGCTCGGCACGTCGCCCTGGAGCATGATGCGCTCCTTTTTGCGCTCGGGGTCGGGCAGCGGCACGGCGGAGAGCAGCGCGCGCGTGTAGGGGTGCTTGGCGTCGTGGTAAATCTTCTCGCTCGGAGCGATCTCGACGATCTTCCCGAGATACATGATGGCCACGCGGTGGCTCAGATGCTCGACCACGCGGAGATCGTGCGAGATGAAAAAATAGGTCAGGTGCATCTTCTGCTGCAGCTCCTGCAGCAGATTGATGATCTGCGCCTGGATGGAGACGTCGAGCGACGAGACCGGCTCGTCCGCGACGATGAACCGCGGGTTGACGGCGAGCGCGCGCGCGATGCCGATGCGCTGACGCTGCCCGCCGCTGAACTCGTGCGGGTAACGGTCGTAGTGGTCCTCGCGCAGCCCGACCTGGTGCAGCAATTCCATCACGCGCTCGCGCTTTTTCCTCCCGCGCGCGAGCTTGTGGATCTCCAGTCCTTCGCCCACGATATCGCCCACGCGCATGCGCGGGTTGAGCGACGCGTAAGGATCCTGAAAGATGATCTGCATCTCGCGCCGCATCTGCCTGAGCTCGCGCGAGGAGAGCTTCAACAAATCCTTGCCTTCGAAGCGAATCTCCCCTTCGGTCGGCTCGATGAGCCGCAGGATCGTCCGCCCCAGCGTCGATTTGCCGCAGCCGGATTCGCCGACGACGCCCAGCGTCTCGCCCTCCTCGACGCTCAGGTCGACGCCGTCGACCGCGCGCACCTCGCCCTTCTTCGACGAGAACAGGCCGCCGCCGACGGGGAAATATTTTTTCAGGTTGTGGATTTCGAGCAGGCTCATGGTTGCACGGCGGCCGGCGCTTCCGACGTCTGGTAGCCTTCGGCGCTGGGCCCGGGAAAATAGCACGCCGCCCAGTGCCCGGGCTCGAGCTCGGCGAGCGGCGGTTGCGCTCCGGCGCAGACGTCACGCGCCCGCGGGCAGCGATCGCGGAAGCGGCAACCGCTCGGCAGATCCAGCGGACTCGGCACCACGCCGGGAATCGCCGCGAGGCGCGTCTTCTTCGCGCCGCCGGTCCCCGGCAGCGAATTCAATAATCCGACCGTGTACGGATGCAGCGGCCGGCGGAAAATCTCGCGCGCGCTCGTGCGCTCGACGATGATGCCGCCGTACATGATCGCGACCTCGTCCGCGCGCTCGGCGACGACGCCCAAATCGTGCGTGATGAGCAGCAGCGCCATGCCGAGCTTGCGCTTGAGCTCTTCGATCAGCTCGAGAATCTGCGCCTGAATCGTCACGTCGAGCGCGGTGGTGGGCTCGTCGGCGATGAGCAGGCTCGGGTTGCACGAGAGCGCCATCGCGATCATCACGCGCTGGCGCATGCCGCCGGAGAGCTGGTGCGGGTAGGCGTCGACGCGGGATTCGGGGTCGGCGATGCGCACAAGCCGGAGCATCTCGATCGTTTTCTGCCGCGCCTCGCGCCGACCGACTTTCTGGTGCAGCCGCACCGCCTCGCCGATCTGATCGCCGACCGTGAAGACGGGATTTAGCGAGGTCATCGGCTCCTGGAAGATCATCGAGATCTCGTTGCCGCGGATCTTGCGCATCGCCTCGCTGTCGAGTTTTAGAAGATCGCTGCCTTTGTAGAAAATCTCGCCGCCGACGATTTTTCCCGGCGGCTGAACCAGACGCATGATCGAGAGCGCGGTGACGCTCTTGCCGCAGCCGGACTCGCCCACGAGGCCGAGCGTCCGGCCTTCGGCGATCTCATAGCTCACGCCGTCGACCGCCTTGACTTCGCCTTCGGGGGTGAAGAAAGAGGTGCGAAGTTGCTTGACCTGAATCAGGGCCGGCACAATGAATGGTAAATATCATAGGCGGAAGCCGTTTCCAAAGCGGCGGGGCGTCATCGCCGAGCGACGAATTTCACATCTCAAATCTCATATGACAGTATGAAATATGAATCTGTCATCGTGAGGCGGTATGGGACAGGTTAAAACGCTCGACGAAATCAAGACGATGATCCGCGCGCGCACGGGGAAGCGCAACGTCTTCCGGCGCGCGCAACAGGCCGACGTCGAATCCGTGCTGGAGCGGCTGACGGACAAAGATCCGGAGCGCTGGGCGGCGGAGTGGTCGCGCGTCGCGGCGGATTATGAAAATACCGGGATCGAGCGCGAGCGCCGGGGGCAACATCGCGATGCGATGGAAGCGGACTTGATGGCTTATACCTATTACACGATTGGCCGCTACCCGGTGCCGCACACGACAGGGAAAAAACTCTGCTTCGAGAAAAGCCTCGAGCTCTACGAAAAAGCGGGACGCTATTTCACGCCGCCGCTCATGCGCGTCGAGATACCCTTCGGCGCGCAGACCGTCCCCGCTTATCTGCGTATTCCTCAAGGAGACGGGAACAGCGCCGTCGTCATTAATTTCGGCGGCATCGATTCGTTCAAAGCCGAGTGCTTCGAGTACGACGAGGCGCTGCTCGCCGCCGGCTTCGGCACGCTCGCGATCGATATGCCCGGCGTCGGCGAATGTCCGATCAAGGCCTCGACGACGGCGGAGCGCCTTTTCAGCGCCGCCATCGATTATTTGGAGAAACGCGCCGACATCGATCCGAAGCGCATCGCGATCATGGGCCGCAGCTTCGGCGGCTACTGGGCGGCGAAGCTGGCGCATGTCGAGGCGAGTCGCCTCCGCGCCGCCGTCGTCTGGGGCGGCGGCGTACATTATTTTTTTCAGGAAGAATGGCTGAGGGAATCGACGCACGCCGACAGCTATCTATTGGATCACGATATCGCGCGCTGCTCGGTCTTCGGCGTGAAAACGCTCGACGAGCTGGCGAAAATATTCCCCGCTATGTCGCTCAAAGCTCAGGACTGGCTCGACAAGCCGTCGTGTCCCATGCTCATCGTCAACGGCAAGGACGATAAACAGACCCCGATCGAAGACTTGTATATTCTGTTGGAGCACGGCGCGACGAAATCGGCGCGCGTCTTTCCCGGCGGCCACATGGGACAGACGCCGCAGACGCTGCCGACGATCGTGCGCTGGCTGAAGAGCGAGCTCGCCTAGCGGACGAGGCCGAGGCCGAGCAGGCCCTGGATGATGAGAAAGATCGCTACGAGAATATTCAAGATGCGCGGGAAGATCAGAATCAGTATCCCGAACACGAGTGAAAGTATCGGACTGATATGCGCCGCCGTGATGACCATACACCTACCCTCCCTTCGTCCCTCGTCAATGCTCTTCCGTTAACCTCCGCCTGAGCCATTCGGTCGCGACTCGAAGCGCTTCGTCGTTGCGCTGACCCGGCACCCGGCCCATGTGGCCGCCGTCGGCGAAGATTCGCGCTTCTTTGGGATTACCATGCTCCATGGCTAAGTAAATATCCCCGACCGGGTGCTGGTCGTCGTGCTTGCCGTTCACGAAGAGCAGCGGCGCGCTCGGCTTGTCGATCCACCCTTGCGTCACAAGGGACAAGCGCGGCGCGATCTCCAACACTTCGTCGAGCGTCTTGGCGCGAAAAATATACGATCTCGAATCGAGCAGGCTCGCCGGTCCCATGAGATACTGCGATGCGGTCTCGGTGAGCGCCGGCCGCAGCCATTCCGGCTGAAACGTATAGTGAAGGCCGGCGCCCCAGTTGACCGCGCCCCTCAGCCGCTTCGCCTCGACATAGGCGAGCTTCGCGGCCCAATAGCCGCCGAAGCTCCGGCCCATGACGGCGACGCGCTTGCCGTCGATATCGTTTCGCGTTTCGAGATGGTCGAGGGCGGCGGAAAACGTGCGCTCGGCGTTCGGCTCCTGGCCGAGCAGCGGGTTCTCGCCCGTTCCCGGCATGTCGATCGTAACCGTCGCGAGTCCAAGTCGATGCAGCGCCTCGCTCTGGCCGCGCGAGTCCTCCTTCCAGCCGTCGACGCCGCCCCAGTGCATGACGACGGGCGGCCGCGCGACGCCGCCCGGAACCTGGAGATAGATCACGATTTTTTTGCCTTCGAAGGGAATTTCGATTCGCTCAACGGGCGCTGTGAAATAGCGGCCGGCCTTGAGATAAGTTCGCATCGCGCCGCGGTAGCAGCTCACCTTCTCCGGGCTGCTCGGCACCGGGTAGCGGCCGATGCGAAAATATTCGTAGGCGAGATAATACTCTTCGCCCGCCTCGCGCGCGCCTTTTCGCTCCGCCTCTTCGGCGCCGGCTTCGTAGCGCGCGGCCACGCGGCCCCACTCTCGTCCCCAGGAGTCGGCGTCGAGGCTGCTCAGGTGCGACAAAACCTCTTCGACGTCTTCTCGCTTGACGCGCTCGAACGGGTTCACCTTGCCGGCGCGCCGGAGAATCTCCTGCTTGAGCTCGGCGTAACTCAACTCGCGCATGCTCCGCCTATTTCTGTCCTTCCGCGGCAAGCGCTTTTTTGAGAAAGCGGTCGTCCATGAATTGCTTCGGGTCGAAATTGGGCCGCTCTTTCAACGTCGCGATCTCGAGCTCGGCGCGCTTCATGATCCCGTCCGCCGTCAGCGCCGGCACGAACGCGTCGCGCGAGAGATCGTAGAGCGCGGTGGCGATATCGCGGTCGACCTGGCCGTGTTTCATGACCAGCTCGATGCCGCCCTCACGATTCTGCCTAAGATAAAGCATCGCCTTCACGACGGCGCGCACCGTGCGCTCGACCAAATCCGGTTCCTCCTGGATGATCTTCGCCGTCGTCAGCATCGCGCTGAACGGCACGCCTTTGAAGACGTCCCCCATGTAAACGAGGCGCTTGAATCCGGCCTTCAAGACCGGACCGTCGGCCGGCGGCGCCATGAGCGCCGCGGAGACGGTTCCCTGGAGCAGCGCGGCGGCCTTCGCCTGGTCGCCCGGCATGTTCAAATACTCGCCGAAGTTCTGCGGCAGGCCGAAATGGCTCAGCATCGCGAGCAAGACGCTGTAGGTCGAACCGCCGAACGTGACGGCGATCTTCTGCCCTTTCAGCTCTTCGATTTTTTTCACTTCGGGGCGCGTGATCAGCGCCATCGGGATTTGGTTGAAGATCTGCACCAGGACACGCAGCTGCTCGCCGCGGAACATCGCGTGCATCGAGGGCCCAAAAGCGGATGCGAACTGAACGCTGCCGGAAAGGATCGCCTGCACGTTGATAGAATTGCCGCGGAGATAAACGACGCGCGCGTCTGCTAGACCGGAATCCTCGTAAAAATGTTTGTATTTTGCAGCGGTGAGCGCGAGGTGCTGGATGTTTCCCGCGCTCGGCAGCGAGATGTAGACCGGCTTGGCGATCTGCGCGGCGCCGGGCGCTGCGAGCAGCAGAAAGCCGAGACCGACCAGAAGCCGCTTCATGGGAACCTCCTTACCGCGTGCCTTTGAGCCGCGGGTCGAGCGCGTCGCGGAGCCCCTCGCCGAGCAGATAATACGCCAGCACTGTAATAAAAATCGCGGCGCCGGGAAAGACCGCGAGCCACCATGCGAATGTGGCGCTGCGCGCCTCGTTCAGGATCGAGCCCCACGTCACCGCTTCGAGCGGCACGCCTATGCCCAAAAAGCTCAGGCTCGATTCAGTGAGAATTGCGCCGGCGACGCCGAGCACGACGGACACGAGCACCGGCGCCAGGGCGTTCGGCAGAATGTGGCGGAACATGATCTTTCGCGTCGAGACGCCGAGGGCCAAAGCCGCCGTAACGTAGTCGAGGCCGCGGATTCTTAAAAACTCGCTCCGGGTAAAGCGCGCCATCCCTACCCAGCTCGTGAGGCCGATGATCGCCATCGTGAGAAAGATGCTCGGAGGGAACATCGCGGCGATGGCGATCAAAAGAAAAAATGTCGGCACCGTCAGCATGACCTCAAAGATTCGCGAGATCAGCAGGTCGACCCACGAGCCGAAATAGCCCGCGAGTGCGCCCAAAACGACGCCGACGACAAGCGCGATCCCAACGGCGACAAAGCCGATCGAGAGCGAGATGCGCGAGCCGTGAATCAGGCCGGCGAGAACGTCGCGGCCGAGCTTATCGGTGCCCAACCAATGCTGCGGCGAAGGGGTCTCGAATGGCGCCCTGAGATCGATATCGGTTGCGAGGTGCGGAATCGGCGGGAAAATCTTGCGCTCCGCATTGACCGTCTTGAAGTCCATGTTGAGCAGCTCGGGCTGCCACTTCGCGAGACCGAAGCGCACGAGACCGCTGCGCACGAGCGGGAAGTAGCTCCGCCCCTGATAGATCATGTAGTAAGGCTTGTTGTTGGCGAGAAAGTCCGCTCCGGCGGCGACCGTAAAAAGAAACAAGATCGTGTAAAGACCGACGAGCGCCAAACCGTTGTGCCTGAGGCTCTTCCAAACGGCGCTCCATTGCCCTTCGCCGCTCGGGACCTCCATCGGCGCAAGTCCGGCTGCCGGAGCGGCGGCGGCCGCCGCGGGGCTCTTCGCTGCCACTATTCCGACCTCCGGCCGAAAGCGATGCGCGGATCGACGGCAGCAAGGAGAATGTCCGAGAGCAATATGCCGATCAGCGTCAAAACCGCCGTGATCGTCAGCAGCGCGAGCACGATGGGATAATCGCGCGCCAGCACCGCGTCGTACCCGAGTTGCCCCATGCCGGGAAGAGAAAAAACGGTTTCGATGATGACGCTGCCGCCGATGAGGCCCGGCAGCAGCTCGGCCAAAATCGTCACCTGCGGAATCAGCGAATTCCTGACCGCGTGTTTGAAGACGACAATGCGCTCTGAAAGCCCCTTAGCGCGCGCGACCTGGATGTAATCCTGCCGCAGCACTTCGAGCATGCTCGACCGCATGTAGCGCGAGAGGCCCGCAAAGCCGGCATAGGAGAGCAGCACCACGGGGAGAAAGAGATGCCATGTCTGATCGTTGATCCTTTCCCACAGCGGCCACTCGCGACCATAGTCGATAGAAGTGAGCCCGCCCGGCGGAAACAGGTACAGAAAATCGCCGCCGCAGATGAAGACGAGCGCCATCGTCGCCGCCCAGACGACCGGCACGGCGAAAAGGACGAACGCCGCGACCGTCGTCGCGTAATCGCCGAAGGTGTCGCGGTGCGTCGCCGAGTAGACGCCGAGCGGTATCGCGACCGCATAGACGAGCAGCAGCGAGAAGAACTCGAGCTTGAGCGTCACCGGCAGCCGCTCGCGAATTTTTTCCCAGACCGAGCGGTTGTCCTTGAACGAGCTGCCGAGGTCGAGCCGGACGAGATTTTTGAGCCAGACGAAGTACTGAACGTGGAGCGGTTTGTCGAGGCCGTAGAGGGCGCGCCACTCGGCGAGCGCCTGATCGACGGCGCCGCGCTTCTGCAGCGAAATGCCCGCGCCCCCCGCGGCGGCGAGACCGCCGCCCGCCATCAGCTCCGCCGGATCGCCCGGCGCGAGATGAACGACCAAAAAACAAAGGATGGTAATCCCGATGAACGTCGGGATCATGAGAAGAAACCGCCGGACAAGGTAAGCGATCACTTCAGTTCGCCGTCTGGCTTGCGGTCTGTCGCGTTCCGTATTTTTGCAGCGGCCGCGGCACCCACCACTCGAATGGATTAAACCCCGTGGATGTGGAGAGAACCTCCACGCCGCGAAAGCGGCGGTCGACGGCGCTCACGGTTTTCCGCGCGAACAGAAACGTATACGGCTGCTCGTCGTTCAAGATGCGCTGGAACTCCTTCGCCATCTCGAAGCGCTTCTTCTCGTCGAACTCGCGCCGGTAAGCTTCGAGGATCTGGTCGACCCGCGCGTTTTTGAAGCTGATCGCGTTCGAGCCTTTGTTGTCCGCCTGCGAGGAGTGCCAGACCTGAAAGTTGTCGCCTTCGGTGAACGACATCTGCCAGCCGAGAATCACCGCGTCGAACTTGTGGTTCTTGACGTCGTCCAAAAAAATCGTCCAGTCGAGACGCCTTACGGATGCGGCGATGCCGTGCTTTTTGAGCTCGTCCTGCAGCGTCAGCGCCACCGCCTCGCGCACGTCGTTGCCGTAGTTCACTTTGATCTCGAAGCGCAGCGGCACTTTTCTGCCGTCGATCACCTTGTCGAGTATGCCGTCGCCGTCCGTATCCTTCCAGCCGGCCTCGGCGAGCAGCGCGAGCGCCTTCTTCGGATCGAAAGGATAGTTGTAAAGGTTCTTGTAGTATTCGGGGCGGTTAAAATAAATCGGACTCTCGACGATCCTTCCCAAGCCGAAGAGAATCGATTTCACCATTTGCTCGCGGTTGGTGAAGTAGGTCATCGCCTGGCGCACGCGCTTGTCGCGGAAGATCGGGCTCGCGTTGTTCCAGCCGATATAGGAGTAAGCGGCGCCGTAAAATTCATATTTCGCGAACTGCCGCTTGAAGCGGTCGCTGCCGGTCCCGCGCGTCGCCTGGATCGGCGTCAGGTCCATGGTATCGAGATCGCCGCTTTTGAGCTGGATCAACGCCGCATCGGGATTATTGATGACGCGAAAACGCACGCGGTCGATGTGGGGCTGATCGATGCCGGCCTTGCCGTAGGCCCAGTAGCTCGGATCGCGCACGAGCTGCACTTCCTGTCCGGTTTTCCAAAACGCGAATTTATACGGCCCGCTGCCTACCGGATTGCGGCTGAAATTTTTATTGAAATTGTCCGCGAAACGCTTCACCTGATCCGGAAGCTTCGCCGGATTGCCGAGCAGATCGCGCACGCCGATGTTTTTCAGCAGGTTTTCCGGATCGTAGATATGACGCGGGAGAACAAGAAAAAAGCCGAGCTGCTCCTCGTTCATGAAATAGGGCTCTTTGGTTGTGAACCGGATCGTGTGAGGGTCGATGAGCTGCGCGTCGACGATCGAATCGAAGTACACGCGCAGAAACGGCGCGTCGACGAGCGGGCATTTGATCGTCTTGATGCTGAAGAGCACATCGTCGCCGGTGAGCGGCCGCCCGTCGGAAAAGTGCGCGTCTCGGCGGAGCTTGAAAGTATAGGAGAGCTTGTCTTTCGAGATCTCCGGCCGAGACTCGGCGAGCAGCGGCTTGAGCTGCAGCGTGCGCGGATCGAGCTGGAGAAGGCTTTCGAAAATGTAGCCCAGGACCTCGCTCGCGGACGCGTCGTTGCTCGTGAGCGGATTCAGCTGCTCGGGATCGCTGAGCGAGTGCGTGAGCAGCCAGTCGCCGGTGACCGGCTGTTCGGCACCGCCCTGGCCGAATCCGTCGCCGCGCAACGTGAGCGTCAGGAAAAGAACGAGTGCCAGAAGAACCGAGAGCCGCACGTGATCACCTGCCGATCGAATCGAGCGCCACCTCGCGGGCGTTGTCGGGTTTTTTCTGCACGAAAAGCGCCGGGGCGAGATCAACGTTCACCTCGGGCTCTTTGTAGACAATCTCGACGCGGCGCTTCTGCGGCGGGCTTTCGAGCGCGATACGCATGGGGAAAGGTCCGGCGCTCGACTGCGTGTAGTCGCCGAACTCGGCGGAGAGCTCGACCTGCCCGGAGGGATTGAAAAGCTGCCAACGGATCGGCAGCGGCTGCGCTTGATCGAAGGTCAGCGCCTCTTTCCATCCGCCGCCGGCGTCCTGAACCAGCGAAGGTCCTTCGCGGCGCCACTCGCCGGTGATCCTCGGCGGCAGGCCCATCAGCAGCGAGGCGGCCTCGTCAACGCTGAGCGGAATCTGGGTGAAGCGCCAAAGGTTTTCGCGCGAGCTCTGCCCGCGGTAAAAAACCCCCTCGCGCGTCGCATAGCCCGTGAGGCCGTCGGGCGAAGCGGTCACGATCATGAGGACGCCGAGCGGATAAAGCGTCTCCAGACGCAGGCGGTCCGGCCGGCGGACAAGCACGATCTCCTGGAAATTATGCTTGCCGTCGGATGCCGAGTAGTAGACGTTCGCAAGCGATCGCAGCGACTTTAGCTCGCTGTTGCGGCGCGCGAGCGGCTGGAGCAATTCGTCTACCGAGCGGCGCTCCTCCGGGAGCTTCTCCGGCAGCAGCGGAGGACGCGTGGTCGAGCAGCTTGCCAGCAGAGCCGCCGCGAAACCGCAGAAAATTAGGTGTCTGAGTCGAGGTTGCAATAGCATGGAAGAGCAGGCGGGAGATGGGATCGGAAAGCAACGCGCCTCAGATTCTCCGCTCGAGGAGCTTGATTTTCTCCTTCACTCTGTGAAGTTGCTCTTCTTCCTTCGAGCGCTTGACGACTTCGCGATAGCGGCCGAGCGCCGAGTCGGTTTTTCCGAGCTTGTCGTAGGCGTCGCCCAGATGCTCGATGACGACGGGATCGTCGTTGATCAGTTCGCTCGCGCGCTCGAGATGCTCGGCGGCGCGCTGATAATCGCCCCTCTGATAATAGACCCAGCCAAGGCTGTCGATGTATGCGCCTTCGTTCGGCTCGACCTTGAGCGCGCGGAGAATGAGGCTCTCCGCTTCTTCTAAACGCACGCCTTTCTCGGCCAGGCTGTAGCCCAGATAATTCAGCGCCTGCGCGTTCTGCGGATTCAAGTCGATCGCGAGCTTCATCTGCTCGAGCATCTTATCCTTGTTGTGACTTTCATCGTAAACCGCGCCGAGCTGGAAATGAGCCTGGTCGTTCTTGGGGTCGAGCTTGATGAGGCTTTGCAGCGTATCGATCGCCTTCGGGTAATCTTTGCCCTTGCGGTATAAAGACGCCAGCAGATTGAGGACGTCCTTCTGCTCCTTGGGCTCGGTTTTTCTCGCCAACGCGGCCTTCACCGCCTCGATCGCGCTCGGCAGCTCGTTTTTCTGATCGTAAATGAATGC
Source organism: Pseudomonadota bacterium (assembly GCA_021324155.1). Lineage (GTDB taxonomy): Bacteria > Desulfobacterota > Binatia > UBA9968 > UBA9968 > JAJPJQ01. Next base: position 21,669 of record JAJPJQ010000006.1, read on the forward strand.
CAGCTGCAAGCGGGAATCGCCGAAGTATTCGCTCTTCTCGGGAATCCGCTGGAACTCCTCGACCGCGCGGTCGGGCGCCTTGATCTCGGCATACGTGCTGCCGAGATAGTATCGAACGCGGTCGTTGTCGGGGTCGGTCGCGAGGACGAGGTTGAATTCCGTGATCGCGCGCTCGAAATCGCCCCGCTCGAAATAGATGAGTCCGATCTTGGTGCGCGCCTCGCGCGGATCGGCCTCGACGCGCTCCAGCGTCTGGAACTGCGACAGCGCATCGTCGAGCTTGTTCTGCCCGACGTACAGGTCGCCCAAGCGCTTGGTCGCCCACACGTTATTGGGATCGACCTGCAGCACTTTTTGATAGGTCTGCGCCGCCTCGTCCGTCTTGCCTTCGAGCTCGTAGACGAGCGCCAGGTCCATCAACACTTCCTGGGCTTTCGGATTCAGCTCCAGCGCTTTGCGATAGCTCTCTTCGGCCGCGAGATAAAGCTGGCTTTTCGCTCGCACCCGGCCGAGATAATAGTACCCAAACACCGAATTCGGGTTGATCGCTAAAAGTTTCTCTAGGGTCTTGGTCGCCTTCTCGTAATCGCCGAGCTTGAGCTGCAGGGCGCCGAGATAGAGCAGAGCCTCCTGATTGCCGGGGTCGCCGCGCAGCGTCGCCTCGTATTCCTTGAGGCTCCCGGCATCCTCGCCGAGAGCCGAGTAGAGCCCGGCGAGCAACAGATGGCCTTCGGCGGCATCGGGCGCCAAGCGGACGCCCTCTTCGGCTTCGCCGAGCGCCTTTTTCAGGTCGCCTTTGCGCAAATAGAGGCTTGCGAGACGAAAGCGCAGAAACGCGTTGCCGGGGTCGGCCGCCGCGGCCGCGGCGAATTCGGTGAGCGCCTGATCGAAATCGCCCTCGAAGAGCAGATACTGTCCCTTGACGAAATGGCCCAGTCCCGCCGCTTCAGGCGGCACTTCGACTTTGGGCTCGCGCTGGAACGGCGCTTCCGGTTGTACGCTGATCTGTTTGGGCGCTTCTTGGACCTTGGCGAGCTTCGACGAACAGGCGGCGAGCAAGGCTAGAGAAACGACTCCAATAATGGAGCTTCTCATCGGAATCTAGTTAACACACTGCCCTCAAGGGGTCAATGTAAAGCGCTTCGTTCGCTTTCCGCGGCGCGCGCTTTTGTGTTATTTTTTTAAAGTTTACGGCGACGACGTTTCCGGACGGGTCATGTCGAAGGAATCCATAAGAAAAGAAATTCTTCATCTTCGCGGCGAGCTCGAGAAGCATAATTATCGCTACTACGTCCTCGACGACCCGCTCGTGAGCGACGCGCAATACGACGAGCTTTTCCAGAAGCTTCAACGGCTCGAAAAAGAGCACCCCGAATTCGCTTCGCCCGACTCTCCCACGCAGCGCGTCGGCGCCGCGCCGCTGGAGAAATTCGCCACGGTCCGCCATACGATTCCGATGCTCTCGCTGAATAACGCGCACGACCGCGACGAGATGGCGGAGTTCGACGACCGCATCCGCCGCTTCTTGAAAGCCAGCGATCCGATCGAATACATGGTCGAGCCCAAGATCGACGGCCTGGCCGTCGAATGCGTCTATGAGCGCGGCCGGCTCGCGGTCGGGTCGACGCGCGGCGACGGCGTCAACGGCGAAGACATCACGCAGAATTTGAAGACGATCCGCGCGCTGCCGCTCACGCTGAGGAGCTCGAAACACGCCGTCCCGGAGCGGCTCGAAGTCCGCGGCGAGGTTTTCCTGACGCGCGCGGCGTTTCAAAAGATCAACCGCGAGCGCGAGGAGGCCGGCGAGCCTTTTTTCGCGAATCCGCGCAACGCCGCCGCCGGCTCGCTCAAGCAGCTCGACCCGACGATTACGGCGCGTCGGCCGCTGGACATCTTCTGCCACGGCGCCGGCGAGGTCATCGGCGCGAGCTTTACGACCGACGCCGCCTTCCTCGAGACCCTGAGCGAATGGGGCCTCAAGCCGGTGCCGGTGCTGGGCGTCTGCCACGGCGTCGACGAGATTTTCGCGCTCCATGCGCGCACCGAGGAGGGGCGCGAGAAGCTTCCGTACGAGATCGACGGCATCGTCGTCAAGGTCAACGATCTCGCGCTGCAGCGGCGTCTCGGCGAGATCGCCCGCTCGCCGCGTTGGGCGATCGCGTACAAATTCAAGCCGCGCCAGGCGACGACGAAAATTCTCGACATCCAGATTCAGGTCGGGCGCACCGGAACGCTGACGCCGGTCGCGAGCCTCGAGCCCGTCGGCATCGGCGGCGTCACGGTCAAAAGCGCCTCGCTGCACAACATGGACGAGATCGAGCGCAAGGACATTCGCATCGGCGACATGGCGGTCGTCGAGCGCGCGGGCGATGTGATTCCGTACGTCGTCGAAGTATTAAAAGACAGGCGCACCGGCACGGAGCGCCAGTTCGTCATGCCCGAGCGCTGTCCCGTGTGCGGGTCTTCGGTCTACCGCGAGGAGGGCGAAGCGGCTTATCGCTGCGTCGGCCTCTCCTGCCCCGCGCAGCTGAAAGAGAGCCTCAAATTTTTCGGATCGCGCGGCGCGATGGACATCGAGGGACTCGGACAGAAGCTTATCGACCAGCTCGTCGAGCGGGGCATGGTCAAGGACATCGCCGATCTTTACGCGCTCACAACCGACGAGCTCGCCGGGCTCGACCGCATGGCGGAGAAATCCGCGGACAATCTCAAACGCGAGCTCGAGCGGAGCAAGGACGCGATGCTGCCGAGCTTCTTGACCGCGCTCGGCATCCGGCATGTCGGCGAGGCGACCGCGAAGCTCTTGGCCGAGCATTTCGGCGATCTCAAATCGATCATGGGCGCGACCGAGGAGCAGCTGATGGAGGTGCGGGAGATCGGCCCCGAGGTGGCGAAAAGCATCGCGCGCTTTTTCGCCCAGGAGCAGAACCGGCGCGTGATCGAAAAGCTGCTGGCCGCGGATCTGCGCCTGAAGACGCCGGCTAAAAAAGACGGCAAGCTGAGCGGCCGGAGCTTTGTGCTGACCGGCGGTCTCGAAACGATGTCGCGCCACGAGGCGCAGAAAAGGATCGAGGCGCTCGGCGGGCGATTGGCCTCGAGCGTGAGCCGTAATACGGATTACGTGGTCGCGGGAGCGGATCCCGGATCGAAACTCGCCCAGGCGAAGAAGTTGGACGTGAAAGTCTTGGACGAGAAGGAATTTCTCGAGCTGATCGGCGCTTGAGCCGATCTACCAGCGGTTCTGGCGCTGGCCGCCGCCGCCCGAGCGCTGCTCCTGGGGGCGCGCTTCGCTGACGACGATGTTGCGGCCCTCGAAGTCGGTGCCGTTGAGCGCCGAGATCGCGCGCTGCGCCTCGTCGTCCGAGCTCATCTCGACGAAGCCGAAGCCCTTCGAGCGGCCGCTGAACTTGTCGGTGATAATCCGGGCGCTCACCACATTGCCGTGTTTGGCGAAGTGCTCCTGCAGCTTCGCCTCGACGACCGAATATGGGAGATTCCCGACGTACAATTTCGCGCCCATCTTGCCTGACCCTCCTTCGCGACGGGCCTGCGCCGAATTTAACCGGCTTCTCGGGCCCGACAAAAACGGCGCAAGCTTAGCCGCGATTCGGGTTCTTGTCAAATCCCGATTGGCGCGAGGCAATGACGCGATTGCGCCTCTATCCGCAGTGGGTTAGGAGATCATTGAAATGGCCGGCGGCGACAACGCGCGCGCGCACCTGCGCATTTACGGACAAGTTCAGGGCGTGTTTTTTCGCGCCTCGACGGAGTCGGAGGCGCGGCGCCTCGGCCTGACCGGATGGGTGAGAAACCGCCCGGACGGATCCGTCGAAGTCGTCGCCGAAGGGCCTAAGGCTACGCTCGAAGAGCTCGCCGCCTGGTGCCGCCACGGACCGCCGCGCGCGCAGGTCGATCGGCTCGACGTCGAATGGAGCGAGGCCAGCGGCGAATTCTCCGGCTTCCGCACGTCGCGTTAAGGGCGGCTCACTTCTGCCGCTGCAAGACCATGCGATAGATATCTTTTTTCGGATGGCCGAACTTTTCGCCTAGAATTTCGGCGATCTCTTTGACGCGCAGACCTCTGTCGAGCAAATTGGCGATCTCGCTGTCGATCTCCGCATCCATGGCCGGCGCCTCGCCGGCGAATCCCGCGACGGCGAGCGTGATCTCGCCGCGCGGCTCTTTGCGCGCGACGGCCGCGAGCGCTTCGCTCAGGCTCCCGCGGACGAATTCTTCGTACGCTTTCGTCACCTCGCGGCCGAAGACCGCTTCGCGGTCGCCGAAAATCTCCAGCATATCGCCCAGGGTCTCACTTAATCGGTGCGGCGCTTCGTAGAAGACCAGCGTTCGCGGTTCTGTGGCGAGCGTTTGCAGCTTCTCGCGCCGCTCCCGCCGCTTCGCCGGTAGAAAGCCTTCGAAGGCGAAACGATCCGTGGGCAGGCCGCTCGCGCTCAAAACCGCGAGCAGCGCCGAGGCGCCGGGCAGGGGAACGATCGCAATGCCGGCGCGAATCGCCTCGCGCACCAGGCGAAAGCCCGGGTCGGACAGCGTCGGCGTGCCGGCGTCGGAAACGAGCGCGATGGTTTTTCCGTTTTGGAGCTGTTTTATCAGCTCCATTGCTTTCTCGCGCTCGATCTCGTCGTAATAGCTCGTGAGCGGCGTCGAGATGTCGTAGTGAGCGAGCAGCTTCTTGGTCCGCCGCGTGTCCTCGGCGGCGATAAGATCGGCTTCCTTGAGAACGCGCAGCGCCCTCAAAGTAATGTCCTCTAAATTTCCGATGGGCGTCGCGACGATGTAGAGGGTACCGGTCATGAGGAAATGTTGAATGATGACTTTTGAACGATGAATTTCAATTCAAAACTCAAAATTCAAGATTGTTTTATTTTCCCCAGTCTCTGGCATACCGGAAGTCGCGGTCGATCGTGCGCTGCGAGACTTTGGCGATGACGGGCAGGCGGCGCTTGAAATGCGAGTTCATGACGCGGTCGTTCACCTGGTCGACGAAACGCTCATCGAAACCCGCCTCGATGAGCTCGGCGCGCGAATAACGCTCATCGACCATCAGGTAGAGCAGCCGGTCGACGTCGCGGTAGCTGAAGCCAAGCTCGCCTTCGTCGGTCTGCCCCTGCCAGAGATCGGCTGACGGCTCTTTCTTAACGACGACCTCCGGCACGCCCACCGCTTCGGCGAGCGCCCACACCTGCGTCTTATAGAGGTCGCCGAGCGGATTGATCGCCGACGCCATGTCGCCGTAAAGCGTTCCGTAGCCCAGGAGCAGCTCCGTCTTGTTGCTGGTCCCGAGGACCAGCGCCTGCCAGCGCGCCGAGTGATCGTAAAGGATCGTCATCCGCTCGCGCGCCATCTTGTTGCCGCGACGCCGCGCGTCGGCGTCGGGGAAGCGCGTGAAATAGGCGTCGATCTGCGGCGAGATGTCGACCGTCAGCGACTCGATCGGCGCCTTTTTCACGATCAACTCGGCGTGCGCGCGGCTTTCCGGACTCGAAGTTTTGTACGGCATCATGATGCCGAGTACATTCTTCGGCCCCAGCGCCTCGGCCGCGAGCAGCGCGCTGAGGCTCGAGTCGACGCCGCCCGAGAGCCCGACGACGACGCGCTTGACGCCGACCTTCTCGACCTCGTTGCGGATGAAGCTGGTGAGAATCTTTCTGAGCAGCGCGACGTTGGTGGGGATCTCGCCGCCCATCAACGTCTCTTTTTCGGATTCTTGCCGCGCCCGCCGAGACCCTTGCTGCCTCTGATGACGCGCAGGCCCTTGACGAGACGCGCGGGCTTCACGTTCGACGGCCGCTCGCGGATGCGCAGCAGCTCGTTCACGGTGAGATCGATGTCTTCGTCGCGCAGCAGCGGCGCGGCCGCGCGCTTTCTGCGGACGGCGTCGAGCGCGATGTTGCCGGCGATAAAATCTTCCTCGTAGTATTTGGCTTTCGCGATCCGGCGGCCGAACGGATCGACGATCTCCGAGCCGCCCCAGAAGCCGACGCCGTCTTCGAAGCCGACGCGGTTGCCGTAGACCATGAAGAGGCTGAATGTCTCCGCGTAGGCGCGGTTGATCATCTCCCAGTAGCGCGCGTTGTCGTCCTGCGGCTCTCCGTCGCTGATGCCGCGCAGCGGGCTCGTCGACGGGCACAAGACGGTGACAGCGCCGTCGAGCGCCGCGAGATAAATCGTCGAAGGATGCCACAAGTCTTCGCAGATGAGCACCGCGAGCCGCCCGAAGCGCGTATCGAACGCGCGCACGCGGTCGCCGCGCGCGAAGTAGCGCTGCTCGTCGAACATGCCGTACGTCGGCAGATAGACTTTGCGGTGAACGTGACGCGCCTCGCCGCGGTCGAAGTAAACCGCCGCGTTGTAAAAGCGGTAGTCGGGCCCTTCTTCGACCAGACCGGCGACAAAGGCCATATCGCGGCTCAGCTTCTTCAACCGGTCGATCTCCGGCGCCGACAGCCTGAGCGCGACGTTCGGCACCATGTCGCGAAGGAAATATCCGGTAAGGCTCAGTTCCGGAAAGAGCAGAAGATCGGCGCCGCGCTTCGCCGCGAGGCGAATTTGCTCCTCGTAGATCGCGAGATTGGCGGCGACATCTCCAAGGCGGGGATTTATTTGCGCGATAGCGACTCGAAACGCCACATCAGCCTCACGGAAAGGCTAACACAGGGGGTAAACGCTTGCAATTTAAGCTGAGGAGACAGAGAATTGCGACAGAGATAGAGAAAAGACAGATAAAGACTTCGCTGCGAGATTTCTATCTCTCTCTGCCTGGTTTATTTTATGGAAAAAGTTCTCATCTTCGGCCAGGATCTCTGACCTTACACGCGCAAAGCCCGTGAGGCTTACGCACAACGAAACATCCCCTTCGAGTATATCAATGTCCTGAGCGATGCCGACGGACTCAAGCGCATGCTCGCGCTCAACGATAATCAGCGCGACATTCCAGTCATCCTCGAAGCCGGCAAAGTGACGGTCGGCTTCGGCGGCACTTGATCGGTCTAAATCGCCCACGGCGTGGGCGGTAGCAGTTACGAGTTTCGGGTTGCGAGTTTCGAGCCGGGCTGGCGGTGGAAAAACCAATCGCTAAAAGTGAAATCCACGCTTCTTTACTTGAAAGCCGGAGCCAGAGACCGCGACTACGCTTTCTTAAGCGTGAGATGCGCGATCTGAGGAGGGCAGTTGATGCGGACGGGCAGCCCGGTAATGCCGATGCCGCGGCCGACAAACAGCATCGAGCTTTTCGCGTCAGCCTTCGCGATGCTCCGGCGCGGCAGGCGATACATGCCGTCGACATACGGCGTTAGCAGCCGCGCGATCGAGAGGTTCGCCGCCTCAGGACCGAGCTTGACCTGCCCTCCGTGGTAGTGACCCGAGAGCACCATCTCGACGCCGCTCGCGGCGGCCGCGGGAAAGATTTCCGGCCGGTGCGATAACAGCAGGCGCACCTCGCCCGGCTGCGCTTGGGCGGCGGCGAGCGCCCGCGACAGATCCGGCTCGCCCGACCGCAGGTCGTCTATACCGAGCACGCTCAGCGAACTGTTTCCGATGCGGTGCGCGACCGCCTCGTTCCTCAGCATGCGGATGTTGTTTTCGGCGAAGCGCCGCGTAATCTCGTCTTCGATGCCGGCGTACACGTCATGATTTCCCAGGCAGGCGTATATGCCGCGCTTCGCGCGCAGACGCGACAAGGCCTCGACGCAGGGTTCGACCTCGGTACGGCTGCCGGCGACGAAATCGCCGGTGAGCGCCACGAAATCCGGCTCGAGCCGATTAATCGCTTCAACGTAGGCCGCTAATTCCTCTCCGGGCATGAACGGGCCGACATGAATATCGGTCAATTGAACGATCGTCGACCCGTGCAGCGCGCCGGAGAGACCGTCGAGCGGAAATTCGAAATGTTCAATCTCGAAGCGGCGGCGCTCCATCAAAGCGCCGTAGCCCGAAAGAACGAAAGGCGCCGCGGCAATCGTGCCGAGGCCGGTTTTGAGAAATTCCCGGCGCTGGATATCGGGCGCTGTCGGCAAACGCGAAAGCCGCGTCATCGCGCGGCGGGCAAAATCGTAACCGATCAGCACGAGCGTCGAGCCGGTCGAGCCCAGCGCCCAAATGGCAAAAAGCACAATCTGCGCGCGAACGAGCCACGGATAAGGCTGTCGTGCGACCAACCCATAAAGGCCCATGGAAACCAGCGGCAGGAACATGAAAATCAGAAAACCCGCCGCGGCTGCGATCAGGAGCGCGGCGCGTTTCGGATCTGGAATTTTGTCGCCGATATAACGCCGGGCGCAGCGAAAAAGATAAACTTGGCAAGCGATGTACAGACCGATAAGAAGAAAAAAAGGCACGCGAGGACTCGTAAAATTCACAACAGAAAAGTAATATAACGGAAACCGCCAAATCGAACAAGGCGCAAAATGACGGAATTGTTACAAGAACAGATATCCGAGGAGATCCGTCGCGCGCTCGGACCGGCGGTGCGCCTCGCCGCGCTCACGCCGCTGGCGGGAGACGCCTCGAGCCGCCGCTATTATCGCGCGCGGCTGGAAAATTCGCCGCGAGCGGATTCGTCGATCGTGATGGAGCTCGCGGGCAGCGCGCTGCCATTGTCTTCCGAGGAGCTCGCGATCTTCAAAGAGCCTCCGACGGAGCTGCCGTTCATCAACGTGCACCGCTTTCTTTCCACGCTCGGCGTCCGAGTGCCCGCGCTGTTCGGTATCGCCGCCGGCGGGAAGCTTCTACTCCTTGAAGACCTCGGCGACCGCGCGCTCTGGGACGCAGTCCAGGCGCTTCCCTCCGACGAGATTTTCGCCTGGTATCGGAAAGCCGTCGATCAGCTGCTGCTGCTTCAGGTCGAGGGCATGCGCCGCCGCGACGACCGCTGCGTCGCGTTTCAGCAGCGATTCGACTTTCGCCTGTATCAATGGGAATTCGAGCACTTCATCGAATACGGCTTGGAAAAAAGACCAGGCGGGAAAGTCTCGGACGCCGACAAAAGCCGCCTGCGCGAGAGCTTCGACGCAATCGCGCGGCGCCTCGAAGGGCTTGAGCCGTGCCTCAGCCACCGCGATTACCACAGCTGGAATTTGATGGCGCTCGACGGCGAGGTCGCGGTCATCGATTTTCAGGACGCGCTGCTGGCGCCGCCGCAGTACGATCTCGCTTCGCTGCTGAACGATCGTGAAACCGATCGCATCATCGACGCCGGGCTCGAAGCGCGGCTCATCGATTATTATCTCGAGCGCCGCGAAGCGCTCGGGCTCGCCGCGGATCGCGCCGAATTCTTCGACGACTACATCCTTTCGGCGCTGCAGCGCGATTTTAAAGTCGTCGGTCGCTTTTATTATCTCGACGTGGTGAAGGGAAAGCCCGGTTACAAAAAATACATCTCGCCCACGCTAAAGCGTCTGAAGCGCAACCTCGAGCGCGCACCGCGCTACCGCAAGCTGATCCCGCTGCTGGAGGCTCATTTCGAGGAGCTTCGGTGAAGGCGATGCTCTTTGCCGCCGGACGGGGCACGCGCCTCGCGCCGCTGACCGACAGCGTGCCGAAGCCGCTCGTGTCCGTCGCCGGCCGCCCGATGATCGAATATCCGCTGTTACTGCTGCGCCACTACGGCATTACCGACATCGTCGTTAACATTCACCACCTCGGCGCGATGATCGAGGATTACCTCGGCGACGGTCGGAGGCTCGGCGTCAATCTCAGTTATTCGCGCGAGACCGAGCTGCTCGACACCGGCGGCGGGCTGCTGAAGGCGCGGCCGTTTCTCGACGGCGGCACCTTTGTCGTGGTCAACAGTGACGTGCTGATAGATCTCGATTTGCGCGCCGTCATCGAGCGCCATCTATCAACGCGCGCCGCCGCGACGCTGGTGCTGCGCGCCGATCCCGACGCCGATCGTTACGGCGCGATCGAGCTGTCGCGCGACGGCCGCGTGCAGAAGTTTTTGCATCATGTAGCTGCGTCGAGCGGCTCCGCCGGGCCGCTGAACAAATTCATGTTCACCGGCGTTCAAGTATTGGAGCCCCGCATTTTCGATTACATGGAGAGCGAAACATCGCGCCGCTTCGGGACGACGACCGCGACGTATCCGAAGATGCTCCTGGACGGCGCCAATCTTCAAGGTTTTGCGTTCGACGGCTTCTGGCACGATCTCGGAACGCCGGAAAGCATTCGGAGCGCCGAGGCGAAGCTCGCCGCGGGCCGGGCACGGCTTCGATACCTGGGATCGCCTCAGACCTGAGGAACGATGAAGCGGATGGCGAGCATAAACGCCATGCCGCAGAGAGTCGAAGCGACGACTTTCCAGTTGAACTGCCGATGCGCTTCGGGCAGGAGATCGCTGGCGCCGAGGTAAATGAAGTCGCCGGCGATGAACGCAAGAAGCTTCTGCTGAAAGTCGGAGGGAATGAAACCGGCCAGGAGCGCGCCGATCGGATACAGCAGCCCCGCGAGCATTAGCGCGAGCATGGTGCCCTCGCGGCGCCACTTCGCCTCGCGCATAATGAGCGCCGAGCTCATGCCTTGGGGGATCTCGTGCAGGACGACGGCGAGCGTGATGGTCAGCCCTAAATAGGGATCGATTAAATATCCGACCATGATCCCCGCTCCGTCCACGACGTTGTCGAGCGCCATCCCGAGCACGGCGACCGGACCGATCTGGTGCGTATGGCACTCGGCCTCGCCGCAGGCGTGAATCATGACGAGTTTTTCCAAAACATAGAACGTGACGAAGCCGAGGGCGAGATAGCCGGAATCGGTTTTCAAATTGCTTTCCGGCAGGATCTCGAAAAACACAACCGCCAGAAGCACGCCGGCCGCGAACGCAATCACATATCTCGGCTCGATTCTGTCGCGCTCGACGCGCATCGCGAGCCAACCCGAGAGGAAATCGCTCGATCCGGCGATCAATGCGTAAACGTAGACCATCAGGTCCCCTGCCGCCATCGCAAAAGTTAAATGAAACCCCCGAGCGCAGTCGGGGGCGCAAGAACGTGTCGCGAGCGCTTCGCCCTACGCTACGCGAAGCTCCCGGTCGTCGTGCGGAATCTTTTCACGCACGATGGACGCGGTGTTCACCACGTTGAGTTTTTTGAACAGGAATTCGAAGCGCTCCTCGAGCTTCTTTCCGATCTCTTTGCGAAAAGATTCCGGCAGCGTCCAAAAGCGCTCTTTCAGCGGGCCGAAGCCTTTTTTGCGTGTTTTGTAAATGAACTGTTCGTCGGTCTCGCCGTCGACCTTCTCGGCGGCGCATTCCTTGCGCAGAAAGTCGTAAACCTCTTTTTTGACTTCCGGAGGAAAGCCGGCATCGTCGTAGAGCATGTTCTGAAATCCCGTCGCCAGGTGGATCTCGGCGCAGCGGCGCTTCGGGAAATGATCGAAAGCCTCCTCCGGAAGCGTCGATGCGCCGTGCTGGACCGCGCCGGCGAGGCCGTATTTTTCGCGCGCGACCTGGGAGAGCTGCTCCAGCGTGTCGAAATCGAGCTTGACGCGCGCGATCGTTCCGTCGGGCAGCGGCACGCCGCCGTGGGACGTGCCGGTTTGAATGCTGATCTTGCTGATGCCTTTGAGGCCCTTGCCCCGTTTGTCGAGCTCTTCGCGGTAACCGTCCATGTAGGCCTCGAGCTCTTCGACCGTGCTGTTTTTCTTGCCCACCTCGCCGATCTCGCCGCCGACGGAGATCGTGATGCCCTTGGGCTCCAGGCCGCGCACGTGCGCGGTCAGCTCGGCCGCGACCCAACAGTTGTCCTGCTGCTGCGCGCGCACCGTGGGCCGGCTCAGATCAACGAGCGTCGAGCTGTCGATGTCGATATTGTAGAACTCTGCCTCGATCGCTTCTTTGATGAGATCCTTGAGAGCCTGGATTTCCGCCTGCGGGTTCTTCGCGAAATTCTTCGCGCTCGCCTGGAAATGGTCGCCCTGGATGAAGAGCGGGCCGGTAAAGCCCTCCTTGATGGCGGCCGCGGTCACGACATGCGCGTATTCCGCCGGTCGTTGGAACGTATAACCGATCTCGGAGCGCGCGATCTCGAAGACTACCGCGCCGACTTTATTGCGGAGCGCGGCGCGAAAGACCGCCCGCGCCGTCTCGAACGTCAGGCCGCGAATGTTGATCGCCGGCACCGTGAAGCCTTTGACTTCCCCGCGGCCCATCGCGTCGTACAGTCGCTGGATCGAAGCCGGATAGATGCCCAGTGCGCGCGCCGCCCGGCGCACGGTATCGCGCGCGGCGGCCTTGACCGCGGCGTCTTCGCTGAAAACGCCGTTGAAAACCAGACGGTCGATGACCTCGCCGCGGAGCTTCTCCGCATCGACCACGCTTGTTTTCCCGTTGCTCTCGATGACGCCCTGAAGGCTTTTTTTCAGCTCTTGCTGCCCTTGGTACCGCATATCGGCCTCCTTGGAACTGCGAGGTGTATTTGGCCCTCAAGTTAGATATCCCAAATCGTTCGGGTAGGCAAGAATTCGGCGGCGGCGCCTTCAAAGCGCGGCCGTGTTTTCTAGCGTTTCGGCGCGGCGCCCAGAGCCCTGTCCAGGCTCGCTTGGGCGGAGGCGAGATTGGGATCGACCTCCAACGCCTTGCGAAACTCGGCGATCGCTTCGGTGCGGTGGCCCAGGGCGATGAGCACGTCGCCCAGATTGACGTGCGCCAGCGGAAATTCCGGGCTGATCTCGATGGCTTTACGCAGATGCAGGATCGCCTCGGGGTACTGGCCGCGCGCAGCCAGTAAAAGGCCCAAGTTATTCTGTCCTTCGAGAAAACCGGAATTGATCTCGAGCGCCTTGCGGTAATGCTCGATCGCTTCGTCGATTTTTCCCTCCCTCATTAACGCGAGACCGAGATTGTGGTGGGCGACCAGAGAATTCGGTCTCCGGCGGAGCGCCTCGCGATATTGCGCCATGGCCTCCGCGTTCTTGCCCTGTTCGGCGAGGACGTTCCCCAGATTGGAGCGCGCATCGTCATAATCGGGATCGATTTCCAATGCACGGGAATAATAAGCGATCGCCTGATCGTACTGGCGGCGGTCAGCCAGGAGCCCGGCATAGTTGTTGTACGCGATCCGCGACGGCCGAGGGGTATTGGCAAGCACATACTCGTATAAGCTTTCCGAATCGCGCCAAACCGCGATCTCCCTTCGCGTGGTGAACAGGAGCGCAACGATCACTGCGAGCGCGGCGCCGGCGGCAAGATAGCGGCCGAAGGCTTCCTTACGCAGCCGTGCGCGCCAGAGTCCCGCGGCGCCGCCGGCCGCGAGCAAAGCCCAGCCGAGACACGACAGGTAGGTATACCGGTCGGCGACTATCTGTGAGCCGCTCTGCGCGATGCCCGATATGGGCGCGATCAGCGCGAGATAATAAACCCAGGCGGCCAGAGCGGCCGCGAAACGGCGGCGCGTCAGCACGAGAACGAGCGTGACGCCGGCTGCGGCGAAAAAACTCGCCACGTAAACCGTCTCCCACGGATTGAAGCGCATCGGCAAGTCATACATCGGGTAACCGCCGCCGGGGAAGAACGTCTTCTCGACGTAGTAGCAAACGGCGAACGACGCCTGCGCAAGGCGCTGAAGCACAGAATGCTTCTCGAACGTATCCAGCGCTCCGGTGTCGTGTTGGGCCAGGCCGGCGACGACCGCCGCAGCCGCGCCGAGCGCGAGGAACGGCAGCTTTTCGAGCCATACATACCGCGGTCCGACGCCGTTGCTGTCGATCCGCCGGAGCGGAAAGAAATCGAGCGCGAGCAGCGCGACCGGCAGCGTCATCGCGGTAGCTTTCGAGAGCAGCGATAAAGCATAAGCGATCAGAGCCGCGCCGAGCCATTTGCGATACGCGTTCGACATCGTAGAGGCGGCCGCCTTGAGATACGCCAGGATCGTCAAGAAGAAAAACAATCCGGAGAGCACGTCGCGCCGCTCGGTCGCCCATGCGACCGATTCGACGCGGAATGGATGAAGCGCGAAGAAAAGCGCCGCGAGCGCGGCGCCGATCTGTATCGTGCGCTCCTCCCATGCCGGCTTCGCCAGCATGAGCAAGCGAACACATACGAGATAAAACAACGCCGCATTGGCGGCGTGCAGGAGCATGCTCGTTAGATGGTAGCCGGCTGGATTTAAACCCCAAATGCGATAATCGACGGCAAAGCTCAGCCAGCTGAGCGGCTGATAATGCCCCAGATAGAAGGTGGTGAACATCCAGCGCAAGGCGGGCCCCGCGGCCTGCCGGAACGATAAATTTTCCGTCAGCGTGGCGTCGTCGTCCCAATTGACGAAACCGTTGCGGATGACCGGGAGAAAAACGGCGGCGGTTACAACCGCGACGAGAATAGGCAGCGCGGCGCGGAGAATTCGCTCCCGGTCCCATTTCAATACGGGGTTCACGGCTTCACCCCCAAGCGCTGCAAGTCTTCTTTGGCGCCCTTAATATCCGGCCGGAGTTTGAGCGCTTGGCCGAACTCGCGCGCGGCGTCGTCGCGTTTGCCGGTCGCGGCCAGGAATCGACCCAGCTGATAATGGGCTTCGGCATCGCGCGGATTCAAAGCGATGAAGCGCTGCAGGTGCTCGATGCCGCCGCCGACGTCGCCGGCTTCGGCCAGCAGCAACGCAAGATTGAAAAGCGCAGGCGCGTACTTTGGATCGATTTTCAGCGCCGCGCGATATTCCGCCATCGCAGCCCCTGTTTTCCCCTGCTCATCCAAAACGCCGCCCAGGTTCGTGCGCGCTTCGACGTATTTCGGATCGATCTCGATTGCGCGGCGATATTCCTTAACCGCGCTCTCGAGCTCCTGAGATTTCCAGAGCGCGTTCGCGAGGTTGAAATGCGCGGCTGCATACTTCGGGTCGATCTCGATCGCGCGGCGATAGTGGCGTATCGCTTCCTCCCGCTGCCCGCGCAGCTCGAGCGCGCTGCCCAGATTCGAATGCGCCGCGGCATTTTTCGGCTCGGCGGCGAGCGCGGCGCGATAGTGCTCGATCGCCTGATCGGCTTTGCCTTCTTTCAATAACGCGTTGGCGATGTCGTAATGCGCCGGACCGCGCCGCGCCAGCAGGAAATCCAGGCCGGCTTGCGCGGCGGCGTAGCGCGGATAGATGCGCACCGCGGCGCGGTAATGCTCGATCGCCTCCTCTATCCGACCCGTGGCGGCGAGGGTATCGGCGAGATTTTTCTGCGCCACTTCGAAGTTGGGATCGATCTCGACGGCGCGGCGATAATGTCCCAGCGCCTCCTCTACTTTGCCGCGGGCGGCGGCGAGCGCGCCGAGATTGTTGACCACCTCGACGTAAGCCGGATAAATCGCCAGCGCGCGGCCGTATCGCTCGACCGCCGCGTCGACCTGGCCTTCGCGCCGGAGACGGTCGCCCTCGCGGGCCCAAAAAGCGGCGCGCAGAAAGGTCGACCGCTCCTTCGCTGCGAGGATGTGACGTGCCTCGCGCCGGCTCGGAATCCAGCGGTTGAATTCCTGGTATGTAACGAAAGACAGCGCGATGACAACGCCGATCATCAGGACATGCACTGGAGCCGCCGGCGGATACGGCAGGCGCAGCGCGAGGAATGGACTGTCAATGCGCATGAGCCTGAGCGTCCTCGGTCTTAAAAATGAAAATCGAATAGCCGATCATCGCCAACGGCTCCCTGCCTCGAAACTGCTCGACAAATTCAACCTGCGGCTGCCGTCCTTTGATGAAAGGGCTGTACAAAAGGCTCGGACTGATCGCTATATAAGGTGAGACTCCCGGGGATTGAGTCGCCGGCGGATCGAAAAGGATCCAAGTTCCCGGCAGGTACGATGCGTCGATACCGTAATATTCCGGATCGTCGTAGCCGAAATGGACGAAGCGTATTTTCTCAACGCCGTGCCGCTGCATCCATACCTTCAGCCCCTTCAGATCCTGCCCCCAGTCGAGGTTCGAATCGTTCAGAATTTTGTATCCGTTTCTCGGACCGCCGGCTGCTTCATTGAAGTACGCGAGATAATCGGGATACATCCGCACCGCCGTGCTCACGTACCATACGGCAAGAATCGCCAGAGCCGCTCGCCATAAGCGGCCGGGCGTCCACAGACGAACGGCGGCGCCGGCGATCAACACGAATAGAAACGGATAGACCGGCAGAATGTGCCGGAGGCCGATATTGATTCCCGTCGCGACGGCGAGGAGAAAATAGAGCACCGGAGGCACAATGAGAAATGCCGCGTCGGTGCGCTTCAGCATGCCCGTCACCGCCAGCCACAAACCGGCGGCTGAAAGAATTATCGTCGGTAGAGGCGTTTTAACCGCGAATGCGACGGGGAAATACGCGTAAAAGCCCACGGGTGACATTTGCCCGAGCAGATAAGCCGGCCGCCGCAATGTGCCCAGGATCGACAATTGTCCGTAAAGCCATGCTTCGGGCAAAACATGATGGCGCAAAGCGAACAGCGCCGGCGCGCGCAGCAGCGATGCTTCGCCCGGCATGAACCATTCGAAATGGAAATGATGCGCGCCGCCGGGAACGGCGTCGTAGCGAAATCCATAGAGCGCCCAGACGACGGCGTACGCGGCAACCGGCGCGGCGAACAGAACCGCGGCGACTCGAAACGACCGTTGCGCTCGGGTTAGCGCGCCGGCGGCCGCGTCTTGCCGCGAAAAAATCCACAATATGCCGAGGAGAAGCCATGCGAGGAGAATTCCCGGCGCGGCATATTTCGTGGCGGCGGCGAGGGCGAAGCAAAGCGCCGTTATGGCCAACAGCCACCACACGCCTTCGCGCAAGAAGCGCCATAAAAAATAGGTGCCGACGAAAAAACTGGCGGCGAATGGAACATCGGTATGAATGTTCGCGCTATGCGCCAGGATATTCGGATCCAGGGCGAAAATGGCGAGCGCGGCGACGCCGGCTTCGCGCCCGAAAAGTCTCGCGGCCCAAAGATAGACGAACAGGCCGAGGACGATCGCGACCGCAATCATCTGCAGCTTGGCGAAAAAGAAGAGCGGCTCCGCCTCGTTGTCGACGAACATCGCGTCGTGAGCGGCTTCGGCGGTCTCCGCGACCCGGCCGTCGGTGATGCGCTCCCATTGAGGGTAAGTGCGAAAGTCCTTGATCGGATAGGCGAGCAGCGGAAGCGCGGCCCACATTTTTGCCAACGGCGGATGTTCCGAGTTGGCTCTGAAGTCGCCGAACTTGAGATACGAATAGCCGGCGAAAAGGTGGATCGGCTCGTCGACGGTCGGCGATTTCTGCAACAAAACCGAGACCGAGACGAGCGTAAAGATGACGATAAAATAAGCGATGGCGTAAAACGGCGCGGAGCGCAGGAGCGGCGTCGGTCCTTTTTCCTGCACAGCGCTCTCCACAACTGGGTTCAAAGCGGCCACTTAGCGCAGCTTCTCCGAGCGGCGCGGCAAACGCTCCAGCGCCTCCCGCGCCGACGCGAGCTCGGGCTGAATCTTGAGCGCTTCGCGAAACTCGCGCTCCGCCGCGTCGCGCTCGCCGCGCGCTGCGAGATACCGTCCGAGATGGTAGTGCGCCTCGGCGTCGCGCGGATTGAGCTTGATCACGTGGCGCAGTCGGACGATCGCGGCGTCGACTTGCCCCTGTTCGCCCAGCAGCGTCGCGAGGCTGAACTCCGCCGGAATGTAGCTCGGGTCGAGCTTCAGCGCCTCGCGGTACTGCTCGGCGGCTTCGGACGGCTTTCCTGCCGAGTCGAGCGCGGTACCCAGATTGGTCCGCGCCTCCACGTATTTCGGATCGAGCTCGACGGCGCGGCGGTACTCCGCGATCGCGCCCTCCAGATCGCCGTCTTTCCATAGGGCGTTGCCCAGATTGAAATGCGCCGGGGGATGGCGCGGATTGGCTTGGATCGCCCGGCGGAATTCCCGGAGCGCCCCCGCGGCGTCGCCCTTGAGATCCAATGCGCCGCCGAGGTTCGCGTGCGCCTGGGCATTTTTCGGATCGAGCGTCGCGGCGGCGCGATACTGCTCCGCCGCAGCGGCGGCCTTTCCCAGCTTCAACAACGCGTTGCCGTAACGGTAATGCGCCTCAGCGTGTTTCGGGTGGAGTTCGAGAAACTTTTTATATTCGTCGGCGGCGTTTTCAAAACGGCCGAGCTCGTAGTAGGCGTTGCCTATTTCGTAGACCATGGGCTTATAGTCCGGGTTGCCTTCGATCGCCTGACGGTATTCCGCGATGGCCTCGGCAAATCGCTTCTGCTGCATGAATACCTTGCCGCGGGCGTAGTGCGCGGTCGGAAGCTTCGGGCTGATCGCGAGCGCGCGGTCGATGACCGTGGACGCCTGGTCCGGACGATTTTGCAGGGCCAACGTGTGGCCCAGGTTCGCATATCCCATGGCGAAATCCGGCTCGATTGCAACCGCCTTGCGATAATAGGCTTCGGCTTCGTTGAGCTTGCCGCGCGCCGCCAGGATATTTCCCAGGTTGTTGTAGGCGCGCCAATCGGATGGATCCGCCTGGATCGCGCGCGTGTACGCGTCGATCGCTTCATCGAACTTCTCTTGTCCGGCAAGGAAGAACCCCAGATTATAAGAGGCCGGCGCATACTGCGGAGCATATTGCGCTGCTTTCCGGTACTCTTCGATCGCTTCGTCCGTCCGCCCGACGCGCGCGAGCACATAGGCATAGTTGTAATGGAACATCCCGGCCCTGGGGTTGAGGCGAATCGCTTCGCGGTAATGCTCGAGAGCGGCGTTCACGTCGCCCCGTTTGGTTAGAATATTGCCGAGATCGTTGTGCGCGACGCTGGTGCGCGGCTCGACGCTGAGAATATAGCTCCAAAGCGTTTCGCTGTCGTGCCACACGCTCACCTGCTGGCGCGTGAGCACGATTAACAACACGGCTACGGCCGCGCTCGCGGCGACAACAACCGTCGCGCCCGTGCGCCGGCGCCAGAGATGCGCCGCCGCTCCGCCGGCCAAAAGCGCAAATCCGAGGCACGGCAGGTAGCTGTAGCGCGCCGCGACCAGCTGGGGGCCGCTTTGGGCAATGCCCGATACGGGCAGCACCATGATGATATAAGCAAGCCACACCGCGAGTGCCGCCGGCCAAGCCTTTCTGAAAACAATCAACGCCAGCGTGACCGCGACGACCCCCAGCGCGCAGGCGGAATAAATCCACTGTGTCGGATCGAAATCGACCGGCACTTCGTACATCGGCGAGAGTTTCGTCGGCAGCAATGTTTTCCACACGTAAAAAACAAAGCCGTAGAAAGCGGTCGCCGCGCGCAGAATGATCCCGTACTGCGCTAGCGTCACCATCGCGCTCGTCTCATACTGCGCGAGGGCCGCCGTTGCCGCGGCGCCGGCGGCGAACACGAGAAACGGCACTTTTTCGAGCCAAACGTTCCAGACTTCCCGTCCGAACCAACGCTCGCGGCTGCCACCGAGCCTGCCGAGCGGATAGACGTCCAGAATGACCATGACGACGGGCAGGGTCATGCCGACCGATTTCGAGAGGAGCGACACAACGTACAAGATCAGCGCGCAGAGAAGCCACTTTTTGCGGCGCGCCGCCGACGGCGCCTCGGCCGCAGTCAAATAGGCGTGCACCGTCAAAAAGAAAAACAGGCCCGAGAGCACGTCGCGACGCTCCGTTACCCATGCGACCGACTCGACGCGCAGAGGATGAATCGAGAACAACATCGCCGCGACGGCCGCGCCGACGATCACCGCGCGGTCCTCGCCGCGCGGCATAACGTAAGCGAGGAGGCGAAACGCGAGCGCATAGAAGAGAACCGTATTCGCTGTGTGGAGCAGGAGATTCGTGAGATGATATCCGAAGGGGTTCATGCCCCAGATTACGTAATCGAGCCCCAACGTCACCCACGTCAGCGGCTGATAGTGTCCCATGAGGAAAGTCGTGAACATCCAGCGGAGATTTTCCCATCCGAGGCCGCGGAAGTAGGGGTTTTTGAGGTACAGCGTATCGTCGTCGTAGTCGACGAAGCCGTTGTGGAGCGAGGCGTAAAAAGCCGCGACGCAGAGGAGGATCAGAAGGACGATGGAGGCGGTTTGAGCCGATTCGACGGAGAGAAAGCGCGCGAGTCCAATCCTTGACTTCGCTTCAGCACTCGGATTAAAGATGCTCACCTGATCGACGGGGCGGGACCTTCGCTGATGGCTTATAACAGCTTGCGGGAATTCGTTCAAGTTTTAGAGCGCGAAAACGAGCTGAAGCGAATCGGCCATCCCGTGAAGGCCGAGCTCGAAATCGCCGAGATCTCCGACCGCGTGATGAAGCGCGGCGGCCCGGCGCTGCTGTTCGAGAACGTCGTCGGGCAAACGATCCCCGTGCTCATCAACGCGTTCGGCTCGGCGCGCCGTATGGCGCTGGCGCTGGGCGTCAACGATGTCGGGGATATCGCCGGCGATATCGAGCGCCTCACGCGCTTGAAGCCGCCGGGCTCGTGGCGCGAGCGATTTCAACTGCTTCCCCAATTACTGCGGCTCGCCGGCGTCGCTCCGAAACTCCAGCGCGACGGCGCATGCCAGGAGGTGATCGACCGCGATCCGGACTTGTCGTCTCTCCCCGTGCTCACCTGTTGGCCGGGCGATGCGGGACCTTTCATCACCCTACCGCTGGTCTTCTCGCGCGATCCCGCCGAGGGCAGGCGCAACGTCGGTCTCTACCGCATGCAGGTCTTCGACCGGCGCACGACCGGCATGCACTGGCATCCGCACAAGGTCGGCGCGCGTCATTACAAGCGGCAGAAAGAGGGCGGCGGACGCATGGAGCTAGCCGCCTGCATCGGCGGCGACCCGGCGCTTACGTACGCGGCCACGGCGCCCCTGCCCGATCAAATCGACGAGCTCCTTTTCGCCGGCTTTGTCCGCAAAAAGCCGGTGGAGCTCGTCAAGGCGGTCAGCGTCGATGTCGAGGTGCCGGCGAGCTCGGATATCGTCATCGAAGGCTACATCGATCCAGCGGAGCCGCTCCGGCGCGAAGGGCCGTTCGGCGATCATACCGGTTTTTACTCGCTGGCGGACGATTATCCGGTGTTTCACGTCACCTGCGTGACGCACAAGAAAGATCCGATCTATCTCACGACGATCGTCGGCCGCCCGCCGATGGAGGATGCTTACCTGGGGAAAGCGACCGAGCGGATTTTTCTACCGCTCATCCGCCTGACATTCCCCGAAATCGTCGACATCAACCTGCCGGTGCACGGGGTATTCCATAACCTTGCGATCGTGTCGATCAAGAAAGAGTATCCCGCGCACGCGCGCAAGATTATGCACGGCCTCTGGGGTCTGGGACAGCTGATGTTCACGAAAGTGATTATCGTCGTCAACCACGACGTCAACGTGCAGGACCTTGCCGAAGTCGCGTGGGTGGTCGGCAACCACATAGACCCGAAGCGCGACATAACGTTCGTCGAAGGGCCCGTCGACGTGCTGGATCACGCCGCGCCGGCCCTCGGCTACGGCTCGAAGATGGGCATCGACGCCACCGCCAAAGGGCGCGAGGAAGGCTTCGAGCGCGGCTGGCCCGATCCGATCGTCATGGACGAGAAAACCAAGCGCCACATAGATTCGATTTGGAGTAAGCTCGGCCTCTAATCCATGACCGTCGGCGAAAAACTCGCGGATTACGCGCGCCTGGTGCGGTTCTCGCACAGCGTCTTTGCGCTGCCGTTCGCCCTCGCGTCGCTGACGCTCGCCGGAACCCGCTACCAGGTGAGCGCCGCCGCATTGGGATGGATCGTCGTCGCGATGGTAGGAGCACGGACGGCGGCGATGGGATTCAATCGCCTGGCGGACAGAAAGTTCGACGCCCTGAACCCGCGCACCCGCGCGTGGGAGCTGCCGGCGGGAAAAGTGGCCGTCATCGAAGCCGTGTTTTTGACGGGAGCCGCGGCGATCGTTTTCGTCTACGCCGCCTATCGATTAAATCCGCTCTGCTTCTATCTTTCGCCCGTGGCGCTGGCGGTGATCTTTTTTTACTCTCTGACGAAGCGATTCACCTGGACATCGCATCTTTTTCTCGGACTCGCCCTGTCGCTCGCGCCGCTCGGCGCATGGCTCGCCGTGAGCGGCGCGCCGCGCGAAGCGGGCGACATCCAGGTTCCCGCGTTGATGGCGCTGGCGGTCGTCTTCTGGCTCGCCGGCTTCGACATCATTTACGCGATCCAGGATTACCGCTTCGATCGCGAGCAGGGACTTTTTTCCATACCCGCGCGCTTCGGGGTCGCCAAAAGTCTCGCGGTGTCGAGCGTCTTTCATTTCGTCACGGTCGTCTTTCTCGCGCTCGTCGGTCTGAGCGCCGGTCTCGGACCCATTTATTGGATCGGCATCGCCGCTGTCGCGGGGGTCCTCATCTGGGAGCACCGCCTCGTGTCGCCCAACGATCTATCGCGCATCAACAAGGCGTTTTTCGACGTCAACGCGTACGTCAGCTTGGGCTATCTCGCCGCGACGGCGCTCGACGTTTTTCTCGCCGCTCCCGGGCGCTAATCGGCCCTGTCAGCGCTACTTGCGTCGGCCGATTATTGTGCCTATCCTTATTGCACTATGAAGCCCATAATGCTCTTGGCGATTTTGGCGCTCCTCGGCCTCGGTGTCTCCGGCTGCGTCACAGCGCAAGGAGAAGTTCAGGCGGGCAGAAGAGAGCTTCTTTACGGCGATCCGAACGTGGCGCTCGTTCATTTTCAAACCGCCGCCACGGCGAGGCCCGACGCCCTTCATTTCAGTCTGATTCCGCAGAGCGCCTGGACGTACGTCGGCCGCGCCTATTACGAGACCGGCAGATTGCCCGAAGCGCGAAAGACGCTGGAGCGTGCGGTGATGCGCTCGAGCGACGATAGCCTCGCCAGACTTTACCTCGGCTTAACGCTCGCGCGCGAGGGCAACCGCCCTGCGGGCTTGAAGGACATCGAAAGCGGCTTGATGGGCATCAGTGACTGGCTGGATTGGCTTGAAACGTCTCGACCGTACACCCTCGGCATCTACTGGGATCCCAGAAAAGAGATCCGCGGAGAGATCCGCACACAACTCGCGATGATCGGCCCCGGCGTGAATTGGCCGCAGCTCATCGCCGGCGGCGAATGGGTCGGCCGTCAGATGGAAGAAGAAATCGATCGCGCGCGTTTCGACGAGCGCCAAGAATGGCGCCTGGAAGGCGAGGGCAAGCAGCCCTAGCGCGTGTCCTGCCGCGACCTGACCGAGCGGCCGGTGGTATTCTGAAAATATTCTTCGTCGTCTAGACGGCTGAGGAGTACTTCGCAGGTGCGCAAAAGCGCCGGCTTCGCATCGATGCCTTTTCTAAGCTCCACGACCGTTCTTGAGATGGACGAGCGCACGAGCCCCTTGCCGTCCCAATCCTCGTAGCCGCGGTAGCCCGGTTTGGAGACTTTGCTGACCAGCGTGACAGCCCCTTGCAGGGTTTCGATACCCTTATCATCTTCTCCCAGACGCAGCTGCGTCATGCCCAAGGTCATCCAGGCTATCTCGTCCTCGTTGTTGACGCGCAGCGCGCGCTGGATAATTTGCCGTGAAGCTTCGTAGTTGCCCTGATTGTAGTAGGCTCTCGCCAGTAGCGTCAGGCTGTCTTTGTACGTGGGATCATCGCGGACGATGACCGAAAGATCCGTTATGGCCTTTTCCATGCTGCCGCTTTTGCCCTTCAAGAACTGCTGCCGCGCCTCGGTGTAGTGGCCGGCAGTGCCGACGCGCGGAATGTCGTGGCGGAAGATATCTCCGCCGCAGCCGGCCGCGTAGGCCGAGAGGCAGGCGAGCAGCACGCACTGTAACATCAACGGGAATATGCCGACGTCTTTTGTCGCTGAAAAACGGCTAATGCTTATCACTTCGAGTCTTCCTTTCTTTCGTTTTCCGATTGAGTTTCCCAGCCATCCGCTCCGCCAGCAGCCGCGTGAAATCCTTAAGAGGCATCTCCTTTAAACCCGCGGTAGATGATGTCGGAGATGCCTTCCTTTTCCCCGCGCCGGCCTTTTTCATGAGCATCCTCCAAGGCACGGCTAAGCTTTGTCTTGAGCTCGTCGCGCGTGTATTTTCCTGCAATGGAGCCGACGAACTTCAGATCGGAGACTACGGCTCCTCCGCGCCCGCGGCTGTTGTCGATAACCGCGATCTCCACCCGTTTGTCGGCCTTGTAAAGCTCTGCGATCTTCAACAGCACTTCCGGCGCGCCCAAGTGCGTGTCGATGTAGGCGTCGAGCGGCAGCGTGCGCCCGTTCCTCTCCGCGCGCGGCAGAGCGCCGCCGACAAACGATTCGACGGGATCGCGATAGACATAAACGATGCTGACCTCTTTTCCCGCGTCGAGCGCTTGACGCACTCGATCGAGCGAGCTTTTGAGCCCCGAAAGCGTCGTATCGTAGACGATTTGCGCCGCGTCGACGGCCCGCTCGAGACCGGCGATCTGATGAATGCTCGTTGTCTTGCCCACGCCGGCGCCGCCCGCCGTAAAGACGACCTGGTTACGCTCGTTGGCCGCCGCGCGCTTTTGCAATTCCCGGCGGTAAATCTCTTTGGTCAACGCGCTCGAAGGCTCATGGACCGCGGCGCTCCACTGCGCGCGCGCGGCGCGCGTCGGCGCATCCTCCGCATCCATGCCGCCGGGCGCGTAGTCGGGCGAAAGCTCGCGCGCGTTGTCGGTGTTGATCTCCTTGCCGTACTTCTGCTTGTAGCGGTCGATCGCTTCATCCGTATGGCTTTCAAGATAGGCCGCAAACCGCGCCTCGATTTCACGCCCGCGCGGCGAGAGATTCTTCGCCTTCGCGATGCCGAGCTTGCCGGGATAGAAAGCCGATTCCTCCGCGGGCTTTTGGGCGCCGCATGAAGCGAGCAGCAGGAAGCTTACGAGCAGAACGAGGATATTTGTCGGAGCGGAATATGGGGCGCGGTACATTTTCGAGCGAATTTATAACAAGCGACAAGAAAAAAAAAGGGGAGCCTTCCGGCTCCCCTTTTTCGTTTCGCGCTTCGTGTTTAGAACACGTAGCGCCAG
>JAJPJQ010000036.1 GCA_021324155.1 Pseudomonadota bacterium
AAGTGAAGCGCCGATGCTGCCGCCGCCCTTCTCCGCGGATTTTCTCAATCGTCTGGAAGTTCTCCGGCTGCGCACGCGCAAAGAGGTCTTGAGCAATCGCCCGGGCGCGTACGCGTCGCCGCGCCGCGGCATGAGCCTCGAATTCGCCGACTACCGCCGCTACTCGCCGGGCGACGACTTGCGCTACGTCGACTGGGGAATCTTCGCGCGCAGCGACCGGCTGTATGTGCGGCTGTTTCATGAGGAAGTCGATCTCTTCGCCTACGTCTTCATCGACACGAGCGCGTCGATGGCTTTTCCTTCGCGCCGCGAGAAATTCACCCCGGCGTGCAACGTCGCGCTGGCGCTGAGTTATGTCATCCTCGCCAATCACGACCACGTCCGGCTCCATGGCTTGGGCGATGGCGGCGCCGCCTCGCCTTTCTATCGCGGGCGCAGCCGCATCCTGGATCTCATCGATTTCACCGCGGTGCTGGCGCCGGGCGGCGAATCGGAGCTCGGTGAGTCGCTGGGCAGGCATCTGGGAACTATCCGACGCCCCGGCAAGGCGATCCTCGTCTCGGATTTCCTCGTACCGCCCGAATCCTACCGGCATGCGCTCAACCTGCTGCGCGCTTTCAATCTCGACATCGCTGCCGTCCAGGTTTTGAGCCGCGCCGAGGTCGAACCGCCGTTTGCTGGCGAGCTCCGGCTCGCCGACAGCGAGAAGCCGGAGGAGCTCAACCTCCGCTGGGACGCCGCGACCCGGCGCGCGTACGGCGAGCGCTTGGAGCGGCATAACCGCGAGCTTAGGAGCTATTGCCACCAGAACGGCATTCACTACTCCCGTTATATGAGCGACGAAGAATTGAGCGATTTCATTCTTAAAGCGCTGCCGGCCATGGGTCTGTTTAAATAAACATGGAATTTTTCAATCCCGCGGCGCTTTATTCCCTGCTGCTGTTGCCGCTGCTTCTGATTCCGCATCTCATCCGGCGACGGCCGCGCCGCGTCGCGTTTTCGACTCTGCTTTTGCTGCGCGGTCTCGCCGCGCGTCCGAGCGCCGGCCGCTCGCGCGTTCCGCCGATCTTTTTTTTGCACCTGCTGCTGATGACGCTGCTCCTGCTCGCGCTCGCCGAGCCGACCCTCACCTCGCGCGCAACGAAGGTCGCCCTGGTGCTCGACAACTCGGCGAGCATGCAGGCCATGGAGAACGGACGCAGCCGGTTCCAGACGGCGCTCGACGAATCGGGCAAAATTCTTCGTGAACTTCCCGCGGGAGCGCGCGTCGACTTGTACACGCTCGCGCCGCGCATCGCGCGCATCGGCGAGGCCGCGCTGCGGCCGGATGAAGCGATGCAGCGCGCCGCCGCCCAGACGCCGCTCGACGTCGGTGAATCTGCGACCGACCACGGCGCCGAGCTCTCGCGTCTGGCGCGCGAACACGGCTACGAGCGGCTCTATTTCGTCACCGACCATTCCGCCCAAGGAAACAGCACAGTGCTGCGCGTGATTACGGTCGGCCGGCGGCAAAACAACCTCGCATTGACCTCGTTTCAGTTGGAGCGGGCGGGGCTCGGCACGGAACGGCTGGATGCCCGGCTCGAGGTGCGCAGCTTCTCGCATGCCGAGGAAAAATTTCTGCTGAACCTCAAGGCCGGCGGGAAAATCCTCGCGACACGCGCGTATACGCTCGCGCCCGGAAAGACTCTGGCCGTCTCGTTCGAAAACGTCCCGTCGCATCCTTATTATGAAGCCGAGATCGCCGCCGCAGACCCCCTGCCGCTCGACAACCGCCGATTCGCCGTCGCGCCGCCGTCGGGCGCGATCAAGGTCCTGGCGGTCTCACCGCGTCCCGGCGGACTCGATTCGCTGCGCGCAATTCCCGGCGTGGAGCTGCAAATCGTCGCGCCGGAGGCTTACCGCAAGGCGAGTTTGGAATCCCATGCGGTCGAGATATTCCAATATTCCGCTCCTGCAGCGCTGCCGGAGACGCCGGCGCTTTTTATTCTGCCGCCGGCGCAAAATCCGCTCGTCGATGTCGCGGGGAACGCTGCCGACCCGCTTGTGACGGGCTGGCGCGAGTCCCATCCGCTCACGCGCTACATCAATTTCAGTCTCTTTCGCCCACCTTACGCGCGGCCGCTCAAGCCGGGCTTCAGCAGCCAGTCGGTGATCGACGGCGCCGGAGGCGCGCTCGCGATCGCAGTCGAACGAAATAACCGCCGGTACGTCGCGCTTGGCTTCGACCCCTTGCCGTTTCTCGGCCGGCGCAACCTGCCGATGTCGATTTTCATGCTGAACGCGCTGCAGTGGCTCGGCGCGTCGCAGCCGCAGGCGATCGCGACCGGCGCGCCGCTGAATCATATGCTCCGCCCGGGAGCCGCGCTGCTCGGACCCGACGGCGAGAAGCTGGAGCGAGAGACGACTGCGGCCGTCGTCCAACAAGGCATTTACCAAATCGCCGACGGAGCGACGCGCTACGTCGCGATAAACTTCGACAACACCGCTGAATCCGACCTGCGTCAAGCGACGCCGGTTCGCGTCAGCGACCCTTTTGAAGCCAACGGCGAGCGCTCATTCGCGACGCCGCTCTGGCCCTACTTTTTGGCCGCCGCGCTGGCGCTGCTGCTGGTCGAATGGATCATCAATCCGCGACCGGCGAGGAGGGCGCCATGATAGGAGCCGGCTTCGAGTTCACGGAGCCGCGATGGCTTTGGCTGTTCGCGCTGCTACCGCTCTTTTGGATGCGCTACAGGAGGCTGCCCGCGGTCGCGATCGCCTGGCGATCCCTCATCCTCCTGTTGGTCGTCACGGCGCTCGCCGACCCGCGTGTCGTCGCGCCGACGGCGGCAAAACACACCGAGCGCATCTTCGCCTTCGATGTATCGCGGAGCGTCCCGATTGAGATGCGGCGCTGGATGGCCCGGCAGGAACGCGTTCCGTCGGCCGGCGATCGCGTGTTCATCTTTGGCGGCGCGCCGGTGGAAACCACTAATTGGAAGCACGAACTGCAAACGCCGGCTGCTAATCTGCGACCCGAACGGACGAACCTCGAAAGTCTGTTTTCAGCTTTGGGAGATCTCCCGCCGGCGGAGCGGAGCGTCTTCCTCTTCACCGACGGTCGGGAAAACGAAGGCTCCGCCGAGCGGCTGCTGCCGGCCCTCGCCGATGCAGGCATCAAGGTCTACCCGATATTGCCGCCGGCACGCATGCCGGTGGCGAATGTCGCGGTTAAAAAAGTCATCGCGCCCGCCGAAGCCGTCAAAGGCGATGTCGTCACCGTTACAGTATCGATAGAAAACGGTGGTCGGAGTGAAGTCGACGGCAATCTCACGCTCAAGCGCGACGGCCGGCCCGTAAAAACTCAGGCCTTGAGCTTTCCGCCGGGCAGCCAGCTTATCAGCTATCAAGCCGCCGTGGGCGACGGCGCGCTGGAGGCCTTCGAGGCCGACTTTACCCCGAGCCGAGCCGGCGAGGATCTGCTGTCCGAAGACAACCGCGCTGTCGCCTGGGTCAGCGTACAAGCGAAAGACAAGGTTTTGATCATTAACGGCCGGCCGGGCGAAGAGCGGTATGTCGAAGAGCTGCTCAAGCGGCGCGGCTTCGACGTAACTTCCATCCCGCCCGGCGCCTCGGCGCCGGCGCCCACCGGATACGGCATCGTCGTTCTCAATAACATCGGCAAAGACCATCTCTCCGCCGGCTACTTAACCGCACTAGAGCGGCACGCGAGCGCAGGAAACGGCCTCGTCGTGTTGGGCGACGACACGGCGTTGACGCCGGGATATAAACAAACCCCGCTCGCCGCGACGCTGCCGGTCGATTTCATCGAGCCCAAAGAAAATGAGCCGCAGCCGGAGAAAACGCGCGCGGTCCTGCTGGTGATCGACAAGTCCAGCAGCATGGACCCGACGGTCAACCCATATAAGGAAAACCGCATCCTGTACGCCAAAGAGATCGCCAAACGGGTCATATCGCAACTCGCCGACAACGACGTTATCGGCGTGATCGGCTTCGATACCGCCCCGTTTCCCGCCGTTCAGATGGACACGGTGGCGCAGTTGCGTCCGAGCTTCGCATCGCAGATCGACCGTATAACGCCGAAAGGCAACACGGACATTCTTGCGGCCTTGCGCGATGCGATGGCACGGCTTGAACGCCAGCCGGCGGATTCGAAATACGCTATCCTCATCACCGACGCCGACCTCGTCGGCGGCCGGCCGAGCGAATACACCGATCTTGCGGCGCGAATGCGCAACGAAGCGAAGATCATTGTTTCCGCCGTCGGCGTCGGCCGCGGGGTGGATGAAGCCCTGGTCAAGCGCATCGGTATTTATGGCGGCGGCATTTTCCACATCCCGAAAGACCTCAACGATTTTCCCGTGTTCAGGTTCGAAGGCCAGCAACCGCCGACTCCAACCGGAGGGAAACCGCTGGTGCAGGAGTTCACGCCCATACCGGGCAGTAATTCGGAAATTCTCGCGCCGCTCGCCGCTCAGGCCTTTCCCAGGGTCCGGGGCTTTGTCGAGGCGGAGGCGAAGCCCGGCGCCCGCGTCGACCTCGTGGCGCTGAACAAGGGCAAGTCATCGCCCCTTCTGGCATCCTGGTATTATGGTAAAGGCAAAGTTGTGGTGTTGACGATGGATCAGGCTGGCCGCTGGTCCCGGGATTGGATCGGGTGGAGCGGACTCGAGCGGTTCTGGGGACGCGTTATCGACTGGTCGAAGCCCGGGCGCGAAACGCTGCCGCCGCACGAGGCGCGGATTGATCGGGCCGGCGACCAGGTGATCCTGGATTTTTATCTTTACAGCCCGGACTCCGACGGCAAGCCGTTTCGCTATTCGTACGCCGGACCGCAGGGAGCTAAAGGCGACGGCGTGCTTAAACGCATCGCGGCCGGCCACTATCAGGCAGAGCTGCCGTTTGCCGCCGCGGGGGGTTACCGCGTCGAAGTACAAGAAGAGCGGCCCGGCCGGACAATCGGCTATCCAATTTTAGGCTATACGCGGATGCCTGAGATAACGGCCGAGGCGCCGACCGGCGATATCAACGTCGCTCTCCTCGAGCGGATCGCCCGCACGACCGGCGGTTCGATCAATCCTTCCGTCGAGGCCGAGGCGCCGGGGCAAAAAGGCCCCCCAACAGTTCGAGCGCTGCACGCGTACTTGATCCTAGCGGCAGCCCTAATTTTCCTGGCGGAAATCCTTTTCCGGCGCTTCGTCCTGTACCCGGTCTAATATCCGTACAATCGGGCATTCCCTGAGTTGACAAGAGATGTCAAATCGGGTTATGAAGAGCACAATTTTGCACGAAGACTGAAAGAGACGAATGTAGAATCACCGCGTCCAAACGCGCTCAGCTGCATCATGGCTTTCAAACTCATCGCTGCGACTGGCACTCTCATCGGCGTGCTGGCGTTCATCCCGGTTTCCAGTAGAGCTGGGCAACCCGTAGAAGGCGCGGAAGAATTCCCACCCCATTTCAACTCCTCGGTCAAAGTAAGCTCGACCGCTCTGCCGCCGGTGGAGACGGATTTTGGCTTGCCGCAAGGCCTCCGCGCGCTCAAAAGAGTCACTTATAAGATTCAGTCCGGCGACAGCCTCAGCGAGGTCCTCGTCCGCTACGGCGTATCCCTTCAGGACCGCAAGACCTGGTTGCAGTCTATCCAAAAGCATCTCCCGCTCTCGGCTTTCCGCCCGGGCAAAGAAGTTCACCTGTACCTTACTCAGCCGCGGACCGGCAAAGAGCAGTTGAAGGCAATCGAGGTCGAGCAAAACACCGACTCGATTCTCACGTGGGAAAAGGGCACTCGTGGTATCGTCTTCAGCCAAAGAGAAAAGCCGTACGAGGTCGAGATCAAGACCGCCGGCGGCATGGTCGAGACGACGCTGATCCAGGACAGCCAGCGCGCCGGGCTGAACGCGCCGCTGCTCTCGCAGCTCGCGGAGCTGTTTTCCTGGGAGGTCGACTTCGAAAAGGAGATTCAAAAGGGCGACACCTTCAAGGTCGTCTACGAGCAGCGCTCCCGCCCCGGCGACAAGGCGAGGCCTACGTTTCGCATTTTAGCCGCCGAGCTGATCAACTCCGGCCGGCGCTATTTCGCGATGTATTTCGAGAAGGAAAAGGGCAAAGGGGCGTATTACGATCTCACCGGCCACACGCTGGCGCGCGCATTCCTCCGCTTCCCGCTCGATTTCATAGAAATCTCCTCGACCTTCTCCGACGGCCGCGTGCATCCGATCCTGGGCACGGACCGGGCGCATCACGGCGTCGATTTCGCGGCCAAGCTGGGCACACCGGTGCGAGCTGTCGCCGATGGCATGATCGTCTTCGCCGGCTGGCAAAAAGGCGGCTACGGCCAGTTGGTCGATGTCGAGCACGATTCTCATTACTCGTCGCGCTACGCGCATCTGCAAAGGTTCGCCAACGGCATCCGAAGCGGCATCAAGGTCTTGAAGGGGCAAATCATCGGCTTCGTCGGCAAAACCGGCCTCAGCACCGGCCCGCATCTCCACTTCGAGATCCGGCAGGACAACGAATATGTCGATCCGCTCAAGTTCGATTCGCCCGCCGAAGTCCTACTCGAGCCGGCGCTGCTCAAGCTGTTCGAATCGCGCAAACAGCTCTTCTTAACGCAACTGGCCGCCACACCGCTGACCTAACCTGCGGCAATTCATTCTATTTTTGGCGACGGGCGCGGGCGCCGGGTACATCCCCGGGGCGCCGGGCACGGCCGGGACGCTCGTCGGCATCCCTCTCTCGCTGCTGCTCAATGGCCTAGCCGGCGACTCGCTGCCGCTCGCGCTGCTGACGCTGGCCGCCGTCATCGCGGTTGCCTTCTGGTCGGCCGACAAGGCCGAGGATATCTTCGGCGAGAAGGATTCTTCCCGCATCGTGATCGACGAGATCGCGGGATTCATGGTCGCGAATTTCGCCGCGCCGCAAAGCGTCTCCGCGATACTTGCCGCTTTCATTCTTTTCCGATTTTTCGATATCATTAAACCCTACCCCGCCAGACCCGCGGAGCGGTTGCGCGGCGGCTTCGGCGTCGTCCTGGACGATCTCGTTGCCGGCGTTTATAGTCTCGTGATGGTCCGTTTAGCGCTGGCGTGGGGTTTGTTATGATCCACAAGGTAGCGATTTTAAGCACCGGCGATGAGCTCACGACCGGTAAGGTCGTCGATACGAACTCCGCCTATATCGCGGAGTCCCTATTCTCGATGGGGCTGGACGTCGTCGCGGTCCTCAAGGTCGGCGACACGAAAGAGCGACTGCTGTGGGCGCTCGATCATGCGCTTAGCCGTGGCGATCTCGTCATCGGCACCGGCGGCCTCGGGCCGACAGCCGACGACCTCACGACAGCGGTCGTGGCGGAATACTTCGGCCGCCCCCTCAGAACGGACCAGGCTGTCGCCGAAGCGCTTAAACGCCGCTTCGAGGCGCGCGGCTTCCCCTGGACCGAGAACAATCTCAAGCAGGCGATTTTCCCCGAAGGAGCGGCGATTGTGCCCAATCCCGTCGGGAGCGCCCCCGGCTTTCGCGTCGAGCGGGACGGGAAAGCGCTTATCTGGCTTTCCGGCGTTCCGCGCGAGATGCAGGCGATGATGAAGGAGACCGTGCTCCCCTGGGTCGCCGCCGCGAGCGGCGCAGGCAAAATCTCGGTCGCGACGTTCAAGATCAACGGCCTGACGGAGTCGAAGCTCGACGATCTGGTGAAGGGCGTTTCCTTACCGCCTGAAGGCCGCTTTTCCTTTCGCGCCCATTATCCCGACCTGACATTGAAGCTGACCGTCCGCGGCGAGCATCTTGACGGAAAGTTCGACGAGCTGACGGGACAAATCAGGCAGATTCTCGGCGCACACGTCTACGCCGAAGGCGACGTAACGCTCGAAGAGGTCGTCGGAAAACTGCTGCGCCAAAAAGGCTGGAAGCTCGCGCTCGCCGAATCCTGCACCGGCGGCGCGATCGCCGCGCGCATCACCCGGATTGCGGGCAGCTCCGATTATTTCACGACCTCGGTGGTCAGCTATTCGAACGAATCGAAGGTTCGCTTCCTCGGCGTGAAGCAGGCGACGCTCGACGCGCACGGCGCCGTGAGCTGCGAGACGGCCATTGAGATGGCCGAAGGCGCGCTCCGCGCCGGCGCGGCGGATGTCGCCCTCAGCACCACGGGCGTTGCCGGCCCCGGTGGCGGCAGCGAGGCAAAGCCCGTCGGCACGGTTTGGATCGGACTCGCGCAGCGCGGCGGCAGCGAGGCGCGGCTATTCAAATTTTCAGGCGACCGCGACCGTGTGATCCACGGCGGCGCGCAGGCGGCGCTCAATTGGCTAAGGACGGCGTTGCAGTAGCCGTGGCGCGCCTCTTCGTCGCTGTCAAAATATCACCCGAAGTCGCCGAGCGGATCTGCCGCGCCCAGGACCGGCTCGCGCCACTGCTAAAGGATATCCGCTGGATCAGGCGCGAGAGCCTGCACCTGACGCTGAAGTTTTTGGGCCACGTCGAAGACAGCAGAATCGACGATGTCGAAACGGCCGCGCAGGTCGCCGTCGCGCCGCTGCCGCGCTTCGATGTTTCGTGTAGAGGTTTAGGAGCGTTTCCTGATATAAGGAGGCCCAGGGTTTTATGGGCCGGACTCGAGGGCGGCGCGCTGCCCGCGCTCGCCGACGCAACGGAACAGGCGCTCGAGCCGCTCGGGTTTCCGCGCGAAAAGCGCGACTTCAGACCGCATCTCACGATCGGACGCTGGCGCGAGGGCGCGCGCGGCGGCGATGCGCTCGGGCGCGTCGTCGACGACTGGCGCGGCCGCGACTTCGGGAGATTCGCGGTCGACGAGGCGGTTTTGTTCCAGAGCACGCTCAGGCGCGATGGCGCGGTGTACACGGCGTTGAAAACTTTTCCGCTGCGGGCGAATTAATCAGGGAGGAGTGCATGGATTCCAATCGTGAAAAGGCGATCGATCTCGCCGTCAGCCAGATCGAGAAACAGTTCGGCAAGGGCGCGATCATGAAGCTGGGCGAAGGCGGGCTGATCAAGGACGTCTCGATCGTCTCGACCGGCTCGCTCGGACTCGACCTCGCGCTCGGCATCGGCGGCGTGCCGCGCGGGCGCGTGATCGAGATCTACGGCCCGGAGTCTTCCGGCAAGACCACGCTCGCGCTGCATATCGTCGCCGAGGCGCAGAAGGCCGGCGGCATCGGCGCCTATATCGACGCCGAGCACGCGCTCGATCTGGGCTACGCGAAAAAATTGGGCGTCAAGACCGACGATCTCCTGATCTCGCAGCCCGACCACGGCGAGCAGGCGCTGGAGATCGCCGAGACGCTCGTGCGCAGCGGAGCGGTCGACGTGCTCGTCGTCGATTCGGTCGCGGCGCTCGTGCCGAAGGCGGAGATCGAGGGCGAGATGGGCGACGCGCACATGGGCCTCCAGGCGCGGCTCATGTCGCAGGCGCTGCGCAAGCTCACCGCAACGATCTCGCGCTCGCAGACCGTCGTCATCTTCATCAATCAAATCCGCATGAAGATCGGCGTTATGTTCGGCAATCCCGAGACGACGACCGGCGGCAACGCGCTCAAATTCTACGCCTCGGTGCGCATGGACATCCGGCGCATCGGCGCGCTCAAGGAAGCGGACGCGGTCGTCGGCGGGCGCACGCGCGTCAAGGTCGTCAAGAACAAGATGGCGCCGCCGTTCAAAGAAGCGGAGTTCGACATCCTCTACGGCACCGGCATCTCGCTCGAAGGCGAGCTGGCGGACATCGGCAGCGACATGGGGATCGTCGAGAAAAGCGGCGCGTGGTACTCGTTCAACGGCGACCGCATCGGCCAGGGACGCGACAGCGCCAAGGAATTTTTAAAGGCTCATCCGGATATCGCGAAGGACATCCGCGAAAAGATCCTCGACAAGGCGGGCGTCAAGCGCGCGGGAGCGCCGGAATCGGCGCCGGCGGCGATGGCGGATAAGAAAGAGAAGGCCAAGGGCAGGTAAAGAAATGTTGAATTTTGAATGTTGAATGATGAATTCCGGATTCCGTAATTCAAAATTTAAAATTCAAAATTCAAAATTGCGAAGCGGCGGCGCCGAGGAAGTTTACAACCGCGCGCTCAGGTTTCTCGCTTATCGTCCCCGCAGCGAAGCGGAGTTGCGCGCGCGGCTTGCGCGCGCGGGTTTTGCTCCGCAGGAGATCGAAGCCGCTCTCGAAAAGCTCCGCGGCTTGAAGCTCGTCGACGACGAGGCCTTTGCCCGGAGTTTTGCGCGCGATAGAATAGAGAATCGCAATTACGGCCCGCTCCGGGTCGAGCGCGAGCTGCGCTTCAAGGGCGTCGCGAAGACCGTCATCGCCGAAGTTCTGAAAGATAGCTTCGACCGCGAGCGGGACAACGCGCGCGCCCGTGCGATCCTGGAGCGCCGCTTTCGCGGCCAGGACTTAAAAGACTTG
Organism: Pseudomonadota bacterium; assembly: GCA_021324155.1. Classification (GTDB taxonomy): domain Bacteria; phylum Desulfobacterota; class Binatia; order UBA9968; family UBA9968; genus JAJPJQ01. The sequence goes on from JAJPJQ010000036.1 coordinate 10,421, forward strand.
AAGACCGCGCGGCGCGCCGTCGCCTATCTCCGGCGCCGCGGCTACCGCGATGCGGTGATCGCGGAAGTGCTACGGCAGCCTGTGGGAGACGACTGAGAAGATGATGACCGGAAACGAAGTAAGAAAATCTTTTCTCGATTTCTTCGCCAACAAGGGGCACACGATCGTGCGCAGCGCGCCGCTCGTGCCGGAGAAGGATCCGACGCTGCTCTTCACCAACGCCGGGATGGTGCAGTTCAAGAACATTTTCCTCGGCGTGGAGAAGCCGCAGTCCAAGCGCGTCGCCGACGCGCAGAAGTGCATTCGCATCAGCGGCAAGCACAACGACCTCGAAGCGGTCGGCCGCGACACCTATCACCACACGTTTTTCGAGATGCTCGGCAACTGGTCGTTCGGCGATTACTACAAAAAAGAAGCGATCGAGTGGGCCTGGGAACTGCTGACGAAAGTCTGGGAACTGCCGGTCGACAAGCTCTGGGCCACCGTCTACAAGAACGACGACGAGGCCGAGCGCCTCTGGCTTCAGATCAGCGGACTGCCGAAAGAGCGCGTGCTCCGCTTCGGCGAGAAGGATAATTTCTGGGAGATGGGCGAGACCGGCCCGTGCGGGCCGTGCAGCGAGATTCATTTAGATCGCGGCCCGGCCGCCTGCGACATGAAAGATGTCGCGGGTCATACTTGCCGCGTCAACGGCGACTGCGCGCGGTATATCGAGCTGTGGAACCTCGTCTTCATTCAATACAACCGCAAAGACGACCGCTCGCTCGAAGACCTGCCGGCCAAGCACGTCGACACCGGCATGGGCTTCGAGCGCATCACCGCCGTGCTCCAGGGCGTGCTGTCGAACTACGACATCGACACGATGCGCGGCCTGATCGCGACGGCCGAGAAGCTCGCGGGTAAAAAATACGGCGTCGACGAGACTACGGACATATCCTTCCGCGTGATCGCCGATCACAGCCGCGCGGTGAGTTTTCTCATCGCCGACGGCGTGACGCCGTCAAACGAGGGGCGCGGCTACGTCCTGCGCCGCCTGCTCCGCCGCGCGGCGCGCCACGGCCGCATTCTCGGGCTCACCGAGCCGTTTCTGCACAAGGTGTCGCATACCGTCGTCGAAATCATGGGCGACGCCTATCCCGAGCTGCGCCAGAACGAGCAGCGCATCGCCGAGGTAATCCGCATCGAAGAGGAGCGGTTCGCCGAAACGCTGGAGAAAGGCCTCGGCCTCCTGGAAGAAGCGGTCGCCGAGCTCAAGCGCGGCAAGCGCCAGATGCTTTCCGGCGACGTCGCCTTCAAGCTCTACGACACCTATGGTTTTCCGCTCGATCTCACCGAAGACATTCTCCGCAACGAAGGGATTCTCGTCGACGTCGGCGGCTTCGAGCGGTTGATGGAAGAGCAGCGGACGCGCGCGCGCGAGGCGCGCGAGGTCGGGCAGGGAGAGACCAAGATCGCCCTCGACCGGCCGGTCCGCTTCGTCGGCTACGACCGCCTCGAAGGCGAGTCGGAAGTCCTCGCCATTTTCGCCGGCGGCGAAGGCAGGCCCGAAGCCGGCGAAGGCATGGAGGTGGAGCTGATCACCGCCGAGACGCCCTTCTACGGTGAATCGGGCGGGCAACTCGGCGACCGCGGCACGGTCCGCACCGCGCGCGGCGATTTAATCGAAATCGCGGACACGCAGCGGCCGACGCCGCAGCTCGTCATCCACCGCGGCAAAGTCGTCAAGGGACGCGTCCAGGTCGGCGATAAAGTCGGCCTGGCCGTTGATGCTAATTATCGCCGGCGCACCGCGCTCAACCATTCGGCGACGCACATTCTTCATTCGGTGCTGCGCGAGGAGCTGGGACAGCACGTGCACCAGGCCGGCTCGCTCGTCGCACCGGACCGGCTGCGCTTCGACTTCAGCCATACCGGCTCGATCGGCGACGAAAAGCTCGCCGACATCGAGCAGCGCGTGAACGAGCGCATCCGCGTCGACGCCGACGTGAAGATCGAAGAGACGAGCTACGACGAGGCGGTGAAAAGAGGCGCGCTCGCTTTTTTCGGCGACAAGTACGGCGACGTCGTGCGCGTGGTCAAGATCGGCGACTTCTCCACCGAGCTCTGCGGCGGCACGCACGTCCACCGCTCCGGCGAGATCGGCGTCTTCAAGCTCCAGACCGAAGGCGGCGTCGCCGCCGGCGTCCGGCGCGTCGAAGCGGTCACCGGCGAGGGCGCGCTCGACCTGATGCGCACTTACGAGCAGCGGCTGAAAGAGATCGGCGCGATGCTGCGCGCGGGCCCCGACGACGCGGTCGAGCGCGTGAAGCGATTGCTCCAGCAGCAGCGCGACTTGGAGCGCGAGATCGAGTCGCTGCGCGGCCAGCACGGCAAAAATCAATTGCCGGAGCTGCTCGCGAAAAAGCAGCAGGTCGACGGCGCCTCGATCGTGGTCTCGAAGGTCGACAAGCTCGACGCCAACCAGCTTCGCGAGCTGGCGGACCAGGTGAAAGACAAGCTCGGCTCCGGCGTCGTCTTCCTTGTGAGCGCCGGCGACACCAATGTCTCGATGGTCGCCTCGGTTAGCAAAGATTTAACGTCGCGCTTCCACGCGGGCAACATCGTCAAGCAGGTCGCGCCGATCGTCGGCGGCGGCGGGGGCGGCCGGCCCGACTTCGCCCAGGCCGGCGGCAAGGACCCGTCCAGGGTCGATCAGGCCCTAGACAAAGTTAGGGAAATAGTGAAGGCTACTTAGAGAGCCTGCAATCTTTGATGCAGATCCACACCGCCACGATCCGCGAAAAGACCCAAGGTCACTGCGACATCATCGATATTACGCCCAAAGTCAAAGACGCGCTCGGACGCCATAGAATTCAGCGCGGCCTCGCGACGCTCTTCGTCTCGGGCTCGACCGCCTCGCTTACGACCATCGAATACGAATCCGGCGCGCTCCAGGATTTGAAGGAGCTGCTGGAAAAGCTCATCCCTTCCGACCGCCGCTATCATCACGACGACCGCTGGGGCGACGACAACGGCTACTCGCACCTGCGCGCGTCGCTGGTCGGGCCGTCGCTCCAGGTGCCGATCGACGGCGGCAGTTTATTGCTCGGCACCTGGCAGCAGATCGTCCTGCTCGATTTCGACAACCGCCCGCGCATGCGCGAGATCGTGCTCCAGCTCATGGGAGAAAACGAGTGAAGGAAGAGACCGGGCGCAAGCCCGCCGAAGAAGAAAATCCGCGCATCGATTTTCCTGACCCGCACCACTTCCGCGATCTGCTCGGCCAGCACGACGAGCATCTTAAAATCATCCAGCGGAGCCTCGGCGTGAAGCTCCAGGTGCGCGGCACGAGCATCGAAGTCGAGGGCGATCACGTCGAAGCCGAGCTCGCAGGCAAAGTCCTGAAGCAGCTCTACGGCCTGCTCGAAAAAAATTATCCGGTCTACGGCAGCGATGTCGACTATGCCGTGCGGATTTTGAGCGGCGACCGGCGCGCGAACCTGCAGGATATCTTTCTCGACACCATCTACATCTCGTCGCACAAGCGCACGATCACACCGAAAAGCGTCGCGCAGAAAGCCTATATCGACGCGATCCGGCGCCACGACATCGTCTTCGGCATCGGGCCCGCCGGCACCGGCAAGACGTATCTCGCGATGGCGATGGCGGTCGCCGAGCTGATGAAGAACAACTACGTGCGCATCATTCTGACGCGCCCGGCGGTCGAGGCGGGCGAAAAGCTCGGTTTTCTCCCCGGCGACCTCGCGGAGAAAGTGAATCCTTACCTGCGCCCGCTCTACGACGCGCTGCATGACATGGTCGACTTCGACCGCGCGCGCAAGCTCGTCGAGCGCGGCACGATCGAGGTCGCGCCGCTCGCCTTCATGCGCGGCCGCACGCTGAACGATTCTTTCGTCATTCTCGACGAGGCGCAGAATACGACGCCGGAGCAGATGAAGATGTTTCTCACGCGCCTCGGCTACGGGTCGAAGGCGGTCATCACCGGCGACGTGACGCAGATCGATCTCCCGGCCGGAAAGCCCTCCGGCCTCAAAGAAGCCTGGCGCATTCTCACGCACGTCGAGGGCATCCGCTTCGTCACCTTCACCGAACGCGACGTCGCACGCCACCGTCTAGTGCAGGAGATCATCTCGGCGTACGAGCGCGCCGAGAATCCCGACGGCGCCGGCAACTGATCCGTTCATGCCCGTCGACATTGTGAGCCGCGCGCGCGGGCGGAAGCTCCCGCTCCGGCGCATCAAGCGGACGGCGGAAAAGATTCTCGACTTTCTCGACGAATCGGAGAGCGAGCTGAGCCTGGCGCTCGTCGGCGACACCGCCATTGCCAAGCTCAATAAGAAATACCGCCGCAAGGCCAAGGCAACCGACGTCCTCTCCTTCCCGGCCGAGCGCGCCGCGAACGGCGGCCCGATGCTGCTCGGGGACGTCGTAATCTCGATCGACAAAGCGCGCGAGCAGGCGCGGGCCGGCGGATGGACGCTGGCGCAGGAGATCGACCGGCTTTTAATCCACGGCGTCGTGCATCTATTGGGCTACGACCACGAGCGCTCGCCGAAGGACGCGCGGATCATGCGCGCGCTGGAAAGAAAAATCGCCCGCGCCGTTTGTGGAAAGCGCCGCGCTGCGCTGCTATAATAACTCGACTTAAGGAATCCTGTTATGTTCGAAGAAACCCAAGCCCAGCTCACCGGCCTCGAGGAGCGGCTCGACCAGCTCCGGAGGCGTCTTTGACTTCGACGCCAAGAAGAAGCGCCTAGAAGAGCTGAACCAGCTCACCTCCAAGCCTGATTTCTGGAACGACGCCGATAAGGCGCAGACGATCCTCAAAGAGCAGGCCGGCATCAAGAACGTCCTCGATTCGTGGGAGAAGCACCGGGCCGAGCTCGAAGAGGCGCGCTTCTTTCTCGACCTCTCGAAAGACGAGAAGAGCGAGGAGGCGCTGAGCGAAGCAGCGGCCAAGGTCGGCAAAGTCGCCGAGGAATTGGCCGAGGTCGAGCTCAAGCAGATGCTCGGCGACCCCGACGACGCGCGCAACGCGATCGTCGAGCTCCATCCCGGCGCAGGCGGCACCGAGGCGCAGGACTGGGCGGAGATTTTGCTGCGCATGTATCTCCGCTGGGCCGACCGCAGGGGCTACCGCCACGAAATCATGGAATACCAGCCCGGCGAGGAAGCGGGCGTGAAGAGCGTCACATTCACCATCGAAGGGCAGTACGCATACGGTTATTTAAAAGCGGAGGCCGGCATCCACCGGCTCGTGCGCATCTCGCCGTTCGACGCGAACTCGCGCCGCCATACGTCGTTCGCGTCGGTATTTGTCTATCCCGAGGTCGACGACACTATCACAATAGATATCAACGAAGCGGACCTCCGCATCGATACGTACCGGTCGAGCGGCGCCGGCGGACAGCATGTCAACAAGACCGACTCGGCCGTCCGCATCACGCATCTTCCGACCAATATCGTCGTCGCCTGCCAGAACGAGCGCTCGCAGCACAAGAACAAGGCGATGGCGATGAAGATTCTGCGCTCACGCCTCTACGAGCTGGAGCTCGAGAAGCAGAAAGAAAAGAAGGAAGCCTACCACAAGACGAAAAAGGACATCGCCTGGGGCAGCCAGATTCGCTCCTACGTGCTCGCCCCTTACCGCATGGTGAAAGACCACCGCACCGGCGTCGAGATGGGCGACGCCGACCGCGTGCTCGATGGCGACCTCGATAAATTCATCCAGGCCTATCTCCTCAACGCTGCCGACGGATCGACGGCGTCGAACTAAAATATTCATGAGCATCGGCGGCGCGGTCGCGCGGGTCATCGCCCTCTACGCCAGCGGCTTTCTCTGGAATGTCTGCATGGGAGCGCTCCAAGTGCTGGTGCCGCTTTACGGCCTCTCGCTCGGCTATTCGATCGTCACGATCAGCAGTCTCGTCTCGCTGCCGGTGCTAATCGAGCTCGTCGTCCGCTTCGGCGGCAGCGCGTTCTCGGACCGCTTCGGCGAGCGCCGCACGCTGCGCGGCTGCTTTCTCATGATGGGACTCGCCGGAGCGACGCTGCTCGCCGCGGACCGCTATCTATTGATCGCCATCGCCCAGTCGCTGGCTTTCTGCTCGCGCAGCACGTTCTGGATCTCGATCCAATCGCTCGTCAGTCAGCTTCCCGGCGCGCACCACGGCAAAAAGCTCGGCCGTCTCTCCGCGTGGAATTACGCCGGCGGCTTCGCGGGATTGACGCTCGGCGGCGTCATCCTGGGCTTGATGGGCTTCGCGCAGGCTTTCACGGCGATCATCGCGCTGTCGGCGGCGTGTCTCCTTTTAACTTTTCTTTTTCCGCACACCGAGCCGAAGCCGCACGGGCGCAAACTCGTACACGTCGCCGGCGGCATCGGCCGCTTTCTCGCCCAGCGCCATATCTGGCTGGTGGTTTCGGTCTCCTTCGCCGCCTCGCTGCCCTCGGTGATGAGCCAGTCGATGTACCCGCTCTACCTCGCGTTCGCCGGCTACCGCGATCAATGGATCGGCGCGCTCTCGGCGCTCCGCACCGTCGGGCCGATCCTGATCGGCTTCGCGCTCGCCGGCCTCATAACGATGCCGCGCCGGACGCAGATTTACGCGCTCGGCATGGCCGGCATGGGATTATCGCTGATCGTCACCGGCAGCATGCAGAACGCCGCGGCCATCGGCGTCGCGATCGTCGTCACCGGCTGCGCCGGCAGCTTCATGGATCTCCTTTACCAGGTCGAGGCGACGGAGTTCAGCCACGCCGGCGACCGCACGATGGCGATGGCCGTGAGCGGCCTCGGCTGGATCATCTGCCCGCTCGTGATACCGATGATGATGGGCTGGCTCGCGGAGACCTACGGCTTTCAGGTCTCGTTCGCCGCCGCGGGGCTGCTGTTTATTTCGTTCGCGGCAGCGGGCGGATTTCTTCACCGCCGGCTCGAGCCGCGCACGGCGGCCGTCCCCGGCGCGGCGGACGAAGCGTCACTGTAGGATTCTTTCTATGCGCGCGACGCGTGTTTGGATCTGGCGGTAGAACTCGCCGGGGACGTTATAGAATTCGTGTCGTTCTCCGCGGATATCAACGGCAATGACTCTTCCATAGTCGAATAGAACGTTCAAAACGCCGGGCTTGAACTCAACTGCGCGCAGTTCGACTAGCATCACCGCGGGGCGATGGAAGACGCTATAACCAAAAGATTTGCCGACGACCCTTCGATTTGTTACGGCAAAGTCCGAAAAGTACCGCTGGAAAAAACCGAAAATTTCCAGAGCAACGGGCAATCCCAGCAAAATCTCACCAACATCGTTGCGGCCGGTGAAAAAAGCTGAGGCGGCAAAAGGGATGAACAACAATGGCCAGAAAAAAACTACCGAGTGTTGCTTGGTGCGGTAAATGATGCGCTCACCTCTGTCGAGACTTCGTTCTACGTAGCTCATGAAAGAGAATTTAACCGGGTTGCAATTATCGCCGAATTCCAGGAAAAGAAAAAGTTGATTCGGAGGAGCCATGGAATACCGCACGCTCGGCAAAACCGGATATAGAGTCAGCGTCATAGGGCTCGGCACTATGGTGCACGCGGGCCACTTCGGGCCGATGAAGGACGAGGAATCGCTCGCGGCGATCGACACCGCGCTGGAATTGGGAATCAACTTCATCGACACCTCCGACGCCTACGGCGCGGGCTATTCCGAGACGCTGCTCGGCAAGGCGCTCAAAGGAAACCGCGATAAAGTCATCCTCGCGACCAAGGGCGGCAACGTCATGGTCGGCCCGGACAAAGGCAAGCGCAATTTCGCCGTCGACTACATCGACCGCGTCCTGCACGAGAGCCTTCAGCGCTTGCAGACCGACGCGATCGACCTCTACCAGCTGCACAACCCAACCGTCGACGCGATGCGCAAAGGCGAAATCTGGGAGCTGCTCGACAAAAGAAAAAAAGAAGGCAAGATCCGCCACTACGGCGTCTCGATCAACAGCGTCGAAGAGGCGCTGGCCGCGATCGAAGGCGGCAAGGCCGAGACGGTCCAGCTCGAATACAATCTGCTGGACCAATTGGCGGGCGAGAAGGTTTTTTCCGCGGCTGAGAAAGCGAGCGTCGGCATCGTCGTGCGCGTGCCGCTCCGGCGCAGCCTCTTGACCGGCAAGCTCAAGCCGGAAGACCAGCAGCGCTTTCAGGGCGAGGACGTGCGCGCGCGGAATTTCGCCGGTGATGCATTTAAAAAACAGCTGGAAAAAGTCGAGAAGCTGCGCTTCCTCGCGAAGCCCGGGCGGTCGCTCGCGCAGGCCGCAATCGCCTTCTGCTTCGCGCATCCGGCGGTCTCGACCGTGATTCCCGGCGGGCGCAACCCGCACCAGGTGCGCGAGAACGCGGCGGCGGCGAACATGCGTCTGTCAGGGGAAGAATTGGAACGCATTGCCGAACTGTGGCGAACCGAGCTGAGCGCAAAGTGAGCGCCGCAGAAAAATTTCCATCTCTGCCCAACGGCGCGCGCATCGCCGTGCTCGTCACGGTGATGTTCGAGAGCTTCTCCGAAGGCAAGGCGCCGCCCTACTCGCCGATGACGACCGCGCTCAAGCCGGGCACGCGCGATCTGCTCGGCATCTCGTGGGCCCGCTACGGCGGGAAGACCGGCATCTGGCGCATCATGCGCGTGCTCGACGACTTCGCCGTGCGCGGCACGGTTTGCGTCAGCGGCAAAGCCGCGGAGGATTTTCCCGAAGCGACGAAAGCGCTGCACGAGAAAGGCCACGAGCTCGCCTGCCATTCATACACCCAGGACCTGATCCTTCCCTATCTGGAGCCGAACGAAGAGCGCGACGTGATCCGCCGCTGCGGGCGCATTCTACAAAATATCACCGGCGCGAAACCGGCGGGCTGGTTCAGCCCGGTCGCCGCGCCGACCGAAGACACGGCGGAATTCGTCGCCGCCGAAGGCTTCATCTGGCACGGCGACTACAACGACGCCGATCTGCCGTACGTGCTGCAAACTCCCAAAGGGCCGCTGGTCGCGATCGCGCACAGCGACTTCACCGACAATCGCGTGCTGCGCGGGAGCCCGCGCGATTTCTACCAGGTGTACAAAGACACGTTCGATTTCCTCTACCGCGGCGAGTCGCCGGCCGTGATCAATCTCACGGTGCACGCGCACTTCGGCGGCCGGCCGATGATGTCGGCGATGCTGGCGGAGATTCTGCGCTACATGACAGGTTTTTCCGGCGTGTGGTTCGCACGCCACGACGAGATCGCGCGGCTGGTTTTCCCCCCCTCTTAATCTCCCCGCTTCGTAAGGGTGGAGAGAAGCCGAAGCCGAGCGGGAGTCTGTCGAAAAGCCGATGCGTCCGGTTACGAGAAGCCGCGCGTAGAATTCGAGCGAGCGTAGTAGAGGTTTACCGCATCAGTTGAGACGGATTCCCGCGAGAGCTTTACACAGATACCGGAAACGCTTTCTCCAGTGCGACCGTCTGGGATGGCGAGAGCTTCCAGCCCGACGCGCCGCACATCTCGACGACGCGCTCGACTTTATCTGTTTTTGGAATCGCGATCACGCCGGGTTTGGCGATGCACCAGTTGAGCGCGACCTGCGTCATCGTCTTGCCGGTCTCGGACGCGATCTGCTGGAGCGCGGCGAGCGTGCGGCGGTTCTTCAGGAGCGTGCGCGTCGAGAGCGCGCCGCGCGCGAGCGGGCTGTAGGCGATCACGGTGATGCGGTTTTTCTGGCAATAGGCGAGCGTATCCTCCTCGATGCCGCGCTGCATGAGGCTGTACTTGACCTGATTGGCGGCGATTGTGTGCCGCTTCATCGCCGCTTCGGCTTCCTGCAAATTTTTCAAATAGAAGTTGCTCACGCCGATGAAGCGCACCTTGCCTTCGTCGACGAGCTTCTCCATCGCGCCCATCGTCTCGGCGATCGGCACGGCCGGATCGGGCCAGTGGACTTGATAGAGATCGATCGTCTCGATGCCGAGGCGCCTAAGGCTTCCTTCCGCCGCGGCGATCACCTGCTCGTAGCGGAGATGATTGCCCGAGACTTTCGTCGCGATGAAAACTTTGTCGCGCATGCCTCTGATCGCCGCGCCGACAGCCTCTTCGGTGCCGTACATCTCGGCGGTATCGATGAGGCACGCGCCGAGCTCGACCGCCTTTTTGATCGGCGCGTCGCCGCCGCGATACTGCCATGTGCCGAGGCCGATGTCGGGCACCTTGACGCCAGTCGCGCCGAACTCCTTGAATTCCATTCTGATTAAAAAGTAGCGCCGGAAATCGGCGGTTGCAATTGCCGGCGAATGTATGGGAAAGACAAACGATGCGGCGCTTCCGGGAGCACCTTCGGCTGAAGGTCATCGCGCTGACGCTGGCGATCCTGGTTCTCGGCTTCGGCATCCTCGTAATCGTCAACATCCGGCGCAGCACCCAGGCGCTCGTCGCCGACAACCGGGAGACCGCCCGGCTGCTCACCGCGACGATCCAGCGCAGCATCGAAAACGGCATGCTCCAGGGGCGCCCCGACATCATCCGGCGCCTCATCCAGGACCTTAAAACCGAGCTGAAGGACGTGCGCGTGATCGACGTCTACCGCCGGAACGGCGTCGAGGCGTTCAGCGATCTCACGACGCTCATGGAAGTCGCGAAGACCGAAGCGCTCGACCTCGACGTCATGGACCGCATCAAAAAGATGGATCACGCGCCGGGCAAAACCATCAACGATCCGATGTTCAACCGCGCCGTCGAGACCCTGACCCCGCAGGAAAATTACGCACCGGTCGGCAACGCGCGGGAGCTGACGCTCTTCCGCCCGCTGGAGAACCGTAAGCCGTGCCAGGAATGCCACGGCAGCGACCATAAGGTGCGCGGCGTCGTGCGCGTGAGCCTCGGCCTCGAAAAGCTCGACGCCGAGCTCGCCGCGGCGCGCAACCGCGAGGTCGCCGTCGCGGGCTTGACGATCCTCGGCGTCGCGGTCGCGCTGATGCTTTTCCTGGGCCGCATGGTGCTGCGGCCGATCGCGCTGGTCGCGGCGGCCGCGCGCCGCATCGGTGGCGGCGACTTCAGCGCGCGCGTGCCCACGCACAGCCGCGACGAGATCGGCGAGCTGGGCGGCGCGATCAACGACATGGCCGCGCGGCTCGAAACCGTTCACGCCGATTTGGAGAAACGCAACGTCGAGCTTGCCGGTGCGCTCGACAGCCTGAAAGAATCGATGCGCAAGGTCGAGCTGCTGGAGCAGGTCAAAGGCGAATTGATCAAGTTCGTCCCCGAGGCCGTGACCAAGCTGCTGGAGAAAAATCCCGACGCGCGCGAGCTGGAGAAGCGCGAGGCCGACGTCTCGGTCATCTTTCTCGACGTGGAAGGCTACACGCGGCTTTCGGAGCAGCTGCCCACGCAGCGGCTCAACCGCATGATCCAGGATTATTTCTCGAGCTTTCTCGAAATCATCCGCGCGCACCACGGCGACGTGAACGAGACCGCGGGCGACGGGCTGATGGTGATCTTCCAGAGCGACGTCGGCCCGGCGCGCCACGCCGAGAACGCCGCCGCGACGGCGTTCGAGCTCCTGGCGAAAGTGACGAGCCTCAATCAGGAGTTCGTCGGCATCTATCCCGCCGTGCAGATCCACGTCGGCATCAACAGCGGCGCGGCGCTCGTCGGAGCGACCAAGATCGACGCCGCGGGCGCCGGCCGCTGGACCTTCACCGCCTCCGGGCCGACGACGAATCTCGCCGCGCGCATCGCCGGCCTCACCAAAGGCGGCGAGGTGATGATCGGTCCCGAGACCGCGGCGCGCATCCGCGATCGCTTCGTGCTCGAAGACGCCGGCGAGCACCGGCTGAAAAACGTTTCCGAGCCCGTGCACGTCTTTCGCCTTGTGCCGCCGGGGGTGTATATGAAGGTGGAACGAACGAACACATAGTTTCGAGTTCGGGTTGAAAGCGAAAAGATTGGAGGACGTATGATCGTAGAGATGCGAACGTATCTATTGCGGCCGGGCGCGACGCCGTCGTTCATGAAAGCCTTTGAGGCGGGCCTCGCGGCGCGGACCAAGATCTCGGCGCTCGGCGGCATCTGGCACTCGGAGATCGGCACGCTCAACCAGGTCGTGCACATGTGGCCGTACGAGAGCTACGAGGCGCGCGAGCGCATCAGCGCCGAGGCGCGCAAGACCGGCCAATGGCCGCCGAAGACCCAGGAGTTCATTCTCTTCCAAGAAAGCAAGCTGCTCCAGCCGGCGCCGTTCTCGCCGGCAATGGAGCCGCGCCGGCTCGGCGACGTCTACGAGATCCGCACCTACACGTACAAGCCGGGGACGATGCCGACGGTGCTCGAGCGCTTCGGGAAGATCATCCCCGAGCGGGTGAAGCTTTCGCCGCTCGCCGGCGCGTGGCACACGATCTCCGGCTCGCTCAATCAATACATCCACATGTGGGCCTACAAGGACGCGGGCGAGCGCGAGCGGCTGCGCGCCGAATCGTTCAAGATTCCCGGCTGGCCGCCGGAGACCAAGGAATACATGCTCAAGCAGGAAAATTGCCTGATGATCCCGGCGCCGTTTTCGCCGCTGCACTAAAGCGCACAGGAGGAGCCGCCATGCTCCGGAAAATCGCGTTATCGTCGCTGCTGATTCTGCTCGCCGCCGCGCCGGCGCTCGGCGCCGAGCGCATCCGTATCGGCTACAGCTCGATCAGCGGATCGTACATCGGCATCTGGGTCGGGCACGACGCTGGACTCTTCGCCAAGGAGGGGCTCGACGACCAGACGATCCTGATCCCGAGCGGCAGCCAGCTCGCTCAGGTGACCGTCGCCGGGGAGGTCGAGATCGGCGCGATGAACGGTAGCAGCGCGATGGCCGCCGCGCTCCAAGGCGCCGACATTAAGATCATCGGCAACACGACGAATAAGATGATTTTCTCGATCTACGCTCGTCCCGACATCAAAGGCGTCGAGGGGCTGAAGGGCAAGAAAATCGGCATCTCGCGCTTCGGCTCGAGCACCGACATCTCGGCCCGCTTCGCGCTGAAAAAATACGGGCTCGATCCGCAAAAAGACGTCACGATCGTGCAGATGGGCGCCATGAGCTCGATCATGGGCGGGCTCCAGGGCGGCGCGATCGAGGCTGGGCTCGTGTCGCCGCCGACGCTCTTCGCCGTCGAGAAAATGGGCTTCAAGGAGATCGTGAGCATCACGGACATGGACCTGCCCTTCCCCAATCCGTCGCTCGTCGTGCAGGGCGGCATCATCCGTAACCGCCCCGACACGATCAATCGCTTCATGCGCGCCTACGTGCGCGGCATCGCGCGGGCGCGCAGCGACCGCGAGTTCACTTACAAATCGCTCGCGAAGTACACCAAGATCGACGACCCCGCGGTGCTTGCGAAGGCTTACGATCTTTACGTCGGCAAAGTCCTGGAGAAGGCGCCCTACATCAACATGCCCGGTATGAAAAACGCGCTCGACGATCTGGCGGCGACGATGCCGGCGGCAAAGACGGCCAAGCCGGAGCAGTTCATCGATTTTCATTTTCTCGACACGCTCGAAAAGAGCGGTCTGTTGAAGGAGCTCTACCACTGATGCCAATGCCGACCGAACCGATGCTGTATAAATCCGTTCTCCGTCCCCTGCTGTTCCGCGGCGACGCGGAAAAAACCCACGAGCAGACGCTCGCGATGCTCTCGCGCATGGCGTTTCTCGAGCGCGCGCTGGCAAATCTTTACACCGTCGAGGACGGGCGGCTGGAGACGAGCGTCGGTCCGCTGAAGCTTAAAAACCCCGTCGGGCTCGCCGCGGGCTTCGACAAGAACGGCGTCGCGATCCGCACCTGGCCGGGCTTCGGCTTCGGCTTCATCGAGATCGGCGCGGTCACCGCCCAGGCGCAGCCGGGGCAGCCGAAGCCCCGCCTCTTTCGCCTGCCGGAAGACCAGGCGCTCATCAACCGTCTCGGCTTCAACAACGAAGGCGCCGAGGCGATCGGCGTGAAGCTCAAGGCACTGCGCTCCGAGCGGCCGCTGAGGATTCCGCTCGGCGTCAACATCGGCCGGACCAAGATCGTCGCGACCAAAGATGCCGCGGCGGATTACCTCTTCACGTTCGAGACGCTTTTTCCCTACGGGGATTACTTCACGCTTAACGTGAGCTCGCCGAATACCCCAGAGCTGCGCGACCTGCAGCAGAAAGGACACCTGGCCAACCTACTCGCGACCATCCAGGCGAAGAACCGCGAGCTCGCGGCGGCTTCGCACATTCCCGAGAAGCCGGTGTTCGTGAAGATCGATCCCGACATGGACTTCGCCCAGGCGAACGAAGTCGTCGCGGTCGCCAAAGCGGAGCGCATCGCCGGCATCGTCGCGACCAACGCGAGCGCCGTGCTGCGCGAAAACCTGAGCAAGCCCGTCGATCAGCCGGGCGGGCTCAGCGGCAAGCCGCTGAAGGCGCGCGCGACGGATTTCATCCGCCACGTCTATCGCGCCACCGGCGGCGCGCTGCCGATCATCGGCGCGGGCGGCATCTTCACCGCCGAGGATGCGTACGAGAAAATCAGAGCCGGCGCGAGCGCCGTGCAGATTTTGACCGGCTTTGTCTACGAAGGACCGGGAGCCGTCAAGCGCATCAACCGCGGCCTGCTGAATCTGATCGAGCGCGACGGGTTGAAATCGATCGGCGAAGCGGTGGGAAAAGGAGTTTAGCCGGCTAGTTCGCGACCGTCAGGGTTAAGTCCTGTGTATCTGCGCCGCCGAGCGAATCGGTCACCTGTACGGTAAAATTCGTCACGCCTGGTACTGCGTCGCCGTTTATCGCACCCGCCACTGGATCGAGGCTCGCCCAAGTCGGCAAGCTCCCCGACGAGACCGACCACGTTAGCGGCGCTTTGCCGCCGGCCGCCTTTAGCGCGGCCTTGTAACTCTTCCCTGCTTTCCCGCTCTTCAGCGACGTCGTGGAGATCGTGACGGGCTTCAGCACCTGGATGCTGAATGGTCTCATGGAAGAGCCGCCGTCGGCGTCCGTCACCAGGAGCGAGAAAGCAAATTTCTTCGCCGTCGTCGGCGTGCCGGTTAAATGCGTGCCGGCCGGAGCGATGCCCGGCGGCACCATACCCGTCGCAATCGAAACGGCGTAAGGCTCTGATCCGCCGGCGACATGTAAGTCGGCATCGTAGGACGTGCCGACTTCGGCGTTCGGCAGCGCCGCGACACCGAACGAAACCGCGACGTCGATGCGGTAAATAGTCCCGCCCAAGAAATCCAGGATGTAGAGCAGCCCGTCGGGACCGACTTTGACATCCGTGACACTGGCGAAACCGTTGCCGAAAATTACCGGCGCGAGCTCGTTATCTTTGTCGCCCACGGCGTCGGCGAGTTTTCCGGACAAAAGAAATCCGTCGCGCGCGGCGTTCGGCTCGAAACGATACAGCGCGCCGGAATTGAAGCTGCCGACGAAGACATCGTTTCGATACTGCGCGCCGAGCGCCGTCGAATCGAGAAAGGCGATGGCGGTCGGCGCGACCGTCGCCTTCCAGGAAAATTTCGGGTCGGCGTAGTGCGAGCCGGGAATAGCGAACAGATCCGTGCCGGCGTTGTGCAGATTCCTGCTGTCCGGTCCCATGATCGATTCCCAGCCGCTGTTGAATCCCGGCAAGACGAGATTCACTTCGTCGTATTCCCTCACGCCATTTTCGGTATCCCATAAGTTGCCGGTCAGCGGATCGAACGCTATACCGAACGAATTGCGAATGCCGTAAGCGTAGTACCGCGCCAGCGCGCCGCCCTGAGCGGCGAACGGATTGTCGGGCGGAGTCGAGCCGTCGTCGTTCAGGCGGAGAATGACCGACGTGTCGTCGGGCGCGCCGTTGGGAAAGTTCTGGAGCTGGCCGTTGTGGTTCTGGTCGCCCAGGACGACGTAGAGCTTGCCGTCGGGGCCGAAAAGAAGAATCCCGCTGACATGGTCGGTGGAGTCGTAGGGCTGACTTAATATCAAGACAGGGTTTACCAGCGCGCCGCCTTGCCATGTGTATTTGTAAATTTTGTTGGCGGTGGCGTCATTCGGCGTCGCGGGACTCTCGCTATAAAATAAATAAACGAAGTGATTATTCTCGAAGTCCGGGTGAAGCGCGATTCCCAAAAGGCCGTGCTCGCCCTCGTTGTCGACGGCTAGGTCCAAGACCGGCTCGGGCTGGAGAACGCCGTCGAGGACCCGCATGACGTTGCCGGTTTTCTCCAGCACGAGCAGGTCGTTTGCGCCGATGAACGCCATCGTGGTGGGAAAGTTCAGGCCCGATACGATTTCTTTGACCTGAAGAGTCGGATCGACGACCGACGGCGCGGCGAAGCAGATCGTCGCCCGGAGGAGCCATGCGGCGAAGAAGATGAAGGTCTTCATGCGCGGGCGTTGAAGTATACAAAAATATTGGCGAAAGGAAACGCGAAAAGCGTGATGCTTCGTAGGATATGGGACGACTGCGGAAAGGCGATCAGTTGCCGATCGTCAGCAAAAGCGTTCTCTCCGTCGTCACGCCGAGACCGTCTGTCACCTGGAATGTGACATTCCCGCTGGATGGTCCGGCCGGCGCGCCGCTTATCTGACCGGACGGGCTTAACTGCAAATTCGCCGGCAACGTGCTGCCACTTTTCAGAACCCACGTATAAGGCGCCTTGCCGCCGGTCGCTTTCAAACTCGCTTTGTAATTTTTTCCTACCTTGCCGTTCTTCAGCGACTGTGTCGAGACCTCCAGCGCCTTGAATACCTGGATAGCGAACTGCTGGCTGATGGCTGCGCCGGTGTCGTCTCTCACTTGCAGCGTAAATTTGAATTTCTTCGCGACCGTCGGCGTGCCGGTTAGATTCGTGCCGTTTGGTCCAATGCCTTCGGGAAGCGCGCCTTTGATCGCTTGGATCGTGTACGGATCGGCACCGCCGCTGATACCGAGAGCTTCGTCGTACGGCACTCCGACTACGGCGTCCGGCAGTGTCGTCGTATGCAGCGTGAGCGGCGGATTCGCCGGCATGATGCGGTACACCACTCCGTTGAAGAAAGATGAAACGTACAGATTCCCGTCCGGTCCGACCTTCAGATCGGTGATGCCGCCGAAATTTTCGCCGAAAAAGACGGCGTTGAATTCCGCCGAGTTGTCGGCGACTTTATCCGCTAAGGAGCCAGCCAAGACGAAACCATCGCGATTGGCATTGGGCACGAAATGATACAGATTCCCGTTGTTGATGTCTCCGACAAAGACATCGTTTTGGTACTGAGCGCCAAGTTGAGTGGAATTCAGAAAAACGATCGCCGTCGGCCCGACGGTGTTGAGCCACGAAAATAACGGGTCGGCATAGTGGGAGCCCGGCGCGACATACAAATCCTGGTTCGCATTCTGAGGGTCGCGGCTATCGGGGCCCATGATCGATTCCCAGCCGCTGTTGAATCCGGGCTCGACCAAGTTGATCTCATCGTAGCTGTTCGCACCGTTTTCCGTATCCCACAGCTTATTCGTCACAGGGTCGAACGCCATGCCGAAGGAGTTGCGGACGCCGTAGGCGTAGTACTTAGCCATCGTACCTGTGAACGGATTGCCCGCCGCCGCCGTTCCATCCTCGTTCAAGCGATAAATACCGGACGTCATATCGGGATCGCCGCCGTCTGGGAAGTTCTGCATCTTTCCGTTCCGGTTGAGATCGCCGTTGATCACGTAAAGCTTCTGGTCGGGGCCAAAGAGAATAATGCCGCCGTTGTGATTCGGGCCTGGGTCGACAGGGAGACTGAGAATCGGGTCGACCTGAGCCGAAGTCAGAGCGCTACCGTTCCAGTGAAATTTGCGGACAAGATTCGCTGTGGCGGAGCCGGTAGTGTCCTGGTTTTGACTTGCCTCCGTATAGTAGAGGTAAACAAAGCCGTTCGTGTCGAACTGCGGGTGCAGCGCTATTCCCAAGAGACCGTGCTCGGAATCGTTGTCGACGTTCAGGTCCAAGACCGTCGCCTGCACGACCCCAGCAGTCACGCGCTTCACCTTGCCCGTGTTTTTTTCCAGCACGAGAAAATCATTATCGCCGATGAACGCCATCGTCGTCGGATTGCTCAAGCCCGTGACGACCGTTTCGACGGTAAGATTCGGGTCGATGACCGACTGAGCGAATAAGGGAGCGGCGAGCGCCGTCCAGATAAAGAGAACCCGGTAAAACAGCTTCATACAAAAACGGCCGCAGTATAGCGCAAGCCGTTTGTAATCCAAAGCAATAATCGCGCCCGATTCGGCGGAGTGTGACAAGCGCGGCCACACGGTGAAATGGCGGCCGCGCGCGGCCGCTTCGCTTGCCTAAATCCGTCATCTTCGATACCGTTTCGGCATGCCGCGGCGCTTCACGATCGAGGTCGAGAAGGATTATTTCAACTTCGCCTCGGCGCACTTTCTCGTATTCGCCAACGGCAAGCGCGAGGCGCTCCACGGGCACAATTATCAGGTATACGTGGCGGTCGAGGGCGAGATCGACCGCGCCGGCGTCGTGCTCGACTTCATCTCCTTCAAGCCCGTCGTCAAACAGATCTGCGACGAGCTCGATCATCGCACGCTGATTCAAAAGGACTGCCCGGCGCTCACGGTGCACCGCGCCGACGAGCATGTGACCGTCGGCTATCGCAACCAGCGCATCGTGCTGCCCAAGCAGGACGCGCTGCTGTTGCCGATCGCGAACACGAGCACCGAGCTGCTGGCGGAATACATCGCCGGCAAGATTCGCGTCCGCGTGCGCCGGCGCTTTCCCGGAGCGAAATTGAAGACGCTGGAAGTCGGCGTCGAAGAGGCGCGCGGTCAGCGGGGATTTTACAAGGGAGAATTCTAGGAGTGCTTCGATCCTTCGACTTTGCTCAGGACAAACACGAACGAAAAAAATTAACCGCGTTTAGGACGGTTACTCCGTTCGCCTGAGCCTGTCGAACGGCTCTTATTTTTTTCCCACCATCCCACCGCGACAAACAGCACGCATAGCATGAGATAAGCCGCGACGAATTCCGGCGCGGCGAAAAAGCCGAAGCGGCTCACGATGCCGCCGGGCGTGAGCTCGTACGCATGGATGATGCCGATCGCGGAAAAGACCGCCGCGGCGAGCGACCACCACGCGGCGCGGAGGAACTGCCGCTCGAGGAGAAAAACGCCGATCGCGGCCAGGATCATCGAGGTGAAGATGAAGCCGCGCTCGAGCGAGATCATGCCGTGGATCGCGAGGCTGCCGGCGAACGCGCCCAAGCCCGCCTGATAGAGCGTTTTTCCCGCCGCACGCAGACCCGTCTCGACCATCAGCAACCCCCACGCCGCGAGCGCGGGAAAAAGTCCCAGCGCGACGGCGAGCGCGTGCTCTTTCGGCGTCTCCTGAAACGCCTGCGCCGTTATGATGATGCCGATATAAAGGAGGATGCCGATCCCAGCTTCGAGCGGAATAAAATCCAGCACGGTCTGGATTGTCCCCGTGAGGCAGATAAAGGCGATGAAGATGCCGTTCAGCGCCGAATAGCCGGAGCGCGCGCCCAGGCGCTTCCAGCCCGGATGGCCGATATAGATCGTTGTCGGAAAGGCGCTGCCGAAGAGCGCCGCGGCGACCGAGCCGATGCCGTTCGCCATGAGCGACGGAAATGTTTTGTAGCGGTCGCCCGCCGCGTCGGCGCTCTCGATGTTTTGCAGCGAGCCGACGACATTGAAGATCCCCATCGGAAAGATCACCGACATGTATTTGAGAAACTCCGGGCTCGAAAGCGCCTGCCAGAGCGCGCCGCCGGTGAAGACCGGCGGGCTGAGCGCGAAAGTCGCGGCCGGCTTTCCGGACATTCCTCCCAATCCCCACGCGAGCGCCGTGCCGCAGAGAATCGCCACGAGACCGCCGGGCAAGCCCAATGGAAATCGCTGGTGCGCGAAGTAAGACAGCAGGATCAGCGCCAGCGGCAGCAGCGCGATCAGCGGCTTGTCGAAGATGCGGAAGCTGAAGTCCATCGAGATGAAGGTGATCGCGATGCCCGCGAGCGCGGAGAGCAGCGCCGCGCGCGGCGTCATGCGGCGCACCCACTCGGCGACGAAGGCGCCGACGACTTCGATGAGCCCGTTCAGGAGGCACGCGACGAGGCCGACCTGCCACGCCCATACGGGGTCCTTCGTTTCGAGGTAGATCGGCAGCATGATGAAGAAGATGTAGGCGAAGAGGCTCACGGTGTTGATGCCGTAAGGCAGCGCCGTCACGTCGTCGCGCCCGGTCTCGCGCGCGACCCGGCGCCCCTGCCAAGCATAGAAGAAATTGCCGACGAGAATCGAGATCGCCGCGCCCGGGAGAATGCGGCCGAAGATGTACGCGTCGGGCAGATGGATCAGCTCGCGGCAGAGGCTCACGATCAGGATCAGCTGGATCAGGTTGTCGATCATCAAGCCGAAAAAGCCGTCGAGATCCTTGCGCACGAAAAGCGGCAGGCGGGCGTCGGTCATAATTGGCCGCGAATGTACCGGTGGGAGCGAAGCGCTGTCAAACGAGCGCCGATGCTAAAAACGAAGCGTCCAATCGTCGCGCGCGTAGCGCTCGCGGACTAGCGCTTCCATTTTTTCAATCGGCGGCACGGTTAGTTCCTCGCCGGCATTCCACGCCTCGCGCAGCGCGGCTTTCACCGCAGTCGCGGGAATATGGATATTTGTCAAGAAGGCGTCGTGCGACCGCCGCCTCCGATAACCGGGCTGGCGCGGCGGCGCGAGTAGCAGCTTCTCGATTAGCGAGATGTCGGAATCGAGGAGAAAGCTGCCGTGAAACAGCAGCGCGCGTTTTTTCCGGTACTGCGCATTGCCGGAGAACTTCCGGCTGTCGAGTGTCAGGTCGGTAAACCCTTCGATGCTCACCGGCGCGCCGACGAGCGGCTCCACCGCGCGGCGCGACCGTTCCATAATATAAGCGTTCGCCGCCGCGACCT
Organism: Pseudomonadota bacterium; assembly: GCA_021324155.1. Classification (GTDB taxonomy): domain Bacteria; phylum Desulfobacterota; class Binatia; order UBA9968; family UBA9968; genus JAJPJQ01. The sequence continues at coordinate 31,332 of JAJPJQ010000036.1, forward strand.
CGCTCAGCCCCCGCGCGGCGATGTCCAGTATGACCGTATAATTCAGGCAGCCCGGTGCCTGGAGAACGGCGGCGCCCCCGGAAGGCCGCCGCAGCACCGGAACGCCTGCCGAGCGGCACGCGCCGACGGAAATCTCATCCTCGATTGGGCTCGCGTGACCCAGAACGACGAAAGGCGAACGGGGCTCCCAGAATCTCAGCGTCTCTGCGCCGTCCGCCTCCGCTTCGAGCAGCAATGCCTCGTCGCAGGCCAGATTCAGCGCCGGCTCCGCCCAGCTTCGGTCTAGGTATTTCACGCTTTTCCTGCTATGAAATAATTGATTCGACAAAGCGAAATATATAGGTTAGGTTTCGACACGTCCGTCCGGCAGCCGTTCTCTAAGAGGCTTTACAATGCAGGCTGAGAAAAAAGAATCCGACGTAACCCGCACCGATTATAATCGCGGCGAAACCGCGCGTCCAGAAGACAACAATAATCACAACGATACCGAGAAATGGCTCGATTCCGTCGAGTATCTGCTCGAATATGTCCTGAAGAATAAGACCTCCGAGGCGCCGCTCCTGGTCGAGCGGCTGATCGAGCGGCTGCGCGAGTCCGGCGTCAAGGTGCCGCCGATCGTCAACACGCCGTATATCAACACGATTGCCCCGGAAAAAGAGACTCCCTACCCAGGCGACCGCGAGATCGAGCGCCGCATCAAGAGCTACGTGCGCTGGAACGCGATGGCGATGGTGGTGAAGGCGAACCGCATCCACCACGGCATCGGCGGCCACATCTCGACGTTTGCTTCATCGGCGACTCTCTACGACGTAGGCTTCAACCATTTCTTTCGCGGCGGGGACAACGGCAAGCTGGGCGACCTGGTCTACTTTCAGGGCCACGCATCGCCCGGCAATTATTCGCGCGCCTATGTAGAATGGCGCATCGACGCCAAGCGTCTGCACCATTTCCGCCAGGAGCTGGCGGAAATTCCCGGCCTCCCTTCCTATCCGCATCCTTATCTCATGCCCGACTTCTGGCAGTTTCCGACCGTCTCGATGGGCATAGCGCCGATCTCGGCGATCTATCAGGCGCGCTTTCTCCGCTACATGAAGGCGCGCGGGTTTCTCGCCGACCAGGAGCCGCGCGTCTGGTGCTTTTGCGGCGACGGCGAGATGGACGAGCCCGAGTCGACCGGCTCGCTGAGCCTCGCCTCGCGCGAGAACCTCGATAATTTGATCTTCGTCGTCAACTGCAACCTCCAGCGCCTCGACGGGCCGGTGCGCGGCAACGGCAAGATCATCCAGGAGTTGGAGGCCATATTTCGCGGCGCCGGCTGGAACGTCACCAAGGTCATCTGGGGCTCGGACTGGGACCGGCTGCTGCGCAGCCCGCATCGCGATCTGTTGATCCAGCGTATGGAAGAGGCGGTCGACGGCGACTATCAGAAGTACTCCGTCGAGCCCGGCAGCTACACCCGCCGGCACTTCTTCGGCAAATATCCGCAGCTGCTCGAGCTCGTCAACGACATGACCGACGACCAGATCCGCAAGCTGCTGCGCGGCGGCCACGACCCGCAGAAGGTCTATGCCGCGTACAAAGCGGCCGTCGAGCACACGGGCTCGCCGACCGTCATTCTCGCCAAGACCGTCAAAGGTTACGGCATGGGCGAGGCGGGCGAGGGGCGCAACATCACGCACCAGCAGAAGCAGATGAACGAGAAGGAGCTGCGCGAGTTCCGCAGCCGCTTCGACATTCCGCTGAAGGACGAAGAGGTCGTCGAGACGCCCTTCTATCGCCCGCCGCAGGACAGCAAGGAGACGAAGTACCTGCTAGAGAGGCGCAAGGCGCTGGGCGGCTTTGTGCCCAAGCGGCGCACCAAGGCCGAGTCGGTCGAAGTGCCGCAGCCGGATTTCTTCGAAGAGCTGCTCAAAGATTCGGGAACGCTGGAGGCGTCGACGACGATGTCGTTCGTGCGCCTCCTGGCCAAGCTCCTGCGCCATCCAACCGTCGGCAAGCGCGTCGTTCCGATCATTCCCGACGAGGCGCGCACGTTCAGCATGGATGCGCTGTTCCGCCAGGTCGGCATCTATTCTCCGAAAGGCCAGCTCTACGAGCCGGTCGATCGCGAGACGCTGCTCTATTATCAGGAAGCCAAGGACGGGCAGATTTTGGAGGAAGGCATCACCGAGGCGGGCTCGCTCTGCTCGTTCATCGCCGCCGGCACGAGCTATTCGAACCTCAACCTGACGATGCTGCCGTTCTACATTTTTTATTCCATGTTCGGCTTCCAGCGCGTCGGCGACCTTATCTGGGCCGCCGCCGACAGCAAGGCGAAGGGTTTTTTGCTCGGCGCGACCGCCGGCCGTACCACGCTGAACGGCGAAGGCTTGCAGCACCAGGACGGCCATAGCCACATCCTCGCGAGCGCCGTGCCGACGCTGCTCACGTACGATCCCGCTTTCGCCTATGAGATCGCCGTCATCATCCGCGACGGTATCCGCCGCATGTATCAGAAGGGCGAAGAAATATTCTACTACTTGACCCTGTACAACGAGAACTACGCGATGCCGGCGATGCCGGAGGGATCGGAAGAAGGTATTCTCAAGGGGCTGTATAAATTCCGCGAGGGAAAGGCGAAAGCGAAGCACAAAGCGCACATCCTCGGCAGCGGCCCGATTCTCCGGGAAGCGCTGCGCGCTCAGGAAATCCTGGCGGAAAAATACGACGTATCGGCGGATGTCTGGAGCGCGACCAGCTACAAGCTGCTGCGCGGCGACGCGTTGCAGACGCAGCGCTGGAACATGCTGCACCCAAAAGATACGCCGAAAAAGTCGTATGTCGAGAAGCTGCTCGAAAACGAGCGCGGCGCCTTCGTCGCGGTATCCGACTATATGAAGATCGTTCCCGACCAGATCGCGCCATGGGTGCCCGGCGGATTATTGTCGCTCGGCACCGACGGCTTCGGCCGGAGCGATACGCGGCCGCGTCTCCGCCGATATTTCGGCGTCGACGCGGAAATGACGGTTTTGGGCGTGCTGTATGCGCTGTGTGAAAAGGGCGCGATCGGCCGCGACGTGGTGGAGCGGGCGATCCGCGACCTGGGCGTGGACCCGGACAAGGCCTCACCTTTCTTCTTCTAACCGGCGAGACAGCGAATCATGGACGTAAGAGTGCCCCGGCTGGCCGAGGGCGTGGAATCGGCCACAGTCGCCAACATTCTGGTCGCCCCGGGCGACCGAATCGAAAAAGATCAGGTCATCCTCGAGCTCGAGACGGAGAAAGCCGTCGGCCCGATCCCCTCGCCCGTCTCCGGCGAAGTATCGCGCATTCACGTCAAGCCCGGCGACGAAGTCAGCGTCGGCCAGCCGCTGATCACGCTTTCCGAATCCGGCGCCGCAGCGACCGCACCCGCGCCGGAAGCCAAGCCGCAGCCCGCCGCGCAAGCGAAGAGCGTGCGGCCGGCGGCTGCTCCCGAGCCGGCGCGGGCCGCGCCGCAAGCCGCCGGCGAGTATCGCTATCAATCGGCGGCCGGCGCGCCGCCGCCGGCGGCGCCGTCGGTGCGGAAGATCGCCGGCGAGCTCGGCATCGATCTCACTCGCGTCAAAGGCAGCGAGCGCGGCGGACGCATTACCATCGCCGACCTGCGGAGCTACATCGCGGCGCTGCAGCAGCGGCCCGCGGACGGCGCCCCCGCAGCCGCTCCCACTGCGGTCGCGGAGGAGAAGCACGCGCCGCAGGCGATCGACTTCTCGCGCTGGGGGCCGGTCGAGAAAAAGCCGATCACTTCCGTGCGCCGCACGATCGGCCAGCGCATGTACGAGTCGTGGCACACGATCCCGCACGTGACGCAGTTCGAGGACATCGACATTACAAACGTGACCAATCTCCGCAAGCAATACGGCCCGGAGCTCGCGAAAAAGGGCAAGCACCTGACTCTCACGCCGTTCGTGCTCAAAGCCGTTGTCGCCGCGCTGAAGAAATATCCCATTTTCAATTCCAGCCTCGACGAGGCGACCGGCGAGGTCGTGTACAAGAACTATTTTCATATCGGCGTCGCAGTCGACACCGAGGCCGGGCTGATCGTGCCGGTGCTGCGCGACGTCGACAAGAAGACCCTCGCCGATCTGTCGCAGGAGCTGAACGCGCTCGTCGAGCGCACGCGCAAGCGCAAGGTCTCGCTCGACGAGCTCCAGGGCGGGAGCTTCACGATTTCGAACCAGGGCGGCATCGGCGGCGGCCACTTCACGCCGATCATCAACAAGCCGGAGGTCGCGATCCTCGGCATCGGCCGCTCGTCCTTGAAGGCCGCGGTCAAAGATGGAAAGATCGAGGCGCGTCCGATCCTGCCGCTCGCTCTGTCCTACGATCATCGCGTGGTGGACGGCGCGGACGCCGTGCGTTTCATCGGCGAGCTGGTCGGCGTGCTGGAGAACTTTCCCGAAGATCTCCTCAAAGACTGAGACATGGAACCGATTAAAACCGATATCGTAGTGGTGGGCGCCGGGCCCGGCGGCTACGCCGCGGCGTTTTACGCCGCCGACAAGGGCAAGAAAGTCATTCTGGTCGAGCGCGAGAAGCGGCTCGGCGGCGTGTGCCTCAACGCCGGCTGCATTCCTTCGAAGGCGCTGCTGCACGCGACGCATTCGATGCGCGACATGGAGCACTCGACGGAGCGCGGCGTCGCCTTCTCGAAGCCGAAGATCGATCTCGATAAGCTCCGCGGCTGGAAGAATTCGGTCATCGCGAAACTCACGCAAGGCCTCGCCGGCCTGGCCGAGCGCCGCGGCGTCGAAGTGATGCAGGGACGCGGCTACTTCGAGGATTCGCGCACGCTGCGCGTCGAGACCTCGAAGGGACAGAAGTTCGTCAACTACGACCAGGCGATCATCGCCGTCGGCAGCCGCGCGGCGCTCCCCGCCGCCTTCGACCTCGGCAACAAGCGCGTCATGACATCCACCGAGGCGCTGGAGCTGGAGGAGATTCCCAAAAATCTCCTCGTCGTCGGCGCGGGCTACATCGGCATGGAGCTCGGCACGGTTTACGCGACGCTCGGCAGCACGGTCGTTGTCACCGAAGCGCTGCCGAACATCTTGACCGGCGTCGATTCCGACCTTGCGCGGCCGGTCATGCGCTACGCCGAGAAAGCGTTCAAAGAGATCCGCCTGAACACCAAAGTCGCCAAGATGGCGACGAGCGGCAAGCAGATCAAGGTAACATTCACAGTCGAAGGAAAAGCAAAAGAAGAATCGTACGACCGCGTTCTCGTATGCGTCGGCCGCGTGCCCAACTGCAAAGACCTGGGCCTGGAAAACACCAAGGCGGCGCTGGACGAGAAGGGATTCGTCAAGGTCAACGCGCAGATGCAGACCGGCGACCCGGCGATCTACGCGATCGGCGACGTCGCAGGCGGCGCGCTGCTGGCGCACAAAGCGATGAAAGAGGGACGCATCGCGGTCGAGTCGATCCTGGGCGAATACAGCACGTCGGAGAACGTCGTCATTCCCGCCGTCGTCTTCACCGACCCAGAAGTCGCGTGGTGCGGCCTCACCGAAGCTGAGGCAAAGCAAAAAGGCATCGCGGTTCAGGTCGCGCGCTTCCCGTGGGCGGCGTCCGGACGCGCGATCACGCTCGACCGGCCCGACGGCCTCACCAAGTTCGTGATCGATGCCGAAAGCGAGCGCATTCTCGGCGTCGGCATCGTCGGCGTGAACGCCGGCGAGCTGATCGGCGAAGGCGTCCTCGCGATGGAAATGGGCGCGACGGCGCGCGACATGGCCGAGTCGGTGCATCCGCATCCCACGCTGTCCGAGACTTTGATGGAAGCCGCGGAAGTATTCTACGGCTATCCGACGGATACCTTCGTCCAGAAAAAACGCACGCCGCTGCCATGAAGAAGGTTTCGGGTTTCAGGTTTTAAGTTGGGAGTCGAATAACTGAAGCCGGAGCGTCGAAGCTTCGATGGGCACTCTCCTCTTTCAAGACCTCGGTACACTCGATTATAACACGGCGCTAGCTGTTCAAGAAAATCTGCTCGCGTCAAAGCAGCGCGAGAATCTTCCCGACGTTCTCCTGTTTGTCGAGCACCCGCACGTGATCACGCTCGGACGCGGCGGCGACGAAGGCAACGCTTTCGCGGCCGGTGAAGTTCCCGTCGTTCGCACGAGCCGCGGCGGCGACGTCACTTATCACGGACCCGGCCAGCTCGTCGTCTATCCCATCGTCGATCTGAAATCGAAGCTCCGAAAGGATGTGCATCGCTATCTGCGCTATCTCGAAGCGGCGGCGATCCGCACGCTCGCGCATTTCGGCATCGCCGCGGTGCGGCGTCCGCCGTGGACGGGCATCTGGATCGGCGACAAAAAAATCGCGGCGATCGGCGTCGCCGTCCGGCGCGGCGTTACGTATCACGGCCTGGCTCTCAACGTTAGCACCGATCTGAATTACTTCCGCCGCATCGTCCCCTGCGGACTTTCGTGGTCACAGGTGACGTCGATGCAAAAAGAGCTCGGCAGAAAGGTGCCGATCGAGGAAGTGAAAAAGGTTTTTCTCCGCCGCTTCGCGCGGCGCTTCGGTTATTCGGAAACCAAGTTATGCCAAGGCGACATCCAGACTGGATCAAGGTCAAGCCTCCCGGCAGCGCCAATTACCTCCGCCTCAAGCGGATTCTAAGGGAGCGCAGGCTCCATTCCGTTTGCGAGGAGGCGCGCTGCCCCAACATCGGCGAGTGCTGGGGCCACAACACCGCGACGTTTTTGATTCTCGGCGATATCTGCACCCGCGGCTGCCGCTTCTGCGCGATCGGCAAGGGCAAGCCCGTCGGGCTCGATCCCGAAGAGCCGCGCAACGTCGGCCTCAGCGTCAAAGACCTGGGCCTCGACCATATCGTCGTGACTTCGGTCGACCGCGACGATCTCCCCGACGGCGGCTCGGCGCATTTCGCCCAGACCGTCTTCTGGATCAAAAAGCTCAACCCCGGCATCCGCGTAGAAGTTCTGATCCCCGACTTCAAAGGCGATCGCGGCGCGATCGCGACCGTCGTCGGCTCAGGCATCGACATTCTGAACCATAACGTCGAGACGGTACCGCGACTCTACAAAAAAGTCCGGCCGGGCTCCGTGTACCGCCGCTCGCTGGATGTTTTGTCGGCCGCCAAAGACCTGCGCGGCGAGGTGCTCACCAAATCCGGTTTGATGCTGGGCGTCGGTGAAACGTCGGACGAAGTGCTCGAGACGCTGCGCGATCTGCGCGCCGCCGGCTGCGACATCGTGACGCTCGGGCAATACCTCCAACCGTCAGAACATCAATTGAAGGTCGAGCGCTACGTCACGCCCGACGAGTTCGCGGCGCTGAAGGTCGAAGGCCAGAAGCTCGGCTTCCGCCACGTCGAATCCGGCCCGCTCGTGCGCAGCTCGTACCACGCCTGGAGCCACGTAAATTAGACATCGCGAAACTGATGAACACAGCGGAACGCCTCTCCTTCGTTATTTTTATCCTACTAGGGCAACTAATCGTCTCTGCTAAATTGCATGGTAAAACAGATGCCGAACAGGTTCAGGAAGATACACGAACATTCATCCAAGCTTTCTACCGCGGCGATTTTGATACTGTGCTGAAGTTTACGCATCCCAATGTCATTCGTATGATGGGGGAGAAGATTCGGCACGTGCCGCTCTCAAGGAAGTAACCCGAAAGATCGTTCAAATTAACATGAGAGTAGAGTCATTTTACTTTCCCCGCCAGCCAGAATTTTTAGAAGGCGGCGGCAGGAGATTCGCAATAGTACCTACTTTATCGGTGTTGCAGGTGCAGAGCGAGTCGAAAGTCTAAATTATCAGTTGGGCATACTTGATGCGGGATCATCTCAATGGAAGTATGCCGAAGGTTCGCGCATCAATGCTGAGAATGTGCAGAACTTCTTCCCAGGCTTCCCATCCAATTATAAGTTTCCGACCATTTACAGGAAAAAACTGGGACAGTAACATTTCTCGGTGCATACCCGTATACTAACCAAACCGGCTAGCTTGTCCGGCAAGATAGTCTATGTTAATCCCGTCCAAGAAACGTACACGCAACAATCTTAGCAACAGGAACCCCGCATGAAGGCCGAATACGCCACGATCGTTCACGAAGCGTTGAAAGAAGCCGGCATCAATTTCGTCGCCTACCTGCCGGACGATCAGATCCATGACGCGCAAAAGCTCGTCGTCGAAGATCCGTCGTTTACCACCGTCGCCGTAACTAACGAGGGCGAGGGAGTCGCCGCATGCGCCGGCGCCTGGCTCGGCGGCGGCAAGCCCGCGCTGATCATCGCGGACTCCGGCCTCCTGGTCGCCACCTGGCCGCTCGCCTCGCTGACGGTGTCCTACGGCATTCCGATCCTGGTGCTGATCGCGCATCGCGGCGCGGTCGGCGACCGCGCCAACTGGCGCTTCATCACTTACAAATTCACCACCGAGCCGCTGCTCGACACGCTGCAGATCCCCTATGTCAGCGCGCGCAAGCCCGACGAAACCAAAGAGGCGATTACCGGCGCGCAACTGTCGGCGGCGCTTTGGCAGCATCCGGTGGCTGTCCTATTGTCGGGCGAAATTCTCCGTGATGAGTGAAACGATGACGCGACTGGACTGTCTGAAAATACTGGCTCCGCTGTTGAAGGACGAGGATCTGGTCGTTACCGCGCTCGGCTGGGTCGCGGGCGAATGGCACTCGGTCAGACCGAAGGACTCGAACCTTTATCAAATCAACATGGGAATGTGCGCGCCGCTCAGCCTGGGCCTTGCGCTCGTGCTCCCGCACCGGCGCGTCGTCGCCCTGGAGTCGGACGGCAGCGTGCTGCTCTATTTAGGCAACATGACGACCCTGGCGAATAAAAAACCCAAGAACCTCCTCGTCGTTGTTTTCGACAATCAATGCTACATGGCCACCGGCGGCCTGCCGACCGCCACCGCCGGAGTCACCGACCTTGCGGCGATGGCCAAAGCCGCGGGCATCGTCCATAGCTACGAGACGAGAAGCACTGCCGAGTTCGAAGAGCACGCGCGCGCGGCGCTCGGCCGTGAGGGACCGACCTACATCGTCGCGAAGGTCGAGGCGGCCGGGAAACGGCTGTCGACGAATATGGACGGCAAGGAATCCAAGTATCGCTTCGTCCGCTACATAGAAAAATCCGAAGGCATCAAGATCATCGGCACGCACGCGATGCGGAGAGACTGAATCTCTCGCGCGCCGGCGGCCGAAATCTTTTCGCCTCACAGAGGAGCTCGCCATGGCGCACCGCAACTTCCTTGATCGCTGTCGGCTGTTCGTTTACACCGCCGGCATTGCCGCTTTGACGGCACTTCTACCGATCTCCGGCGCAGCTTTCGCTCAAACGTCCACTATTAAGATTGCGACGATCGGCTCGGGCAATATCGGCAGTACGGTAGGCGGCTTCTGGATCAAAGCCGGCCACCCGGTGCTGTTCTCGTCGCGTCATCCCGAAGAGCTGAAGCCGCTGGTCGACCGCCTCGGCCAGCTAGCGCGCGCGGGCACGGTCCGCGACGCGCTCGCTTTCGGCGATGTCGTCTTGATGGCTGTGCCGTACGGCGCCTATCCGCAGATCGCGAAAGAGTACGGCAAGGAGTTCGCCGGCAAGATCATGGTCGACGCGGGCAACGCGGTCATCGCGCGCGATGGCGAGATCGCCAAACCCGCGCGCGAGAACGGCGTCGGGCTAACGACGGCGAAATTATTCCCCGGCGCGCGCGTCGTGCGCGCCTTCAATATTTTAGGCACCGGCAGGCTCAAGGAGATGGCGAATCATTCCCCGCTGTTCGCGATCCCAATCGCCGGCGACGATCAGGAGGCGCTGAAGGTCGTCTCGGCCCTCGTGCGCGAGGCGGGGTTCGAGCCGGTGATCGTCGGCTCGCTCCAACGCTCGAAGCTCTTCGAACAGACAGGACCGCTCTACGGCGCGCAGATGACCGCCAACGACATGCGCGAGAAGCTGAAGACGCTTCAGTAATGCTCATGCGCTTAACGCGACGAGAACTCCTTAAAGCCGGCATGGCGACCGGCGCTTCGCTGCTGCTGCCTGCGATCGATCTGCGCGCGCAGTCCTCAGGCTTGATTCAAAAGAAGATTCCATCGAGCGGCGAGAGCCTGCCCGCCATCGGGCTCGGCACGGCACGCCGCTGGGAGTCGATTACGACCGACGCGGAGCGTGCGCCGCTCCGCGATACGCTGCGCGAGTTTAAAGCGGTCGGCGCTACGGTGATCGACAGCTCGCCGACTTACGGCACGGCGGAGGCGATCGTCGGCGAGCTCGTGTCGGAGCTTAAAGTCCGCGACGGGCTTTTCCTCGCCACCAAAGTCAGCATTAGCGGCAAGGAAGCCGGCGTCAAGCAGATCGAGGCATCCTTTAAAAGATTGCGCACGCCGAAGATCGATCTCATCGCCGTGCACAACTTGCGCGACACCCATACGCATCTCGCCACGCTGCGCGATCTGCGCCGCGTGGGCCGTATCCGCTATATCGGCATCACGACTTCATTCCCGAACCAGTACGCCGATTTCGAGCGCACGATGAAGGCCGAGAAACTCGACTTCATCCAGGTCGATTACGCGCTCGACAACCGGACGGCCGGCGAGCGCATCCTGCCGCTCGCCGCCGAACGCAGCATGGCGGTGATGATCAACCTGCCCTTCGGCCGCGGCCGGCTCTTCAACGCGGTGCAAGGAAAGCAGCTGCCCGAGTGGGCCGCGGAATTCGACTGCAAGACGTGGGCGCAGTTTTTTCTCAAGTACATCGTATCGCATCCCGCCGTCACCTGCGCCGTGCCCGGCATGGCCAAGGCCGAGTACGTGCGCGACAATATCGGAGCCGCGCACGGGCGGCTGCCCGACGCCGCCATGCGGCGGCGCATGGAAAATTTCATCGACGGAGTTTAGACGCTGCGGATGGATTCGCACACGCAGCCTGCCGATGCCGGCGGTGGCGCGGGATATCGTCTTTTCCGCCGCATCGTCGACGCTCGGCCTGAGGAGATCGCGGCGCTCGCGTGGTCGTGGATCTATATCCTCGCCGTCTTTGCGTCCTATTACGTTATCCGGCCGATCCGCGATGAGATCGGCGTCGCAGGCGGGATCGAAAATCTTCCCTGGCTTTTTACCGCGACGCTGCTCGGCATGCTGGCGGTAAACCCGCCGTTCGCCGCGCTCGTCGCGAAGCTGCCGCGCAATCGCTTCATCTCCATCACGTATCGATTTTTCATGGCGAATCTCGTTCTCTTCTTCCTGTTTCTCAGAGGCGCGGGCGCCGAGCAGTCGATCTGGGTAGGCCGCGTCTTTTTCGTGTGGACGTCGATTTTCAATCTCTTCGTCGTCTCGATTTTCTGGGCGCTGATGGTCGACCTCTTCAACGCCGAGCAGGGAAAGCGCCTGTTCGGCTTCATCTCCGCGGGCGCGACGCTCGGCGGCATCATGGGGTCGAGCCTCACCGCCGCGCTCGCGCAGTACATGGCGCCGGTGTATCTACTGCTCGCGTCCGCGCTTCTATTGGAGGTCGCGGTCTTCAGCGTGCGCCGGCTTTCGCGGCTTTCGGAAGCGCTTACGCGCGATCCGGCGGCGCGCGGCGAGAAAAACGTCATCGGCGGCGGCACGCTCGCGGGCATCGCCCACGCGTTCAAGTCGCCCTATCTTCTCGGCATCGCCGTTTACATGCTGCTCTACTCGATCACCTCGACGTTTCTCTACTTCGAGCAGGCCGCGATCATCCGCGATAGCTTCGCCGACCGCGCGTCGCGCACGGCGTTTTTCGCGCGCATCGACTTGATCGTGAACGTCCTCACGCTCGCGAGCCAGATTTTTCTGACCGAGCGCACGCTGCGCGCCCTGGGCGTCGCGCTGACGCTCACGCTTGTGCCGGCGCTCACCGCGGTCGGCTTCGGCGCGCTCGCCGTCGCGCCGACGCTCGCGATCCTCGTCGCCTTCCAGGTGCTCCGTCGCGCGGGCAATTTCGCCTTCGCGCGGCCGACGCGCGAGGTGCTCTTCACCGTCGTGCCGCGCGAGGACAAATACAAAACCAAGAATTTCATCGACACCGCCGTCTATCGCACCGGCGATCAGGTCGGCGCGTGGTCGTACGCGCTCTTCGGTTTCCTGGGAATGGGATTGACGGCGATCGCGTTCGCGGCGGTGCCGCTGTCCGCCGCCTGGCTGGTGAACGGCTGGTGGCTCGGGAGAAGGCAGGAAGCGCTGGCGAGCCGAGAGAATGCGTCTATCCTAAACTCACCCGCTTAGCTTTTCTGAGCTGCTCTTTCTTTTAAGGCTGCGAGCACGCGCTGCGGCGTGAACGGCGCTTCGCGGAGGCGCGCGCCGGTCGCGTCGAAGATTGCGTTGCCGATCGCCGCCGTGACGGGGACCGTCGACGGTTCACCGGCGCCGAGCGCCTGCATCTCAGGCCGGTTGATCAGCACGAGATCGACCGCGGGAACGTCGGGAAATCTGAGGATCGGATAGCTCTGCCAATCGAGGCTCGTGACGCCGGTCGCGTCGAAGGTGACTTCTTCAAGCAGCGCGCGGCTCACGCCCTGGATAACATTGCCTTCGACCTGATTTGCGACGCCGTCGGGATTGATCATGAGGCCGCAGTCGTGCCCGCAGACGACGCGCTTGACGGCGACCTTGCCCGTCGACTTTTCTACTTCCACGTCGGCGATGACCACGACCCAGACGTCGGAATGGCGCGTCAGGGCGACGCCGCGGCCGCGCGCGACGCTGCCGCTCTGGGCCGGCGCGGGCGACGGCCGCTTTTGCCAGCCGAACTTTTCCGCCGCCGCCTTAAGGCAATCAATGCCGCGCGGCTCGGAGATGTGGCGCAGCCGGTAGTCTACGGGATCGACCTTCACGTCGGCGGCGATGTCGTCTAAGAGGCCTTCGCTCGCGAAGCAGCGCGCGGTCGAGCCGGGGGCGCGCAGATTGCTCGTGCGCAGCGGGATCGGCTCCGGAAAATGCCAGTTGACGTACTCGATGATGATTTTTTGGTTCGGCACCTGGTAAACCTCGCCGCCGCTCTGGGTGCCGTTGACGCCGCCCGGATTGTTCGGCTTCAAGCCGACTTGGAGCGATGCGAGCAGCGGAGTGGAGCCCGAAGCGGTCCACGGCTGATCGTAGTCGACAAAATCCCACGCGACGATCTTGCCGTCTCCATCGACAGCCGCTTTGACTTCTTCGAGCTGAGCGGGTCCTTTCGGCTCCCAGCCGTGCTCGTCGCGGCGCGACCACTGAACGCGCACGGGCGCGCCGGCCGAGCGCGAGAGCAGCGCGGCGTCCTCGGCGCCGTCGTCGGTGCTCATGCGCCCGTAGGAACCCGACGCTTCATGATAGATGACGCGCACATTCTGCTCGGGGATCTTGAGCAGCGCGGCGATCATCGTGCGCGTGCGGAACGGACCCTGCGGCCCCGACCAGATCGTCGCCCTATCGCCCTTCACGTCCGCGATCGCGCAGGACGGGCCGATCATGCCGTGCATCTGAAACGGCCAGCGGAAGCTCGCCTGGTAGGTTTTTTTCGCTTCGCTGAAGGCCTTGCCGATATCGCCCTTCTCGACCACCTTCTGCGTCCGGACGGACTTGCTCGTCTTCAAGTACGTGTAAAGCTCGTTTCCGACGGGCAGTTTCGTTTTCGGCGGCGTCCAGACGACCTTGAGCGCGTCGGCGGCCTTGATCGCCGCCCACTCGGTCTTCGCGACCACGCCGACGAAATTCCCCTCGCGCACGACCTTGACGAAACCCGAAATGTCGCGCGCCGCGCTATCGTCGATCTTGGCCGGCTCGCTGTTGACCACCGGCGGGCGCACGACGCGGCCGTGCAGCATGCCGGGAATGCGCAAGTCGTGAATGTACGCCTCTTCCCCGACGAGCTTCTTCGGCACGTCGAAGCGCTTCAGCGGCTTGCCGACGATCTTGTAGTCTTTCGGGTCTTTCGCTTTCGCGTCCGGGGCGACCTTCATGTCCCAGCCGGTACCGGTCGCGGAGATTTTCACGTCGAAGCGCTTGCCGCCGATCAGCTCGCCGTAAGCGACCTTCTTGCCGGCATCGCCGGCGACGCTGACGACGCCGTCGTTAACGACGAGCTTCTCGACCGGCGTTTTCAAACGCGCGGAAGCCAGTTTCAAAAGCTCGCGGCGCGCCGCGGCGCTCGCTTGGCGGATCTGCGGGCCGGCGCGCTCGATCGTTCGGCTGCCGACGGTCGAGCCCTGCTCGATCGTATTCGCGGTATCGCCAGAAGCCATTTTCACGCGATCCAACGGGACATCGAGCTCCTCGGCGACGATCTGCGCGAGCGCGGTGATCGTGCCGGTGCCGATCTCGACCTTGCTGGTGTAGAAGGTGACCGTTCCGTCGGGCGCGATCGCGAGCCAGGAGTCGAGGTATTGTGGATCGTTGTCGCCGGAGGCCGGAGTGTTCTGGGCGAATAAATTCGCTCGGGGCGGGAACAGGCTGAAGCTCACAATCAACGCACCCGTTCCCTGCAAGAATCGCCTGCGTGAAAGTTCCCGAGTCTTCATGCGCCGCTCCTTTTCGTGGCCGTGCCTTCGAGACTGAGGACTCTCTTATGGCAGCGCAAAAGCCGCGTCAAGCAGGACCGCGGCCTGTATATTTTGTTTTGCGGCTGTGCTTTAACCATGCCGAGGAGGGTGCCATGAAGATACTGCGCATGCGCTCGTGGAATTTTCACGCCGAAGATTTCGAGGCAATGAAGCGCTTTTACCACGAAGGGCTCGGTCTCGAGGTTAAAAAGACGCACATGGTCTCCGGCGTCGACGTGGTGCGCCTCGGCGCCGGCGATACGGGATTGGGATTGTTCAACGCCGCCGAAAAGCGTGCGCCGCGCGTGCCGCACCACACGTTCGACATCGAAGGGCCGGACGATCCGAACGAACTGGCCCGCGAGCTGGAAGGCAAGGGCCTCAAGGTGCACGACATCCGCGCGCACGACAATGGCAAGGGCTATTCCGTTTACGTGATCGATCCCGGCGGCAACCGCCTTGAGCTTTCAAAGCCCGAGTAAGCGGGAGCGGACCGGCTAGGTTCCGCGCCGGTTCCCCCAAATGTCGATCTGCAAGCGCGGGCAGTAGGTAAAGCCGTGCGTCTTGCATAGTTCGACGATCCACGGCGCGCGCGCGTGCAGCTCCTCGCGCGTCTGTCCCTGCGGCATGACAAGCACCCGCGCGCGGTCGATCCCTCCGAGCTTTTCCATGATCTCCTCGATCTCGGCGAAATCGTCCTCACCGTCGGCGACGAACTTGAGCTGAAAATCGTAATGTTCGATGAATTCGGCGAGCGCCGGGAAATCGAGCCGGCGCTGCTGGTGCATCCAGGCGAAGCGGCCGCTGTCGCGCTTCCAGGGCGTCGAGTTCGCGAGCTTGGGGCTCAGCGACATGAGGTCGCAACGCACCGGTTTGAACACCGTCCCCGCGGTCTCGATGGTGATATGAAAATTCTCCGATTTTAGACGCTCGGTCAAATCCTCGATTTCCGGCGCGATCAGCGGCTCGCCGCCGGTGACGACGGCGTGGCGCGAAGGATAACGCTTCGCTTCGGCGATAATGTCATCGAGCGTTTTTTCCTCCCCTTCCGGCTCCCAGGACGTGTACGGCGTATCGCACCAGACGCAGCGCAGGTTGCAGCCGGAGGTGCGGATAAAAACCGACGGAATGCCGGCCAGCCGCCCCTCGCCCTGGATCGAGTGAAAAATTTCCGCGACGCGCATCTCCGGATATCAAAGCGCGCGGTGCAATCGAATGCAACCGGTTTTCGCTTGACTGGGGGTTGCCCTGTGATAAAAATAGAAGGTTGTTCCATGAAGCAAGATAGCGAAGCCGTAGCCGCCGAGGAAATTAAGCTAAGACGGCTCCGATTTGCGATGGATTTGACCGCCGCGCTCCTCCGGCAGGCCGAACTGACCCTCGACGAGGCGCGAGAGGTCGTCGCCCATGCCAAGACGACAGCCCTGGAGCTGTTTCCCGACAAGGGCGAGACGTTCGATTTGATCTACGGCTCGCGCTTCCGCCGCATACTCGTCGAACGATACCGGCTGACTTAGATCGCGTATGAATGCCATCCATATCCGCGGCGCGAAGCAGAACAACCTCAAGAATATCGACATCGATATTCCGCTGAACGCGCTAACGGTGGTCACGGGCGTCAGCGGCTCGGGTAAATCCACCCTCGCCTTCGACATCCTCTACGCCGAAGGGCAGCGGCGCTACGTCGAGAGCTTCTCAGCCTACGCGCGGCAGTTCCTCGACCGCATGGACAAGCCCGACGTCGACAGCATCGAAGGCATTCCGCCGACGATCGCGATCGATCAGCGCCGGCCGGTCAAGACCTCCCGCTCGACCGTCGGCACGATGACGGAGCTGCACGACCACTTCAAGCTCTTGTTCGCCAAGGTCGCCGCGCTCTATTGCTCCGGCTGCGACCGGCTCGTCGAGCGCGACAGCGCGCAGAGCATTTTCAAGAAGCTCGCTGCGATCGCCGACGGCGCGCCGCTCATCGTCACGTTCCCGCTCGCGATCGCGTCGCTGCCGTGGACGGAGATCAAAGCGGGAATGCAGGGCGCCGGCTTTCACCGGCTGCTCGACGGAACGAGCATCCACGATATCGAAGAAATTGCCGAGCTGCCGGAGGGAACGGAAAAGATCGAAGTTATCGCGGATCGGCTGATCTACCGCGCCCAGCAGCGCAAGCGTATCACCGGCTCCATCGAGCAGGCGCTGCAGTACGGCAAAGGCCGGGTCAGGCTCTATTATCCCGACGAGAGCTGGCGCGTCGAGCCCTTCAGCAGCCACTTTCACTGCGCGCACTGCGATCTGAGCTACCGGGATCCGACGCCCAACCTGTTTTCGTTCAACAGCCCGCTCGGCGCGTGCGAGACCTGTCGCGGCTTCGGCCGCGTCATCGACATCGATCTCGACCTCATCATTCCCGATCCGTCGAAGTCGCTCGCCGACGGCGCGATCAAGCCCTGGCGCACCAAGCAGCGGCGCATGACGCGCCTGCTGGATTTCTGCGAGCGCAAGCGCATTCCCGCGAAAAAACCGTACGGCGAATTAAGCGACAAACAAAAACAGCTCGTTATCGAAGGCGACGGCCAGTACAAGGGCATCCGCGGCTGGTTCCAGCGCCTGGAGCGGAAGAGCTACCGCATGCACGTGCGCGTGTTTCTCGCGCGCTACCGCGCCTATCTCCTCTGCCCGGAGTGCCGCGGCTCGCGCCTGAAGCCCGACGCTCTCAACTTCCGCATCGACGGCAAGAATATCTTCGAGATCAACTCGATGAGCGTCGGCGAGGCCCACCGTTTTTTCGAGAATCTCCATCTCAACACGCAGAGCGATCCGGTCGCGCGCATGATCCTCGACGAGATCCGCCGCCGGCTGAATTATTTGATGGGCGTCGGCCTCGAATATCTCACGCTCGACCGCCAGTCGCGCACGCTTTCCGGCGGCGAGCTCGAGCGCGTCGATCTCACGACCGCGATCGGCTCGTCGCTCGTCAACACGCTTTACGTGCTCGACGAGCCGTCGATCGGCCTCCATCCGCGCGACAGCCGGCGTCTGGTCGAGATCCTGCGCGATCTGCGCGCCAACAACAACACCGTCGTGGTGGTCGAACACGATCCCGAGATCATCAAAGAGAGCGACTACATCATCGACTTGGGTCCCAAGGCCGGCGAGCAGGGCGGCCGCGTCGTCTACGCCGGCCCGTACCGGAATCTGCTGGCCGACCGCGAGTCGCTGACAGCCGCGTACCTCGCGGAGCGCCGGACGATTCCCTTCCCGTCGCGGCGGCGGAAGCCGATTTCCCAGCGCCGGATCCGCATCTTCGGCGCGGCGGCGAATAATTTGAAAAAAGTCGATGTCGACATCCCGCTCGGGCTTTTCGTTTGCATCACCGGCGTCTCCGGCTCGGGCAAATCGAGCCTGGTCGACGAGGTCATTTGCCGCAACCTGCGGAAGCTCAAGGAATCTTCCGGCGCGCCGGTCACGCACTGCGAGCGCGTAGAGGGCGTGGAGAAAATCTCCGAGGTGATTCTCGTCGACCAATCGCCGGTCGGCACGACGCCGCGCGCGAACCCGGCGACCTACATGAAGGTCTTCGACCCGATCCGCAAGCTCTTTGCCAACGCCGATCTCTCGAAGCTCCGCGGCTACACGCCGTCGACGTTTTCGTTCAACGTCGAGGGCGGGCGCTGCGAGACCTGCCGCGGCGAAGGATACGAAAAAGTCGAGATGCAGTTTCTCTCCGACGTTTACACCTCCTGTCCCGAATGCCAGGGGAGCCGCTTCCGTCAGGAGATACTCGAAGTCACCTACCGCGGCCGCACGATTCACGACGTGCTCAACATGACGGTGACCGAAGCGATCGAGTTTTTCAAAGACACAACCGAGGTCGAGTACGGGCTGAGGCCGCTGCGCGACGTCGGACTCGACTACGTGCGCCTGGGGCAGCCGCTCACGACGCTCTCGGGCGGCGAGTCGCAGCGCCTGAAGCTCGCGGCGCACATGGCGCGCGCGCGGAAATCGGGCACACTGTTCATCTTCGACGAGCCGACGACCGGCCTGCATTTCCACGACATCGAGAAGCTGCTGCGCGCGCTCGGCGAATTGACCGATCAGGGCCATTCGGTCGTCGTGATCGAGCACAATATGGAAGTGATCAAGTGCGCGGATCACATCATCGATCTCGGCCCCGAAGGCGGCGTCGCGGGCGGCGAGATCGTCGCGACCGGCACGCCGGAAGAGATCGCGCAGTGCGAGCGCTCGCATACCGGCAGATATTTGAAGCCCTATCTCAAGCGCGGCGGCGCCTCGCCCTACGCGTCCGAGTTCGAAAAGCTTCCGCTCGCGGCCGAGGCCGCAGACTCGTACGGCGGTGACGGCGCGATCCGCGTCGTCGGCGCGAAGGAGCATAATCTCAAAAACATCAACGTCGACATCCCGCGCGACCGCTTCGTCGTCATCACCGGCCTCAGCGGCTCGGGAAAATCCTCGCTCGCCTTCGACATCATCTACGCCGAGGGGCAGCGGCGCTACATCGACAGCCTGTCGGCCTATGCGCGGCAGTTCTTGAACATCATGGACCGGCCGAATGTCGATCTATTGACCGGCATCCCGCCGACGGTGGCGATCGAGCAGCGCATGAGCCAGGGCGGCAGAAAATCGACCGTCGCGACGGTAACGGAAATATATCACTACTTGCGCCTTCTCTACTCCAAGCTGGGCGAGCAGCACTGCGTGCAGTGCGACCGGCCGATCCGCTCGCTGACGAAGAGCCAGATTCTCGACCGCATCTCGCGCGTCCACCGCGGCAAGGAAGTCGCGGTGCTGAGCCCGATCGTTCGGGGCCGCAAAGGCTTTCATAAAGAAGTCATCACGGGCGCGCTGAAGCTCGGGTACAAGCGCGCGCGCATCGACGGCCGCGTGATCGATCTGCGGTCGCCCAAGCTCGTCAGCGGTCTCGAGCGCTACCGGGAGCACGATGTCGACATCGTCATCGGACAGGCGAAGGCCGGCGGGCGCGAAGTCGAGGCGATGGTCGAGCAGGGACTGAGACTCGGCAACGGCGTCGTCCACCTCATTACGCGCTCCGGCGAGCACGTCTACAATCAGCGGCTCTTCTGCCTGCACTGCGGCGTCGGCTACGAGCCGCTCGATCCGCGGCTGTTTTCCTTCAACAGCCGCCAGGGCGCGTGCGCGGACTGCAACGGCATGGGCTTCAACATGGAGTTCGTGCCCGAGCTGATCGTCGGCGACCCGCGCCGCTCGCTCGAGGATATTCTGTCCGCGTGGTCGGACAATGCTTTCATCAGCGCGGGGGAGCTGAAGCGGCGGCAGGAAGATCTGCTGCGCGAGCTCAAAAAGTCGCGCGTCAGCCTCGACGCGCCGTTCTCGCGTCTCAGCAAGAAAAAGCGCGAGATGATCGTCCACGGCGACGGCAACGGCTTCGTCGGCCTGGTGCCCTATTTCAAGGAATTGCGCGAGGGCGCGGAGAACGGCCTCGCGGGTTGGCTGGAACAGTTCATGGCCGAATCGGCGTGCGCCGGCTGCGGCGGCAGGCGGCTTAACCGCCGCGCACAGGCCGTCAAGGTGAACGGACGCGCGATCGGCGAAGTGACGGAGCTCTCGGTCGACGACGCGCGACGACATTTCGCCAAATTCGAGCTGAATGGCAACGGCGCCGGCGCGGCGCGCGACCGCGCGATTACGGAAAAAGTTTTGCGCGAGATCCGCCAGCGGTTGGATTTTCTCGCCGAGGTCGGGCTGCCCTATCTCACGCTCGATCGCCGCGCCGACACTCTGTCCGGCGGCGAGGCGCAGCGGATCCGGCTCGCGGCGCAGTTGGGTTCGAACCTCCGCGGCGTTTGTTACGTTCTCGACGAGCCGACGATCGGACTCCATCCGCGCGACAACGGCATGCTGCTGGAGACGCTCAAAAAACTCGAGCGGGCCGGCAACAGCGTGCTCGTCGTCGAGCACGACGAGGCGACGATCGAGGCGGCCGACCTGATTGTCGATCTAGGCCCCGGCGCCGGCGTCCGCGGCGGCAATCTCGTCGCGATCGGCACGCCGGACGAGATCCGGCAGAATCCCGCTTCGCTCACCGGCGTGTTCCTCAACACGCCGAAAAAAAGAATCTGGCCGCCGCGCCTGTTCGCCGGCTCGACATGGCTCACGATCCGCGGCGCGAAGGAGCACAATCTAAAAAATATCGACGTCAAGCTGCCGCTCGGCGCCTGGAGCTGCGTGACCGGCATCTCCGGCTCGGGCAAGAGCACGCTGGTGAAGGAAGTCCTCTATAAGGGGCTCAAGCAGAAGCTCGGCCAATTCGCCGGACGCCCGGGCGCGCACAAGGACATTACCGGCTGGCAGGCCGTCGAGCGCATCGTCGAGGTCGACCAGAGCCCGATCGGCAAGACGCCGCGCTCGATTCCCGCCTCGTACGTCGGTTTCCTCGACGAGATCCGGCGCGTCTTCGCGCTCACGCCGGAAGCGCGGCTCCGCGGCTACGCTCCGAATCGCTTCTCGTTCAATGTCTCGGGCGGGCGCTGCGAGGTCTGCGCGGGCCAGGGAAAAATCCGCAAGGAGATGAGTTTCCTACCAGACGTCTTCCTCGACTGCGACGCGTGCGGCGGCCAGCGCTTCAACGAGGAGACGCTGGCGATCCGCTACAACGACAAGAGCATGGGCGATGTGCTTGCGATGACGGTCGAGGAGGCGGTGGAGTTTTTCCGCGCCCTGCCCAAGGTGATGCGTCCGCTTCAGATCTTGAACGACATCGGCATGGGGTACATCACACTCGGCCAGGCGAGCAACACACTCTCGGGCGGCGAAGCGCAGCGCATCAAGCTCGCCTACGAGTTGGGCAAGGAATCGCGCGGTAAGACGCTCTATGTGCTCGACGAGCCGACCACCGGCCTGCATTTCGCCGATGTCGAGAAGCTGATCCAGATCCTGCACCGCCTCGTCGACATGGGCAACACCGTGCTCACGATCGAGCACAACCTCGAGATCATCAAGGAGGCCGACTACCTCGTCGACCTCGGGCCCGAGGGCGGCGAGAACGGCGGCGAGCTCGTCGCGTGCGGCACGCCGCTCGATGTAATCCGGGACGGCAAGCGCTCACACACGGCGCGCTACCTGCGCGAGTACTTGAACGGCAACGGAGAGAAAGTCGCCGAGGCGACTGCCAACACGCTATCGACGGCGGTATGAGCTCTCGCGCGCGACAGCAATCGCTCGCCTCGCCCATTCGGCGAGCTGGTCGCGATCTTCGAGAACCTCAACGGGAACTTCGTAATAATTTTTTAGCGTTTGCTTCGCGTTCGGGCGAAACGGCTTCATTCGGCTCCTCCGATAAAGCGCGGCGGAGTGCGCGTTGGTTTTAAAATAGAGATGGCCCTTGGCGACAATCCCGAAGAAAATCTCTTCCTGATAAATCCCATGGCCGCCGAACATTGCGCGGCAATCGATATCGGGCAGATCGCCCAGCTGATCTATAATATAGTCCGCGAAGTAATCGTCCCGCGCCATCGATGTCACGACGGCATCGGCGGCAGCGCCTTCTTCCAGGCGTCGAGCGCCGCGATCCGCGCATACCATGCGCGGATGTTGGAATAATTCTCGAGCGGATAACGTCCCGGCCCGGCATAGACCAGCATCGCTGCGACGGAGAAATCCGCGAGCGTGAGATTATCTCCGACGATGAATTTCCGACCTTGCAAGTGGCTGTCGAGCACGGCGGCCGATGCGTTAAATAATTCCGTGCCTTCTTTGATCTTCGCGGGGTCGGGCGCGCCGAGATTGAGGAACTTTTTGATCAAATTCTCCCAGACGAGCATGCCCGCGCCGCGGTTCCACTGCGACGCCTGCCAGAACTGCCAGCGCGTGATGTCGGCGCGCGCCCGAAGATCGTCCGGCCAGAGCGAGTTCGCTTTCTGCGAAGCGATATACTGCATGATGGCGTTCGATTCGGAGAGCTTGAAATCGCCGTCGACGAGCGCCGGCACGCGCCCGTTGGCATTGATATTGAGGTATTCGAGCTGCCTTTGCGCGCCTTTCATGAGATCGACGAGCTCGATGTCGAGCGCGATGCCTAACTGGTTGGCCGTGGCGAGCACGTCGACGCAGTTGGGCGAATTGGGATGATAGTAAAGCTTCATAGACGCCTCCTGAAAGATTATTTCACTTCGATCGCGTCGCCGGCGCGGATCACACCGTCGGCGAGGATTTCGGCGTTCAAGCCGCCGCGATGGACGAGGCCGCGCATGACCCCCGGCTCGGTGAGTTTTTGCAGATACGCGCACGGCTCACAGAGGCGGATGCCGCGAAACCGAACGGCGCCGATCGCGAACTCGCGCCCGACGAGATGGTTGAGCGACACGCCGCGCGTCATGATGTTGCGCCGGCTCGCGCCGGGCGCGAGCTCGATGCCGTAGTCGCGCTTCAGCGCTTCGAGCGCCTCGCTCTCGATCAGCGTCGCCTCGGCGCCGGGATCGTACTTGGGCTTGGAGTAGGTGCCGTGACCCGAGAAGTAACGATCCCCTTCCAGACCTTTTCCCGCGACCGCGCGGGCTTCCGGCACTTGCCTCACCGGCGCGCCGCCGGCCCCGGCAAGATGGATCGAAACGACGGTTCCGCTGCCGCTCATTTTGCCTTCCGCACCAGCGCCGCGACTTCCGGCGTCGTGAGGCCTTCTTTCAGCGCGGTCACCGTGCCGCGCTCGCGAATCTCCTGCGCGAGCTTCTTGGTGGCGCCGATCGCCGCTTTAAGAAACGCAGAGCCGTAGCTGACGCGCGCAAGGCCTATTTCCTGCAGCTCGGCTACGCTCGGGCTTTCCGGCCCCGCGAGGATGCTGACGGGCGCATGAATCTCTTTCACCAGCCGCGCGATCGTGTCGCGCGCGGGGACTTGCAAGAAAAAGATGCAGTCGCCGCCGGCTTCCGCGTAGGCGTTGCCGCGGCGGATCGCCTCGTCGAGCGCTTTCTTCGGATCGTCTTTCATGACCATGAAGGCATCGACGCGCGCGTTCAGGAAGAATTCGCTCCCGAGCGCCCGCTTCGCCTCCATGACGGCGGCGATGCTTTCGAGCTGCGCGCCGAGGTCGACGAGGCCGCGGCCGACGCCGCCCTTGCCGCCGGCGCCGTCTTCAAGGTTCATGCCCGCCGCGCCCCGCGCAACCAGGCCGCGCACCGTAGCGGCGACGTCACCGTAGCCGCGCTCCGCGTCGGCATTCACAGGCAATGAGACCGCCGCGGCGATGTCGCCGGTGATGTCGAGGAAGCCTTCGCGGCTCAGAACCTCGCCGTCGGCGTAGCCGACCGACGCGGCGATGCCGCCGCTCGTCCCCTGGATTGCCGGAAATCCCATCTGCTCGAACAGCCGCGCGCTCAGCACGTCGTACGCGCCAGGCATCACGAGAATCTCGGGCGCGCGGACGAGTTCCCTCAGCCGGCGGCTCTTCGCGTTCGCCGCGGCGATGACTTCATTCGGAATGGACTCCATGATTCGCCTCCTGGGCTCAAAGGAATCATCCTAAAGCGCATGAAGGCGCGGAGCAAGGGTCGGAAGATTAAATCGGCACAGGCGTCGAGATGTGCTCGTGCACGATCAGCCAGTCGGCGCCGCGCTTCTCCCAGATCGCGGTGTGGCGGCAGTCGAGGTCGACCTTCGCGCCGGATTTTTCGGTGAACGAGAGATGAAACGTCAGCGTCATCCACGCGACGGCGCCGCGCCGGGTGATCTTCAGGTCGTTATTCGGAATCAGGCTGCCGGCGGAGATTTGGTCGAAGAAGAGCTTCTGCACGCCGGCCTTGTATTCGGCCCAGCCGCTGTATTGCATCGGCAGAACGTCGAAGAAGACGAGGCCGGCGTCCTTCGCATAGAAGGGCGCCGGCGCGTCGGTGTCGAGGGAATTCCACGCCGCGTAATACCGGGCCACGGTTTTCTCGTCCATGGCAAATCCTTTCGCTCTATTTCTCGACAATGTCGGGCTTCAGGCTCGATGCGAGCGCGAGAAATTCCTGTTTCTCTTTGTCCGGCACTTTGAACTTATCGAGCGAGGCGACGAGGTGCTTGACCGTAAGCTGCCAGTCACTCTCGGTGATGCCGAGGCCGGCATGGACGGTCTTCATCGGCCGGCCGATGTAGAGGCACGGCCCGCCGGTCGCCTGGCAGAACTGGTCGACGACGAGCTGGCGCAGCCGCTTCTGCGAATCGGCGCTCACGCCGACGAGAAACCGCGAGAGCTGCTTATCCGTTGCGAGGCGCGCGATGAAATCGTCGCTCACCGCCGCGATGGCGTCGTAGCCGCCCAGCCGTTTGTAAAGCGACGCGCCGGATTGCCCGCCCGCCGACTGCGCGGCGGAATTCGACGCGCAGCCACCGGTGAAAAAAAGGGCCAGCGATAGAACAATTGTTTTTATGGCAGTTTTACGATTCATTCTGTCCCCTCCATGGAAGAAGATTTAGAGCCAAATGTAATACGTCGCGACGCCGAAGCCAACGACGATCCACCACAACGCGAGTTCCGCGCGCATCCAGCGCCTGTAGTTGCTGAGTCGCAGGCGCTCCGGAAGGAGCTTCGTGCCGGCGGCAATAACGATATAGATGCCGAGGAGCTGCGCCGCGCCGCCGGCGGCAGCGTGCAGCGTCGCGATCGAATAATACGGCTTTGCCACTTCGACCGGCAGCCCGGGCAACACACCGTCACGAAATGCCGGCAGCATGATGCGAGCGATAAGCGCCACGTTCAGCAGCACGACCGCGCTCTGGCAGACGGCGTGGGCGCGATAATGCTTCCGCCGCGCCAGTGCCATGCCGACGCCGAGCGCAGAGGCCATCGAAAGCTGGAGCACGAGATTCAAATCGGAACCGAAGGAAGCGCCCGTGCCTAAAAAGCCGCCCATACGTCCCTCTTTGAAAATGCGGCCGGGGCGCGAGCCCCGGCCGCATTGCCACCGCTATTCACAGCTACATGCCTGCGTAGCGGTCAGGGAATTGCTTCACGATCGCGTCCGCGAGCGGATCGGCGATCATGTGCATATGACCGGTGGCGGTCCTGAGCAGCATGTAGGTCTTGTTGTAATCTTTCACCGCTTGCGCGTCGATCACGTCTTTTAGCGTCAGGATGTGCCCTTTGACAAGCTCGGCGACCGTCGCCTTCGGCAGATTGGGATTCGCCGAGCTCAAGAACGCGCCGAGGTCGTCGGTGTAGCCGACGAGCTCGTTCACCGCCTTGGTCTGCTTGGCTTTATCCTTGGTCGCAATGCCGACGGTGTAATCGACTACGAAGCCGATGTGCTTTCGCCACAGCGGCAGGAACGCTGCTTCGGCGTCCGCGCCGTAGACCGAGCCGACCGCTTTTGAGATCGCCACCGAGTTGGCGTCGAGCGCGCCCGCCGCCGCTTTGAATTCGGCGTCGCGCCCGCCGAGCGCCGCGCCGGTCGCGCTCGCGGCGAGCGACACGTGCTCGGCAAAAAGAATATTCAAGCCGCTGCGCAGATCGGCGGCCTTGCCGCTGCTCTGCATTATCGTCTTGTGATCCGATTCGGCCTCCGCCTTGGAAGCCATCGGGGCGCACGCCGTCGTGAGCAGGAAGCCCAGCGCTACCGCTCCGGTCAGTTTATGTGATTTCGTCTCCATCGAATTCTCCTTTCGCTTTGTGTTTTTAAGCGCCAACGGAATGTTTATTTCACCGTAATCTCGCCGCGCATGTGTTGATGGCGGTCGCAGAAAAATGTGTACGTGCCCGGCTGTGAAAACGTGAAGCTGAACTTCGCGCCCTTGCCCGACAGAGACGCGTCAAAGCGCCCGTCCTTGTTGTCGGGCGCGCCGGACGTCACGGTGTGACGGACGTCGTCCTGGCTGATCCAGGTAACCGTCGCGCCCGCCTTCACTTCGACCTGCTTGGGCTGGAATTGAAAAGTCTGGATGTTGATTGTTGCGCCGCTTTCCGCGCCGAGCTGCGGCGCCAATGCAAGCAGCAGAACCGCCGCCGAACCGATAGTGTTGCCGAATCGCATCGTCTCGTCCCCTTTGTCACGGTCTACGAATCGGTCTTGCGCTTCGGATTGGCGCATAACAGCAAGGAAATTTTATCGCGCGGCGGAAATCCGTTTTGGTTTCCGGATCGTATGACTTAAGGGTGGTATTCTACATACGCCGCTCGCGTTAGAGTTTCACCGCCGATGACTTATTACAGACACTCCGGTGGCAGTCGCTGCGCCTTCGTGATAGGTGGAGGCGCATGAGCGCATTGGCCGCCGATGAAGCTAGAGAACTCATCCGGCAACTCGCCGGCGGCGACCGCGGCGCTTTCGGCCGTTTTTACGATGCGTATGCGCCGCTCGTATTTACCTTCGCGCTGCGCATGCTGCGCGAGCGCGCCGCGGCCGAAGATCTGCTTCAGGAGGTTTTTTTACAGGCGTGGCGCGACGCGCCGAGCTACAGCCCGGAACGCGGCACTCCGGAGGCATGGCTCGTCATGATGACCCGCAGCCGTGCAATCGACAAGCTGCGCTCCATACGTAGAAGATGGAAGAGCTTCGTGTCGATGGAGCGCCAGTCGGGGCAGTCTTACGACGCGCCAGTCGAGAGCGGCGCGGCGGCGTCCGAGGCGCGGATCATGGTCAATAGCGCGCTGGCGCGGCTGCCGGACAATCAGCGGCAAGTGCTCGAGATGGCGTACTTCGACGGCATGAGCCAGACGGAGATCGCGGCGCGCACGAACGAGCCGCTCGGCACGGTGAAGACGCGCATGCGCGCGGCGCTCCACCGCCTGCGCGAGCTCGTGGGCAAAGAGACGATTTGAAGCTTTTATGAACCACGAAGAATGGCTTGAACGCGCGGAAATCTACGCGCTCGGAGCGCTCGACGGCGAGGAGCTGCAGCAATTCGAGGCGCACGTCGCGTCGGGATGCGCGGAGTGCGAGGGAATCCTACGCAACAGCCGCGAGGCGCTCGCGCAAGCCGCTGCGTCGCTCGCGCCGGCCAAGCCGCCGCCGCACGTCAAGACCGAGCTTATGCGGCACATCGGCGCACAGACCGACGCGCCGGTCCGCGAGCGGCCGCGCTTTCGCTGGTCGTGGCCGGTCGGTATCGGCGCGCTCGCCGCAGCGGGCCTCGTGCTCGTTTTGTCGTGGCAGCTGATCGATACGCGTAAAAAACTCGAGGATGCGCAAAGCAGACTCGGCGTCGTCGAATCCGAGAAGGCGCAGACCAAAGAGGTGATGGATTTCCTTTCGAATCCCCAGGTCCGCGTCGTCAATCTGACCGGTGTGCCGCCGACCTCGGGGGGCAAGGCGCAGCTTTTGTGGGACCCCATCGCGCGCAAGGGCATTCTGCTGACCATCGGCCTCCCGCAAACGCCCGCAGAAAAAGCCTACGAGCTCTGGGGGCTCGCCGGGTCCGAGGCCGTTCCGGCCGGCGTTTTTACGGTAAACGAGCAAGGCCGCGTCGTCTTCCGTCTGCCGAAACTGCCGGAATCGCAGCCTTTCGAAAAATTCGCCGTGACGCTGGAGCCGACGGGCGGCGTGCCCAAAGCAACGGGGCCGGTCGTGCTCATCGGCAGCATGTAGCGGCGCATGCGAAAAATTCCCACAGCGCTCACGATCGCCGGCTCGGATTCCGGCGCCGGCGCGGGCATCCAAGCGGATTTGAAGACGTTCGCGGCGAACGGCGTCTACGGGACCAGCGCGATCGCCGCGATCACGGCGCAGAATACCAAAGCCGTGCGGAAGATATTGCAGCTGCCGCCGGCGATCGTCGCCGCGCAGATCGACGCCGTCGTCGAAGACATCGGCGCCGATGCGGTAAAGACCGGCATGCTGCTCGATGCGGCGATCGTGAAAATCGTCGCGGCGAGAATTCACGCCCGGCGACTGCGCAACCTCGTCGTCGATCCGGTGATGGTCGCGAAATCCGGCGACCTCCTGCTGCGCAAGGATGCGATGGCGGCACTGAAGAAGAAGCTGATTCCGCTCGCGACGGTCGTCACACCGAACATCCCCGAGGCGGAAGAATTGACGGGAATCTCTCTGAAGCGGCCGGAGGATTTCAAAGAAGCGGCGCGACGAATTGTCGCGCTAGGCGCGAAAACGGTCGTGATCAAAGGCGGCCACCGCAAGGGACCGGCGACGGATCTGTTTTACGACGGAAAAAATTTTCGCGAGTTCAGCGCGCCCCGCTTCCGCACGCGCAACACGCACGGCACCGGCTGCACCTTCGCCGCGGCGATCGCGGCGCATTTAGCGAAAGGAGCGACGCCCGCGGAGGCGGTGCGGCGCGCGAAGCGCTACCTCACGCGCGCGATCGAAAAAAGCTATTCGATCGGCGCCGGCCACGGCCCGGTGAATCATTTTTACGGTTTGAAGACCCGCTGACTAGACCGTCAGCACCTCGGGAAAGAACAGACTCTCCAGCGCCGGCTTCTTGTCCGAAATCCCCTGCTGAATTTGATACGTGAAGAGCGTCTCCAGCGATTTGCGCGCGGGGCCGCGGTTGAGGCTGTATTCGAAAGGGCCGCCCATGACTTTGCGCTCCCACGCCGCTTCCTCTTTTTGCTTGTCGCCGCGGTAGCGGTCGGCGGCGGCTTCGGCGCGCTTGAAGGCGTCGAGGATGTCTTCGACCACTCCCGGATGGCGCGCGGCGACTTCTTCTTTCAACACGAACAAATGGTTGATCGGGAAGACGGCGTTGCGGCGGAAGAAATCCTCCTCAGCGCGGCGGTGGTCGGGAAACATGCGGCGGAGCTTCGGGTTTGTCGCAAGTGTGTCGTAGGGCTCGAGTGCCGCGTCGATCTCGCCGCGCTCGACCAATTCTACGGCGTGCTCGCGCGTGTGCGGCTCGGAGACGAGGCGCACGCGGATCTCCGGCGGCGGCGGCCGCAGCGATTCCTCAGCGATATCCGGCTCGGCGACGATCCATTCGACGCTCGCCGGCTTGACGCCGTACTCGTTTTGCAAAATGCCCTTGAGCCATACCGGCGTGGTCGCGTTATACCGATGGACGGTGATCTTCTTGCCGGAAAGCTCGGAGGGATCTTTCAGCGGCGAGGCGGCGGAGAAATACATGCAGCGGTGGCGGAATTTCCGCGAGAGAAAAACCGGCAGCGCGCGCAGCTTCATGCCGCGCTGGCGCGCGAGAATAAACGACGAGATCGAAAGCTCGCCGCCGTCGAACTCGCCGGCGATGATCTTCCGATGGCGCGCGCCGACGTTGTCCAAGCCCTCGGCGAACTGCGACTCGAGCTTGAGCTCCGCGTTTTTCACGCCGACCGAGCCGTCGAACAGCGCCTTGGTGTTGGCCGCCGGATTGAACGCGAGATGTAGGGTGAATGCCGCCATAAAAATGCCCCTTAAACGATGATTTTCGCGCCGCTGTGCTCCATCTCGTCGATGATCTCGCGCGCCGCGCGCGCGGGCTCTTTCGCCTCCATGATCGGCCGGCCGACGACGATGTAGTCGACGCCGGCACGCACCGCCTCGGCCGGCGTCATCACGCGCTTCTGATCGTCATGGCTCGTCTTTTCCGGCCGGATGCCCGGCGTGACGATCATGAAGCCGCGCCCGCAGGTGGCACGAATCTCCGCGACTTCATGCGGCGCCGCAACGACGCCGTCCATCCCGGCATCCTGGCTCAGGCGCGCGAGCCGCACGACCTGATCGCCGACCTCGCCGGTGATGCCGAGATGCTTCAAGTCGGTTTCGTTCAAGCTCGTAAGAACCGTAACGGCGAGCAGAATCGGCCGCCGGAGCGATTCCTGGCGGCAGACCCGGTTCACTTCGCGCACCGTGAGCCGCATCATCTCGAGACTTCCCGAAGCGTGCACGTTGAACATCTTGACGCCGAGCCGGGTCGCGGCGATCGCCGCTTTCGCGACGGTCGTCGGAATGTCGTGGAATTTGAGATCGAGAAAGACCTCGCCGCCGAGATCGTGGATGAGCGTCACCGCCTGGGGTCCGGCGTGCGTGAAGAGCTGCTTCCCGACCTTGAACATGCCTACCTGACCCGCGAGCAACTTGATCGCCGCTTTAGCCGCGGCGAGGTCGTCGACGTCGAGGGCGACGATCAGCCGCTCGCGCATCGAGAGCGGCGGACGGACCAGCTGGAGATTCGAGGCCATGACAACCTCACGCGGCAGCGATCAGCGCGCCGGCGACGGCATCCCGTATTCTGTCAGCCGCCTGGTCGACGGGAATCTCTTCGACCGAACCGTCCCGGCGGCGTCGCACCTCGACGCAGCCCTTGTCGAGCCCCTTGGCGCCGATCGTGATGCGCAGCGGAACGCCGATCAGATCGGCGTCCTTGAATTTGACGCCCGGCCGCTCGTCGCGGTCGTCGAGCAGCACATCGACCTTGCGCGCGCGCAGCTCTTCGTACAGGCGATCGGCGGCGGCGCGGATTCTTTCGTCGAGATAGTTGATGGGCAATAGTATCACCTCGAAGGGCGCGATCGCGAACGGCCAGATGATGCCGTTCGCGTCGTGATTCTGCTCGATCGCCGCGGCGAGGAGCCGCGAGACGCCGATGCCGTAGCAACCCATTTCGATCGGCTGCTCGCGCCCTTCCGGATCGAGATAAGTAGCGCCCATCTTGGCGCTGTATTTGGTTCCGAGATAGAACACCTGCCCGACTTCGATGCCGCGATGAATCTCCAGCTTGCCTGCTTCGCAGCGCGGGCAGGCGTCGCCGGCAACCGCCGCGCGCAGATCGGCGAATGCCGCGGGCGTGAAGTCGCGCTCCTGATCGACGTCGACGAAGTGCGCGTCCGTCTCGTTCGCGCCCGTGACGGCGCCGCGCACGCCCTGGATCGCATGATCGGCGATCGTGCGCAGCTTGAGCCCGATCGGCCCCAAAAAGCCGGTCGGCACCCGAGTCGCTTTTTCCACTTCGGCCTCGCTCGCGAGCGCGACCTCGTCGGCATGGAGCGCGTCTTTCATCTTGACTTCATTGATCTCATGATCGCCCCGGACCAAAACCGCCACGAGCTCGCCGTCGGCCTTGTAGACCATCGTCTTGATGAAGCGCTCCGGCGGCAGCGACAAAAACTCCGCGACTTCCGCTACGGTCTTTTTCCCAGGCGTCGCGACTTTTTTGTGTGCGGCGGTCGTTTCCTTGACGTCGCGGCCGGAGTGCGGCCGCACTTTGACCTCGGCCTTTTGGATGTTCGCCGCGTAATCGCAATGATCGCAGCTCGCGATCGCGTCCTCGCCGGATTCCGCCAGGACCTGGAACTCATGTGACAGGCTGCCGCCGATCGCGCCTGTATCGGCCTCGACCGGACGGAACTTAAGCCCCATGCGCGTGAAGATGCGCCGGTAGGTGTCGAACATATTGTGGTATTCGCGCCGGCAGTCCTCCACGGTCGTGTGAAAACTGTAGGCGTCTTTCATGATGAACTCGCGCCCGCGCATAAGCCCGAAGCGCGGACGCACCTCGTCGCGAAATTTGGTCTGGATCTGGTACAGGTTGAAGGGCAGCTCGCGGTAGGAGCGCACGGCGCGGCGGACGAGATCGGTGATGACCTCTTCGTGCGTCGGTCCGAGACAGAAGTCACGCTCGTGGCGGTCCTTGAACCGCAGCAGCTCCTTGCCGTAGACGTCCCAGCGGCCGCTCTCCTGCCACAGCTCGGCGGGCGAGGCGATCGGCAACAGCAGCTCCTGCGCGCCGGCGCGGTCCATCTCCTCGCGCACGATGGTCTCGATTTTTTTCAGCGATCTCAGCGCGAGCGGGAGGTAGTCGTAAATGCCGCGGGTCAGCTGGCGGATCATGCCGGCGCGGACGAGGAGCTTGTGGCTCACGACCTCGGCGTCGGCGGGGTCCTCCTTGAGCGTAGGGATAAGGGTTCGGCTCCAGCGCACGGTGAGTTTCAGGCGGACGGGATCAATCGGGAGAAGCCGCCGTCGTCGCCTCCTTCTCAGCCACGAGCTTCTCGACCTCTTCCATCAGCGCATCGACGATCTGAACCTCGGGAACTTTGCGGATGACTTCACCCTTTTTGAAGATGAGGCCGATGCCCTTGCCGCCGGCGACTCCCAGCTCGGCGGCGCGCGCCTCGCCGGGGCCGTTCACTTCGCAACCCATGACTGCGATGTGAATGTCTTTGTTCGCGTAAGGCGCCATGCGCTCTTCGACTTTCTTCGCGAGCGCGATGAGATCGACGTCGGCGCGTCCGCACGAAGGGCACGCGACGAAGGTCATGCCGTGCTTGCGCAGCCCGAGCGCTTTCAGAATCTCCAGCCCGACGCGCACCTCCTCGACCGGATCGGCAGACAGCGAGACGCGGATAGTGTCTCCGATGCCCTCGGCGAGCAGCGTGCCGATGCCGACGGCGGATTTGATCGTGCCGATTCCCGGCGTCCCCGCCTCGGTGACTCCCAGATGAAGCGGGTAATCGACCTTTCCGGCGAGCATGCGGTATGCCTCGATCATCATGAGAGGATCGGAGGCCTTGAGCGAAATTTTAATTTCCGGATAGTTCAGATCTTCGAGAATGTGGATGTGGCGCAGCGCGCTTTCGACCATGCCTTCGGCGGTCGGACCGTTATATTTCTTCAACAGGTCTTTTTCGAGGGAGCCGGCGTTGACGCCGATGCGGATCGGGATTTTGCGCTCGGCGGCGAGCTTCACGACTTCTTCGACGCACCAGCGCTCGCCTATGTTGCCCGGATTGAGACGGAGGCCGTCGACGCCTTGCTGAAGTGCGATGAGCGCGAGCTTGTAGTTGAAATGTATGTCGGCGACGAGCGGAATGCGGATGCGGCTTTTGATCTCGCCGAGCTTCTCGGCCGCTTCGCGCACCGGGACGGCGACGCGCACGATGTCGCAGCCGGCCGCCTCGAGCGCCCAGATCTGGTCGCGCGTGGCGCGCACGTCGCGCGTGTCGGTCTTGGTCATGGACTGGACGGTGATCGGGGCGTCGCCGCCGACCACGACCTTGCCGACCCGGACGGGCCGTGTTTTGCGCCGCTGTATCATGAATTTACACTATAATGGAGCGCCGAAATGCGTGCAACGCCGCGGCTCACGCCTCAGGCGTTCGGTTCTTCCACACCCTGCGCCGGCTCGGCGTTTTTTCGCGGCCGGCTGTCGGCGCGCTTGAAACCTAGCCAGTTCCACTGCTCGGGATGGCGGCGGATGATCCGCTCCAGATGGCGCGTGAAAACGGCCGTATTGGCCGCGACGTCGGCTTCCATGTCCCCGGTCTCGATCAGCTCGATCTCAGGATCGACATGCAGCGTGAGCCGGTCGGCGGCGTCGCGCGTCATATACATCGGCACGACAGCGGCGCCGGTGCGAAGAGCGAGCGTCGCCGGCCCGCGCGGCGCGGGAGAATCGAGACCGAAAAATTCCACCGGCACGCCGCCGGACTTGAACTCATCCGCAATCACAAGGACGACGTGGTTGGCCCTTAGCGCCTTGAGCACGCCGCGTGCGGCGTCGCGGCGAGGCTTGGCCGAGACCGTCGCGACACCGGCGTCGGCCCGATACCGGTCCATCATATCGGCGAAGCGGCGATCGCGCGGCTGTTTGACGATTGCGGTGAAGGCATATCCGCTCGCTGCGAGCCGCGGGCCGATGGTCGTAAAGTTGCCTAGGTGCGCGCTCAGCGCGATAACGCCTTTACCTTTGGCGAGAGCGCGCTTCAAATGCTCCTCGCCGTCGATGGCGACGAGCGAGACGAGCCGCGGACGCGGCAGGTGCATGAAAAAAACCGTCTCGACCAGGCATTGCGCGAAGTTACGCCACGCCCGCCTGAGCACGTTCATGCGCTCCGAGCGCGTGGGAAACTCGCTTCCCATGGCGAGCTCGAGGTTGCGCTCCATCCGGCTTCGATAGCGCCATAACATTCCGAATGTCGCCCGGCTCGTCGCGCCCGTCAGCATCGAGAGCGCGCGGGCGGGCAGCCGAGGCAGCACATTGACGAATCCCCGCAGGCAATACTCGCCAACGCGGTATCTAAACCCATCGAACGCGACCGTAACCGGTCCGCGCTTCGGAGGCTTCTTCAGCCTTCTAAGCTTCTTTTCTCTCGGCGAGGGCATTGCTGGAGGGAAGTTTTTTATACACTTATTTCCGCCCGAGCGGCAAGGAAAGAAACAAAAAAGGCGGCGGGCCACTCGGCCCGGCCGCCTTTTTCGCGCGCGTGGTAAGCTCAGTCGGCCGCGGCTTTCAGCAGGCGCTCTTCCGCATTGCGGCGCTTGCGGCTTTCATTTCCCGCTTTACGCCGGTCGATGTCGTAGACTTTCGCCGTCGAGTCCTTTTCCAGGGCGGCCCGCTTCCAGCGGACGAGACCTTCACGCATATATTCCGGATTGATGCCGAAGGACTCGCAGATGTTGTCGAACGAGAACAGCCATGCGTGATCTTCCTGCATCATCCAGGCCTCGGCGTCGCGGAAAAGCTCCATGCCCCGCTCATCCTTCGCCTGCACGTACTTTTGATAGCACGCGACGGCGTCTTCGAGCACGGCAAGCATCAGCCGCGTCTCCGGTTCCATGTAGGACTTCCGGCGATATGTCTCCAAATATTGTTCGGGAAGCAGCGTATCGGGCTGAAACAGCGACGCGACACGATCCTCCACATTGAATCCATTTTGATTTGCCATAATTCACCTCTCTATCGGGTGAGGCATGCGTGCTGTATTGACGTTCGCGCGAAAGCGAATATTCATGCCGCACCCGATGGAGAGAATCAATTTAACCACGATTTTTTCCTCGGCCAGTCCCCCTGATGGAGGTCCGAAAGCAGGAATACGGGCTGGGATAAGCCCGGGTGAAAGACGAGAGGTTGGGATTATCCCGCCACAGTCTTGGCGGAATCCTGTTTTCCGAGTTTTCCTAAGGAAGAAAGGCCGCTTAGCCTTTCGACGATCGAGGGCACGATTCGGTTGACAAAATCGACTTCTTCGGCGGTCGTATAGCGGCTCAGGCTGAACCTGACGGCCCCTTGGAGCCAGTCGGGCGGCACGCCCATCGCTCGGAGCACATGGGAGGGCTCGGAGGAGCCGGCCGTGCATGCCGAGCCGGTCGACGCGCAGATGCCTTCCTGATCGAGCAGAACCAAGATCGCCTCGCCCTCGAGGAACTTGAAACTCATGTTGAGGGTATTCCCGAGCCGCTTATCGCGGGCTCCGTTCACCCTACTCCCGGCGCAGGACTCAAGGAGGGACTTCTCCAACCGATCTCTCAGCGCGTGCACGCGCGGCTCATCCTTGACCATCGTCTGCAAGGCCATCTCCGCCGCCTTGCCCATACCGATGATCCCGGCGACGTTCTCCGTCCCGGCGCGCCGGCCGCGCTCCTGGTGGCCGCCGACCAGAAACGGGTGGAACGTAACGCCGCGCTTGACGTACAAAGCTCCGACCCCTTTGGGGCCGTGGAACTTATGCGCCGAAATCGTCAGCACGTCGACGGGAAGCTTTTTTA
The DNA here is from genome assembly GCA_021324155.1 of Pseudomonadota bacterium. Taxonomy (GTDB): domain Bacteria; phylum Desulfobacterota; class Binatia; order UBA9968; family UBA9968; genus JAJPJQ01. The sequence continues at coordinate 67,285 of JAJPJQ010000036.1, forward strand.
ATCCCAGGGCGGCTTTTCCCGCCGCCTGAACGGCGTCGACGTGAAAAGGGATGCCCTTTGCCTTGACGATCTCGGCGATGTCGGCGACCGGGAAGACCACGCCGGTCTCGTTGTTCGCCCACATGATCGTGACCAGCGCCGTATCGTCGCCGAGCGCTGCTTTTAACTCGTCCACATCGAGCATGCCGTCGCCGTCGACGCCGAGCCAGGTCACGCGATAGCCTTTTTTCTCCAAGTGCTGACAGAGACCCATGACCGCCGGATGCTCGACCTTCGTCGTGACGATGTGGCGCTTTTCCGGGCGCGCCGCCAATACCGAGCGGATCGCGGCGTTGTCACCCTCGGTGCCGCAGCTCGTAAAAACGATCTCGACGGGGTCGGCGGCGCCGAGCAGCGATGCGACCTGGGCGCGCGCTTCCTGAAGCTTGCGGCCGACGTCGCTGCCGAAGCGGTGGATGCTCGACGGATTACCGTAGAATTCCGTCAGATACGGCTCCATTGCCGCGAAGACCTCGGGCGCGACGCGTGTGGTTGCGTTATTATCGAAGTAAACGACGGGATCCATGGCGTTATCCGACGCTGCCCTCCAGATTGACCCCGAGAAGCTTCTGCGCCTCGACGGCGAACTCCATCGGCAGCTCGCGGAAGACCTGCTTGCAGAAGCCGCTCACGATCATCGTCACCGCATCCTCGCTCGAGATCCCGCGCTGCCGCGCGTAAAATAGCTGGTCCTCGCTGATCTTGGACGTCGAGGCCTCGTGCTCGACCTTGGAGGTCGCATTCATGACTTCTTGATACGGGAACGTGTGCGCGCCGCACTTGTCGCCGATCAGCAGCGAATCGCACTGCGAATAATTCCTCGACCCTGTCGCGCCCTTCATAATCTTAACCAAGCCTCGATAAGTATTCTGACCGTGGCCGGCGGAGATGCCCTTCGAGATGATCGTGCTCTTGGTGTTCTTTCCCATGTGGATCATCTTGGTGCCGGTGTCGGCCTGCTGATAATTGTTCGTGAGCGCGACGGAATAGAACTCGCCCACGGAGTTGTCGCCCTGTAGGATGCAGCTCGGGTACTTCCAGGTGATCGCCGAGCCGGTCTCGACCTGCGTCCAGGAGATCTTCGAGTTCACGCCGGCGCACTTGCCGCGCTTAGTGACGAAGTTGTAAATGCCGCCCTTGCCTTGCTTGTCGCCGGGATACCAGTTCTGCACCGTGGAATATTTGATCTGCGCATTGTCGTGCGCGATCAGCTCGACGACCGCCGCGTGAAGCTGGTTTTCGTCGCGCATCGGCGCCGTGCAGCCTTCGAGATAGCTGACGTAGCTCTTCTCGTCGGCGATGATCAGCGTGCGCTCGAACTGTCCGGTCTCCGCGGCGTTGATGCGGAAGTAAGTCGAGAGCTCCATCGGGCAGCGCACGCCTTTCGGGATGTAGCAGAACGAGCCGTCGGTGAAGACCGCCGAGTTGAGCGCGGCGAAGAAATTGTCGGTGTAGGGAACGACGGAACCGAGATATTTTCGCACGAGCTCCGGATGATTATGCACGGCCTCGGAGAACGAACAGAAAATGATGCCCAGCTCGCCGAGCTTTTCCTTGAACGTGGTCGCGACCGAGACGCTGTCGAACACCGCGTCCACGGCGACGCCGGCGAGCCGCTCGCGCTCGCGCAGCGGAATGCCGAGCTTCTCGTAGGTCTCTAAAAGCTCGGGGTCGACCTCTTCGAGACTCTTCGGCTTGTTCTTCGACTTCGGCGCCGAGTAATAGATGATTTTCTGATAATCGATCGGCGGATAGTGGATGTTCGCCCACTTGGGCTCCGCCTGCGACTTCTCCAGCTTCTCCCAATAGCGATAGGCCTTGAGGCGCCAGTCGAGCAGCCATTCGGGCTCGTTCTTCTTCGCCGAGATCACGCGGATAATATCTTCGTTCAGGCCGGGCGGGACCGTCTCGGCTTCGATATCGGTGATAAAGCCGTACTTGTACTCGCGGTCGGCGAGAATCTCTGCGCTGGTCGCTGGCTTAGCCATTCCTCTCCCCTATACCGAAAACGAAGTGCCGCAGCCGCACGCCCGCTTTACGTTCGGGTTCTGGAACACGAACCCCGATTGCATCAGCTCTTCCTTGTAGTCGAGCTCGGTGCCGTTCAAATAAAGCAGGCTCTTCATGTCGACGAGAATTTTCGCGCCGTCCTTCTCGAAGACCTTGTCGCCGGGCCGGGAACTGTCGAGATCCATCTTGTATTGCAATCCCGAGCAGCCGCCGCCGACTACCTTGAGCCGCAGCCCTTCTTTTTGTTTTTGATCGTCCGCCGCCAGAAGCTGCTTGATCTTGGCGGCGGCGTTTTCCGTTATGCTGACCCCGACCATAATGCCTCCAATTACGAGACCGTCTCGGCGCTCGCCCTGCCGGCGCGCTGCGCGGCGGCGTAGAGCGGCGAGAGTTTCCGCAGACGCGTTACTTCTTCGGCCACGCGCCCGACCGTATAGTCGATCTCCTCCTCGGTATTGAAGCGTCCGAGGCCGAAACGTATCGACGCGTGGATCAGGTTTTCGTCTAGACCGAGCGCGCGTAGCACGTGCGAAGGCTCCAGGCTCGCCGTCGTGCATGCCGATCCGGTCGAAAGCGCGATGTCTTTCAGCGCCATCATGAGCGATTCGCCTTCGATGTATGCGAAGCTCAGATTCATGTTGCCCGGCAGACGCTCGCCGCCGCCATTCACGCAAACCTCGTCGAGGCGCCCGAGAAGCCCGTCTTTAAGCCTCTCTCTCAATTTAATCATTTGTTGCGCCTCTGGCATCATTTCCTCGCGCGCGATCTCGCACGCCTTGCCGAAGCCGACGATCCCGGGAACGTTCAGCGTACCGGATCGCAGCCCGCGCTCGTGACCGCCGCCGTCGATGATCGGTTTCAAGTTGACCTTTGGCGCCTTCGAGCGGACGTAAAGCGCCCCGATGCCTTTGGGTCCGTACATCTTGTGCGCCGATATCGACAGCAGATCGATGCCCGCCTCCTCCACGTCGAGTGGAATCTTGCCGACCGCCTGCGCCGCGTCGGAATGAAAAACGATATTCCGCTTCCTTGCCATGCGGCCGATCTCTTTCAGCGGATGCAGGGTGCCGATCTCGTTGTTCGCCGCCATCAGCGAGATAAGGATTGTCTTGTCCGTCAGGGCGGTCTCCAGCCGTTCGAGACTCAGGTGCCCGGCGCGATCAACCGGCAAATAGGTTACTTTGAAACCGTGCCGCTCCAGGGACTTACAGCTGTCGAGCACGGCATGATGCTCGGTTACGCAGGTCACGATATGATCGCCCCGATCTTTGTAAGCCTCTGCCGCGCCTTTGATGGCCAGGTTATTCGACTCAGTAGCACCGCTCGTGAAAACGATCTCGCGCGCCGACGCATGGATCAGGCGGGCGATCTCCGCGCGCGCCTGATCGACCGCCGCTTCCGCCTCCCAGCCGAAGGCGTGGTTCCGGCTCGCCGCGTTGCCGAATTTCTCATTAAAATACGGCAGCATGGCGTCCAAGACCCGCGGATCGACCGGGGTCGTGGAATGATTATCCAAGTAAATCGGAAGCTTAAGCATTGTAGACCTTGTAGGTCTTAATTAACTATATCCAAGGACCTTTTTTTAATCAAGTACGCCTAACTTAACGACGGCAAAGGAATTTCCAGGGTTGAATCGACACTAACGCGATTGCAGGAATGGCTTTAAATACCTGCCGGTATATGAACTCTCGACCTCGGCGACCTGCTCCGGCGTACCCGACGCGACGACTTGTCCGCCCGCTACGCCCCCTTCCGGACCCAAATCGAGCACGAAGTCGGAGGCCTTGATCACGTCCAGATTGTGCTCGATGACGAGGATGGTGTTGCCCGCGTCGGCCAGGCGGTTCAAGACATCGAGCAGCTTGCGAATGTCGTCGAAATGAAGCCCGGTGGTCGGTTCATCGAGAATATACAGCGTCGACCCCGTCGAGCGCTTGCTCAGTTCACGCGCGAGTTTCACGCGCTGCGCCTCGCCGCCCGACAGCGTCGTCGCTGGCTGGCCGAGGCGCACATACCCCATGCCGACGTCTCGCAGCGTCTCGAGCTTACGCCGTATCGCCGGAAAGCTGCTCAAGAATTCCAGCGCCTCGTTGACCGTCAAGTCGAGCACGTCGGCGATGCTCCTGCCCTTGTATAAGATCTCCAGCGTCTCGCGGTTATAGCGACGGCCGCGGCAGACCGCGCACGGGACATAGACGTCGGGCAGGAAATGCATCTCGATGCGCACCATGCCCTCGCCCTGGCAGGCTTCGCAGCGGCCGCCCTTGGCGTTGAACGAGAAGCGTCCCGGCCCGAAGCCGCGCATGCGCGCCTCCGGGAGCTGCGCGAAGAGGTCGCGAATGTTGGGAAACAAATCGGTGTACGTCGCCGGGTTCGAGCGCGGCGTGCGGCCGATCGGATTCTGATCGATGCTGATAACGTTGTCGAAGAATCGGGCGCCCGAAAGCTCGTCGTGCGGCCCGGGCTCGAGCTCTGAGCCGTGCAACGTGCGCGCGAGCACGCGGTAGATCGTGTCGATCACGAGACTGCTCTTACCGGAGCCGGACACGCCGGTCACGCAGGTGAGCGTTCCGAGAGGAATTTCGACGTCGATGCTTTTTAAATTATGCGCGCGCGCGCCTGTGACCCCGAGCCAACGGCCGCTGCCTTTTCTCCGCCGCTCGGGAAGCGGTATTTGCAGATCGCCGGAGAGATAGCGGCCCGTGAGGGATGCGGGGCTGGCGGCGATTTCATTCGGCGCGCCCTGCGCCACCACCTCGCCGCCGGCCGTGCCAGCGCCCGGCCCCATGTCGACCACGTGATCGGCCGCGAGGATCGCCTCGCGGTCATGTTCGACGACTAAAACCGAACTTCCGCTTTGCTGTAACTCGCGCAGCAGCGCCAGCAGCCTCTCGTTGTCGCGCGGATGCAGCCCGACGCTCGGCTCGTCCAGCACATAGAGCACACCCACCAGCCCCGAGCCGATCTCCGTCGCGAGGCGCACGCGCTGGCTCTCGCCGCCCGAGAGCGTGACGGCGGCGCGGTCGAGGCTCAAGTACTCCACCCCGACGCGGACGAGAAATTTCATGCGCTCGACGATTTCGCGCAGAATACGGTCGGCGATGCCGCGCTCGCGCGAGGAGAGATCGAGGTCGGAGAAGAAATCGAGCGCCGCGTCGATCGGCAGCGCGGCAACCTCGGCGATGTTTTTCCCCGCGATGAGAACGTAAAGCGCCTCTGTGCGCAGGCGCGAGCCTTTACAAACCTGACAAAGAGGTATGTAGCTTACCTCCGTCTCGTCGTCTTCCTCGTCCTTTTTCTTATCGTCAACGAGCCGGCCGAGGCCGCCGCAAGCGGGACACGCGCCCTCGGGGCTGTTGAAAGAAAAAAACTGCGGCGTGATCTCGGGATAGGATACGCCGCATTTCAAGCAGACGGATTTGCGGCTGAAGACAAGGTCTTCATGCCCGCCGTCGGGATAAACCACGGCGGCCTTGACGGCCTCCTTGCCGTAATGCGACGCGATCTCCAGCGAATCGGCGAGCCGCTTCTCGATGCCGGGCCGCACGGTCAACCGGTCGACCACCAGCTCGAGGCTCTCGGCTTTCTTTTTCGCCGCAGACGGTTCTCCCAGGTCGTGAATTTCGCCGTCGATGCGCACGCGGGCGAAGCCGGCGCGCGCGAGACGGTCGAGCTCGGCCTCGAGATCGCTCGACTCAACCGCGACCGGGGCTAGCACCAGCAGCTGGCTCCGGGCCGGCAGCGTCATGAGGCGGTCGACGATCTCCTCGATTGTCACGGCGGCGATCTCCGCGCCGCATTTCCAGCAATGCGGCTTGCCGACGCGGGCGAACAGGAGTCTTAGAAAATCGTAAATCTCCGTCAGCGTGCCGACGGTCGAGCGCGGGCTGCGGCTCGCGCCCTTCTGCTCGATCGCGATCGCGGGCGAGAGTCCCTCGATGGCGTCGACGTCGGGCCGCTCCATGCGCTCCAGAAACTGCCGCGCGTACGCGGACATCGACTCGACGTAGCGCCGCTGACTCTCGGCGTAGATGGTGTTGAAAGCGAGCGAGGACTTACCGGAGCCGGAAACGCCGGTAATCACGACCAGGCGGTCGCGGGGAATTTCGAGATCGATGTTTTTTAAATTGTGCTGGCGCGCGCCTCGGATGACGATCTTGCCGGCCATCTAGGAGCGCTGGAGGTCGCGCAGCGCGGACTCCACGATGCCGCGGTACTCCGCAAGCTTTGTCTCGCTCGAAGCTTCGAAGCGGAGAACGAGCGCTGGCTGCGTGTTGGAGGCGCGGATAAGGCCCCAGCCCTCCGGAAACTTCACGCGCACGCCGTCGACGTCGATTACGGGGTAGCGCTGCCGGAAATACGCGGTCGCTTTCTCCGCGATCTTGAACTTTTTGTCGTCGGGGCAATCGACGCGAATCTCCGGCGTGCTGACGCTCTTCGGCACGTCGGCAAGGAGCTGCGAGAGCGGCTTGTTCGAGCGCGCGAGCAATTCGACGAGGCGCAGCGACGCGTAAATCGCGTCGTCGTAGCCGAAGTAGCGGTCGGCGAAGAACATGTGGCCGCTCATCTCGCCGGCGAGAACCGCTTTGGTCTCCTTCATCTTTGCCTTGAGCAGCGAGTGGCCCGCCTTCCACATGATCGGCTTGCCGCCGTGCTTTTCGATGTCGTCGAACAGTCGCTGCGAGCATTTCACTTCCGAGATGATCGTCGCGCCAGGCCGGTTCTTCAGGATGTCGCGCTCGAAGAGAATCAACAGCTCGTCGCCCCACAGAATGTTGCCTTTTTCGTCGACGGCGCCGATGCGGTCTGCGTCGCCGTCATAAGCTATACCGACGTCGGCTTTGACTTCTTTGACCTTGTCGATCAGGAGCTCGAGGTTTTCCGGAATCGTCGGGTCGGGATGATGGATTGGAAACCTGCCGTCCATCTCGCAGGCGATCTCCCAGACCTCGCAGCCGAGATGGCGAAAAACCGGCGGCGCGACCGGCCCGGCGACGCCGCTGCCGGCGTCGAGCACGACTTTGAGCGGGCGCGCGAGCGACGGCACATCGCGCCGGAGATGTTCGTGATACGGAGGAATAATCGCGTAGCTCTCGCGCTTGCCGCCGGGATTTTCCTTGAACTGATTGCGCTGCATGCGCTCGCGCAGGTCTTGAATCTGCGCGCCGTGGAGCGTTTCTTTCCCCATGCACACTTTGAAGCCGTTGTACTCGGCGGGGTTGTGGCTCGCCGTGATCATCACGCCGCCGTCGACGTCGAGATGAAAAAGCGAGAAGTAGAGCAGCGGCGTCGGGCACACACCGACGTCGTAGACGTGGAGACCGGCGGAGATGAGTCCCTTGATGACGGCTTCGGCGTAGGGATCGGAGGTCGCGCGGCAGTCGCGCCCGACGGTGACGCGCCGGCCGCCCTTGGCGTAAACCGCCGTGCCGTGGACTTTGCCCAACAGATGCGCGAAATCGGCATCGAAATCCTTCTCCGCCAGGCCGCGTATGTCGTATTCGCGAAAGATCGCCGGGTTCATCATCTCCTCCGACGTTTGGTCATGTGCGCGAGACGCGCCGCCAGCAGGATCGCTTCCGTCATGCTCGTTGCGTCCGCGCGATTCTTGCCGGCGATGTCGTATGCCGTCCCGTGGTCCACAGAAGTCCTAACGAACGGAAGCCCCAACGTCAATGCCACGCCGCCGATAAAATGATGAAGTTTCAGCGGAATCAGCCCCTGATCGTGAAACATGCAGACGACGGCATCGTAGTCGCCCTGCGCGGCCAGATAAAACAGGCTATCGGCGGGAAAGGGACCGAATGCCGCGACGCCGCGATGCTTCGCGTCCGCTACCGCGGGGAGAATAATGCGTCTCTCCTCACGGCCGAAAATCTCTTCCTCACCGGCGTGCGGGTTCAGCGCGGCGACGGCTATGCGCGGCCTGCGGCAGGCGAAATAGCGCTTTAGCGCGCGATCCGTGAGCTCGATCGTGACCCGGATTTTTTTCCTGTCGAGTTGTTGCGAGACGCGCATCAATGGAAGATGCACCGTGACCAGGACCACTTTCAGCCTGCCGCCGAGCAGCATCATCCGGCTTTCCGGAACGCCGGCGATTTCCGTTAGCAGCTCGGTATGGCCGGGATACCGATGCCCGGCCATGTGAAGGACTTTTTTATTGAGCGGCGCCGTGGCGATCGCGTCGACCGACCCGGCAAGCGCGGCGCGCGCCGCCTCGGTGACATAGCGATAAACCGCCGCGCCGCAGGCGCGCGAAGGTACCCCAGGCTTCGCTTGCGCAGGCGAAAGCGCGGATAGCGATCGGACGGGGACGCCGTCCGGCCATGATCTTCCCGGCTCCCATGAAGTCAGACGGACATGCGAGCCGATTTTTTTTCGTGTGCGCTCAAGCACGCCGAGATCGCCGAAGACGACCGGGCGGCATGCGCGGCGAACCGCCGGCTGCGCCAGCGCCTTCAAGACGACCTCCGGCCCGATGCCGGCCGGATCGCCGATCGTCACAGCGATAAGGGGTTTATCCGTTTTATGGGATGGCATTGAGATCGCGAGAGCCGCGCCGGCGGCACGCGAAGCTCGGGATAACGGCCGCGGCTATTTCGAGAATGGGTTGAGCTTGCTCCAGAAGCCGCGCTGTTCCTGCGGTTTTTCCGCCGGCGCGTTGGGATTCTCGATAGGCGCCAACACTTCGTTGACGGTATCCTGATCGTCCGCAGATTCGGTGCGGAAAAGCGGCGTGCCGAAGAGGCTGACGACGTTCTGGCCCGCACGGGGGCTCGGCTTTCCTCTCTCATCGACGTCTTCGGTCGGCGTCTTCTTGAACGGATTCAAAAAATCATACCAGTTCGACTCTTCGATCCGACGGCCGGAAGCGACGAGCGCATCCATCGTCCCTTCCTTCGTGTCTTCCGGACGGAAGACGACGCCCGCGAGCTTGACGTCGACGCGGTGCTTCCTTCGCAGATCGCTTCGGAGCCACTTCTTGAAGCGCTCGTCCATGGCCTTGGCGAGGACTTCCTCGCGCACTTTGTCCTTCACATCGGCGAATGCCAGCTGCTTGCCGCCCTCGCGCGCTTCAAGCTTGATCAGATGAATTCCGGCGCTGGTTCGCAACGGTTCGCTGATCTCGCCGACATTCAGCTTGCCGAACGCGGCCTGGTCGATTTCTTTCAATAAGCTACCCTTGGTGACCCATCCGATGTCGCCGCCTTCGCTCGCCCCCGCGCCCTCGGAATAGGTCTCCGCGAGCTTGGCGAAGTCTTCGCCCGCGAGAATTCTCCGGCGCACTTCGGCGGCTCGGTCGGCAACGGATTTTTCCTTCGCCTTATCGGCGCCTTCGGGAATGGTCAACAGGATATGGCGCAACCGCACTCGCTGGTCGGAGACGTATTTCTTTTGATTGAGGTTGTAGTAGCGCTCGACATCTTCGGGCGTGATGTTGACGCGCTTTCTCACCTGCGCGTCAATGATCTCGCTCTTCTCGATTTCCGCGCGAATCGAGGAGCGATATTTCTCCCACGTGACGCCCTCCGCGGCGAGCGCCTTTTTAAGCTGCGGTTCGTCGATTCGGTTTTTTTCCTTGACATCGTTGATGTAGCTGTCGATGTCTTCGTCCCCGACTTTAATGCCGGCCTGTTTGACTTCGCCGGCGAGCATCTTATCGGTGATGAACTGCTCGACGACCTGCTGATCCTCCTTACCCAAGTCGTTCAGATCTCCGGCGGGAAAGTCGCGGTTCATCTGCCGCTTGGCGTACGTTTTAAAGTCGCTGAGCGTGTAAGGCTCGCCGTCGATGACGACGAGGACCTGGTCGACCACACCGCCGCGAGCGATGGTGGCGATCGGACCGGCAACCGTCAGGAGAAGAACGAAAACCGCGCAGGAAAACCGTTGCGTCAGCATAGGCGAGCCATACTTCCGGAATTTATGCTTGAGAATCGACTAGCTATCACAGGCCGACTCGAAAAGAAAGCTAATCTTCCTTGTCAGCGCTGCGCTTGGCAAAGTAAAAGATCAGCGCGATGATCAGGATCATGACAATGGGCGGCAATATTGCGGCCATATAACGCTCTCCCCCTTATCTGTTTGGAGGACCTCATTCTGCCATTCACCGCCGAAGCGGTCAACAGTAAGCGCCGCGTAGACGGGCCGCGGGCCCCCTGCTATACAGGACGCATGCAACCTGTCCGGCGCGCAGGCATTTTTCTCGTATTGACGATCATCGCCGCCGGGCCGTTGTTCGCCGCTGAGGACCAACGCCACCTCGTCGGATGGTTTCTCGTCGCGGCGCCGACGATGGGCGATCCGCGCTTCAAAGAGGCCGTGATCTACATGATCGGCCACGGGGAAGACGGCGCTCTCGGCCTGGTCATCAACCGGCCGGTAGCCGAAGGGCCGCTTTCGGACCTACTGAAAGGACTCGGCAGCGAGGCGACGTCCGCAAAGGGCAACGTCACGATTTATTACGGCGGGCCTGTCGAGGTCGAGAAGCTTTTTATCCTGCACAGCAACGATTACGCGACTAAAAATACCCGCTTCATCGGAAACGGGCTGGGCGTCACGTCCGACGATGATATCCTGCGCACGATCGCCGCAGGCAAGGGGCCGCGGCAAAAACTTTTCATTTTCGGCTACGCGGGGTGGGGACCGGGCCAGCTCGAAACTGAGATCGAATCCGGCGCTTGGTTTGCCATCCCGGCCGAGACCTCGCTCATCTTTAACAACCAGCCTGACAAAACTTGGGAGCGCGCGCTCGCGAAGCGGAAGGTCAAGACTTGAGCTTACGCGCTGGATGCGCCGAATGAGACGTTTACGGCGGGTCGCTCCGGCGATTGCTGGATCGAGCGCAAAAATTCAATCACTTCCGGGATGACTTGCTCCCACGCTTCGCTCGTGGGGCTAAAAGACAATCGGCCCTCCGGCGAGAGCCGGAACTTGCCGTTCTTGCCGACGAGCGCGACCAGTCGCTCGACGTTGACCGGCGATTCGCGATGAAACAAGAGCGATACCCGGCCGTCGTTGTAGGTGATCTGCTCGACGAGATATTCTTTTAGAATCCTTCTCAGGTCCATGACGCGGAAAAGGTTTTCCACGGGCTCGGAAAACGCGCCGAAGCGGTCGCGCATCTCTGCTTTGATCTCCGCCAGCTCCGGCTCGTCGCGCAGGCTCGCGAGCCGCTTATAAAACAGCAGCCGCTGGTTCGCGTCGGGAACGTACTCGTCCGGGAAATACGCCGGAATGGCGAGGCGGATCTCGGGCTCGACCTCCGGCCTGACCGGCTGGCCTTTCAGCTCGCTCACCGCCTTCTGCATCATCTCGGTATAGAGTTCGAAGCCGACGGCGGCGATCTGGCCCGACTGCTCGCGGCCGAGCAGGTTGCCCGCGCCACGAATCTCCAGGTCCTCCACGGCGAGCTTGAAGCCGCCGCCGAGCTCATCCACCTGTTGGAGCGCGCGCAGCCGCCGCTCGGCATCGCGCGTGATCAGCGTCTCTCCGGGGATCATAAGGTAGGCGTAGGCGCGCCGCGCCGAGCGCCCGACGCGCCCCCGCAACTGGTAGAGCTGCGCCAGCCCGAAGCGGTCGGCGCGGTTGATGATGATCGTGTTGGCGTTTGGAAAATCGAGGCCCGACTCGATGATCGCCGAGCACACCAGCACCTGCGCGCGGTTCTCGGCGAAATCGGTCATGACCTTCTCCAGCTCGCGCGGCTGCATCTGGCCGTGCGCCAGCTCCACCTTCGCCTCGGGCACGAGCTCGCCGATGCGCCGCGCCATACGCTCGATTGTCTCGACGCGGTTGTGCAGGAAGAAAACCTGCCCGCCGCGCTCGATCTCGCGCAGCACGGCCTCGCGGATGACGCCTTCGTCGTAGCGGATAACCGACGTGCGCACGGCGAGGCGGTCGAGCGGCGGCGTCTCGATCACGCTCAAATCGCGGATGCCGACGAGCGCCATGTGCAGCGTCCGCGGGATCGGCGTCGCGGTGAGGCTCATCACGTGCGCGGTCGCACGGAGCTTTCTCAGCCGCTCCTTCTGCGCGACGCCGAAGCGATGCTCCTCATCGATGACGACAAGGCCGAGATCGCGGAAGACGATATCCTTTTGCAGCAGGCGATGCGTGCCGATGACGATATCGACGACGCCCTTGGTGATGTCCTGCACGACCTGACGGTTTTCCTTCGACGTGCTGAAGCGCGACAGCGTCTCGATCCTTACCGGATAGTTGCGGAAGCGGCGGCGGAACGTCTCGAGGTGCTGCTCGACCAGAATTGTCGTCGGCGCGAGAACGGCAACCTGCTTGCCGCTCATGACGGCGACGAACGCCGCGCGCAGCGCGACCTCCGTCTTGCCGTAGCCGACGTCGCCGCAGATCAGCCGGTCCATGGGCTTTCTCGCGCTCAGGTCCTTAAGCGCATCCTGGATCGCCTTTTCCTGGTCCGGCGTCTCTTCGAACTCGAACGACGCTTCGAATTCCTGATAGACGTGCTCGGGCGGCGCGAGCGCCTGTCCTTCATGGACTTCGCGTGCGGCGTAGATCTGCACCAGCTCGTGCGCCATCTCCATGACCGATTTGCGCGTCTTCGCCTTGACCTTCTCCCAGGTCGCGCCGCCGAGCTTGTCGAGCGCCGGGCGCCCGTCTTCGCCGCCGATATATTTCTGCACCAGGTTGATGCGATCGACCGGCAGATACAGCCGGTCGCCGCCTTCGTACTCCAGGTGCAGATACTCGCCCTCGGTGCCGCCGACTTTCAGGAACTTAAGTCCGCGATAGATGCCGATGCCGTGATCGAGGTGGACGATCGTGTCGTCCTGCTTGAGCTCGCTGAGGCTCGTGATGAAATGGCCGGCAGCGCTGCGCTTCGCGCCGAATGTCTGAACTTTGCGCGTGCCGAAGATCTCATCCGCCGTCACGACGTTGAGGCGATCGTCCGGCAGGCGAAATCCCTGCGTGAGGTTGCCGACCAGAATCGTCTGCGTGGGCTTATCCCCGGCGCTTTTCAGCGGGAAGCCGGCGCGCGGCGTCGCAAAGTGAAGCTCGTAATGCGCCAGCAATTCGTTCAGCCGGTTCGCCTCGCTGCGTGTCGGCGCGACGATGTAGATACTTTCGCCCTGCCATTGCTTGAAGCGCGCGGCGATCGGCGCGAACGACGGCTCCTTCTGCGCCGCCGCGCTCTCGCCGTGGAGATCGGAGTTATCGTAAGAGTGCACGACGATCGTATTCGCCGCGGCGCCGGGCACGGGCTCGGTCTCCAGCGCCTCGGTCGCGACGCGGCCGAAGCGCTCAATATCGCGCTGCCACTCGGATGTTTTGAGGTACAGGGTTTCCGGCGAAGGCGCGACGCGACGCTGCTCCTGGGCGCGCGCCGCCATCTCGCCGACGAGATGCTCGAAGCGCTCGGCTTCGGACTTCACGTGCCCGGGCTCGTCGATCCAGAGCAGCGCCTGCGGCGGCAGATAGTCGAAGACGGTCGCGAGCGCTGGATAAAAAAACGGCACGAGAAACTCCATGCCGGCGAACGGAATCCCTTCGCGCAGCGCCTCGAGCACCGGATTTTTTTCCTTCCGCCCCAGCTCCAGATCGGCGGCGCGCTTGTCGATCGCGCGCGCGATCGCCTCGATGTCGTCGCGCTTGAGGGAGAATTCCTTCATCGGCAGGAGCAAAAAGTCCTGCAGCGTTCTCTTCGACCGCTGCGTCGACGGATCGAACTCGCGGATCGATTCCAGCCGGTCGCCGTCGAATTCGAGCCGCAGCGGCAGACCGTACGCCGGCGGAAAGACGTCGACGATCGCGCCGCGCACGCTGAAGTCGCCGCGTTCCTCGACCAGGGGAACATTCTGGAAGCCCCAGCCGACCAGGTGCTCGATCAAGCCCTCCCGCGCGTTCTCCTCGCCGACGGCGTGATACCGGTAAGAGCGTTGCAGCGCCTCCTTGGGGATAACCCGCTGCATCAGCGCCGCCGGCGTGGAGACGATGATCGGCGCACTGCCTTCGATCAGGTGGTAAAGGCCTTCCAGCCGCGAGGCGATGCTGTCCGGGTGCGGCGAGAGATTTTCCAGCGGCAGAATCTCCCACGAGGCCAGCAGGTGCAGCCGCTTCTCGAGCGGTGATGACTCTGTCTCGCCCAGGAAAAAACCGAGATCGCGGTAGAGCTGCTCGGCCTCGCGCGTCGTCGCCGCGACGGCGAGAGTCGGCGCGCTCCGCTTCTCGGCGACGAGCGACAGAAGATAGCCTCGCGCGCCGCTCTTGAGGCCGGAAATCCTTTTTTCTCCCGTCCAAGAGCCGGCGAGAAGCGGCTGAATTTTTTCCATCAGTTGAGACATGATTCAAAACAAGCCGAAGCGCTGCACGGAAATCTTCGGCAACTTCGGAGCGGCGCCGCGGTCCTTTTCGGACGCCTCGGCCCACTGCTCGACCGCCTCCATCAGCGGCGTGACTTTTACTCCGAGATAAGCCGGTCGGTAATTTTCCAGGCGGATAAGCGCCTGGCGCGTCGCGCGCACCGGACCTTTGACCTCGCCGAAATCGACGCGCATACGAAACGCGGCGGCCAGCTGGATCAGCGCCTCGATGAACGGCTTATGCGTTTCCTCGGCGCGCTGGAAAAAATCCTCCCAGGCCTCGTGCGCGGCAAAGTAATGCCCGTCGTTGAACAGACCAATACCCTCTCGGAGCCGAGCGTCCATGCGGCGAACCTCGAATTTAATTTAACAACTTCGCGCCGGGCACTCAACTTAAGATTGGAGTGTCCTTGAAGGATTCCGGGTAACCAGTACTCCCGGCACTCCATAACTCCAGCTTGTTCCTTGAGCACAGTTGCAGTATGTTTTGGCTGTGGAAGCGGCGGCGCAAAACTCCTACACGGTTCGCGGCTTCTGCGCGCTCTGCACGGCGCGGTGCGCGACAATCGCGACCGTCGATGACGGCCGTGTGACGCGCCTCGACCCCGATCCAGACCATCCGCACGGCGGCGTCATGTGCATCAAAGGCAAGGCCGCGCCGGAGCAGCTCTATCACCCCGATCGCCTCGACTATCCGCTCAAGCGTACGCGCCCGAAAGGCGACGCCGATCCCGGCTGGCAACGCGTCAGCTGGGATCAGGCGCTCGACGAGATCGCCGCGAAGCTGCTCGAAATCCGCGATCGTTACGGCGCCCGCGCCATCGCTCTCGCGAAGGGGACCAAGAGCGGCACGTCGGTCGGCGACGCCGAGCGCTGGCTCGGACGGCTGCTCTACGGCTTCGGCAGCCCCAACTGGGTTTCGACCACGCACGTCTGCAACTGGCATCGCGACACGGGCTTCAGCTTTACCTTCGGCATGCCGCTACCGATGCCCGATCTCGAGCACAGCAAGGCGTTTCTCCTCTGGGGGCACAACCCGAGCTCCACCTCGCTCATCATGGCGCACGACCTGGTCGAGGCGCGCGGGCGCGGCATGAAGCTCGTCGCGGTCGATCCGCGGCGCATCGGCATCGCGAGTCAGGCGGACGTTCATCTCCAGGTCCGGCCCGGCAGCGACGGCGCGCTCGCGCTGGCGCTGATTCACGCAGTTTTGGAGGAAGGCTGGTACGACGCGGAGTTTCTCCGCCGGTGGAGCAACGGATCTTTTTTACTCCGGCGCGACACCGGCGCGGCGCTAACCGAAGCCGATTTATCGCGCGCCGGCTCGCGCGAGCGCTACGTCACGTGGGATGAGATCGGCGACAAAGCCGTCATCTACGATCCCGCCTCGGGCGCCGAATCGGAGCGCGCGCGGCCGATGCTCTTCGGCGAGAAGGTGATTCGCGGCGCCGACGGCGAGATCCCGTGCGAGACCGCGCTCTCGGCGCTCGCGCGCATTGCGGCGCGATTCAGCCCGGACCGTTCGGCGGCGATCACGCGCGTACCCGCGGAAAAGGCGTGGAAGGCGGCGCAAATTCTCGCGCACAGCCGGCCGGTCAGCATGTACATGTGGAACGGCGTCGGCCAGCACACCAATGCCACGCAGACGAGCCGCGCGATCTCGTCGCTCTACGCGTTGATCGGCGACATCGATCGGGCCGGCGGCAACGTGGTTTTCCCGAAGCCGAAGATGAACGGCGTCGAAGGCAGGGAATTTCTGCCGAAGGAGATGGCCGCGCAGCGCGTCGGCCGAGAGCGCAAGCCGCTCGGTCCGCCGGCGAGCCCGGGAAATTGCGCTTCCTACGACATCTATAACGCGATCCTCGAAAGCCGGCCCTATCCCGTCAAGGCGCTGCTCAACTTCGGCTCGAATACTCTCATCTCTGGAGCGGACCCGCGCCTCGGACGCAGAGCGTTCTGCGCGCTGGAATTCGGCGTCGCCGCCGAGCTTTTCATGACCCCCACGGCGGAACTTTGCGACTACGTGCTGCCGGCGGCTTCGTTCCTCGAAATGGCGACGCTGTGGAACGGTTTCGAGCACCGGCGCAGAGGCAAGCTGCATATTCAATACCGGCCCGAGGTCGTGCCGCCGCTGGGTGAGCGGAGATCGGACACCTGGATCATCTTCGAGCTCGCCAAGCGCCTCGGCATCGGCGATAAATTCTGGGGCGGCGACATCGACGCGGGCTATGCCTACGAGCTGGCGCCGAGCGGCGTCACGCTCGAGCAGCTGAAGAACGCGCCGGGAGGCATCACGGTCGATATACCGACGCGCTACGAGAAATATGCCGAGAAAAAAGACGGCGGCGCGGCGCGCGGCTTCGCCACGCCGACCGGAAAGGTCGAAATCTATTCGCACCGCTTCGCCGCCAACGGCTACCCGCCGCTGCCCGACTACGTCGAGCCGGCGATGAGCCCCGTGAGCAAGCCGGAGATCGCGAAAGACTTTCCGCTGATTCTAACCAACGCGAAGTTCACGACCTTCATCCACAGCCAGCACCGCGGATTGCCCTCGCTGAGAAAAGTCTCACCCGACCCGACGGCGGATATCCATCCCGACACGGCCGCGGCGTACGGCGTGAAAAATAAAAGCTGGATCATCGTGGAAAGCCCGAAAGGCGGCGTGCGCGTGAAGGCGAACGTGACCGAACGCATCCTGCCCGGCGTCGTCTGCTGCCAGCACGGCTGGTGGCAGGAGTGCAAAGAGCTCGACAAGCCGGGCTACGATCCGCTCGCCGACGACGGCGCCAACCCCGGTCTGCTCGTCGGCACCGAATTGTCCGATCCTGTCAGCGGCTCGCTGCCGCACCGGTCATATCTCTGCCGGGTGAGACCGGCGGAATAGTTTCAGGTTTAAAGTTTCTGGATTCGAGTTTCATTTTTACGTGAAGCCTGAAACTAGAAACTTGAAACGTCTTTTGCCCATAATCTTTGATCGTAGCGCGCCACCCACGGCGCGGTCACAAGCCAGATGCAGACGTCGGAGAGCAGCAGGACGACCGTCGATAACGTGAACGAGACGAGATAGCTGCCGCTCACGTCGTAGAAGAATCCGCCCAGCCAAGAGCCCCATGCGCCGCCGATGCCGACGCTGACGACGGAGAAGCCGAAGATCGCGCCGAAGCCTTTGCCGGAAAAAATATCGGCGGAGAGCGCCGAGAAGATCACCGCGCGCGAGCCGAAGCCGATGCCGAAGCAGATCACGTAAACATAGAGCAGCCACGGCTTCGAAGGATCGGACGCCAGGACCAGCGCCGCAACGCCGACGACCGTCGTCAGGATGTTCATAGTATAGGCCGTCTGCTTGGACGTGCGATCGGCGATGTAGCCGAAAACCGCGCGGCCGGCAGTGCTGGTCATGCCCATGAAGCCGAAAATCGTCGCCGCGTAGAGCCGGCTGTAGCCGATGTCGACCACGTGCGCGACCTGATGCGTCACGATGACCGTCGTGCCGCCGGCGGCGAAGACACGCGCGAGAAAAATCAGCCAGAATTGCATGCTCTTGAGCGCGAGCTTCGCCGTCCAGTCGTTGCCCGCGACGTTCTCCTCGCCGCGGTGATGCATGTGCGGCCCGGTGGCGTAGAATAGCCACACGATCGGCAGCAGCACGACGGCGATGATGAGCGACAGGATCTCGAGCGCGTGCTGCCAGCCGGTATTGGAAATGAGCCATTCGATCGAAGGCGCGAGCAGAAGAATACCGACCCCCGTGCCGGCGTAGACCGCCCCGAGAGCGGACGCGCGCTTGGTCGTGAACCATTGCGAGATCAGCACGACGTGCGGCACCATGCCGACGAAGCTGAATCCCAGCGCGCACACGAGGCCGAAGTAAAGGTAAAACTCCCAGAGGCTCGTAATTCGACTGCTGAGAAACAGCCCCGCGGCGAGCAAGGCGCATCCGGTCGCGGCGACTTTTTTTGGTCCGAAGCGGTCGAGGAGATGGCCGACCACCGGGGAGACGATCGCGTCGACGATCTGTACGGCGGAGAAGACGCCGGCGGTGACCGCGCGGCTCCAGCCGAAGCTATCGAGGAGCGCGACGTAAAAGACACCAAAAGAGGATGTTAGGCCGCGGCCGAAGCCGAGGATCAGAAAGGCGAGCGCCGCGATGAACCAGGGACGATGAAGAGAGCGCATGTGGTGCGCTCTTTACGTATCAAGAATGTTGAGGACGGGAAAGCAGAAAAAAAGAGGCGCCCGAGCTCCCGGGCGCCTCCGATACCGAGCCGCGAGTTACTTCGTCGCGGGCTTTGTGTCGGTCGACTTCGATGTCGACGAGCTCGACGAGCCCGACTTGGTGGTCGGCAGCTTCGATTTCGCGATCGACTTCAACATCAGCTTGCCGTCGCTGTCGGTGTAGGCGACGCGGACCGAGTCGCCGACTTTCATTTTCGCCAGCGAGTCTTTCACCTCCTGGCTGTCGGTGCTCAGGCTCAATTCCTTGTCCTTGGTCTTCACCTTCGCCGTGCCGGCTTTCGCGTCCGCCGCGGTCAGCTCGCCGCGCGCGCGCTGCGGCTTACTCGCAGTCGACTTGGTCGACTTCGTCGTATCCGACTTAGTCGCCGGCGGCGTTGACTTCGACGGCCCCGTGCCGCCCGTCGGTCCGGTCTGGGCCGAAACCGCGCCGGCGAACGAGAGCGTGACGACAGGAACGAGCAGAAATCTCAGGATGCTTTTCATGGGTTCTCACCTCCTCTGCAAAGTTAGACGCCCGGTTTGGCAAACGCTTCAAAATGCTCGTACAAGTAAGCTGGAAGCCCAGGCTTGTCAAGAGCTTAGCGTTACGGTTCGGTTACGCGAAAAGCTTCAACTGCTCTCGCGGCCTGCGGAAATGACTCGTGCTTAGCTGCGGCGAGCGGTCCTTGAATCCCGCTTTCTTGCACGCGAGCCGAAACAGCTCCGCCATCTGCTCGGCGTAAATCCCCTGACCGTTCATGCGGCTGTGAAAATTCGGGTCGTTCAAGTTGCCGCCGCGGATCGCCCGAATGCGGTTGAGCACCTTCTCCTTCCGCTCGGGGTAGTTTCGCTCGAGCCAATCCTCGAAAAGTTCTTTCACTGCGTGCGGCAGCCTAAGCGGCACGTAACCGGCATAGCGCGCACCTGCCGCCGCGGCGGCGGTCGCGATCGCCGGCGCTTCGGAATCGGTGAGGCCCGGGATCATCGGCGCTTGCAGGTAACCGACCGGAATCCCGGCACGCGCGAGCGCGCCGATCGCGGCCAGACGCCGCGCCGGCCGAGACGCGCGCGGCTCCATGAGACCCGAGAGCTTTTCGTCCAAGGTCGTGATCGAGACGAACACGGCCGCGCAATCGTAGCGCGCGAGCTCCGACAAGATGTCCATGTCGCGCGTAACGAGGTGGTTCTTTGTGATGATGATGACCGGATTGCGGAATTCGACCAGCACTTCGAGGCATTGCCGCGTGAGCTGGAGCTTTTTCTCGATCGGCTGATAACAGTCGGTCACGCCGCTGAATGCCAGCACCTGCGGCTTCCAGCGCGGGCTGGACAGCTCTTTCCGGAGAAGCTGCGGCGCGTCGCGCTTGACCATGATGCGGGTCTCGAAATCGAGGCTCGCGGAGAAGCCGAGATATTCGTGCGTCGGGCGCGCGTAGCAGTAGATGCAGCCGTGTTCGCAGCCGCGGTAGGGATTGATGCTCGCATCGAAGCCGACATCCGGGCTGTCGTTGTACGCGATAATCGATTTCGAAGCGTCGGGGAGGAACTGTGTCGCCGGCGAGGAGGTCTCGTCGGCTTCGGGCTCGGCGACCCGCTCGACTTTCTCGAACCGGTTTTTCGGATTGTCGGCGGAGCCGCGGCCTTTGAAACCGGACGGCTTTTTCATCTGTCTAAGTGGCCGGCGGCGTCTCCGGAGCTGGGGCGGCCGGCGCGGCAGCCGACGCAGCCGCGGGCGCGGCTTCGGCGGCGGGCGCCGCCTGAGCGCTCTTCGCTTCGTGCGCCAAGTGGCGCGTGAGGCGCTTGAGCCGCCTGATCTTTCGCTGCACTTTTTTAAGTTTCTTCGCGTCGCGCGAAGAAGTCAGCAGCCCGCTTTTTTCTTTCTTGAGCTCGCGGATATCGTGCTTGATCGAATGGATCGCGTTTACATCCTTACCGGTCACGTCGTAGGGAATATCTTTGGCCTTGGCGATCGCCTTGATCAGCTCTTCCTTTTCCATGCCGCCGACCCCTTGAAGATCGGTCTCGGCTTTGGCGACATCGCGGAGCTTCGGCATCGGCAAGCGGCGCAGGTCTTTCAAATCCATTCGTCTATTCCTCCCTCGCTCTATAATCTGCTAACATGATTCCCCGGAAAAGCAAAATGGCGAAAGCGGTCAAAAACGCCACGCATCCCGCGGCCACGCGGGATCGTCTCGTGAAGATTTACGAGCTCCTAGATAAGGAGCATGCCGACGCGAAACTCGCGCTCGATTACACCAATCCGCTCGAGCTGCTCGTCGCGCTCATCCTCGCCGCGCAGTCGCACGACACCCTCGTGAACCAGATCACGCCGGCGCTGTTCGCCAAATACAAGACCGCGAGGGACTACGCCGACGCGCCGCGCCAGGAAATCTTCGAATTCGTGAAGCGGATCAATTTCGCCGGGATCAAGACCGGCCGCATCCAGAGCTGCTGCCAGGAATTGGTGAAAAATTTTCACGGCGAGGTGCCGAAGACGCTCGACGAGCTAGTCACCCTACCGGGCGTCGGACGCAAGACGGGGAACATCGTGCTCGGCAACGCCTTCGGCATTCCCGCCATCGGCGTCGACACGCACGTCATGCGCCTCTCGCAGCGGCTCGGCTTTACCAAGAACAGCAATCCCGACAAGATCGAATTCGATCTAACGCCGATCGTGCCCAAGGAGAAGCAGATCCGCTTCTGCCATTTGCTGCAATATCACGGCCGGCGCGTCTGCATCGCCAAGAAGCCGCGCTGTCCCATGTGCGTGATCAACCATCTCTGTCCGTATCCGGACAAGACCAAACCCGAAGAGTTAAAGAGCCGCCCGCGCAAATCCTCGTAGCGTCTCCTCCCTGCTGCCGCCGGGCGGGCTGTAGGGGATGATTGCGATCTGCTGGATGATGCCGCTCTTCTTGATCCGCTCGACCTGCGCGCGGCACTCGGCGACGGTTCCGGCGATCGCGAATTTATCGACGAGCCAGTCGGGAATCACTTCCGCATGGTTCGCCTCCTGCTCCATGTGTCGGTAGTAGTCGTAGGTCTTCCTGATCTCCGCCAGGACCTTTTGCTCCTTTTCATCCAGCACGTACGGCTGCGGGTGCGCGACGACGCGCGCGACGTGCGCCTTGACCGCGTCCTTCGCGGGCGCCTTGTCCGACACCGCGGACGGCACCCAGAGGACGAGATGGATGTCGCTCAGCTTTCTTCCCGCCGCTTTCGCGCCGGCCTCGATTTTCGCCTTTGCCTGCGCGAGGTACTCGTCGGCGACACCAACCAGCACGATGATGCCGTCGGCGATCTTGCCGGACAGCTCGAGCATCTTCGGGCCGCTCGCCGCGATGTAGATCGGCATTCCCTTTTTAGCCGGATGCTTGAGGTGAATCTTACCGGTCGGAAGCTGGACTTCTTTGCCCGCGATCAGCTCGCGCATCTCGCGCATCGTCCGCTCGAAAAAATCGAGCTTCGCGGGCTTCATTCCCATCGTCTCGACCGAGCTGTCGCCGAGGCCGATGCCGACAATGAAGCGTCCGGGCGCCAGCTCCTCCAGCGTCGCGTAAGCGCTCGCCACGACCGACGGATGACGCGTCAGCGGATTGGTCACGCCAGTGCCGAGCTTTACTTTTTTCGTGTTCAGCGCAGCCGCCGCCATGTTGACGTAGGCCTCGCGCCAGATGAGATGCGAGTCGCCGATCCAAACATGGCTATAGCCCAGCTCTTCGGAGAGCTTGGCGAGCTGAATCATTTTGGGCAGCGGCTCGGTCGGAAAAAGCCCCGCGCCGAATTCCATGGATGCGTTCATGCTATTTCTATGCTCCCGTTCTTTTTCTTTTTTTCGAGGCGAGGGGCGCGGGTCGACGGCCACGGACGTCCGACTCCAAAATGAATTAAGCACAGGTCCATCGTCCGCGGCCAGAACCCGCGTCACGCGCCTATTTGTGCGTCGCGGCGCGCTCGGGCGGCGGCGTCTGCTGGCTGCGGCCGGCGACGCGGACCTCGCCGTCGATAATCACCGTCGAGATGCCGGGCAGATCGCCCTTGGCGAAGCAGTCGAGCGCGTCTTCGGCCACCGAGCCCGTGATCTTGTGCAGCAACACGATATCCGCCGGCCGCCCCTCCTGGATGAATCCGATGTCGAGTCCGTGCGCGCGGCCGACGTTGCCCGTCGCCATGCACAGTACTTTCTCCGGCGGAATTTCACCGACCGACGAGAGGTAGGAGACCTCGCGCAGGATGCCGCGCGGGATGATGCCGGTGCCGCCCGGCGTGTCGGTGCCGATGAGCACGCGGCGATAGGCGTTATGCTGCTTCACGGCGCGCGCGAGAACGAGCGCCATGCGATAATTGCCGGAGCTGCAGGACTCCACGTAGTGATCCGTCTCCGCGACGATGCGGATCATCTCCGCTTCGGCCATCGGGATCGGCCCGCCGGTGATGTGGCCGATGATATCCGGCTTGATGCGGCTGACGATCTCCCAGCCGGCGATCTGGCTCACGCCCGAACGCGAGACTCCACCGGAGTGAATCTTCACCTTGATGCCGCGCGCGTGCGCCCAGCGGACGTAGCGCTCGGCCTCGCCGTTCGGCAGCAGGCTGTAATCGTAGAAAATGAATTTGACCAGGCGGATGCCGGCGGCGGCGATTTCGTCGAAATCCTTCTCGCTGAGACCGGGAACGAGCAGCAGCGTGCCGGCGAAGACTTTCACGCCCGACGGGCGCAGGTTGTCGTAGCAGCGCTTGGTCACGAGCGCGAGCGAGAGCGCCGTGCGCGCGTCCGGCGGCAGCGGCAGTCCGGGGATATGCAGCTCGCCTGCGGAGATGAGCGCCGTAACGCCGCCATGCATATAATTGGTGATCCATGAGAGCGAATTCTGCGCCGGGGTGTATTCGCCGATCGACGGGTGCGAGTGCGAATCGACCAAACCCGGAATCGCCGTGATACCCTGCGCGTCGATGACGCTGTCCGCCCGCTGCGACAAATTCTTGCCGACGGCGCGGATGACGCCGTCTTCGACGTAGATCGAATCCGCGGACGCGAGCGGCTTGTCGATGTCGCCGGTGACGAGCGCGCCGATGTTCTGGATCAGCAGGGAAGACATCGGCGGTCAGTAGCAGCGAATCTCGATCTCGTTTTGGTCGGGATCGTTGAAGTACACCGAGGTCGCGCGCCCGCGCGCGCCCCAGCGCGAGATCGGGCCGTTCAAAATCTTCACACCGTGACCGTTCAAGTAATCGACGATTCCGGAGAAATCGTCTTTGCCGACGACGAGACAGAAGTGGTTGAGATTGCCCGGCCGCGCCGCCGCTTCTTTCGCGGGAAAGAGATCGATGATCGTATCCGAGTTGATGCGCACCGAGGGGAAGCCGATCTTTCCGGCGCGGAACTCGTCGAGCCGCTCGATTTTAAGTCCGAGAACGTCGCCGTAAAACGCGAGCGCACGGTTGATGTCTTTGACGTTAAGAACGATGTGGTCGAGCTCGGTGACTTGAATCGATTTCATGGCGACGCTCCTTAGCCCTTTATAATCGCCGCGAGCCGGTCGAGCAACGCCCGCACCTCCGCCGGCGCGCCCACTGTGATGCGCAGGCAGTCTTCCAGCCCGGGTTGATCGAAATAGCGCACCAGGATTTTGCGGCGCTTGAGCTCCTCGTAAAGTCCGCGGAGATTCTGCCCCTGCCGACGCGCGAGCACGAAATTCGCCTGCGACGGATAAACGTGAAAGCCGAGCTTTTTAAGCCCGCCGATTAATCTTTTACGGCTCCGCTGGATGCGGCCGACGCTCCGCTCCATCCACGGGAGATCCCCTAGCGCGGCGGCGGCGGCGATCTGGCTCAGACGATTCACGTTGTACGAATCTTTGATCTTGACGAGACCGGCGATTATTTCTTCGGGCGCCAGCGCGAGGCCGACGCGCACGCCGGCGAGCGAGAAGGATTTCGAAAAAGTCCTGAGGACGATCAGGTTGGGAAATTCCTTCAGCAGAGGAATCGCCGTCGCGTTCGCATCGGAGAAGTCTATGTACGCCTCGTCGACGACGACCGCGCCACCGGAAGAGCGCGCGAGGCGCTCGATGTCGCTCACCGGCAGCAGCGTGCCCGACGGCGAATTGGGATTGCAGACGAAGGTAAGCGCGGCTTTTTCGGTGAAAAATTGCTCCGGCAAGGAGAAATCGGCCGCGTACGGCAGCGCCGCTTTGACGCCTTCCTGAATGGCCACCAGCGTATCGTAAAGCGTGTAAGTCGGCTCCGGGTACAGCACCCGGTCGCCGGCGCCGACGAACGCGCGGACGATGATCGACAGGAGCTCGTCCGAGCCGTTGCCGACCAGCACGTTGTTCGGCGCGAGACCGTAGATCGATGCCGCCAAAGCGCGCACGTCGCGTCCCATCGGCTCGGGGTACAAACGGAGCGCGCTGCCAGCGGCCTTTTTCACTGCCGCCACGACGCGGGGCGACGGCGGGTATGGATTTTCGTTCGTGTTGAGCTTTATATAGGCGCCCCCCTGGGGCTGCTCGCCGGGAACGTAGCCCGACATTGCTTCGATATTTTTCCTGAAACGGGCCAGCATGAGGCTTTCTTACGCGAAACACTGAGGCCAAGCAACCGAGTGCTTTCATAGTCGGCTTAGTGTATGATGAAAATGCTGTTCTATGTCGGAAAAGACCGAAAAGGGAGAGAAAAACAAACGGGTCGGGACCGGCGTCGAAGGACTCGACCCGTTGATCCAAAATGGGTTTCTTCCCGGCAAATCCTACGTCGTAACCGGCGACGCCGGTACCGGTAAGACCACCGCCTGCTTGCAATTTTTGCTGAAAGGCCTGACGAGCGGCGAAAAGGCCGTGTACGTCACCGTGGATGAGCGCCCCACCGATCTGCTCGATTCCGCCGCATCCCTCGGCTGGGATTTACAGTCATTCGTCCAGGATAAAAACCTCGTCATCCTGGACGCAGCGCCATACTTCAGCACCCGCGCGGGGCCGGTCAAGGAGCGCGAGGTCGACGTCCAAAGGATCGTCACCGACCTGGCGAGCCACATCACGCGCATGGAGGCGAAGCGTCTCGCCATCGACCCCGTCGGGCCGCTCATCAAGGCCGATACCCCGAGCGGCCGGTCCGAGGAGCAGGCCCGGCTCTTAATCCGGCTGCTCCAGACACAGCTTCAAACGACCAATATGCTGAGCTCGGGCCGGACCGAGGACGAGTCCAGCAGCGTCGAGGAGTTCCTCGCCGCCGGCGTCTTGTCGCTCCGTATGTTCCGCCAAAGCGACCGCTTCGTACGCACACTTTGGATCAAGAAGATGCGCGGCACGGCCGTGGTACCGACGGAATACGAATTCAACATTACCAAAGGCAAGGGCATCGTTCTCTTGTCGCCATACATCGAGTCGGCCGCAGCTGTTCAGCCGGCGGCGGAAAACGGCCATCGTCCGCCCCAGACCAATGGCTCCGCGCCGACCGTCGAGGATTCCGGCAGCATCCTGCAGCCGTTCGAGCCGGAAAAAGCCTCAAAGTAAATCCCCATTATCACGCAATTTCCGTCGGATCGTAGCTCGTCATTCCTTGACGCCCCCCTGGGTCGTGGTTAAATTCCTCGCATTCATAGGGGGATTTCATGCGACTCGACAAATTAACCGTTAAGTCCGCCGAAGCCTTGCAAAGCGCGCAGGGTCTCGCCGAGCGCCGCAATCACCAGGCGGTCGATGTCGAGCATCTGTTGATGGCCTTACTCGGCCAAAAGGAGGGCATCGCCCTCGCTTTGCTGCAGAAGCTCGGCGTGCAGCCGACGGCGGTCCTGGAGCGTGTCGAGAAAGCGCTCGATCGCATTCCGCAGGTTACAGGAGCCGGCGGCCAGGCCTACATCACGCCGCGGCTGAAGAAGCTTATCGAGACCGCCGAGCGGGAGGCCGAGGGGCTGAAGGACGAATACGTCTCCGTCGAACATCTATTAATGGCCATGGGCGCCGACGACGGCGAGACCGGCAGAATCTTCCGCGAATTCGGCATCACCAAAGACAAAATTTTAGCGGCGCTCGTGGATATCCGCGGCGCGCAGCGCGTCACCGATCAGAACCCCGAAGAGAAATATCAGGCGCTGCAAAAATACAGCCGCGACCTAACCGACCTCGCGCGCAAGGGCAAGCTCGATCCCGTCATCGGCCGCGACGAAGAGATCCGCCGCGTCATTCAGGTGCTGTCGCGCCGGACCAAGAATAATCCGGTGCTGATCGGCGAGCCGGGCGTCGGCAAGACCGCCATCGTCGAAGGCCTCGCGCTGCGCATGGTCAACGGCGACGTGCCGGAGACGCTCAAAGACAAACGCATCGTCGCGCTCGATATGGGCGCGCTGGTCGCCGGCGCGAAATATCGCGGCGAGTTCGAAGAGCGGCTGAAGGCCGTGCTCAAAGAGGTCACCGAGTCGAACGGCCAGATCATTCTATTCATCGACGAGCTGCACACGCTCGTCGGCGCGGGCGCGGCGGAAGGCGCGATGGACGCCTCGAACATGCTCAAGCCCGCGCTCGCGCGCGGCGAGCTGCGGTGCATCGGCGCCACGACACTCGACGAATACCGCAAGCGGATCGAGAAAGATCCTGCGCTGGAGCGGCGCTTCCAGCCCGTCCTGGTGCAGGAGCCCTCGGTCGAGGACACGATCGCGATCCTGCGGGGCCTTAAGGAGCGCTACGAAGTTCATCACGGCGTGCGCATCACCGACGGCGCGATCGTCGCAGCCGCGACGCTGTCGCACCGCTATATCACGGACCGCTTCCTGCCCGACAAGGCGATCGACCTGATCGACGAATCCGCCGCGCGCCTCAGAATCGAGATCGACAGCATGCCGACCGAGATCGACGAGATCGAGCGGCGGGTCATGCAGCTCGAGATCGAGCGCCAGGCGCTCAAGCGCGAGAGCGACCGGTCCTCGCGCGAGCGGCTCGACCGCGTCGACAAAGAAATCGCCGAGCTGCGCGCGCAGTCCGACGAGCTCAAGGCGCACTGGAAGCAGGAAAAAGACGTCATTCAGCGCATCCGTGCTTTAAAGGAAAAAACCGAGACGACCAAAGTCGAGGAGCAGCAAGCGCAGCGCAAGGGCGATTTGAACCGCGCCGCCGAGCTGCGCTACGGCGTGCTCACGCAGCTGACGAAAGAGCTCGATGCGGAGAACCAGAAGCTCGAGGAGTTGCAAAAAAAGCGCAAGATGCTGAAGGAAGAGGTCGACGCCGAAGATATCGCCGAAGTGATCAGCAAGTGGACGGGCATTCCCGTGTCGAAGATGCTCGAGGGCGAGGTGCAGAAGCTGCTTCACATGGAAGACCGTCTGCAGCAGCGCGTCGTCGGCCAGGATCCCGCGATCCAGGCGGTCGCGAACGCGGTGCGCCGCGCCCGCGCCGGCCTCCAGGACCCGAACCGGCCGATCGGCTCGTTTATCTTTCTGGGCCCGACGGGTGTCGGCAAGACCGAGCTCGCACGCGCGCTCGCGGAGTTTCTCTTCGACGACGAGCAGGCGATGGTCCGCGTCGACATGTCGGAGTTCATGGAGAAGCACTCGGTCGCGCGCCTGATCGGCGCGCCTCCCGGATACGTCGGCTACGAGGAGGGCGGCTATCTCACGGAAGCGGTGCGCCGCCGGCCCTACTCGGTCATCCTGTTCGACGAGATCGAGAAGGCCCATCCCGACGTTTTCAACGTGCTGCTGCAGATCCTCGAGGACGGACGGCTCACCGACGGCCAGGGGCGCACGGTGGATTTCAAAAACACCGTGATCATCATGACTTCGAACCTGGGGAGCCAGTTCATTACCGAAGTCACCGACCGCAAGGAGGTGGAGCGGCGCGTCACCGCGGCGCTCCAGCAGGCGTTCAAGCCCGAGTTCCTGAACCGCATCGACGAGATCGTGATCTTCAATCCGCTCGGGCGCGATGAGATCAAGCATATCGTCGAGATCCAGCTCAAGCGCCTCGAGCGCCTGCTCGCGGATCGGAAGATCTCGATCGAGGTGACAGAGGGGGCGAAAGCGCTGCTCGCCGAAAGAGGCTACGACCCGGTCTACGGCGCGCGGCCGCTCAAGCGCACGATCCAGCGCATGATTCAGGACCCGCTGGCGCTGCGGATTCTCAACGGCGACTTCGGCGAGGGCGATCGCGTCGCGGTCGACGCCGAAGGCGGCGAGATCGTCTTTCGCAAATCCGGCCAGGCGGCGGCCCGGGGGAACGGCGGCGCCGACGCTGTGCTGCACTAACTGCTGCCATACCATTTCGCTCAAAAACGCGGATTTCGCTTGCGAGATCCGCGTTTTTTATTTCCCAAGGCTGAGACCTCACTCGCAACCCGTGAGTTTTTTCGCCATATGCGCTAGGACTAGAAGCTCGTGGCGAATTCAACGAGAGAAATCGCCGGCGCGATGCAGCCGACGGCGGCGGAGCGCGCGCGGCTGCGGCTCATCCTCGTCAACGTCTGCATCGGGCAATTTATCGTCGGCCTCGACAACCGCGCGCTGCTCGTCGCGCTGCCGACGCTCACCGAAAGCTTTCACACCACGCTCACGACGATCCAGTGGACCGTCCTCATCTACGACATCGCACTCGTCGGCTTCGTCATTACCGTCGGCCGCCTGGGCGATCTCATCGGGCGCCGGACGATTTACGCCGGCGGATTTTTGATTTTCATCCTCGCGTCGGCCTTTTGCGGCCTCTCGCGCTCGCCGGCGCAGCTGATCGCCTTCCGCGCGCTCCAGGCGATCGGCGGCGCGATGATCGTCGCGAACGGCCGCGCGATCGCCTCGCTCGCCTTCCCCTCGAGCGAGCGCGGCAAAGCGTTGGGCTTCATCTCAATGGCCTTTCACACGGGATTCCTCACCGGGCCGACGCTCGGCGGCTTTCTCATCGACACCGTCGGCTGGCGCTGGATTTTTTACATCAATCTGCCGGTCGGCCTGTGGGGCGCCTATCTCGCGTGGACGATCATGGAGGAGACGCGCGAGCGCAAAGGCGCGGTTTCGATCGATGTCCCCGGCGCTTTGCTCCTGCTGCTCGCCAACAGCTCGTTTATCTACGCGATCGACCGCCTGCCGGGACTCGGCTGGCATCATCCGCTGTTTTTGTCACTCCTCGCGGTATCGCTCACGGCGGTCGCGCTGCTCGTGATGACCGAGCTGCGCTCGCGCACGCCCATCATCGATTTCTCGCTCTTCCGCATCCGGCTTTTCAGCGCGGCGATACTGAGCCTCTTTTTCATCACCTCGACGCAGTCGGCGATCAGCTTCATCCTGCCGTTCTATCTCCAGAACATCATGGGCTACTCGCCGAGTCATATGGGCTGGATCATCATTTCGAATTCGGTCGTGATCATCCTGCTCGCGCCGCTCGCCGGCTGGATGTCGGACCGCCTCGGCTCTCGGCTGCTCTGCACCGTCGGCTCGGCGATCATCGTCTTCGCGCAATTCCTGATGGCGACGCTCTGGCTCGATTCGCCCGCATGGCGCATCATGCTCCCGCTCGCGCTCTCGGGCCTGGGCTGGGCGATCTTCAATTCGCCCAACCAGAGCGCTATCCTGGGCTCGGTCCCTACGGACAAGGTCGGCGGCGCGTCGGGCATGGTCGCGACGACCGCGCGCACCGGCGGCGCGATGGGCGTCGCCCTCTCGGCCACGCTCTTCACCTATTTCCTGCGCGCGGGCGGTCTCACGCCGAGCCAGATCGAATCGCCGCAAAGCTGGAGCGCGACGCCGGATGTTTTCATGCACTCCTATAATCACACCGTCCATCTGGTAAACTTCTTCACGTTTCTTTCGGTCTTTTTCTCGGCCGTGCGCGGCTCGCGCCGGCCGGAGTTCGGTCGTAGGTAGACAAATGCGCTCCTACTTTCACATCGACATGGACGCCTTCTACGCCTCGGTCGAGCAGGCGATGAATCCCGACCTCAAAGGCAAGGCGGTCATCGTCGGCGGCAGGAGCGGCCGCGGCGTCGTCACCTCGGCATCCTATGAGGCGCGAAAATTCGGCGTGCGCTCGGCGATGCCCGGATTTCAGGCGCAGCGGCTCTGCCCGCACGGAATTTTTCTCCCGAACCGCCACGCTCTTTACAGCGAATATTCCGACAAGGTATTCGCGATCCTGGAACAATTCTCGCCCGCGGTGCGCGCGCTGTCGATCGACGAGGCGCTGATCGATCTCACCGGCACCGAGAAGCTTTTCGGCGCGCCGATCGCGACCGCCGAGCGCATCATCGCGCGCATCCGCCGCGACCTCGATCTGCCCGCTTCCGGCGGCCTGGCGTCGAGCCGCGTGATCGCGAAAATCGCCGCGACGCTGGCGAAGCCGCAGGGGCTGATTCACGTTTTTCCCGGCTCGGAGGAAAATTTTCTCGCGCCGCTGTCGGTCTCGCTGGTTCCCGGCGTCGGGCCGAAGACGCGCGAGACGCTGTTCGCGCGCGGCGTCAAAACGATCGGCGACTTACTCGCCGCGCCCAAGCTGCGCGATCAGTATTTCGACTTCGACGCGCGCGGCGAAGCGCGGCGCCACGATCATTCGATCGGCAGCGAGACGACATTGGACAAGCCGGTAAAGCAAATCGGCGAGATGGAAGAGGTCCTGTGGGGACTCGTCGAAGAAGTCGGACGGCGGCTTAGAACCGACGGTGTTTTTGCGCGCTGCATCGCCGTGAAAATCCGCTACAGCGATTTCAAAACGCTGACGCGCTCGCTCACGATCGAAACTCCAACCTGCGTCGACCGGGAGATCTTCGGCGTCGCCGACGCGCTGTTAAAAAAACACGTCGCGCCCGGACGGCCGGTGCGCCTGCTCGGCGTGAGCGCGAGCGCGTTCGTGCGCTCGGGCTGGCAGGAGTCGCTGTTCGATGCCGGACGCGAGCGCGCGCTGGAAAATTTATACCGCGGCATCGATCGGTTGCGCGGGAAATACGGCGCCGGGGCGATCGGCGCCGCCGGCGCGCGCCGCCGCTCGCGTTGATTTTATCGGGCGATTGCCGCTAGGCTGTGCCGATGGCCGAACCTCATCCTTTTCTCGCCGCGTGCCGCCGCGAGAAAACTCCTTATACGCCGGTATGGCTCATGCGCCAGGCCGGCCGCCACATGGAGGAGTACCGCAAGCTCCGCGCGGAGTATTCCTTCCTCGATCTCTGCAAGCGTTCCGATCTCGCGGCGGAGATCACGGTCGCGCCGGTCCAGAAGCTCGGCGTCGACGCGGCGATACTATTCGCCGACATCCTGCTGGTGCTGGAGCCGATGGGGCTCGGCCTGGAATATTCGAAGGACGACGGGCCGGTCATCCGCGCGCAGATCCGCAGCCGCACCGACGTCGAGGAGTTGAACGACTTCGAGCCGCAAACCGAGTTGTCTTTCGTATTCGAGACCGTGCGCAAGGCGCGCGCGGCGCTCGACGGCAAGGTGCCGCTCATCGGCTTCGCCGGCGCGCCGTTTACGCTCGCCTCCTACATCGTCGAGGGCGGCGGCTCGCGGAATTATCTCAAGACCAAGAAGCTCATCTACTCCGATCCCGGCGCGTGGAAGGCGCTGATGGAGCGGCTCGCGACCGTGATCGCGAAGTATTTGAACGCGCAGATCGCCGCCGGCGCCGAGGCCGTGCAAATCTTCGACAGCTGGGCCGGCTGCCTGTCGCCCGCCGATTATCAACGATACGTTCTGCCCTACACGCGCGCGGCGATCGCCGCCATAACGCCGGGAACGCCCGTGATCCATTTCAGCACCGGCACAGCGGGAATGCTCAAGCTCGTGCGCGAGGCGGGCGGCGACGCGATCGGCGTCGACTGGCGCGTTCATCTCGATGAGGCGTGGGCAGCGGTCGGCCACGACGTCGGCATTCAGGGAAATTTGGATCCCGCCGTCCTGCTCGCGAAGCCGAAGGAGATTCGCTCGCGCGTGGAAGAGATTCTCAACCGCGCCGGCGGCAGGCCCGGACATATTTTCAACCTCGGCCACGGCGTTTTTCCGGAGACGCCGGTCGACAACGTCACCGCGATGGTGAAAGCGGTACATGAGCTGAGCGCGCGATGAGCGCGTCACATCCATACGACGCCGTGCTTTTGCTCGCCTTCGGCGGCCCCGGCGACGAGAACGAAATCCGGCCGTTTCTCGAGCGCGTCCTGGCCGGGCGCCCCGTCCCGCGCGCACGCATCGAGGAAGTCGCGCACCACTACGAAGCGCTGGGCGGCCGCTCGCCGCTTCCCGACATCACCCGGCTGCAGGCGCACGCCCTCGCCGAAGTGCTGAAGCAGCTCGGCCTGGAAGTTCCGGTTTATGTCGGCTTCCGCCACTCGGCTCCCTTCTTCCTCGAGAGCCTCGCGACGATGTCGGCCGAAGGCGTCGTGCGCGCGCTTGGCTTCATTCTTTCGTCGCACCACACCGAGGCGAGCTGGGAGCGCTATCAAAAAAACATCGCCGACGCGCGCGCGGGTCTCGGCAACGCGCCCGCCGTCGATTTCTGTTCCGGCTGGCACGACCACCCGCTTTTCATCGAGACCTGGGTCGATCAGATCGAAGACGAGCTGGAAAAGATCGCGCCGGAGCGGCGCCGCGACGCCGCGCTCATTTTCACCGCGCACAGCATTCCTACGGCGATGGCCGCGCGCTCGCCGTACGTCGCCGAGCTCGAAGCGAGCTGCCGGCTGGTCGCCGAAGGTCTCGGGCACGCGCGCTGGTCGCTCGCGTACCAGAGCCGGAGCGGCGACCCGCGCGAGCCGTGGCTCGAGCCCGATATCGGTCCCGCGCTGCGCGAAGCCGCGCGCGAGGGCGCGCAAGACGTCATCGTCGCGCCCATCGGCTTCGTCGCCGATCACGTCGAGGTGCTCTACGATCTCGATATCGAGGCGAAAGCGATCGCGATGAAAACCGGCATCGCGTTTTATCGCGCGGTCGCGCCCAACGACCATCCGCTGTTCATCCGCATGATCGCCGACGTGGTGGAGAAGCAATTCCTGATCGCCGGCGAGCGGTCCTGCTGATCCGTGGACGAAATGCGAGTCCAACGTATCGCCGTCGTCGGCGGCGGCATCGCCGGCCTCGCCGCGGCGCACCGGTTGACCGAAATCGCGCGTGAGAAAAATCTCGCGCTCGAAATTCTCCTCATCGAAGCGCGCGAGCGCCTCGGCGGCGCGATCGGCACCGAGCGCGTCGAGGGCTTCCTCGTCGAGGCCGGTCCGGACTCGTTCATTTCCGCCAAGCCTTGGGCGCTGGCGCTCTGCGAGCGCCTCGGGCTGCGCGAACGGCTGATCTCGACCAATCCCTCGCGGCAAACGGTCCTCGTCGTGCGGAACGGACGCGCCGTGCCGCTCCCGGAAGGCTTTTTGCTGATGGCGCCGACGCGCTTCCTGCCTTTTATGACGACGCCGCTTTTTTCGCTCGGCGGAAAGCTCAGGATCGCGGCGGAATATTTCACGCCGCGCGCCGCGGCTCGAGAAGACGAGAGCCTCGCGTCTTTCGTAACGCGGCGGTTCGGCCGCGAGGCTTTGGAGCGCGTGGTCCAGCCCTTAATCGGCGGCATCTACGCCGCCGATCCGGAAAAATTGAGCCTGGCCGCGACGATGCCGCGCTTTTTGGAGATGGAGCAAGCGCGCGGCAGCGTCATCAAGGGAATGCTGCGCGAAAAACGCCAGAGCCCCGCCCAGCCGGCCGAGAGCGGCGCGCGCTGGAGCCTTTTCCTCGCGCTCGCCGGCGGCATGCAGGAGCTGGTGGACGCGATCGCGGCGCGACTGCCGGAAGGATGCGTGCGCACGGGCACGCGAGTGACGGCGGTCTCCTGGGATGCGGAGAAAAAAAATTGGACGATAGCCGCCGACGGCGGCAGCGCCGACGTAGACGGCGTCATTCTGGCCACGCCGGCATACGCCGCCGCCGCTTCGATCGGCCCGGCTGCGCCCGCAATTGCGCGCGAGCTTAACGCCATTCCCTATACATCTGCGGCAACGGTGACGCTCGCGTATCGAGACGCGGATGTCCCGCGCGATCTCGGCGGCTTCGGGATGATCGTCCCCGCCGTCGAGAAACGGAAGATCCTCGCGTGCACGTTCAGCAGCGTGAAATACGCCGGCCGCGCGCCGGCGCGCTCGCTTCTGCTGCGCGCGTTCGTCGGCGGCGCTCTGCAGCCGGAGCTTTTCGAGGAGGACGATGCCGCCATGGAGGCGAGCGTGAAAAAGGAGCTGAGAGAGCTGTTAGGCATCGACGGCCGGCCGATATTTACGCGCGTGCATCGTCATCCGCGCGCGATGCCGGCGTATCCCGTCGGCCACCTCGCATCGATGCGGCGGATCGAGGAAGCATTGAAGACCTGCCCCGCGCTGCGGCTTGCGGGAAACGCTTATTACGGCGTCGGGATCGCCGATTGCGTTCACAGCGGCGAGACGGCGGCCGAAGAGATCGTGGCGGCCCTGACTACGGCGCCGCTTTGACCGGCATGGGCGGCGCGACGACGTTGCCGAGATTATCGTAGACTTCGACCGCCCCGTACTGCTCGAGGACGGGCTTGATCTGCCGCGCGTCGCCGACCGCGACGATCTGCGCCGTCGCGGGATCCAGATATTTGCGCGCGACGCGCTCGACGTCGTCAGCCGTCACCGCCATCACTTTCGCGGGATAGGTGTCCCAGTAATCGTCCGGCAGGCCGTAGATTTTGCGGGCGACCGCGAAGCCGAGCACGCGCGCCGGCTGCTCGAGCGCGAGCGCGAAGTTCGCCACGACCGAGCGCTTCGCGTCATCGAGCTCGGCGGCGGGCGTCTTCTCGTCGCGAATGCGCCGGAACTCGTGGAAGAACTCCTTGAACGCGCCCTCGGTCACCTCCGTGCGCATATT
This sequence comes from Pseudomonadota bacterium, assembly GCA_021324155.1. Lineage (GTDB taxonomy): Bacteria > Desulfobacterota > Binatia > UBA9968 > UBA9968 > JAJPJQ01. Next base: position 102,706 of record JAJPJQ010000036.1, read on the forward strand.
TCCGCCGGCGCGCCATGGGCCGGGATATTCGCCGGCGCTGAAGCCGCTGTAGACGCCGTAGGTGTAGCCTTTCTCTTCGCGCAAATTGAGGAACAGCCGCGCCGCCGAGCCGCCGCCGAGAATCTGATTCATCACGACCATCGGCACGTAATCGTCGCTCCGGCGGTCGATCGCGATGTTGCCCATCGTGACCGTCGTTTGGACGGAATCGGGGCGGTCGACGACGAATATCCTGCGGCTCGCGACCGGCGCCGGATTCGCCGGCAAAGCCGTATCGATGCCGCGGCGCGGCCACGGCGCGAGCCACTTTTCGAGCTTCGGCATGAGCTCGGCGGCGTAGACGTCGCCGGAGATGCCGAGAATCGTCTTCGCCGGGTCGAAGCGCTCGCGATGCCACGCGGCGAGCGCCGCGGGCGTAATCGCGTCGACGGATTCAGCCGTCGCCGAGACGATCGCCGCCGGGTGGCTGCCGAAAACCGCCCGCGCAAAGCGCTCGTCGGCGAGAAAGCCGGACGATGAGCGCTGCTGCCGGAGCTGCACCTTGATGCGCTGCTTCATCCGGTTGAGCTCGAGCTCCGGAAACGTCGGATGCAGCAGAACGTCGACCGCGATGCCGAACCAGGCGTCGAAATTATCTCTGAGGCCGGACGCGCCGACGGCGGTCTCGACCGAGCCGAAGCCCGACGATGCCCACAGCGAAGCGCCGAGCCGATCCATCTGCTCCGCGATCTGCCTGCTCGTGCGCGTCTTCGTCCCTTCGCGGAGCATCTCCGCCGTCACGCTCGCGAGGCCGCGCTGTTTTTCGGGCTCGAAAAGCGCGCCCGCGCCGCGCACGTGAAATTCCGTAACGACCGCGGGAAAGCGGTGGTCCTCGAGGATCAGCACCGTCATGCCGTTCGAGAGCTTGCGCTCGATCGGCCGTTGCAGCTTGACCTCGAGCACTTCCTTCGAAACCGGCGCGCGGTTTTTTTTCTCGACCTTGCTGAGAGGCGTCGCCGCGGCTTCCTGAGCGAGCAGCCGCGCCGGCGCGCTGAAGATAATGATCGCGGCCGCAAACAAATTAAAGCATCGTTTGATCATAGTCACTTGCTTGTCGCTCCCGCCGCGGATTTCGGCAGCGTCGTCAGCACCGTGCGATTGCTCGGCTTTAGATACAGCCGCGCGACGCGCTGGAGATCGGCGGCGCCGACGCGCTCGATTTTCGCCTGCACGGTATTGACGAGCGACGGATCGTTGAAATAGACGGCGTAATGGCCGAGCTGATTCGCGCGCGACTGCGTGCTGTAGAGGCCCTGCGCGCGCTGGCGCCGCGACTGCATGCGGACTTTTTCCAGCTCCCACGCGGCGATTTTTCCCGTTTTGACGCGCTCCAGCTCGCCGTAAACGAGCTTCTCGACCTCCGCCAAATCCGTGCCGGGACGGACCGAGACGCTGATGTAAAACAGCGCCGGACCGCGCCGCTCGTCCGGCCCGGCGGAGACGCCGACCGCGACTTCCTTCTCCTTTACCATTAGCTGGTAAAGCCGCGAGGAATCTCCGGAGGTCAAGACGTCGCCCAGCACGTCGAGCGCGTACCAATCCGGAGTGTTGCCGGGTGGAATTTTAAAGACGATGTCGATGCGCGGCGTCTGCGCGAACGGGTCTTCGATCGTCTTGCGCCGCTCGGCTTTCTGCACCGGCTCGGTCGCGTCGACCGGCGGCGGCGGCGCGTGCGCGGGAATGTCCTCGAAATATTTTTTGATCAGCGCGAGCGCCTCCTCGGTGTTGAAATCGCCGACGAGCGCGAGCACGGCGTTGTTGGGCGCGTAATACGTGGCGAAGAACTTGCGCGCGTCTTCGACCGTCGCCTTGTCGAGGTCTTCCATCGAGCCGATCGTCGAGTGCTTGTAGGGAAACCTGTCGTACGCCAGGTCGAGCAACACCTCGCCGGTCTTGCCGTACGCGCGGTTGTCGTAGCTCTGCCGCCGCTCCTCCTTTACGGTGCGCCGCTGGTTCTCGAAATTCTCCTCGGTAACGTTGAGCGAGCGCATGCGGTCGGCTTCGAGAAAAAGCGCGAGCTCGAGCTGATTCTTCGGCAGCGTCTCGAAATAATTGGTGCGGTCGGCGTTGGTCGTCCCGTTCATCCTCCCGCCGTTGTTCGAGATCACGATGAAATGCTCGCCTTTGCCGACGTTCTCCGATCCCTGGAACATCATGTGCTCGAAGAGATGGGCGAAGCCGGTCTTTCCCGGCGGCTCGTCGCGCGAGCCGACGTTGTAGGTGACGTTGAGCGAGTAAGTCGGCGCGGCATGGTCTTCGGAGATAATGACTTTGAGGCCGTTCTTCAGCATGAAGACGCGAAACGGCACCTCGACGGATTGCGCGGGAGGAATCTTCTTCTCGGCCGCCTTCTGCGCCGCCGGCTTCGGCGCGGGCTTGGCTTTCTTCGCCGAGGCCGCCGCCTCGGACGACGGCGCGTAGACAAAAACCGCGGCCGCCATGGCCGCTGAAAAAATGACATTGCTGATTTTCATAAATTCCTATTCTCGTGGACTGATATGGGGCTCGTAAAGCATTTGAATCACGATGCCGTCGGGATCGGCGAGATAAAACGACGCGCTGCCGTCGCGGTGGACTTTGAACGGCTGGACGATTTTGACGCCGCGCGCGCGAAACTCGCCTTCCAGCTCGCGCACGCGCTCAATGCTGTCGACGACAAAACCCAAATGATCGAGCTGCTGCCGCTCCGCCGGCGCGCTTTCGCCGCCCGTCGCATGCAGCGCGAGATTGTCGCTCCCCGAAGAAAGGTAGACGTTCGCGGGATCGGGCTCCCAGACGACCTCCATGCCGAAATTCTCGCGGTAAAAAGCCTTCGAGCGGCCGAGATCGCGCACGCGGAGCGCGACGTGGCGCATACCGCGAAGCCCGGAAACCGATGGCATAGGGTAAATTTATACCATACCGGTGAGGCTTGCGTAAGCCGCGCAAAGGCGGGATGATTTTCTCATGCACGAAGCGCTCTGGTGGGAGAGCGAGCCCGACGGCAGAATTCTTTGCACGCTCTGCCCGCGCTACTGCCGCATCGGCGAAGACCAGGCGGGCTTCTGCTATATCCGGCGCAACGTCGGCGGCAAGCTCTATTCTCTGGGCTACGGCCGGCCGACCGGCTTCGCGATCGATCCGGTCGAGAAAAAGCCGCTGAATCATTTTCTCCCCGGCACCGGCATTTTGAGTTTCGGCACGGCGGGATGCAATCTCGGCTGCCGCTTCTGTCAGAATTGGAGCATCAGCAAGGCGAAGCTCGACGAAGCCGGCAGCGTCGCCGCGACGCCGGAGGAGATCGTCGAGCTGGCGCTGCGCCGCAAGGTCCCGAGCATCGCCTTTACGTACAACGATCCGGTCATCTGGGGCGAGTTCGCGATCGACGTCTCGCGGCTGGCGCGCCAGCGCGGGCTCAAAAGCGTCATGGTGACCGCCGGTTACATCACGCCCGAAGCGCGCCGCGACGTCTATCGCTACATCGACGCGGCGAATGTCGATCTGAAGGCCTTCACGGAGCGCTTTTATCACAAGCTCACCTTCTCGCATCTCGAGCCCGTGCTCGATACGCTCAAGTGGCTGAAGCGCGAGACGGATATCTGGTTCGAGATCACCAATCTGATGATCCCCGGCGAGAACGACGAGCCCGAAGAGACGAAAAAGCTCTGCGCCTGGGTGCTGGAAAATTTGGGCGACGAGGTCCCGCTTCATTTCACGGCGTTCCATCCCGATTTCAAAATGACCGACAAGCCGCGCACGCCGGCCTCGACGCTGAAGCGCGCGCGAGAGATCGCGCTCTCGCTCGGCGTCAAGTATTGCTACGTCGGCAATGTCTTCGACGACGAAGGACAGACCACCTATTGTGCCGAATGCGGCGCGGCGGTCATCCGCCGCTCTTGGCACGAGATCCTCGACTACAAGCTCGTCGGCGAGCGCTGCACCTGCGGCGCGAAGATTCCCGGCCGATTTTTACATCAGACGACCCGGCCCGCGTTCACCGGCCGCCGCGCGCGCGTCTAAGCGCGCGCCAACGCGGGGATTTTCCGCACAATTGTATTTCTCCGGTGAATCCGCTTACAATGCTGGTTTGTCATGGCGAAGGCGAAGCCCAAACAGCGCGAGGCGTACCCCGGCCTGGTGATCCTCGAGGACATCAGCGCCCTTATCAGCCATTCGCACGATGTTCGGGACACGCTTAACCGGCTTGTCGACATCGTCGCCGAGCGGATGGAGACCGAGGTCTGCTCGCTCTACATCCTCGAGCCCAAGAAAAACCGCCTGACCCTGTGGGCGACGACGGGCCTCGACGAGGAATCGATCGGCAAGGTCTCGATGGCCGTCGGCGAGGGCCTCACGGGGCTCGTCATCGAGAAGATGAGCCCGGTCATGGTCGTCGACGCCCAGGCGCACCCCCGTTATAAATATTTCCCGGAGACCGGCGAAGAGCGTTTCCATTCCTTTCTCGGTGTACCGCTGATCGAGCGGCGGCTGACGCTCGGCGTGCTCGTCGTCCAGACCTCGCGCCGGCGCGAGTTCTCGCGCGACGAGATCCGGCTGCTGCGCGCGATCTCGGCGCAGGTCTCGGGCATCGTCATTCAGGCGCGCCTGGCCGACACGCTGAAGAACAAGGAACGCGAGCGCAAGGAATACCAGAAGCAGCTCGGCGACGCGCTGAAGAAAATCCGCTCGTACGAAGGGCGCCGGCGCGAGGGCGCCGTGCGCGGCGCGGCGCAGAAATGGCGCGGGCGGCTGAACGGCCTCTCGGTCGCGCCGGGCTTCGGCCGCGGCAAGGCGTTCCTCATGAAGCCGCGCATCGATCTCAACTCGGTCAAAAAAGAGCGCGCGCGCAATCCCAAGCGCGAGATCGAGCGCTTCCGCGCCGCCGTCGAGCGCGGCATCGAGCAGCTGCAAAACATTAAGCAGCGCATGAGCGCGCTCGTCTCCAAAGAGGAAGGCGCCGTCTTCGAGGCGCACCGCCTCATTATCGGCGACCCGGTGCTGATCGATCAGATCGAAAACCGCATCCGCAAGGAGCGCTCGATCGCCGAGTATGCCGTCAGCAGCGTTTTTCTGGAGCACCTGCATTCCTTCAACCGCATCGAGGACGAATATCTCCGCGAGCGCGGCGCGGACGTGAAAGACGTCGCCCAGCGGCTGCTCGAGAATCTCTCGGGTTTGAGCGAACAGAAGCTCATCCTGCCGCCGAACTCCATCCTCGTCGCCGAAGACCTCCTGCCGGCGGACTTGAGTATGATCGAGGGCGATCACTTCCGCGGCATCGTGCTCGCGACCGGCAGCGTCACGTCGCACGCGTCGATTCTCGCCAAGTCGTTCGAGATACCGAGCGTCGTCGCCGTCGAAGGACTGCTGGAGAACGTGCGCGAGGGCGATTCGCTCATCGTCGACGGGAATTCGGGCGTCGTCTACATCAATCCCAGCCAGGAGGTCGTGCGCGAATACGACCGGCTCGAGCGCGAGTATCTGGCGCTCAACAAAGAGCTGGGCGAGCTCAGAGATCTTCCCGCCGAGACGCGCGACAGCCATCGCGTCCTGCTGCACGCGAACGTCGGCATGCTGAGCGATATCGCCTTCGCGCAGCTTCACGGCGCGCAAGGTATCGGCCTTTACCGCACGGAGATCCAGTTTCTCGCGCACCGCGACTTTCCGAGCGAGGAGGAGCAGTTTACGATCTACCGGCGCGTCGTGGAGGGCTTCGGCGGCAAACCGGTGACGATCCGCACGCTCGACATCGGCGCGGATAAGTATCCCGCGTACGTGCGGCGCGGGACCGCCGAGCAGAACCCGTTTCTCGGCTGGCGCTCGATCCGCATATCGCTGGAGATGCCGGAGATTTTCAAAACCCAGCTCCGGGCGATCCTGCGCGCCGGCGCGTACGGCTTCGTGCGGCTGTTGATCCCGATGGTCACGAGCCTCGAAGAGATCCTGCAGGTCAAGGAGATCCTCGCCGAGGTCAGGGACGAGCTCGAGCGCGAGCGCACGCCTTTCGACCGGCAGATGGAGCTCGGGATTATGGTCGAGGTGCCTTCGGTCGTCCACCAAGTATCGCGCATCGTGCGCGAGGTCGACTTTCTCAGCATCGGCACCAACGACCTGATCCAATACATTCTGGCGGTGGACCGGGGCAACCATAAGGTGGCCGGGCTCTACGAACCGCTTCATCCGGCCGTCCTCTCGGCCTTGGTCGATGTCATCGAGGGGGCCAAAAAACAGGGTAAAAGGGTCGGCATGTGCGGTGAGATGGCCGGCGACCCGCTGTGCACCCTGCTCCTGCTCGGCATGGGCCTGGAGGAGTTCAGCATGGGCTCGCTCTTTATACCGGTGGTAAAAAAGGTAGTCCGTACAGTAACTTACAGAGAAGCCAAGGCGACTGCCGACATCGTTCTCCGGATGGACACCGTCGGCGAGATCAAGAAATATCTGTTCGATCGCATGCGCGAGCTCGGCATGGTCGAGCTGCTGGAGCTCTATAGCTAACGGTCTTGACTTTCCCTTAAATGGTTGCCATAGTTAATTAACGAACGCTCGTTCGAATAATTGTGGCGAAGAGAAAGGGAGACCGGCATGGCGAAAATATCGACTTTTGACGACTGGGTTGATTATTTCAGACAATGGCAGAAAGACATCGGGTACGACCCGTCGCTTTTGGGCGACTATAAATTCGAGACCAAGCTCGCCGACATCCACAGCCCGGAGATCGAGTTCGGCGACTTCAGAGGCCAGCGCAAGTGGGAGCGGCCCGAGCAGGCGCCGAATCAGTCGATTCGCGACGCCCTGCTGAACCTGATCGTCTATCAGGGCGATACCGAGTTCGCCTCGGTCGAGCAGCAGAAAAATCTGCTCGACAACGCCCCGACGGACTACGATCGCCAATCCTTGATCCGCGTCAACAGCGAGGAGATGCGCCACGGCTGGCAAATGTGCTATCTCTTGGTAAAATATTTCGGCGACTCGGGGAAGCTCGAGGCGCAGAAAATGCTGGAGCGGCGCGCGTTCGAGGGCGACCGCCTGTTGGGCTCGTTCAACGCGCCGGTCAACAACTGGCTCGACTTTTTTACCTACACCCAGTTCGTCGACCGCGACGGCAAGTTTCAGCTTACGATGTTGAGCCATTCCGCTTTCGCGCCGCTCGCGCAAAGCGTGACGGCGATGCTGAAGGAAGAATTCTTCCATATGTTCACGGGCAATACCGGCCTCACGCGCATCGTGCGCGCGAACAAGATACCGATTCCGATCATCCAGAAATATTTCAACAAGTGGCTCTCGACCGCCTACGACCTCTTCGGCACCGACAATTCCTCATCGGCGCAGTGGGCGTATGTCTGGGGCTTGAAGGGCCGTTACGACGAGCACGAAGCCGCCGGCCCCGCCGACAAGGAGAAGCTCAACCAGGAATCGCGCGATCACTACATGGCCGAAAGCCGCAGCCTGATCGACGCGCTGAACCGGTTTGTTCCCGAGGGGGAGCCGAAGATCTACGCGCCGGATCTCAAGTTCAACCGCTCGATCGGCGATTTCGCCGGCAAGCCCTACAGCATCACCGGCGAGCTGCTCTCCGAAGAGGCGTACCGCAAGCACATCGCAGAGACGCTGCCGGGCGCGGCGGACGAGGCGAAGCTGAACGATATCTTCAAGGAGAAGGACTGGGTGCTGCAGATGAATTAGCCTCGCGCCCGGCGCAAAAGGAGACTTGAGTGAAGCGGATTTGTCTGGTTTGCCAAAACGTCGACTGCAAGAACCGCGGCTCCGAAGAGATCATGAAGGAGCTGCAGCAGCGGGCGAGCGATAAAGGCCTCGACGCGGACTGGGAAGTGAAGCCCTACATGTGCTTCGGCGCCTGCCAGGAAGGGCCGAACGTCGTGCTTTACCCCGAGAAGACCTGGTACGCGGGTGTCAAGAAAGACGACGTCGGCGAAATCGCCGAGCACATGGCCGGCGGCCCGGACGTGAAGCGGCTCGACACCATCGACGCTTCGCTGAAAGATCTCATCTACCAGCTGCTCGACACCGGAGTCTTCTAGAAGATGGAAGGTATTCTCTTTCCGCGCGGCGTCGTCGACGGCAAAGAAACGCTCGACGCGTACCGCGCGCGCGGCGGCTATCAAGCGCTCGACAAAGCGCTCAAGCGGATGTCGCCGCGCGACGTCCTGCAGGAGATCGACGCCTCGGGCCTCCGCGGCCGCGGCGGCGCGGGCTTTCCCACCGGCAAGAAATGGACCTTCACGGCGGATACGCGCGAGACGCCGCGCTACGTTATCTTAAACGGCGGCGAGGACGAGCCCGGCAGCAAGAAAGACCGCTTGCTGATGGAGAACGTGCCGCATTTGATCCTCGAAGGCGTGATTCTCGCCGCCTACGCCGTCGGCGCATCCAAAGCCTATCTCTACATCAACGCGGACTATAAAGACGCGATCCGGGCGATGGAAGAAGCGGTCGCGGACGCGAAGAAATTGGGCTATGTCGGCGAGCGCATCGGCGGCAAGGATTTCAGCCTCGAGATCGAATTCTTTCCCGCGCCGCACGATTACGTCGCGGGCGAAGACAGCGCGGTCATCGAAGTCATCGAGGGCAAAAGGCCCCTGCCGCGGCAGAAACCGCCGTTTCCGGCGACCGCCGGACTGAACGCAAAGCCGACCGCCGTCAACAACGTCGAGACGCTCGCGAACGTCGCGCCGATCATCCTGCGCGGCGCCGCATGGTACCGCGGCATCGGCACCGCCGAGAGCGCCGGCACGATGGTCTTTTCGCTGAACGACGAGGTGAAGCGGCCGGGCGTCTACGAGCTGCCGTTCGGCACGCCGCTGCGCCATTTGATCGAAAGCTGCGGCGGCGGCACGCGCGATGGAAAGAAGATCAAAGCGGTGCTGCCCGGCGGCCCGTCGTCGGCGTTTTTATCCGGCGACCAGCTCGACGTCGCGCTCGACCACAACTCGGTGCGCGCGGCCGGCTCGTCGATCGGCTGCGGCGTCATCGGCATCGTCACCGAGGATCAATGCATCGTCGAGGAGGCTTTGCGCATCGCGGAGTTTTTCGCCAAGGAATCGTGCGGCCAGTGCCCCGCCTGCCGCATGGAGACCAACACGCTCGCCATGCTACTGAGAAAAATTCAGCAGGGCCAGGGACAGGCGGCGATGCTGGAGCAGTTCGGCAAAGTGATCGCCTTCAACAAAGGCAAGGGGTTTTGCAGCTTGATCAATATGCCCGGCCCGCCGATCGAGAGCGCGGTCCGGCTATTCCGCGGGGATTTCGAGGCGCATCTGGCGGGAAAGTGTTCCAGCACTTCGTGATGGCAAATCTCAAATCGCAGATTTTAAATAAGAAAAATCGAGCCGGCGTCAGAAACGAATCGGCAATTTGTACATGATCCGACGGTCCTCGCTCGGATCTGAGATTTGCAATATGAGATCTGAGATTCCGAGCGAACCGAGGATTAGCCGATATATTTCTTCGGCACGTTGAAGACCTGGTTGTCCTTCTTTACCAGGCAGGCGTCGTTCTTAAATTCTCTTAAAACCTGGACCTCTTCGCCGGCCGCGAACGCGACTTCGACGATCTGCGCGTTCTTGTTGCCCTGATACTTCATCTTGAACGCTTCTTTGACCTTGGCCATTCAATCCCTCCGGTGATCGGTTTCAGCCGCCGAGCATAGCAGATTTTCAGCCGCTTTCCACGTTCCAGCTGCCGCGGATGGTCGGCAGCTCGAGCGCCGCGTCGAGCTGTTTGAGAAAGACTTTCCGCGAAATCTCTTTCGCCCCGAGACTCAACATATGCCGCGTCGTCACCTGCGCGTCGAGCAGGCGGAAGTCCCATTGCTTCAGGCGCTCAACCAGCGCCGCGATCGCCGTCTTCGACGCGTTGCTTTCGTACGAGAACATCGACTCGCCGAAAAAGCATTTGCCGAGCGACACGCCGTAAATCCCGCCGACGAGATTGCCGTCGAGCCAGCTCTCGACCGAATGCGCGTAGCCGAGCTGGTGCAGGCGGACATACGCGCGCCGCATCGCGGGAACGATCCAGGTGCCGTCCTGTCCGCGGCGCGGCACCGTCGCGCAGGCGGAAATGACGGCGGAAAACGCGACGTCGAAGGTGATCTTGAAGCGCCCTTGCCTGATCGTCTGCGCGAGCCGGCGCGAGACGTGAAAATCGCGCGGCGCGAGCACGAGGCGCGGATCGGGCGACCACCAGAGAATCGGCAGCCCCTCGCCGTACCAGGGAAAAATTCCCGATTGATAGGCGAGCAGCAGCCGGTCGCTCGATAGATCGCCGCCGACCGCGAGCAGCCCATCGGGCTCGGCGTTTTCCGCCGGCGGAAAAAGAAGTTCTTTGGTCAACCGGTAGATCGGCATCGCGCGATCATCTTACGGCTGTGTCGCTGTTGCGGCAAGACGCGTCGCTTGCAATAAGGCGAAGCAAGGGCATATGCTTCAACTGCGTTCAGGAGTGTAGATGTTCCGGAGAATAGACCACGTCGCGATCCACGTGAGCGACCTCGACCGCTCGGTCGCGTTCTACGAGGCGCGCTTCGGCTTCAAAAAATACTTTCAGCACGCCGCCGGCGGCGGCATGCAGATCGCCTATCTGAAGCTCGGCGATACCGTCCTGGAGCTCACACACCGGGCCGAGCCGATGAAGGGCTTCCATTTCTGTCTGGAAGCGGAAAATTTCGACGACGCCGTCGCGCGATTGCAGAAAGACGGCGTCGAGATGGCGCGCGCGCCGCACGACACCCCCGCGCGCGAGCCGCGCGAGCGCGGCTGGCGCCGCGTGGTCTTTTACGGCCCCGACGGCGAGCAGATCGAGCTGCGCGGATAATTGGGGAGGCATTATGGCCGATAACACTGCAACGATTCAGGTCCTATGTCCCTGCTGCGGATCGACGCTGACGATCGATCCCGCGCTCGCGGCCGTCTTGGAGCACAAGCTGCCGGCGAAACCGCCTCCGGTCGCGCATCTCAAAGATGCCGTGCAGCTCGTCAAAGACGAAGCGGCGCGACGCGACGAAAAATACCAGCAGATCGCCGAGGCGGAGAAGAACAAGGGCAAAGTCCTCGACCGCAAATTTCAGGAATTGCTCAAGAAGGCTCAGGAAGAGCCGATCACAAAGCCGATCAAAGACATCGACCTCGATTGATCCGTCCGCCGACACCTCGTCCAAGCTCGATGCATCGCCTGCGCGCGATATTTCTCGCCGCGCTCTTTCTCTGCGCCGCGGCCGTCTCCGAAGCCGCGGACCGCGCGCAGCCGGTCCGCCGCGTCATTATCGTCTCGATCGACGGCCTGATGCCTGCGACCTATGTCGCGCCGGACGTGCACGGCCTTGCCATTCCGACGCTGCGCGAAATCGTGAAAAACGGCGCCTGGAGCGACGGCGCGCGCTCGGTGTTTCCCACCGTCACCTATCCCGCGCACGCATCGATCGCCACCGGCGTCAATCCCGGCGTTCACGGTATCGTATCCAACGGCGCCTTCGATCCACTGGGAAAAAATCAGCAGGGCTGGCGCTGGTACGCGGAGGATATCCGCGCGCCGACGCTCTGGGACGCTGCGCGCTTGCGCGGCCTCACCGCCGCGCTCATCTGGTGGCCGACGACGGTCGGCGCGCGCGCCGCCGCCGTCGTGCCCGAGTACTGGCGCGCCGGCAGCGAGGATGACGTCAAGCTCGTCCGCGCGCTGGCGACGCCCGGACTGCTCGACGCCGTGGCCGCGCGCTTCCCGGCGTTTAACGAAAACTTTACGCCGCCGGCGCTGCAGGACGAGGCGCTGACCGACATCGCGGTGCATGCGATCGAGACGGTGAAGCCGAACCTGCTCATGCTGCACCTGCCGCGCGTCGATCACGAGGAGCACGAGGGCGGCCCGTTCAGCGACAAAGCGAAGGCGGCGATCGAGGTCGTCGACCGGCAGCTTGCGCGCATCATCGCCGCCGCCAAGGATGCCGGCACATGGAGCGAAACGGCGCTCGTCGTTCTCTCCGATCACGGCTTTGCGCGCATCTCGCGGCGCGTGCGGCCCGGCACGCTGCTGCTGGATAAAAACCTCGTCACGTACGATCAGAGCCGCATGAGCGATTGGAAAGCCTCGATTCTGGCCACGGCCGCATTCGCGTACGTTTATGTGAAAGATCCCGCCGACGCGGCGACGCGCAAAACGCTGCTGGAGATTTTTCCGCCGCTGCAGCACAAGCCGGACAGCGGCATCCGCCGCGTCTACCGCCAGGAGGAAATCCGCGCCAAGGGCGGCGACCCGGCGGCATTCCTCGCGCTCGAAGCTGCCGAAGGCTACGAGATGGCCGGCGGCTACCGCGGCGCGCATTTCGCGCCGTCGTTTCAGGCGGGGACGCACGGCTACGATCCCGAGCGGCCGGAGATGCTCGCGTCGCTTTTGATTTATGGTCCGGCGATCGCGCCGGGAAAGATCAAGCAGGCGCGCCTGATCGACGTCGCGCCGACGGTCGCGCGCTGGCTGGACTTGAAGCTGGAGCGCGCCGAGGGCAAGGCGCTGGCGATTACGTTGCGGCCCCGATAAGTCTACTTCTCGTACAGCTTCTTGATAAAGCCGCTCTTGTCCAATTCCTCGACGAAGCTCGCATCGACGAACTCCTCCGGCTTGTGGCTCCAGACGTCGGGGCGCGTGAGGGCGACGTAATCGTAGCTCGTCTTCATGCCTTTGACGTTCGGATAGGGCGCGGCGATCCGGTATTTCGCGAACAGCTCCCACGATTCCTGCGCGAGCGAATCGTCGTCCACGCGGAGCGTTTTCTTGATCACTCTTTTTCCGAGCTCCGGATCTTTTTTGAACAGCGCGATCCCCTCGATGTGGGCGCGCATGTAGCGCATGACGAGGTCGCGGTCTTTGGCGATCAGCGATCGGGTCGAGGCGATCTCGCTCCAGGGATAGTCCACCTCCTTGAAGAAATCCCACAGCGTCGTGAAGCCCGCGCGCGCGGCGAGGATGAACGCCGGATGCGAAAGCGTCGCCGCCTGAATTTTCCCCTGCTTCAATGCGATCAGGCGCTCGTTGTCGGCGCCGATCTGGAGCAGGGCGAAGTCTTTATCCGGGTTGAGTCCTTTTTTCTTCGCGAGATAGCGGACGAGAAAATCCGTCAGCGAGCCGAACGTCGTCACGCCGATCGTTTTGCCTTTCAGGTCTTCGGGGCGCTTGATGTCGGGCCGCACCATCAGCGACTGCACCACGCCGGGCATCGTATGCGCGAGAATCACCATGTCCGAGCCGGCGAGCACGGCGTTCATGACCGACGGGGTCGCGACGGAGGAAATCACGACGCTGCCGGCGATGAGCGCGCGCGAGGCGATGCCGGATCCCTGCATGACGACGACGTCGGCGTCGAGGCCGTGCTTCTCGAAGAGCTTCGCCTCCTTGGAGAAAAAAATGATCATGTTGCCCATGCTGACGGAGGGCACGCCGACATGAATCTTGCGCAAATTTTTCCCTTGCGCGAGCGCGCCGGCGGGCGCGAGCAAACATGCGGCGAGAAGCAGCGGGAGCACGGGGCGGTTCATTGCGCACCTCCCGAACGATGGCTATGTGCGGGTATAGTCTCCGCCCGCGGCGGCTGTCAATCGGAGAGCGAAAAGAGAATCGCCTCAGGGTCTCTGGTACATGCCTTTGATGAAGCCGCTCTTGTCGAGCTCCTCGACGAAGCTCGAATCGACGTACTCTTCCGGCTTGTGACGCCAGATTTCGGGATGGGTCTGCGCGACGTATTCGAAGCTCGTGCGCATACCGGGAATATTGGGATAGGGCGCGGGAATGAATAATTTAGCGAACAGCAGGTAGGCGTCGCTGACAAGCCCTTCGTCGTCGACCTTCAGCGTTCTTTTGATCTCGCGCCGGCCGAAGGTCGGATTGGTCTTGAACAGCGCGATGCCCGCGAGGTGCGCTTTGATGTAATTCATGACGAAGTCGCGGTCGCGCTGGATCGTCGCGCGCCGCGTGACGATCTCGATGCCGGGATAGCGGATCTCTTTCGACGAATCCCACACCATCGAATAGCCGAGCTTCTGCGCCTTCGCGTATCCCGGGAACGATAGCGCCGCCGCGTCGACGGCGCCGCGGCTCAATGCGGTCAGCCGCTCGGCGTCGCCGCCGATCTGCACCAGCGTCACGTCGCGCTCCGGGTTGAGTCCCTTCTGGCGCAGGATGTGGCGCACCAGAAAATCCGTCAGCGAGCCGAAGCTCGAGATCGCGATCTTCTTTCCTCTGAGATCTTCGGGGCGCCGGATCTCGGGGCGCGCCATCAGCGCGTGCGTGACGCTCTCCAGAGTATGCGCGAGGATCGTGAGATCGGCGCCCGCCAAATCCGCCTCGATTGCCGTCGGCGTCGCGATCGGCGCGAAGTCGATGTGCCCGGCGGTCATCGCCTTGGCGGCGGCGGCGGAGCCCTGCATCTGAACGATCTCGGCGTCGAGTCCTTTTCGCTCGAACAGCTTCGCGTCGCGCGCAACGTAGGTGATGATGTTGCCGACGGTCACGGACGTGACGCCGACGCGAACTTTCCGGAGCGGCCGCGTCTGCGGAAACGCGGCGGAGGTGAAAATCAGCGTGAGTATGAAGCCGAAAACGGCACGGCCGGCGAGGCTGCTCATTCGTTTACCGGTGAAAAATCTTGAGCAAAATGCCGCATAGCGCTGCGCGCGTCAATCCCCGCTGTGGGCCGTCGGGTTAATTGCCGAGCGCACATTTTCTCATATTTTTGACGGGCCCGCGAACGGAACCTTCACGCGCTATAGACCGGGGGCATAGAGATCGGGAGGCAGCCGCTCGATGTAGTCGATCGTCTCCCGCAGCGACACCACGTCCGCGTATTTCATGTTCATGTCGAAGAGATTGATCTTGTGCGACGCCTGCCCGCGGTCGAAGACGCACTCCTCGACGACCGCGACTTTGAAGTTGTAGGAGAACGCGTCGAGCACGCTCGCGCGCACGCAGCCGCCGGTCGTGCAGCCGGTTACGAGCATGGTGTCGGCTTTGACCTCGTTCAGCATGCTCATCAGCGCCGTGCCGAAAAAGGCGCTGGGCTTCTGCTTGCGCACGAGGACGTCGCCCGTCTGCGGCGCAATCTCGGCGACGATCTCGTTTCCCTGCTTCCACTGGCTGCCGAGGTCCTCGTTGCCGCGGCTGTTCTTGCCGTGCCAGCGGCCGTACGCGACCGCGCTGCCGCCTTCGTGTCCGGTCGTGTAAAAAGTCGGCAGGTGCTTCTTGCGCGCCGACCCGAGCAGGTCGCGGATGCGGTAGACGCTTTCCCAGCCTTCCTCGCCGCAGCTGTTGCGGAAGCGCTCGATCGATTTGAGAATCGGCTCCGGCTTGTCGCCGACGAAGTTGTAGTTCATGTCGATGATCAGCACCGCCGGCCGCGTGCCGAAGCCCGCGCGCTTGCCGTAGCCCGATTTCGCGAAGACTTCTTTATCCCGCGGCGTTAAAATGTCATCCCAGATGGCCATGGCGCCCCCCTCTTGGAACCTACCTTAAATAGGCGGACGAACGTGAGGTGTCAAGCATTTGTGCGTTCCGCGTAGGGCATGCTAGACGATTAATCGGTGGACTCATGCACTATCTGTGTAAATCCGGCGTAAAAGGCACAAAATATAAGTGAATCACTACCTCCGTCCTCGAAACTCGAAACCCGAAACGCGAAACTCAACGTTTTCGTATGTCACTGCCGCACTGTTCGTCTCGGCTTTGTGGGCGTGCAACCTCCCCGGCTACACCGCCGGCGAAGTGCCGTTCGTTCCCACGCCGCCCGAAGTGGTCAATCGCATGCTCGAGCTCGCCGACGTCAAGCCGGGCGACGTGGTCTATGACGTCGGCAGCGGCGACGGGCGCATCGTGATCGCGGCGGCGAAGAAATACGGCGTGCGCGCGGTCGGCATCGAGATCGACGGCGATCTCATCGACAAGGCGCGGAGCCGCGCGCGCACCGAAGGCGTGGCGGATATAGCGGAATTCCGCGAGCAGGACGCGCTCGCGGCGGACATCTCGGAAGCGACGGTGGTGACGATCTACATGCTGCCGGAGTTCAACTACAAGCTAAAGCCGAAACTCGAAGCGCTGAAGCCGGGCACGCGCGTCGTGTGCCACGATTTCGGCGTCGAGGGCTGGACGCCCGCGCGGACGGAGAAGTTCCCCGACCGGACCATCCTCCATACGCACACGATCTATTTCTACAAGCGATAGAGCGCGAGCGGATTTTTCTCCAGGATTGCGCTCTTGGCGGATTCGCCGACATCCTCCCGCTTCAACAGCTCGCGCGCGGCGAAGCGCTCGCGGTCGCCGTGCGGCATGTCGGAGCCGAAGACGATCTGCTTCTCGCCGATGAGGTCGAGCACCTGCGGCAAAAGCTTGTCCTCCACCTCGGCGCTGAAATAAAGATTGCCGCGCCGGACATATTCCATCGCCGGCAGCTTCTGGATCGGCGCGGTGTCGGAGACGACCTGCGAAAGATTTTTCGCGGAATGCTGGAAGCGGTGGTCGAGGCGGTCGACGATGAAGTGAATCCACTGGCAGCCGGCTTCCAAAAATACCACGCGTAAATTGGGAAAGCGGTCGAGCACGCCGCCGCTCATGAGCGAGACGAAGCCCATCAGCACCGGCATGAGGAACGCGATGACGCCGGACGGATAAATGTGCGTGAAGAGATTGTTGATCGCCGGCGCGGCCCAGCCGACGTGGACCGCGAGAGCGAGGTCTTCCGCGGCGACGGCTTCATAAAAAGGCAGCAGCCGCGGGTTGTCGAGCAGATCGTCGCCCGCCGTGCCGAGCACCATCATGCCGACCGCGCCCATCTTTTTGCATTCGCGCGCCTGCGCGGTCGAAGCGGGGATGTCGTCGAGATTGACGACGCCGACCCATTTGAGCCGCTCGTGCTTTCCGAGCCGGTCGCCGAGCCAGCGGTTGTAAGAGGCGCACATGGCGGTCACGAGGCCCGGATTCGAGCTCAGCGGATACGCGAGAAACAGCGTCGGGTAGAGCACCTGCACCTCGAGCTCTTCCTCGGTCATGATCTTCAAGCGCGCGCTCAAGTCGCTCAGCTCCATGCTTTCCAGGCTGTCGGGCTTGCGCGCAGCGTGGCGCGTCGGCTTGCCGTTGTAGCTCACCGGCGTGCCGAGATTGTGGCAGCCGCGGCCGACGCGCCGCGGATAGAGCTTCTCCTCGATCATCCAGTAGGCGAGGCCGTCCATGCCGATGATGGACGGACGGTCGGCGCGCCATTTCGGATCGAAGTAGGCGTCGCTGAAGGTAATCGGATTTTCCTCTACATGCCCGTCGGCGTCGATAATATGCATGGGTTACCTCGTGTCTCGAATCTTTGATTCTTTATTCTTCCTGAGCAGCTTCAGAAGCCAATTAATCACCCAGTAAGCCGCCATGAAAGCGAAAACCGACATAGCGAGCAGCCAAGCAATAATTTTCGCGTTAGGATCCCAATAATACATGACTTACGAGACTTTTAATTTCGTCCAAGCTGACGAAAGCAACGCTTATTTCCCGTACAGCCGGCCGATGAAGCCGCTCGCTTCGAGCCGGCGCACGATCGTATCGTCGTAAAACTTTTTCGGGTCCTCGCTCTGCGCCTTGGGGTTGCGCGGGGCGAGCTCCTCCAGCACCGCCTTCACAGCTTCGGGAGTCGGCAGAGGAACGGATTGCAGATATTTCTGCACGTAAACGTCGTAGGCTTCGCTCAGCAGCTCGGGATCGCTGATGCGCAAATATTTGCGCATGACGGCCATCGCGAACGGCTTGTCCTGCTTCATGCGCGCAATCGCCTCGACGAGCGCCGTCACGTAGCGGCGCGCGAGGTCGGGATCGCTGCGCAGCAGCTTGCCGGTCGTTGTGATGCCCGTCGAGGCGTAGGGAATCCCCAGCGCCGCGATGTCGAGCAGCACGCGGTTGCCTAACTTCTGCGCGCGGTTGATCGTCGGATAAGACAGAATCCCGCCCTGCACGCGGTTGCCCTGCATCGCGGCGACGATCGACTCGACCGCGCCGACCTGCACGATCGCCACGTCTTTCTCCGGGACGAGGCCGAAGTGGCGCAGCGCGACGCGCGCGCCGGTGTCGATCGAAGTGCCGAAGCGGCTGATGCCGATCGCCTTGCCGCGGAGCTGCTCGGCGCGCTCGATCTCGGGCCGGACGACCAAACTCTGCACGAAAGTGTTGATCGTCGTCGCCAGAATCAGCACGTCGCCGCCGCCGACCGCCGCGCTCACCGTGGTGCCGCCGGCGATGTGGAGAAACTGCACTTCGCCCGCGAGCAGCGCGTTCATGCCCTCGACGCCGCTCGGCATCGCGATGACCTCGACGTCGAGCCCCTGCTTGGCGAAATAGCCGCCTTCGCGCGCGAGCCACGGCGGCGCCATCGAGCCCGACAGCGACGTGAACGCCATGCGGAGCTTGCGCGGCTGCTCCGCCGCGTTCGCCGGCGCCGCAAAGGAAAATGCCAGCAGCGCCGCGAGGCACGCGCCGGCGAGTCTCATCCGCGCTCCCAGCCGTAAAAGCGCGCGGCGTTGCCGCCGAGAATTTTCTCCTTGGCGCTGTCGGAAAGGTCCTTGCGCCCGCGGATCGTCGCTGTGACTTTGGGGAACATGCCGTCCCAGTGCGGATAATCGGACGCGAAGAGGATTTTGTCCTCGCCGATGCGCTCGATCACGTACGGCAGCATCTCCTCTTCCGGCTCGGTCGCGAAGAACCAGTTGCCGTGCTTGACGTATTCGCTGGGCTTTTTCTTGCAAAGCGGCGCCTCGACCTTGCCGCGCTTCTCCCACTCCTCGTCCATGCGCTCGAGCCAATAGGGCACCCAGCCGACGCCGCACTCGAGGAAGCCGATGCGCAACCGCGGAAAGCGCTCGGCGACGCCGCCGTACATGAGGCCGACGAACTGGATGAAGGTCTCGACCGGCCGGCCGATCGTGTGCATGTGGATGAAGCTCTCGTAGCGGTCGTCGCCGGCGGGCGCGGCGCGCCGGTTGTGGACGCAGAGCGGCACGTTGAGCCGCTGGATCTCGTCGTACAGCGGCCAGAAGCGCTGGCTGCCGAGATGCTCTTTCATCCCCTGGGTCGCGACCGCGACCGAGGCGAGGCCGAGCTTCGTGACCGCGCGCTCCAGCTCCTCGACCGAAGCGTCGAGGTCCTGGAGCGGCAGCAGCGCGATGCCTTTGAGCCGCGGGCTCTCTTTGCAGATGTCCGCGATGAAATCGTTGTAGGCGCGCGCGTACGCGACCGCGTAGTCGCGCTCCATGAAGCGCGTGACGGAAAAACTGCCGGTCGGAAACAAGACTGACGTGTCGATGCCCTCGGTGTCCATGTCTTTGAGGCGCGTCGGGACGTCGACGTGCTCGCGCCCGCCGACGAGACCGCCCATGCTGGTGTCGAGGCCGTCGCCGGGCAGCAGCGCGCCCGAGCGGTCGCAGTAAGGCCGCGGCAGATAGGCGCGGATGTCGCGCTCTTTCTCGACGATGTGGCCGTCGGCGTCGATGACTTTCATAAAGCCTCCTTCCGATCGCGGAGTGCGAACGGAAGAAGACTATTCACTTTCGCCGCGGCCTGTCAACGAGCGGTGGGCGCGCTAGATCATCTGGATGATGACGTCGATGAGCGCCGGGCGGCGCTCGTTCTTGATCAGCTTGATGGCGCGCTCGATCGCCGGGCGGATCTGCTCCGGCTCGGTGATCGGCCCCTCGCCGGCGACGCCGAACGAGCGCGCCAGCGCGGCGAAGTCGACCGACGGATTCTCCATCTGCATGCCGATCAATTTATTTTCCGGCGGCCGGCCGCGCGCGATCGCGACCTTCTCCTGGTGCTCGACGTCGTTATAGTAAACGCGATTGTTGGTCATGATCGTGAGCAGCGGCACGCGCGTATTCGCCGCCGTCCAGAGCGCGCTCGTCGTGTAGAGCATGTCGCCGTCGCGCTGGAGGTTGATGCAGATCGTGCCGTCGCCGCGATGCGTGAGCGCCGCGCCGATGGAAGCGCCCGGCGCGTAGCCGAGCCCGCCGCCGCCGTAGCCGCCGAGATAGAGCCCCGGCTTGTCGAAATCCCACAACCGGTTCGGCCAGCTTCTAAATCCGCCGGCCGCGAGCAGCCATTTCTCGTGCTTGATCGCTTCCCAAATTTCGTACGCGAGGCGCGGCGGCGAGATCGGCTTCTCGTCCCAGCGCTTCTTCAAGTCCGCCTGCCAGCGCGCGCGGATCTCGCCGTGCTGCGCGGCGAGCGCTTTCTGCCGCTCTTCGACGGCGGTCTTGGAGAATTTTCCCTGGCGGCGAATTTCTTCCGTCAGCGCCGGGATAAAGACGGCTGTGTTCGCCGTGATCGGCAGATCGACCGCGGCGAGCTCCTGGAAGTCGCTCGTCCAGCCGCGCGTCGACAGGTCGGCGAGCGTCGCGTGAATGACCTTGCAGCCCGGCTTGGTCGCCGGCGCGGCCGCGTGCGTCGCGGGATCGCTGCGCGTGAGCGCGCCGTAGAGGTCCATCACGTCGAGGCCGAGAATCACGTCGGCGTTGGCGATCAGCTCGCGGTTCTTGCCGGTGAGGTTGAGCGGGTGCGTATTGGGGAAATTGAGCCGCGCGCCGAGGTCGACGACCGGCGCGCCTAAAGTCTCGGCCAGCTCAACGAGCGAAAGCACGGCCTGATTATTTCTGCCGACATAATCGGCCAAGATCACCGGATGCTCGGCCGCGGCGAGCAAGCGTGCGGCTTCTTTGATCGCATCGGCGTCCGCCTGGAGCGGCGCGGGAGCGCGGTAGCGCGCCGGGTCGGGCAGCGGTATTTCTTTCGCCAGCTTCGCCTCCTGATCGCTCACGTCGAAGCAGAGATAAACCGGGCCTTTCGGGTCGCTCGTCGCGAGCCGATAGCCGCGCAGCATCGAGGACGGGATCGCCTCGACGCCGACCGGCTGATCGTCCCATTTGACGAAATCGCGCACGAGGTTGCCCTGCACGAGCGCGGTGTGGATCCAGTCGATCCACGGCCGGCGCTTGGCGCTGTTCATCGGGCCGGTGCCGCCCATCACGAGGATCGGCGCGCGGTCGCACCAGGCGTTGTAGATCGCCATCGAGGCGTGCTGGAGGCCGACGACGTCGTGCACGATCGCCGCCATCGGCTTGCCCGCGGCCTTGGCGTAGCCGTGCGCGAGCGAGACCGCGATCTCCTCGTGGCAGCACAGCACCATCTCCGGCTTGCCGCCGCTGTAGTTCACGAGCGAGTCGTGAATGCCGCGAAAACTCGAGCCGGGATTGAGCGCGACGTAGTCGACGCCCAGGACTTTCAACAGATCGACGATCAGGTCGGAGCCGAATTGCGCGGGCATGGGAACCTCCGATAAAGAATCGTTTCGAGTTTCAAGGAAACCGCGATACTCGGAACGGAGTCGGCGTTATTCGAAGAAGGCGTTCTCGATTAGCTCGGGATCGCCGTAGCCTTCGGCGGCGCGGCCGCCGATCTGCTCGCCCTTGGGATTGATGCGGTGATCGAACTTCTCCGCGTGCGCGCCGAAGCGGATCATCACGAGCGGCTCGTCGCCGTAGTTGGCGAACTGGTAGAAGCAGCCCTTCGGCAGCACGACGGCGTTGTTCTTCGCGACCGTGAACGGCTTCTCGTCGATGCCGGTGAACGTCGCGACGCCCTTCAAGACGACGAAAGTGTGGTCCTCGTTCAAATGCGCGTGCAGCGCGTTCTCGCCCGTGCCGGTCGCGTAGCAGTGGATGCGAAACGTGCTGTTGTCGGTCTCTGAGAGCAGAATGCGGCTGCGCCCCTTCTTCACCAGCTGCGTTTTCAGCTGGATCGTCTGCGGCTTTACGCTGGTATCGACGGCCATGGCTCACCTCCCGTCAGAAAAGACCTTCCTTCTCTAGCTTACGCACGACGCGGTCGTCAACGAGGTCCTCGGCCTTCAGGCGCCTGACCTGCTCGCTCGACCGGCCGAGGATGCGGATGACGTTGCGCAGCCCCTCGACGTCGGGATAGACGCGCTTGTCGTAGAGCGTGCGCATCATCTCGTAGCCGGCCTCGGCGTCTTCGAGCTTGTCGAGGCGGAGGCTGCGCGCGAGGCTCCGCACCACCGCGGATTTATTCTCGGGATTGTTGATGAAGCGAATCGCGTCGATCGACGCGCGCACCGCCTTCTCGGCGGTTTCGAAGTTGCGGTCGAGCATCGCGCGCTTCGCCATGAGGCCGAGGCCCTGGAACGGAATGTTCATCTTGCCGAGGTCGCCGAGGATGGGAAAGCCCTGCTTCTCCATCTGCGCGCCGAAGGTGTAGCCGAGATACGCGCCGTCGACCGCGCCGGTCGCGAGCGCCTGCGCGAGCACGGATTGATCGCCGATGACGCGGAGCTGGATCTTGTCGCGCTCGACGTTGAGGCCCCACTTTTCGAAGGCGAGCAGCGTGAACATCCACACGCCGCCGCCGATGCTCTGCACGCCGACGCGCTTGCCCTTCAAGTCCGCAGGCGCGCGGATCGACGGATTGACGACGAAGGTGCCGTCGAGCTTGTTGATGAGCCCGGCGATGAAGACGAGGTCGAGGCCGCCCGCCATCGCGCCGATCGACGCACCGGTCGCCGAGCCGGCGTGGAACTGCGTCTCGCCGGAGGCGAGCGCCGACATGCCGACCGGGCCGCTGCGCACGTGCACCACCTGCGCGTCGAGACCGTATTTGGCGAAGAGGCCGGCGTCTTTGGCGACGAAGAGCACGCCGGTGCGCTCGTTCAAGCCGCCGAAGGTGATGATCGCCTTCGGCGCCGGCGAGGCGGCGTGCGCCGCCGCGGCGCAGCAGAGCGCGAGATGGCACGCGAGAAGCGCGATCGTCCGCATGGCTGCTCCTATTTATAGAGGTTTTCGAAATAGCCGCTGTCGTCGAGCTCTTTCACGAACGAGAGATCGACGAACTGCTCGGGACGCGCGCTTTTCGCGGCCGGACTGCGCTCGCCGAGCTCTTCGAGCGCCATCTGCACGCCGCCTACTGCGGGATAGGGCTTGCGCAAAAGTATTCTCGTGTAATGCTCGTAGCCGGCTTCGATCTTTTCTATGTCGTTGCTGCGAGTGTATTTCGCGATCACGTCCATCGTGAATTTCTTGTTCTTGAGATAAAAGCTCAAGCCCCGCGCGAGGCTCTTGATATATCTCAGCGCGACCTCGCGCGACTCGCGCGCGTAGCGCCGCGTCGTGACGACATCGCTGGTCAGTCCTTCGATGCCGAGAGCGCTCACGTCCAGCAGAACCGACAAGCCCATCCTTTTCCCGACGATCATCTCTTCATAGGAGAGCGCGGCGCCGTCGATCGCGCCGTTGGCGAGCGCTGCCATGCGCAGCGGCGAATTGCCCACCTGCACGATCGTCACGTCGGCCGGCGTGAGTCCGAGTTTTTTGAGAATGTACTTGAGCAAAAAATCCGACGCCGAGCCCAAGCGGCTCACGCCGAGCTTTTTGCCCTTGAGCTGCGCGGCGCTGGTGATATTTTTCGAGACCACCATATAGGCCTGCGACGGATCTTTCTTCGCGCTCGCGAGCATCACCAGGTCCGACCCCGAGAGCGACGCGCTGATCGCCGCGCCGCCGGCCATGACCGCGATCGGCACGTCGCCCGCGAGCATCGCCTGCGTCAGCATCGTCGAGCTGCCGATGAAGAGGAGCTGGACATCGAGGCCGTTTTCCATGAACGCGCCGGATTCTTTGGCGACCCAGACGAGCGAATGGCCGATGCCGATCGTCGAGTAAGCGGAGCGAAGCCGGATCGACTGCGTCTGCGCCCATGCCGGCGCGGCGGCAAGAAACAAAAGCGCAATTAACGCGAGGCGCGTGCGCATGGCTGCTCCTATTTACTGAGCGCGTCGATGTAGCCGCTCTCGTCCAGCTCTTTGACAAACGAGTTGTCGACGAACTGCTCGGGGCGCGCGGTTCGCGCCGCCGGGTTGCGCTCGCCGATCTCTTCCAGCGCGAGCGCGACGCCGCCCATGGCGGGATAGGGCTTGCGCAAAAATATCTTCGCGTTGTACTCGTATCCGGCGTCGATCTTTTCCACATCGTTGCTGCGCGTGTATTTCGCGATCACGTCCATGCTGAACTTCTTGTTCTTGACGAAGAAACTCACGCCTTTGACCATGCTGCGGACATAGCGCATCGCGATGTCGCGCGACTCGCGCGCGTAGCGCCGCGTCGTGATGATGTCGCTGTTCAGCCCCTCGATGCCGTAGGTGCTGAGATCGAGGAGGATCGGGAAGCCGGTTTTCTTCGCCACCAGCATCTCTTCGAAAGAGAGCGCGGTGCCGTCGATGGCGCCGTTGGCGAGCGCCGACATGCGCACCGGCGAGGAGCCGACCTGCACGATCGTCACGTCGCGCGCGGCGTCGAGGCCGAGCTTTTTGAGCAGATATTTGAGCAGGAAGTCCGACGAGGAGCCCAGGCGGCTCACGCCGAGCTTTTTGCCCTTTAGCTGCGCGGGCGTCTTGATGTCCTTGGCGACGGCGAGAAAGACCTGCGCCGGATCTTTCTTCGTGCTGCCGAGGATCACGAGGTCGGAGCCGGAGAGCGTCGCGTTGATCGCCGTCGCGCCGGACATGATGACGATCGGCACGTCGGCGGCGACCACCGCCTGCGTGACCGTCGTCGAGCCGCCGATGAAAAGCAGCTGGAGGTCGATGCCGTTTTCTTTAAAGATGCCCGCCTCTTTCGCGACCCAGATGAGCGACTGGCCGATGGCGATCGTCGAATAAGCCGACCGCAGCCGCACCGGCTGCCCCTGCGCGCACGCGGGCGCGGCGAGGACGACGGCGAGCAGTACGGCGGCGGCGATTTTCATGGTTACTCCAGGGCCGACTTCTTATACTCCGTCCGCATCTCGGACTGAAGCCGGCCGAGGCGGTATTCCTTCCAGTCGATGAACTTGGCCGCGCGCGCGAGCGCGGGATGCACTTCCCCGATCTTCCGCCACATCTCCTGGACGATGAAGCGGTAGTCGGGATGGCCCTGGGGCATCGTGCGCAGCTCGCCGATATGCACCGCCTCGCGCAGGTTCATCGTCATGGTCCAGCGGATCTTGTACGCGAACGGCACGGCGTACTGGCTTTCGAGCGGCATGTCCGCGCGCATCGCTTCGGTGAGCCCCGCGGCCTTCTCCATCGCGCGGTCGAAATCCGCCTTGAAGCCGGCCTCGACGATCTCCGCCGGCGTGTCGTAGCCGTGCGCGGTCGTGAAGTCCTGGCGCTCCTGCGTCAGAATGCGGTGGCGGTGAAGGTCGCGGTAAAGCCCGAGATTGCCTACGACGTCGAAAGTGTAATAGACGCGCTCGAGCGCGCGCCCGGGCTTGTCGCGCCGGTGGCGTCGGCGGCCGAAATATTCGGCAAAGACGCGCTCGCGTTCTTCGCGCGATAATTTCGCCGCGAGCTTTTCCAGCTCGGCGAGCGGCCGGCGCGCGTGCGGGTAGAGAATCGCCGCCAGCGCCTTCTCTTCGCCGCGCTCATCGTACGAGACGATCGCCACCGGCTCGGCGGCGGCCGATGGCTTCGTTCCCGCGATGCGCTCCGCGACGGCGCGCGTCGCGCCGTAGGTCTCGGACAAGTATTCGCTCCGCTTCGCCCGCTTGACGAACGACGGAATCAATTGATTCAGCTCGCGGTGCATCGAGCGCGCGAGCTCCTGCATCTCGGTCAATTCGCTTGAGTAAAGTTTCGTCAGCAGATACTCGAAAGCCTGGCCAACGCCGAAAAAGCCGACGTTGGTCAGAGTCGCCGCCGGCAGATAGCCGCGCAGAATGTCGCACGCCTGCGTGCGGATCGTCGAGCGGTACGCGCCCTCGGCCCATTTCTTCAGCTTCTCGTCGTTTTGCGCCTCGCGGTAGCTCACCGCCGCGCCGGTCTCGGGATGGCGCAGCTCGATCTCGTCGATCGGCATCGAGCGCTTGACGAATTCGATCATCGGATCGATCTGCCGCGAATAGGTCTCGAAGAGCAGATTCATGACCGCGAGATATTCGTCGCGCCAGCGCGAGGCCATGATCTTCGGCTCGCGATAGAAGAGATAATTCCCCGCCCGGTCTTTCTGGTCGAAGCGCACGTAGCGCGTGGACTTTTCCAGCGGCGCGATGCCGATGCGCGCGTCTTCGAGAATATTCGCCGCGATGTTGGAGATGTTCTCGCAGGCGAGGTGCGCGCCGCCCAATTGCGCCACGGAATCGTCGCCGTAGCCGACCAGAACGCGGTCGTAGAAGGCGCGCGCCTTGGCGAGCGCGGCGCTGCTGTCGCCGGACGGCAACGCGCCGCCGAGCAGGTCTTTCAGCGCGAGCTCGGGATCGCCGAGGAATTCGTCGTAAAACGTCCGGCGCAGGCTCTTGGTCGAGCGGCTGTAGCGCGAGAAGAGCGCGCCGGCGACCTCCTGCGGCAGCTTGAGGCCGAAGACGTCGGCGTCGAGATTGGTGAAAAAAGGCGCCAGCGCCGTGTTTTCTTCCGGCGTGAACTTATCGGCCATCGCGCATGCGTCTCCGTGAAAACTTTCACAATTCTATTCGCTTTGACGCTATTGAAACAAGGGGCAAGTGGTTCAGAATCTTCTCATGCGAGTAACCGCCGCGATCCTCGCTCTGTCTTTGACTTCCTTGATTTTATCGGCGCCGCTCGAAGCCGCGGAGCCGCCCGCTCCCGGCCGCTATAAGATCGATCCGGCGGAAAGCCGCATCGTCGTGCGCGCCTACGCGGCGGGATTTTTCTCCGCCTTCGCGCACGACCACACGATCGCCGCGCGCGACTTCGACGGCGCCGCCACCGTCGACGAACGCGGCGGCGCATCGCTGCGCCTCGCGATCCGCGCGGCGTCGCTCGGCGTCGTCGACAAGATCAGCGACGGCGACCGCCGCGATATCGAGGCGACGATGCGCGGCCAGGTCTTGGAGACGGAAAAGTTCCCCGAGATCGCCTTCCGGAGCACGCGCGTCGAGGCGCGCGCGAATGCCGACGGAAGCTATCAGGCGCGGATCGCCGGCGAGTTGACGCTCCACGGCGTTACGCGGGAAGTATCCTTTACCGCCGATGTAGCCGTCGAGAACGGCAGGCTGCGGGCGCGCGGGCGCTTCCCGCTGCTGCAAACCGATTACAAGATAACGCCGGTATCGATTTTCGGCGGGACCGTGCGCGTGAAGGACGAGGTCGAGATTACCTTCGACGTCGCCGCAGCGAAAGAATAGCGCGCCTACGGCTCGGCGCGGCAGACTTCGTCGACGAGCCGGTTGATGGGAAAATTGTTTTTCGTCTTGAGCCGCATCAGCGGCGCCATGAGATACGGGCGCAGGATGAGGGCGCGGATCAGCCGGTTGACGGCCTGGCGGCGCGCGAGGGCGCCGCGGCAGGCCGCGTCGTATGCCGCGAGCTGACGCGCCGAGACATCGCCGCGCGTGAGCGCCGCGTCGGCCGCCGCCGCGGCCAGCTCGCCGCTTCTGAGCGCGAAATAGACGCCTTCGCCCGTGACCGGCTCGGTCACGCGGGCCGCGTCGCCCGCGAGCAGAAAGCCATCGCCGTAGCGGCGGCGCGGCGCGAAGTCGAGCGGATAGATCGACCTCACTGCGGCGATTGTGGAAGGCGCGACGGTCTCGTGGAGATGAAGATTCTTCGAAAAATGATTTGCGACGATCGCGTCGATCGGTTGTTCGCGCGCGATCGTCCTATCGATGGCGAACGATAGATTCGCCGCGCCGCCGCCGAGCGCCATAACCCCGGCGTAGCCGCCGGGAAAAGCGTGAATCTGGATCTCGCCGGCGGGCACCCGGCAGCCGGTGAGATTCAACTGAAAGCCGACGAAGCGCCCCGGCCTGCTTTGCGCCGTGATCGCGCCGAGACGCTGCGCGGTCCATGAATTCCGGCCGTCGGCGCCGATCACGAGGCGCGCAAAAAACTCCCGCTCACCCGAGCCGTTCTCGCCGCGCAGTTTCCAGCAGCCGCTCTCGCGCTCGAGGGCGGAAGGCTTCACGCCTTCATACAGCAGTGCGCCTTCGGCGACCGCTTGTTTGACCAGCAAATCGTCGAAAGCGCGCCGGCGCATGCCGACGCCGAAGACCCGCGTGAACGGAATCAAAGCTTCGGCCGACGCGGTCGAGACGCGGAACGCGGTTACTTTTTGATGATCGGAGGCGAGCAGCGCGTCGCGGATGCCGAGCCGGCCGAAAAGGTTCCAGCCGGCGGGATTTAAAAAATCGCCACAGAGCTTGTCGCGCGGGAAGACCGCCTTGTCGATCAGCGCGACCGCATAGCCGCGGCGCGCGAGGCAGATCGCCGCCGCCGAGCCGGCCGGGCCGGCCCCGACGATCGCGGCGTCAAAGCGGTTCACGGCCGAGCCACAGGCGCGCAAACACGCGGAACGGGAACAGCGCCAGGACCTCCGCCGGACCGACGCCAGCGCGGCGAAAGAGCTTGCGCCATTCCTCCACGGTATAGGCGCGGCGCACTGAAAGCGGCGCGTCGACGCGCGTCATCACATTCGTGGTGAAAAGAATCGTGATCAGTTTGATGCCCAAATAGGCGAGCGGGTGGCGGACCAGATCGCTCACCAGCAGCGCGCGCCGCGCGGTATTGGCCCACGCGCGGAGCAGCGCCGTGATCTCGTCCTCGGAGAAGTGGTGCAGCATCTGGGACGCGAGAACGAAGTCGAAAGCGCCGGGCTTGAACGGCGGCGTAAAGCCGTCGGCGCGCACGATGGCGATCTCCGGGTAATACGCAACACGCCGCCGCGCCACGGCGGCGGTCACCGGATGCGGCTCGAGCGCGACGATGCGCGCCGCGAGCCCCCGTTTTCTCGCCCATTCGACGATCGCGATCGGAATATCCGCGCTGCCCGTGCCGACGTCCAGCAGGGAGAATTCTCTCATCCGGTTCTGCTCGACGGTCGAGCTGAGAAACTTGAAGATGCCGCGCTTCGCGCCGAGGACCCGGTTGAGCGCGCGCAAGTTGCCGAGATCGCCTTCGAGCAGACGCGGCGAAGCGCCCGGCGAGTCCATCAGCTCTTTTTCTTCGCTGTGGCGCATGGCTAGTCGCGGCGACGGACGACTAGCGCCGAGTTTTTCGAGCCGAAGGCGATACAGTTGCACAGCGCGACTGCGGCGTCGGCGGCGATGCCGCGGTTGGGCACATAGTTCAAGTCGCACTCGGGATCGGGCTCCTCGTAATTGATCGTCGGCGGCAGAAAGCGGTCGCGGAGCGCGAAAATGGCGGCAACGACGCCCGCCGCGCCCGACGCTCCCTGCGGATGGCCGATCATCGATTTGATCGAGCTCATCGGGATGTCGTACGCGCGCTGTCCGAAGCAGCGCTTGACCGCGAGCGTCTCAGTCTTGTCGTTCAAGACCGTGGAGGTGCCGTGGAGCGCGATGTAGCCGACCTCGTCCTGGGCGACGCCGCCGTCTTCGAGAGCGAGCGCCATCGCGCGCGCCGGCTCCTCGCCGCTCGGGTCGAGGCGCACCATGTGGTACGCGTCGCAGGTCGAGGCGTAGCCCAGAAGCTCGGCGTAAATCGGCGCGCCCCGCGAGCGCGCCCGCTCCTCCTCTTCGAGGACGAGCATCCAGGCGCCTTCGCCGAGGACGAAGCCGTCGCGCCCGCGGTCGAAAGGCCGCGAGGCCTGCTCCGGAGATTCGTTGCGCGCGGTCGAGATCACCCGCATGATCGAGAATCCGTGCATGATCCCAGGCGTGATCGTCGAGTCGACGCCGCCGGTGACGAGCCGGTCGGCCTGACCGAAGCGGATTAGATTGAAGGCGTAGCCGATCGCGTCGGTCGAGCTCGTGCAGCCGGTCGAGACGATGTGGCTCGGCCCGCGAAAATCGAAATGGAGCGAGATCTCGCTCGACAGCGTGCCGATGGTCGAGCTCGAGACGTTGTAGGCGCTCGCCCTTCTGAGCTGATCGCTGAAATAAAGCCGGTATTGCTCCTCGGTGAAGTCCGGCGTGCCGCCGCCGCTGCCGAGGATCACGCCCCAGGAGCGCTTCTCTTCGAGCGTCATCGGCGCTTCGAGACCAGCCGACTGCAAGGCTTCCTGCGCCGCGGCGATCGCGAGCGGCACGGCGCGCCCCGTGCGCTTCAAATCCTTGGGCGAAAGATAGTGCTCGGGATGAAAGTTTTTGATTTCGCCGGCCACGCGGCAGGCGAGCGCCGAGGGATCGAACGAACCGATCGTCGCGATGCCGCTCTCGCCGTTTCGCGTCGCGCGCCAGAACGCTTCGGCGCCGATGCCGTTCGGACTCACCACCCCGATGCCGGTGACGACGACTTTTCGGGGATGAGGTTTTCCGTTGCTACGGCTCATGTCGGAGGTGTATGGGGTAAGAGTCGCGCGCTGCCCTGATATTCTATCACGATTAGACGGCTGTTAAAGGCGGACGTTTACTGCACAGCTAAATGAAAATCGTCGTTGCAGGCGGCACCGGCTTCATCGGGGCCGCGCTCATCAGAAATCTACAGAGCCGGGGTCATGCCGTCGTGCTGCTCACACGCGCGTCGGCGAAAGCGCTGGACCGATCGGAGACCGTCGTATGGCAGCCCGATGCGGAGCCGCGCCCTCGCCCTGCGCTGGTAGCGGCGGTCAACGGCGCCGATGCGGTCGTCAATCTTGCGGGCGAGCCGATCGCCGGAAAACGCTGGACGCGGGCGCAAAAAGCGCGGCTGCGCTCAAGCCGGATCGATACAACAAGGACCGTCGTGCAGGCGATCGCCGATGCGCAACAAAAGCCCAGGCTTTTACTCAACGCCTCGGCGGTCGGCTATTACGGCCCGCGCGGCGATGAAGAGATCAGTGAGGCGGAGCCGCCGGGAATGGATTTCCTTTCCCGGCTCTGCCGCGAGTGGGAGGCGGAGGCGCTCCGCGCCGAGGCGCACGGCGTCGCCGTCGTGCGGCTTCGCACCGGCATCGTGCTCGGAAAAGGCGGCGGCGCGCTCGCGAAGATGATCCCGCCGTTCAAGTTGTTCATCGGCGGGCCGCTCGGCTCGGGCCGGCAATGGATGCCTTGGATTCACCTCGAAGACGAAGTCGGTCTGATCGAGCATCTGCTCGCGCCCGGCGCCGGCGGCGCCGTGAACGCGACCGCGCCGGAGCCGGTGCGCATGAAGGAATTTTGCGCGGCGCTCGGCAAAGCGCTGGGCCGCCCGAGCTGGGCGCCGGTGCCTGCATTCGTGCTGCGCCTCGCCTTCGGCGAGATGGCTGACGTCCTGCTCACGGGCCAGCGCGCCGTCCCGTCGGAAGCGGAGCGGCGCGGCTATCGCTTCCGTTATCCGACGCTGCCCGAAGCGCTGCGGGATATTGTTTCGTAAGCGCGGTTTTAGGGCGGTTAAAACCGCTCCTGCAAGCCAGGCGGCCGCTCCACTGCCTGCCGCACGTATGTCACACGAACCTCCTCGCGTGAGTCCCACGAAAGCGGGAGTCCAGGCTTTTTAATTTCTTTTCGCTAAGTGCGATAACCGCAGCCTCGATGAAGCCCCGGTCCGGGCAAACTCGATGCGCTGTTTCGGATATTCTTACAACCCTGGACTCCCTTTCGCGGGGGTGACGACTAAGGGCCACATCCCCAGCCAACCAGCCACCGCGGTTAGTGGCCAAAACTCCGTTCGCCGTCTATGATGGTTGGCATGGCTCCGATCGACTTCAAAAATTCCATCGCGCTCGTCACCGGCGCGTCAAGCGGCATCGGGCGGCAGGTCGCGCTCGATCTGGCCGCGCAGGGCGCGACCGTCGTCGCGTCGAGCCGCTCGCGCGCGCGCCTGGATGAGACCGCCGCGGCGCTCAAGCGCTACGGCGGCGCCTCGGAGGTGGTCGAATGCGACGTGAGCGACCCGGCGGCCGTCAAGCGCATGGTCCAGGATGCGCTCGCTAAATTCGGGCGCGTCGACATCCTCGTCAACAACGCGGGCTTCGGCGACTACCTGCCGCTGGCCGAGACTCCAATCGAGACGGTCGAATCGATGTTGCGCACGAACTATCTCGGCACCGTCTATTGTACCAAGGAAGCGTTGCCGTCGATGATCGCGCGGCGCTCGGGCGCCATCGTCAACATCTCGTCGATTTCGGGCATCATGGGGACCCCGGAAATAGGCCCCTATTGCGCGACCAAATTCGCCCAGATCGGCCTCTCCGAGAGCCTCTATCATGAGCTCAAGCCGCACGGCGTCCACGTGGCCGTGATCTGCCCGGGGCCTGTCAGGACCAATTTTCGCCGCAGCTTCGACGCGCGCGCGCCGGAACCGCCGGAATTCATGGTGCTCGAATCTACCGACGTCTCGCGCGCGGTAATGCGCGCGATCGCAAAAAGAAAGTTCCGCATCGTCATGCCGCGCTCGCTCGCATTGATCTGCTACCTCAAAGGAGTTTTTCCCGGCGTAATGCGCTTTCTCATTTACCATGCGATGACGGCGGCGAGCCGGCGTTCTCGAGCGCCGAAGGCATGACATCTCTTGACAATTTAACGCTATTTTATTAAAAGTCGCGCCAATCTGTCCTGGCTCGGCCGGCTATCCCCGGTCGGCTGATTACGAGAGCCGGGCAAATCTACGGGACGGCGGGGTGTGGAAAGGAGGGATAATATATGAAAAGCCGTGTATTTCTGTGGCTCGTGGCGGCCATGATCGGGTCCGCCTTGGCCCTTTCTCCTGCGATCTCTGCTCCGGCGTTTGCCCAAGAGAAGAAGGAAGAGAAGAAGGGCGACGAGAAGAAAAAGAGCGAGGGCAAGAAAGGCGACGAGAAGAAGTCCGACGAGAAGAAGAAGACCGAGGGCAAGAAGGGCGCCGAGTAGGCGTTCTCGCTCTCGATACTTGCCAACACAGCCGGGCGGGGTCTTCCCCGCCCGGCTTTTTTGTGCCCACCCTTCTCTCGCTTTTAGCATCCGACTGGCATATAGACGACGGAATCGCGCGGGCGGCCATGCTCGTCACGCGCCCAAATTACTGCTAAATTCAACGTAGAAAATGAGATCGAAGCGACACCGGCTGCTGATACGCGGGGCGATTCTCGCCGCTCTCGTCGCGCTCATTTTCGTCATGAGCAGGTACGGACCGCAGCCGTTCAATGTCTTCGGTCCGCGGTGGGAGGAGCTCGAGGACCTCCAAGCCCAGCAGGCGCAAAGGGAGCGCATCACCGAGTTTCTCACCTCTTTCGGCCCGTACTCGTCCGCCGTATTCGTCCTGCTGCAGGCGCTCCAGGTGGTAGTCTCGCCGATTCCCGGCGAGCTCACGGGCATCGTGGGGGGCTTCGCCTACGGAAAAGTCTACGGATTCATCCTGTCGAACATCGGCCTTGCGCTCGGCTCCTGGATAGCATTCGAACTCGCGAGCATCCTCGGCCGGCCGTTTGTCGAGCGCCTGCTGAAGAAAGACGTGGTCAATAAATTCGACTTTCTCACCGACAGCAACGCCGGCGTGACGATCACGTTCTTGATGTTCCTCATCCCGGGATTCCCCAAAGATATGCTTTGCTATCTTCTCGGCTTGAGCCGCATGCGGCTGCGGACGTTCCTGATCATCTCGATCATCGGGCGCGCGCCGGGAACCTACCTGCTGACCGTCCAGGGCGCCAGCGTGCGCGAGCAGGCCTACGGCACCACGGTTGTCCTTTTGGTCGTCTCAGCGGCCTTATTGTTCGCTGCTTACCTCTATCGCGCCAAACTGTTCCATTGGATCAAGAGCATGCACGGCCAGGCCGAGCGGTCGAGCTGAAACGCGCGCGTTTCTCTCCTTTTTTCTTGACGATCTGCTTCAGTAAGTTTGCCGGTATGTCGCCGTTCGTGTATAATCGGGCGGCTATGAATAGTCATTTACGCATAATATTGATCACCGTAGCTTTGGTGCTTTTACCGGCGCTCGCCTTCGCGCAGTACACCGTCGTGCTGAAGAACGGGCGGCGCATCACCACGCAATCGTACCGCGAGGAAGGGAATACGATCAAAATCTACGGTCTCGGCGGCGAGGTCGCGCTGCCGCGCGATCAGGTGCAGACAATCCTCCAGGGCGAAGAGGGCCGGTCCCGCGGTCTCGATCTGCGCGAGCGGTCCTCGGGGGATGACGTGAGCCCGAGCGCGCCCACGCCCGCACCGGCGGCGACCGGCAAACCGTCGACCGAAAACGTTCCACCTCCGGGAGATGAAAAGAATCAAGAAGAATCCGATTACCGCAAAAGAGTTCAGCTTCTTACTGACGAGTTAAAGGCGGCGCAGAACAACTATTTCACGGCGGCCCGCGGCAACGCGTCACCCGAGCCTTCGGTGATCACTAACGACGACGGAATCCGCCGGCGCACCGACGACTTGAACGCGCGCCTACGCGATGCGCAGCAAAATCCGGGAGGCGCCGACGGCGGACCGGTGCGGCTTGAAAGTCCGTCGCCTTTCGTCGGCCAGCCTCCGGCGATCACGGAAATCCCGCCGGGGAACGTGCCGCCGACCGTGACCCCGCCGCCGCCCGGCTACACATCGCGCGAGCAGGAGCTGAGCGAATTGCGAAACCGCATGACGGAGCTGACCAAGCAGCGCGAGCAGGTGATCGAAGAGATGAAGCAGAAAAACTTAGAGACGGGAAATCTTTTCCTGCAGTAGTTCCTAAAGCGCCGCCACAGCGGCCCGCAAACCAAGCAGATAGCTGTCCACTCCGAATCCCGTAATCTGGCCGACCACCGCCTCGGCAATGATCGAGCGCTTGCGGAACTCTTCGCGTTTGTAAATATTCGAAATGTGCACTTCGACCGCCGGAATGCCGGCGGCGGTAAGAGCGTCGCGTATCGCGATGCTCGAATGCGTGTACGCCCCGGCGTTCAGAATCAGCGCGCCGAACGCTTTCGGCGCCTCCTGGATCCAGCCGACGAGCTCGCCCTCGACGTTCGACTGACGCGCTTCGATTTCGACGCCGAGCTCGGCGGCGAGCGCCGCGATTTTGCGGTTGATCTGATCGAGTGTGAGGCGGCCGTAAATCTTCGGCTCGCGCCGCCCGAGCATGTTGAGGTTGGGCCCATGGAGCACGAGAATTTTTCTTTTCTTCGCCATCACGATCCTTTCGGATGCCGTTCGAGCCAGCGCGCGGCGACCTCCAGCTCCTGGCGGACGCGCTCTTCGCCGGCGTCGCGCGAGCCGTCACGCTCGACGACGCCCGTCAAGCGGACGATCTCATCGCGCACTCCCGGATTCGCGGACGCTTCATAAATCTGCCTGTAGACCTCGATCGCCTCGAGAAAATACCCCTGCTGCGCCAGCAGCCGCGCCATGCTCTCGGTCGCGAACGGCGCCGGCGGCCTGCGTCCCGCCTGATCGAGGCGCATGAGCGCAGCCGTGAGCTCGGCCGCTTCGCCGCCGAGCATGGGCTCGAGCGCCCGCGCGACGTCGAGCGCGCGTCCGAGCGCGCCGTTCTGATAGAGCAGGCGGCTCTTCAGCAGCAACGCGCGCCGGTGCTCCGGCGCGGCGGCGAGCACCTGCTCGACCGCTTCCAGCGCATCATCCACGCGGCCGCGACGGCGTAGCGACTCGGCGGTGTCGATGAGCTCGGAGCTGCGCGCGCGCTCCATCTTATCGCGACTCCTCGAGCCGGGCGACGATCTCGCCCGGCGCCAGCGCGTGGAAGCGCGTCGCGCCGATGCCTTTGCAGAGGATGAATTTGATCTTTCCGCCGGCGGATTTTTTATCGACTTCCATATGCTTGACGAGCTCCGCCGGGCTCACGTCGGCCGGAATCTCCGCCGGCAGCCCGGCGCGGACGACGAGACGGCGGATGCGCTCGAAGCTTTCCCGGTCACAGGCGCCTTCGGCGACCGAGATCGCCGCGGCCTGGACCATACCGATCGCGACCGCCTCGCCGTGGAGAAACGTCTCGTAGCCGGTGAGCGCCTCGAGCGCGTGGCCGACCGTATGGCCGAAATTCAACACCGCGCGGAGATCGCTTTCGCGCTCGTCCTTCGCGACGACGTCGGCCTTGATCGCGCACGACGCGGCGACGACCTCCGTCAGCATCGCGCTGTCGAGCTTGAGAATGTCGTCGAGCTTCTCTTCGAGGCGGCGGAAAAGCGCGGCGTCGGCGATGACGCCGTACTTGATCACTTCGGCTAAGCCCGCGACGACTTCACGCTTCGGCAGCGAGCGCAGCACGGCGACGTCGATCCAGACCAGCCGCGGCTGGTGGAAGGCGCCGATGAGATTTTTTCCTTCCTTGTGGTTGACGCCGGTTTTCCCGCCGACGCTGGAATCGACCTGCGCGAGGAGCGTCGTCGGCACCTGGACATACGAGATGCCGCGCAGGTAACTCGCCGCGGCGAAGCCGGTCACGTCGCCGACGACGCCGCCGCCCAGCGCGACGAGCGTCGAGCCGCGCTCGAATCGGGCGGCGACGAGCCGGTCGTAGATCGCCGCAACGGCGTCGAGGTTCTTGTGCTCCTCGCCGGCCGGCAGAAAAATCACCGAGGTCTCGAAGCCGGCCTGCCGCAACGAAGCCTCGACCGGCTTCAAATACAATCCCGCGATATTGCCGTCGGTGACGATCGCGGCCTTGTTGCCGAGGCCCGAGCGCCGCATCGCCGGACCCAGCTCCGCCAGATTCTTCTCGCCGACGCAAATCGCATAGGATCGGTCGGCGAGATCGACATCGATCGTGCGTATGGACGGCGTCATTGAACGGCTCGGAGAACTTCCTCCACGACCTGCTCGATGGAGAGATTTTCCGTGTCTATGGTGGCGTGAGCCTGCGCGTAGACCGGCGCGCGCCGGCTCATGAGCTCGCGCACGCGCGTCTCGCGGTCGGCGACGTCGAGCAGCGGCCGCTTGCCGCCGCGGACGCGCCCGAGAATCGTTTCGGGCTTCGCCGTCAGGCAGACGAGCAAGGCTTTTTCTTTCAACAAGGCGAGGTTCTCCTCGTCCATTACCGCGCCGCCGCCGGTCGCGATCACTTGGCGCTCGCGCGCGAGAATTTCCTTAAGCTTTTGTTTCTCCAGCAGGCGAAAGCGCGCTTCGCCGTCGCGGTGAAAAATCTCCTGGACCTTGCGGCCTTCGTCGCGCTCGATCGCGCGGTCGACGTCGACGAAGCGCCAGCCGAGGCGGCGCGCGACTTTTCGGCCGACGTCCGTCTTGCCGACCGCCATGAAGCCGGTGAGCGCGATGTTTTTTGGGGCGCCCGCGGGCACAAACAGCTCAGAAGCGCTTGATCTGCTCGAGGTAGCCTTCGTAATTGCGCTTGATCTCGCGCAGCGAGTCGCCGCCGAATTTTTCCAGGAACGCCGCGGCGAGCTCGAACGCCACGACCGATTCGCCCACGACCGCCGCGGCCGGCGCGGCGCAGACGTCGGAGCGCTCGACCGAAGCGTCGGCGGGCGCCTTGGAGCGCATATCGACGGAGTGCAGCGGGCTCATCAATGTGGAGATCGGCTTCATCGCCACCCGCGCGACGACGGGCGCGCCGTTGGTCATGCCGCCCTCGGTGCCGCCGGAGTTGTTGCTGCCGCGGTAAAATCCCGTGGGAACGATCCGGGGCGTGCCTTCGCTGACCATTTTCTGCGGGTCGAAGAAAATCTCGTCGTGCACCTGCGAGCCGCGCCGCCGCGCCATCTCGAAGCCGAGCCCGATCTCCACGCCCTTCATCGCCTGGATGCTCATGAGCGCGCGCGCGAGACGGCCGTCGAGCTTCAAGTCCCATTGGGTGTGCGAGCCGAGCCCCGGCGGAACGCCGAGCGCGACGACTTCGAAGACGCCGCCCAGCGTATCGCCCTTCTTCTTGCAGTCTTCGATCAGCTCGATCATGCGCGCCTCGGCGCGCGGGTCGGCGACGCGGACCGGCGATTCCTCCGCGCGCGCGTAGGTCTCTTCGTACGTAAGTCCGTCGGTCTCCGCCTCGATGCCGCCGAGGGAACGGATATAGCCCATGATCTTGACGCCGAAAGGCGCCAGCAGCTGCTTGCTGAACGATCCGACCGCGGTGCGCGTCACGGTGTCGCGCGCGCTGGCGCGCTCGAGGATGTTGCGGATGTCGGAATGATCGTATTTGAGGATGCCGTTTAAGTCCGCGTGGCCGGGGCGCGGCTTGGTGACGGCGATCGTCTCGTCGCGGTCCTCGGGCGCCGCCGACATCTTTTTGGTCCAATTCTTCCAGTCGCGGTTCTCGATGCCGAGCGCGACCGGCGAGCCGAGCGTCTCGCCCCAGCGTATGCCGGAGCGGATCGTCGCCTCGTCCTTCTCGATCAGCATCCTGCCGCCGCGGCCGTAGCCCTGCTGGCGCCGCCAGAGATCGTGATTGATCCCGGCGAGATCGATCGGAAAGCCCGCGGGCACGCCGTCGACGATCGCCGTGAGGCACGGCCCGTGCGATTCCCCCGCGGTAAAATATCGCAGCATGGGCCTTATATTACTCCATTCGTCCCGGAGGTGCCACCGCCGGGCCGAAAACAGCTCCGGCGCGAGGAGGCTCGCGCCGGAGTCGTGGAACACTAAGTATGGCGAAACTCTGGAGTTAAGCGCCGTCGGTTTGCCGCAGCCGATTGCGCCAGAGCTCTTCGGCCGCCGGCAGGTTGACCGAGCCGGCCGAAACGATGCGCGGTGTGATGAAGACCATGAGTTCGCTGAATTCGTCCTTGGTCGTCTGGGTCTTGAAGAGCCAGCCGAAGAAAGGAACGTCTTTCAGCCAGGGAACGCCGCTTTCGTTGAAGCTTTTGTTCTCGCGCATAATGCCGCCGAGCACGAGCGTCTCGCCGTCGCGCAACAGCACGTTGGCGAGCGCTTCGCGGCTGAGCTCGTCAGGCACCTGCGCGCCTTCCGACTTCGTGCCGAGCGTGCTGGATTTGACGTTGACGTTCAACAGAACGAAGCCGTCGCTCGACACCTGAGGCGTCACCGTCAAGACAATGCCGACCGGGATCTTCTCGGTCGCGACCGCCGCGCCCGCCGCGGCGCCGGTGCCGCTTGCGATATTGGTCGTGCCGGTTGGCAGAGCCACGCGCACGATCTGGAGGCTTTGAATCGTCGAGGCGACGTTGTTGAGCGTCACCACCGACGGACGCGAGAGCACCCGGACCTTGCCTGCGGTTTCGGCGGCCGTGAGCTTAAGGTTGATGTCCCTGAAGCCGCCGAAGCGCTGCTGCACGATCGAGAGAGCAAGTCCGATCGCGCCGGTGGCGGTCGAGGGCTGGAACGGAGCTCCGGCCGGATTCGAGCTGTCGATCGTCGCGCCGCCCTTGGTGAAGCCTAAATCCATGCCGAGCGCGCGCGCGAAGCTCGGCGTGGTTTCGATAATGTTCGATTCAATCAACACCTGCGGCGTGCGCGTATCCAAGCGGCTCGCGATCTCGTTCGCATCTTCGACGCCGCGTCTGATGTCGCGCACGAGGATGGTGTTGCTGCGGTCGTCCGGCAGGACGACGCCGCGCGGGCTCAAGACCGGCTTGATCTTATCGACAAGTTCCTTGACCTTGGCGTAATTGATGTTCAGATAGGCGGTCTGAAGCGGCTCGAGGCTCTCCTGCGCCTTCTGCGCCGCGAGCAGGGCGTCGCGCTCCGACTTCATCTGGCCTGCCGTCGAAATCCGCACGATGTTGCCCATTTGCTCCTTGCCGAGACCGTTCGTATCGATGAGCAGATCCATGGCCTGGTCCCACGGCACGTCGACCAGGCGGACCGTGACCCGCTTCCTGACCTCGTCGGTAACGACGATATTCAGACCGCTCACCTCGGCGAGCAGACGGAAAACGTTTTTGATGTCGGCATCCTTAAAATCGAGCGAGATTTTTTGCCCCGTGTAAACCTTCGGTCCTTTGATCGCCGCCGTAGCCGCTCTCGTATCGGAGTTGGCGGTCGGCGCCGGCGCTGCGGCCGCCACAGCAGCCTGCGCAGCCGGGGAATCGACGCGCCGGCCGTTCTGCACCAGACGGAGATCCTTTTTAGGCGAGGCTTGCGCGTTCAATGGGCCGACTACGAGCTTCAGACCGGTGCCGTCTGGCTCGATTGCATAGGCCGGGGTTTCAGCCGCAGCGACTTCCATCACGAGGCGGAGGTTGCCCGGGCCCGAAGTCAGCCTCACAACGCTCAACCAGTTCGTATCCGCGCGAAAAGTATCGACGTCCGGCATCGCGGTCGCGGGTCCGAAGACATCGAGCACGATGCGGGCGGGCTGCGTAAGGGAGAAATGACGGTACTGGTTGACCGGCTCGGAAAACCGGACCTTCAACGTCGTCTGTCCGCGCTCTTCGCCGATCGAAAGGTCCTGAACTCTGAAAGCCTGATCCTGGAGCGGCGATTCTTTGATCGATAAAGTTTGAGCGGCCTGCTCGCGCCGGGCCTCCTCGGCTGCCCGCACCGCGCGCGAGTCGGGCGGCGGCGCCGTCGGCTCTTCGCGAACGGCCGGCGCGCAGCTCAAACCGCCGAGCAGCGCGAGCGTCGTCAACGCCGGTACAAGCGCGCTGCGCCGGGAATATTGTCGGATCGGTAAAAAATTCATAGGGAAACTCCTTGAGCCTTTTATCCGCTACTCCGAGACGATCCTCATGCTGACGTCGCGGTTTTTCCTCGCCCCGTAGAAGTCGATGAAGCTCTCCTCGATCACGACCTCGGCAGGCTTGATCTGTTTGATTTTGCCTTCGTTCGGCCCTATCGGCGTCCCGACCCGCACGACATAGCCGAGACCGGCGGAATCCTCGACCATCGCGCGCGGATCCTTGATGTCCCATACGACGCCGACGAGACTCAGTTGGCCGATCTCATACCGCTCCAGCGGCGAGAGGTTCTCGCGCGGACGCCGCTTCGCCTGGGATTTCATCGGCGCTTGGAACGGATCGCGTTTTCCCACGGGAGAGTATTGCGGCGTATCCGGGCGCTGCGTTTTTGCCGGCGCCGCGAACGGATCGGCGCCCGTCGATACGGGCTGGGCGGACCCTTGACCGAGCTTGTCGCGAATCGCCGCCTTCAGGTCGTCGAGCTTTTGACCCATCGCCGAAGGCGTCTGGTTGAACTTGTCCACGGCCTCTTTCGTCTTCTGCGACGGCAAAGCTTCTTCCGAAAACCCTGCGCTCGCGAAGGCCAGGCCGGCAACGAGGGTTAAAGCGGTCGTCCAGAGCTTCATGGTTATTTCTTCGCCTTTTCTTTGGCCGCTTTGTCCGCGGCGACCTTGGCGCGCTCCGCCTCGGAGAGGAAACGGAAGGTCGTCACGAGCGCTGTAGTGTCGACGACCGCGTCATCGTTGCTGGGTTTCATGTTTTTCATTTCAATGTTGTTGATGTTGACGAGGCGGTTGAGACGGCCGACCTGATCGAAGAAAGCGACGAGGTTGTGAAATCCGCCGCGCACCGTCACATCGACGGGGATCTCGGAGTAAAAGTCTTGCGGGTTTTCCGGCTTCGGACGGAACAACAAGATGTCGAGGCCGGATTCACGCGCTTTGTTCGAGATGTTCGTCAGCAGATCCGGAATTTCTTTCTGATCGGGAAGCTCGGCGACGGCCTCCTTCAGCCTGGCCTCGTATTCGACCTTCATGAGCCGAAGCTTCGGCAGGTCGGCCACGAGCGCTTTCTTTTTGTCGCGATCGCTGCGCGCCGTACCGACGCTCTGTTCGAGTTCGGAGATCTGCACCGCGAGCCGGTCGTAGACGAACAGGTAGTCGAAGACCAGCAGGAGCACGATAATGCCGGCCAGAATGCCGAGCTTCTGCTGCCGCGGCAGCGAGAAAAGCCGCTCAATTAAGTCTTTCATGGCTTTGCCGCCTTTGCATCCGCCGACGCCGGCTGCGGCGCGGCTTTCGCCTGTTGCTCGGGCTGCGGCTGATAGAGCAGCCGCGAGCGCACGGCGAACTTTTTCAGCGCAAGCTTATCCTGCTGCATTTGCGCCGCCTCGACGAGCTCGACGTCTCTGAAATACTGCGTCCCCTGGAGCGCTTTCATGAAATCAGCGACCGTCTGGTTGTCGACGGCCATTCCGTTGAGAGTCAGGTTGCCGCTATTTTCCTTGAATTCCGTGACCCACAGTCTTTCGGGGGCGGAGGCGGAGAGACTCTCCATGACGCGCACGGGGCCGACTTTCTTCTTGCTCAGGCTTTCGATGACACCGACTTTTTGCTTGAGCGAGGCGATCGTCGCCTGCAGCTGAGCGACTTCCTTCGCGCTGTCTTCGATCGAGGCGATCTCGGCGCGAAGGCCCGACAGCTCGCGCTGGAGCATCGTCGTGCGGAACACCTGATACAAAAGCACCGCGACGCATACCGCGAGTACTCCGCCGATCCCGAGCACCGCGACCACGATGTCCTGGCGGCGGCCGAGCTCGGCTTCGATCTCACGTGTCGAGAGCAGGTTGATGCGGATCATTTGTCTCCTGGCCTCCTGATGGCGAGTCCGGCGCCGACGGCGAGCGCCGACGCGGAGTCGGCCAAGGCGTCCGGGTCGATGCCGCGCGCGATGCTGAAGCCGCGGAAGGGGTCCGTGAGCTCCACTTCGACTCCGAGTTTTTCGCCGATAATGCTCGCGAGTCCGGGCGTCCTCGCGCCGCCGCCGCTGAGATAAATCTTTTGGATGCCGCCCTCGTCGGCCATGTGGCGGTAGAGGCTCAAGGTCCGGCTGATCTCGGCCGCGAGATATTCGGCCGTCGGCTTGAGCAAGTTTTCGACCTCGGCCTGTTTTTTCGCGTCGGATCGCCCGCCGACTTTGAGCGCTTCCGCCTGATCGTAAGAGAGCTGCAGAGCGTGGACCAGCGCCTCGGTGAACGATTCGCCGCCGACCGGCAGGTCGCCGGTGAACGTCGATACGCCGTGCTTCAGAACGTTGATGCTCGTGTAGCGCGCGCCCACGTGGATGAGCCCGACGATACCGCTCGTCTCGAGCTCGTAGTTGATCTCGAACATATTCTCCATCGCAAAGTAATCGACGTCGACGATGGCGGGAACGAGCTCGGCATCCTTGATCGCCTCCGCGTAGCTGTTGATGATGTCTTTTTTCACCGCGACCAGCACGACGTCGATCTTGTCGCTGTTTTCAACGTAGTCGAGCGCCTGGTAATCGAGGTTGACGTTCTCGAGCGCGTCAGGAATCAGCTGGCTCGCCTGGAATTCGACGTTCGCGTCGAGCTCCTGCTCGCCTTGCGCCGGCAGCTGGATTTTCTTGATGATCGCAACGCGACCGGGGACCGACGCAACCACCTGCTTTGAGCGCACGCCGTGATTCTTGACGAGGTTTTGAATCGCTTTCACCACGGCCTCTTGATCGGCGACCATATTGTTCTGGATCGCCATCGCCGGGATCGGCTGAATACCCATGTTCAGCAGACGGTAGCCGCTCTTATCGGCCTCGACCTCGACCATTTTGATCGAGCTCGAACCGATATCGAGAGCAACGTAGCCTTGGTTCCGCCGAAACGGGTTGACGGAGGAGAAATCCACGCTTTTCAACAAGTCTGTAATGGCCATAGCTATTGAGTGAACACCCGGTTTTTATGTGTGAGCTTGACGCCCAGCGCCTGGAGAATCTTTCGTTTCGTAGCCAGACGGCAGCTCATCCCTTTTTCAATGCGGTCAATGGTCAACGGAGATATTCCGGCCAACCGCGCAAGCTCCGCTTTACTCAGCATCTTGGATTCCCGAATCCTTCGCAGATTATTTTGTTCCATCCATCTATCCGTCGATAATTCCGTTTTGGGCTGCCATTGTGGAAACCTGCGATCACGTTAAAACTCAATTCTTTAATTAGGTATAATTATGCTCAATAAAGTATTGCTTCGACGTCATGCGATAATTGTAGGTTTCGGGTAAAGCAAGAAGTATGCACAGGGGATACCGCCGAAGTAAACGAGTCTTTCCAAGGGTTTTCCCCGAGCGACCCGCTAGGCTTGGCTGCATAAAACCGGAAAACGTACAATTTTTGTCATTTCGGTTACGGAAATAGCCGCTCCAAGCCGTGATTGCTTTTCCGGTTTTGAGCAGGTAATAGACCGAAAATGCACAAGGGCCGGGCCTTTGCCGAGGTCATCATCCCGTCGCCCTTGAAAGAGCCGCTTACCTACCAAATCCCTCCCGAGCTCGACTTGACGCCCGGAATGCGCGTCGTCGTCCCTGTCGGACGCCGTCGCGTGACCGGAGTCGTCGCAGAACTGGTTGCCGCGAGCCGAATCGAGCGCGTCAAGCCGATTATCGAGGCGCCGGATGGGCAGCCGGTCATGGACGAGGCGCTGCTCCGCCTCGGGCAGTGGATTGCCAAATATTACTTGAGCCCGATCGGCGAGGTTTTAGCGGCCATGATGCCCGCCCACCTGCG
This sequence comes from Pseudomonadota bacterium, assembly GCA_021324155.1. Classification (GTDB taxonomy): domain Bacteria; phylum Desulfobacterota; class Binatia; order UBA9968; family UBA9968; genus JAJPJQ01. The sequence goes on from JAJPJQ010000036.1 coordinate 146,958, forward strand.
CGGCGAAAGCCGCCGGGTGGTTTCGGCGAGCGAAGGCGAGTTCGCGGTCGACGGCCTGGAACGAAGGATCCTCGACGAGCTCGGCCGTAGTAAGACGGCCATCGGCCTCAAATCGCTGGCGAAGAAATTTCCGCGCGGCTTCTATCCGGCGCTCGATGCCCTCGCGCGTATCGGGGCCGTGGAAATTCGCGAGCGAACGCGCCGGCAAAGAAAGAAGCCGGTAAGCGACGCCGAGAATGTGGCGCCGCCGAACGCGCTTTCACTCACCGCCGAGCAGCAGACGGCTTACGAAGCGATCGAAGCGGGTGTTGTCGCCGCGGGCTTCAGGCCGTTCCTCCTATACGGCGTCACCGGCAGCGGCAAAACGGAAGTCTATCTCCGCGCGATGGAGCGGGCGCGCTCGGCCGGCAAGCGCAGCCTGATCCTGGTTCCGGAGATATCCCTGACGCCTCAGCTGCTCGATCGCCTGCAGGCGCGCTTTCCCGGCAAGGTCGGCGTCATCCACAGCGCGCTCACCGCCGGCGAGCGCTGGGAGGAATGGTGGCGCATCGTCCGCGGCGAAGTCGATGTGGTCGTCGGCGCGCGGTCAGCGATCTTCGCGCCGCTGCCGGAGCTCGGCCTTATTGTCGTCGACGAAGAGCACGACTCCTCTTATAAGCAGGACGAGGGACTTCGCTACAACGCGCGCGACGTCGCGGTCGTGCGTGCCAAACTGGTCGGGTGCCCAGTCGTGCTGGGCTCGGCGACGCCGGCCGTCGAAAGCTACGAGAACTGCCGCGCCGGCCGTTACGCGCTTTTGGAGCTGAAAAAGCGTGTGGAGCGCCGCTCGCTGCCGGCCGTCGAGACGCTCGATCTGCGGGAAGTCTGGCCGACCAGCAGCGATAAACCGCGGCTTCTCTCGCCCATTCTTGCACAGGCGTTGCGCGATAACCTCGCGCGCGGGCGGCAAAGCCTGGTTTTTTTGAACCGGCGCGGTTTCGCGAATTTTCTCCAGTGCCGTCTCTGCGGCTTTGTACTCCGCTGCGCGCATTGCAGCGTGACGCTGACATTTCATAAAAGCGAGCGCATCGTCCTGTGCCACCACTGCGGCTGGCGCCAGGCCGCTCCCGAAGCCTGCCCGCATTGCGGCCACCCGGCTTTCCTCCCGGTCGGCTTCGGAACCGAACAGCTCGAGCATGAGCTCGCCGAGCTTCTTCCCGACGCGCGCATCGCGCGTATGGATCGGGACACGACGGTCAAGCGCGGCTCACAGGAAAAGCTCATCCGGCAATGGCAGCGCGGCGAGATCGACGTCCTCGTCGGCACGCAGATGATCACCAAGGGCCACGACGTCTACGGCGTGACGCTGGTCGGCGCCGTGCTCGCCGATTTATCGTTGAACCTGCCGGATTTCCGCGCCGGCGAGCGCACATTCCAGCTGCTGAGTCAGGTCGCCGGCCGCGCCGGACGCGGCGAAGAGCCCGGACGCGTCATCATTCAGTCCTATGATCCCCAGCATTACGCGCTGCGCCATGTGCCGGCGCACGATTATCCGGCATTTTTCGCCGAGGAGCTCGAGTTTCGCCGCGCGCTCAATTATCCGCCGTTCAGCCGCCTGGTTCACCTGCGGCTCGAAGGCGCTCAGGCGCCGGCTGTCGAAAAACAGGCGAAGCTCCTGGGCGACTGGCTCCGCGCTCAAGGCAGTCGTAGCGCCGGCGATTCTCAAATAGAAGTTCTCGGCCCTGCGCCCGCGCCGATCATGAAGCTACGCGGGCGCTTTCGCTGGCAGATTCTCCTCAAGGGAAAAAAGGGCCCGGCGCTGCTTGCGCTCGCCGCCGCGGCGCAGGCGCGGGTGCCGCGCACGAGCCGCTGGCGCCTTCACATTGATGTAGATCCTTACAGTATGTTATGAATAAAGATTAGTTATGGCGCTGCTGGAAATCCTAAAGTATCCCGATCCCATACTGAAGCAGGTAGCAAAGCCGGTGACGAGCGTCACCTCCGAGACGGTGCGCCTGATCGAGGATATGGTCGAGACCATGTATGCCGCGCCCGGCGTCGGCCTCGCCGCGCCGCAAGTCGGTGTCTCGCGCCGCATCATCGTGCTCGATATCGACCACGACAACCCCGGCAAGAACCTGCTGAAGCTGATCAACCCCGAAATCTCCGGGAGCGAGGGCGAGCTGCTTTGGGAAGAAGGCTGTCTCAGCGTCGTCGATTTCACGGTCGAGATCAAACGCGCCGCGCGCGTCGAGCTCAAGGCGCTCGATGAAAAAGAAAAAGAGCTTAAAATCGACGCCGAAGGGCTGCTCGCCGTCGCGCTGCAGCACGAGATCGATCACCTGAACGGCAAGCTCATCCTCGATCGCGTGAGCCGTTTGAAGCGCGACCTCTACTCGCGCCGGCTGAAAAAAATGCTCCGCGGCGACAAGCCGCCGCCGGAAAATCCGCGGGTCATGATCTAGCCGGCCAGACGCCGGCATCGCCAAGCTTCTCTCTCAACTCCGATGCGTATCGTCTTCATGGGCACGCCGCGCGTCGCCGCGCTTTCGCTCGAACGGCTGGTGCATTCGCCGCACACGGTTGCCGGCATTGTGACGCAGCCGGACCGCCCGGTAGGACGCGGTCAAAAGCCCGCGCCCTCCCCCGTGCGAAGCGTCGCCGAAAAGCACGGCGCGCCTGTTCTCGCGCCGGAAAAAATTCGCGACCCGGCCTTTTTGACCGCGCTGACCGCCTGGTCGCCGGACATCATCGTCGTCGTCGCTTACGGCCGCATCCTGCCGCGGCAAATTCTCGAGCTCGCGCCGCACGGGTGCCTCAATGTCCATTACTCGCTTTTGCCGAAGTACCGCGGCGCGGCGCCGGTCGCCTGGGCCGTCGTCAACGGCGAGGAAAAAAGCGGCGTCACGACCATGCAGCTGGTCGAGAAGATGGACGCCGGGTCGATTCTTCTTCAGCGCGAGATCGCAGTAAGCGCGGACGAAACGACGGCGTCGCTGCAGGAGAAGCTCGCGCCCATCGGTGCGGATTTGCTGCTCGAGACGCTCGCGGCCATCGCCGACGGAACGGTCGCGCCGAAGTCGCAGGACGAAGCGTCGGCGACTTACGCGCCGATGATCAAAAAAGAAGACGGCAAGATCGATTGGAGCCTGCCTGCGGCCGCCATCGAGCGCCGCGTGCGCGGCTTCACGCCGTGGCCCTCGGCCTACACGCAATTCCAAGGGACGCTGCTTAAAATCCATCGCGCACGCGTCGTCGAGGGCGAAAGCGGCGCGCCGGGAGAAGTCGTGCGCGCGAGTCGCTCGGATTTATGGGTCGCGACCGGCAACGGCGCGCTTGCCCTCGACGAAGTGCAGCTCGAAAATCGCAAGCGCGTCAGCGCCGCGGAATTCCTGAATGGCAGCCGCATCGAAAAGGGCGCGCGCCTCGGCGCCGCCTAAATCCAGCCGGGCGATGGCCGCGGACATTCTGCACGCGGTCGAGACGCGGCGGGCGTTCGCCGACATCTTGCTCGACCGCGCGCTCCAGGCGAGCGACCTTTCCGCCGCCGACCGCGCGCTGGCGACCGAGATCGTCTACGGCACGCTCCGCTGGCGCGGCCGGATCGATTGGACGCTCGGTCTTCTGACGCGCCAGCCGCTGGAGGACATGGACGTCTATCTCAGAAATGTCCTCCGCCTGACGATGTATCAAATTATGTTCCTCGACCGTGTCCCGGCGTACGCCGCGGTCAACGAGGCCGTCGAGCTCGCGAAGCGCTACGGCGGGCGCGCCGCCGCCGGCCTCGTCAACGCCATCGCGCGGAGCTCGCTGCGCGACAAAGACCGGCTGGCGAATTTACGACTTGACGGCCATCAGGCGCGTCGGCTCAGCGTCACGTGGTCCCATCCCGAGTGGCTGGTGAATAAGTGGCTGGATTATTTCGGCGGCGGCGACATCGAAGCCTTGCTCAACGCCGATAACAAAGAGCCGCCGCTGGTCGTGCGAGCCAACCGGCTGAAAATCACGCGCGACGAATTGATCGGAAAATTTACGCAGGCGGGCATCGAAGCCGAAGCGGCGACGCACGCGCCGCAGGCGATTCGAATCCGCGGCGGCGCGTCTATCCAGAAGCTATCCGGTTTCACGGAGGGACTGTTTTTCGTGCAGGGCGAGGCTTCACAGCTCGTTGCGCAGCTGCTCGATCCGCAGCCGGGCGAGCGCGTATGGGACGCAAGCGCGGCGCCGGGCGGCAAGGCGACGCACGTCGCCGAGCTAATGGGCGACAAAGGAGAGGTCGTCGCGACCGATATTTCAGCGCGCGGCATCGAGCGGCTGCGCGAAAATATCGCGCGGCTCGGAATCGCGTCGATTCGCCCGGTCGTCGCCGACGCCGCTGTCGACCTGTCCGAAGCTCTCGCCGCGCCGTACGATCGGATTCTCGCCGATCTGCCGTGCACGGGTCTGGGAACGCTGCGCTCGCATCCGGAGGCGAAGTGGCTAAAGTCGGAGGCCGACATACGGCGGCTCAGCCAGCTACAGAAGAAAATTCTCGAGCGCGTGTCGGCGTACTTGAAACCCGGCGGCACATTGGTCTATTCCACGTGTACGCTGACGCGCGAGGAAAACGAGGAGGTGGTAGAGGATTTCCTCCGCCGCCATAAAGAATATACTTTGGAAGACGCGGAGGAACTCCTGCCCGCAGGCGCGGAAAAGATGACGCGCGGAAAGTATTTTATGGCGCTGCCCCACCGCGACGATAGCGACGGTTTTTTTGCCGCGCGCATGAGAAAGGCCTGAGATGAAAATCGCCCCTTCGATACTGTCGGCCGACTTCACCTGCCTCGGCGAGGAGATCCGCAAGGTCGAGGATGCCGGCGCGGATTGGCTCCACGTCGATATTATGGACGGCCATTTCGTCCCGAACCTTACGATCGGTCCGTTCGTGGTCGAAGCGGTGCGCAAGGCGGCGCGCGTGCCGCTCGACGTGCACTTGATGATCAGCGATCCGGACAAGTATGCTCCGGAGTTCATCAAAGCCGGCGCGAATTGGGTCTCGGTCCATCCCGACACCTGCCCCGACCCTGCGAAAACTTTACAGCGAATCCGCGGCCTCGGCGCGAAGGCCTCGATCGCCGTCAATCCCGACGTGCCGCTGGAGAAAGTCGAGCCGCTGCTGGATCATGTCGACATGATCCTCATGATGACGGTGTTTCCCGGCTTCGCCGGCCAGGCGTTCATCGCCGACGTGCTGCCGAAGATCGAGCAGGCGCGCAAGCTCGTCGCGGCGCGCAAGCTGCCGGTTTTGATCGAGGCCGACGGCGGGATCAAGGCCGACAACGTCGATATCGTGACGAAAGCCGGCGCGGAAGTGATCGTCTCGGGCTCCGGCATCTTCAAGACGCCGGACTACGCCGTGACGATCAAAAAAATGCGCAGCGCGGTGGGCGAATAATCGTTCCGCCGCCGATTGATTATTGCTTCGGCACGTGTAAGATTAATGCGATCGGGGCGTGGCTCAGCTTGGTAGAGCGCACGGTTCGGGACCGTGAAGTCGCTGGTTCAAATCCAGTCGCCCCGACCACTTCTCTTTTCTTTCCAATCCACTTCTTTTAGGGAGTTTTGCGGGTCGTTCCGGGATGTACTTTCTAACGAGAAATGAAGATTTGTGCTGCAAAGTTTATGAAAGTACGTACTGGAAGAGCTAACGGTTGGTTAAGCTATAGATTATTGCGGCCGGCCGCTTCCGCTCCTCGTCGAAAAAGAACACCGCGACGGCATTGACTGTCCCCGGATTCGCCGCGGGCCAGCCGTACACCCACGGCGGAGATTGCTCCCATAGCGAAAGCACCAAATACTTAGGCTTCTGCTGCGCCACTATGCGATCGAAATCCTCCGGCTGCTTCGGTATCGCGTAGGAAGCGCGCTCCGAATAATACGTATTTTGGGGCACGCTCGAGGTTATGACGGAATCCTCGGGCCGCGAATGCGCCTTGATCCAGAGCCCGGCGTCCTGAACCGCGGCAAAGGAGTCGAGTTTGTCGGCGATGACGACATCCGAGTGCAGCGCCATCGACACGGCGGCATAAATCAAAAATAACGTGACCGCGGCAACGGCTGCCGGAACATTGAAGCGCTTGAGATATTCATAACCTGCATCGAGCGCTAGGCCGGTCAAGAGAAAGACTGCGGGGAAGATCATCGCGATGTAACGATCTTCGAAATGGTCGACCACCAGACTGAAAAAAAGGAACGGCACGATTGTCCAAAGGAGCAAAAGCAGATCGCTCTGGATGGTTCTGTCGGTGGCGAGATCGCCGACGTGTCGGACGAGCACAGCGACAGCCAGCGCAAAGCCAGCGAGAAATACCAGCGTCACGAAGATGTTCGTATAGTTAGGAAAGAATAGCAGGTAATCGATGAGAATGTGGCCGGGACCGACCACGGCTTTTCCCGCGGTCCTAAGCACGTCTTGTGACACGAAGGGAAAGAATGGGCTGCCGTAGGCGGCCCCGTAGTAGATCAAAAAGGGAAGAAAAACGGCGACGCCGAGGATTAAGGATACGAACCAACGTTTATCTTTCCATAGCGCGTCTCTTTCAATGACGACCAGAAAAGCTGCTGCCACCAGAAAAAATATTCCGACTGTAAAGCGCATCGCCGTTCCTAGAAAGATGACCGGCAGCAACGCCCACGCGCTGTAGGTCGAGTTTCGATACACGGCTCTGACGAACAAGTATGCGGCGAGGACGACGAAGAAGACCTGCGGCACATCGACCAGCAAGCGCATCGAATAAAAAAGATCGATATAAAAAGCCGACCCCAGAGCAACGGCGTAAACTCCGATACGCTTACTCACAAGAAGCGCGCCGGTGCGATAGAGAAGAATCAGGGACGCCGTTGAGAGCACGACCCATAAAAAGCGCACTGCGGCTTCGCCGATACCGAGCTTGAAAAGGCCGGCGGCGAAAAAAGGTAAAAGCACCGGCCGCGATTTGTACCAGCCGGTCTCCGGCGTGCCGAAAGCGAGCGATTTCGCTTTCACCATGTATTCCGCTTCGTCCCACCAGAGCGGCTGATCTTTCGTGATTAGGAAATAGTTGAGCCTGACCGCAAAGGCTAGGAGAAGAATCACAACGACAATCCAGTCGTAGATTTCCAATCGAGAATTCATGTTAGAAAAACCGTAGGTCGAGCTGTCAGCTACCCGCTTACGCGAAGATTCATTTCTACAAGCAGCATTCGCGTAGCGAAAGTAATGTAGGCAAACCCAAACCGTTTGGTTTTTAGTGAGAGGATTTTTCCCGGGCCGTTCCGAGACGCCGAGATGCCGTTCAGAAATTCCGATGAATCAAGCAACTTACGAGTCTTAAGGACGTTTAGACTTTTTCTTTCCGACCGGGTTCAAATCCAGTCGCCCCGACCAATTCTCTTCCTATTTCAGCTCGCGGTTTATTTCCTCGACCAGACTGAAGTCGAAAACCCTGTCGAGCGGGACTTCCTCCGTCACTTTCGTCTGCCGCTTGCGCTCGGCCAGCAGCGCCTCCATGCCGGCGCGGCTGAGCGTGCCGTCTTTGGAAGCTCCCTTGAGGTAAATGCCGTAGGTGTACTCGGCGGTCTCCTGATCGAGCTTGAGCCAGTTCTTCATGATCGTGACGACGGAATCGCGCCGCTTGGGATCGATGGAATAGCGGATGCCGCGCACGTTGGCGCGCAGGACCTTCTTGAGCTCGCCGCGCTGCTGTTCGATGATCCTCGTGGTCGTCGCCATGCCGACGAACGGCAGCTCGATTTCATCGGCAACGTCGACCAGCGAGCGCAGCCCGGCGCGCTTGGCGGCGACCACGCCCTGCGGCCCGAGCATCGCGGCGTCGATCTGTCCGAGCTTCAACTGCTCCAAGCGGATCGACTCGTCGCCGGTGGCGAGGATCTTGACGTCGCGCGCGGGATCGAGTCCGTACTTCTGAAATACTAGGCGCGTGATCACATCGGTGCTGGCGCCGAAGGTGTCGACGCCGACGATCTTCCCGCGCAGCTCGGCCACGCTCTTGATTTGCGGCTTCGTCACGAGCGAATCCATGAGCTTGGTGGAAAAGAAAATGACGATCTTGAACGGCAGGCCTTTCAGGTTGGCGCTCGCCGCGGTGCCTGTCGCAGTCGTGCCCTGGATTTCCCCGTTCAACATGGCCGCCGGCATGATCGACGGCTTCATCGTGATGTATTCCGCCGGCACGCCCTCGTCGGCGAAGAATCCCATTTTCAAAGCGACGATGGCGGGAAAATAGCTCGCCGACGGGCTCGGCACGCCGGTGCGCCAGGGAGCCGCGCTCGAAGGCGCCGCCCACGCCGCGCAGACGAAAAGACAAAGCCCGATCGCTTTTCTTACATGAGCTGGCGTCACGGCTATCCGCCTCCCCTCTTCAGTATCTTGATGTTCTCCAGCCGCTCGATATGCCGCGCGAACGAATATTTGTTTTCTCGCGTGTCCTGCCCGGGTCCGCGATCTTCGCGGAAATTTTTCGTCTGCCGCACGTCGACGGGGTCGATTTTGGCCACAATCATCGAAGGTCCGTCCTCTTTGAGCGCCTTCTCCGCGGCCACTTTAAATTCCGCTTCGGTCCTGACGATGCTCGCCTTCTCGATGCCGCAGCCGCGGCCGACGGCCGCGAGATCCATGTTGCCGGCGGTCGCCGTCGGCATGCCGGGCTTCCCCTTGCCCGGCCCGCCGGATAAATAGTTGCCGTTGTCGAACACGATGATCGTGAGATTCTTCGGCCTCTCGTTGCCGACCGTGCCGAGACTGCAGAGGTTCAGGATCAGGTTGCCGTCGGAGTCGAGCGCGATCACTTTCCTGTGCGGCAGAGCGAGGGCGAGACCGAGCGCGGTCGGCGTGCACATTCCGAGGCTGACGGACGTGAGGCTCGTCGGACCGCGCCCCGTGCGCTCCCAAAGTGGCGTCGTGGAGCCGATCGGCGTCACGACCAGCATTTCATCGTTAACCATCTCGCCAAATATGCTGATCAAGTCGGCGCGGTTTACCATAAAGCCTCCCCCGTAACCAGGACCGCCACCGGCTTGAGCCAAGCCTCGGCGCAAATCTGACAATCCGCGATCGTCTGTTTGATTTCATCCTTCCGGCTGACGATTTTATATGGGATGTCCATCGAGTTGAGCATGGGCTCGACGAATTGTTTGTAAATGCCCATCCAGCGCGGGTCGCCGAGGTCGCCGCGGTAAGGGATGAGAACCAGCAGCGGCACCTCCTTGAGATGCAGCCGTGCCAGCGAGAAAGTCGCGACCAGCAGGCCAGAGGTCGCGATGATCAGCGCGGGCTTCTTGCCGCCGAACCACGCCCCCATCGCGATCGAGGCGCCTTCGGCTTCGTTGCCCGCTCCCACGTACTTCAACGAGGGGTCCTGAAGAATCTGCTCGTACACCTCATGAAACTGCGAGTCGGGAAGTCCGACCGTGAAATTGATTCCGGCCTCTTTCAGGCCGTCAACGACGATGCGTGCTTTTTCTATCTCCACGAAATCTCCTTTTACTAGATATGCGTGTACCTCGGCCGCAGAATCTGTTTTCCTTCCGTGCGCTCGATGTAGCGGGCGAAGCGGTATTTGCCCTCCTTGCCGTCGAGCGTTAGCGTGGGTAGTTTCTCCACGGTGCCTTTGTCCACCTTTGCCACGATGAAGCGGTGCCCGGAACTCCGCAGCGCGTCGCCCGCGGCCTGCGCGAAATCGTCGAGCACCGTGACGACGCGCGCATTTTCGATTCCGGCGCCTTTCGCGATAAGCGCGAGATCGGCTTTGCCGGCGGTCGCCGAGGGCAGCCCGCCGCCGCCCTCATACGTCTCGTTATCCAGCACGATGTGGAGCACGTTTTTGAGCCCCTGGTTGGCCATGTCCGCGAGGCTCGCGAGATTGAGCAGCAGATTGCCGTCGCCGTCCAAAATGACGACGCGGCGGTGCGGCAGCGTGATCGCGATGCCGAGCCCGACAGCGGCGCAAAGGCCGAGGTTCACCTGGAGCAGATTCGCTTCGCTCGGCCTCAACGCGTTCCATTCCCGCGAGATCGGCCCAACGTTCGCGACGACGATGTCGTCCGGACCGAGCATCGCGGCGAGCGACTTGAAGCAATCGAAGCGCTTCATTTGATCGTCTCTCCGGTGAGCAGTACGGCCACGGGGCGCTGCCAGCTGATCGTCGATCCTTGCGCGTCGACGATCGCCTTTGTAACTTCTTCCGTCTTGCTCACGACGACGTGCGGGATGTGAAGCACACCGAGCAGCGGCTCGGTGGTGTCTTTATACGGTCCCATGAGCCAGAACGCGTCGCCGATGTCGCCACGAAAAGGGATGAGCAAAAGCAGCGGTAGCCCCCACGCCATGCAAAGACTCGTGAGCGGCCAAGCGGCAACGAGAAGACCCGACGTGGGCACGAGCAGCGCGGGCCGCTTGCCGCTGAGCCACGCGCCCGCGCAGACGCCGACGCCGATCGCCTCGTTGCTCACGGCACAGTAGCTGAAGCTCGGATCGCCCGTGACCTTCTTCTGCAGCCCGGAAAAGTCCGAATCCGGCAGCAGCGAAATAAAGTCCACGCCCGATTGCTTGAGGCCTTGAAGAACTGCGTCTACGGCTTGCGATTCCATGTGAGCCTATGATCGATGCGCGTATTACAATTTTTTTTCTATATTTCGTTTCCTTGGACCTTGTCAATCAAACGCACTCATAGATTTCGCGCATTGCAATCTATTTCCACGGCCGTCCCATTGCTCAACGCGAGTGAAATGCGCCATACTCGCGCAGTCAATCACGAAAGGGAAAACGATGAATCCAGATCAGATCGAGCTTAAAAAAACCGGCATCCTTTTTTTCGACATTCTGAACGGCTACTACCATCAGGCGAGCGAGGCTAACCGGGCGCGCAAGAAGCCGATGGTCGAAGGCGCGGTGCGCCTGATGAAGGCGGGACGGCAGGCCGGCATCCCGATCTTCTTCGCCAAAGGCAACCACCGCGCCGACGGCGCGACGTCGGTCCCACTGCTGACCGATACCAGAATCGACCTCAAGCCCTGGTCCGATGGCGGTCCGGGAAAAGAGAAGTCGGTCGCCGTACACGGGGGCACCGGATCGGACGTGATCCCGGAGCTCGACCCCCGGCCCGACGATTATTACATTCTCAAATACCGCTGGAGCGCTTTTCACCAGACCTATCTCGATCTCGCGCTGCGTGCGGCGCAGATCGATACATTGATCGTCTCGGGCGGCTCGACGGACGTCGGCCTCGCGGCGACGATTTTCTCCGCCCGCGATCTGGACTACAACCTGATTATCGCTCGCGACGCGTGCGCCACGATCCACGACCAGCGCGCCCACGACACGCTCATGGACCTGATGTTTCCGCGCATGGGCCGCGTCCGGACGGTCGATCAAGTTGTGAAAATGATCGACCAAGCGCGCGGCAAATAAACGTCGCGAGAGAGATCGCAGGAGACGCTGCTATGAAGATCGGCGCGGGAATGTTCAAGCTGCTTCTCATCGCCATCGCCGCGCTCGCCGTGCCCTATCAGGCACGCGGCGACGTCGAGAGCGTGCTGAGCGAAATCAACCGCAAATCGGCCGAGGAGCGCACCAAAATTCTCGTAGACGGCGCCCGGAAAGAGGGCGTCGTCCAGTATTTCGGCTCTTCGGGCGCGAGCGACATTCAGGAGCTCATCAAGGGTTTCAATAAAAATTATCCATTTCTCGACGTGCGCTATGCAAGATTGGGCGGACCGGCGGTCGTCAGCAGAGTCACCACCGAATACCGCGCGGGAGTCTTCAACGTCGACCTGATTTCGATCCGGGGGACGCTGATCCCGGACCTGATGAGCAGTAAAGTCATCGCGAGATATCGCAGCCCCATGAGGGACTTTTTGCGCAAGGGCTATTTCGACGCGGAAGGTTACCTGTCGGGCTATTATGCGACGGGATACACGCTTCTCTACAACACGAACAACGTCAAGCCCGCCGAGGTGCCCAAGTCTTACGACGACCTTCTGCAGCCCAGATGGAAGGGAAGGCTCGTGATGGACAGAGAAGAATATGATTGGCTCGCCGCAATGATCGATTTGATAGGCGAGAGCAAGGCGACCGCTTTTTTCAAGCGGCTCGTGACGGAGCAGGGATTACAATTCAAGCGCGGCCATTCGCTCATCACGCAGCTCGTGGCGGCCGGCGAGCACGACCTGCTGATCGACGGATACGTGCACAGCGCGAGCCAGTTCAAGACGAAAGGCGCGCCGGTCAATTTTGTTTTCATGAATCCCACGGCCGTAAAGCCGCCTAGCAGCGTCGCCATCGCGGCGCGCGCGCCGCATCCCTATGCCGCCGCCCTGCTCGCCGATTATCATCTTTCGAAGGAGGCTCAGGAGATCATGGCACACAACCAGTTCTACTGGACCTCGCGGCGCGACGTGAAGTGGGCGACCGAGCCCGGGACCGAGCTGCACGTCGTCTCGCCGATGGAATGGGGCGGCGCGAAGTACAACAACGTGAGCGCGCTGTTCCGAAAGATCATCGGGGATTAGTTTTTAAAATAAATCTCCCGAAATTCTTTGCTATAGCGGTTGAGCTCCTCCGCGACGCCGGAGTCGATGGCGAAGAGCTTGAGTTTTGCGGGATTCATGTCCGGCACCAGCGGCTCGATGTCGAGCCGGCCGGAGATGCGATTCGCGCCGCGCAGGACCGTCTGCCCTTCCTTCGATAGAATGAAATCCATCAGCAGGCGGGCCGCGTTCGGGTTGTGCGCCTTGGCCGCCACGGCGACCGGCGATATCGTGACAAACACCGGATCCGCCGTCTTCGCCCAGTCGATCGGCGCGCCCGCTTTTTTCATCGACTCGGTGCGGTGGGCGTAGATGATGCCGAGCGGAAACTCGCCCGCGGCCATCAGCTGCGCGACCATGGTGTGGCCGCGATTCCAATGGATCTGCTGCTGCGCCAGGGCGTTGTGAAACTTCAGCGCCTTTTCTTTTCCCCAGGCCTTGATCGTGCCGGCGTACCACTCGTACTCTTCCTGGTCCATGCCGATTTTGCCTTTCCACTTAGGATTGACAAAATCGTCCCAATTCTTCGGCGCGTCCTTCGGCGAAACCATTTTCGTGTTGTATCCGAGGACGTAATAGATGTTGTAGAGCGTCGCCCAGTAGCCGTCCGGGTCTTTAAACTGGTTGGGAAAAGCCGCGAACTCGGGCGAGCGGTGCGCTTGCAGCAGCCCGCGCCGCTTGAGCGCGTTGATCGTCGTTAGGTTGACGACGTCCATCGCGCTTCGACCGGCGGTGTCTTCGGTGAGCACACGGTTTAACAGCTGCTCCGATCCCGCGCGGAGCAGCTCGCTTTTGATACCGGGATATTTTTGCTCGAAGCGGGCGAGCAGCGCGTTGCTGTCGTTGATGTTGAGCGACGTATACCAGACGACCTTGCCCTCTTTTTTGGCGGCCTCGATAAGGCCCGCTGGCTGTCCCCACGCCGAGGCGGCGAAAAAGATCGCGAACGGCAAGATCGATGCACATCGACGCAGCTGCCGGACTTTGATTTTCATACTTCTCCTGGCTCCGTTTTTATTCAGACCGAGGCTCTTCCCAATAGAAGCCGAGCGCTTCTTTTAGCGGACGGTCGTTGATCGAAAAAAGAATCGCCTCGTCGGCCGAAGCGTTCTCGTGGCCGTGCCACTGCCATGACGGCACGCTGAAGCAGTCGCCCGCGCTCCACTCGAGCACCCGATCGCCGACCTCGGTGCGGCCCGCCCCGCGAAAAGCGTGGTAGATCGTGTGGCTCGAGTGGCGGTGCTGTTTGGTTTTTTCGCGCGACCGCAGCATCTGGATCTCGCAGCCGATCGTGCGGAACGTCGGCCCGCCGTTGCGCGGGTTCGCATAGCGCAGCAGCACGCCGTCGTAAGGATCGCCTTTCGTAGCGGCCAGCGCGGCCAGCGCGCGATAGGTTTCCTCCCACGGATATTTGAACGGCGGATCGGGAAAGTTGACGTTCTTTTCATAGGGCCGCGCGCGGCCGTAGCGGTGAATCGCGAGGTCCGGCGGCGCCTCGACCGGCTGCTGCTTGCGGCCGAACATCTCGACGCGAATGACTTCGAGCGCTTTCACCAGCGGCCCGTCGTGGCCGTCGAGCCAGACGATATCCTCGGCGCTGCCGTTGTAGTGATCGTGCCAGGTCCAGTTGGGCGTGAGAATGAGATCGCCCGGCGACATGACGAAGCGCTCGCCCTCGACCGTCGTGTGCGCGCCGCCGCCGCGAACGACGAAGCGCAGCGCCGTCAGCGAATGGCGATGCGCCTTGGCGATCTCGGCGGGGCGCACGAGCTGCACCGACATGTGCACGGTCGGCGTCGCCCACCCCGCGCCGACCGGATTCGCGAGCCGGACGGTGCGGCGCTCCGACATCTCGAGGCTCACGAGCTCGCGCGCTTTGAGCAGCCCTTCATGAATGTGCTGCCATTTCCAGAGATGCGGCTCGAACGCGCTCTTAGGCTCGATGTCCTGCTCGAAGCCGGTGACGTTGCCGCTCCAGAAGCCCACCAGGTGGAGCGCCGCCAGCTCGCGATTGAGTTCGTCGAGAGTCATCGCTTTTCTCCGGTCAGCGCAGCTTTTTGAAAAATCCTTCGCGTTCCAGCTCGTCGAGGAGGCTTTCGTCAAGGAACTGCTCGATATTGATGTCGCCCTTCGCCTCCCGATCGCGGTCGCCGACGAGCTCGAGAGCGTTGCGAATGCCGTCGCGGTCGATGCGCGGCGGGAACGAGAACCGCGGCGCGAAATAATCGTACGTCGCCTCGATGATTTTCGCGTCGGGCTGCTTGAGCCATTTGGTATACACCGCCATACCCTTCGCCTTGTCGGTCTTGAAGATGTGGACCGCCTCGCTGTAAGCGCGCACGAAGCGTTTCACCGTGTCGCGGTTTTTTTCCAGGAACGAGCGGCGCGTCGTCATGACGGTTTGGGGAAAACTCGCCTTCAGATCGCTGAGATTAGCGAGCACGGTCATGCCCATGCGCGCCGCCGCGATCGTCTCGGGCGGCGACAGCACGGTCGCGTCGAGCACGCGCGAAGATAATCCGGCGAGCCGCTCGGGCGCGCCGCCGGCGGCGAAGATCGTCATCGACGAGCGCGGCAGGTTCCATTCCTTGAGGGCGAGCGCGACGGCGAGGTCGGTCGAGCCGCCGAAGTTCAGGATGCCGATCTTCTTGCCGACCAGATCCGCGGGTTTGCGAATTTCTTTCTGCGCGATGAAGCTGAAGGGGAATTTATTGAGTGCGCCGCCGATGATAACGACGTCGCCGCCGCGGAGGCGGATCGGCAGCGACGCCGTGCCCGAGCCCATAGCGAAATCGATGCTCGAAGAGACGAGCGCGGCCATGCCGCGGGCGGCGCCGGTGATCAAGACCAGCTCGCCGTTGAGCCCGTGCTTCTTGAAGAGGCCGAGCTCGCGCGTCGCCCAGATCGGCCCCTGAAAGCCGGCAAAACCGTCATAAGCCGCGACCACCCGCTCGTCGGCGCGCGCGGCGCCGGGCGCGCCGATCAACAGCACGGCTGCGAAAACAAATAGCGCGCGAAGCTTCATTTGCGCGCGGCCTCATTGAGCGACGCCTCGAGGATCGCTCCGTGGAGATCGATGGATGTGAGCGCGCAATATTCCAGCGTGTAGCCGGGCCGCACCTCCGCGCCCTCTTCCAATAGGCGCTGCAGCACCATTCGGCGGAAGCTTCCGTGGCCCATGACGCCTTCGTGCTCGCGCGTGTCGGCCTCCTCGTGGAGCGAAAAGTAGACCGCCTCAGCGGGCGTGAGGCCGTAATGTTTCGTGAGCGCCGTGTAGACTTCGCCGGCCCAGTGACCGAAGACTTCTTCGGTCGCGCCGGCGGAATAAAATTCCGCCACTGTCCCTTCCCACACGACCGCGCGGAACCAGTCGATCTTGGCGCGGAACTCGGCGAGCATCGGCGTGACGAAAATCTCGTCCTCGCCGATCCCGAGCGCCTTTCCGGTCTCGACCACGACGTGAATGTGGCCCGGCGGCTTGGGATGGATCAATTCGTCGGCGAGCTTCTCCGCCATCGCCGCCATCAAGTCGCGATGCTTGCGAAAAAAATGGATGTGCTTGTGATAAGAGGCGGCTTCCAGAGTGTTGATCTCGATCGTGTACGCGCCCCAGTTCTTGTAGAAGATGCGGAACGCTTCCTTCGGCAGCTTGCCGGCGGCGAGCGCGGTCATGAAACGCGAGGTCGTTACGCGCTCCTGCCAGCGCTGAGCGACCTTGCGATAAATTTCATCGACGTACGCCTTGGCCTCGGCGCCACCCATCTGTACGTTCATCTTATCTCCTCGCGCTGCACTAAAATTTCAGCCGCACCTCGACGCCGCGCTTCGCGCACTCGGCGATGAACGTCGCGTGGATCTCCGGGTCCTGATCCTTATAGTCGATCTGCGTTCCGCCGGCCGACTCGACCTCGAGCGTCTTCACCAGGTCTTCGACCTGATAGGTAAAGCCCCAGGGCTTGAGCGCGAGATAGCGCGCGGGCTCTTTGCCGGAATTAAAGTGCTGGTGAAACCATTTTGCCGGCGGCACGAAATAGCTCCCCGGCCGCCAGTCGATGCGCGTGCGCGGCTTGCCGGGCTCCCACAAGAGCGAATAGCCCTCGCCCGAAAGAATCAGGATGTGCGCCCCTGGTCCGTGCCAGTGCGCGCGCGGATACGTGCCGACGGGATACTCCTCGATATGCGCGCTGATCGTGTTGGCGGAGAAATGAAGCAGGATGCCGCGCGCGCCCTGCCCGCGCTTGCTGTGGTCCATCAGGCGAAAGCCCGGCACGTCGGCGATGAAGTTGGAATCCCAGGTGCGATGCTCTTCGATCGCTTTGCCTTTGCCGTTGAAATATCCTTCCTCGCCGTTGAAGCGATCCGTAAAGCCGAAGGCGTTGTTGAAGATAAAATCGAGGTTGCGGAAGCGATTGATCATGACCGGCGCGTCGGTGAGCGCGACAAAACGCGCCGGCTCGTCGCCCTGCACATTGAAATGCTGCCGCCAGGTATTGAGCGGCGGCGAGAACATGCTCCCCTCCTGCCATTCGAACGTCTGCTTCCGGCCGCTCTCGTTCCACACGGTCGTCGCGCCGCGGCCTTTGACGACGTAGATGAGCTCTTCGAAGAGATAGTGCTCGGGTTTCGTCTGAGACTTTGCGGGAATTTCTACAGCATAGGAATCGCAGGCGCGACCCGCGCCGATGAGATTGATAAAAGCGCCGAGGACTCCCTTGCGCGACCACGGCTTAAGCTCAACGGTCCGCAAATCATCGATGGCGAGGCCGCGATAGATCGGCACGCCTTCGGTCTGCTGCCAAATCTCGTACGGCGTCTTGTCGGTATAAGCCGCCCGCTTGGTAAGATCCACATTCATTTCATGCCTCGCGTGCTGTTTGCGGTGACGAGTGACGCACCGAAGTATCTATCGAAGACAAGGCGCCCGTTGCAAGCGGGGAAGCGACTATGCGGTCAAAACCTCGAAGAACTCGGCCATGTGGTTGGTTATCAGCGAAAAATGGCCTTCCTTGGGATAGAAGCGCGGCCGGCATCGAAAAAGAGTCTCCGCGACGTGCCTTCCCATCGATGCGGGCACCGTCGCGTCCTCCTCGCCGTGCCACAGGTGGACTTCTTTGGAAATGTCTTCGAGGCGGAAAGCCCACGGCGACGCATATATCCGGCCTTCCCAGGCAGTACCGCGCGTCCCGGAGCGCACGGCTTCGAGTGTGCTGGCGACGAGGATATCTTTGAAGTCGGAGCCGAGCAGCGCCTGCCGGTCGGCCTGCGGCAGCGCGTCCGAGACGTGCTTCAAGTACCATTTGAAGTCGCGCTTGAGTTTCCACGCGGTGCGCGCGAACACAATGCGCAGGAGCCACGGCGCGGTGCGGCAGAGATAGAAAGTCCGCCGCGCGAGCGGCGACATGGCGGCGCAGACCGACGGCGATTCCACGGGACCCAAGCCGCAGACGACGGCGACCGCGGTGAGCCGCTCCGGGATGCGCCGGGCGCACGCGAGCGCATAGGGTCCGCCGCCGGACACGCCGGCGACGGCGAAACGATCGAAGCCTAGAGCGTCGGCGAGTTCGCCGACATCGAGCGGCCAATCGAGAAGCGCGCGGTTGGCCTTGAAGTCCGAACCGCCCATACCAGGACGGTCGATGCCGATGAGACGCGCGTTGAAGCGCCGCGCCGTCGGCTCGGCGAGAGTAGCCTCCAGCCTGGAGCCCGGCCAGCCGTGAAAGTAAAAAATCGGCTTGCCGTGCGGCACGCCGTATTCGCAGAACGCGAGCCGCCGCCCGTCAGCGAGTGTAATCTGCCGCAACTCCCCGACCATCAAATGTCATTTAGCAGAAAATGAGGGGAGAGACGACGGCCGCACTCCCCGCTCTCACAGGAACCGACTCTGAATTTACTTTCCTAATACCGCGAGCGGGCAAGCTTTATTCGATGGGAACGGAATCGCGCAGCTCCGCATATTGAGCTGCAACAGTCACAACGGGGCTGAAGAGGGAAAGAAATCGGGAAAGGATCGAAGCGGGTCGATGAGGTTAAGAATCGCGCGGCGGGTTATCGAGAGAGGTCGACCAGGAACTAAGAGGAGCGTTGTCGGCGGCTGGCTGCGGGGTGACCTTGGCCTGGAAATCTTTCTTGTCCAAATTGTGCTCGCGCATTTTGCGGTAGAGCGTTTTTACGTCCACGCCGCTATGCCGCGCCGTCGGTCCGATTTTCCCGCCGAAGGCCTTCAACTGGCGGGCGAGGTACTGCTTCTCCTGTTCGCGCATCCAGTCGCGCAGCGAAACGTCGGCGAACATAGTGCGGTCCTCGAACGCGGACTGCGGCGCCGACTGTTCCGGCAATTCAATTTTGTCGATGATCCGGCGGCTCGTCATGACGATTGCGCGCTCGAGGACGTTTTGCAGCTCGCGGATATTTCCCGGCCACGGATACTGCATTAACCGGCTCATCGCCGCCGGACTCACGCCGGAAATTCTTTTCCTCAGCGCGAGCGGGTGATGACGGATGAAATCGAGCACCAGGAGCTCGATATCTTTCCGGCGGTTGCGCAGCGGAACCAGATGGATCGGTATTACGTTGATGCGGTAATAGAAGTCCGTGCGCATGTGGCCGCTCGCGACGAGGTCTTTGAGCGGGACGTTGGTCGCGGCGATAACGCGCATATCGACCTGAATTTTCTTGCTCCCGCCGAGACGCATAACCTTCTGATCTTCCAACACGCGCAGCAATTTGGCCTGCATGGAGAGCGAGATGCTCTCGATCTCGTCGAGAAAAAGCGTGCCGGTGTGCGCGAGTTCGATTTTTCCCGGCCGCGCCTGATCGGCGCCGGTGAAGGCGCCGCGCTCATAGCCGAACAGCTCGCTTTCGAGCAGCGACTCCGGAACGCCGGCGCAGTTGATAGTGACGAGCGGCGCCTGGCCGCGCCTGCTTTGATAATGTATCGCGCTCGCGACCAGCTCCTTGCCTGTTCCCGTCTCGCCTTCAACGAGCACGGTCATGTCGGTGTCCGAGACCATGCGGATGATTTCAAAGACGCGGTGCATCTCAGGCGTTTTGCTGAGCATGCCGCCGAACTCGCACCGGTCCTTCAGGATGCGACGGAGATGGCGAATCTCGGTAAAGATCTGCGCTTTTTCAAGGACGACCCGCGTCGACTCCTGGATCGTCGCGGCGGTGAAGGGCTTGACGATATAATCGCTGGCGCCGAGTTTCAGAACCTCGACGGCGGTGCCGATATCGCCGTAGCCGGTGATTACGATGACGGGAACGTCCGCATAAAGCTCATGCACGCACTTCGTGAGCTCGATTCCCGTCATGCCCGGCAGTCGGATATCCGTAATGATCAGATCGATATCTTCCGCCTCAAGGCGCTTCAGCGCTTCTTCGCCGGAAGCGCAAGCCGCCACCTTGAAACCGCCGGCTACGTACAGCCGTTCGAGCTGTTGCCGAATGATCTCCTCGTCGTCAACGACAAGGATCGTCGGGACCGGTCCTGCGGCGGGCTTCTCACCGTCGATTTCGTCGGTTTTTTTTCGCTTGACGTTGACCGCCTGAACCGGCTTCAACGTTTTTTGCACGTCATCCATGGCGATCGTCAGATATCCGTCCGTCTAGTCCGCCTGTAACGAGATGGTGAACAAGCCTCTCCGCGGATCGGGCTTCTGAAACGAGATGTCGCCGTTGTGGCGGCCGAGTATCTGCCGGGCAAGCGCGATACCGAGACCGGCCTGCTTACCGTTGACCTTGAGAAAGGGCCGAAAGACGTCGTTTTCTTTAACCGCCAGCGACGTCGCCGACGCGCAACCAATTTGCAATGCGATCTGATGCTTGCCGTCGACCTCCTGGACCGCAATCTTGAGGTCGAGCTGGCCGCCGCCGGGAAGGAGAAAACCCGCGAATTCGATAACCTGACCCAGTACCTTTCGAAACTCGTTCCAATCGAGACGCAACAGAGGCATCGCGCCCTGGCAGCGCACGCGCAGATCGATATTTTGTCGTCTGAGTTTAGTCTGCGTGTCACGCACTAATTCGTCGAGGATCGCCTTCGGGCTGGCGCGCGAAAGCTTCGGTTCGGGAGACGAGAAAAACTCGCGCAGATCCAGAATGGTCCGGCTGATTCGCTGGATGCTTTCAAGCAGGGACTGGTAATCGGAGACTTCCGTTCCGGTGGTCAAGCACATCAGATCGAATCCCGAGCTGATGATTTGAAGGTCGTTTTTGACGCCGTGAACCATGCTGTCGATGATGTCGCCCATTTGCTCGAAACGCTTCTCGTCGCGATCCCTGCGCCGCTCGCGGCGCAGATCGGACACATCCACATACACGCTGGTGATTCCTTCGCGCGCGGCGTCGCCTGCGTCCCGACACACCGAGACGTCACGGATCCAAAACTCTTTTTCACCTCGGACGAAACGGTAATCGCAGGCTATCCTCTTTTCGCCGGACACCAGCTTATTCCACGCGGCGCTGAAGAGATCCCTGTCTTCCGTATGAATGTGGCTCATCCACAGCGACGGGTTGGCCTCGAGCTCGCCGGCTTCAAAGCCGAACATCTCGCGAGCGCGGCGGTTAACGACCATTGCAGCATGCTCGCGATTCCAGACCACGACAGCGCACGGGATGGCGTCAAGAATACCCGCCGCCGAGTTCGAATTCGACAAAAGAGTTGATCCGTTGAGATACGTCGATTCCATGATTTTGAGGTCCACGAATGCGCCGAAAGCTGATGTGTATACGCAAGTCGATATTGCCTGTCAAGTATGACCGGGTAAAATTGCCCGTATTGAAACGAAAAGAGCGCTGAGACCCTGGTCCCAACGCTCCAAACCACTCGTTTTTATACGCAAAAAGACTTATTTTTACGTTTTAAAAATATTTGGCCTTTGTACCCTATTTTTTTCGAAAGTATCGATTATTTGTTAACAACCTATCGTTTCATTCGGCATTACCGGGAGAAGTCATGCAGGGACGCCATTTAGATTTTTGTTCAAAATTTCTTGTCGAAACCGCCAATATCGAGTCCGCGGATTCATCTTGCCCTCAACGGCAGCCGCCGCGGCATAAGATGGTCCTGCGTCGATAGGCAAATACCGCCAGCGCTCGGCCTCTTTAGGTTCCTGACTAACATTCAGAAGCGCCGGCGGATCCGAAGGCGCGACGGAAACGCTAAAATCCTTTAGGCCGAAAGACAATCCTTCCCCTCGCGCTTTGATGTACGCTTCCTTTCGAGTCCAGCAATCGAAGAATGCTTTGCGCCTGTGGTGCGGCGGCAAAGCCATGAGCGCCGCAACTTCCTGGACGGAAAAAAATCGCGAAGCGAGGGATTCAACCTCCAGCTCACGATCCAGACATTCCACATCGACGCCGATCCGATGTCCTAAAGTAAATGCGTAAAGGGCTAGACCGCCCGAATGTGACAGGTTGAAATCGAAATGATCTTCAAGCCCCCTGACAAACGGTTTTCCGTTCGGGTTATAGGTAAAGGAGATATCCGCAGGTGGTTTCCGAAGATAACCTCCTAGCAAAATTCTCAGCAGCCCGCGTCCTGCAATGAAACGATTCCGGTCGCGCTCGAAATGGAAGCGCGCGGCGCGCTCCCGTTCGTCATTTGTAAGGATTCCATGGAGCAGCTCGACATCTGCCGCCGCTATGTCAATTGACGCCAGCCATAAGTGAACTTCCTCGGTCGAAGCTTCGACCGATATCGGCGCCGGCTGCCAATTCGGGATTACTGCCTGATATTTCGTTGGGCACATGCGGTCATCGAACCGCGACGGTTAAATAAGTCACGCCGAAGGGTCTCGGCCGGTCCTTTCCGTCCGGTTTTTTCTAATTTTCCTCGGCTGACCGCATTTAAAGTCTTAAGACATTCGGACCAGGAAATGCCTTCATCGCGTTGCGCGTGTCGACAATCACCTGACTGTGGGTAGCGATCATCTGATAATCGAACCCGGAATGATCTGTCAGCAGAACGACGCAGTCGGCCGCGCGGAGCACCTCGGGCTTTAAAGCGACCGATTGCAGCGTCTTTCCGTTCAGCTCGAGCGAGGCCACATACGGGTCCGAGTATTCCACTAATGCCCCTTTTTCGCTCAAGCCTTTTACGACTTCGATGGCCGGCGACTCGCGCACGTCGCTCGTATCGCGTTTGTAGGCCATCCCCAATGCCAATATTTTCGAACCTTTCAAGCTTCGTTGACGGTCGTTCAGCGCATCGGCGACGCGACTGATGGCAAAGGTCGGCATTTGATCGTTGATGTGTGCGGCGAGCTCTATCAGCCGCGGGTCGCCTCCGTTCATTCTCGCTTTCCAGGTCAAATAATAAGGATCCACGGGGATGCAGTGACCGCCGAGTCCGGGCCCGGGATAGAAAGGCATGAAGCCGAACGGCTTCGTCTTCGCCGCTTCGATGACTTCCCAAACATTGACGTTGAACTTGTGACACATGAGCGCCATCTCATTGGCGAGAGCGATGTTCACGCTGCGGAAAGTATTTTCCAAAAGCTTGACCATCTCGGCGCATTCAGGCGTCGACACGGGCACCACTTTTTCTACGAATTGGCCGTATAAGAGCGCCGCCAGCTCGACACAGTGAGGCGTCATGCCTCCGATGACTTTCGGAATATTCCGGGTGTTGTACTGCGGGTTTCCCGGGTCGACGCGTTCAGGAGAAAAGGCGAGAAAGAAATCGGTCCCGACTTCCAAACCGGACTTTTCCAAAATCGGCAGCACGAGTTCGCGAGTCGTGCCGGGGTAAGTGGTGCTTTCGAAGATCACCAACTGCCCCGATTGTAGATGGTTGTGGATCGCTTCGGCCGCCGCGATGACGTAGGAGAGATCGGGCTCTTTGGTTTTGCGCAGAGGCGTCGGCACACAGACGCTCACGGTGTCGAGCTTTTCCACCGCTGCAAGCGACTGTGTCGCTTTGAAACGCTTATCGTTCACTAACGACTGAAGCGTTTCATTCGGCACGTCGAGGATATGCGAGTTGCCGGAATTGACGCAGTCCACTTTGCGGCGATCTATATCTATGCCGGTGACCTGAAACCCCTCTTTGGCCATTTCGACGCCGAGGGGAAGGCCGACGTAGCCTAAACCGATAACGCCTACCTTGGCAGTGCGGTTTTGAATTTTCTTTTTAAGCTCTGCCGCCCTTCCGGATTTCGACACTGTTAATGGCTGAATTTGACCCATGTTGGTCTCCTTTTGTCCCATTTCGATTTATTCGTGCACTTTATCAGGATTTAAACGCGAGCGTTGAAGGTCCATGCAATTTGGCGGCCAAAATATCGCAAGGTCTCGGCTAAGCCGTCTTCGAAGGATACTTGGGGATCGTAGCCGAGACAGCGCTGAGCCTCGGATATATCCGCTTGCGTATAACGAACGTCGCCGGACCTGGCCTCGGTGTGAAGCAACCGCAGCTTTGTACCGACCATCTCCTCAATGAAATCTATGACCTCGAGAAGTGTGTGCGATTTGCCCTGCCCCACATTGAAAACACCGCCGACTCCTAGCTGCGAATGCGCGGCCTGCAGATTCGCCGCTACAACATTGTCGATATAGGTAAAGTCTCTCGACTGCAGTCCGTCGCCATGCACTTCAAGCGGCTGTCCCTGAAACGCCCAATTAATGAACCGCGGGATGACGGCTGCGTATTGAGAATTGGGATCTTGACGCGGCCCGTAGACGTTGAAGTACCGAAGTCCAACAGTCTCCAAACCGTACAGGTCTGTAAACACCTTGGCGTAATATTCACCGGCAAGCTTCGAGACGGCGTATGGGGATATTGGATTGGTCTGATCGGCCTCCGATTTCGGCGCCACACTCGGACGACCGCCGTAGACCGACGATGAAGACGCATAAACAACGCGCTTGACTCCGGCATCACGCGCCGCAGTCAGTATGTTCAACATGCCCTCCACATTTACGCGATTCACCAGTCCCGGGTTTTCGACGGAAAAGGGCACGGATCGGAGAGCGGCCTGATGCAATACAACATCGACTCCCTGCATGGCCGTTGCAACGGCTGCCGGGTCAAGGATATCACCGCTGACGAATTCAAATTTATTTTCACAGGCTGCGAGATTCGCGAGCTTTCCAAAGCTGAGGTTATCCAAGACACGGACCCGCTCCCCCATTACGGCAAGTCTCTCCACCACGTGCGATCCAATAAATCCTGCGCCTCCGGTCACGAGATACATGCGTCCTCCTTAAATTTTCGAGTCAACGTTGGGATGCAAACGCTTACACTACTGTAACGGTTTCGCTGAGACTCAACACACGTGCCGGCTATCGAGCCCTGACGATTGGCACGTTCAACGGCGTATTTCTTCCAATGGTTTTGCCCGTTGTGCGCACGGGAAGTTCCTGCATGTTCCCCGTCAATTGCCAACATCGAATTTTCAGGTCCTTGCCTTCGACGGCGAGTGCTGCGGCGTAACGAGAATCCGGATTCAGGTCGAGTAGGGACCACCGCGAGACTTCATCGGGCTCTGTCGTCACTTCGAGAAGCGCCGCTGATGCGTCTGGCGCTACCGAAACACTGAAGCTATTACGCATGACCGTCAATCCGTGGCCACGCCCCTTGAGGTATGCCTCCTTGCGCGTCCAGCACGTGAAAAACGCCTTTGATCGGATTTCCTCGGGCAGCGATTTGAGCAAAGCTCTTTCTCGCTGAGAAAAGAACAGCTCGGCGACGACCTCCGGAACGCGAACATCTCGGATACTTTCAATATCGATTCCCACCTCACGACCAAGAGTGACCGCGAAAAGAGCGATTCCTTCTGAATGCGACAAGTTGAAGCGCAGTGCGTGACCGTCCCGGACGGCCAGATAGGGCTTGCCATTCGTTCCATAGTTGAAGCAAATGCCGTCGGGACTTCGGTTCAGATATCTGCCCACAAGAATCCGAAGAAGGGCTCTTGTCGCGATAAAGTCCTGCCTTTCACGGTGGAGGCTAAGCCGCTTCGCCCGCTGCCGCTCCTCCTCGGAAAGAGCCTGGCTGAGACTTTGTACCCATTCGGGAGCATTGTTTAAAAATACCCTCCAAACATGCACTTCGTCCTGGCGAGCCTCAATGGAGTCAGGCGGCATTTTCCACAGCTGATCAATATCGATCATGACAATCCTGGGTTTAATTAAGCTTGGCCCGTTTAAGCCTTCGGTTTGTTTCTCATCAACCTTTTAGTCCATGTAGCAATAAGTATGAGAATCACGCCCACGAGAAGAATTTTGACAGGATTAGAGAGTGAAAAAGCCTGGAAAGCCCAAGTGGCAGCGGCAATCGCACTAACTGTCAGTAATGTCGCTATAATCATCGTTCAAACTCCATTCTGAACAAAAAAACACGGTTTTTGTAGGAGAACTGCCAAAAACTGTAGTTTTTTCCCTTCACATTAGTAACAGGAAACCCGATTCATGTAACACGAAAGAGTAATCACAATTTTTGTCATTTTCACCCGTAAATAAGGGACTAACAAACACAGCAGAACCAAGAGCTTAGGTCTTGGCTTAATGCTTGCTTACAGGGGTATTCACCCGAGGTCGGTAAACTAAATTCGCTATCCAGGAAAATGACTTATTGCAAATACCGCCCGTGTGGAAGCGTTCTCTCCTTGAGGTAATTATGCGTTTGAAAATAATGCCTTTCGCGCTCGGCTTTATCATCCTGATGTGGTCTACCGTCGCGTCAGCGGCTCAGTTGACCCTCACCTGGGCCGATAATTCGACAAATGAAGACGGTTTTAAGGTTGAAAGGGCAACGGGCAGCTCGGGCACTTTCGCTCAGGTAATTACGGTCGGCCCGAACATCACATCTTACACTGATACGACGGTAGTCGCGGGTACTCAATATTGCTATCGAGTCAGAGCTTACAATGTCGCGGGCGATTCTTCGTATTCGAATGCCGCCTGCGGGACCGCACAGTCGGCACCGGGCACGGTCGGCCTCTCCATTACAAAGTCTGGAAACGGGAGCGGAACGGTAACAAGCGCGCCATCGGGCGTAAACTGTGGAACGACCTGTAACGGCAGCTTTACAACAGGCAAGGTCGTAGCCCTCACGGCCACGGCTGCTTCCGGATCGACATTCACCGGTTGGAGCGGCGACTCCGATTGCTCGGATGGATCGGTCACTCTCACCGTCAGCAAATCGTGCACCGCGACCTTTCAGCTCCAGACTTTCACGCTTTCAGTCAATGTAGTAAAAACGGTTACGACTGCAGGGACGGGTAACGGCTCGGTTACGAGCGCGCCGTCAGGCATTAGCTGCGGCACGGATTGTTCGGAAGCCTATTCTAACGGCGCCTCTGTAACTTTGACGGCGACGCCGGCGACAGGATCCACTTTTACCGGTTGGAGTGGCGCGTGCACGGGAACCGGAACCTGCGCCGTATCCATGAACAGCAATAAAACCGCGACCGCGACGTTCGCTGCACAAAGCGTCAGCCTCGTCGTGTCGAAGCATGGCAAAGGAAAAGTAAGCAGCACGCCTGCGGGGATCGACTGCGGCTCCAGTTGCTCTATGTCGTCTACAAGCGGCACAAGCGTCACTTTGACGCCGGTGCCCGATGCAGGCGCGACCTTTTTGGGTTGGAGCGGCGGCGGTTGCAGCGGCGTCGGCAGCTGCACCGTAACTCTCGGTGCAAGCATTTCTGTGACAGCGAATTTCACCGCCAATACTCCGGCGATGATCGGCGTCTTCCGCCCCAGCACCGGCGAGTGGTTCCTCGATAACGGCAACGGCGCCTGGGACGGTTGCAATACCGATTCTTGTCTGTCGAATTTCGGAGATCAAGGCGACGTGCCTATCGTCGGTCCGTGGAACGGCGGCCTGCAGAGTCTGCCGGGAGTTTTCGATAGGAGAACGGCTACGTGGTATGTCGATGCCAACGGCAACTCCGCGCTCGACGGCTGCGAGCTCAGCACCTGCGCGTTCGTGTTCGGCCAAGCAGGCGATAAACCTGTCGTCGGCGATTGGACCGGCACCGGCCAAAAGCGCATCGGCATCTTTCGTCCAAGCACACACAGCTGGTACTTCGACCTCAATGGCAACGAAACCCTCGATAAATGCAAGCGAACCGATCTTTGCAAAAAGAGTTTCGGCCTTGCGGGCGATATTCCCGTCGTCGGTGATTGGTCGGGAACGGGGAAAACGAAAATCGGCGTCTTTCGTCCGACCACCGGTCAGTGGATTCTCGATCTGAACGGCGACATCAAAATGGGGAAACGCTGCTCCGGCGACTTCTGCGTCTCTTCCTTCGGTCAGGCCGGCGACCTTCCCGTCGTCGGCGACTGGGACGGCAGCGGCACGGACAACATCGGCGTCTTCCGACCGAGCACCGGCGACTGGCTGCTGGACCTCAACGGCAACGGCGTATTCGAAGGCTGCGTCGTTGATCTGTGCTACAATTTCGGGCAACAGGGTGATTTGCCGGTCGTGGGGAGTTGGTAACGACCTGATCGAAATTTTCTTACATCGACAGAATGGCGAGGCATCTATGCGCAGATATGTTCTAAAGCTCGGCTTTATTATTCTATTTCTCCTTAGCACTACCACGCTCGCATCAGCGGCGACTGTTCCGACCTGGGTGAATAATTTACCGTTCTGGCAGTGGTATTCCATTCCCAACACTGCCCTCTCAAGCGTTGAGCCGAATCCGCGGCCCTTGGGTGTCACTGGTCCTTCCTCAAAGATAGTTGCATGGAATGGGGCGACCCTAAAACGGCAGGGGAGCGTTTATCTCATCGGTGCTGCAGGTGGACATGGCGATTACGCAGGAAATGAAGTCGACGCTCTGCAGTTGAACACGGAAAATCCCCAATGGGTTCAAATTAGTGCGCCGTCCGCCGACAGCCAAGTCATCAACAATTCGCAATTCTACCTGGACTTGAAGCCGTCGCCGACTCACACGTACTATGCGTCACAATTCATAAATGCTCGTAACAGAATGTTGGTCATGCCCAGCCCAGGCATGCTGCTATCGGGCCTGCCCAATCCGCCATCCGGATGGGCGTATACCGGCGATGCAGGCTATTCTTTCAGCTTCAACGTCTCGACAAATACGTGGGACGCGCCGGAGTTCATCGCGCGATATAGCGGCGGAGGTGACTTTACCGCAGCATTAGTCGTCAAACATCCGACAACAGAAGATATCTATTATAACCGTTACGGAGCGGGCTGGTGGAAATGGACGCAAAGCACCAATTCATGGTCAAGAGTGAGTGCAAACAACGAAGCAGGTAACTATGCAGCGGCAGCCATTGACCCAGGACGTAATCGCATGCTGGTGGTCGGCAGCTATGGAGCTACGGTTGCTCCACGGGTAAGGGATCTGAACGGCAATCTTATTTCCGCAAGCTTCGGTGGTTTGGGCTCCGGCCCATTGACGTTATCAGGCTACCCAGGGATTGTTTACGATGAGACAAATGATAAATTTTTAGTATTTTACAATTCGGGTTCCGGCATTAGGATGTATCGCGTTGATGCTGCAACCTGGTTTGTAGACGCGCCGAGTGTAACTGGAACGCTCCCAAGCGATCGGCAAAATGGTATTCAGAACTCAGTCCAGTATGTGCCCGAGCTCGGCGGAGTTGTTATTGCAAATTCATACACCGGCAACGTCATGTTCATGCGAACGTCCGGAGGCGGTGGTACAACGACTCCGCCGCCGCCGGACACTACTCCTCCAACCACTCCGTCCGGGCTAAGTGTAACGGCGATATCGTCTTCCCAGATCGATCTTTCGTGGAATGCATCGACGGATAATGTTGGTGTCACTGGCTATCGAGTTTACCGTGGCGGCGTACAAATTGGCATCGCTACAAATACATCGTATCAAGACACCGGCCTTTCTGCATCAACGCAATATTCCTACACCGTGGCTGCCGCCGACGCCGCGGGAAATCTGTCGTCTCAAACAAATGCTGTAAGTGCGACAACCCAGGCTCGCACGTCAACGCCTCCATCCGGACTACCTTCTTTGACTCTCACCTCGACGAGCTCAGGGATCAAACCCTTTGCAGTCGGCCATGTGTTTAAGCAAGGCGATGTGCCCGGCGGGTCGACGATTTCCGCTAACGTAACAGATTTTCAGGCCACGATTAAAAATACCTGGCCGGATGGAAGTGCGAGATTTGCAATACTCTCAGGACGAGCTTCCTTAACAGCGAATACTCCTCTCGCCGTCAACCTCACTGTCGCCGCACCACAGTCAGGCACAGCTCTCACAGAAGCAGATCTCGCGAACACGGGTATTACTGCGTCTATCCAATTCGGTTCGGTTGGAACCGTGAATCTTACGGATCTGATCGGCGTAACCAGTACTCTCAGCAACGGAAGAATGACTCCTGGCCGAGTGCGGACATGGGTCAGCGGTCCTAAGATGTCGAGTTGGATCTACTATTCCAGAATCGGCTCGGATCCTCTTTTGTCCGCATGGTTCGAGGTACGCCTGTGGTCAGACGGTTCCGTCGAAGTTCTGCCGTGGGTGGAAAACTCTACATTGAATGTGACGAACCCCAGCGGGAAGGGACCCGCAACCGTCACCTTCACTCTCGGCGGTTCACAACGATACAGCGGCACCCTCACGCTCGGACATCACACCCGCGCAGTGCTTGGGAGTGGTTCGACTTTCAGCCATTGGCTCGGCACTAATCCTGCGGTCACTCCAAAACATGATGTTGCTTATCTCCAGGCCACAAAGATGGTTCCAACTTACCGAGGCACCACAGCAAGCAACTCAGCATTATGGTCGCGCATCAAGCAAACATACACACCGCTGACGGAAGCTAACGTGCGATACGTGGGGATGGGCTCAGCGGGATATGCTCCATTCATCGGTCCTCTGCCGGAATGGGACGTTGCTTATTTAACAAGCCAGGGCGACTCACGCGCTTTAGCGTCGGTTACCGTCAACGCGTACGCCGCCGGCGGCTTCGACATTCATTTTCGAGACGAGACGACAAATCAACCGCCCAAATTTTCCAGTTATCCAAATCTTTTGATCGGTGATAACGAGCCCGCCGGGCTGGGCACAAGCAGCACCAATACATTTACTCCGACCGCTAGTGGCACCAGCGGCGCCGGTTGGGATACGCCGCATCATCCTTCTTTGGGATACATGGCCTACCTTCTGCTCGGGCGCTTTTACTTCCTTGAAGAAACCCAATTCGTTTCAACGATGATTTATCTGCAGAACACAGATACCAACCGGCAATTTAGTCAAGGTGTCTTGCGCACAGATGTTGGTGCACTAACTACGCGCGGTGCTGCATGGGCATTGCGTACTTTGGTTCAAGCCGCGGCAATCACGCCCGACGGAGATGCTTTACAGACAGAGCTTTTGAACAGTTGGGCCAACAATATAGCCTACTACCACGCAAAATATGTCGCCCAGCCAAATAACCCGCAAGGATGGGCGAAGCCTTATAGCAACTACAATGATCCTAATAGTCCTTACTACAATGCCACGTGGATGGAAGACTTTTTGACCTTCTCGTTTGGCTTCGGCAGCGCGATAAACTTAAATATTACAACCGCAAACAAAGCCAAATTGGACGCTTTGTTTGCATGGAAAGCGCAAAGCATTATAGGTCGCCTCGGAGGAAGCGGTGCTACCGAATTTTATTTTGCCGATGCAGCCCAGTATGTGTTCCCAGTCGCCTCATCGGCATCTTCCAATTGGGATACCGGCAGCGGACCTTGGTACAACAATTTTGGCGAAGCTTACAACGCTCTCAAATCGTCTACAAATCCGAACGGCGCATGCAGCCTATGCACAGGCACGGGTAACAGCCTACGCGGCGGTAATTTCCCAGACGCAACAAGTTACTGGGGAAATCTTCAGCCTGCGATTTCCTATGCCGTTCAATTAAACGTGACAGGGGCGACGGCGGCATACAATAGAATGATAGGAGCAACAAATTGGTCTCAGCTGACGGCGGGTTTTAATGACGATCCGGTTTGGGGC
The DNA here is from genome assembly GCA_021324155.1 of Pseudomonadota bacterium. Classification (GTDB taxonomy): domain Bacteria; phylum Desulfobacterota; class Binatia; order UBA9968; family UBA9968; genus JAJPJQ01. The sequence goes on from JAJPJQ010000036.1 coordinate 178,463, forward strand.
GTTGCTCCGTCGAGCACATCTGGTACGCCGCCGCCACCGCCACCCAGCTCCCCCTCAACACCATCGAATTTGAGCGTGCAATAGATCTTTGAAAGCTCATGTTCAAGATTACCAGGGGTGAGGTGGCGAAGAGCATTTCTCATGTGTGATACCGGCTTTCGCCAAAAGGTCATCGAGACGCAGTAGGGCATTTGACCAGCTGAGTTCGGCCTCAACATATTCTCTACCGCCGGCTGACAGTCTCATGCCCAGATCGTCGTCGTCTAAAACAGAAATGACTTGATCGGCGAAAGTCTGTCGATCATCCGCAATTAGCAGCCGCGCTTGTGCGTTGACTCCCAGACCTTTAGCCGCCTTAGAGGTCGCGACTACAGGAATACCCATTGCCATGGACTCAAGAATCTTATTCTGAGTTCCACGAGCAATTCTCAAAGGAGCTATCGATACTGCCGCATCGGACATCGCTTGCCGCACATCCGCCACATATCCAGTCACTGACACGTTCGGGCCTTTTGCAAGCTCTTGAACCGATTTCACCGGATTTGAGCCTACGATCCGGAGCGCCGCGCCGGGCCTTTTGTTACGAATTAAAGGAAATATCTCCTTAGCAAAGAAATTTATTCCATCGACATTCGGGAAATAGTCCATTCGGCCTAGGAAAACGATAACCTTCGATCCCGGTTTCTTTTGATTCTGACGAAAATAACTTGCGTCAACACCGTTATGAATGACGCTGCAAGGCACATGGACATCGAGTGCCTTGAATTCTTCAAGCTCTGCTGGGCTGATTACTGCAGATTGGTCGAACTGCTGAGCGACTCCACGCTCGTATCGGCGCAGCTTGGCGGCCTCAAGCGCATAGCCCAACGATAAAGGAAAGGCTTTATACTTCGAATATTCCATCCACTTGGCAGAGTCGATGTCGCAATAGTCCAATACTTTCCAAGCAGGATGCGGTCGACGCACATACTGTGCCGCAAACGCGCAGAAAACAAATATGGCGTCGAATTTGACCGTGTGAAGCCTTTCATCAATGCGCCTTTGTAGATTATCGGACCAAAAATACGCGACGGACGCCGGAACTGAAGTTGGAAAAGCTTTCAACGCCTGTAGCCAACGATTCCGTGGCGGAAGAATTTCGACGATCAGATCATCGCATGCATCGCGTAATCCTGACGCTTGGCGAAGTTCTTCCTCGGACTCTGCGAGGCTTGCTACTGTAACGGAATGTTTTTCACTAAGATGGCGAATAAAATAATAGGCTCGAATTTTCGCGCCATGATCCGGTGGATAGGGAAGACGATGGCTGAGGAAAAGTATCCTCATTCTGGTCAGGCTTGTGAGAAGTTCGGGATTCTCGTGGCGTGCGGCACAATGTTCTTACTTCCAATCACAAAGGGCTTTATCTCCTCTCGTCGTCTTAGTCCTTTGACTATCACAATAAAGGCGATGAAATAGTAGAGTAAATCGAAGTAAGCTGCGTCGATGAATGTACCGACAACTAAGTAAACGACTAAAGCGCTCTTGGTCATGTCGACAAAATCTACGACGTGCTCTTTCCCGGCATAATTCTCTGACCGAAGACGCGTTAGTGACCTGAAGCAGCAGAGCAACAGCGACAACCAGATGATTGAACCCGGCATTCCCTGCTCACCAAATATCGTCAGCCACGTGCTATGGCATGACCACACCTTTCCTGGCCACCTGTCCTGAAACTCCGGATAAAATTTGTCGTAACTTTCCAGCGTATAATAATCGAATCCGCCGCCGACCAACGGACGGGCAAATCCAACACGTCGGCAAAACTCCCAATTCCAAAATCGGCTTTGAGCCGACGTTTCCTGCTCATAATTGACCAGATCGTCATATCGTTGCACCAAATGTTGGGGAGCAATCATAGGCGCAACGCTTACAAGTACCATCGTCAATGCGCCGACTACGCCGACCATGAGAAATTTGTTTTTGCTTTTGAGCACGCTAAGAGCCGTCGCGGCAAGCATCCCAATCCAAGCGCCTCGTGAATAGGTGCAAATGATTGCCGGATACGAAAACAACAACATGGCTTTAATTGAAAGACGCAGCCATTGCGCCTGGGCATTTTTCAACAAATAAATCAAAATCGGAATATTCATCGCGAGCGCGAGGCCGATCGAATTATTCGCGTAAAGGAAACTATTCTCCGGCCCGTAGACGATCATGCCGCCGCCGGTCGCCACGGCAAATATGCCGCCCTTTAGTCCGTAAAATCCCAAGGAAAGGCCAATAACGCTTACGAGCAGATGAAGCTTTTCGCTTGTATTAATCAGAACGATGGTGAGAATAATCATTAAAAAAATTTTTGAAACGTACACATACTTCTCTAAGGCTGTGTCCGGATAAAGCGCGAACATCGTCGAAATTCCCATGAAGCCCCAGAACAAAATCAGCAAAAACAATTCTCGATGTAATGGAAATGCCTTTCGTTCCGAGGAGATGAACGTTCCAACGAGTGTGCTGGCGGCTACCATCTGTGAAAATGGCATCGTGCGAGCAAAGCCCCATGTAAAGCTTTGGGGGGCAAAGACTCCGAGAAAAACATATGCGAGCAACCCGATGGACGGACGCATAATTCCCGCCAAAGCTGCGATGGTGACAATGCCTAATAGTATGATGTCACGCATGGTCGTGAGCTTAACTTTCTGGCGCCATTTGATGTAGGCAATTTGACAGTTCTAGGGTCTGATGTTTTCGAGAAAAGCGTTTTACCATTGCTGGATCCGGCAGTTCATGTCTCTTGGCTCGAACAGCATCGATAAACGAGGGAAGTCGTCTGTAAATTTCATCTTCATCCGCTAGATCAATAATGGTGGCACCGCCAACCTGGACTAACAGGGCACTCGTATCGCCCGCGCTAGTAGTCAATGCTAAAATAGGCTTTCGTAATCTCAGATATTCATACGCTTTGGCGGGAATTTGATGATCGCAAGAGCCCGCTTGCAAAATTATCAAAGCATCCGCATCGGCACAGTCGTTAAGCGCTTCGCGATATGGCAGAGGCGGCAACAATCGCACAATATCGTCGATATTTAGTTCGGCAAGCAGTTTGCCATAATAGGCCTCTGAGCCGCTTGCCCGAAGATCAACGATAAGTTCTCTTGCGTTAACGCGTCCCTCTTTCTTCAATCGAGCAATCGCCCGAAAGAACGCGCGAGGATCTCTATCGTCTGTGTAAATTAATCCGGCGTGCAGAAGTCGAACGGGACGCGCGTGACAACTAGCACTCGGCTCGGAATTGATGCCGTCAAAATCATCATCGTCGAAGCCATTCGGAATTAGAATACAATTTTCAGACTTCAGCGCCGGATATCGGGTAAGGTACATCTGACGGGTGGAAGAAGCGGTGAAAACGAAACGAGCTGCGTGCTTTACCGCTCGACGCTCGATCCATAGATAGGTGCGGCGTGTCCAAACGTCTCGTGGATAATGATCTTCGGTCATTGAATCTCGAAAATCGGCAATCCAAGGTAGACCGGTCAAACGCTTCAAGGTCAAGCCGATTAGATGAGCCGTTGCGATTGGATAGGTAGACCATATAACACTTGGTTTGTACCGTTTAATTAGGCTCAATCCGCTGATTACCGCGCCGCACCACCAACTTACCCACTGATCGGGCAAAGCCATGCTACGAAGATACCGTCCTCCGACAGATAAATGGCGTGCAGTGTCGCAAGCAAACGCACGGCGCACAACAACGTTCTGCGGTATTTCGGCAAGTTGCTGCACACCTGTTTTCGGGTAGGCCCGGGGGTTGGCAGTTAAGACAATCGGCTGCCAGCCGTTCTCGGGCAAATATCTTGAAAACTTCAGCGTCCGGTGGACTCCACTACCCCCTTCAAAAGGCGGATAGTGAAATGCGATCATTAGAACTTTTGGCATCAAAGCTCTTTACGAAGTTACGATTTGGCGTAAGCCGCTCGTTAAATTGGAAATGTCCTGCTCTTCAAGGCTTTGATGTATCGGCAAAAATACCAGATGATCGTATAAGAATTGTGCGCCCGGGTACGACTCAAGACGAAGAGTCGGATGAATCACCCCTCCCCATGTAGTCGCTGGTATACCGCGTGCGCGCAACGGTAGATGTAGGTTTTTTCTCTCGCTCAACAACGGAAACTCCCATGGGGTAATATTTTCTGGGAGTTTAGCGTACAGCGCGGTGACGCCGGGTAGATTCTCGATGGCGTCGGATAATTTCTGGTAGTTATGCCTCCGACGCGCAATGAGCGTTGGCAGATAAGTGTGCTCCACGATTTTCTTAGATATCCATGACATTCCGCGATTGACTGCATGGAGATCGAAACTGAGATCGTAGCTGTTCAAGTTGCGGGCATCGCGTGCAGTCGTGCTTAGATTACCGAAAATCTTCAGGAACACGGAGGCTAAAGCAACGGCTCGACTCCATTGACGGTTGGCAAACGATCGCTCGAGCGTGTTTTTCAGAATTTTAAGTGAGAGAAAAGGGTTGGTTGTTTCCAAAACAATATTCAACTTCAAATCAGGATTGTTAATAATTAACAACCCTCCATCGTAAATGGGAAAAAATTTACGCAAGCTGAAAACACCTATATCCCCAAAACTCCCCAGGAGGTTTCCGTCCGACATACCAGGCAGGACATGAGCACAATCTTCGATCAGATAAATGTTCCGTTTACGGCACAACGTCCGGAACTCTTCAATCGGCTGAGGGAAGCCACAATAATGAATCGCCAATATCGCTTTCGTCTTCTCCCGAATGCGATCTTCGATGTGGCTGAAATTCGGCGTTAGATCGGCATTGATATCATAGAATTGAACTTCAGCTCCATACTGTAAAATTGCATCTACGAGAGTCGCGCAATGAAATGCAGGAACAAGAATTTGATCGCCCGGCTTGACAGCGAGGGCAGCCAAACCGTGATAAATCGCATTTCTCGCCCAAAACAGATAATGGGCCGGTCTATTGCCAAATTGATTGAAAGGGCTGCGCGTTACGCCATCGGAGAAAAAGGAATTCCAGCAGAGTCGCGGCTCTTTTGGAAGAATGAAAGAATCCACCTATTCATTCCGCTCGAGACACTCGGAAATGACCGACATTGCGCGCCGGCGAATCAGGCGGCTCCATGTTGTCAACAAACACCTCCTCCGGCGCCGGATGGCTCAAAAATCCGAGCGGGCTGGCGCTACGCGCGTATGCGCCGGACTGGAAGATACCGACGAGGTCGCCGATCGCAACCGGCGGCAGCTCGACCTCGCGGCCGAGAACATCGAGCGGCGTGCACAGAGGTCCGACGACATCGACGACTTCGCTCGGCTTTTGCTTCAGCTTGTTCACGACCGCGAGCGGAAAATTTCGCTTGATGACCTGGCCGAGGTTCCCCGAAGCTGCAAGGTGATGGTTCATACCGCCGTCCAGGATGACAAACTTTTTACCGCGGGAAACCTTCACGTCGTTGACTCGCGCAACGTAAACGCCGGCTTCGGCGACGAGGTAGCGGCCCGGCTCCACGATAAAACGGGTCCCCGTAAAAAGCGGATCGCCCTCGATATCGCTCATCAACTCTGCCAGTGCCGTACGCAGCCGGTTCATGTCCAGCTCCCTCTCGCCTACAAAATAGCGGACGCCGAGCCCGCCGCCGAAATCGACGGTATCCAAGGGCCGTCCGAGCCTGCCGGCGAGCCGGCGTGCAATCTCTAAGGCCTTGCGGTATTGCCGCACCAGAGCGGCGCAATCGAGAATTTGCGTGCCCGTAAAGAGGTGAATGCCGCGAAAGTGAAGCCTCGGCCGTGTGAGGATTCGGGCGACGGCTTCATCGAGATTCTCCTCATCGATGCCGAAAGGCGCCGGCTTTCCTCCCATCAGCATCGCGCCGCCCTGCGCTTCCGCGGTTGGGTTGACGCGCACCGCGACGTTCGCTTTTACGCCCAGACGGCCGCTGATTTCACTGAGGCGGTCGATTTCGGCGATCGACTCGGCGTGGATCTCGCCGATTCCCTGCTGCAGAACCGCCTCAAGCTCGGCTTCGCGCTTGCCCGGCCCGGCGAACAAAACATTCCGCGGAGCGCATCCGGCGTCGATTGCGCGCTGAAATTCTCCGGCCGACGCGATTTCGAGGCCGTGCTCGCGGCCGACGAAGAATTTTAAAACTTCGCGGCTTGGGTTGGCTTTGACTGAATAATAGATCGACCAGCGCGGAGGCAGCGTCTGTTTAAGCAGCGACAATTTACGCTCGATGACGGAGCCGTCGTAGATGAAAAGCGGCGTTCCGTGGCGCGCCACGATCGAGCTTACAGACATGCCGCTGATGCAGAGCTCGCCGTTCGAGGATGCAAAATAGCGCGCGATCAATTCGGCTGTTTGCTCCGTCATCACGAATCCTAGACGCCTTCGCGCCTCCGCAGCGCCGGATAATCGACCTTACCGCTCGGAGTTTTCGGCAGACCGTCGGAAAATTCAATGACTTTCGGCACCATGTAACGTGGGATACGTTCACTACAGAATTCGATCAGTCCGTCGGCGTCGACCGCTTCGCCGTCGCGTGGAACGACGAACGCCTTAATCGCCTGCCCCAGCGCTTCGTCGGGTATTCCGATCACGGCCGCCTCGCGCAGTTTGCCGCTTTGAAACAATGCTTCTTCGACTTCGCTCGGGCTCACGCGGAAGCCCGAGGATTTGATCATGTTGTCGCGCCGCCCAACGAAGTAGAGAAATCCGTCGTCGTCCATTTGGACGAGGTCTCCCGAGTAGCAGACCTTCTCGCCATTATCGACCTCAGGCGGCGAAAAAGGATGGGGACGCAAGACTCGCGCTGTCAATTCCGGCTGTCCCCAGTATCCCATCGAAACCGTCGGACCACGGTGCACGAGTTCCCCGACTTCGCCCGGTTTGCATGGCTCGCCTTTGTCGTTGACGACGAGAATCTCGGTATTTGGAATCGCCTTTCCCATCGACGTCGGTCGGCGATCCAGCTCTTCCGGCGGCAGATAGGTTGAGCGGAACGCTTCGGTCAATCCGTACATGAGAAAAATCTTCGTCGACGGCAGGGTCTCGCGCAACTCCGCGAGCACGGTTTGCGGCATGCGTCCCCCGGTGTTGGTGATGTAGCGTAGGTCCGGGAAGTCATGCTTCTTCATCGTCGAGTTGGGCTGCACCAATAGGCTCCACAGCGTCGGGACTCCCGCCAATCCCGTGACGCGCTCCTTCAAAAGCATCTGCACGATCTCTCTGGCGAAGGTAAAGGTCATGAGCACCAGCGTCGCGCCCTGCTGAAACGCCGTCATCAATTGGTTCAATCCCGCATCGAAGCTGAACGGGAGAACGGCCAGGATCCGCTCGGCGTCGGTTATCCCCAAATAGGTCGACACGATCGAGCTGCCCGCCATCACCTGCTCGTGGCTCAGCATCACGCCCTTGGGCTTTCCCGTCGACCCCGAGGTGTACATGATCGCGGCGAGATCTTTTTCGATGCCGACCTCGGGCATAGCTTGGGGCGCGGCTCTCTCAGACAGTTCGGCGAACGAAAGCGCCGGCAGCGAAACGTCGGCTCGTTTGTCGCCGACGACGATCACGAACTCGAGTGAAGGAATCTCCTGGATGACCTCGGCGATGGATTGGAGCTTGGCAGATGTCGTAACGAGCGCCTTCATGCGGCAGTCTCGCGCGATATAAGCTACCTGATCGGGAAAGAGAAGACTGTTGATCGGAACGAACACACCGCCCGCCTGAGAAACCGCGAATATCGAGAGCACTTGCGGGACGGACGCCTCAAGATAAATGCCGACACGGTCGCCGCGAGCGACGCCCCCTTCCCGCAAACCTTGCGCGAGATTGGTCACGCGACCGCGAACCTCGCGGTAAGTCAATCGTTTGTCTCCGTGGACAAGTGCTTCCTTTTCCGGGAAGCGGCACGTGCTCGTCCGCAGCATGTGATGTATGAGGAAGTCCATCGTTCGATTACCGCTCTATCGTCGCGCTGGTTCTTCCGACGGCGAGGCCTCGAGCTTGGTCCGCACGAACGCCGCCATGCTTGCGATCGAGTTGAAATTCTCCGGCAGAAGTTCGTCGTCGCTCACCGTGATGCGAAACTCCTTCTCGATAAACGCAACGACGTCGAGGACCGCCAGCGAATCCAAAACGCCGTTACCGAGCAGCATATCTTCGTCGCCCAGCTTCCGCGCCAACGGAAACCGCGCTCGAATAAACTCTCCAAGGTTCCTCATGTTGCCGTCAGATGTCATTTGTTCTCTCTTTCAGCTGTCTCGATCGCCGTAGGTCAAAAACCAGTTCGAGAAGTCGAATGCGTGGGAATGCGACGGAGCGTAAGCGATTATCGGACTCTTCTCTCGCGCCTTGAACCCGGCGCGTGAAAAAAGCGGAATCCACGGATGCGATTCGATTAGCGCTGCGCTGACGGTCACGACGCCGCGCTCGCGCAAAATCGCGGTGGCGCCGTTAAGTAGACACTCGATCATCAGCGGCTCGTCCACACCGAAGATATCGGCCAGCATTGCGTCTTCTCCGCTTTGATTAAAGACGATATAGCCGAGAAGCTCCCCTCCACGCCGGGCGGTCAAAAGTTCATAACAGTACAGCGGATTGTCGAGATAGCGCCAGTTGAGATAATCGCCCGAGCGATTGGTACAGATTCCGTAACAGCCGGCCATCTTATCGGAGAGCGCGGAAAATTCCTCGCCGCAGTCTCCCGTGTGCAGCGCGACCGATACTCCATGCTTGGCGGTGCCGCTCATATCGCCGAGCCTGAGCAGGAGATTGCCGGCGCCGGCGACAATGCGTTGCGCGAGCGCACCTGTCACGATCTCTCTGGCTTTTCGATCGACGCGCAGCGGCTTGGCGAGGCGAACCATCTGGCGGACGGAGCGGATGCCGAGCCGTTGATAGACGGCCATCATCGCCGTGCTGGGAAAATCATAGCAGAAAGCCGCGGCGCCGGCGTCGACACCCTCGAGGCATGCGCGCTGCAGTTGCAAAGCCGGACCGAGTGTCCGGTATTGCGGAGACAAACAGAAATCGGCTAAGACCCAAGCGGAAAATTGGCCGTTGCGGGTATGAGACTGCCTTGGAAACACGGCAGCCATACCAATTGTGGTATTGCCTTCATCCACCGCCAACCATGCCCGTCCCTCACCATGAGGGTTATTATAATATAACCAATCAAATCGGCGATCGTCTGAGGTAGAAGTTATTTCACGCCGGATTATATCTACAATAGTGGCTTTATCGGCAGCCAACTCCGCTTTGCGAACCGTAATTTTCACGTCTTTCGCGTGCTCGGCGTCATGGCACTCGTCAGCTTCGATTTTCCTTCTTACTCCCGTGTAATGAACTGCACTCCTCGCTCAATGAACGTTTTCTTTATTTTTCCACCGCAGCAACGCATTGAAGACGACGGGCACAAAATAGCCGAGAACGGCGGGGTCTGTTTGTATTTGATTTAGGATAAGGCCATTAAAACTCACACTACCACGTATCAAACTATGAATAAGATTCTGCACGAATTGGGTTCTTAACTCTTTCAGTTTCATTTTATTTTGTTCCGTCTGGCCTCCGCTCAGTTGGAACAACTCATCGACGCTTTTCCGGTACTTTATCTCGTCGTGGATTCGCCTCAGACACTCCGTGGTGCCCCAGGCGGCGCCAGAATAGACATTAACGCCTTCTCCATATCGACACTCACAAGCAGTCGAAAATACAAATTTCTTCGTCAACGCTGAAATTTCCAACCAAAAGAGATAATCCTCACCCGCATTGCGATATTCTTCGCGAAAACGCAGTTCCGGAAATTTGGGGAAACGATACACAACTGTAGACGTGCCGATAATATTTCCCGTCAGTGTTTGATTGAACATATCGCCGACGTATTCGTATAACTTCAAATTGTCATCGATAAGTTTGTGATTTTCGAGATCGAGCCTTTTCGCGCGATTGAACGCGCTGATGATTTGGTTGAGCTGAAAATGATCAGCGAAATAAAAGTCGTACTCGCGCTGCAAAGCGGCGATAGAGGTGCTTAGATGCGTAGTCGTCCATGCATCATCTGAATCCAAAAATGCTACATAGTCCACGTCCCGGGAAAGGCTGTCGAGAGCTCGATTTCGTGCCGCGCCGGGGCCGCTATTCTTTTTCTGTTTAATGATTTGGATTCTTGCCCGTTCACGAGCCGAAAAGCAGCTCAGTTCCTCGATCGCCGGTATGGGAGAGACGTCGTCTACGACAATAATGTTGAAATCAGCGATGCCGGTCTGATCCAACGCCGAACGAATGGCTTTCGCCAGTATTCCAGACTTTCGTTGGTAATACGGAATAATCGTTACGAGCTTGCAATTCATACGGAACTTTGAGCCCCAGACGCCGAATGCCTTGACGAAGTATCTCCAAGCAAGTCAGCCCATCGAGCCCATTGCTCCGTTAGGTTCATGCCAGATTTTAGGTCGAAACCCGGTTCGTAGCCGAGCATACGCCTCGCTTTATCGATGCGAACGTAGGTCTTAGCAGCGCAAAAGCGTACCATTGTCGGGTCGATAGCATGAATCGGTTTTTGGCCTTCCGCCCTGTTCTCGACAGAGTTTTGATTCCGCGAAGACAATAGCCGGCTTTTCAGTAATTTCCATATTTTCTCAGGGATCACTGCATTGGCCGTGTTAATCATGGCGCGTATCTCTCGCGTATTGAGGATGCGTTCACGCAATGACTCGTTATCAACGAAAACATGTTTCATCTCTGCCAACACACTTGGCAGCGCCTGCTTCTTTAAATAATGAGATTCTGCTTCAGCGATTGATAAATCAACGGTTCCAGTAAGACCCAACATTCGTTCGTAACTACCGTAAAACTCTTTCCAAGTGACCGGCTGACTAGCAGAAATAAGAAATGCTTCACCTACAGCGCCATCTTTCGTGGCGGCTAGCAACATTGCGTGCACAACGTCGTCCACATAAACGGCATTACAAAGACCGCTTCCTCCGTTCACTAGAATAAGTCTACCGGTCTGAATGCCTTTCAGCAGTGCCGCCGTCCAATAGGGAGCGAATGGACCGTACACCGTGCAGGGCTGAACGATGCTCGCGGGTAAGCCGTACTTTTTTACATACGAGATCACCTGCTCCTCGGCTTCTAATTTACTATCAGCATAAGTATGTCCCGAGTACCGACGGGGAGCGGTTTCGTCCAAATCTCCATCTTTTATCGAATAGACCATTAAAGTGCTGACATGCACCAGCCGTTTAACACCACTGCGTAGCGATGCGTCTAAAATATTTTTTGTGCCCTCGACATTAATGCGGCGGCGAGTCGCCTGATCCCCTGAATTTCCATACGCGCAATGAAATACGATTTCACATCCGCTTACTGCACGCTGGATGCTTATCGGATCCGTGACATCTCCTTCCACAAGCTCGACGGAAAAACGTGCGACTCGAGGCGAACGCGCGATGTTTCGCATGAGCACTCGAACCTGGGCGTGGCAATCGAGAATGAGCTTCTCCACCAACCGACCTCCGATGAAGCCGCTCCCCCCCGTAACCAAGATCTGCTTACCACGGAGTTCTGGGTAGACTAAGCCGGCATTCACGGTCGTCCTTCGCTTGGCTGATAGAAAAGCCACGGTTGCGGCAAAACCCTACGGGATGCGTAGCATTCGGCGATAAGCTCCACTGCGCGGCGGCCTTCGTAGCCTGAAACCTGCGGGTTACGCCGTTCGGATATACTACCAACAAAATCATCGAGCTGCCGCACGAACGCATCCGCCATCGCCGTGTCGCTCACTCCCAGACGCGGTGATATCCGACCGCGGAAATCGAGATCGGAATTTTTCAGATTTAGCCTAATGCTAGGATTCACGCTCGTCCCGACTTCCAGCGTCCCTTTTTCTCCCCGAAACGTGTAACTATTGCTGAGATTGCGCGTACGGCTCAACTCTACGTTTGCGGTTACACCTTCGCCAAATTCCACGTGACATGCACAATCAGCTTCTACTCCTCCCATGGCATCATCAAAGTATTCAATATTGCTGGGCTCACCCAACCACCAACGTAAAAGATCGAACACATGCACACCGATATCCATCACACTCCGCCGCCAGAACTCGACTTCTGGAACATATAATTTGTCGCCGCATTCCAACTCAGTACGCTGCCTTCATTGACGGATACGTCGATCAAACGACCCAACAGTGCATTGGTTAAAGCCGTCTTTACGTAATGTGTAGCGCGATAAAAGCGGCGTATCATTCCGACTGCTAGCACCGCCTTATTCTGTACGGACGCTTCGATCATGTCATCGCAATCACTCACCGTTAAAGCCATCGGTTTTTCAACCAGCACATGTAGTCCCTGTCGCAGCAAATCAATGGCGACGGGAGCATGGAGATGGTTGGGCAAAGCCACGATCACGGCTTCGGCTCGAGCACCGATGTCCGAGTAGTCTTCGAACTCATACGGCGCATTGTAGCGCAAGGCCAGCCGACGCCTACGCTCGGTATTCTGGTCGACGACAACCGTCAGTTGGACATCACGGCAACGGGCAATCGATGGCAGATGCAGCTTTTCTGCCACTGTTCCGCATCCAATGATGCCCAGTTTCAGTTTTTCCAACCAAGCCACCTCTTCTCGTACATCATTTTCCCAAAATGGTTGGCTTTGGGAATCCAAGCGTAACGATAAAAGTTTATGTGATACATGGTCCGCACGTCCGTTGTCCATTTCTTGTGCCAATCGCGAACGCGGCCATAAAACTCCACAATTTCGGTCTGAGTTTCGTTACAGAGAGCTTTAAATATCCCTTCATGTAAGAGCAAACCCAGGGATAACCCCTCAACACTCTCGTCATAAGCTGTTTTTAAGATGACGACTTTCCGGTCCCGAGTTAAACAAAGATCGCTGGCAACTATTTTACCGTCAAGTAAAAGACTAAAAATAATTCCCTCCGACCGAGCGCAAAAGTCTTCCATAATTTCTCTGTAAAACAACCCTTGCGGATTTCCCGCCGATACGGCAGTGCCTTCTTTGGACTTCCATCCTGAACCTTCGAGGTGACCGTAAGCCTCGATTGCTGATGCTACAGCCGCTGGATCTTTCTCAGCACGGAGCTCGAGTACACTTCCCTTTTCTGCAAGACGCCGCCGCTGCCGTGTTAGGTTGTGGGTCAAATTTTTACTGCGATTGCCCCAATATTCCTCCCATGATTTTGGCAAGATAAGCCGCGCCGTGTCGATGTAATCGAGCTTTTGAGCTGACAGCGAACCGTTCAGCCCATCCCAAGGTGCAAAATCTGGATCCTGCTGCAAAACCGAAATCCCCAAAGCATGTCCGGGCAATGAACGCATCAACGACAGCATCTGTTCCCGCAGATGCTCCACATCGGTTCTGCCGAAAGTCGCCAATCCAATCGGCGCCTGTGACGGCTGGAATGTTTCCCAAAAGCCTGTGCGCCTTTGGGTAAGTAAGGCTGCTGCCGGCTGCTGCGAAGCGTCGCAAATAGCCAGCAGGGTCTTCTCAGATGCAAAATTACGAACCAAGCTGGAAACAAATATGGAATCAAGCAGAATCGACTGACCATAGATTTTATTGATACGATCCCACAAAGTGCGGAAACGATCAAAATGTTCGAGCGCAGAATAATATGTCCAACGCACAGCGATATCCTTTTCCAGATTCCCTTGGATCACGCACAAAGCTTGTAGCAATTCAGTCGGAGTCCGAAGCAGAAGATGTCTTCATCCCAGGGAGTCGCACGTCGCAGTTCGAACAACTGACGAGCGCTGTCATTGGTGCCAAAGATAGTCGTCACGGCACACGAATATCCCGCTTCCTGCACAATCTCTACGATCTCGTCACTATAATCCTTCTTACTTCCATTAGGGTATGCGAAGGAGCTAATGGGTGTGCCCAGTTCTTTCTCGATTATTGATTTGGATTGTTGTATTTCGGCCCGTGCCTCCTCAACCGAGAGAACAGATAATATTGGATGTGTCACAGTATGTGAGCCGAATGCTATGCCACTCTTTTGCATCGCTCTGATTTGATCCCAGGTCAGCATCAAATCCTCACCTGCCGCTGAATCTTCGCTGACCCCCAATTTGCTCACCACTTCATCAATGACTCGTAATCGGTCCCTACCGCCAAGGACCCGCAATAGACCCAAGACTTCATTCTGCGCTACGAGCTTCTCGGCTGAAGTCGTTAAAGAATAACGTCTCGCCATTCTTCCAGGCATATCTAAGAACGCCTTTTGCGTTTTTCGAAAGGCGCCGAATATACGGTCGTGCCATAGTACTTTGCCGGTGTCGATCGCGTCTGTGGCGAGAAATATCGTCGCGGGAATCGAAAAATGCTTGAGGATCGGGAATGCGTTAAGGTAGTTGTCTCGATAACCATCATCGAAGGTTACCACCACGGCATTCTCTGGAACGTCCGCTCTCCGCAAACGATCCACTGCGGTTTCCAAGTCACAGACGTTGAAGTTGTGGGCTAAATAATCCATCTGCCGCTCAAAAATCTTGATCGGCGTGGCAGGAAAAAATAGGTCGTTCTCATCGTTGATACGATGGTAAACAAGTATTTGCAGATTTCTTGTCCGTCTTTTAACAAGAAAAGGGAATGTCGCTTTATGTTGCTCTTTTAACTGAAAATAGTTCACGAAAAGGTTTAAAAATTTAATCGTGTACGTACGAAAAAGTAACGTCGCGACAAGGCTGAAGAGTAATCTTCTGCTGTTTCGCGCTTTAAGCGACTGCATTCTTGCCAGCCCCGAGAAGGAAATCATTGAACCGCAGCAAGTCCGCCCTTCTCTACGTTCAATTTAGTGTTGAATAGTTCCGGTGCCACAATTCTAAAATCATGAGATTCCAAAGAATTGTGCCATAAAAAGCCGTTGAATCGTTTTGATGCCGCAGAACAAGTTCTTCCAACGTGTTTTTTTGAAAATATCCACGTTGAATTGTTGTCGGGTCTAAAAGTAAATCGAGCATCATTTCATTGAGTCGTTTATCGGTCCGAAGCCATGACGGAATGGGTAGACCAAAGCCGTGTTTTGTCTTTTTTCTAATCTCTACTGGAAGGAAATCGGCGTAAGTCTCTTTAAAAAACGACCGCAGGCGTCTCCCTTTCATTTTGATATGAGCCGGTATTGAGGCCGCAAATTCTGCTAAGACGTGATCGAGAAAGGGAAATCGCACTGCGATGCCGGCGTTCGCCGTCATACGTACGACTTTAAAGAGATCGTTGTCGGCTATGGTGTGCTTAAGATCGATATAGAGTTGTCGATCAAGTTCGGTTTCGCCGGTCGCGCTACGATAAAGAGAGTAGATGCTTTCATATGTGTCATAGCCGTCGCCTAGGGATCGAATGAAGCCGGGCTCGAACAACGACGGCATCGGAAATGTTTCGAATAAGCCGTACGCAGTAAGGCGCTGCGGATAAGGAACACTGGCCCGGCTAATATATTTTTGAGCCTTTTCGATCAGCGGAAACCGAAATTGATCCGCGAGCGCGAAGATCGTTGGCCCGACGATTGGCTCGCGGATCCAACGGGGGATTTTATGGTAGTAATCGAAAAATCGCTGATCCGCGTAGCGCTCGTTTCCCGCAAACAGCTCGTCTCCGCCGTCGCCGGCGTAGAGAACCTTTACACCATTGTCGCTTGCAAGCTTGGCACAGAAATAAGTGGGTATTGCAGAGGCGTTCGCATAAGGCTCGTCAAAAGCGTTTAGCAGCAGTGGGATAGTCTCATACGCATCGCGCGGAGTAACGAAATATTCAAAGTGCCTACAAGCAAAGGCGCGCGCAGCGATCCGCGCGTAGTTTATCTCATTATATCTCGTTTCACCGAAGCCGATGGAGAACGACTTAATAGGTCGCTTCAGTAATTTGCATAATACTCCCGTGACCGTACTACTGTCCACTCCACCGCTCAGGAAGGTACCGATCTCGTCCGGTAAACTTTCGTTTTTGAGGCGCACGGAGACGGCTTCGGTGAAGTTCTCTTTGAGCTCATGCTTCAGCTGCCTTTTGCGAGGCTTCTCAGCTGCCGAAAAGCGGATGTCCCAATAACGCGTCAGATGAACGTCACCTTTATAATATCTTAGAACGTAACCAGGCGGCAGCTTACGGATCTCGTTAAAAATTGTCTTTGGCGTAGGAATGACCGAAGACGCCGTGACATCGACGATCGCCTGGGGATTAATCGTCCGCTTGATAGGAAAAGGACAGGCCAAAATGCTTTTTATTTTTGAGCTGAAGACGAGTTTGTCGTTGTCCTCATAGTAAAAAAGCGGGTGCACTCGGAATCGATCAGTCGCGAGGTAAAGCGTTTCCTGGGTTCCGTCCCAGAGGGCCGTTACGAATTCCCCGCGGATTTTTTCCAGGGCCGCTGGGCCGCTTTTGTGAAACATTCTCAGGAGCGCTGTCGCCGGATCGAGTTCCGGCCGCTCTTCGGGAATCAAATCCGATAGATTGTAAATATTGCCATAGAACGCCAGCGCCAAGATTGACCCGTGAACGTCCATTTTGGCTATGCCTGCAGAATACCCTGCCGAGCTCTGCACGGCTAAACCCAATGCATTTACAGTGGCTATAGAACCTCTTTCCTCATGCGCATTGCCGAGAACTCGCAACATGGACGCAAGGTCGGAGTTGGTCACTTGGCGATTCCGATCCCTTTGGACAATTCCGCAAATTCCACTCATGGGTTTCTACCGGATCGAAGCGTTACAAATTACCATTACTTCGCAGACCGTCTCTGGCGCGAAGCGTGTACTCGAGGCTGAGCACACGAGCCCACTGGTCCTCAAAAGGAAAATTCTGCCGATGAGAACGCTCGAGGAAATTATTCAACGCGATATGATCCAAGAGCTCTCCCACCTTGAGACCTGCGGGGCGCAACAGTTCTCGTACTTCGTCTTCAGCCCAAAGCTGGAGCCGAGGTGGAAGGCTTTCCGGTACAGCGGATCGTTTTTTGCCGATCTTCGAGAAGAGTCTCGAGACGACTTTCTTACCATAATACAACGGCAGCGGCCAAAAACGCGCGACATTCTTCCACCTCACCGGAGCGGCGGGGTATCCGTGCTCTAGCGGAAACTCAGCGAGTCTCGGTTGAAAGTCGGCCAGCATGTAACGTATTAAACCGCTGCGGCGACGTAAGCGCGTCGCCGTCTGGAGCATCGTTTCGAGAACTGAGCGAAACAGGAATGGCGATAAACACGGCCAAAGCCGATTCGTACTGCTAGCCAATCTCCCCTGCCACCGCTGCATGCGCATAGCGAGATAAGCATGATCCATTTGCAAAGTATTCGGCAAATTGGAGAGTCCGGTATTCGTTCGTTTAATAACGTCGGAGAGATGAGCGACTAAATTAAGTCTAATGTTCGCAGGGAATAGCGTAGCGTCAAACTGACATGCCGCGAATCGCCGGCGAGCGAGCATTTCAGCATCAAGCTCATGCCGCTCGCCGGCGTTGGGAAACAACAGCTCCCACCAGTATCCTCGCGCCAATTCCCCGAACGATCCATTGATACTGATGTTAAAAGAGTTCGAAAGTTTAACATGGATGTCGAGGATCCGCGCGTACTCCACAAGGTCGTATTCTCCATCGGTGAACGATAGTGCATCTTTGACACGCTCAAAAGAAACTGATGCGGTGGGGTTGACATGTAGATGCGGCAAATGCAGGAGCTCTGCGAGGCCGCGCGAGACAATGACATCGGCGCTTTCCGGCGAACCTGAAACTGTCACACTAAACGGGACTTGCCCGGTGAGAAACGCCGAGGCTATAGCGCGTGAATCGTACCCACCTGTAAGATCGCAAACGGGACGCGAGAAGAGTCGACTTATCTTCTGAGCAGCGCACGAAAGCGCTTCACCGAGAGCTCTTACCGCTACTCGTCCATCCAGAGACTCGGGATGAAGATCGCTAATACGCCAGTACGATTGACTGGTTTGTTGCATATCTTGCGTGTAGCGAAAGACGCTCCCGGGTCCCAGCTTGCGAACTTCTTTATATAGCGTCCGATCTTCATACATTATTCCCGTGTTGAGGAACTCCTGGCATCCTATGGGATCGAAGGTACATTCATCGCCGATGCATGTAAGCAACAGCGATGAACTGGAGATTGCAACTGCGTTGGAGCATGATCGTACGAAGCAATGACAACTTCCCACGAGATCGGTAACAACAACCGTTTCTTTCGTAATGCCGTTGCCGAAGACTATGACAAAAAATCCTTCGAGTTCTTTCGCAACTTGCACTTCGCCCTTTTTGAGACAATCCTCTAGCAGCTTCGACTCCGCCCCGGTTCCATAGCCGTCTGCATGAAACCACGTGCCAATGGTTAGGAGCCAACTGCCTGTTTTAATATCCGTGACAATTGCGCGGGCTGTTCCGTTTCGTTGCGGAAACGATACAGCTCGGGCCCAATCTTTTTCTATAATCGCACAAGGAGTTTGGAACTTGAGATGCTGCGCCGCAGTGATTCCGGCGCGGAATAGTCGATTGGCCGCGTCCGGGGAATGCCGTGCGGGCACAATGATCAAAAAATTTCCCAAAATGCAGCCTGTTATAAACGGATTAGCGAGCGGCTTGGGAAAAGCCGAGGTCTAAACACGGGGCGATGAATGTTGGTTTAAAAGGTTGACGATGTGACCGCGCGCGCGTAGCTGTTTCAAAGTTCGCAGCACTTCGTAGACAGTGTTTCGGGTTATAACTTCCAATTGTGAAGAGTCCAACCCGTGTCAAAATGATTACGCTTGAACGATATTACCACCAGCTACTTTTTCTAACGCACCACGCTCGAGTACGGCGTGAAATACATTCAGCAATTTTGTCGCAGTACACTGCCATGTATGTTCGGCAGCATAGGCAGCTATCTCCTGGGGCCGCCAGTTACGATTGAGCGCAACGCCAAGCGCGTCGGCGATGTCTCGTTCATTGCGAGCCGTCAAAAGTCCGACGGCATTCGAAGCAATAATTTCTGGAATGCCACCCACACTCGTCGCAACAACGGGAACGCCGCAGGCAAGCGATTCGAGCACGACATTTGGCCAGCCTTCCTGGGCGCTGGCTAAACAAGAGAGATCGGCGGCACAATACCAGAGGCGCAGCTCGTCATGCGGGACCGCGCCCACAAGACGAACCCGCGCTTGAAGCTCTAACGAAGCGATTAGCTTTTCGAGTTTTGCACGCGAAGGGCCATCGCCAACAATCGCCAGTTGCAGATCGGCGTCGAAAGAATCCAGCAACCTTCGGAATGCTTTTATGAGAAGCTCGAATCCTTTGTTATCGGTTAGGCTGCCAACCGAGACGATCGTTTTCCGGTTTGGCAGCGCAAGGGCCTTCCGAGCGCTTTCTTTCTCAAAAGGATAGAAGCTTTCGACATTCACCCCGTTCGGAATTGTGACGATTTTATTTTCGACAACACCCATTTCGACGATAGCTGATTTCAAAGCTTGAGAGACTGCAATGACGCGATCCGCCTTAAATAACACGTAGCGCAACAAACGCGGAATTAAGTGAAGCGTTCGGAAAAGATTAATGTCGCTGCCTCTCGCGGACACCACAACAGGCCTATTAAAAAAGCGACCTAGCTGAATCGCGGCGAATCCGTCGGGGTAGACATAATGGGCGTCAATGAGATCAAAATCGAAATGCTTTTGGATTTTCGTTACTATCGGTAGAACTGACAAGAACATCATCCAACCATAAAGCATCATCCCGAATTTTGGGGTCATAAAGAAACGCGGATGATAAACTTCGATGCCGTCCCTCACTTCATATCGAGCCACACGATTGAACCGTGAACGCCAACCGAAATTCAAAGGATAATACGGAACCGGTGCCACGACCTTGATGCTACAGCCCTTGAGCTCGGCAAAATGCGTCATTCGCTCCTTGACGAAGACGCCGTAATTGGGCGCAACGTGGTTCGGGTAAAGATTGGTGAAAACCAAGACTTTCATGCGACCGATCCCGCGCGCGCGCGTTGCTCGATCGTGTCGCCGGCGCGATTTTGCTGGAACTGCCGCTGCCACAAACGAAACATGAGAAAGGTCCAGAGCTCCGTGGAGCGATTGCGGAGGCCGCTTTGATGTTCGCGCCACAACTGTCCCACCGTCGATCGATCGAGCAGGCCGTCATCGGCGCCCGTGAAGATGACGTCATGGGCCAGCTCTTTGAGTTCGTTGCGGAACCAGCGCGCCAATGGGACGGCAAACCCCATCTTTTTTCGCTGCACGACGGTGTCGGGCAAGATTTTCTCGAGCGCTTTTTTGAGAATGTATTTGCCGTTCGTGCCGCGCAGCTTGAGCGCCGCCGGAATCGACGCGGTTAATTCCATCAGCTCGTGATCGAGAAGCGGCGCGCGCACCTCTAGGGAATGCGCCATGCTGGCGCGGTCGACCTTCGCTAAAATATCGTCCGTCAAATACGTCTTGATATCGAGGTACTGAATGCGCGAAAGCGGATCGTCCGTGCCGGCGCGGTCGTAATGCTCGCGAAAGACATCCAACGAATCGTAGCCGTTGAGCGTTCCAAGCACATCCGAATGCAACACGGATGCTTTTAATTCCGGCTGCAGCGCGGAAACGGAGCGGAAATACGCCTCGACGGGAGAGCGCGAGAGGTTCTTGAACGTGGCCTTACCCCGAAAGACACGCGGCGCCCAGTCCGCTTTGGGATAAAGCGACGCCAGGGCGCCGAAGACCGGCGCACGGATCGCGCCGGGGAGCAGCGCGCGCACCATGTTCTCGCGCCGGTCGAAATAATAGCGACGGTAGCCGGCGAAGTTTTCATCACCGCCGTCCCCGGAGAGCGCGACGGTTACATGTTCGCGCGCCACCTTCGAGACGTAATAGGTCGGCACCGCCGATGAATCCGCAAACGGCTCGTCGTAATGCCACGCGAGTTTTTCCACGATCCCGACGGCGTCGGGGTGAACGACCTGCTCGTAATGCCGCGTGTCAAACTTCGCTGCCACGATCCGCGCGTACTCGAGCTCGTCGAATTCTTTTTCCGGGAAACCGATCGCGCAGGTCGTTACGCGATCATTGATTAAACCCGCCATCAGCGCGACCACCGACGACGAATCGATGCCGCCGGAGAGAAAGGCTCCGAGCGGCACCTCGCTCATCAAGCGCAGCCGCACCGCTTCGCGGTAGGTCTCCAAGACCCGCTCTGCCCATTGGCTTTCGCTGACCCCGGTATCTACGGTGAAGCGCAGATCCCAATATTGTGTCTCGCGCACAGCGCGATCCGAGAGAACGACATAGTGGCCCGGGCGGACCTTGCGAATGCTTTTAAAAATCGATTTCGGAGCGGGGATATACAGAAACGAGAAATAGTCCGACATCGCCTCGAGGTCGACGTCGCGCGAGACGCCGGGGACGGCGAGGATCGCCTTCATCTCCGAAGCGAAAGCGACCCGCGATCCGTCGAGAAAATAAAAGAGCGGTTTCTTTCCGACGCGGTCCCGCGCCAGCACGAGCTTGCGCTCGCGCGCGTCCCAGATCGCGATCGCGAACATGCCCCGCAGCCGCTTAAAGCACTCCTCCCCTTCTTCCTCATAGAGATGGACGATTGCTTCGGTATCCGAGCGCGTTTTGAATACGTGGCCTTTCGCAACGAGCTCTCGATGCAGGTCAGCGAAATTATAAATCTCGCCGTTGAAGACGACCCATACGCTCTCGTCTTCGTTGGCGAGCGGCTGGTGGCCGCCCTCCAGGTCGATGATCGACAGTCTTCGGTGGCCGAGCCCGACGGGACCCGCGAGATAGAAGCCCTCATCGTCGGGCCCGCGGTGGACGAGCGCGTCGGTCATCGATTTGAGCACGCGCTGAGAAACAGGCTCGCGCGTTTTAAGATTATAAAGTCCGGCTATGCCGCACATGTTTGCGTTTTTCTGGCGTTAGAGCGCCGCTAGGCGATCGGTGAGTTTGCCGCGGTAGTCCCGATCTCGGCCGCGGCATTCGGGTTGCGATACTCTCGATGCTGGAGCACGGCGTCGTAAAGCGCGAGATAGCTGTCGACCATCGAACCGATGCTGAACCGCTCGTCGACGCGGCGGCGTCCGGCTTTTCCGTGGCCGATCAGTCGCTCGCGGTCGAGCACATAGCCGCGGATCGCTGCGGCCATCGCGCTCGGGTCGGCCGCCGGCACGAGAGTTCCGGTCTTTCGGTCTTCGACCAGCTCAGCGTTGCCGCCCACTCCCGTGGCCACGACGGGAAGTCCGGTCGCCATCGCCTCGAGAATGGTATTGGAGATTCCCTCCCTCAACGAAGGCAACACGAAAAGATCCAGGCTGCGCATGATCTCGGGCACGTCGTTGCGCTCCCCCGGCAGCCAGGCGAGATGCGCCGCGCCGGCGGACGCCAACAGTCCTTCGGCATCTTTCTTAAGTGCGCCGTCGCCGATCATAACCAAACGCGCACGCTCACGGGCTGTCGGCTCGACTTCGAGCAGACGGAGAAAAGCGCGAACGAGCGTCAAGGGATCCTTGACGGCCTCCATGCGGCCGACGGTGCCCAGCACCAGTGTTTCCTCGGTGCAAAAACCCGCCGGCCCTAAGTTCCGCCGCGCGCCGGAGCGCGGCCTGAAACGGCCGGCGTCCACGCCGTTGTAAATCTGCGCGACGCGACCCGGCGGAACGCCCACGGTGCGAATCAGCCAACGCTCGAGATCCTTGCTCACGGCGACATGCCGGTGGATGAAAGGCCTCATCGCTTTGCGCAACAAGTTGTACCGCGGGTTCAAACCGTCCAGATCGTAGATATCCCGGCCGTGCTCGCCGTGCACCCGGCGCGGAACGCCGGCTAACATGGCCGAGACCGCGTATTCCATCGCGGGCAGGTTTCGCGTGTGCACGATCGTTGGTTGCAAATTTCGCAGCACCTTCCAGAGGACGGCGTGAATACCCGGGTCCTTGCCCTGCCGCTTGTGCAGTGCGATTACCGGCACGTCGCGCGCCTCGATCCGCTCTCGGAAATCGGTAAAGTCGCTGAGGCAGACGATCGCGTGGCGGTATCGTTCCGGCGGGGTATGATTGATCAAATTCACCAAGCCGTTTTCCAGGCCGCCGACGGCGAGTCGATGGATGACGTGAAGGATCAGTGGGGGCTGCTTCTGATTCATGTGAGGTTTCGGTCACCGCTCAGGATATTTAATCGATTAATTTCGCAGTGAAGCCCAGCTCACGCGCCTTCGTTGCCGCTTCACGAGCGTGCGCTAGATCATTCTTCTTTTGGTAAGCGCGCGCGAGCCCCGCATAGGCTGCCGCGAGTTTCGGGTCTATCGTTGTTGCTTGTTTAAATCGATCGATGCCTTCGTCGACTCTATCAATAGAAACCAGGAATAAACCGTACTGAACGCGGGTGATAGCATATTGGGGATACAAGGTAACGGCCCGCTCAAAGTAACTGGTCGCGACTCCCGGTTTTTTCATTATTTGAGTCACCATGCTCAATTGCTGCAAGGCCAACGGATGATTAGGAAATCGATCGAGCGCATATCGAAGATCGGCAAGTGCATCGTTCATTCGTCCTTGGTTCATCCATTTAGGGATAGTTTCGACGTGCGCCAACGTAACAAGTCTAAGATACTCTCGAACATTCGAATCCTGATCCGCCATGGCTGAGAAATAATCTTGTCCGGCCAAGGAAGCAGGAGCAGGCACGAAACCATCTTGACCATCGACTTCTGATGAAAATAAAAATGCCGATGAGAGTAATAATAAAAATAAAAAGATCGAGCGGTTCACGGTGATACCCTCCTTAGATACTGGTACGAACGCCTCGCCGAGGGATGTTAGTTGCTAGATTAAGGACGTCTTAAGACAATGGAACTTCACGCCCTAGAGCTCTTTGGTAGATGGTAGCGTGCTTAGCTACTACATGCTTCCAAGATCTCTCGTTGCGAACCCACGATGAAGCATTTGTTCCAAGCTTGATGCGCAAAGCGTCGTTCATTAAAAGTCTGTTCAACTCTTCGGCTAATGCAATGCTGTTGTCCGCCTGAAAAAGAACGCCATTAATTTCATTTTGTATGAGCTCTCTGTGTCCGCCGACATCGCTACCAACGACAGCTTTACCCATAGCCATCGCTTCGAGAGGCTTTAACGGCGTGACAAGCTCCGTCAGGCGCATGGAGCGGCGAGGATAGGCAAGGATATCTGTCAGACCGTAAATTCGAGGCACTTCATCGTGTGGAATCCTTCCTGTCACGACAACTTT
Organism: Pseudomonadota bacterium; assembly: GCA_021324155.1. Lineage (GTDB taxonomy): Bacteria > Desulfobacterota > Binatia > UBA9968 > UBA9968 > JAJPJQ01. The sequence goes on from JAJPJQ010000036.1 coordinate 202,703, forward strand.
GTCCCGAAGGCCCAATTTTTCCACCTGGCTATTGAGTTCCCCCTCTATTTCCCCGCCTCCAGCCAAGAGAAGCTTGAGGTCCGGCCATCGCTGAGAAAGTCGCGCTACGGCATCGACCAAAAGATCCAACCCTTCGTAGCGGTAAAACGATCCTATAAAGCCAATGACTCGCTTATTTCCCAGTCCCCAGCGATTTTTCAAAGTTTCATCCGAACCGTTCGCGCGAAAGTGTTCGGCGTCGACAGCGTTCGGCACAATCGTAATTTTATCTTCGGCGACTCCGCGCCGAATGAGTTCGCCTCGTAATCCAGAACTTAAGACGACGACTTGATCGGCTTTATTGCATGCGAATGTCTCCGAAAACCGAACCATTCGATATTTCCAAGAACCTTCTCGGTACGTACCATGGTCAACCGCAGCGTCTTCCCAGAATGCCCTCACTTCGTAAACAACGGGAATCCTTCTTGTTGCTCCCGCACTTAACGCCGCCAAAACATTTAGAACGGGAGAATGCGCGTGGATTAAGTCGGGCCGTTCTTTCTCGATGACTTCGATCAAGCGTTTTCTCAAAGCAACGACTAGCAGGAATTCCGCAACGATCGGGATACGTGAGCGGACATAACTCAATGTTCGATATTGCTTCAAGCCGGCGATCTTTTCTTCTCCTAAGACGGATTCTTGCTGAAACATCTCGTGTTTCGGAGACGTCACGACAAAAGGCTTCCATCCGAGCGCTTGTTGTTCCTGCAAAATGTTAAGACTGCGGAAAGTGTAGCCACTATGAATCGGCAAACTGTGGTCTAAAACGTGAAGAATTTTCACGGGACAACTTCGCGCGGCGTGTTGACTGAGATTAAGGACGTGACTTACTTACCGAGCCGCTCTTGTAAAAGCAGTGCATCAAGAAAATATTTGGTAGCCCAGCTCGGATATCCTGCGGTCATGTAACTACCTAAGAAAGGAAACGATCCGGGTATAGCTCCGTTAATTGCCGGATTGTCGGAATGCAGATCCTGAAAAGCTTTAAGATAATTCACCAAGCGGTCGGCGGCCATTTTATATCGCGAAACTCCTGTCTCTTGATGCAAGCGGTAGCATACGACTGCCAGCTGGGCATTACCGGTTAGGCATGAGGAATACATTCCGCGCTGCCAATCCTGATCAAAACTGCCGGCTAAAAAGCCTTCACGGGAAATCCGCTGTAGAAGAGGCTCTGCTCCCCCCTGCGCTGCGGCCAGAAAATCTTTGCGTCGGGCAAGCGCGCCGACCTCTAAGATCCCTTGCAATACATAACAGATCGTATGCGTTAGCGCCGCTTCGGAATTCGTAAAACAATTATTCGCAAACCAACCATTCGGCTGTTGCTGTTCAATAGCAGCTTCTATGACTCTTGTTGCGGCCGCCAAATACCGCTCGTCTTGCACGTCCTCCCCAAAGAGATACAAGGGCCAAGCACAGAGAGAATTGTAGGTCTTATATCGATGCTGTACTACAAAAGTTCCATGCGTCTTAAAATGGCCTTCGTCGTCGATGTCGTTTAACAAGAAATCCGCCGCACGCCGACCGGCGGTGAGAAATTCATTAGCCTGGGTCGCTCGATACGCCGCGCTATAACCAAGAAGCACCATGCCCGTATTGAAAACGGCCGGGACTTGACGATCGGGCGAGCAGAGCGGACCGCTCTGCACCGCGCCGGATGGCATCTGAATCGTCATTTCCCAATTAGCCATCCGCAACGCACGCTGCCAAATTTCCTCTTCTTTGAAACGTCGTGCGAATTCGAGCAATGTAGGAATAATGTATCCGGTAGTTTCTGGATACGAGAGACGCCATCCATTGGTACCGTTCTGATCGCATGGGAAATACCCCAGCGACACGCCGTCGTCGGGTGTGGCGTCCTGCGCTCTTAACAGCCAGCCCGCAGCTGCCGATGCCCTCTGACCAGTCTCGCCTTCAATTGGCTGGACGGATTTCGCTATGTACCGGAAACAATCCCAGGCTGCGTGCCGTGCCACTTCGCGATTTAACGGGCGAAGCAGAACGCGCGCCAAGGCAAAATGAGATGCAAGTGTCCAATATCGTTGCCTGATGTCGCCAGTAAACAATGACAATTCCTTGCTCCTTCGCTGTAATTCTAAGCCGATGCCACAAGCGCAAATTCATTTCATCGACACGATTGTCTCTTTATACTTCGACCTCGATTTTTTATGTGGCAGACGCTTCAAGTGACAATTTCGTCGATCGTCTCAACAAGGAACGGCGCCATATGCAGATAGCGCGTGGCTTTGCGCTTCGCGGCTATGTCGCGGTAAACATACTCGACCTCTTCTACCGTCAGACGCGTCGCCTTTGCCACTTGATGTGCCGGCATTCCATGATTTTTTCCATACAAACAGAGGTCCAGTTTGTCGAAAGAAAGCGAGAAATAGAATTCTTCTTGTGATTGACTCAAGGAGTACGTGTCGGTCGTCGGAGGACGATTTCGCACCTCCTCGGGGATCCCGAGATATTCCGCCAGTTGATAAACCTGCGTCTTGTATAGATGGGCAATCGGCTTCAAGTCCGCCGCGCTGTCCCCGTTTTTTACGAAGAATCCCTGGTCGTACTCGAGTCGGTTCGGAGTCCCGAGTACGGCGTAATGAAAGAGATCGGCATAATAATATTCCATCATCTTACGCACGCGCTGTTTGAAATTGCTGGCCGCAACGATGCCGCGATACGCGTCTGCGGTCAGCCGTTTCACTGTTTGCACGCCGTCGGGAGACTCCGTCACAATCGAAAAAAGCCTGTATTGCTTCTGATCGGCGATCGGCGGCAATACGATTTTGCATCTATCGCCGGCGCGATATTCGGGGATTAACGTTCGAATCACATCGTCGCGCCGTCGATAGCACCCCGCAGCTTTGAGTATGGGGGTGATGTCTTCCGTAATCGTTCTGATCCCCAACTTGTCCGCGACTAGACGGCCCAAGCTCAAACTTTCACCCGAAGACTCGCATTCCGGCATCAACAGTGCGAGAACTTTATCTTTGCCCAGCGCCCGTTCGCTCAGCGCGGCAACGACACTGCTATCTACGCCGCCGGACAGACCAAGCACAACGCCTTTACGCCTCAAGTCCTCATGAACGTTTTTGCGGATTGACGCCGTGATTTGATCAACAGTTCGCGCCGGATCGATTCGCAGCGCTGCAGCGCAAAATTCTTCGTGGCTAACCATAACGAATTCCTTCTTTCGCGACGCCGTAGTCGAAGTACTCAAACCAGCAGCTTCGAGGTACTCGCATGGAAACGCCGCCCCAGGAAAGTCCGACGCCAAAACCGAGGAGCATCACGTTGTAGGTCGGAGAATTTCCTTCGGGATGGCCCGCGAGAGCAAAAGTAAGCGGGACCGATGCCGCACTCGTGTTACCGAATCGTGCGACGGACAACGGCACCTGGGCAAGACTTAAACCCACCTTCGATGCCAGAAATTTCACCATGTATTCATTTGCCTGATGAAAAATGAAGTAGGCGTAATCTTTCGGGGTGTTTCCGGACAATGTTAAAAGATCGCTGATAAGCGGTGGAACACGAGTACGCGTGAAGTCAAACACGTGTCCGCCGTCCATATGAAGACAATATTGCCGCGGATCTTCGGGAAAACGATTGCGAAACATACCGCCAGGAATAATGAGATCCCTTGCTCCGCGGCCATCGGTCATCATAACGTAATGGGCGACCCAGCTAGGATCATCTGTCGCTTCAAAAGCCGTGGCGCTTCCGGCGTCACCGAACAATAAAGCCGTCGTCCGATCCTTCGGATCGATAAATTTGGACGGCGTGTCGCCCGCAAGAAGTAAGATGCGGCGGCAGGCGCCGCTGGCGATCAGGGCATTCGACAGCCAGACGCCATAAACATACGCGGAGCAGCCAAGCGCGATATCGAATGCAGCGCAATGCTCCGTCAATCCCAAGCGCTGTTGCAGCATGCAGCTCGTCGTCGGCATTATATAGTCCGGCGTTTGAGTCACTAAAATTAATCCGTCCACGCTAAGGGGATCCCAACCGATCCGCCGTAATAATTGATCGGCCGCCGCCACACAGAGATCAGATGTGCAAACATCCGCGTCGGCCTGGCGTCGCGATTTAATTCCAGCCATGGCCGTAATCTTGCGGACCTCGGTCGCATCAAACCAGGGATAGTCGCGCTCGTTGCTGATTTCCCGAGCGGGAGCGCAAGCGACGACCCCGCGGATCGCCATAGCTTTTATTGTAGATTTCGCCATCGGAGAAAGAACCGCTAAAGTGATACGTTACTCGTAGAAATAGATACCCCGCGCGGCCATGCTGTCGAGACAGCGCACCGCGTCCTCAGTAGCAATCAGCTCGAAGCGTGAATTACCCAAGCGGTGCTGCCTCACAAGATTTTGCTCGTCGAATTCGTCTCGTAAGACTTGCGGACGTCTCCTGCGATTGGCTTCAAGAGTATAAACGTAAGTTTGCATGGTCCGGCGATGACCCTCGAAATCGATGAACGGCACCTCGAAAGGATCGGGAAAAAACAAGCTGAAATCGAGACGGTCCTTGATTCGCTCTTCCAGATAATGGAAAAAGGTTAGCGTAAAGAACGACGCATTAAAAAACAATACCTTGCCGCCAAGTTGATATAGCTTATCGAAGGGCGTCGCGACGCCGCAGGGATACAAACATTTCTCGTGATCACCGACAATCCATTGCGCGCGGGGACCAAACGCCAGGATAGGATGCGTTGGATGGAGACTGCGCTGAACTCCCGCGCGCCGGCGGAAAGTCTCAGAAATGATTCCCATTTGCGAAACAGTTTTGCGGACATCAAAAACTTTCCCTTGTTGTAGATACGTATAAGTCGAAGAAAGATAGGGCATCGAGACCATCAGAAGATGTCCCTCAGCTCCGACTGCTTCGATGAGAGTGTCGATGAAATCGTTGGGGGAACCAGTAAAACCACTGGTAGCGCGAAAACTGCTGTGCACCATGAGCGTGTCGCCGCGGCGTATGCCTATCGCCCGCAACGACCGCAGAAGGTCAGCATTCCCATAAGATCGAAACGTGCGTACGAAGATTTGCCGCGCTTTTCGATCAATAGCACGAAGCCGACTTTTTTGTTCCGGCGACAGGCGCGAAAGAATCCGATGCAACATCGCAGATCAAGGGACGAAGCCCGAAATTGTTTTGCCGCCGTCGGCGATGATCGTCTGACCAACGATCGCGTCCGACGCCGGAGAACAGAGAAAGCGTACGACGTGGGCAATCTCCTCCAGCGAAACGACACGCCCGAGTGGGCTGGCGCTTACCTCATGCCGCATCCGCCGCTCGGCGTCGGGAAGGACACTTAGCGTGTCCGTGGTTAGCAAACCCGGCGCGACTAGATTAACGTGAATGCCTTTTCCTGCCCACTCGACCGCCATTTGTCTGCATAACGCTTCCAGCGCGGCCTTAGAACTGCCGACCGCCCCGTATTGATCGACAGCGCGTCGCGCGCCTTCCGATGAAATCGCTACGATACGCCCCCCGACTGACATCATTGGGAGTAGTTTTAGGGCGAGATTGAGAAAGGCGCCCACATTGACTTGCCAAGTGACCGACAAATGTTGTTGAGTAAGTTCCGTCAGCGGCCGGTGCACGCCTGTAGCCGCGTTGTAAACTAAGCAATCCAGTCTGTTCGCTTTGTCGCGGATAGTATTGACATAGGTTTCTATGCCAGAGCCGGTCATGAGATTGGCTCTGACAGTAAAAGCATCGAGGCGACGCTCTTTGGCTTCGGCTCGAAAGGCCTCAGCAGCCGCTTCATTTTGAAAGTAACCCGCGTAGATCGTCGCACCGCTCTCGGCTAATTCGAAAGCGATGCTCCTGCCGAGACCGCGTGTTCCACCGGTAACGAGAACCGTTTTGCCGGTCAAGTCGAACGGGTTCATCGAGAGTTGCCCTTCGCGGCGAGGAAATTACTCAGCACTTCGTCTTCAAAATTCGCGGTGAGCAAGCTTTTGGCAATAAAGCCATACGTAAGTGACGAGTCGGCCGCGCGCGCACCCTGGCAGCTAATATGGCCGTGCGCGACGGCAGTCCTCTCGTTACACGATTCGATCGAGACGTCGATTCGCAGCACAGAGTCCGGCTTGACGGTCTTGCGAAAGTTCGCGCGAATAACTTGTAATAAAATCGGCCATCGGGTCGACCCGATCGCCGCCATGAGACACTTGCCGCCAGCCTGGGCGATCATTTCCACCAAAAGCACCCCGGGGACGATCGGATATCCTGGAAAGTGATCAGGAAAATAATCTTCGGCGGCAGCGACCCGTTTCTCGGCGACGATCCTTTTTCCGGGCTCGAGTTCAAGTATACTATCGACTAATAGGAAACGCATTAGCTTTTTCGAGAAGCTCGCAAATTTGCTTTACCGATTTGATTGCAGCGATTTCATCTGCGCTGATGACAACGCTATGGTCTTCTTCGAGTTTCGATATAAGAAGGAGTGAGCCGAGGGAATCCCATTCACCGACGGAGTCCCTCGTATCTTCCAGTCCGACGATGCGCCCCTGCACTCCGAGTGCTTCGGTGATCCACTGTAAAGCTTTGCTTCTGTCCATAGCGATGTTACCGTTCAGCCGTCTAGCGTGAAATCACAGTTTAATTTTTGTTTATTACTCGCCGTCGGCCCCTACTGCCATTGGCCGAGTTTTTCGATTGATGAATCGCACAAGCTTGTTGATCGAATCGAAATTCTCCGGATCCAATTCTTCGTCATCAATCTTGATGCCGTATTTACCTTCGAGAAGCGCTATTAACTCAAGGGCCGAGGTAGAATCCATAATTCCGTGTTCAATGAAGGAATCATCATAAGAGAGCTGAATATCGTCCTTACCGAAGAGGAAATTATCGATGATAAACTGACGTATGTCCTGCTCCAGCTGCTGCATCAATTGCACCTCCGCAAATTGTTAATGAATTGCTCTATTACCAGTTGCGTCGAGACAACACCGACCAGGGCCATGCTCTCTCTCGCCCCCGTGATCTGCCCTTTCCTCGCCCGATCCGCGAGCTTTTCGATGGCTCGCGAATCAAAAATTCCGCTTGCGAGAATCGCGTCGCGCGATAACAACTCATCCACGTAGCTAGTCCGGGCACGCTGAGATTGCGGATCAAAAAAGCTCCGTGCGTCCGGTGCACGATACGGCTGTTTTGGCCGGTTCTTTACCGACGATGGGATAAGCGAACCTGCGGTCTTTTTCAAAATGTATTTTTCATTTAGGACTTTCATCTTCAACTTCGGCGGGATTTTGCATGTGTATTCAATGACTCGATGATCCAGAAACGGATACCGGCCTTCGACCGAATGCGCCATGCTCATTCGGTCGCCCTGCGAAGAAAGGATATACCCCGGCAACAGCCCGTTCGCTTCCAAGTACTGGGCCTGTGAGAATCCATCCCATTGCACGTACGCCTCCGGCAATCGGCTTTGCATTTCCATATACGCGCTATTCTCAAGGTCATGCTTGACCGAATCCAACAGCAAGGCCTTTAATTTGGAGGTCAATTCCCATCGTGGCAGATGAGAAAAAAATGGATGATCGCGGCGGGACGAGTTTAAGTGAAAAAAGGCCTGTAAGTAAGCTGCGGGCTGGCGTTGCAAATTCCCGAGGTACGGATACAAGCGCTTCAACAGCAAGGGGCGGTATCGAGAGCTCGGGTTGACCGACCAAAATCGCCGAATTTTCGCCTCTTTGAAAATATCATAGCCACCGAGAAACTCATCCGAACCTTCCCCGGTCAGTACGACTTTAAATCCGTTGTCGCGGACGTGCCGCGACAGTAGATAAAGCGGCGCCGGCGCGGTGCGCAAAATCGCTTTTTCGGTGTGCCAGATGACCTGCGGGAATATGTCGCAAATATCTTGATAGGTGCAGTGCACGGAAGTGTGTGCGGTCCCGAGAAAGTTGACGACATCGTTTTGATAACTGCTTTCATCGAATTCGGAATCCTCAAACGTCACGGAAAATGTTCTGAGTCGATCCCCACAATACCGCATGGTTAGGGCAGTTACGAGCGAAGAATCCAAACCGCCGCTTAAATATGCGCCTACAGGCACATCCGATCGCAGTCGAACCCGGGCCGCATCACCAAGCAAGTCTAGAAGTTGTGCGGCAGCCTCGTCTTCCGCCATTTGCCAATCAATCGATGAATAGTCCAGTTGCCAATACCGCCAGACCCGTAATTTGCCGCCTTCGACGGCCATCGAATGGCCCGGCGGCAGCTCGCAGATGTTCTTAAACATCGTCTTCGGCGGCAGAGTGTGCCAGAACGTAAAAATTTGATCGAGCGCCTCCAAGTCAATCGCCCGCTCGGTGCCCGGGTGCGCCAAAAGCGATTTGATCTCAGACGCGAAAAGAAAGTTTTTTGGCGTCCAGCGATAGAAGAGCGGACGAACGCCGACTCGATCGCGGGAGAGAAAAAGTTTTCGACGCTTGGCATCCCAAATCGCAAAAGCCCATTGGCCGTTAAAATCTTTGACGCAATCCTCTCCTTTCTCCTCGTACATGCGGAGAATGACTTCCGTGTCGGATTGCGTCTTGAACTTGTAACCCCGGCTCATCAATGCGGCACGCAATTCGATGTAGTTGAAAATTTCACCGTTGAAAGTGATCCACAACGAGCCGTCGTCGTTGCTCATCGGCTGCTTACCGTTAGATAGATCGATGATGCTGAGCCGCGCATGAGCGAGCCCCACCCCAAGCTTCCGGTCGAAATAAGTGCCCATGGCATCCGGACCGCGGTAGTCCACCAATCCGATCATCGTCCCGAGCGTGCGTTCGTCGACCGCATTACGGAAATCAATCGTTCCGGCGATACCACACATAAGCACTCGTCTCTAACCAAGAAACATCAACCCGAAAGATTGAGATTCGTCGGCTTTCAATATTTTTATCATTGATGGTCTTTGCGTTTTCCACAGATAAAGAACGCTTTCTGCGGCAAGATCCACATCATCGACAAGAATGACACAATCGGCGACGAGACGCTCGCTCATAACAGGTAATAGGCCGTACCGACGCCCTCGCGTCGTCCGCTCCGGGGGGCCATCGCAGACGACGAACGAAAAGCCCGCCGGCATGCGCCCTAGCGGCGGAGAATACCAAGCAAAGTCCCCGTAATTGCTAAGCGGTGCACGACAGAGTTCGACTCCGGGAATCGAATATCGATGCAACATTTTCGCCGTCTCTTGATGCCACGCGGCATCGTGCTCAAGCGACCAGACGGGAACACCGCGGGATCCTGCATAGAGCCCGAGGAGCAGCGTTGTCAAACCGCTGCCACACTCGAGAACAGGGCCCGGCGTAATTGCCGCCCACTTCACAACTTCCTCTAAATACGCCGTGCGACCGCTCCAGCCTTCATTTCCCCAGCCTGCGCGCAACTGCGCGAGCAGATCATGGCTGGGGATTTCCTTAGGAGCCATCGCCGCAATGGCACGCAATGCCGAACTGAATAGATGGTCCTGGGCATACCTCTTCACTGAAACTCGCACAATCCTTGGAACGATGCTTTTCAGCTCTTGCATCAAATGTGGCATGTCATGATCATCCGCTTTCGATTGTTCAGTCTGTTTGGCCGAAGTAGCGGCACCGTTTGCATACGATAAGCGTTGGCGCATGGTCTGGGCGATACGATTCGCTAATTTCTCCCAATCGTATTCTCTGGCCACGTCCTGTCGTGCTCGTGAGACGCTCGCGGTGCGAGCCGCAGGCTGCAATGCTTGAGCCAGCTGCTCCGACCATTGCTGTGCCCCTTCCGCCAGGCCGATGATGTGCGAGAAGTCCACCAGCGACCGTATCGGCGAGCCGACGACAGGCGTGCCGCTCGCGAGGTATTCATGAAGCTTCATGGGATAAATATTGTTGGTATAACCGTCTAAACGATATGGCATTGTGCATACATCGAAGTGCTGCGGATAAGCCGCGAGTTCATTTATCAATTTGCTGCCGAGAAAATAGACGTTACGCAAACTCCGTAACTTCTGAATGGCCGATTCGATCTCTTGATGCGGAGCGACTGGACCAACGAATACGAACGACCATTCGGGATGGCGCGTGGCAAGTTCCAGAATCAACGGCCAGTCCAACCATTTCTTCAAGAAGCCAGTATAGCCTACGATTGGCCGCGGAATCGATTCAAGATCCGACGGGCAGGCTGCTGGGCTTGAGTACGCCGCAAAGTCCACGCCGTTGGGAATAAGAACTGTAGAAGTGTTGATCGAACCCTTTCTTTCCATTAACCGCGGAGAATGAATAAAAACTTGATCAACTTTTTGAATTAGCTCTTTTTCGGCAGTGTCGAGACTGATCTCGGTTTCAGAGAATGAGTACTCGTCATCTATGTGATAGCAACTCAGGTCGAAGGGTACAAAATTCAACGCATGACCGAATTCCGGCCGCCAAAGATAAAGGATAACATTCCGCGCTCCACGTCTGACTAACATTCGACGCACGCGACGAAGTCGCGCAGCGAAAATATATCGCCTTAGCCACATGGGCCTGTATAAGCCTGCCAACCAGGATGGCTCGTAAACTTTCAAGCCCGGCGCCTGAACAATGCTGTGCGTCTTTGGCTTTTTAAACTTCGTTAAGCGAAAAGCGCAAGGCCACTGTCTCGGCGGGCTGACCCAAACCACATGGAAAAATCGAGCCAGTCTGGTCAGTACATAATGGCGTGGCTGCCAGGCGCTGTCCCATTCATCCGGCACGAGAGCACAAATACCGATTTCGGGTTCCAGAGGCTCTGTCGCATGCGTTGCCGCCATGGTTGGCGGCACATGACTGTTTTTACCATTGCGGTTTAACGTTCGGTATAAAAGTTTCCATAACGCATCAAGCACCTGGCTTTCGGCTCCAGCTGGCCGCAACGACATCCTCCACATGCCGTAAAGACAAAAAATATAGGTTAACAAGCCAAGACTAACGATCAATAGTAAGTGCTCAAGACTTTTTGCTGCGCTGTCACCGTACGGCAGCCAAAAGGAAATAAAGCTTCGTACGACGGCATACATGCAGATCGCCGACGCGAAAGGTCGCCATAGCACACGGCGAATATCGCTTACGGTCAGATTTAAAATTTTAAACAGGACTGAAAAGCTGATTGGCGTAAATATGGCTTGGGCCACCAAGTACCCATAGGCCGCGCCGATGCTTCCATAGCTGGCGCTAAACAGCACAAGAATTGGGAAGAGCAAAAGCATCTGGACCGCAACGAGATATGTGGCAATTCTCGGCTTACCCAACGACAGATAAACGTAATGGGCATTAGTTTTCATCGCCGTGAGAATGCCATAAAAAGCAAGGACCGCAATTAATGGAACGGCCTCTGTCCACTTCTCGCCCAAGAGTAAAGGAACTATTCGATCCGAAGTAGAGGCAATCCCTACGCCTGCTGGAATACCAAAAAGTGCGATCATCCCAAGGACGTCAAGGTATACCTTCCGCAGCACAGAAACGTCTCCCGATTTACGCGCATAACCTGGAAATACGGCTCGATTGATCGGTGCAATGAGTTCGCTCGTCGGCAGGCTCGATATTTCATACGATATGTTGAAAATGCCGAGAGCATGGGCTCCGGCCATCTTGCCAACGATGAAATCCGCGGCCCGCCCGTTAAGGACATTTAGGGAGTTGAAAAGTGCGATCCACTTGGAGAAATCGAACAAGTCCTTGCGCGCTGCAAGAGACCATCGGGGGCGATATTCCTGAAAAGTATAGCTAAGCAATACGCCCGCAAGCCTGCCGATGATAATGCCCGCGACTAACGCCCAATAGTTCCTCAGTATTAACGCTAGCGGAACAGTTGTTAAAAACCCGGCGAGCTTTTTGCCGAAGAAAAACAAGAATTCCTTGTTGAAGTGAAGATCTTTGCGAAATGCTACGATACCAATATTTTCAAAACCCGAGATGAACGTGGCGACCGCGAGCGCCAACAGGATAGGTATCAGCCGCGGTTCGCCGTAGAATTTCGCGGCAGGAATGGTCAAGATCAACAAAAAGATTGCAGTGATCGAGTAAAAGATAATGCTCAGCGTCCAAGCAGTATCGTAGTGATGCGGCGTAGCTTTCGGATTTTGGATCAAAGCAGCGTCTAGGCCCATTTGATTGAAAAGTTCACAAATGGCGATGACGGACATTGCCATTGCGATGATACCGAAATCCGCTGGAGCGAGAAGACGAACCAGAACGATCGTACTGATGAAGCCAAGGCTGCGGTCGGCCAATCGCGCCAGAATCATCCAGGCTGCGCCCGTAACCATCGCTCGATCAAGATTCTCTTCTGAGGTAAGCGGTTCCTGGACCACCACCCCCTTACCGACACGGCTCTGATTACGGGCCGTCGGCTGTTTGACTGATATTATCGTCATTTGTTGAAAAGCCCTCGGAAAGCTGAAACGCTTGAGAACGCGAAATAGCGTTCCTTGCGTTCGAGTAGATGGTTTAGTGCAAATTTTAGACAGCGTTGAAGCAAAGAGAGAGGAACATGAGAAACTGCCAGGCCGTTTCGGCGATTGGCCTAGTGACAGCATTTTTGAGGATGCTGCAATAAATATTGTTCATGCGTTCCATATGGACCACTTGGTCAGCTCGGTCTTCTATGATTTTTCGGTTGCGATGACCAAATTCAGCGACTGTCTGGGGATTCGTAAGAATATGAACGATTCGCTTGGCCATAGCTTCCGTATCGGTAGCCGATACGATGTAGCCGTTCCATTCGTCCACAACCCATTCGCGAAGGGACGGAAGGTCGGAAACCAAGGGCACAGAACCGCAGGCCATTGCTTCAAGCACTGACATCGGCGTAGCATCCGAAAACGGAACGGAGATTGTCACCGGCGCCATGCGGTACAATTCGCGCATGCGCTCGTACGGTATCTCTCCCACGATCCGTACATCATCGGCCAACCGCAAATCTTTGAGGCGTTTGCGAATTAGTTTCTGCCAAATAGGGTTGTGAAGAGTATCCTTCATTACGAGCAGCGCATCTGGCACTTTACAGAGGACCTTCTCAAATGCCGAAAGCACCGCGTACTGGTTATAAATGGGAAGCATGGCACGCGGACTGAAGACCACACGGCGACCGATGGCGCCGATTTCTGATACGAAGCGAGCATCTGCAGGCGCCGGGAAAAAGGTTTTTAAATCGACTCCCCACTGTATACAATGAACGTTGTTGAAGTTTGTGCCGCGTAACTGCTCAACGCGCGCTTTCAGATGCTCTGAATCGCACGTGATCGTATGTGCGGCTCTCAAACCTTCGATCAACGCGTACGCCTCGGCTTGTTCGTTGACTTGGTAAATATCTGATCCCCAAGCGGTGATGACCAAGGGCCCAGACCACGCTTTTGCCACCGGCTGCGCGAAATGAGCCCAGTGAACGTGAACCAGATCAGGTCGAAGTTTCCACAGGAGATATTTCAATTTCACGATCTTCCAGCGGACGCCTCGGTTTTCGAAGCCGAGGCGGTATTGCCGTACCCCGGACGGCAGTTTGCCGAACCCCGAAAAGGAAATGACCGACACGTCTTCGCCCCGACGCGCAAAGTGGCCAGCCCAACGCTCAAGATGGATATTATCTGCCCACCCAACAAAGCAAATTTTCATTTATTATTGTGTCCCTGATTATCGCGTAAATGTTACAGGCCGCGCAGCGCGTACTGCAGGATCTCACAAACATAATCCACCTGCTCCGTCCGCATGCTCGGGTATAAAGGAAGCGTTAAAACTCGCTCTCCGATCTGGTGTGTATAAATTAGATCGGCACACGGTCCTAACCCAGCCTCGCGGTAAGCGGTAAAGGTATCGATCGGCCGAAAATGAATACTCGACTGTACTCCGTGTGCCTTCAAGTGATCCATCACTTTCGCGCGGTCCGCACGCTCCGGCAACAGCACGGGCATGATGTGATAACCGGATTCCCCAGCCGAACAGGTAAACGGAACAGTCAAACCCGACATTGTGGACAGTCTACTCCGATAAAGCTCTACTAGCTTTCGCCGCTGCTCGTTTCGCTTATTCAGCGCGGCGAGCTGCACCAGTCCTAAGGAAGCGTTGAGTTCTCCCATCCTATAATTGTAGCCGAGATCGACGACATCGTAGTCGGAGGCGTGTCCTTTGTAGCGATCAAGAGTCGCGCTTGTCATAGCATGCGAACGCAAAAGTCTCGCGCGCTCAGCCAGATCGTCGCGATTGGTTGTAACCATACCGCCTTCGCCGGTAGTCAAATTCTTGTTGGAAAAAAAGCTAAAGCAGCCAAAGTCGCCCCAGGAGCCCATGGCGCGCCCTTGCAGTCTCGCTCCAACTGCATGGGCCGCGTCTTCCACTATGCGTATACCTTTCGATTGCGCCAATTCCATGATCGCTGGCATGTCGCAGGGGTAGCCGCCATAATGGACGACGACGATCGCTTTGGTCCGAGGTGTGAGCACGCGCTCGATCGTAGAAGAGGAAATATTCCACACTCCGAGAGAGTCCACGTCGGCGAACACCGGCTTTGCGCGGCAATAACGTATTGCATTGGCAGTGGCAACGAAAGTTAATGCAGGACATATCACCTCGTCGTCAGCCGATAGATCGAGACAACGAAGCGCAACATGCAGAGCCGCCGTGCAGCTACTCACAGCGACGGAGTGTCGGCAACCGATAAATTCGCTGAACTGACTCTCAAAGTCGCTCGTGACATCTCCCATTGTAAGCCACTTCGACTTGATGACCGCCGTCAATGCGTCGATCTCCGCCTGGCCTAGATCAGGCTCGAAGAAGGGAATGCGCCATTCACATTCCATAGAAGGACGCCTTATTTTCGGCAAGAAGTTCCTGCGCCTTGACATAGTCGTCAGGACGGCCCACATCAAGCCACAGACAGTTCGTCGGGAATGAGCAAACCTTCCGACCCTTCTCTAACAGCCGCAAGACCAAATCGGGAAAATCCAGGTAGCGATGGCGGTCGATATATTTGAGAACCTCGGGCTCATAAACATAAACGCCCATACTGACATGGTAGCTTTGTTCCGGCTTTTCAATATACCGAGTAATTTGATGATTTTGGTCGAATTCCAGAACGCCGAGATCAATTTTCACATTCCGAGAGCTTGTCGCGATCGTGAGTAAAGCTTTTTGCTGAAGATGATATTTAACCAGCGCGTCGAAGTTCAAATCGGTCAACAAGTCGCCGTTCATTACCAGAAAAGTTCTGTCGAGATCAGGAACCAGCGCTAGCGAACCGGCCGTTCCGGTCGGCTCTTCCTCCTGCACGTAACGCAAATGGAGCTGTTCGGTTAGACGGGGATGACAAGCGAAATAAGCTTTGATCAGCTCGGCGAGATGGCCGAGACTGAGCGTAATGTCAGTCACCTCAAATTGGATGAGACGCCGAATGAGCAACTCGAGGATCGGCCTGTCGCCAACCGGCACTAGCGGCTTTGGAAAATTAGCGG
This sequence comes from Pseudomonadota bacterium, assembly GCA_021324155.1. Classification (GTDB taxonomy): domain Bacteria; phylum Desulfobacterota; class Binatia; order UBA9968; family UBA9968; genus JAJPJQ01. The sequence goes on from JAJPJQ010000036.1 coordinate 218,187, forward strand.
TAAAAGGCTTCAGACGCGTTCCTTTTCCGCCCGCCAAAATAACCGCGCGTAGCCCTGCCGCCGATGATCGCGCGCTTGTCATACAACGTAACCGTGACGATAGAATTCGAGGTGATCGCGGACATAATCGGCGGTTCGACGCAATCCGTCCTTCAACGCGACCTGCGGGGTCCAGCCCAGCAAACGCCGCGCGTTGGCTGCATCGCACACCAGGCGATCAACTTCGCTTTTCTGCGGTCTTTCGCGGTCCTTTGTGATTTTGACCTTTGCGTCAGTCTGAGCAACTTCGAGGCACAGCCGACCCAACTCTCCGATGCTGACCGATTCACCTTGGCCGAAGTGAACCGTCTTTCCTTCGATCCCTGGAATTTCGGCCGCGGCGAGAAACGCGCGGGCCGTGTCCTCGACGTATGTCAGGTCTCGCTCGGGGCTAAGGTTTCCGAGGAAGATTTCCTTTGCCCCAGAGAACACCTGTGCAAAGATGGTCGGAATCACGGCGCGCGCTGACTGCCGCGGCCCATACGTATTGAACGGGCGTAGAATGACAACCGGAACATCAAAACTGCAAAAGTATGATTCCGCAAGCTTATCGGCGGCAATCTTGCTCGCCGCGTACGGCGATTGGGCTTGCAGCGGATGAGATTCATCCATCGGAATATACCGGCCGGTGCCGTATACTTCGCTGGTGGAGGTAATAATCAGCCGGCGCACACGAGCAGCGCGGCAAGCCTCGAGGAGATTCAGAGCCCCGCCGACATTGGTCGCGACATAGGAGGCGGGAGCGTGATACGAATACGGAATGCCGATGAGCGATGCTAGATGGAACACGCAGTCGCATCCCTCGACGAGATCGCGCATCATGTACGGATCGCGAACGTCTCCAAGTCGTACTTCTAGCCGCGGGCGCAGACGTTCTGGGATCTCCCGGAGTTTTCCCCAGCCGCCTTCGGAGCTATAGCGCACGAGGGCTCTCACCTCGTGGTTTTTTTCAAGAAGCCATTCGGTGAGATGGCTTCCGATAAACCCGCCTGCGCCGGTTACGAGAGTCTTCATGTAAGTTGATAATTTTGAAAAACGGGCAGCCATACCGCGCGATTCATCATGATTGAACCTTTCGAATCGCGGGCGTCCGGCCTACCCCTAGATGCATCGCATTACGCGCAAGCGTTACATAGATCCGCAAATCGCTGCACCGGGGAACAAGCGTTACCCACGGGAGGCGGGTCTCACGGACATAGCACCAGGCCAAAAGAGCCGATGAGATGGTATATGAAATGGTCGACGCTACAGCTGCGCCTGAAATTCCCATGGTCGGAATGAGGATCAAATTGCCAGTAATATTTAGCGCGGCGGCAACGATCGCAATCGACAACGTGAACATTACCTTCTTTCGCGCGAGCAACTCGGCCACCAGCACCTTGCCTACGCTTAAGGTAAAAATGCCTGGCAGCAGCCACCTCAACGGTGCGACGGTCGGCATGAATTCTGCGGAGTAGAGTAGGCGTATAGCGACATCGCAAAAGACGAAAACCAGCAAACAAGCCGCACCCATCCAGACCAGGACATGACGGGACGCTACGGCCGCTACCGCTGGATCGCGATCAGGCGAGTTCGTCAAATGAGGTAACAACGGTCCTGCGACAGCTCCCGTTAACATCCAGAGGCGTTCCGCAATACCTACTGCAATTACATAATAGCCAAGCTCAATCGGTGTGAGCAGGACTGCAATGATAAATTGATCGACACGATAATTCAGGTAGGTTAGGACAGTACTGAAATACGCGGGCAAGGCAAAGCGGGCGGTTTGAATAAACAAGCCCGTATCGAACGATGGCCTGACACCTATATTGAGTCGAATAAGAAGGTAGGCCGTGATGAACAAGTCCGCGACGCTCATGATAGCATCGCTCCAAACCGCGCCCACGACGCCGAGGCGCAGCGATCCGACAAAAACCAAAAACAATACCAGTGTAATTGATTTAATGACGACATCGACCGTGTTGATCAGTACGATACGGTTCATTCCATGAAGCACGGCGCCCCAATATTGAGCGACCAGTACCGTGGGAATTGTCGCGAGCGGGAGCATGTAAAGCCAAAGTGGTCCATGAATCATGGCTCGCATACCTACGGCACCAAAAGCCAACCAAGCAGCGCAAGCAAGCGCGATAATACTACCGAGCACAAAGCCGATGACCGCCGATTGTCCAACCAGGGCACGCCGCCGTCCTGGCTCGAGCCCGGCATAGACAGCGTTGGCCTGATCAAAACCGAAGAGACCCAAGGTTTTTGCGAAGTCCGGCAAGAGCAAAACGAGCGCCAAGAGGCCACGTCCTTCGGGTCCAAGGAAACGCGCCGCCATAATGGATCCAATAAGGGCTAAGCCGAGCAATATGAGTCGAGACCCAAAGGTTGCGAGGATATTGCGAGCTAGATTCATTCAACAGTACCGCTGACAAATATTGACTAGGCAAATTTCAACCCAATTAGGGCAAACATTAAAGCTTTGCGTGCCAATCGCACCAAAATGAATACGGTTGCTTTGTCTTGTCGCTAAAGTGCGCCTCTCGATAGACCCGATATGAACGTTCTGCTTTGTCAACATTCATCCATTGACCAACCGTGTCTTCTCCCCAAACCCCCGACGACCCAATTGGAAATTCACATCGATGTTTCCGTTCTAGACGAGCCTTCGTCATCAGACGCTGTGAATTCCAATAGGACCCTCGAACGCGGTTAAAAGGAGGCTCTAGCAACCAGAGTCGCGCAAAACGGTCAAGGATATAATTGGCTGATGGCGGAACAGACAAGGAACAAAAGGTTCTTTGGTCGATTAGCTTAAAATGACTGTAGCCGAGGCTATGCAGCTTCGCTAATGTACGCAAACCATCCGCAGCGGTGGATTCTTCACCACTGAGCGGACATTCGCTCTCGATGGATATATATTTTGGCAGTGACTTCGGATCCAGATCGTTCAAACAAAGCAAGTCGTTTCCTTCGATATCGATTTTCAAGAAATAGGGAGTTCCATAACGCTGCAAAATGTTTGCGAAACGTACGGTTGGTATCGTTATGCTGTGATGCGGCCAGTTATCGCGCGCCGCAATGTCTCTGTGAAATGAATTAAACTGCGGTCTTCCTTCGCTAATCCAGAATTGAGCAAAACCTTCTTCTTTGCCGATGCCGACGTTAATGATTTCGAGTTTTCCCGCTTCAATGGCGCGTTGAAATCGTTTGCGATTGCTCTCAGCGAGCACCGGATCCGCCTCAACTGCAATGACGCGATATCCTTGCGCAAGATAGAACGCCGTGTCTTGTCCGACATTGAGGCCAACATCGAATATCAACTCCGTCTGCATCGGAAAGCTTCTGCCTGTTCGTGTTTAGAATCCACGCGCCTTTTGTTCGCTTATGAGTCGCGCCTCGATCAACTGTCCCCAAAGATAATGTAAGTGCCAGCACGCCTGGAAAAATCTCTGCCGATCGAGCTTACAAATCGCGAGGAAAATACGGCTTTGGACGGAAATGATTTGGCGCAGGAGATAGCGAGGTATTCCGAAATAAGCTGGTACTTGCGCCGGCTGTTCATGCGTTGCCAAGCGATATTGACCTCGACCGAAAGAAACCGCTCTCCTCCGCAACCATCCGATACGCAGGTGAGCTGCGGGAATCAGATGTTCGACGACGGCATCGTGGCAATACCAGGCTTTATATCCCAGGGCCATCAGGCGTCGTACGAATTCCGTTTCACTGCCCATCGCATAATTCGATCCTCGCGGGCCGATTCGCGGATCAAAGCGAAGACCCCGGGCAAAGATATTTGCGCGAAGAGCCATATTGGGACCGAAAACATTGTGCGAAGAGGTGGGACCTTCTGGTTGACGCAAATCACTGATCGTAAAAGCGGCACCCAGGGGTATTGCCGAAAGAAGCCACAGCTCCGGATGAATCTCCCAACGAGGGACAACAACGCCGGCGAAAATGTCGTAGTCCGGTTGAGCATCGGCGACCGCGCGCATTCGTACAAGCCAATCTGATTGAGGAAATGCGTCATCGTCGCTGAAAACGATCAGGTCTCCCGAGATGTCCAGTAAGCCCTGGTTTAATGCGATATTTTTCCCCGCGCGAACTTCAAAACGTTGCACCAGCGGCAACCGCTGCTGATATCGGCTAATGACCTCCTGAGTATGATCAGTGCTGCCATTGTCGACAACAATCAATTTCCATCCGCCTGCAGGCTCGACAAGCCGGCAGTAGTACGCAAGAACGGCGTCCAATATCTCCGCGCGATTTCGCGTGCTGAATAAAACAGTCAGCATTTGAGCAGTTCATGTAACAGATCACACAAAAGATCCGGATGATTTGCCGGGCCGGCCACTTATACTCGTTTGACAGCCCGCACGAGATCGCGAATTGTGTTTTTCGGGTTCAGCGCAAGATCTACGATTTCGGCGACAATAAAAGGAGCTAGTTTGATCAGATTTAAATCGAAGGAAACCGTGCGTAGTCCTTGACGGTGGTATTGAAACTGCGCCCACCCTTTGCGACGAAACAAGCAGTGCGCCAGAAGCCTGAAATAGTCTTTTTTATACCAGCGTAGAAACTCTTCTAATTCCGATTCGTTGAGGAAGTGCTTTCCATGATTCAGAAGACTGATGAATTTATCAAGATGGTGCGGATTTAAATCGCGCACGGACGATGAAATCGATTCATTTTCCGTTCGATAAAACGACAGAACTTGGTGGACGAATCCAAAATCCCAGTTTCGCAAAACGTCATAGCAAGCGTCGGTGTCCGCATGAATGGCCGATTCGTTATAAAACGGTTTGCGGCTCCTTACTGCCGCTGCGCGAATAAGAATCGCGGTCGGGGAGCCGAAAAAAAAGAATCCATCAAGCAGTTGCCGCCTGCATATTTCACGGCCGGAGAAAACGGCGCTGGAAACCGGCAGCCCGTCGCCCATAATGCGCGACCCGGCGAGTTGATAGGAGCTGACCAAGCCGACCGTCGGATGGCTCTCCGCCAGCGTAACCATTCGCTCGAGGCACTCCGGAAAAATCCAGTCGTCAGCTTGTACTATCTTGTAATAGTCGCAGCCTGGCGACGACAAACTCAACGCGAGGTTGTGATTCTTCAGTTGAGGAAGGAAGGCTTCGTTATTCTGAACCTTGATGCGCGGTTCGCGCGCGGCGTATTTTTTGGCGATATCGAGCGAACCATCGCTGCTGCAGTTATTAACGATGATATATTCCCAATTCGAATAGGTCTGATTTAAAACGCTCTCTATGCATTGAGACAAATACGGCTCGCCGTTGTACACAGGCGTTACCACGCTGACCAGCGGCAGATCTCTGGCGGCCATGAATCTTCTCCCAGGCAAAAACTGAACCAGCGAGGAGTCGGTGGCTTAAATGCGCTAACGATACGCAACTATGATGGAACGCGCTTGAGCCACACTTCTCGCCAATACGGGTAGATGCTTCTTGGACAAAACAGCCGGTCCTTGCTGTATAGCCCGCCGCACGTCACGCCTTCGAGAATCAGACAATCGCTCGGCAAACGCATCATCAGACCCGTCTTTTCATTGATAATCCGGTCCACACGCCGAAGCACCCGATGCCTTCTGCCGCAATAAGGCGTCATCTCGACATCGAACCACAGACCGCGATTTCGCTGCTTCTCGTCTATGGTCTGCAAAATCTCTTCTTTGGACCGAACCTCAATCAGTTCACCCGGCTGGAGATTTAGATTCGTGGTTGGTGTCTTACCGCGCGCATGTCCCCGGACATCGGGATATGGCCGCCCGCGCCAGTGCAACCGCATAACGATGTTGTATCCGGCAATCGCGACGGATCGTATGAAATCGCGTATCCGGATGTTACGGGAAATGAGATCCAGGATATATGGGCGAACATGCCACCACTTGAGCGGCGTGGTGGCACGAAGCAGCTCGGTCGCCTGGCAAGAGTAACGTTCTTCTGTGATCGCGCCGCCGGTCGTATCGCCTTCGACGGAATTTGATAGGCTCCGGGTCTGGGCATTCGCGGTTAATTCGATGATAGTAGGCTTCGCAAAATCCGTCCCTGAGTCCTGCCGCTTCACCGGCTTTAGCCAAGCTTTTTTCCAGAAAAAAAGGCATCCCGCCTGGCATCCTCCGTGAGCAGCTCCATCGCAGCGCAGCATATCCAGGTGAACGGCGTCCTCCATGCGCCGAAGGCTGTGCGCGTCCGTGATGGTGTCGCAGGTCTTGTGAGCGGATTTGTAGATGCGAAATCTTTTGCCGCAGTACTGCAGCATTTCGGGCATGAACGGAAGCCCCTGCAGCGAGCCATGACCGTCCAGCGTCGACAAGATTTCCTCGCGAGTTCGTACTTCTACCCAATCACCCGCGCGCAGTGTCACATGATCTCCCGTTTTCGAGAAGCCTATGAAGAGCCCGGAATTCTTAATGCAATTGTTGATGGGTCGTCGACGCGAGATGAAGAACGGCCGGGCCGGCAAACGGAGCCGTGAAAGTCGCTTTACGCCCGCCAGCAATTTTGCCGCCTGCATTAAAATCGCCGGATGATGGATTGAACCACGTCACGTCTAATGGACCCGACGCTTGCGACAGGTCTACTTCAACCGAAAGCTTCAGAAACTTTGTAACGCGCTCAGATACCCCCGAGAAGCGCCAAAGAATCGGCAATGATTTTATCCAGGAGTTGAGACCAGCCTCTACTCCATTGGAATCTTGGGGAAGATAGACCAAATATTCAGTTCCGGGATCAGCCAGACAATAACCGGTGGAAGATAATGCTCCTTTGGGAAACATTTTCGCGAGATTGATTCGATTCGCAACGGCGGCTGTCCGACCCAACGCCTTTCGGACCGCATCCCACTTGGGATCTTCAATAGGATCCATGAAGATCGGGTTGAGCCCCCTAAGAAAACTCTTCCAGGCCCAATCGGGGCTTCCACCAACTCCCCATAAATGGTCCGTGTCGCTGATGACGATTTTACGTCCGTCCGCGGGGGGCGGATCCGAGAGGTACTCCCCGTTCCTTCCAGGACCGGGAGCGATCGCCTCTGCGGGGCTCGCGAAAAGCGCGGCGTTGTCAATTCCTTTATCGCTTTCACCATTCCACATTGCCGTCATCACGACCGGGTTTTGTATCGGCTTTTTTTTCTCGTATTCGTGGATGAACCGAATCATATGGTATTGCCATTCTACCGATTCGCGATGGCTTTCATTCGCTATTTCGTAAAGCACCCCTAAGTCGTTTACCGTGTCTATAACTTTTTGGATGTAGGCCTCCTGCAGACGCGTTATCGCCGAAACTTTAAGCGTGTGCAATTCCTCGCCTTCTCCATTGCCATTCGCATCGCCATTGATGCGATTGATGTTGTTGTCGCTGTTGAAAGGGTGTCCCGGCCAGGGATTTTCTCGCTTACTGTGCTTGCGTTCGATGCTAAACCCGTGAAAAAGCATCACCATCACATATATTCCCTGCTCGTTTGCCGCCTCAATGCGGGAACGCAACCGCTTGAAATAGACGGGATCAAATTTGGTCAGATCGAATTTCGGCTTTCCATCCAGAGCCATCCCTGGCCCGGTCCTTTGATAAACATGAGGGTAGCTATCTAATTCCGGCTTAGCCGTACTGGGAGCCGACTGTTCTCGTGTCCACAGCCGCATGAAGTTGTGGTTGTGGGACTGTAGCAGTCTTAAGTAACCGGCGTAATCGAATGGTGGCTTTTGGCCGCGATCAAGCAAATTATCCCACGTATGCGATCCGGTTAGATATACGATACGACCATTCGCATCGGCAAAGTATCGGGAATTAGAGCTGACTCGCAATGGACCGGCCGTGCGCCGAGACGGATTTGCCGGAGGGTCTTCGGCGTGCCCTGATATAGGCAGTAAAAGTATCAGGCTGAATATTATTTGTCGGAGGTGCGGAATGTCACTCATCGACACAATCGACGGCGAGCCGGGACTCAGGCGGGGAGTCGAGCCGATAGTAAAAAATTGGCGAATTCCAAATCGAGTTCAGTATCGATATTGACAACGGGCTCCTTAATGACGATGGTGCCGGTCCGCATACCTTTGATCGTCCTCTGGTCGACAAGGCAAGAACGCGTGATCGCATACGCAATGCCATTGCGATGGTAAACGGGTTTGAGTTGCTGCCTCGCGATAATCGTGGCGCCAGCGGGGTCGTACCAATCCAGGCGACCTTCGGGGTCGACGACGAGCTGCTTTAGCGGATGGCTCTTACTGTCGGTCTCGCTGACAGTCCAGACGGCGTCAAAACCGCCCTCTTCTAAACGCGCTACAGTTTCATGGACATGTTGGACAGTTCTGCTAGGCGATGTCGGCTGAAGCATGACGACAATATCGTAATGCTTAGCATCCAACGTCTCCATGGCATTCAGCGCATGGATTAGAACATCCCAGTCACTTATTCGATCCCCGGAAAGAGAATCGGGGCGGAAGAAAGGCGCGGCTAGTCCCGCTGCAACCGCGACCTTGGCGATTTCAGGGTGGTCTGTCGAAACAATGGCGCGGTCTACGAAGTTGCACTTTACCGCCACATGCGCGGCAAGCGCGACCAGCGGCACCCCACAAACAGTCCTCAAGTTTTTCAGTGCGATGCCTTTGCTGCCTCCGCGCGCGGGAACAACCACCAGAACGCTTTTATCGCCGAACACTGCCGCGTCCTAATATTGCAAACGCCGGGGCCAGCCCCGAAGACTTGTTAACCGCCACAAAAGCGCAACCGTTGGTACGTGCAGCCGATTCATCGCTAACTCCATCGCCCACAACGAGTACACGGTCGGCACGGTTATCACATTTATGAACAATCTCGCGTACCGTATCGTGTTTACGCCTGGGGTAACCGTACACACCATCGAGTAAGGGAAGCCACCCACGACGCTCGACGAGTTCTTTAAGAGGTCCTTCGGGGGTATTCGAACTAATATAAACTAAGCCGGCATCTCGCGTGTAACGAAGTAATTCTTCCGCTTCGGGCATCGACGGACAACGGGCAACGGCTTCAAGCGCGACGCGGCCATACGCAGCGACGCGGTCCTGGTCCGTGACGTGATCGTCAAGTGTCAGACCCGCCAGTCGCATCGAATTGGCGATGCGCGGTATCACTTCATACCGAGAGCCGTCTGGATTATCCGAAAGGACGCGGGCGATTATTTCGGCGCAGGCTCTTCCCTTCGGAAAAACTTCGAAGAACGCGTCGTATTTGGCTTTCGCCGAATCGACGAGACAGCCGTCGAAATCGAAAACGACGGCTCTAAATGGCATGCTTTGAGTGAAAATACGCCCGCCAATTAGGAACGAAGGTTTTTCGCTGCTCGCGCGGCATACACGCGATTGTCGGGTCTTCGTAAAAAGAATCGTTGTTATAATGCGTCGTTGAAACTTCTTCGATGATGGCGCCTCTCAACGTATGAAACTTATGCCAAGCGCCCGGTTCGACGAGAAATGTATCGCCTGGATCGAGCTCGGTTTTCATTCCGTCTTTAACGATCTCGATGTCTCCATTGAGAAGCTGAAACGTCTCTTCTTTCTGCTTGTGAAAATGATACGGGTGCTTCTGACGCGGCAATTGTATAACGAGCTTTTTGGCATACTTGCGATTAATGCACGTGATGATGACGGCGCCGAACTCCCGGAAGCGGCGCAGACTATAGTGATGTGAGATTTCAATTTCGGCATCTTCATTGATGTTGATATTCGCCCGGTTGAGCATGCCTCTGACTTGCAGCATAATTTGATAGACAAGTTGCTCTTCGGCAGGATCCTCATTCGATAAAACATTCGCAACCGGATCATGCATCGCATAGCAGCGATCCGCCTTCATCCCGGGGCGAAACTGCCCGCTGCACATTTGGCCATCTTGGACGGGCATGGCAAAGAAAACATCCTCCCGTGTCAGGACTTCCCCTTTCGCTAACGGCCGTCGCACATAGACGCCGCGCTTCAGCTCGTGCAGGGTCGAACGTTCGAGAGGCGAGGACGGCACCCGCTCGGAGGCACCCGCCATCGCTTTAGCGGACTTGTAGGCCCCCAACCATTTCTCAATTTGGCAAGGTGTCGAAGAATAATCATTCAGGGCGTACTTCTTCGTCTTCAGCCCTACATGCCGCTCGAATAGCCTCGCTCCCAGCGCATAAGCAAGCTGAACCGCGTTCACGTTATCCTGATTTTCATGGGTCGACCAGCCAATCGGGATTCTGGCATACCGCTGGACCATTTGACGGATTTGATTTAGTTGAAGCCGCTCGTCTGGAGTAGGATACTCCGCTACGCAGTGCATTAATGCAAAGTTAACGTCTTCGCTCTCTAGAAAATTAACCAACCAATCAATCTCTTCTAAGCGCAGACCTGCCGTTGAAACCACAACGGGCTTATTGACACGGGCGATTTTTTCCAACAGTGGCCGGTCATCGGCCGAACAGCTCGCGACCTTGATGATATCCAATCCCATGTCGCAAATAATGTCGACGGACTCCTCGTCGAATGGAGTACACATCGTATGAAGGCCGCTCTCGCGAATGAGCTTGGCAAGGGAGGCGAAATCTGAGAATGACAGCCGCGTCTCGGTAAAGCGCTTGATATATTTGAGATCCATCCGGCTTTTGAATGCAGGATGGATAAAGCTATCCAGTTGGCGAAATTGAAATTTAAGTGCGCCACGCACACCCGCAGCGCGGTTCACGTCGGCAATCTGCCGCACGATGTTGCTTGCATGTTCAAAATCGCCTTGATGATTATTGGCCAAGTCGTAGATGAACAGGTCTGAGAAGTTAAATCGATTACGCATTTTGCTACCTCAATTGAGGCTATCGACGCGATAGCCGGATTTCCAATTGATCGAGACTCGACGACCGAGATAGTGAGACTTGAAAGCGGCCGCGATCACCATCATTGTGTCGAGACCTCGCTCGAGGGACATGGGTGAGCTTTGTATGCGATCTTCCAGGACTGACTCAAGATGATCGACTTCCATCCGGAAGTCATCGGCTCGTGTTTTAGGGATCAGTACTGGCTCGACAGTTGCCGCGACGCTATTCTTGCCGACAACGACGGCGTCAAAATTCGGTTGGTAGTTAACATGCCATTGCAGATAACCTTCACTACCCTGCACGCGGAGCATTTTTTCCGGCGGCATCGTGACGACATCCTGGATAACATCACCCACAAGTCCCTCGGTCGTGCGCAGGGCCAGAAGACACAAACGGTCATATTCGGTACCGCGTTCACTTCCGATATCCAGGGTAGCTGAAACGTCGGCAACCTTGCCGGCGCTGACAATATGCGCGAAATGCTGCCAGATATGTATAGCGTGGGAATGTTCACCGGCCGCGCCGCCTCCCCGCCGATAAAAACCGAGATAGCTAGCTTCTGGGCCGGAAAGCCATGGATGCGCGCTAAAGATGCCTCCCCAGTGCTCGCGCGTTCGCGCCGAAATTGTACTGATCCTGCCAATACCGTTCGCCAATGCCTGCTCGGCAAGAATGGTATTGCGGCCGACGGAATGGTTGTAACCCACACCGATGAAAACGTTCATCCGCAGAGCCCGGTGCCATAGAGCTTCGCATCCGTTGAGGTCGGGGCCGCAGAGAGGCTTTTCAATCATCAGCACTTTCGGTTGCGAAGCATCCAATATTTCGTGCGCAAGATTGATGTGAGAATCTGGTGGTGTACCGATAAAAACAATATCCGCGCGGTCATTCATGGCGGCGGCACTATCCTTCAGGATAATCTCCTCGTCCCATTTGCCGTATCTGCTGGGGAAAATACTCTCGCGAGTTCGCTTAAGAGCTGCCGGATCGACGTCTGCCAACGTCACATTCCAACCCTTGCTTCGTGCCGCGTGAGCTAAATGATTCCCGATCGATCCGGCACCGAAAATTTTGACTTTATATTCCATTTGTCAGTACGAGCGGCAGGAAAGCTCGTCTACCTTCGGGATATCCGCTCGGGTGAAGCCGTTCGCGGCCGAGCGAAAAAGGTGGTCATCGAAAAAACGCGTGCAATTTACGGAATGGGATAGATCGACGCGCAGGTCACATTGTCGATTCTTCGGGCGTGACCGTAATATCTTCGCTTTTGCCGTCAGCGAGCCAATTAGCGAGCTTTCGTATATCCGGTGCCGACAGCCAGTGCTCGCGCGTCTGACAATGGGTTATGACTTTAGGGGTTGCCGTACCGTCACGCTCGAATTCCACGGTCACACTTGAAAGCGGAAGTGGGCGACAAAACAATGTTCCATAGGCAAACCGTTCTGCCAGCTCTATTTGTTCGCGAGAAAGTCTAGGATAGTTCTCCAATCGGGCCAGCTTCTCGAGATATTCTTCTCGTGTCGACGAATCGAGCGTAAAGCCGCGTCCGGCGTAGCGTCCGGTGCCGGCGGTAACAACGGGAATGCCAAACACTGCGGCCTCGATCCCGACTGTGCCGCGAACGGTAACCACATAATCCGCAATCTCAAATAGAGAATACGTGCTGAGCTCAGTTTCCGGATATATTAGCTTCACGTGAAGCGGTAGGCGGCCGAGGGCTTTTTCTATTACTGTGACTTCCGCCGGTGCATTTCTGTCGTTACCTTGCTTAGCCTTTACGACATGAGCGGGATGCAGCTTCACGATCCACTGCAAGCGGGAATTCGAGCAAGCTGCTCGTAATGTTTCAATAAGCCAGTGGGTATAATCTTCGAAAAGATCTTTTCCATAAAAAAACGAACCGTCCCAAAGAATATGCGGAAAAATGACCGCTACTTTCTTTTCTCGAGTAAGACCGAGCTTTTTTCGCGCCTCCTCATGGGGCAGAATCGCTTTGTTGAACTGAGTTCCAACGACGCTGAACCATTCTTGGGTGTTGTAGCAGTGAAAAAGCTCGTCACGAACCCGTTTGCCGTACGCGGGCTCCCATGTCATCGCACATAGCCTGTTCCAGGTCTCAGCGGACGGAGCCAAAGGGTGCTCCCGTTCATTTCCGTCGTGATAACGCTTAACAACGAGCCGATTACTTTTATATCCAAGCCCCGGGTTCCACATCACCGTGTCGATGCCTTCTTTCAGAGCGAGATCGAATATCTCGCCGAAGCCTGAATACCCGCGATCCAAAACAAGCACACATTCAGGCTTAATGGAGCGCAAAAGGCGCGACGCTCCTGTCGTGCGGCGTACACTTAATCCGAGGCTATTTCGTAACAACGAACGGATGGCATCATCGTTAAAATCAAGTTGGCCAACTTTGAGACTACGTAAAGCCGTCGCAATCGTAAAACGTCCAACATGAACGCCGTCGTATTCTAACCGCAGCCAATCATCCAAATTTCTTAGGCGGTCGATTTGTCGATCGACCCAGGCGGGATCGCCCTGGTCGTCGAAATCGGAAAGTTCAAAAACCCTCTTAACGCCTGCGAGCCACGCGTAGCGTAAAAAATCGTATCGCCGATTTCCGACCACTGCCACATCAAAGCCGGCCATCTGTACGGCTTTGATCATTACCGCTTCCAGCTTCGCAAACGGTAAGTAGGCTTGGCCTACGACCAGGGCGGTTTTGCGAGGGGCCTTATGCGGCTGAACTTGTGCACGGAGTCCGGAGCCTCCGTTATGAGCACAAAACCGACGGTATTCGTCGCGAGCAGTCCGGTCCCGAGATCTATAATCGGCATCGCACGCAAGCAGTCGCAAATGCTTGAGAGTCTGGTAATGCCATGTTCTCTTCAGTCGCATGAGCAGCGACTGCCCGTCGGATGAACCGTTTTTCACGCTGTTTAGGGATCGACCTAGCCGACGAAACCGATAAGAGCGATGGCAAAGCTGGCGGCAGGATATTGAATGGCCCTAACCGGTTTCTTGAGGAAGAATTGACCTGCTCCCCTGCGAATGGAGTGACTGGCATTACTCGTGTAAACGGCATTGAAGAGCAGTCGCGCGCCGCGTTTCGGATGCCCACCCTTGTGGAAACCGGTCGTGTCGCAAAATACTAGGGTTCCTGCCTTTCCGGTGCATACCTGTCGTCGGCTTGGCGAGAATTTCCTCTCGACAACACCGGGCTTCGGATAATTCAGCCGGCCGATCTTTTGCCTCAGAGGTCCCGCTCTATGCGTGCCCGGGATATAACAAAACGGACCGTTATCTTCATCGACATCGCGCAGATAGAGAAACGTCTTTAGGATGACTCGATCATCAGGATCACGATGCCATCGTTGGCTATAGAGATCGGGGCCTTCGGTGGCCACGTTGTACCAGAGATCCAATGCCGTGAGTCGACAGAACATTCGGTGGTAACCGCATGCAATGCGAAGTATCGGGCCGCTTAGGCTCATCGCCACGATATCATTCTGTAAGTCAAATACTGGGACATCCCCGAAAGGTCTGACGATATAATATTTGTCGCTCTTGCTCTGACGTCGGCCGCCAGCTTCAATCAGCTTAATCTGCTCCTTAACCTCGGGTATTTGTAGCTGATTCTCGACCCAACGCTGTATGTCGAGTAGAACCTTGCCAGGCAAAAGATCGTTGATGTGAACTATCGCGATGCCGCGCTTGCGCAATTGTTCGATAATTGATTTTTCCATCCCGCGCGGAGCCATTTCACGCGCGTGAAGTCGATAAAGTTTTTTCGCTTTGAGGTTTACGACAGGTCGCCACATGTCGTAAATAGGCCACCTGAAACAGTACTGCGGCAGCTTTCCCTGGTGCAGTTCCCAGTATGCTTTTCGTGCGGAAGAGATTCCTGGTGCCTTGAGAATTATGCTTCTGAGTTTACTCATGCCATCGGATTTGTTTTTGAAGCGATGGCGCAATTCTCCTTGTGTGTTCGATGGTTGTCGGCGCCGATATCCAGAGACCATTGATGATCTACCAGCATATCCCCCGTATCCCGCGCAGGGAATTTCCCTGTTCCGAAAAAGTCACCCTCTACAACGTTGACAAGACCGGCCTCGGACACATAGTCCGCGAGCATCCCATCAACGGTGCACCATATACTATATCCGTAGCTTCCCGATCTGAGGGGAAGACGAGGAATGCGGCAGCGAATGCTACCATTCGGCAACAGCGTCAGCGATTCACCCAGGCGCGCACTGGAAAGGCAGGCAAACAAAGGCTGCCCAAAAAGCCCGGCAAACTTGATTTGTATCGCGACGTTATCAAGCGGCGCGCCTTGAGGCAGCTCATAATTGAATTCAATGGAAACGTCCTGACCGCAACTCAGCGTCTGAACGCGCTGCCGGCGCTCGTTCAGAAACGAGACGTTGCTGAATCGCATACGGCCAGTGCCGCGTCGATCCTTACGCTCGCCAACCGGCATACCGGCATGCATCCGCATCTTCGACAAATAATGCTCGATCACCGAAGCAGGTTGCCCCGATTGCTCGACACAACCTCCGTCGATAAGTAAAGCCCGCGAGCATAGCGACGCGACGGCCGCGATGTTGTGGCTAACAAACAAAACAGTGCGTCCCTCTTTCACGACGTCACTCATTTTGCCGAGACATTTTTTTTGAAACGCGGCGTCCCCGACAGCGAGCACTTCGTCGATAAGCAAGATGTCTGGATCCAGGTGCGCCGCCACCGCGAAAGCGAGACGCACGTACATGCCGCTGGAATAACGCTTCACAGGAGTATCGACGAACTGCTCGACTCCTGAAAAAGCGATGATATCGTCAAACCGACGGATAATTTCGCTACGCGGCATTCCCAAGATGGCGGCGTTGAGAAAAATATTTTCCCTCCCCGTTAAATCCGGATGAAAGCCGGTTCCGACTTCCAGCAGGCTGGCGACCCGACCCTTATAATGTATTCTTCCAGTCGACGGTTCCGTTATTCGGCTGAGCAGCTTCAGCAACGTAGACTTTCCGGCCCCGTTGCGTCCGATAATACCGACCGCCTCGCCTTGTTTGACCGAGAACGATACGTCCTTCAGCGCCCAGAATTCCTGCCGCTGGCTGTGTAATGACTTATATTGGCCTCGCAACCATCGGAACGGTGCCCGCAATGAGTTTTCCACCGTGTGGCGCAGTTCATCATGCTGCCCACGTTGATGGCTGATGACATACCGCTTGCCGAGGTGCTCGACGCTTATCATCGGATCGTTCATAGACGATTCAAATAACATCGGCAAAGGTGCGTTCGGCTCTGCGAAAGTACCGGATTCCACTAAAAAGAATAAAGATCGCCACTGCAAAGGAAACGATCATGTTTTGCAATAGAATCGGATGCTGGCTGCCCAGAATGCTCCAACGAAATCCATCTATAACACCCGACATGGGATTTAGCGCATAGAGCAACTGGTAGCGCTGGGGCACGATGCTGCTTACGAAGCCGACCGGCGAAATGTAAAGTCCCAGCTGAATCGCAAACGGAACGATAATGCGGAAATCACGGTACTTCACCGTGAGCGAGGACGCCCATGCTGCAGCGCCAAAAGATACAATCATAGCAAAGAGAACAAACAGAGGAAGAAAAAAAATGTTGTCGGCGGGCTTCCAACCGTACCAAATCATGACGGATGCGAGAAGTGAAAGAGAAATGAAAAAGTCCACCAAACCCGTAATGAGGCCGCCGGCTGGAATAATAAGACGCGGAAAATAGACCTTAGAAACGAGGCCGGAATTCGACACCAAGCTATTGCCGCCATCGGATAATACCGTCGAAAAGAATTGCCAAGGCAGAAGGCCGCAAAGCACGACGAGTGGATACGGCACGCCACCGGAAGGCATGTTCCCAAAATGGCCGAAGACGATCGTCAGGATAAACATGGTAAGAGCTGGACGAATGAGTGACCAAGCAACTCCCACCATGGTCTGCTTGTATCGCACAAGCAGATCGCGCCAGGCCAGGAACAGAAAGAGCTCGCGGTAGCGCCAGAGATCTCGAAAGTATTGTTTACCCGGCTGCCCCGCCTCGATTATGGTTTCCTCAAACGATGTCATTTGATTCACGATCTTTTTAGTCTTGAATACTTGAATGTGCGGGGAGTGAAGCGGTCAATCCGGGCCTTGATACCCATCGTAACGTCGGGTCCAAGGAACCCGCCGAAAGCAAAGACTTTATGTGTTCGATTCTTGTGTAACGCTCACCAACGAATTCTTCCAGATTCAATTGATGAGCCTTATACGCAGCGTACACCTGTTCGATACCGCGCCGAACCGTCCACTGCGGCCGGAATTCCGGGAGGACCCGCGCGATCTTGTCACAGTTGACGCGGTAGCAGCGCAGGTCCGGTCCGCCGCCCGGTGCGTATTTTACGCGGCTGTTAGGGACGACCTCCCGCACCATGGTGGCTAGGTCGCGGATCTGGTAATTTTCTTCCGTTCGACCTACATTGAACGCCTGTTTGTGAACGAGCTCCCGCGGCGCCTGCAGCGCGGCGATAAAGGCGCGCGCGATATCTTCGACATGGGCGAGCGGTCGCCATGGCGTGCCGTCGCTCGCGATGAGAACCTCGCCCGTCGTATATGCGAACCCCACTAGATTGTTGACGACAAGGTCGGCACGGAGCCGCGGCGAGATGCCGTAGGCAGTGGCATTGCGTAAAAAGGTAGGGCTGAACGAATCGTCGGCGAGAGCCGCGACATCGTGCTCGACCCGAACTTTCGATTCGCCGTACGGCGTTACCGGATTGAAAGCGGCATCCTCGGCTAGCAGACCGTCGCCCGAAGAGACTCCGTACAAGCTGCAGGACGAGGAGAAGAGAAACCGCGGCACGCCGGCGGTCTTCGCGAGGGAGGCGAGGCGGACCGAGGCGCGGTAGTTGATATCGTATGTCAAATCCGGATTAAGATTGCTGAGCGGATCGTTTGACAGCGCGGCAAGGTGAATAACCGCGTCGAAGCCCTGTAAGTGAACGGCCGCCACGTCGCGGAGGTCCACATGTACGGACGGCACATTGGCCGCACGCGCGCCGAAGTCGCAGCCGGTAAAAAAATCCGTATCGAGACCGACGACTTCGTGCCGCGCCTTGAGCAACAAAGGGACAAGCACCGCCCCGATATATCCGCCATGACCGGTTACTAAAACCTTCATCGTAGTCGTACTCCTAAATTCGCCTTGCGGCAGTAAAAGCCCTCGGCGTAGCCGCTCTGCGCGTTCGCCTCCATTCCCCGCAATCTTAGAATCGAAGAAAAAACTTCCCGCGAAAACCAGCGCTTCTCCCGCTGGCTGGGGAAAGATCCGAGGATATGGTCGATCTTCAACCGGCAGACGGATTCATCGAGGGAAACGAAAAGATTCGGAGCGCCGAGATCGCCGTCGTATTTCGGGATTTCGTATTCCAATATCAATTGGTCGCGAAAGGTGTTCCAGGTAAGCTCGGAGACGAGGCGGTGATCTTGATGCAGATCGCGGCCGCAATGCGTCAAAATAAGATCCGGCGACACGTCTTTCTTCAGTTGCTCGAAGCTTTCTTTGATCGCGGCACCGATATAAGGGAAAAAACCATCGCGAAACGCATGGATGACGACGTTTTGGCTTTTTGTATCGCTGAGAAAAGCCGCAGCGCTTTGCAGCGCCTCGCGCCGCCGGCGATCGTCCGAGCTGAAGACGACCCAGTGGATTTCTACCTCGCGTCCGCGCGTCAGCTGCAGGAGGGTTCCGCCGCAACCGATTTCGATATCGTCGCAGTGTGCGCCGAGACAGAGCACGCGCAGCGGTCGGCCGGCGGCAAGGTCGAGATTCAAGTTGAGCATGGCTCTAGGGTTCGCCGCGCAAGCGGCCGCTGACGACGCGCGGACTCGGCTTGGAATGTCGCCGGCCGATCAGTTCCGGAGCGTGATTCCAAACCTCCCAGGGCGCATGGCCCTGCGCGTGCATATCGTCCAGCGTTTGTTTGTCCTTGAATGTGTCCATCGCCGCCCAGAAGCCGTCGTATTTGTGCGCCAAGAGCTCCTTCTCTTCGACCAATCGTTGGAAAGGCTCGTTGAGCAGCTCCTCGCCATCCTTTATGTAGTCGAATATTTCTCGACGGAAAACGAAGTAACCTCCGTTGATCCGGACATCGGAGCGGTTCACATCTTTAATGGCCTCGACGACGCCAGCGGGACTCAGCGTAATGAAGTGGCAGCTGAGGTTCGGGCGGACACAGAGAAAGCTCGCAAGTTTCTGCTCGCGTTTGAAGCGATCGATTTGCTCCGGCAGCTGCAGGTCCGTCAGGCCATCGCTGTAATTGGCGAGGAACGTCTCTTCGCCTTCGAGATATTTCCGAACCGCCAGGAGCCGCTGGCCGATGTTGGAATTAATGCCCGTGTGAGCGAACGTGATGTTCCAGTTCTGGATGTCACTGTTGAAAAGCCGCAGATCTTTGCCGCTGCGCGATAGCACAAAATCGTTGGAGACGTACTCATTATAATTCATGAAATAATTCTTGATGTGATCCGCGCCGAAGCCCAGGCAAAGAATGAAATCGGTGTGCCCGAAGTGAGCGTAATATTTCATCACGTTCCAGAGAATCGGGCGAGAGCCGACGTTGATCATGGGCTTGGGAATTGTTTCGGAAAAATCGCGCAAACGCATTCCCATGCCGCCGCAAAAGAGGACGACTTTCATGAAACGCCTCCTATTTGATATGAAAAAAGAGTTAGACTCGTAGCGTCACGGAAGGTGACGCGCAATGCGAGGTCCGAGCGTCATCGTCAACCACAAAGGTAACCGCTGCCAAAGCTTTATCGCCCATTGAAGCTTCGGGTTGAGTGAACTCGTATCGGGAATGGACCGAGCTTTTATCGGGTAATATAAATAGGGCAAAGCTTGTGGTTCGAATCCCCAGTGACGTTTAAAATCGAAGGCGCCAGTTCCCTTCTTGCTGCGACCAAAGTCGAAGATGCGACAGCCTTGGGCTGCGGCAAAGGACATCAAGCGCCAGTACATGAAATCATTCGGCGCTAACTGCCGAGAGTCACGCAAGGATCCAGAGTAATAAGGCAAAACTTGATCTTTGTAGAAGAACGTCAGTACTCCGGCAATTGTTTTGCCGTTGTGCTCGACCAAAAGGGTACGACAATCATCACCAAAGCTTTTTTGAAGTTCTTTAAAGTACGCCTTCGGATAACACGGTGTACCGAGATTTCGAACGCTTTCGGCGTAGACGGGATAGAAAGCATCTAAACCATCCGCAGTAATCCGCGACTCCAGTTTGTACTTCTCAGCCTGGCGTATCATTCGCCGCTGCTTTCGTGGAACGCGAGCAAAATTATCGTCGTCATTGCCGGTAATCTCCTGGATAAAAGTTACATAAAGATCGCTTTGCTTAATTTGCGATTGTTGCATTTCACCAGCTGACTCCGCCGCTTGAGTCCGGTATGGATTGCCGCGAAATTCGACGTACCCTGCCCCGTGCTTAGCAGCTAATGCCTTGGCCTCCTCGAGTAAGAGTTTTTCAGCGTCGGGGCTTTGAGCAACGATGCCGCCATAAACCGCTAATGGAATACTGATTAAACTTCTTCCAAACAGAGCACTTTTTACTAAAAAAAGTGGCAGCACGCCTACGATGCTTTTGCCATCCTCGACATAAAGGTAAAAAGGAGTGTGGTCGAAATGACGCACAAGGACGTCCCGCCACTGGAGTAGATGGAAAAACGTCCCCTGCGAATCCGTTCGTACGAATTCATCCCAACGAGGATCCTGGCCCAGGAGATTATGGCATTTCATAAACTTGTCACCGGTCGCCTTGCATCGCTGCCGAGAGCGGACTCTGAATATTCAACTTATCCGCCAAAATTTTAGAGCAAATGAAAATCACAATAACAGGAGCAGTCTTATCGGGCATCTCCCTTAAAATTTGGACTGATGAAAGGACGCATCCGAATCTCAGTGACTTCAGCAGTGCGCGGAAGCTTGACGGCGGCCACGACCATCGCCGCCACGTCCTCGGCCTGCATCAAGCGCTCCGGCCGATAGAGCTTGTTTTCCGAGGCGTGAATCGTCGCTTGCAGGGGTGTCGCCGTGCGGCCGGGATAGATGGTGAGAACGCGAATGCCGTGTTGATTGACTTCTTCTCGTAGGCTGTCCGCCACTGCCTTGAGTGCGTGTTTGGTGGCCGCGTATTGGCTGACATTGGCGCCGGCGACTAGACCTACGGTCGAATTGATGAACACAATCTCACCCTGTCGCGACCGTAGCGAGGAGAGCAGCGCTTGGCTGAGCGCATAGGGAGCCAGAACATTCGTGCGGTATTGCCGATCGAACTCGGCGGCCGGCGCGTCCGCGAGGCTGCCGAACGAGAAGACCCCGGCTGAGTGAACCAGAATATCGACAGCTTCGAATTCGGCCCGAACCCGCGCCGCCAATCGGTCGAGCTCTTCGGCCCGGGCGATGTCGGCCGGATAAGCGCGCAGCTTGAGCGCTCCGGTCCTACCCTCGGTCGCGAGGCGCTCCAGCTCTTCGGCGCGGCGCGCCACCATCCCTACGTTGGCGCCATCCTCAGCCAACGCTAACGCTATCGCTTTTCCGATGCCGCTGCTGGCTCCAGTGACAATCGCTGCTTTTCCGTGAAGGCCGTTCATGCGCAAGTTTGATTACTCCGCCTTTAGGAGATCATGCTCGCGTAATTGGTCGGCCGCTGTTTTGATGACTGCGAACGGATAACCCGAACGCTCGGCGATATCGAGCAGCGCATGGTTGCCGTCGGAGAGGTTGAGAACCCAAAGGTAGGCGAGCTCGTCTATATGATCTGCGGCCCCACCGATAGCGCGATAGAGGCCGCGCTTTCCCAACTGGGGCTCGCATTTGGGATTTTGGTTGATATAGCTTCGATTGTGCTCGAGTGTATCGAGGATTGCCCGGCACACATCGAAAGACCGCTCAAGCAGTTCCGGGCGAACGAATTCGAGGTTGTCGGCGGAGGTATGATACTCGGGAAAACTCCCGTTCGGCGCCCGCATAAAACAGCCCACCGGCAGATCGAAACCTGGCGAGCAGTACTGGCGCTCATCGTAGCCATAGGGTGAAAAGTCGAGCACGTCGTAGGGCTCGCCGGAATGCTTAAGGACGTTGAGCGCGGCGCGATCGATTTCCGATGTTTGTCGGCGGCTTTTTTTATAAGTGAGCTTCTTTCCTGCGCCGATCGAGGCGAGCACGAGGCCATGGCGGATTCTGGACGCCGCCGCCTCGTTCAACGCGAGCCATGTGATCGAGCCGATCGTGCCCGGAATAAACAGAAACCGATAGGTATATCTGCGCGGCGATGCGGCCAGGCCCTTGGCCAAAGCCACCGCCAGTGCGATGCCGGATAGATTATCGTTCGCGAGTGAAGGATGACAGATGTGGCAGGAGATCAGTATTTCCTCGGAACTTTCTCCGGCGATGGTGTACTCGCCGTATGTCAAAGCGCCCGGCTGCAAGGTGCTGTCGATACAAACCTCGTATTCTTTATCGTGCATTTCGGACAATTGCCTATGGCTCAAACAAAAGCCCCAGTTGCTGCTGTAATATGAAGTGCGATAAGGCACCCAATCGGGGTGATCCGGCAATGTGAACAAATGCTCTTTTAATTCATCTGCGTTGATACGCGCTTTAATGGGAACGCTGTAGCTCATGACGTGGAGATTCGATCTCTTGAAGTCTATGATTCGTTGCCCTTGCGCGTTTTTCACATAGGCATCTCTGATGTTCCATTCGTTTGGGACCGTCCAGTCAAATACACGCGTCCCGCTCGCCACCTCGTGGACAACAATCGGAACGTGCTGCTGGATAATCCTCAAGGTCTCTCGAACTCCTTCACCGGTGATGCTGCGGCAGATCGGGTAGAGCGCTTCGACGAGCCTGTACATGTCCGATCCAGGACTCTCGGCTGACAGCGAAGCGGCGGTTTGCATGCTCATGCGTTATTAAAGTCGGCGTAGTTCCGGTCCCGATCGGAGATGACCGAAGGCGGAAAGGGCCAATCGATACCGAACGCCGGATCGTTCCATCGAACGCCACGCGCATGCTCGGGCGAATAGAACTCGGACATTTGGTAAAAGACTTCCGTGGCGTCTTCCAGAGTGAGAAAACCATGGGCGAAGTTTTTGGGTATGTAGAGCATCTTGTGATTCGCCGCCGAGAGAGTCACTGCGATGTGCCGTTTAAACGTAGGCGAACCCTGCTGCAGGTCGACGATAACATCGTGGATCGACCCCCTTGTGCACCGGACGATTTTAGTTTCCTCACAAGGAGCCGCTTGGTAGTGCATGCCGCGCAGCGTGCCGCGCGTTACGTTGAAGGAGATGCTACACTGAACCAGCCTTGTCTCCATGCCCTGCTGCCGCATTTCCCGCTCACACCAGGTGCGCGCGAAAAATCCTCTTGAATCTTCCAGCGGCTCAAGCTCGATAACAAACGCGCCGCGCAATGCGGTCTCGACGAAGATCACGAGTAAATATTCACCTCGGGGATAGGCACGACGAAGCGTGCGCCCCAGCCGCGCACGTGAGCCAGCTGCTCGATGATCTCGTCTTTAATGTTCCACGGCAGGATCAGAATGAAGTCCGGTTTGGTCTGGTTTATGGTTTCCGGCGGCAGAATCGGGATATGAGTACCCGGAGTGAACTTGCCGTGCTTGTAAGGGTTACGGTCGACGGTATAGTCGACGAAATCCGTGCGGATACCGCAGTAGTTGAGCAGCGTGTTGCCTTTGCCCGGCGCTCCGTAGCCGACAATCGATTTGCCCGCGCCTTTGGCTTGGATGAGAAAGTCCAACAAGCGACGCTTGGTCCGTTTTACGTTATCGGCAAAGTTGTCGTAATATTCGACTCGCCCGAGCCCAGCTTCATCTTCCCGGGCGCGCAACTCGCGGGCCCGTCCGCTGATCGTTTCGCCGCCATGCGCATGACAAGCGTAAATTCTTAACGAGCCGCCGTGCGTCGGCAGCTCTTCGACATCGAAGAGCCGCAGTCCATGTGCGGCGAATATTTTTTCGGCGGCGGTAAACGAAAAATAGGAGAAGTGCTCGTGATAGATCGTATCGAACTGATTCTCTTCGACGAGCTTCATGAGATGGGGAAATTCGAGCGTCGCGACACCGTTGCGTTCGAGGGCAATTTTTATTCCTTCGACGAAACCATTCACATCGGGAACCTGGGCCAGCACATTGTTGCCGATGATCAAATCGGCCTTGCCCCATTCCGCGGCGATATCCCGCGCAATCTCGGGCCCGAAGAATGCCACGCGTGTCGGAATGTCTTTCTGCATCGCGACGGCCGCCACGTTGGCAGCCGGCTCAACACCCAGGACCGGTATTCCCTTTTCGCGGAAATATTGGAGGAGATAACCGTCGTTACTGGCAAGCTCCAACACCCGGCTGGACGCGCCGAGTCTGCGACGAGCGACAATGGCGTCCGTATAAGCTTTGGCGTGACGTAGCCACGTATCGGAATAAGACGAGAAATAGGCATATTCAGTGAAGATGCCGTCGGGAGCCACGTATTCTTCGAGCTGGACCAAAAAACATCTTGTGCAGACGTAGACATGCAGCGGATAAAACGCCTCCATCTTATTGAGCTGTTCCGCACGGAGAATGCTCTCGCAGAACGGAGACATTCCAAGGTCGACGAAGGTGTGGGTCAATCGCTCTCGGCAGAAGCGACACGAGCCTTTCAGCGGTACTTCACTCCCTCTCATAAACGACGCATTTATCGCGCCGAAAGAATTCCGGCGCGTCGAAGATCAGCTGGCCCTCCAGCCGTCCGATTTTGGAGCAAATCCTGAAGCATCGAGACAATTCGCTCGGCAGCCTTGCCGTCCCACAAAGGCGGCGCGGCCACAGCCGGCCTCGGTGCCTCCAGAACCTTTCGCGCCTCGTCCCGGATCGATGCCGCGGAGGTGCCGATGATCCGATTCGTGCCGTGCGTTACGGTCACCGGCCGCTCCGTATTTTCGCGCAGCGTTAAACATGGGACGTTGAGAAAAGTCGTTTCCTCCTGGATGCCGCCCGAATCCGTAAGCACTATTCTCGCGCCGGCAACCAGCGCCATGAAATCCAAATAGCCAAGCGGCTCCACGCAGCAGAGTCCCCGCGCCGCTTCGCCTTCCATCCCGAAGCTGATGCCCGTGAGCGAGCCGTTCAGCGACTCGAGCTGCTTGCGCGTGCGTGGATGGACGGGGAAGATGATCGGCAGCTGCCGCGCTACGTCCGCCAACGCGCTCATCAACGACTGAAGCTTTTGTAAATCGTCGACGTTCGACGGTCGGTGGAGAGTGACAATTCCGTAACTGCCTTCCCTCAAGCCGAAAGTCTCCCGAATATCGGAGCGCTCCCAAGATGCACGTGAACGTTGGAGGGAATCGATCATCACGTTGCCGACGAAAAAGATTCGTTTCGCATCCACTCCTTCATTCAAAAGATTGCGTTCGCCGCTCTCCTCGCTGACGAAGAGATATTCCGCCAGTGAATCGGTCATCACACGGTTGACTTCCTCTGGCATCGTGGAATCGAAGCTGCGTAGCCCCGCCTCGACATGCGCAACGAGTATACCGTGCTTCACCGCCGCTTGGGTCGCGGCGAGAGTCGAGTTGACGTCACCCACGACCAACACCAAGTCGGGGCGTACTTGCTCCAGAATAGGCTCCAGGCGAGCGACGACGGTTTCGATCTGGTAATCGCGCGACCCCGAGCCCACATCGAGGCAAAAATCGGGGGCTGGAAGATTCAGCTCTTGAAAAAAGACTTCGAAGAGGTTCCGGTCGTAGTGCTGGCCGGTATGGACCAAGACGAACCGGATAGCCCCGCCGTGTTGACTATTGAAGTCTCTGATCGCCCAGACGATGGGCGCGATCTTCATGTAATTGGGCCGCGCGCCGCTTACGAGTAGAATTTTCATGATTATCGATTGCGTTAAAAGTGAAATCTAGTGGTTTGCCGCTTCTTCAGGCTGCGTCGCTCTTCAACACGGCAGCCACTGAAGAGTTCAAGCTGCTCGCATACACCTCGCGTATGGGAGCGAATGAAAAGCGCGATAAGAGTTTCCGCAATTTCCATTCCATCCGCCCCAAATTCGTATAGTGACGGAAATGGCTGAGCCAACTCGCCTCGATCCGCGGCTGGTCCGGATCGATCTCCCAAGGATGAAAATAAAAGACCGCCGGCTCACGCTCCTGCTGATTGAGGTATCGCATAGCTAGATCAGTAATCGCGTAGGGCAGCAGCCGAAAGTACCCTCCGCCGGCCATGGGAAAGTTGAAGCCGGCGATTCGCACGGTGGAGAGCGGAATCTCGGCGATCGCCTGCTGACCGTTCCCGTTGAGAATGTGAAAGAAACGTTGGTGGTGCGGTATGCCGTAACGGTCGTGGCGTATTGGAAAGATGCTCGAATCATATTGAAACCCTTCTTCAGCCAGGATGTCCAACGACCAGAGACTTTCCTGTGTGATGGAATAACTCGCGGCCCGGTAGCCGATGATCTGATGGCCTATGGCGTCTTCGACGACTCTCTTCGCGCGTCGTGTTTCCTGCCGGAAATCATCGGGCGTTTGGTTGTAGATTAGCCGATGCGAGTACCCGTGCGATGCTATCTCGTGCCCGCGTCGCGAAATGACCTGGATTAAGGCGTGATTTTTTTCGGCGACCCATCCTAAAACGAAAAAAGTCGCCTTCACATGGAACTCGTCCAGGAGATCTAGGACACGATGGGTATTTCTCTCGACACGACTCTCACGAACACCCCAATCCTCTAATCGAACAACCGATTCAAAAGCCGAGACTTGATAGTAATCTTCGACATCGACACTCAAGGCGTTCAGCATATGACCTCCGGATCGGGGATGGTAGATTTGGGCAGTTTTTGGTCAACGAAGGGAAACCCGCGCGCGAATTAGCTTCAATACGCCGCCGGGTGCAGTATAAATTCGCGCAGTCTACATGCGTTAGAGAGGTCCTGCGTTCTCGCGCTCGAGAACGCACGGAAGAAAGTGGCGAGCGCTGAACGCGGGTGCGAACGCCCAACCGGGGATCTATTGAGCGCCGCGACGGAGCAAGACGATCTTCAGAGTTTCGAAGATGATCTGCAGATCGAACATGGCGGAAATGTTTTTGACATAATAGAGATCGTAGTGAAGCTTTTCGATCGCGTCCTCTTCACTGTCTCCGTACGGGTAGGAGATTTGCGCCCAGCCGGTGATTCCGGGCTTCACGGAGAATCTAAGATGATAATACGGGATCTTCTCTTTGAGTTTGGCAACAAAAAACGCCCGCTCGGGTCTCGGGCCGACAAAACTCATCTCTCCCTTCAGCACATTCACCATCTGCGGAATCTCGTCGATTCTCAGCTTCCGCAGGATCTTCCCCACGCGCGTAACGCGCGGATCGTTCTGCGCCGCCCAAACCGGCCCGCTCGCCGCCTCGGCTTGATGCTGCATAGACCGAAATTTATATAAATTAAAACGTCGCTCGTGCTCACCGACCCTTTCCTGCGAATAAATCACAGGGCCGTGCGAATCGAGCTTTATTGCGATCGCCGCAAGAATCGCCAC
>JAJPJQ010000015.1 GCA_021324155.1 Pseudomonadota bacterium
GCCGGCGCCGGCACCGTCGAGGTCCATCGCGGCGTCTCGCCGGGGCAGAACGTCATCCAGGTCGGCGACGACATCCAGAAAGGCGCGCCGGTTTTTTCGCGCGGTCGCCGGCTGCGCGCGCACGATCTCGGCGCGCTCACCGGCATCGGCGTGTCGAAGATCAATGTATATAGAAAGCCGCGCGTCGCGCTGATCTCGACCGGCGACGAGATCGTCGAGGCCGACCGCGAGCCGCTGCCGGGTCAGGTGCGCAACATTAATCAGCATTCGCTCGCGGGTCTGATCGACGAGTGCGGCGCCGAGTTGAAAGACTTCGGCGTCGTGCGCGACGACCGCGACGCGCTGAAAGACGCGCTCGGGCGCGCTCTCGATTGGGCCGACGTCGTGATGCTTTCCGGCGGCAGCTCGATGGGCGCGAAGGATATCGCGCTCGATGTGATTCTCTCGTTTCCCGGCGCCGAGATGATCTTCCACGGCATCTCCGTCAGTCCCGGAAAGCCCACGATCTATGCGCGCGCCGCCGGCAAGCCGGTGCTCGGCCTGCCCGGCTATCCGGTCTCGGCGCTCGTCATCTTCGAGCTGTTCGCCGCGCCCTTGATCCGCGCGCTCGGCGGCGAGTACGCTGCGGCGGCTGGACAATTCAAGAAAACCACGCGGGCGCTGTTGAAGACCAACGTCGCGTCGCAGGCCGGGCGCGAAGATTACATCCGGGTCTGCCTCGAAGAAGCGGGCGGGAAAATTTACGCGCGGCCGCTGCCGAGCAAGTCGGGTGCGATTTTTACCTTGGTCAAAGCCGACGGCATGATCCGCGTCGATCTGAATCAGGAAGGCATCGAGCAGGGCGAAGAAGTCGAGGTCATACTGTTTTAATTTTGATTTAAATTTGAGTTTTGAATTCAATTCAAAATTCAACTTCAAAATTGATCAGTCATCGGACATGGCGCGAAAGAGATACCTCAAGAAAACTCCGCTGAAAGATGCGCGCGAGCTGTTTCTCTCGCGCGTCGATCCTGCCGCGCTCGGTAGCGAGGAGATTCCCATCGACGACGCGCTCGACCGCATCACGGCGGAGCCCGTCTTCGCGAAGATCTCGGCCCCGCATTATCACGCTTCGGCGATGGACGGCATCTGCGTGCGCGCCGAAGACACCTTCGGTGCGACCGAGTTCGCGCCGAAAAAGCTCCGGCCGGTTTCCGGGGAGAAGTTCGCGGGCGCGTTCCAGTACGTCGATACCGGCAACGCGATCCCGTTGTGGGCTAACGCGGTCGTCATGATCGAGAAGGTTCATCAGCTCGAAGACGGCGGCGTCGAGATTTTCGATTCGGTCGCGCCGTGGAATCACGTGCGCCTCGTGGGGGAGGATGTGGTCGCGACGGAATTGTTATTGCCGCGCGCGCACCGCCTGCGGCCCTACGATCTCGGCGCGCTGTTCGCGGCCGGACACACGAAAGTCAAAGTGAAGGAGAAGCCGCGCGTCGCGATTCTTCCCACCGGCAACGAGTTGATCGAGCCCGGCGACGAGCCTATGCCGGGCGCGGTGATCGAGTTCAACTCCAGTGTGCTGGGCGGCTTCGTGCGCGAGTGGGGCGGCGCGTCGGTGAGAACGGCGCGCGTCGGCGACGATCCCGCGAAGCTCGGCGCGGCGCTGCGCGAAGCGCTCAAGCATAATCACGTCGCGGCGATCATCGCCGGCTCGTCCGCCGGCGAGCACGACTTCACGGCCGAGGTCATCGCGAACGAAGGCGAGTTGCTGGCCCACGGCATCGATGTAATGCCGGGTAAGCCCGCCGTGCTGGGCATTGTCGACGGCAAGCCGGTCATCGGCATTCCCGGCTATCCCGTCTCGGCGATCGTCATCGCGCGCGAGATATTGCGGCCGGTCGTGGAAAAGCTTCTCGGCGCCAGCTGCGGAGCGCCGCCGACGGTCAACGCAGTCGTGCCGAAAAAAATTCCCTCGCATCTCGGCCTCGAAGAGTTCGTCCGCGTCCATCTCGGCCGCGTAGAAGATAAATTGATCGCGGCGCCGCTCGGGCGCGGGGCGGGCGTCATCACGACGATGGTTCACGCCGACGGCCTCATGCGCATTCCCAGCATGGTCGAAGGCGTGAACGCGGGAGAGGAGATGGAGATCGAATTGCTCCGCCCGCTCACGGATATCGAGAACACGGTTCTCGCGATCGGCAGCCACGATCTCGCAATAGGCATTCTCGAAGACCGTCTGAAGCTCGCGCATCCCCAATGCAAGATCGCCGCGACCAACGTCGGCAGTCTCGGCGGGCTCTTCGCGCTCCAGCGCCGCGAGACGCACATTGCGGGCTGCCACCTGCTGGACCCCGACACCGGCGCCTACAACATTCCCGATATCAAGCGCATGATCCCCGATACGCCGGTCGTGCTCGTTCATCTCGCGCGCCGCGAGCAGGGGTTGATCGTCGAGCGCGACAATCCGAAAAACGTTTTCGGTCTCGACGCGCTGGCGCGGCCGGACGTGATGTTCGTCAATCGCCAGCCAGGCTCCGGCACGCGGGTGCTGCTCGACTACGAATTGAAGCGTTTGCAAATGGATCCCGCCGGCATCCGCGGCTACGAGCGCGAGGAGTTCACGCACATGGCGGTCGGCGTCGCGGTCGCGAGCGGCCTCGCCGACACGGGCCTCGGCGTGCGCTCGGCCGCGAACGCGCTCGGCCTCGATTTCATCCCAGTCGGTGAAGAACAGTATGATCTGGTTTTTCTCCGCTCGTTTTTCGATTCGGAAAAAGGCCGGCGGCTGCTGGAGACGATTCGCTCCGGCGGCTTTAAGCACGCGGTGAGCGATCTCGGCGGCTACGATACGGCGAAAGCTGGGAAGATCTTGTACCGACAATAGAATTTAGGACCAGAATCCAGGAGCAACAATAAAACCGTTCCGAATTTTGTTGTTCTCTTATTGCTTCTGACTTCTGGCTTCCAACTCCTGGATTCTTCAATCAAAATCGCCGCAGCAACGGGAAGGAGCAACTCACATGGCCGAGATGAAGACGCGCTACAGCGCCGAGATTCAGCGCGCCAAGGGATTGTTGGAGCTCGCTGCCGCCGTGTATGATACTTCGCTTTCGTACAAGACGACGCGTGCGGCCGAGCAGGCGCTCCAGACCGACTCGCGCGTCGGCTATTCGCTGACGCTCGCGCTTACGACGACGCCCGCGCAGAGCGAGAACGGTGTGAGTCTCTCGTTCGCGGCCGATGGCTTCCGCGAGATCCAGGCGGTTGTGGATAAAAAAATCTCGCTCGCATGGATCAACCCGCAGGCGGCGGCGATGATCGCCTTCAAGGGCAAAGGGCCGTTCAGGCGGCCGGCGCCGATCCGCGCGATCGCGGTCTTTCCCTCCTACGACGTCGTCGCTTTCGCTGTGCGTCCGTCGCTCGGCATATCGTCGCTCGCCGAGATCAAGCAGAAAAAAATTCCGCTGCGCCTCTCGACGGGGCAGACGGCGAAGCGCGCGCTCACGCACCACCCGACGATGTTCACCGTCACGTCGGTGATGAAAGCCGCCGGCTTCACGCTCGCCGACATCAAAAAATGGGGCGGCAAGATCCAGTCCGTCACGCGCCCGAGCCACCCCGATCGGCGCGCGGCGATCGAGAACGGCGCGATCGACGCGGTGTTCGACGAAGGCATCAAGAGCTGGGGCAAGACGGCGGTCGACCACGGCTTTCGCTTTCTCCCGATCGGCGGGCCGATGCTCGACCGGCTGGCGGCGATCGGCTACCGCCGGTCGGCCGTGCCGCGCTCGCGCTTCCCGGCTCTGGAAGCCGACGTGCCGACGGTCGACTTCAGCGGCTGGCCGATGGTCGTACACAAGGACATGCCCGACGACGTCGCGTACGCTTTGTGCGAGGCGATCGAGGCGCGCAAGGATTTGATGCCGACCGACAACTACAAGCCGCTCGACATCGCGCAGCTCTGCGCCGGCGACGACGAGGCGCCCCAGGGCGTGCCGCTCCATCCCGGCGCGGAGAGATTCTATCGCGAGCGCGGCTATCTCAAATAACATTTCATTTGACACCGCGTCCGGCCGGTGGGATGGTTCGAGCGCACCGCTGAAATTCAACTCCATTTCGAAGGAGGCTGAAATGAGGCGCAATTCCTTCCTCGCTTTCTCTGCCGGCATCATATTCGCCGCGCTTCTGCTAAGCGCGCGCGCCGCCGCGCCTGCGGATCATTTAAAGATCAAGCTCGCCAACGGCTCGAGCCCGCCGATTCTCGATTCGATCACGCCCTACGTCGCCGTCGAGGCCGGCATCTTCAAGAAGCTCGGTATCGACGTCGAGATGGCGGAGTTCCGCGGCGACAACGTGCTCACGACCGCGATGCTCGCCGGCGACATCCAGGTGTGCTCGAACATCGGCGCGACCTCGGCGATGGTGAGCGCGTCGAAAGGCGCGAAGCTGCGCCTCTGGATGGTGCCGCAGCCGGTCACGCCGTATCATCTAATCGCGCGCAAGGACGCCGCGCCGTCGATCAAGTCATTGGCGGGGAAGACCTTCGCCGTCTCCGGCATCGGCGCGGTCTCGTATCACATCCCGCGCATGATCATGGAGCGCAACGGCGTCGATCCGGAGAAGGTGAAATACGTCGTCGCGGGGTCGAACGCCGACCGCTTCCGCGCCGTGATCGCCGGCAAGGCCGATGCGACGGTCATCAGCACCATCGAAGCTGCGAAGCTCGCGCAATATCCCGAGCTCGTGAATCTTGCCACCGCGGCGAAGATCGTGCCGGAGATTCCGTTCACCTTCGCGATGGCGCGCGAGGACTTCATTCAGAAAGAGCCCGACGCGATGTACAAGCTCGCGCGCGGGATGATCGAGGCGAACCGCTGGATTGCGGCGAACAAATCCGGCACCGTCGCGATCGCCGCGAAGATCATCCCCGACGAGACGCCCGATATTATCGCGAAAGCCTACGACCAGGCCGACCCGCGCCTCTGGGGCGCGAACGGCGATATGTCCGAGGCGAACTACAAGTTCACCAGCGACTTCCTCGTCAAGGTCGGCAACATGACCGACCCGCTGCCCTACGACAAATTCTTCGACCGCCGCTTTATCGACCGCGCGCTCAAGGAACTCGGCAGGAAATAAGGGCCGCTCCCCGCCGTCCAGCCGGTCGTTTGCGGCGCTTTATTCGCAGCCGGATTAATTAATTAGCCATTGACATCCAATTGCTATTTGTGATATTCGCATTGCAAATAGCAATATGAGTCTCGGCGACAAATTAAAATATCTGCGGGAAGTCGAAGGCGCGCTGCGCGGCTTGGGGCGCGCGATGACGCAACAGGAGGTCGTGCGGGCGATCAAAAAGATGCAGGGGAAGACGATCAGCCAGTCCTATCTTTCGCAGATCGAGAGCGGCGCGCGCCCGCACATGACCAACGCGACGCGCATGCTGCTCGCGCGCTTCTTCAATGTCCATCCGGGTTATCTCGTCGACGATCCGGAGGGGTACTCGACCGAATTGCTTTCGGATGTGAGCGCGCTGGAGGACAAGCTCGACCTCTGGCTAATCAATGGCGCCGAGCGTTTTCGCCGCGACCCCGAGCTGCACGACGCGCTCGTGCGCACCGCGCGCCACGCCGACTCGCGACGCTGCCTGGTCCTCCTCGGCGCGATCTTGGAAAACGACGGGCTTGCCGAGCGCCTGCTCCAAGTGCTCAAGCCCGCGGAAAGGAGCCGCCATGACCTGGTCTGATTTTTATCTCATCTGCTTCGCGTTGGGATTCATCTTGAGCCTGCTGTCGTTCTTCGGCACCTTCGATATCGATATTCCGCACTTCGATTTCGACTTCGGCCATCACGGCGGCGAGGCCGGCCACGGCGCGAGCGGCCACCACGTCGCCCATATCAATATCGGAACCATCGCTGCCTTTCTCGCCTGGTTCGGCGGCGCCGGCTATCTGCTGACGCGCTTCTCGGGCTTTTGGTTCGTCGTCGCTTTCGGCGCGGCGGTCGCCTCCGGTCTCGCCGGCGCCACGGTCGTATTCTACTTTCTCGCAAAGGTGTTGATCCGGCCCGACGAGAACATGGATCCGGCCGACTACAACATGATCGGCGTCCTCGGCACGATGTCGAGCGCGATCCGTCCCGACGGCATCGGCGAGATCATTTTCTCGCAGAACGGCTTTCGCCGTGCCTCGCCCGCGCGCAGTGAGGACGGCGCAGAAATTGCCAAGGGAACCGAGGTCGTCGTCACCCGCTACGAGCGCGGCATTGCGTATGTGCGGCCGTGGGAGGAATTGAGCGGTGGGAAGTAAGGCTCGAACGGAAATGGAGACCCTCACCCTGAAGGCGGGGGTGGTTCGCGAGCAAATTAAACGAAGTTTATAGGTCCAATGGCTGATCGCAAACAAGGAGGTCTTCCATGAGCACGGAATATATCTTCATGGTCGCGGGATTGATGGCGCTCACGATCATTTTACTTCTCGCCATGCTGGCGCGGCTTTACCGCAAGGCGGGGCCGCACGAGGCTCTCGTTGTCTTCGGCTTTCGCGGCACCCGCATCATCAAAGGGCGTGGGACGGTGATTTTCCCGATGATCGAGAACAGCCGGCTGCTCTCGCTCGAACTCATGTCGTTCGACGTCGCGCCGCAGCAGGACCTCTATACACGCCAGGGCGTCGCGGTTACCGTCGAAGCGGTGGCGCAGATCAAGGTGAAGTCCGACCCGGAATCCATCCGGACCGCGGCCGAGCAGTTCCTGACCAAGACGCCCGGCGAGCGCGAGGGGCTCATCCGCCTCGTGATGGAAGGCCATCTCCGCGGCATCATCGGCCAGC
This sequence comes from Pseudomonadota bacterium, assembly GCA_021324155.1. GTDB lineage: Bacteria > Desulfobacterota > Binatia > UBA9968 > UBA9968 > JAJPJQ01. Next base: position 6,810 of record JAJPJQ010000015.1, read on the forward strand.
TCACGGTCGAGGAGATCGTCAAGCAGCCCGAGATGGTCGGCGAGCGCATGCGCTCCACCTGCGCCGACGATATGAACAAAATGGGGCTCGAGGTCATCTCGTTCACGATTAAAGAGGTGAAGGACAAGAACGACTACATCACCAACATGGGCCGACCCGATGTCGCGCGCATCAAGCGCGACGCCGACGTCGCCGCCGCCGAGGCCGAGCGCGACACCGCGATCAAGCGGGCCGAGGCGATGCGCGCCGCCGCCGTCGCCAAGGCGCAGGCGGACAAGGAGCGCGTGCTCGCCGAGACCGTCTCGATGGCGGCGCAGGCGGAAGCGCAGCGCGATTTGCAGATCAAGCAGGCCAACTATCTCGAAGCCGTTCAGAAACAGAAAGCCTCGGCCGACAAGGCGTACGAGATCCAGGCCAATGTCATGCAGCAGCAGGTCATGGCCGAGCAGGTGAAAATCGAGCAGGTGCAGAAAACCGGGCAGATCGCCGTGCAGGAGGCCGAGATCCAGCGGCGCGAGCGCGAGCTGATCGCGACCGTGCTCAAGCAGGCCGAGATCGAGCGCAAGCGCATCGAGATGCTCGCCGAAGCGCAGAAGCAGAAATCGATCGCCGAGGCCGACGGCCAGGCTTCCGCGACGCGGGCGACAGGCGAAGCGGAGGCGGATATCATTTTCAAAAAGGGCGAGGCCGAGGCGAAGGCGATGAACGTCAAGGCCGAAGCATACAAAGAATACAACCAGGCCGCGGTCGTCGACAAGCTCATCACCGGCATGCCGGATATAGTGAAGGCGCTCGCCGCGCCGCTCGCCAACGTGGACAAGATCACCGTCGTCTCGACCGGCAACGGCGGCAGCGCCGGCCTCAACAAGATCACCGGCGACATGACCGCGATGGCGGCGCAGATCCCGGCCCTGTTCGAGACGCTCTCGGGCATGCAGATGTCGGAGCTGCTCTCGAAGGTGAAGATGATCGGCGACAAGACGCCGAAGCCGGAGAAATAAATGGGTGTAGGGCGGTTCGCGAACCGCCCCTACGACGGAAATAAAACGTCAGGAGAATGTCGCAAGGAGGATTTATGGCATTACTGGAAAGAGTTTCGACGCTCATACGCGCGAATCTGAACGATCTCATCGACAAGGCCGAGGACCCGGAGAAGATGCTGAAGCAGGTGATCCTCGACATGCAGAACCAGCTCATGCAGGTGAAAACGCAGGTCGCGATCGCGATCGCCGACCAGCACGTGCTGGAGAAAAAGCAGCGCGAGAACTCCGACAAGGAGCAGGAGTGGATGCGCAAGGCCGAGCTCGCGGTGGACAAAAAGCAGGACGACCTCGCGCGCGCCGCGCTCGAGCGCGCGATGAGCTACAAGCAGATGGCCGAGAGCTTCGTCTCACTCGTCGGCGACCAGAAGACCGAGGTCGAGAATTTGAAATCCGCGCTGCACAAGCTCGACCAGAAACTGGCCGAGGCGGAGTCCAAGTGCGACGTGCTCATCGCCGAGCACCGACGCGCCCGCGCGCTCGGCAAGGCGAGCGACGCCAAGATGGCCATAGATGATAACACCAAGCTCGCCGCCTTCGAGCGCATGAAGTCGAAGGTCGGCCACGCCGCCGCCGTCAGCCAGGCGAAGGCCGAGATGGCCGCCGACAGCGTCGAGGATAGATTCGCCGCGCTGGAAAAAGAAGAAGAGATCGACCGGCTCCTGAAGGATTTGAAGGAGAAAAGGGCGGGGTGAGGTTCCAGCAATGACAGGCAAAAAGGACGATGGCTATTTCTTCAAAAGCGCAAAACTCAACAAACGCCAAGCCAACTTAGTTGGCATGGCTGTTATTTTTAGTTTTGTGGGTGCTCTGGCAGCGGCTTTAATGCCTGTGACCAAAGTTGTGGCATAAATGATTGTTCCCGGTTTTGTGATTGCCGGATACTTCTTTGGAGAAAGGCTCATGAAATAATGATTCTAGTAACGGAGCGCTCATGAAAAAAATCGTATTAGCCGCTTTGATAACTTGCTGCATTCTGACCGCCGCGCCATTCGCGCGCGCGCAGGATGCACCGCCGAGCGAAGAGTCGATCCGGGAATTGATGAAGCTGACTCAGGTGGGCACGATGGTCGATAGTCTCACGCAGAGCCTCGACGACTCGACGAGGGAGGCCGTGCGCCACGCCATGGCCGGGCAGGGCCTCAGCGACAAGCAGGAGAAGATGATCACTCAGATGATGAGCGAGATGGTCGCGATCATGAAAGAGGAGATTAATCCGGAGGCGCTGGAGCCGACCTACATCGAAATTTACCAGAAGACGCTGACGCAACAGGAAGTCGACGGAATGCTCGCCTTCTATAAAACTGACGCCGGCAAGGCGCTCGTAACGAAAATGCCTATCATCATGCGGCAAGCCTCCGAGATCATGATGCAGCGCATGCAGAAGATCTTCCCCAAGTTGCAGCAGGCGCAGGAAGAAATGATGCGGAGATTGAAGGAAGGGCAATAGAAGAGGCTCGTATTGCGGGAGGAATCATGCGCATCGCCATAGGATTGCCGAGCCGGGTCGCCTCCGCTTCGGGGGACGTGATGCTCGAATGGATCGCGCGCGCCGAGCGCGGGCCGTTCTCCAGCGTCGTCGTCACGGATCGGGTCGTGTCGCAGGCGCTGGAGCCGATGACGGTGCTCGCGCTCGCGGCGGGAGCGACCAAGCGCATCCGCTTGATGACGAGCATCGTGCTCGCGCCGACGCGCGAGACGACGCTCTTCGCGCGCGAGGCGGCGACCCTGGATGTGCTCTCGGGCGGCCGCCTCACGCTCGGCATCGGCATCGGCGTGCGCAAGAACGATTATCAGGCGACGGGCTTCGACTTTCACCGCCGCGGCCGGCGCGTGGAGGAGCAGCTGCCGCTGCTCCGACGCCTGTGGTCCGGCGCGCATCTGTCGAGCGAAGTCGGCGCAATCGGGCCGCGCTCAACGCGGCCGAACGGCCCCGAGCTGTTGATCGGCGGCTACGTGCCGGCGATCGCGCGGCGCATCGCCAAATGGGGCGACGGATACATGGCGCCCGGCGGCGGCGAGCCCGAAGCGCTCGTGGTGATGTGGCAACGCATCGAGAGCGCCTGGAAAGAAGAAGGGCGCGCGGGAAGGCCGCGCTGGGTCGGCGCGAGCTATTACGCGCTCGGCCCGAGCGGCGCGGATTACGCCAAGCGCTACATCGCCGCCAACTACGGCTACAACCCCGAGCTCGCGGCGCGCCGCCTCGCGACGCTCCCCGCCTCCCGCGAAGCGGTGGAAGCTTCGATCAAGCGCCAGGCCGACATGGGCGTCGATGAATTCATCCTGCGGCCGTGCGCCGACGACTTGGACCAGATGGATCGGCTGGCGGAGATTGCGGTGCGGGCCGCGTGAGCCGCCGGTAACGGCATGCAGAAGACATTCACTTACTCTGACGGTTGGCCATGGCTATTGATGCTAATCGTGCCGATGTACTTCGTATTGTTCATGCTCGCCAGGGGATATTACGTGGAGGCCGTGCGCACCGAAGAGCTTTTGGCGAAACTCGTATCCCTTGCCCTCGGCGGGTCCATTACTCTCTGCGGCGTCTGGGTCTTCATCGAGAGCGCCACGAATGCTCTGGGTTTAAGAAGGATCGTCGTGACTGACGATCTGCTTTCAGTGCAAAACCTGCTACATACCCGAAGCATCCTTTGGGGCGACATCGTTGAATTCGGCACGTACACTTGTCCGGGGTTCTACTGGAGATACTCTTATCCAAGGCGATTTTATGTAAAGCTCTACGATCGACAGGACAACCGCATCGAAGTTTGCACCGAAGACTTGGACAATGTGCGCGACTTTCTCGATATCGTTTTTCAAAAAGCGATCAACGCTAGATTCGTCATCGTCAACAATGTTGCGTGGGTTCCGTTTACGAAAGAGATCGAAGTCATGCCGTGGGCGCCGCACGATAAAAGTTTCTTGCGGGACTGACTCGGGATTGACACTCTCATTTTGTAGAGATGCCGATCATCGCGATGATGCATCTCGTGAATCCAATGGCGATCTAATCTCAAATATATTCTTTTTGTAATTCTCGATCTACGGGCGTAAAATCAGCGGTTGTATGGATATTGCGTTGTGCGCCCTTATTGGCTTTTTGCCTTACTTCTGCCGGCCGCAACTTGGATAATTGTGGCGGGGATTTTTTTCTTATATTTTCGAGATTGCGCTACGGTGTTATTCGCGATCAGGCATCAAGGTTGCCACGGATCGTCCGCGTTACGGCGAAAGTCTTTATGTGTTTTGGAATGGCTAGCAGTATGCCGTCAAGTTTACTTTACGGTGCGATCGGAGCCAAACTCGCCGGTCCGTTTGGCAGCATGCTCGACTCCCTTCTTCGACTGCCGTGGCGGATTTTTCGAGGGATCGCTGGGCTCAGCGCCACGATAATCTCGACGATGGGCGTAATGGCCCTGGCGCTGACGATTTGGTGTCTCATCGGTCTTCTGATCGGCCTCGGTCTCCATGCATGCTATCAGTCCCTTCAAAGCATCAGACCCCGCGCGCAGACGCGCTGACCGCTCGCCATGCCGCCCAAGCCAACCGACGAAGGCGATCGCAAGCTACTCGAAAACGTCGAGAAGTACGGCTGGCACGTCGTGCTCATCACCGGGGATAAAAATACTCCGGGATGGGCGTTCTCCGTCGGTCTGTATCACACCTTTAAGCATCCCGAGATCGTGATCTTCGGTCTCCCCAAAGACCGGATGCACGCATTCATCAATTGCATCGGCAACGATGTCCGCGGCGGAAAAGTGTATCGCTCCGGCGTCGGGGACACGGAACTGCTGCCCGGTTATACGACGATGTTCGAGGCTGTCGAAAAAATCTGGTACGGGCCCGTTCTCGGCTGGGCGACGTGGTTCTACGATGGTGACGATTTCCCGGCGCTCCAATGTATCTGGCCGGACAAAAATAACAGATTTCCCTGGGATGAGGATTTCGAGCCGCTGCTGGCAGCGGACCAGCCGTTTTTGTTCCACAAGGATGAAAAATCGGCGCGGATGGAAAAATTCCTAGAATCTCTCAAGACCGGCGAGCATCACGACCACGATTTGCGCCCGGAATTGGAGACGGGATCGCATCATAAATTTAAGCCCGGCGAATGGCCATTCTCGGACCGCGTGAATTTCGAGGTGTTTACGACAAGACGCGTCCTGGAAGAAAATCATCCGATCCTGCTCGTTACACACGACGAAACCGGGGATTGGCAATTTCTCTGCGGCACGACGAACAAAGCTGAAGACGCACGAGCGGTTTGCCTCGGCTGCATGTTCGAGCGTGATCGAACGATCGGACAGCTCGCCGACCTGCCGCGGGGGTGGGGCGCGTGGCGCGCGAGCCGTACGGCTAAATGGCAACCGCACAAGAACACCGAAGAGGATTGAATTTTTTTAGTGATCCCGCTGACGTGGTAATCAAAGGATTACCATGACCTTTCTTATCAACATCGACATCGACGACCTGGAAAGGGCGACGCGATTTTATACCAGCGCCTTCGGCTTGAAGATCGGCCGCCGCTTCGCGTTCGCAATCGAGCTACTCGGCGGTCCGGCGCCGATTTATCTGTTGCAGAAACCGGCCCGAACGCCGGCCGCCGAAACGACTCAACAGCTCCGCACATACGCGCGGCACTGGACGCCCTTGCATCTCGATTTCGTCACCGACGACATCGACGGGGCGGTTGCGCAGGCGGTGTCCGCCGGCGCGCGCCTCGAAAAGCCGGTCGCTACGCAGAAGTGGGGCAAGCTCGCTCTCCTGGCCGATCCCTTCGGACACGGCTTCTGCTTCGTCCAGTTTCTCGGCCGCGGCTACGACGAGATCGCGGAATAATAAGTCATGGTCGCACTCCTCGAAAACGCCGGTGACTTTCGCTAGGATGGGAACCTGCGCAACGGCGTTCCGAGCTAAGTACGGAGGTTCAATCCCATGCCCAAAGTCAGCGTGCGCTATATCGTGAATGACGTGGACGCGGCGATTCCGTTTTATCGCGACCTGCTCGGCTTCAAGGTCGACATCCACCCGGCGCCCGGCTTCGCGGCGCTGTCGCGCGGCGATTTGACTCTGCTCCTCAACCGGCCGGGCGCGGGGGGCGCGGGGCAGGCGATGCCGGCGGGGCAGGCGCCGGCGCCCGGCGGCTGGAACCGAATTCAGCTCGGCGTCGAAGATCTGGAAGCGACGGTCCACGAGCTGAAGGGCCGCGGGGCGAAGTTCCGCAACGAGATCGTCACAGGCAACGGCGGCAAGCAGATTCTCGTCGAGGATCCGTCGGGGAACCCGATCGAATTATTCCAGCCTTTCTGATCTAACAGCGCATTCCTCTCTCCCTCCTTAGTATTCGATTCCACTGTGATCGACTGCCCGAGCCTCAAGACAAGCGCGAGGCTAAGAATCATGGGATTAAAGCCAAACGGGCTTAAATTGACGAAAGAGCAGTCCGTCAACTTTCGCCAATAGGGGTCATAAATCATCACCTAAAATGTGACCTCGGATAAATTGACACTGTGGGTGTCGTTTAATAGCGTCACGGCTCACTTACTCTATGATAGGGGGGCGGATGAAATACGCAAAAATTCTCGTTGTAGCGGTTGTGCTTTGGCTCGCGGGCGCGGCGTCGGCGTCGGCACAATCGGCGCAATTATGGTCGGCGACTTTGACCGGCAACGGTGCGTGTAACGGACAGTCTGGCACTATTAGACAAGCCGTCTTCGTAGCTATCTTTCCGGGCGACGGCGTCGTCATCGCTCTCGATAGTCAGTTTAACCAAATTATCGGGGCGCTGCCTTTCGTCGATGCTGTGCAGACAAGCGCGACGGTCGGCGCTTTCAGCGCGGTCGAACTCGAAGGAGACCCCGTCAACTTTGTCAGCGTCGCGACCGGCACCATGAAAATCGGCAGAACCGGAAACGTGGCGGGCTTTAGCGCGCTTTTGCAAGGCGTCGAGGTCGGATGCTTCATCGGTGGCACGCTCAAGTCCGGCAAGCTGCTCGCCACGATGTGACAACGATGCCTTAATTATTTCCCCTCCGTTATTGATGTTCCACTTCCGGCTATGATAAGCGGTGACGGGAAGCGGAGGGTATCATGGGAAATCGCGCACGTGAGAATATCTTAGGAGTTATCGCGGCTTTTCTGGTCGCGTTCAGCCCATTCGCGGCCGAGGCCGCGTCGCAGGAGTTCTACAAAGGCAAGACGATCAAGGTCGTGATCGGCACGACGCCGGGCGCGCTCTACGATCAGTGGGCGCGGCTGCTCGCGGCGCACATGCCGAAGCACATTCCGGGCAAACCCGATATGATCCCGCAGAACATGCCGGGCGCGGGCCACAAGGTCGCGGCGAATTACGTCTATAAAATCGGCAAGCCCGACGGGCTCACGATCGCCGGGTCGATCGTGCCGTCGCTTTACTTCGACCAGCTGCTCGGCAAAGACGAGGTGCAGTACGACTGGGCGAAGTTCACCTGGATCGGGTCGCCGGTGAAGGGCGAAAGCCAAATGTACATGCGCGCCGACACGCCCTACAAGACGATCGACGACGTGCGCAAGGCGGGCGAACCGCCGCGCTGCGGCACGCAATCGACATCGGAATCAGCCTATTACCTGCCGCGGCTTTTCACCGAGACGCTCGGGACCAAGTTCAAGCTCGTCTCGGGCTATCCGGGCGGCCCGGAGATCGACTTGGCAGTCGAGCGCGGCGAGATCCACTGCCGCGCGTTCACGGTCGAGGCGTTCTTCGCGCGCGAGCCCTATCTCACCTGGTACAAGAATAAGTTCGTGCGCAACATCATCCAGACGGGGCGGCACAAGGATTCGCGCCTGCCCGACACGCCGACCATCTACGAGCTGATGGACCGCTACAAGACGCCCGAGGCCGGAAGGCGCCTGGCCGCCGTGATGCTCGCCTCCGAGGAGCTCGGGCGGCCGATGCTCGCGAGCCCGGGTATCCCGCCGGAGCGCGTGAGGATTTTGCGCGAAGCATTCGAGAAGACGATGAAGGACCCGGAGTTTCTCGCCGAGGTGGCGAAAAGAAAATACGAGCTCAGCCCGACGCGTGGCGAGGAACTCGAGAAAATCGCCCGCGATGCGATGACGCAGCCGAAGGACGTCGTCGAGCGCATGAAGAAAGTACTGGAGGAGGAAAAGTAAAGAGGTCGCGTCTGCGATAATAATTGCATTCGCGGGCCGCCGAGCCCGGCCGGTTGTCTCGGCCGGCTTTTGTTTACAGTGGCCCGAATACCGCGACAACCGTGAAAAAACAGGAGAAAGATTTGGTTATAAATGATGAAAGATTTCTTGTCCGTCCTATTCTCAACTTCAACCGTATCGGAGTTTAAAAATCTCGACGTGATCCAGCGCGCACAAATTATCCTCAGTTGCGCCGCGGTTCTGTGCGTGACCTATGTCATCTTGCAATCGCTCGGCATTTTCCCTCATACGTGGTGGCCGAACTGAATCAAGAATGAATTAGCGAATTATTGCGACTTAAGTTTCGCGCTGTGACGTATTCGCCTGGATTCCCGCGCTCGCGGGAATGTCAGAAGGGCGCCTCGCTGTCGTAAATGAGTCACCCCGCGCAAGCATGTCCTGAGCCGAATCGAAGAGCGGGGGTCCAGGTATTGTCCACGCTGTAAATGCCAGTGATCTGGAATTCGATTTTCCTCGCAACGTCTGCGGCGGCGCTTTACGGCAGTGCCGATTTTTTCGGCGGACTCGCGACACGGCGCGCATCCGTCCTTCCGGTAATGATCTTCTCGCAGCTCGCCGGCCTCGCGGCGCTGCTGCTCGTCCTGCCGCTGCTGCCGAAGGCAACGGCGACGGTCGCGGATTTCTCTTGGGGGACGCTCGGCGGCTGTGCGCTCGCGATTGGGCTCGCGCTGCTCTATCACGGCCTCGCGACCGGGAAGATGAGCGTCGTCGCGCCGGTCACGGCGGTGCTGGCGGTCGTCGTGCCGGCGCTGGCGGGCTTCGCGGCAGGCGACAGGCTGTCGTGGCGCGGATGGAGCGGCATCGCGCTCGCGCTCGCCGCCATCGTGCTGATCGGCCAGGAGGGCGCTCCCGCGGACGCGCCGGAGCGTCGCCGCTCGCGCGGCCTCGGCGCCGCGTTTTTGGCAGGGGCGCTGCTCGGCGCGTTTCTCACGGTGCTTAAACAGACCGAGCCGGCCTCCGGCCTCTTGCCGCTGATTCCGGCGCGCTTGAGCGCGGTCGCCGTCCTCTCTCTCGTGTCGCTGTTTCGCCGTCCCGGGTTCCGCGCCGTGCGCAGCGCGGCGTGGCTGATCGTCGCAGCCGGCGCGCTCGACGTCTCGGCGAATGTCTTGTACCTGCTCGCCGCGCGGCTCGGCACGCTGACGGTCGCCGCGACGCTCGCCTCGCTCTATCCCGCGAGCACGATCGTGCTTGCGCGCTTATTTCTCGGCGAGCGGCTGCAGTACATTCAGATAGCCGGTCTCGCGTGCGCGGCGACCGGCGTCGCGTTCATCGGCGCAGGCTGAAGATTTGTAATCAAAACTGCCCGCGCCTCACCCCTCCATCACCGCCTCGGCGTCAAGCGTGATCTGAACCGTGTTGCCGACGACGACGCCGCCGCGGTCGAGCGTCGCGTTCCAGCTGACGCCGAAGTCGCGCCGGTTGATCGAGCCCGTCGCGCTGAATCCGGCGCGCATCTTCGGCCCTTTGTCGACGCCGTCTTCCCACCACGGCGTTTGCCACTGGCCGAGATAATGCACGTTGAGAGCGACGGGGCGCGTGACGCCGCGGATCGTTAACACTCCGGTGACGATCGCGTCAGTGGCGCCGGTCATCTCGACGCGCTCGCTCTTGAAGGTGATCTTCGGATATTTCTCCACGTCGAGAAAATCGGCGCTCTTCAGATGCGCGTCGCGCTCGGGCTCGCCGGTCCATAGGGCGGCTGCGTCGATGACCGCCTCCACAGATGAGGCGGCAGGATTGGCGGCATCGAAGAGGAGCGTGCCGCGGACGTTTTTGAAATGGCCGCGGACTTCCGTCACCATCATGTGGCGCGCGCAGAACTCGGCGGCGGTGTGTCCGGGCTCGAAAAACCATTTCGCCATGGCGACCTCCCGATTGAGCATACAGGTGGATCGGCGAGCGCGCTACGGCGCGCAGCGCTTTCCAAATAGCCAACCATCGCCGGCTATGTTAAATTAGCACTGTGCCGCTCCGACATTTCGCAGCAATCGCCGCGCTCGCGCTCTTGCTTGTTTCCGCGCCGCCCGCCGCCGGCGAGCAGGAGACCGGCACTTTTTACCTCAAGGATAACGCGATCTCGCTCACCGCGCCTAAAGGCTGGGTGCTGGACGAGGAGTCCGGGCGGCCGCGCTTCCAGGGCGTCTTCTACCCCTCCGGCTCCTCTTGGGCGGCTTCCGAAGCGGTGATGTACGTGAACACGCTCGCGCGCTCGGTCGAGCCCAATGTGGACGCGTTCATCGCCGACGATATCGCGCGCGAGCGCCAGGATTCGCCGAACCTCCAGGTGCGCGCGGGCGAGCCGATCCGGCTCTCGGACGGTAAGACGGCGCGCGTCAATCTTCTCACCGGTGACAAGTGGGGCAACTTCGAGTCGGTCGCCTATATCGATACGTCGTCCGACTACGTCGCGATCGTGCTCACCTCCAAGAACGAGGCGGCTTACAAGAGCGCGCAGGCGGCCTTCGTCGAACTCGTCAAAAGCTACCGTCTGCTCGGTCCCGGCGCGGGGCTGTAGCATGAAGAGCTCCGCGCGGCGCCGCTTAGCGTTGAGTTTTTTTGTCACTCTCGCTATCGCCGGCTGCGCCGCGGAGAATCCCCCTGCACCGCCGGGCGCCGCGGCGCCGAAAATATTCGGCCCCGACGGGAAAGAGGCCAGCGTCGTGATCAATTGGAATCCGTCGGCGGTGTCGCAGAACGAAGGCGCGCTCTGGCTCGGCTATCTGCTCGCGCGCATCCAGTACCGCGGGCAAAACAACACGATTGCGCCGTATTACGGCACACAGCCGGCCGGCTTCGAGGAAGAAGTTTCGGCGCGCGATACGGCGGGCCAGATCTACGTCGACCTGCGGCAGAAAGAGCGCAATCTGAACGTCGCATATTTCAACGACCTCGAGCGCGTGCGCGCCGCGGGATTCATCCGCGAATACGTCTGGGTATACTTGAACCGCGGCGCGTGGAGCGATCCCGGCGGCCTGCGTTTGACCGAATTCGACCAATGGCGCCGCGCGAACCTCGCCGGCCACCGCGCTGTTACCTACGGCTCGATCAGCCTCGAGCGTCAGTGAGGCAGCCGCGATGGCTGGAGAAATCCATCAACATCTCGCCGGCGATCACCGCCGCCTCGAGGCGCTGCTCGCGCGCGCCGTGATCGACCCGGAGAATATCGACCCGGCTGCTTATGCCGGCTTCCGAGCCGGCTTGTTGAGGCACATCGGCATGGAGGAAAAGGTGCTTCTTCCCGCGGCGCAAAAGCTCTCCGGCGCGCCGCTCCCTCTTGCTGCGAAGCTGCGCCTCGATCACGGTGCGCTCGCGGCGCTGCTCGTGCCGCCGCCGACCGAGACGATCGTGACGGCGATTCGCATAATTCTCGAGAAACACGACCCCATCGAAGAGGATGAAGGCGGGATCTATGACCAGGCCGAGGGCGCCGCGGGCGGCGAAGCCGGCGCGGTTTTATCGCGATTGAAAAATTTCCCCGACGTAAAAGTCCTGCCGCACGTCGACAACGATTTGGTCATGAACGCCGCGCGCCGCGCGCTCGCGCGAGCCGGACACGACGTGAAGGTATAATCCGGCCGCGCGCGATGCGCGACGCTACTCCGTAATTTCGACCTTGATCAGTGCGGCGCCGTGGTTGTTGCCGACCCAGAAAGTCGGCGGCGAGGTCGTGTTGTCCACGGTGACGCGGCGGATATTGGTCGTGCGCGGCAGCAGATACTCTACGAACTCGTCGGTCTTGGGATTCAGGCGCGCGACGCGGTCGTTCGACATGCCGCCGGTCCAGGCGAAGCCATCCTTGTCGGAGATCGCGTCGTAGGGATTCGACCACGGCGACGGCACCGCCCACTCGCGCGTGCGCTCGATTTTAGTGTCGAACACGCCGATCATGTTGCCGCGATATTCCGCGAACCAAAGCCGATCCTGCGGGTCCATATGGCCGCGACGCGGCGCCGAGTTGGGCGTCGGCGTCGGGAACGGGGTCACGTTGAGAGTCTTGGCGTCGATGCGGATGATATACTGCCCACCGAAGTTCGTACCGTAGAAATTATTCTTCGAGTCGGAGATCACGCCGTACGAGCCGAGACGGTCGGCCGGCGGCCCGTCCTTCGGCAGCCCGCGCGCATAATCGACGGTGTACCATTCGTTCGTCTTGGGATCGAGGCGGTACTCGTTATCGCCGCCGATCCATACTTTGCCGTCGAGATTGAGATGCTTGGGATCGACCATCGCGAGGCGCGCCTCGTTGTTCTCCATGAAGCCCGGCGCGGTCCAGGTCTGGAACTTGCCGCTTTTGCGGTCGAGCTTGACGACTGCCCCTTGGTACATCATGCCGAGCCAGACATTGGCGTCGGGATCGAAGCGCAGATCGAGCCCGCCCGCCGGCGCGCCGGGCTTGGTCACGGGAATCGCATACTCGACCGCCTTGCCGGTCTTCGGGTCGAGCATGCCGACGAACTGCGACCCGAAGTCCGAGTACCAGACCATGCCCTGGGAATCGAGCATGGCGTCGTGCGGCATCGCTTCCGGCCGCGGCAGATCGTATTCGGTGACGATCGCTTTCGTCGCTTTGCCCTTCGGCCGCGGCAAAGTCTTCAGCGCGTAGCTCCATTTATCCGATTTGCTCAAATTCACCGTGCTGACGTATTCGGCGAATTTTTTCATCTGCGCGAGCTGGTTCGGCGACGGATCGCGCACGCCTGGGCGCACCTGCGGCCGCAGCGGCGTGCTGCCCTGCGCATAGGCGCGCATGCGCTTCAGCACATCCATCATTTGATCCGCGTTGTATTTCGAGCGCGCGATGCGCTCGACGGTATGGCACGAGACGCAGCTCAAAAAGCCCTGCTTCTGCTCGTCGGTGCCCGGCATACTCATGAGCCATTCGGCATTCGTGAGCTGCGCCTCGAGATCGGCCGTTTTCTTCAGCTTGAGGTCGATATCCGTAATCTTGCCCGCGGCGACCTCGGCCGTCTTGGTGCCGTCGATCTCGTAGCCGACGGCGCGGATCGCGAGATTGTAGCGTCCAGGTGAAAGTTTAGATTCGGGAAACGCATAGCGCCCCTGTGCGTCGGTGACGACGGTGACGGTAATCGTCCCGCCATCGCGTTTGGCGGAAACAAGCACGCCTTCCATGCGCGCCTCGTCGGCCGAGCCGACTTGGCCGCTGATCGCGGCGCGAGGCGCAGCGGCGGCGTGCCCCACGTGCGGCGCGGCGATCAGCGATGCGAATGCGATGAGGAATAGGATTTTACGGCGCATAAAACCTCCCGTCGTGCGGCTGGATCCTATTAACACCCGGTGCCCAAAACCGTCAAGGCGGTTTCCCCCGCGGCATGCGTGGTTTTTGCGCGCGCGGCGCGATACAATTCGCGTCTCGTCCTTAAGTGAACGATACGAAAGAAAGGAATCGATGAAAACGAATCGCAGATACAACGCGAAGATCCAGCGCGCGAAGGGGCTGCTCGAGATCGCCGCGGCAATGTACGACACCTCGCTGTCGTTCGAGACGCGTCGCGCCGCCGAGCGCGCGCTCCAGACCGAATCGCGCGTCGGCTATGTCCTCGGCCTTGCCCTCAGCGCCGCGCCGGCGCAGCGGGCGAAGGGCGTCTCGCTCTCGTTCGCGGCCGACAGCTTGCGCGAGCTCCGCTGGGTTGCGGAAAAAAAGATTTCGCTCGCGTGGGTGAATCCTTCGGTCGCGGCGACGCTCGCCTACAAGGGCACGGGGCCGTTTCGTCGGCCGCTGCCGCTCCGCGCGATCGCCGTTTTTCCCTCCTATGACGTCGTCGGCTTCGCCGTGCACGAATCGCTCGGCATCTCGTCGCTCACCGAAATCAAAGAGAAAAAAATTCCGCTGCGCCTCGCGACGCGCGAGACCGGGGCGCAGGCGATCGCCGAAAGCCCGACGATGTTCACGGTCGTCGCCGTCATGAAGGCCGCAGGCTTTACGATCGGCGATCTCAAGCGCTGGGGCGGCAGGATCCATTCCGTCGAGCGGCCGAGCGATCCCCGGCGGCGCGCGGCGATCGAGAGCGGCGCGGTCGATGCGGTCTTCGACGAAGGCATCAAGAGTTGGGGGCAGACGGCGCTCGATCACGGTTTCCGCTACGTTCCCATCGAAGGCGCGGTGCTCAAGCGCCTCGCCGCGATGGGCTACCGCCCGTCATTTCTCCCTAAATCGGAGTTCCGCGGCATGAAGTCCGACGTACAGACCGTCGATTTCAGCGGCTGGCCGATGGTCGTGCACAGGGACATGCCGAACGACGTCGCCCACGCGATCTGCGAGGCGATCGAGCTCAAGCGCCGCATCCTGCCGACCGACAACTTCAAGCCGCTCTCACTCGCGCAGCTCTGCGCCGACGACTCCGAGGCGCCGCGCGGAATTCCGCTTCATCCCGGCGCGCGCCGCTTCTACCGTGAACGCGGCTGCCTGTAAGGCTTGCAACCGGCGTTGGCGGTGATATTAGCCTGCTCAGGCTTTACCCGAGCAAATATCCCGGGAGGTGTATGGCATGGCGTACGATCTGGTCGTAAGAAACGGAACGGTGATCGACGGAACGGGGCACGCGGGCTACGAGGCCGACGTCGCGATCGAGGGCGACAAGATCGCGGCGATCGGAAAAAATCTCGGCGCCGGGAAACAGGAGATCGACGCGCGCGGCCAGGCAGTCGCGCCGGGCTTCATCGATCCGCACACGCACATGGACCTTTTCCTCGTGCTCTACCCGCACGGCAACCCGGTGGTGAACTTCGGCGTGACGACGATCGTAATCGGTGACTGCGGCGCGTCCTGCGCGCCGGTGCCCGACGGCGCCGAGCCGCGCAAAGTGCTCGTGTCTTATCTCCGCCGCGTGCTCGACAACTACGTCGACGACAAGGACTGGAAGTGGAAAACGTTTCCCGACTACCTCGGCTATCTCAAAGGACGCGTCGGCATCAACGTCGCCGCTCTTGTGCCGCATTCGCCGGTGCGGCTTTCCGTGATGGGCGAGGCTGCCTACCAGCGCGAGGCGACGGCCGAGGAACTGGAGGCGATGAAGCGGATGGTGCGCCAGGCGCTCGAAGCCGGCGCGGTCGGCTTCTCATCCAGCCCGCGCGGCGGCCCCGCCGTGCACGCCGGCACGCCCAGCACGTTTGCGACCGAAGAGGAGCTCGTCGGTCTCGCCAACGTCGCGGCCGAGTACGGCGGCTGTTTTCAGTTCAACGGCTTTCAGAATCTGCTGAAGCCCTCCAGCGGCTTCCCGAGTCTGATCGAGAAGATCAGGTCCAACATGATCGGCAACGAGTTCCGCGTCCGGCCGGGCGAAAAGGACGACGCGATGAGATCGATCGCCTTCATGGAAGAGGCGAAAAAGCGCGGCAAGGACATCAACGGTGTGGTGATCCCATATATGCATATCCGGCGCTTCGGCGCCGCCGACTGCTTCATCTTTCATGGCCTGCCGGCGTGGGAGGCGATTAAGGGGTCGAGCGAACTGCGCCAGAAGCTGCGCGACCCGGCGATTCGCGCGCAGCTCGAGCGCGAGCGCATCGAAGGCGCGGGCAAGCCGGAATTTCCCGAATGGCTCGGCTGGGACCGGGTCGTTTTCGAGCATGTGCAAAAGGAAAATCTAAAGCCGCTGGAAGGCAAAAACGTCGACGAGATCGCACGGGCCACCGGCAAAGCTCCGATGGACGCTTTTTGCGATACGCTGCTCGCGGACGATCTCGCGTCGCGGCTAATTTTCTACGGCTGGGCCAACGCGCACCTGGACCGCCTCGCCGAGATGATTAAGAGCCCGCAGGGACTCATCGGCACCGATGCCGGCGCGCACCTCGACCGCTTTTTCTGGCACGGCTCACCGGCGCGCATTCTCGGCCACTGGTGTCGCGAGAAAAAATTATTGGGATTGGAAGAGGCGGTTCATAAAATCACGGCGCTGCCGGCGGAAAAACTCAGGCTCAACCGTGGCCGGTTGAAGGCCGGACTTCCCGCCGACATCACGGTCTTCGACCCCGACAAGATCGACGACCTGGCCAGCGGACGGCTCCCGGACAAAGTCGATGCGAACGAGGTTCGCCGCCATCCGCCCGGTATCGCGGCGGTCGTGGTGAACGGACAAGTCGTGGTCGAGCGAGGCGCCTGCCTGGATGTTTTCCCCGGCAAAGTCACGCGCCAGGAACTCTGCGCCCCGGCGCTGTAGCTGGTTTTTAGCAACGAGATGAAAAAGGCCCGGCGCTCATGAGCGCCGGGCCTTTTTCATCTTACTGCACCGGATGCGTCGAATCGCGCGGGGCGAGCATGTTGGAGAGCAGCGCGCGCGCCTTGAGATCGACGCATTTGGGACAGAGCCGCAGCGCCGGCGGCAGCTTCTTGATTTGGATAAAGTCGGCGGTCGGCCAGTCCGGGCACTCTTTTTCGAAGTGCCATTCTTCAGGACGGTTGTTCGCGCAGCGAAATTGCGTTTTCATGCGTCCCTCCGTTGTCCTCAGGATAACAGCGGTGCGTATGTTAGGAACGGGGCGAACACCGTAAATCGGATACAATAATACCGGAATGCTGAGACAGCGTCCCCGGAACAACGCGCAAAGTCCTGTGAAAAATCGCAGAGGGCAGCAGCGCCGCGCGAAGCGACCGCCGGAAAATGCTCACTTCACGGCGCCTGCTGTCAGTTCAGTGCGTCTTCATGCGCAGCTGCTTTGCGCTACATTCGCCGCAGAGCTCGCCGCGCTGCGGACGCATCTCAATCTGCAAAAAATCACTGGTCGGCCAGCGCGAGCAGGTCTCGCAGAAATGCCACATGAAGTCGCCTTGGATCTTGCGGTAGACTGAATCGATCTGCTCTTCCCGCAGATCGTCGATGTGGTGCAGACGGTTGAGCGGCAATTGGCTCCGCTCGGGATCCTGAAGATTGGTGAAACAGTGCGGGCAGGGCGTCATCATCGGGACGATGAATACGCGCTCCAGTCCCAAGTGCCGCAAGGTAAATTTTTCCCTGCAAATATAGCAGCGGAGCGTAACTGTCCACTTCGTCCGGCTGGCCATACGGGCAATATTCTGTCCTCGCCCGTGCTTAACTTCCATCGGGGGATCGCCCGAGCGAGACGGTTAAACATACCCCTCGCGCCGGGAAAGTCAAAGGCCAACTTCCGTTATGAGGCTTGAATTCGCGACGGCCGGCGCGTAAGTGTTGAAAAACCTGTCCAGAGTGTTAGTTCGAGTGCGTTCACTCGCGCTCATGATTTTCGACACAACGATGTGGACGGCGGTGCTCCGCTGTCAGAGTTGCAAGTCCGAGTTTTCGGTCCACGGCGTGCCTTCGGCCGACGTCTCGTTTTTGCCGCAGAAACACGCCTGTCCAGCCTGCGGTTTCGTTCCCGCCGGCGTGCCGCCTGGTCTCTTCGGCGCCGGCCATCTCATCGTGCGGCTCGAAAAGCGGCCGTATTACCGCCGACGCTCCGACGGCGACACTTGGCATTTTAATTTCAACTGTTCGGAGTGGCCGGCCGTCGATCTGGTCGAGCGGCGGGACGCGCCGCCCGCCGACGCAGAGCTCTGCAACGAATGCCGCGTGAGGTCCGGCTTGGATTGTTAGGATAGCGCGAGGATAGAGTTTCTGATGACTTTCGCCGTTAGCGGCGGATCGCCTTTAGCCTGCGTGCGCGCGTTTGCGCCGCCTGAGCGCCTCGGCGCGCCGCGCCGGGAGGTGCGGACGGATCGGCCTTTTGCCGGCGCGTGCGGCGCCGACCGCCTTGAGCGCGGCGCGGCAAAGCTCGGCGGGCGGGGCCCATTCGGCGGGGACGCCCTTCACGTGGGACGACTTTTGCAGCTCCTTGGAAAATTTGCCGGCGCGGCCGAGAGCTTCCAGGCGCGCGGCGATCGCCGCAGCCTCGCGCGGCTCTGTGGAATAAGGCGGCACGCGCGCGTCTCGGAACCGACCGAGCTTATCGGGTTTCCTGCCGCGGTAGCCGGCTCCGCCGCTCTCGCGCCGGACATCCTTCCAACCCATCACAGCCTCGGCGACGAGCGCGTCGAGCTCCGGTCCCGGCTTCGGGTCTTCCACAGCGGCCATGGATGGATCATAGCCGATTCGCACGCGCGGCGCGAGGGCGTCTCGTCAGCTGTTCGTGACGCAGGACGAGAAGTTCTTTTCCTGACAGGTCGATGATGCGGTGAAGTCGGCCGTCGTCCGCTAGGCGCGGCTGCGCGCGCCGTAGTAGATGCAGCGCATAACCGGTGCGGCTTGCGCAAGGTCGTCGAGCGGTACAAATCCGAGTAATCGAATTATCTCCCTACATCCGCTCGCCTTTCACAGGCTTCTCCGGCTGCAGTTCCAAGCACTCTGCGCAGAGGTCCTCCGCATCGGGCGTCTCCGACTGCTCTAAATAATTGACCTCCGGCCAGTCCGGGCATTCGGGATGGAAGTGCCACTCGTCGAGCCGGTCGATGCTGCGTCGATACTTAACCGGCATTATTGCTCCTGCTGCGTGTGTTCTTCTATTTTTCAGGCTAGGACTTTAAAGAAAATCCTCAATACGGATTTTTCTGGCCTTCGGTAAATTTTGCGGAAAATTGCTTTGAGTAACGCCGGCCGATGCGCGTCAGCGCGTGGCCATGATCGCGTCGATCTTCGCGACTAATTCTTCCGGCCGGTAAGGTTTTTTGAGGATGTCGGCCGTGGGCGTATTCTCGATCTCAGCTTTGATTGCCCCCTCGATGTAGCCGCTGGCGAACACGACCTTGAGCTTCGGGTCGGCGCATTGCATCGCGCGAAAGCTCTCCCACCCGGATAGCTTCGGCAAACCGAGATCGAGCACGGCCATGTCGATACCGCTTCGGCTGCGGTGGAGTTCGAGCGCCTCGGCGCCGTCGCGCGCGGTCAGCACTTCATAGCCGGCCGAACGAAGAAAGCGTTCCATCAGACGCAGTTGGTTCTCCTCGTCGTCGGCGAGGAGAATCGTCGCGCGTCGTCGCGGCGCGACGACGGCAGTCTGTTTATCGCTGTCGGCGTGTTCCTCTACAGCTTCAGCGCCCCGCTCGGGGAGGTAGATCCGGAAGATCGTGCCTTTGCCGCGCTCGCTCTCGACGTCGATGAATCCGGCGTGGTCTTTGACGATGCCGTATACGACTGCCAGTCCCAGCCCCGATCCTTCACCCGCTGGCTTCGTCGTGAAGAAAGGTTCGAAGACGCGCTCCAGGGTGCCGTCTTCGATGCCGCGGCCGTTGTCGGCGACCGAGATCCACAGGTAATTGTCATAGACCGCGTCGGAGAAGCGCGCCCTAAGCGCGCCGCCGGCAATTCTTCCCGACGCGAGCTCGATTGTACCGTCGCCGTTCATCGCGTCGCGGGCGTTCACGCAAAGATTCAAAATCGCCTGGTTAAGACGGTTGGCGTCGACGCCTATGCGCGGCAGCGCGGGATCGAGGCGAAGGACGATGTCGATCGTTTTCGGAAAGCTTCCGTGAAGCAGGGAGGCATGATTTTCGAGCAGTTTGTTCACATCCGCGGGCTGGAAGCTGAGGGGCGCCTTGCGCCCGACCGCGAGCAGCTGCTGGACAACGTGCGCGCCGCGCTCCACAGTATCCTTTATCACTTTCACCGCGTCGGCGACGCGCCCCGCGTCGCGCTCAGCGGAAATCACCGCCGCGTATCCCAGAATGATATTCAAAATATTGTTGAAGTCGTGCGCGATGCCTCCGGCGAGCGTTCCAATGCTCTCCATCTTCTGCGCCTGACGCAGCTGCGCTTCGAGAACCTTCTGCTGCTCGACCTCGCGTAAGAGCGCCGCTCTCGCGTGCTCGAGATCGGCGGTACGCGCGCGCACGCGCTCCTCGAGATCCTGGTTGAGCTGGGCGATGGCTGTGGTCGCCTGCTGGAGCGCGGCTTCAATTTCTTTACGCCGCGTGATGTCGCGCGCTATCTTCGACGCGCCGATGACGCGTCCCGTCGCGTCCATGATCGGCGAGATGGTTAGCGACACGTCGAGGCGGCGGCCGTCCTTGGCTACGCGGACCGTCTCGAAGTGGTCGACGCGCTCGCCGCGTCGTAGGCTTGCGAGAATTGCCGTCTCTTCCTCGATCAGCTCGGGAGGGATGATGCGCGTGATCGACTGCCCGATCATCTCAGCGGCCGTGTAGCCGAAAAGACGCTCGGCGCCGGCGTTCCAGCTCCGAACGATGCTTTCAAGATTCTTGCTGACGATCGCGTCGTCCGAAGAATCGACGATGGCGGCCAGCCACGCGCGTGTCTCTTCCGGCGTGAGCGCCGTAATGGCGGATAGTATCGAAGGCGGAGTTTCTTTGAGCGGATCTCTCATAGGTAGAAACAAAAACCTTCCCCTAATCTTCGACTTAATTCAACAGGAGGCTTTCCCGACCAAAATTAAGGCAAATACCTGGTTGCAGCGCAGCGAATCAGGGAAACTAGGTATTGACACGATGGCCGCCGTAGAAATAAAGAGCATTTAAAAAGCTGGATATATTATTGATTTTCTAACGATTTTTACTGATTATGAGTTCGTCTTTCCGTCATTTTGTGCAGTTCCACAAAACCTCTGAGAAGCTGGCGGCAGCGATAGCCGGGTTCACCTCCGCCGGTCTGGCCGCCGGCGAAGCCAATATCATCGTCGCGCGCGGTCGCCACGGCGAATTAGTTCTCCAGGCCCTCGCCGAACTTGGTATCGACGCCGGGCGTTTCCAGGCTGCAGGCCAATTAAGACTGCTGGATGCCGAAGCGACGCTCGCTGCAATGATGGGCGCCAGTGGACCCGACCGGGAGCGGTGTCATGCGGCATTCGGCGGTGTGATCGATGAAGTAAGGGCCGCAGGGTACGAGCATATCCGCGTCTACGGCGAGATGGTCGACATTCTTTGGCGGCGCGGCAATCCCGCCGCTGCCATCCGACTCGAGGAATACTGGAACGATCTCTGCCGTATTTACGATTTTTCACTTTTTTGCGCTTACTTGCTCGACGGGTTCCTGGAAAGCTCATATGTAGGACCGGTCGACGAGATTGGCCGCACTCACACCGATATCATTCCGACCTCCGAAGACGAACGGCTGCGGGAAGCGATCGATGCCGCGACGCGCACGTTGTTGGGCACGCCGGTTTCAAAACTCGTGAGTGTCTCTGAAGGCACTCGGTGAGGGCCGTCTGCCCACTGGCCGGCGTGCCATTCTCTGGCTCAAGCGCGTCATGCCCCTCAAAGTCGGTGAGATTCTTAAACTCGCGCGCCAATACGGGGTCTAAAGGTATCGTTCAATTCGCGGAACGCAGCAATGAACGAGACTGTCTTCGGGAGGAAAGAGCTGGAAGCGCCTGGCAGGAAGCTTCACATCCACCACGCGCCGCCCCGTTAAGCCGCCTGCCAGGCCGCGCAATGGTGCATCATTTAGTCCCCGCTGTCAAACTCCTTCGATAGTTATTCGAAGCAGAATCGCATGACCTGCGTCGCTTCATCCTTTTAGGGTATCTTCTCGGATTGCCAGACGGTCGTCATCGGCGAGAATGGAGCGAGGAGGTGACTATGAAGAAGAACATTTTCGTTATCCCGCTGATAACGGGCGCGTTGGCGTTCGCGGGCTGCGGCGCGCATAACAACGGCGGCGACCGTGGCGGCGCGGCGACCGGCAGGGTCGACTCGGGCTCCAGCAGCACGCCGGGCGATCACAACGCGGTGGGCACCGATACGAGTGACTCGACGCGGTCGCGCGGCGGCTCGACCTCGGGCTCTTCCGGATCACGCTCCGGCTCGGGCAGCTCCTCCGGCTCGACTTCCGGCGGATCGATGTCTGGATCGAGCGGCGGCTCGAGTTCCGGCAGCACATCCGGCTCGGGCATGTAAAATCCCCGCCGTAACTTGCGAAGAAGCGGGCGGACGTCCGGATCGATTCACGGACCTCCGCCCGTGTCTTTTTTACGCGCGCCGCGCAACCGCCACTTTCGATTGCGAATTTTCAATAGACAACTAAGCCGGGATCATGATAAATCCTCGATACCTTTCATCGAGAGTTCTACATGACAAGAGGCGAACGCACGGAGGCGATGTTGACGTTGCGCGGTCTCGCGGCGTTTGTCGAGGTAGCGCACCGCTGCGACGCCGGCAGGGCGCGTCTCGAAGCGCCTGCGATGCGGCAGATAGAGCGCCTCGAGCGGGTGACCGGCGTCAGACTCTGCGAGATATCCACGGCAGGCGCGCGGCTGACCAGCCGGGGGCGGATCTGTCTTCGCCACGCGGAAAAAATACTTTCAGAAGTCCGGCATTTCGAACGTGCGTTCGGCATCGGCGCGCCGCGGCGTCCGCCGCGGCGGCTGAGGATCGGGGCCACCTACAGCCCATCGGCGCGCCTGCTCGAATGGCTCCTCGCCTCGTTTAAAAAAAGGCAGCCGCGCGCCGCCGGAGTGCTGACCACGACAGTCCGCCAGAAAATCGAGCCGATGCTCTTGAGCGGCGAGCTCGACATCGCGGTCGTCAGCGGACATGTCTCGTCGCCGCGACTCGTCTCGGAACCGTGGCGTCGGGAGAACCTCGTCTTCTTCGCGGCGCCGGACCACCCGCTGGCGAAGAAGAATAAAGTGACGCCGGCCGATCTCGCCCACGCGCGCCTGGTTGTACGCGGTGCGAGCGACGGCGGCGCGTCCAGCTTTCACGTGCTCGAACAAATCAAACGTCGCGGCGTTGAACCGCGCGTCATATTGCGATGCAATTCGCCCGAAGCAGTGAAGCGCGCGGTGCGGAGAAGGGGCGCGATCGGTCTTGCCTATCTGAATGTGATCATGCCGGATGTGCGCCGGGGCGATTTCAAATGCCTGGACGTGCGCGGACTCGATCTCCACGCCGACAATTACATCGTTTATCTGCGCGAGCGGCCGCTCAGCGAGCCGGCGCTGGCATTCAGAAAGCTACTGCTGCGCTACCGCAAGGCCGTGTGACGGCAGAGCACCATTGCGCCGCCGGCGCAAAATCCCCCGGCCCGCCAGCCGTCTTTTCGTTATCGGTTGTCTAAAATCCCCGTCTTGATTACACTGACTCCGATGAATATCTCCGCGACGCCGCTCCCGTGTCCCTTTTGCGGCAAAGAACCCGGCAATTTATTGATGGTCAAAATCTATTGTGCGACCGACGATTGCGCGATTTTCGACATTCCCGTCGATATCGGAAAATGGAACCGCCGTGAAGCTGCGGCGGGAAATAAAGAAGGCAACAGTAGTTGAGGGCATCAGTCATGCTGACGCGGGAAGAAAATAACAATTTGACGCGAGTCGGCCGCGGCACGCCGGCCGGCGAGATGCTGCGCCGCTATTGGCAGCCGGTCGCCGCCGCCGGCGAATTGTCGGCCGATAAGCCGATAAAAGCCGTCCATCTCCTTGGCGAGAAGCTCGTCGTCTATCGTGACACCAAGGGCGATTACGGCCTCGTCGGCGAGCGCTGCCCGCACCGTAGCGCTTCGCTCGCCTACGGCCGCGTGGACGCCGAAGGCATTCGCTGTCCCTATCACGGCTGGAAATTCGACGCGGCGGGACGCTGCCTGCAGCAGCCGGCCGAGCCGCCCGACGGCGGCTTCAAAGACAAGATCAAGCACACGGCATATCCGGTGCAGAAGCTGGGGGGACTCCTCTTCGGCTATCTCGGGCCGCAGCCCGCGCCCGTACTGCCGCGCTGGGACGTGCTCGCATGGGAAAACGGCAGACGCTGGATCGAGGTACAGGAGCCGCTTCGGTGCAACTGGCTGCAGCCGATGGAAAACTCCGTCGATCCGTCGCATCTCTATTGGCTGCACGGCGAGACCGCGCACCTGCTGCCGAACGTCGCGCATTATGAAGAGGATCACGAGTTCATCCCGTTCGACTCCGGCATCTACAAGCGCCGGATCACGCCGGGAAAAAATCCCGGCGAGCCGCCGGCGATCGATCAGCACCCGCTGCTGTTTCCGAATACGCTGAGGCACGTTTTTCGCGCCAAGGACAAGATGCTGCGCCACAATCTCCAGATGCGCGTGCCGATCGACGATGCCCATACGCAGGTCTTCGTCATTTTCTTCGAGCCCAACGACAAGGACCGCACGCCGGCCGACGCCGACGTGCCATGGTCCTATTTCCCGATCCGCGACGAGCAGGGGCGGTACCGCCTCGAACACGTCCTCGTGCAGGACGCGATGGCATGGGAAACGCAGGGCGCGATCACCGACCGAAGCGAGGAGCGTCTCGGCGCAGGCGATGAGGGCATCATTCTTTTCCGTAAAGTCTTGCGCGAGCAGATCGAGGCTGTGCGCCAGGGACGCGATCCGCTCGGCGTCTTCCGCCACGCCGATAACAATCGCGTCATGGAATTCGATGTCATCAACGAGCGCATCGGCGTCTTTCCGCGCGCGCAGAAAGTCGCGTAAGCTTTCCCATCACTCTCATGAAGCCGTATCTCGGCGGGCTTCTTTGCGCCGTTGTTATTCTGCTCGCTGCGGTCGGCGCGCATGCCGCCGATACTTCCGAATGGGATAGAATCGTCGCGGGGGCGAAAAAGGAAGCCCGCGTAAATCTCTACGTCGGCCGCTACGGCACCGAGCCGCTGTTGACCGAGTTCCGGCGCGAATATCCCGAGATCCAGATCACGAGCGTCAACGGTCAGGGAAGCCAGCTCGGGGCGCGCATCATGACCGAAGCGCGCGCCGGTAAAGTCATCGCCGACGTTTTCAGCGGCGGCGCGACCACCAACTATAATATTCTTTACAGAGGCAAGGCGCTCGATTCGATCAAGGCGGCGCTCGTCCTACCCGAAGTCCTCGATGTCTCGAAATGGTACGGCGGCGCCCACTTCTACGCCGACCCCGAAGGCACGAGCGTTTTCGTCTACATCGCGAACCCGAGCAGTTCGGGACTTTACTACAACACGACGCTCGTCAATCCCAAGGAGTTCAAGTCGTACTGGGACGTCGTTAAGCCGCGGTGGAAGGGGAAAATTGTCTCGCAGGACCCTTCCGGCAACGGGATCGGCCCGCCGCTGGTCTTCTTCTATAAGAACCCCGAGATCGGTCCGGAATTTATCAAGCGGTTATTCGGCGCCATGGACATGACCTTCGGGCGCGACCGGCGGCAGATCAGCGACTGGCTCGCGAGCGGGAAATTTTCCATTTGCCTCGGCTGCCGCGAGGCGATCAAAGCGAAGGAGCAAGGACTTCCCGTTGACGAGTTCGGCACCGAGGATTGGAAAGAGGGCGTCTACATCACGAGCGGCGGCGGATCGCTGAGCCTCATCAAAGGCGCGCCGCATCCGAACGCCGCGCGGGTCTTCATCAACTGGTTTCTCTCCCGCAAGGGACAAACCGCGCTGCAAAAATATCCCGATCTCTACGGCGAGGCCGCGCCCAACTCGCGCCGCATCGACATCCCTAAAGACGGCCTGCCGCCGGAGAGCCGCATCGTCAAGGGGCGGAAATACCTCGACATCTCCGACATCGAGCTGCAGGACGCCGCGCCGGTCTTGAAATTCATCAAGGAAATCCAGGCAGGGACTGGGAAGTAGTCTGACGACCCGAGCGCACCAGCGCCGCTGCCTCGCGAATCTGCTCTTTGGCGAGAGGCTGAAACATCGCGAGTTGGTATAGAACGGATCGCTGATCGTCATCGTAACGGACCGTAAACCGAAACACCCTCATTTCGACTCTATCATCGTAAACCCACGGCAGCGCTTCTTTCGTGATGACGATCGGTTCCGCCAAGCCGCGCCAAACCTCATCCTGTAAAACCGGTTCAAGGTCACCGACCATGGTTTTGACCGGATCGAACGTAACGTCATCGACGGTTACTGCCGCCACATTATGAGTGGACTTATTCTGCAAGCTGAAATTCCAAAGGAACTCGGGCTCTCTGCTGTTTGTCGGATTTGGGCGGATACCGATGCCCGCCCATTCGATTTTCATCCGTAAATCTTCCGCCCGAACCGGGCCGCCACGGCTGATATTCGCCGTGATCTTCTGACCGCCGGCGATGCCGATCTCGATCGTTTCTGTCGGCTGGGAAAAGCCAGCGAGCGGCAGAGCGAATAAACTCGCACAGAAGACGATCGCGAAGATTATTGCCGTTAAAGCAGGTGTTCTCATACGTTCCGGCAATATGGAGCCATGCGTGTAGGTTGTCAATTTCCCGCGCTCCAAACCACTAAAAATCTATTGACGAGTGTCGATATTAGGGCTTTAATCGCCCGTATCCCCTGCACCTTCGAAGGAGGCGAGTCGCCATGGACGACAAAAAAGGCAAGGGCGTTTCGCGCCGCGATTTCTTGAAGCGCGTCGGTGCCGGTTCGGTCGGCGCGGCGGTGATCTCGAAAGGCCTGCTCGACGCGCCCGGCGCGGACGCGTATCCGACCGAGGCGGTCGAGCCTGCTAAGGGCCGGTCGATCGTCTCGCTCAAGGTCAACGGCAAGGCGTATCGCATCGAGGTCCAGCATCGCCAGACGCTCGCCGAAGTCCTGCGCGACGAGCTCGGCCTCACCGGCACGCGTATCGGCTGCGACCGCGGCGAGTGCGGCGCCTGCACGGTCATCATCGACGGGCGCAATATGTACTCGTGCAGCCAGCTAGCCGTGTGGATGAGCGGCAAGGAAATCCTCACCGTTGAGGGACTTGCAAAAGGCGACAAGCTCGATCCGATCCAGCAAGCGTTCATCGACCACGACGGGCCGCAGTGCGGCTTCTGCACCTCGGGGCAAATCATGTCGGGGAAGGCGCTGCTCCTGCGCAACCCGAGCCCGAGCGAAGCCCAGGCGCGGCGCGCGCTGTCCGGCAATCTCTGCCGCTGCGGCAACTACAACCGCGAGGTCGAAGCGGTGCTGGCCGCGGCCAAGGCGCGCTAAGGAGACGATCATGGCACAAAAAGAATTCTCCGTTGTCGGCAAGGCGACGCCGCGCATCGACGGCTTCGAGCGCGTGACCGGCAAGGCCGAGTACACCGGCGACGTGCAGCTTCCCGGGATGCTCTACGCCCGCGTGCTCAGGAGCCCGCACCCGCACGCGAAGATATTGAGCATCGATACGTCGAAGGCCGAGAAGTTGCCCGGCGTGAAGGCGATCGTCCACAGCTTCAATACGCAGGTAACCTGGGCGAGCGGAGGCCTCACGCAGAAAAGAATGATTTTCAACAACCCGGTGCGCTACGTGGGCGACGCGGTCGCGGCGGTCGCCGCGACGGACCGCTACATTGCCGAGGACGCGCTGGAATTGATCGAAGTCAAATACGAAAAGCTGCCCTACGTGCTCGACGCCGCGGCGGCGCTCAAGTCCGACGCGCCGAAGATCTACCCGAAGGGCAACCTTTCCGTCGGCGACGGGCGCGTGACCGCGCCGATCCGCGAGCAGTGGGGCGACGTTGAGAAAGGCTTCAAGGAGGCCGACAAAGTTTTCGAGGACACGTACATCAGCAAGCACGTCAACAACGCGCAGATGGAGCGGCGCGTGAGCGTTGCGAAATGGGACGGCGCCAAGCTCACGGTCTACGCCTCGACACAGGGCATCTCGAACGCACGCGGCGATATCGCCAAGGCGCTCGACCTGCCGCTCAGCCGCGTGCGCGTCGTGTGCAAATATATGGGCGCCGGCTTCGGCAACAAGAATCAGGCGCAGGACTACGACATGATGACGGCGGTGCTGGCGAAGACCGCGGGCCAGCCGGTCAAGCTTGAGTTCACGCGCGAGGACGACTTCATCGGCATGCACGGCCGCTGGGCGTCCGAGCAGCATTACAAAGTCGGCGTCAAAAAAGACGGCACCATCACCGCGGTTGAGCTCAACGCGATCACCAACATGGGCGCTTACCGGAAGCAGAGCGGCGATTTGACCGGCTGCGACTTCTACAACATCCCCAACTACAAGAAGGTCGTGAGCCCGACGCACACCAACACCGTCGTCGCGGCGAACTACCGCGCGCCGGCTTATCCGCAGTCGGTCTTCGGCTTCGCCTCGATGCTCGACCAGATCGCTTTCGATCTCGGCGTCAACCCGTACGACATGTTCTTGAAAAACCGCGTGCGCGTATCGAAAGGAAAGAGCCAGTTCACCTCGAACGAGATGGAGGCCTGCATCGTCGAAGGCGCGAAGAAGATCGGCTGGCAGGAGAAATGGCATCCGGCCGGCGCGTCGAAAGGCGCGAAGCTCCACGGCATCGGCATGGCGCTCGGCGGTTACCCGTTTCGTCTGGGACTCGGCGCGGCGACGATCCGCTTGAACCCCGACGCGACGGCGCACGTCATCGTCGGCGTGGTCGATATCGGCACGGGCGCGAAGAGCACGATGGCGATCATCGCTGCTGAGGCGCTTGGCATCCCGCTCGATCAGATCCAGCTCGCGAGCGGTGACACCGACGTGACGCCCTACTCGATCGGCGAGTCGAGCAGCCGCACGACGTCTTTCACCGGCACGGCGGTCATCGCCGCGGCCGAGGACGTTCGCAAGCAAATCTTCGCCGTGGCCGCGCGCGAACTCGAGGCGAAGCCGGAGGAGCTCGATCTCAAAAACGGCATCGTTTTCTTGAAATCCAATCCCGGCCAGAAGATGCCGCTGGTGAAGGCGATTCGCAAAGTGGAGTCGGAAATCATCGGCCGCGCGACGACGAATCCGACATGGCCCGAGGGTTTCGACGGCAAGTGCTTCGCGGCGCACTTCTGCGAGGTCGAGGTCGACCGCTTCACGGGGCAGGTGCGGCTTACGCGCTATGTGGCCGCACACGACAGCGGAACGATCATCAACCGCCTCACCGCGACTAGCCAGGTGAAGGGCGGCGTGGTCCAGGGCATCGGCATGGCGTTCACAGAGGAATTGCTGATCGACCGTCCGACGGCGACGCCGATCAATCCCAATTACCGTGACGCGAAGGTCCCGACGCACCTCGAAGTGCCGGAGATCGAGGTCCTGTTCGTAGACGCTTCCGATCCATACGGTCCGTTCGGCGGCAAACCGGTCGGCGAGCCGCCGATCACGGCGTCGGTCGGCACGATCGCCAATGCGATCTTCAACGCGACCGGGAAAAGGTTCAAGGAGCTGCCGATCACGCCCGACAAGATTCTGCGCGCGATCCAGGTCTGACCAGCCGGAGGGACGAGCGATGAAAACGTTCGAAAATGTCGATGTTAAAAGCGTGAAAGAGGCGGTCGGCCTGCTGCAAAAATTCGCCGGCGAGAAGAAGAATGCGGCCGTCGTCGGCGGCGGCAGCGAGTACCTCCAGCTCATGAAGGTACGCGTGGCGACGCCGGATTACATCGTTAATTTAAAAACGATCCCCGGCTTGAATTACATCAAGGAAGACGCTGGCGGTTTCCGCATCGGCGCGCTCACGACACTCGCCGAGCTCGAAGAGCACAAAGGCGTACAGGAAAAATTGTTATTTCTCTCGCAGGCCGCGGGCGAAGCGGCGTCGCCGCAGATTCGCAACGCCGGCACGGTCGCGGGCAATCTCTGCCAGCGGCCGTTCTGCTGGTACTTCCGCTCGGCGAGCCATGTGTGCCTGCGCAAGGGCGGCGAAATTTGCTACTCCGTCGCGGGCGATAACCGTTATCACGCCATTATCGGCGGCGGCCCGAGCTACATCGTCCATCCGTCCGATCTCGCCCCGGCGCTCGTCGCGCTCGATGCAAAGATTAAGATCGCCGGACCGGCCGGCGAAAAGACGATCCCGCTGGAGAAGTTTTTCGTTACGCCGCAGGTGAACGCGCGGCGCGAGAATATTCTCGGCCCCGCGGACATCGTGACGGAGATCCAAGTGCCGGCGCCGAAGACGGGCAGCAAGGGATTCTACTACAAAGCCCGCGAGCGCCAGGCGTGGGATCACGCGATCGTGAGCGTCGCGACAGTCGTCCAGAGCGGGAGCGGCGCCGTGCGCGACGCGCGCGTCGTGCTCGGCGGCGTGGCGCCGATACCGTGGCGCGTGCCGAAGGCGGAGGAGTTTTTGCGCGGCAAGGCGATCGACGACGCCGCCGCGCAAAAGGCCGCCGAGATCGCCCTCGACGGCGCGCGGCCGATGAAAGACAACGTCTACAAGATCGACCTAGCAAAGAATCTCGTCCGACAGGCGCTCGTCGCCTCCGTTTAGATCGCATGCGAGTCGCAACGTTCGGCGGTTTAGCGCTCGCGTTTCTGTTCATTTTCGTTTTTTTCGCCGCGGCCCAGGAAGTCATCCCGCTGCAAACACGCCCGGGCGTGACCGAGACCTATTTCCTCGCGAGCGCGCCGAAAAATCCGCAGGCGATCGCGATTCTTTTTCCCGGGAGCGGCGGCTGGATCAAAATCCGCACGGAGAGGGGCCAGCCGAGATTCGGGCAGGATAATTTTCTCGTGCGCGTGCGCTCCGACTTCGTCAAGCGCGGCGTCGTCGCCGCGATCGTGGATGCGCCGTCCGACCAGCAAAGCGGCGACGGCATGGACGACGTTTTCCGGCTGGGGCCGAACCATTTTGCTGACATCACGGCCGTCGTCGCCGATCTCACAAAGCGCTTTCCGGACAAGCCGGTGTTTCTCATCGGCACGAGCCGCGGCACGATCTCGGCCGCCGCGCTCGGCGCGCGCTTCGGCGATCAGATCGCCGGGGTGATTCTAACGTCGACGCTGTTCAGCAAAGCGGGATCGTCGCCGTCGAAGCAGGGGCTTAGCAAATTCGACTTCGCGACGATCAAAGTTCCTTTGCTATTCGTGCATCACGTGTCCGATCAATGCCAATACACGCAGTACGCCGACGCGCAGCGCCAGGCCGGCAAATACCCGCTGATAACCGTGATGGGCGGGGATACACCGAAGAGCGGGCCGTGCGATCCGTACGCGCAGCACGGCTTCTACGGCAAAGAGTCGGAGACGGTCGAAGAAATGGTCAACTGGATGCTGAAGAAGCCCTATAAAGACATCATCAAGTAGGAGTGAACGCCATGGCGAGAATCAAACACGTCGCGATCCGCACGGCCGATCCCGAGAAGACGGCCACTTTTTATGAGGACACGTTCGGTCTAAAGCGCGCGGGGCTGGGCAAGAACGGCATATACTTGACCGATGGCCACATCAATCTTGCGATCCTCAAAGGCGGTGACAAACTCGGCATCGAGCACCTGGGATTCCAGGTCGACGACGTCGACGCGACGCTCGCGCGCGTCTCGGCGCACGGCGGCAAGCCGCTCGGCGAGCGCGTCAACGTGACGCCGACGGACGCAAAAAATCCGCAATCGTATTTCGAGATAAAATGCCTCGGCCCCGACGATCAGATCATCGACGTATCGGGGTCGGGATGGGCGGGGACGGACTGAGCTAGCCCTTTCGCTCGCGGCTCTCCTGCTTTGCGGACTTCGGTTTCTCTTCTTCTTTTCGCTTGCGGTCGCCTTCTGGAATAATCAGCATGCGCCGGTAGATGCCGGTCCCCAGGCTCTTCGTGGTGAGCCAGGGATCGTCGGCGAGTGCAGCGTGCACGATGCGCCGCTCCGTGGGGCCGAGCGGATCGACATTCATCGCTTTGCGCTGCCGCTTCGCTTTTTCTCCGAGCCTCAGCGCCATATCCTCCAGCGACTTGCGCCGCTGCTCGCGGTAGCCCTCGGCATCGATCTCGAAGTGAACGCCGCGCCGCGTCTCGCCGATCATGCGCGTCAATAAATAATGCAGCGCCTCGAGCGTCTGGCCCTTATTGCCGGTGAGGATGCCGCCGGTTTCGCCCTGGATCTCGAAGACGATCTCTTCCGGCGCATCGCCGCGCTTGGCAACGATGCGCGCGTCGACGTCCATGTGGCGCAGGATCTCGCTCAGCGCTTCGCACCCTTTTTCCTCCGCGGCCGCGACGTCGGCGGGATCGACGTTGCGCTGCGGCGAGCGCGCGCTGCGCTGCTCGCCTGCCTCGTTGTCGTCGGCCCGCTTGAGCGACGCGCGCACGCGCGCTTTTTTCGCGCCGATGCCTAGCACGCCGCGCCGCGGCTCGACTAGGACGTCGATCACGGCGTCATCGCGGCCGACGCCGAGGATTTTCAGTGCATTGTTAATTGCGGCTTGGAGAGTGTCGCCTTCGGCCTCGACAGTATCCATCGGACGTTCTTTCAATGATGCATGCGGTTGGTGACGTACTGCTGCCCGATGCTGAGCAGGTTGTTGACGAGCCAGTAAATCGTCAAACCCGACGGAAAGTTGATGAACATGAACGTAAAGACGACCGGCATGATCATCATCATGCGCCGCTGATTCGGATCGCCGGCACTCGGCGTCATCCACTGCTGCAAAAACATGCTCGCGCCCATCAGTAGCGTAAGAATCGGAATGCCGAAATGCCAGCCTGCAAAGTCGATCGGCAGCGATTCCCAATCGGGGCGGGACAGGTCCTTGATCCAGAGAAACGGCGCGTGGCGCAGCTCGATCGGCGTCCGGAGCGCGTTATAGAGGCCGATAAAAACCGGGAACTGAACCAGCATCGGTAGGCAACCGCCGAAGGGGTTAACCCCGTTGCGGCGGTAAAGCTCCATGATCTCCTTGTTCAAGCCTTCCTTGTCGTCCTTGTATTTTTCCTTCAGCCGCTCCATCTGCGGCTGCAGTCGCTGCATCTGCTTCATCGACACCATGCTCTTGTGGGTAAGCGGCGCAAGCACCACTTTGATGATGACCGTCAAGAGGATGATGTCCAACCCGTAGCTGCCGGTGAAGCGGTTGAAAAAGTGCAGCGCGTAGAGAAGCGGGATCGAGATGAACGCGAACCAGCCGAAATTGATCGAGTGTTCAAGGCCGCGCCCGACGCTCTTCAGGACCTCGAGTTCCTTCGGCCCGATAAACAGCGTCTTGCCCTTGGCCGTCGCTGGCTGCGCGATCGCCGCCAGAACCGCCGGTCCCGTCTCGCGCACGGTGACCGTTTGCTCCACCCCGTCATCCGGCAGCACGGCGAATAGGAAATAGGTGAAACCGAAGCCTGCCCAACCGACCTTGCCCGTCAAGGATTTGCTTTTGAGCGCTTCCCCGTGCTCGTGCACGAATTTGCCGTTGATGTCGGCCAAGAAGCCTTCGAACGGAGTGTCGCTATTCGGACTCGCGGGGCGGCCGTCGGCGGTGAGAACGATCGCCGGTGCTGCGCCGCCGGATGCACTGAGGTTCAGGCCGATCGTGTACCCCTGGCCTGTGAACGTGAATTCTTTCGTTACCGCCGGTCCGCCGGGAATCTGGCCCTGAAACGACAGCCGGGCCTGCTCCGCGCCTGAGAGACGCTGGTCGCCGCCGGAAGCCGAGTACCTCACGCTTTCGTCGCTGAGCGCCGCGCCGCCATCGGGCGACGGGACTTCGACGCCGAGGGGGTACGGCACTCCCGGGACCGCTGCGATCATATCCTGCGGCGGACTGTCTCTGTCGATGGTGGCGCGGTAGTGCTTGAGCTGGAAGCTTCTCAAGCGCGCACCTTGTGTCGTAAAGACCGCGATGTAATCGTCGGTCTCGATCTTGATCTCGCGCGGCGCCTCGGCCTTGCCGGGAGCCTGCGGCTTCGCTTGCTGAAGCTTCGCCTGCTCCTGCGGTGCGGGCGCTTGCTCGCGCACTGCCGGCGGCGGCGTCTCCGGCGGCTTTTCCTGCCGCTTCTCGTCTATCTGCGGCGGCGGAGCGGGATAAAAATGCGAAACAAGGAGCTGATAGCCGATGAGAATCAGCAGCGACAGGGCGACCGCTATAAGCGCGCGTTTTTCCATGAAGGTTACTTTGGGATGGGATCGTAACCACCCGGGTATCCCGGGTGGCAGTGGAGCACGCGAAGGACGGCGATGCGGAGACCGCGAAGAACACCGAAACGGCCGACCGCCTCTTCGGCGTACGCCGAGCAGCTCGGATAGAAACGGCACGCGCCGGGGAGCAGGGGAGAGACGGTCGTGCGGTAGACGCCGAGCGCGAGGAGAATCAATTTTTTAGCCAATTCGTGCCTCTACGCTTGCCCGGCGCCACGGATCAGTACCCGTCCGAGCTCGTTGGCGACAGCGGCTAGCGAAAGCCGATCGGCGCCCTGTTTGGCGATGACCACGATGTCACTCGACTGAATCATTCGCTTCTTCTGCCGACGGAAAAATTCGCGTACAAGTCGTTTGATGCGGTTCCGCGCCGGGGCGTGTCCGATCCGGGTGGTGACCGTGATGCCGAGCCGGCTTTGACCCACGCTATTCCTTTTGCTGAGAACGATAAAATGGGAGGTGTGGACTCTTTTCCCCTCCCGCGTGAGGGTCAGAAACTCGGAGCGCTTGGTGAGGCGGGCTCGTTTAGGAAAACCTTCTCCCCCCGAGGCGGGCTCCATTCCCTACGTGCGCGGCCGTTTCGGCGGAACGTTCACGGTGAGACGCTTTCGGCCTTTCGCCCGCCTGCGCTTGAGCACATTGCGCCCGCCGGGCGTCGCCATCCGCGCCAGAAAACCGTGCGTCCGCTTGCGTCGGATATTACTGGGTTGATAAGTTCGCTTCATACGTTACGTCCTCCGGCCTCTCCTCAGCCGAATTCAGTGTTGAATCATATAGGGGCCGATTTGTCAATTTGACTGGTTGGAATCTAGAATATAGAAGCCAGGATTCAGATAAGACCAACACCTCCGTCATTCTAAATTCTATCTTCCGAGTTCTACTTCTATTTTTAGGCCAGCTCCGCCTTCAGCGAACGCTGCATCAACTCTTTTACCGCCTCGAGGGGATTCTTCCCTTCGTGGAGCACGCGGTGCATCTGTTCGACGATCGGCATCTCGACGCCGAGCTTCTGCGCGAGAAGGTAAACGGAACGCGTGTTAGTGATTCCCTCGGCTATCGTGCGCGTGCCGCGCGTGATGTCGTCCAATTTTTTGCCGCGCGCGATCTCGAGTCCGACGCTGCGGTTGCGGCTCAAATCGCCGGTCGCGGTGAGAACGAGATCGCCGAGGCCCGGTAGGCCCGACAACGTGAGCGGGTCGGCGCCCATCTTGACCGCGAGACGGGTCATTTCCGCCAAGCCGCGCGTGATGAGCGCGGCGCGCGCGTTGAGACCGAGGCCGAGGCCGTCGCTGATGCCGGCGGCGATCGCGATGACGTTTTTGACGACGCCGCCCATCTCGACGCCGACGGTATCGCGCGAGGTGTAGACGCGAAAATTGGGTCCGCCGAGCAGATCTTGAACCACCCGCCCGACGCGATCGTCGAAGACGCCGACGGTTACCGCCGCCGGCTGTCCGCGCGCGACTTCGAGCGCGAAAGTCGGACCGGATAAGAAGGCATGCCGGTCTTTTTGCGCTGCGCCGAACAGGTCTTTAAGCACTTCGCCCATGGGCGCGAGCTTTGCTTCATCAATGCCCTTCGTCGCGGACACCAGAATGGATTTACCGTCGACAGCGGGCGCCGCCGCGCCGACGACGGCGCGAAAATAGTGCGAAGGAACGGCCAGAAAGAGGGCATTTTTTTTCTGCACGGCTTCGTCGAGCAAACGGGTGGCCTTGATCGCTGCCGGCAGCTTGATTCCCGGGAGGTAAGTGGGATTTTCTTTGTCCTGCTGGATGTAGCGGAAAGTTTGCTCGCCGTGGCACCAGAGGGTGACGTCGTGCGCTTTCTCGGCGAGCAGCTTGGCGAGCGCGGTACCCCAGCCGCCTGCGCCGATCACTCCGATTACAGAGCCCATTGGCTTCGGTCTCTTACGCGCGTGGCCGGCGGATTCTGCTTGGTTCCTTCTTCATCGAAGGGCCGGCTTTCAGCAACAGCTACCCCTCGGGCACGGCTGGCGGAGGTGCAGGAGGCTCCGGCGCGCTCTCGTCCTCTTCCTCTTTTTCGGCCAGGCGGGCAAGCGACACGAGCCGCTCGCCTTCTTCGAGGTCGATCAGGCGCACGCCCTGCGTGTTCCGTCCGATAATGCGGATGTCTTTGACGCGCAAGCGGATGATCTTGCCGATGTTGGTGACGAGCATGAGCTGGTCGTCCTCGGTAACCATCTGCACGCCGACAACCCGGCCGGTCTTGTCGGTCGTCTTCATCGTGATGATGCCTTTGCCGCCGCGCGACTGGAGCCGGTATTCGTTCATCGGCGTGCGCTTGCCGTAGCCTTTCTCCGAGGCGGTCAAGATATCCGCGCCGAGGCTCGAGATCTCCATGTTGACGACGCTGTCGTCTTGTTCCAGACTCATGCCGACGACGCCGTAGGTGTCGCGCCCCGTCGCGCGCACGTGCGATTCCTTGAAGCGGATCGACTGACCTTCGGATGTCGTTAAAATAATCTCCTGGTTGCCGTCGGTGAGGCGCACGCTGATGACCTCGTCGTTGGCCTCAATCGCGATCGCGCGGATGCCGCTCGCGCGCGGATTGGCGTAGGCCATGAGCTCGGTCTTCTTGATCAGCCCCCGCTTGGTGGCGAAGACGACATACCGACCTTCCTGGAATTCCTTGACCGGCAGAAACGCCGATACTCGCTCGCCCTGCTCCAGATTGAGCAGGTTGACGATCGGACGGCCGCGCGCGGCGCGCCCCGCCTGCGGCAGCTCGTGGACCTTGATCCAATAGACCTTGCCGACGGTCGTGAAAAATAAAATATACGAGTGCGTCGAGGCGACGAAGAGGTACTCCACGAAGTCTTCCTCGCGCGTGGTCGTGCCGATCTTGCCTTTGCCGCCGCGGCGCTGCGCGCGGTAGAGCGCGGCCGGGTTGCGCTTGATGTATCCCTCGTGCGAGATCGTGACCACCATGTCCTCTTCGACGATCAGGTCCTCAATGGAGATTTCCTCCGTGCGGTCGATGATCTCGGTGCGGCGCGCGTCGCCGTAGTTCTTTTTGATCTCTTGGAGCTCCTCGACGATGATGCGGTAGATCTCCTTCTCGTCGGCGAGAATCGTGCGCAGCTTGGCGATGAGTTCCAGGGTTTGCTTGTGTTCTTCGAGAATCTTGTCGCGCTCGAGTCCGGTCAGCCGCTGGAGGCGCATGTCGAGGATCGCCTGCGCCTGAACTTCGCTGAGAGCGAAGTTCTGCATCAGGCCTTCTTTGGCGGCCTTCGGCTCGCGCGCCGCGCGGATGAGCGCGATCACGGCGTCGAGATGGTCGAGGGCGATCTTCAGGCCTTCCAGGATGTGCAGACGTTCTTCGGCCTTGCGCAGGTCGTAGGCGGTGCGGCGGGTGACGACCTCTTTCCGGTGGTCGAGGAAAGCCTTGAGCGCTTGCTTGAGAGTCAGGACCCGGGGACGTCCCTCGACGATCGCCAGCATGTTGACGCCGAAGGACTCCTGCAGCGCTGTGTGCTTGTAGAGCTGATTGATGATGACCTCGGCGACGGCGTCGCGCTTGAGCTCGATCACGATGCGCATGCCCTCGCGGTCCGACTCGTCGCGCAGATCGCTGATGCCCTCGATCCGCTTCTCGTTCACCAGCTCGGCGATCTGCTCGATCAGCCGCGTCTTATTGACCATGAAGGGGATCTCGCTGACGATGATCTGCTCTCTCCCGGTCCGCTTGACGGTCTCCGTGAAGACCTTCCCGCGCATCTGAACGATGCCGCGTCCCTCTTCGTACGCCTGGACGATGCCTGCCTTGCCGTGGATGAATCCGCCGGTCGGGAAGTCGGGCCCCGGGATGTATTCCATCAGCTCTTTAATGGTGATCTCCGGACGCGCGACCATCTCGATAAGCCCGTCGATGACCTCGCCGAGATTGTGCGGCGGAATATTGGTCGCCATGCCGACGGCGATGCCGGACGCGCCGTTGACGAGCAGATTCGGGATGCGCGACGGGAGAACCGTCGGCTCTCTCAGCGAATCGTCGTAGTTGGGCACGAAGTCGACGGTCTCTTTCTCGAGGTCGGCGAGCATCTCGTCGGCGAGCCGCGACATGCGAATCTCCGTGTAGCGCATCGCCGCGGGCGGGTCGCCGTCGATCGAGCCGAAATTTCCCTGGCCGTCGACCAGCGGATAGCGCATCGAGAAGTCCTGCGCCAGACGCACGATCGTGTCGTAGACGGCCATCTCACCGTGCGGGTGGTATTTACCGATCACGTCGCCGGCGACGCGCGCCGACTTCTTGTACGCGGTATTCCACGTGTTGCCCATGTCGTACATCGCGTAGAGGACGCGGCGGTGCACGGGCTTGAGTCCGTCGCGCACATCGGGCAGGGCCCGCCCGATGATGACGCTCATCGCGTAGTCCATGTAGGACTGACGCATCTCGTCTTCGATGTAGACAGGAATCTTTTGGGGTTTACCGTTTGCGTCCATGATTCAAAACGAGGGGGAAGCTGTCAGCGGTTAGCATTCAGCTTCGAATCGGAAACTTTCTGGCTGACAGCTGAACGCTGACAGCTTTTTAGACGTCGAGATTCTTGACCGTGAGCGCATGGTCTTCGATGAACTTGCGGCGCGGCTCGACTTCGTCGCCCATGAGCGTCGAGAAGATGTCGTTCGCCTCGACGGCGTCTTCGATGCGCACCTGGAGGAGCACGCGCGTCTCCGGATTCATCGTGGTTTCCCAAAGTTGCTCGGGATTCATCTCTCCGAGACCTTTGTAGCGCTGAATGTATTGGCCTTTCTTGCCGGTCTCCATGACGTATTCAAGCAGCTCGGTTAACGACCCGAGCTTCGCGCTATGGTCGCCGTTGTCGAGCTGGTACGGCGGATAGCCGCCGCCGGTGAGTTCGTCGAAGAGGCGTTTGATCTCCCTGTATTCGGGGCTGATCAGGAGCGCGCGATCGACAATGGTTTTCAAGCCCGTGCCGTTATGGCGCGTCGAGCAGATGAGCCTGAAGCAGTTGTGCTCGGTATCTTCCTCGAGCTCGACGGCGAGCGGCGCCTCCTCGGGCGCTCTCAGATTGATGTACGTCTTCAGGCGCTCGGCGATGCGTTCAAGCGCGGCCTTGTCTTTCAACGCCTCTTCGCTCAGCTCCTCTTCCAGCAGCAGCGCTTCCATGACTGCCCGGCTGCGCTTTTTCTTGCGCGAGGCGAGATTCATGAGCTTTTCCCAGCGTAGCACTTTCTTGATGAACGCCTGGAGGGTTTCTCCCGTCATTCCGTTGCCGTCGTTGACGGCGCGGACGCGGACGTTTTCGGTGCCCATCTCGATGAGATAGTCTTCCAGGCTGTTCTCGTCTTTCAGGTAACGCTCCTGCTTGCCGCGCTTGATCTTGTAAAGCGGCGGCTGTGCGATCATGAGGTGGCCTTTTTCGACGAGGTCCGGCATCTGGCGGTAAAAAAAGGTCAGCAGCAGCGTGCGGATGTGCGACCCGTCGACGTCGGCGTCGGTCATGATGATGATCGAGTGATAGCGCAGCTTGCCGGCGTCGTAATCCTCCTTGACGCCTGCGCCGAGCGCGGTGATGACGAGGCGAATTTCCTGCGAGGAGAGCATCTTGTCGAAGCGCGCCTTCTCGACGTTCAGAATCTTGCCTTTGAGCGGCAGGATCGCCTGCGTGCGGCGGTCGCGGCCCTGCTTGGCCGAACCGCCGGCGGAATCGCCCTCGACGATGAAGATCTCGCTGAGCGCAGGGTCCTGCTCCTGGCAGTCGGCGAGCTTTCCGGGCAGCGAACCCGAATCGAGAGCGCCTTTGCGGCGGGCGAGTTCCTTCGCCTTGCGCGTCGCCTCGCGCACGTGTGCGGCCTCGACGCCTTTGACGACGATTTTTTTCGCGTCCGCCGGATGCTCCGCGAGGTAAGAGGCGAGCTTCTCGTTGATGAGCGCCTCGACGATGCCTTTCACCTCGCTGTTGCCGAGCTTGGTTTTCGTCTGGCCCTCGAACTGCGGCTCGGGAACCTTGACGCTGATGACGGCCGTCAAGCCTTCGCGGACGTCCTCGCCCTGGAGGTTTTCGTCGTCCTTCTTAAGCACGCCGCTCTCGACGGCATAATTGTTGATCGTGCGCGTGAGGGCCGATTTGAAGCCGATGAGGTGCGTGCCGCCTTCGATCGTGTTGATGTTGTTGGCGAACGAGAAGATGTTTTCCGTATAGCCGTCGTTCCATTGCAGCGCGATTTCGATGTCGACGCCTTCTTTTTCGCCCTGGAGGTAAACGACCTGCGGATGAATCGCCGTTTTGGCGCGGTTCAGGTGCTCGACGAACGAGACAATGCCGCCCTTGTATTCCAACTCGTGTTTTTTCTGGCTGCGCTCGTCTTCGATCGTGATGTGCACGCCCTTGTTCAGAAAGGCGAGCTCGCGAAGGCGTTGGGAGAGCGTATCGAAGCTGAGTTCCAGGCTTTGAAACATCTCCGGGTCGGGCTTGAACGTGACGCGCGTGCCGGTCTGCTCCGATCGCCCTATCTCAGCCAGCGGCGCCTGCGGCGCGCCGCGCCTGTAGTGCTGCTGGTAAACCTTGCCGTCGCGCTTGATTTCGACTTCGAGCGTCTCGGAGAGCGCGTTCACGACCGAAAGGCCGACGCCGTGAAGACCGCCGGAGACTTTGTACGACGCCTTGTCGAACTTGCCGCCGGCGTGAAGCTTCGTGAGCACGACCTCCGCCGCGGAAACCTTTTCCGTCGCATGGAGATCGACG
This sequence comes from Pseudomonadota bacterium, assembly GCA_021324155.1. Classification (GTDB taxonomy): domain Bacteria; phylum Desulfobacterota; class Binatia; order UBA9968; family UBA9968; genus JAJPJQ01. The sequence continues at coordinate 47,464 of JAJPJQ010000015.1, forward strand.
GGAATGCCGCGGCCGTTGTCGATCACCGTTACGCTGTTGTCGATGTGGATCTTGACCTCGATCTGATTACAGAAGCCCGCGAGCGCCTCGTCGATGGAATTATCCACGACTTCGTAAACGAGGTGGTGTAAGCCGCGCTCGCCGGTGTCGCCGATGTACATTCCGGGGCGTTTGCGAACCGCGTCGAGGCCCTCGAGGACCTTGATATTATCTGCGCCGTAATGGGATGGAGCCGTGGTTTTGTCCGAAGCCATATTTCAGCTTGAGAACGTTCTAACTTTTCTCTTTATTCTCTAGGGGTTAGTGAATTTATGAACCTCAATAATTGTACCCCAAAATGAGACCCGAAGTAAAGTAAAAAAAGACGCGATTTTGGCGCATATATAATAGCGTTTTGCGGCAGAAATTTGGGTCCCAAATCGTCTTTCAAACGGCCGCTTCCGAAAGCCGTTATGGGCACCCCATAAGATATAAGATAAATCCGATATCTCTTTTAAAGATTGCGGGTAGTTCCTTATTGACATTTAATTCGCGTCTTGTTAGACACCAGCAGATTAAACGCCCGACCAGGGTATGCAGGAGGAAAAAAATGGCTGACGAAGCAGGCGAAGAGCTATTATTAGACGTAAGAGTCGCGGAGGCTTCGTGGCTCTACAAGTTTTATCTCAACCAAGAGCGGAAAATCCTCGGCACGCTCTCCGTCGCGATCTTCCTGATCGCCTGGGAGCTCGTGGGCGGCGTCTATCAGGTCGTCAATCCCATGTTCATGAGCGCGCCATCCTATATCTGGAAGGCGGCGATCCAGCTTTTCGGCTCGGGCGAGATCTGGAACGACCTTTATGTCAGTGGCGTCGAGTTCGCCTGGGGCTACGTTTTGTCGGTCATCGTCGCGATTCCTTTCGGGATCGCGGTCGGCTGGTATAAAAAGATGGCTTATCTGTTCGACCCGTTCGTAAACGCCATGAACGCGACGCCGCGCGTCGCGCTACTGCCCCTAGTTATCATCTGGCTAGGCATCGGCATGCTTTCCAAGGTGGGAATCATCTTCCTGGGCGCGGTCTTCCCGCTCTTGATCAACACCCGCGACGGCGTCAAGACCACCCCCGCGAACCTGCTGAACGCGGCGCGGAGCTTCGGCGCTTCCGAATGGCAGATCTTCCGCAACGTCGTCCTGCCCTCAACGGTTCCGTTCATACTCACGGGCCTCCGCCTCGCGGTCGGCCGCGCGCTGATCGGCGTCATGGTCGGCGAGCTTTATGCCGCTACGGCAGGCATCGGCTTCATGATCACGGTCGCAGGCGCGACCTTCCAGACCGATAAGGTCTTCGTCGGCGTGCTGATCTTTGCGATCGCCGGTATGGCCGCGACCGAAGCGATCGACCGCTTCGAGCACCGCTTCGACAAGTGGCGCCCGAAAGTGGGCGCGGCGTAAGATCGATTCGCTACAGGTAGAATAAAAGAAATAAAAAGGGGCGGTCCAACGACCGCCCTTTTTTATTGTTGCGAGATCGGACTAGCTTCCCGGCCGGTACGTGAAGGTCGGAAAAGCGTTCTTTCGGGAGTCCGCCTGCTGCTCGCGAGTGGTTGTCTCAGCGACATCGTGGCGCGCGAACTCACTGGCACAGCCGGCCAGTAAGATCAAGACGAGAATCCACGTCAGCTTGTAGATCATTCTCTTCCAATAACAGCCGCTGCCGTCGTCGGCAACCAGCGCCGATCCTGCCCGGAATTGAAACTTGCGCCCGCGCATTGCTTTCAACAATCCGCTTCTATAGCATCGTCGCGATGAAACGCATGGTCAGATTGTTGGGTTTTGCCGCGTTTGTTCTGATACTCTCGGTCGGCCAGAGCATCGCGTTTTACACCGATTGGCTGTGGTTTCAGGAAGTCGGTTATACGGCCGTCTTCACGACCATCCTCGGCGCCAAGCTCCTGCTCGCGCTTCTCTCCGGCGGAGTCTTTTTTCTCGTTCTCTATCTCAACCTGAACTTCGCGGCGCGGCCGCAGCGAGGCATACGCTTTTTCGATTATGAAAACGTCCTCGAACTTCCCAGCCCCGAGCTGATCGATCCCCTTGTCCGCCGGCTGCTGCTGCCGGCTTGCATTGTGCTCGCGCTGATTCTCGGCCCGCAGGGCGCCGGCGAGTGGCGGGACGCGCTGTTTTTTTTTAAGGCGGTTCCCTTCGGCCTCAACGATCCGGTTTTCGGGAATGATATCGGCGCTTATGTCTTTCGTCTGCCGTTTTTGATCGCGCTTTATCACTGGCTGATCGTGCTCGCGGCGATGACGCTGATCGCCACGGCTGTCATATACGTGGTGTACCGCGGCGTGCAGTATGGCCCGCGCGGCCTTTCTTTCAGTGCGCGTGCAAAATCGCACCTGCTCGCGCTGGCGGCCGTTTTCCTGCTGGCGAAAGCCGCCGGCTATTATCTGGATGGCTTCCAGCTGCTCTATTCGCCGACCGGCGCCGCCTACGGCGCCGGCTACACGGCGCTTCACGCAACGCTTCCCGTCCTGCGGCTGCTCGCGATATTATCGGCAATCGGCGCAGCGGTCCTGCTGTTCCAGATCTGGCGGCCGGGAATTCGCTATCTCGCGCTTACAGCCGCCGCGCTCGTCCTCGTCCACATCGTCGGCCTCGGACTCTATCCGGCGTTCCTGCAGCGCTTCCGCGTCGGTCCCAACGAGATCGTCGCCGAGCGCCCGTTCATCGAGCGCACCATCCAGTTTACCCGCCGCGCGTATGGACTCGAAAATCTCGAACTGAAGGAATTTGCCGCCGAAGAGCGCTTGTCGACAGCCGATTTGAAGCGCAACGACGCGACGATCAAAAACATCCGTTTGTGGGAGCACCGGCCGCTGCTCGCGACCTACGGGCAGCTCCAGGAAATCCGCACGTACTACAAGTTCGTCGACGTCGATAACGACCGCTATCCGATCGGCGGGGCGCCGCGCCAGGTGATGCTCTCGGTCCGGGAACTGTCGCACCAGCATCTCAACAACGCCGGCTGGATCAACGAGCACCTGACCTACACACACGGTTACGGCGCTGTCTTCGGCCCGGTCAACCAGGTGACTCCGGAGGGCCTGCCGGAGTTCTTCATCAAGGATATTCCTCCGGTCGCGTCGGTCGACGCGCTGAAAATCACCCGCCCCGAGGTCTACTACGGCGAGCTCGCCAACGATTACGTCTTCGTGAAAACGCGCGCGCGAGAGCTCGATTATCCCGCCGGAGACCGCAACGTTTACACCGATTACCAGGGCCGCGGCGGCGTTCCCGTCGGGTCGCTGTGGCGCAAGCTCGTTTTCTCGGCCCGCTTCGCGACGCTGAGGATCGCTCTGTCGAACGACGTCAGCGGCGAGAGCCGCATCCTCTACTACCGCCAGGTGCGCGATCGCGTCGCTAAAATCGCGCCGTTCATCGAATTCGACCGCGACGTTTATCCGGTCATCGTGGGCGGGCGCATCTTTTGGATCATCGATGGCTACACCACCTCGGATTATTACCCTTACGCCGAACCGGTGCGCGGACTCGGGAATTACATCCGCAACTCCGTCAAAGCCGTCGTCGACGCCTACGACGGCACCGTCGGTTTTTATATCAGCAGCCCCGACGATCCGATCATCCGCGCGTACGCGCAGATCTTTCCGAATATGTTCAAGCCGCTGGACGCGATGCCGGAAGACCTGCGCGCGCACATTCGCTATCCGCAGGACCTTTTCACCGTCCAAGCGCGCATGTACGCGACCTATCACATGCAGGACCCGCAGGTTTTCTACAACAAGGAAGACGTGCTCGCGATCCCGCACCGGACGATAGGGGGCCGCGAGATCGAAATCGAGCCCTACTACACGATTATGCGGCTTCCGGGAGAAGCGCGCGAAGAATTTATTCTGCTGCTGCCGTTCACCCCCAACAAGCGCGACAACATGCGCGCGTGGCTCGCGGCGCGGAGCGACCCGCCGAACTACGGCAAGCTCATCGCCCTTAACTTTCCCAAGGCAAAGCTGATCTACGGCCCCAAGCAGATCGACGCGCGCATCGATCAGGACCCCGTTATCTCGCAGCAGCTGAGCCTCTGGAACCAGCGCGGCTCGCAGGTTATCCGCGGCAGCATGCTCGCGATCCCGATCGAAGCATCGCTCTTATACGTCCAGCCGCTCTACCTCGCGGCGGAGAAGGGCTCGCTCCCCGAGCTCAAGCGGGTGATCGTCGCCTTCGGCAATCAGATCGCGATGGAAGAGACGCTCGAGCAGTCGCTCGATCGCATCTTCGGCGGGCGCATTGCCGCCGTCCAGACGAAGGCCGCGGCGGCGCCTTCGGAGACGGCTGGAGCGGCGAAGAGCCTCGCGCGCGATGCGCTCAATCACTTCAGCCGCTCGCAGGAGTATCTCAAGCAGGGCAACTGGGCCGCCTTCGGCGAAGAATTAAAAACCGTGGAGCGGCTGCTCAAGGAAATGGAGAGCAAAAAATAACCGCGAGAAGCCTGCGTTGACAAGGCGCCGCTTCGGGGCTAGCTTCTCTCGCGGAGCCCTCGGAGGATGCTGAGAGAATATCATCGGCGCAAAGCCTGGATCGTCCTCGCCGCGCTGATGATTTTCTTGCCCGGCGCGGCGCAAGCGCAGCAGAAAATTCGCGTCGCGACGCTCTACATCGGCTCCAGCATGCTGCCGCTCTGGATTGCCAAAGAGGAAGGCGAGTTCGCGCGCCGCGGCCTGGACGTCGAGCTCATCTGGCTCCAA
>JAJPJQ010000027.1 GCA_021324155.1 Pseudomonadota bacterium
CTCGACCATCGCCCGGATGCCGGCCTTGTCCGCCTCCGCCTCGATCTCCTTCGAATACCCCTCGACCGCCGTTTTTACCCAGGCATCGGAGGCGGTGTCGGCAAACATTCCCAACGCGGTCAGAATGAGCACGCCTTGGAGCACGCGGGCGCTGGCGCGGCGGCTCTCCTTGTGGCGTAGCTCGCGCATCGAATCGCGATGGAGGAAATGCGCGAGTTCATGGCCCATAATTGTCGCGAGTTGCGCCTCATTTTCCATGCGCGCAAGAAGACCGGTGTGAAAATAAATGCTGCCGTCGGCGAACGTAAACGCGCTCAGGAAGGGGTCCTTGACCACTTTGACCTTAGGAGCGAGATTCGTTCCCTGCAGTCGGCCGCCGAGGAGGCGTGCGGCGACCGAATTTAAATATTGCTCAAGCTCGGGGTCTTCGTAGGCTAAGCCGGCCTTTTCCAGGCGCTGTCGGAAGATTTCCGACTGATCCCAAAGCTTCTTCTCGTCCGCTCCTACTTGAAAAGATTTGGACGAATCGATCGGAGGAAGCGCGACGGGCGCGCAGGACCACCCCGCCGAAATCAAAGAAGACAGCAGTAGCAGCGATCTTGCGACCATCACCGAACAGCGACTTTTATTGCGTTTCAAAAGGAAAGTCAAATCAATATCATTGCATCCACCTCGGAGCGGCGGTGGCGGGCTGGCGACGCGATAAAGTCGTTTGATATAATTAACAAACATGGCGGACATCCAGGAAAAACTCGAAGCGCTCCCGGCGCAGCCGGGCGTCTACCTCATGCGCGACAAGGCCGGCAAGGTCATCTACGTCGGCAAGGCCAAGAACGTGCGCGCGCGGGTGCGCGCCTATTTCCGCGGTGGGGAAGGGCGCTCGCAGATCGAGTTCCTGATGAACCGGGTGGGCGACATCGAGACGCTGCTCACGAGCAACGAAAAAGAAGCGCTGATCCTGGAAAACAACCTGATCAAGCAGTACAAGCCGCGCTACAACATCCGGCTTAAAGACGACAAGAGCTACCTGAGCATCAAGATCAACGTGCGCCATCCGTGGCCGCGCATTACGACCACGCGAAAGATTGTCAAGGACGGCAGCCGCTATTTCGGGCCATATTCCTCGGCGATCGCCGCGCGGGAAACCCTCGACGTCATCGAGAAACATTTTTTGCTGCGAAACTGCACCGAATACAATTTCAAGAATCGCGCGCGGCCGTGTCTTCAATACCAGATCAAGCGCTGCCTCGCGCCGTGCGTGCTGCCGGTCGATCCGAACGAGTATCAAGAGAATCTTCGCGAGGCGACGCTGTTTATCGAGGGGAAACGCCAGGAGCTGATCGACGAGCTCCGCCGCCGCATGCAGGAGAAGTCCGACGCGCTGGAATTCGAGGCGGCGGCTAAGATTCGCGACCAGATTCAGGCGGTGGAAAAGACGATCGAGAAGCAGCGCATGGTCTCGCACTGGGGCGCGGACCAGGATATCTTCGGCCTCTACCGCGAGGGCGGCTTCATCGAGGTGCAGGTGCTGTTCGTGCGTCAGGGGAAGCTCACCGGCAATCAGGCCTATTCGCTCGAAGATCTGGAATTCGCCGACGAGGAGATTTTGGAGATGCTGCTGACGCAGTTCTACCAGGGCGAGCGCTTCGTGCCCGAAGAGATCCTCCTGCCGTTAGACGTCGAGGACCGCGAGGCGCGGGAGGAATACCTCGGCGAGCGACGCGGCAAGAAGGTATCGATCCTCTCGCCCCAGCGCGGCGACAAACGCCGGCTCGTCGACATGGCCGAGGAAAACGCGCGCCAGAGCTACGCTGAGCGGCACGACCAGGAAAAAGAGCGCGAGCGCATGCTGCTGGAGCTGAAAGATAAGCTGCGCCTGAAGAATTATCCGGCACGGATCGAGTGCTATGACATCTCCAACATCCACGGCACCCATGCGGTGGGGTCGATGGTCACTTTTATCAACGGCGAGCCGGACAAGCAGTACTACCGCCACTTTCGCATTCGCACGGTCGCCGAGGACGTCGGCGGCGACGACTTCGCGATGATGCACGAAGTCTTGAAGCGCCGCTTCGCGCGCGGCGTCGCCGAGGGCGACCTGCCCGATCTCGTGGTCGTCGACGGCGGCAAGGGGCAGCTCGGCATGGCGATCGCCGCGCTCCACGAGCTCGGCGTCCGTGACGTCGATCTCGCCGCGCTGGCCAAGATGCGGGTCGAGCGCGCACCGCGGAGCGCGGAGATTCAGCGCTCGGAAGAAAGGGTCTTCCTGCCCGGCCAGAGCAATCCGGTGATCCTCAAGCGCAATTCAAACGCGCTGTTTCTGCTTCAGCGCGTGCGCGACGAGGCGCACCGCTTCGCGATCACCTACCACAAAAAAATCCGCGCCAAGCAGACGCTCTACTCGGCCCTGGACAAGATTCCCGGCATCGGAGGCGTGCGCAAGCGCGCGCTGCTGCGCGCCTTCGGCAGCGTACGACGGATAGAAGAGGCGTCGCTCGAAGAACTCATCAAGGTGCCGTCGATCAATCCGAAAGTCGCCCAGGAAATTCTTGACAGCTTCAAAGCAGCGCAATAGCCTGAGGCGATTGAACCCGATCGAGGCTGCGCAGGCAGTTCGCTCTTTAAACTGCCCGTCATTCCCGTAAAAGCGGGAAGCCTGATTTTCGAGAAAGACTCCAGCCTGGAGTTCGGCCCTAGCGATGAGGAAAGGACGATGCTGAAAAAAGGCTACCGCTACATTTCCGGCGATTCTCACCTGGAAATCGATACGAAACACTGGACCGGCCGCGTTCCCGCTCGTTGGCGCGAACAGGCGCCGCGCCTCGTGCACCAGCCGGACGGCAGCGACGCCTGGGCGATTAACAACAAGATCGCGCGTGCGGCCGCCGCAGCGGATCTTTACGGCGGCAAAGGACGCGATCAGTATGTTCCCTTCGGCGCCAGGTACGAAGGCACGCCGGGGACGGGCAGCGCGGAGCAGCGGCTGCGGGAGCAGGATCAAGACGGCATCGACGCCGAAGTTCTGTTTCCCTCGCAGCAAGGCGGACCCAAGCTCTGGCGCCGCATCGAGGACGACGACGCTTATAAGTCGGTCGTCCGCGCGTATAACGGCTGGCTTGCTGAAGAATATTGCGCCGTCGATCCCCGCCGCCTGATCGGCGTTGGAATTCTGCCGTTGACGCACGATGTTCAGGACACAATCGGCGAGATCGAATACTGCGCGAAAGCCGGACTCAAGACGGTTCTTCTGCAGGGATTTCCCAGCGGCCTGCCGTATCCTTCGGCGGATGACGACCGCTTTTGGTCCGCCGCGCTCGACCTGAACATGCCGGTGAGCGTTCACGTCGATCTCGACCGCTCCGGCGACCGCGCCGGTCCCTTGCTCCGCTTTCCACGCGAGCCGGAGGATATTATGGACAAGCTCGTTCCCGGACTCGTCGATCAGGTGGCGCGCTTCGGCCCGGTGCGCGGCAACGGCGCGATCCCAGCCGTACAGTGGGTTCTATCGGGGCTCTTCGACCGGTTTCCGAAACTGAAAATTCTTTTCGCGGAAAATCAGATCGGCTGGATTCCATTTTTTCTCCAGGGCGCCGACGTGCGCTACGACCGCCACTATCATTGGGCGCAGCGGCTGCTCGGTTTCAAACCGCTGCGCCGTGCGCCGAGCGAAATCATCCGCGAGCACTACTTCTGGGGTTTTCAATTCGACCGCGTCGGCGTCGAGCTGCGCCACAAGATCAACGTCGATCGGCTCATCTGGGGCTCCGACTTTCCGCACCAGGAATCCGACTGGCCCGATTCGCTCGGCGTGATCGAGAGAAATTTCGCGGGCGTGCCCGAAGACGAGAAACACAAGATGGTCTGCGGCAACGCCGTCGACTTTTTCCGGCTGAGCGGTTCAAATTAAATCGTTTTCATCGGGATGAACGCCGAGCGCTCCGACGCCGCTCCGGGATTGCTCCAGCGACATCCTTCCGCGTGGCTCATCGGCCCGACGCTCGCCCTGCTTGCGGGCCAGGCGTTCGCCGCTAGCCCGCTGCGCCCGCCGATTCACTTTCTTGCAGTACTCCTTCTGCCGCTGCCCTTCGTTTTCCGGTTTAGGACCCGCGCGTGGGCGCTTGTCTTCCTGATCGCCGGCATCGCCTTTGCCGTCGGCTACCGCCGCCATCTCGACCAGCTGGAGCCGGCGTTTGCTCCCAACCATATTCGGTCGCTCATGCAACCCGGCAAAGAGCTCTACCTGGAAGGGCGGCTGATCGCCGAGCCCGACCGTCTGCCGCAGAGGATGCGCTGGAGCGTGCGGCTGCTGCGCGTCTGGCATCCCACGGGCGCCGAGGCAGCCTCCGGGGATATCCTCATCACGATCCGCTTCGCGGCGCGCGACTGGCGTTACGGCGACCGCGTGCGCTTCCGCACCGAGCCCTTCATCCCGCGCGGCGGCGCCAATCCCGGCGGTTTCGATTACGCTGCTTATCTGGCGCGCCGCGATATCTATGCGACGGCGTTCCTGGTGAGCGACAGCCGCGTGGAGCTGTTGTCCCGCGCGCCGCCCGGCCCGCGCGTCGCGCTCGAAACCCTCCGCCGTAAGATCCGCGTGTTTATCGAGGAAAGGTTTTCCTCGCCCGATAACGCCGCGCTGATGAAGGCGCTCGTCGTCGGCGATATGGGCGGCATCTCGCGTCAGGTCCGCGACGACTTCACGGCCGCCGGCGTCAATCACGTGCTGTCGATCTCGGGTCTCCACGTCGGCATGCTGGGCGCCGTGGTCTTTTTGCTCGTGCGCTTTGTCGGATCCCGCAGCGAAACTGCGTTGCTCAAGTGGAGCCTGCTGAAGATCGCGACATTCTCGTCTTTCGCGACGGTGTTGTTCTACAGCGCGCTCGCCGGTTCGGCGGTGCCTACGGTTCGCTCGGCGATCATGATCGGCATCTACGAGATCGCCGTGCTGCTCGACCGCGAGGAAGAGATCTTCGCGAGCCTCGCGTTCGCGGCGCTCCTCATCGGCCTCGTCTGGCCGGGCGTCGTCATGGATATATCCTTCCAGCTCTCGTTCCTCGCGGTGCTTTTCATTGTTTGGGGCTCCCGAAAAATCGAGGTATGGTGGCCCGTCTCGCGTGCTCGCGATCAACTGCCGGTGGAGCGGAGCCGCTGGGGGATTTGGCTCCGGCGGCTTGGGCTGTCGCTGGCGGTGCCGATCCTGGCGACGATCGGCACCGGTCCGATGATCGCGCACCACTTTGGCCATCTCTCCTGGGCGGGATTTCTCTCCAATCCATTGATCGTGCCGCTCGTCGGCTTCGTCGTCGTGCCGCTCGGGCTGGCGATCGGCGTCTGCGCGCTGACCGCCCCAATTCTCGCCGCGCCGTTCGTCTTCGCCGCCGATCCGCTGCTTACGCTGGTCCAGCGCCTGGTGCACTATTTGGCCGAGCTGCCGATGGCGAACCTCGCCGTGCCCATTCCCGACTATCGCGAAGTCGCCGTGCTCTACGCGGCGATTTTGTCGCTGCTCATTTTCCGCCGCCGGCCGCATCTCGCGCTGGCCCTCGGGGTGAGCGTCTCGCTGATCGCCGCCGACGCGGTTTACTGGTGGCGCGAGCGCTGGCACGGCGCGCGGCTGAGAATCACGCACCTGAGCGTCGGTCACGGCGACGCCGCGGTGGTGGAATTCCCCGGCTCGCGCGTGCTCGTGATCGACGCGGGCGGTACGCCGAATCCCGATTTCGATCCCGGCGAATTCATCGTCGCGCCGTTCCTCCGATCACGAAAAATTCTCCGCGTTGATTATGCGTTCGTAAGCCACCCGCGCATCGATCACTATGGAGGCATGGAGACGGTTGCGGCGCAATTCACGCCGGAAGAATTCTGGACCGGCGCGGCCAAGGGCCGCACCGCGCGCTACGAACGGCTTGACGATGCCGTCGACCGTGCCGGCATCAAGCGGCTGAATCTCGCCGTCTCTTCGCCGTGCCGCGTCATCGAAGGCGTGAAACTCTGCGTGATGTATCCGCCCGACGACTACGAAGGCGATGCGTCCGTCGTCTTGCGCTTAAGCTACGGCCGCTTCGACGTGCTCTTTGCCGGTGACCTCGACGCCAAGGATGAGAAATGGTTCGTCGCGAACGGCGTCCCGGTCACGAGCGCGGTGCTTAAGGCGCCGCGCCACGGCAGCCCGCGCGCGAACAGCGAGGAATTCGTCCGCGCGGTCGCACCGCGTCTCGCAGTCTTCTCGGTCGGTCCGAGAAGCGCCGCGGACGCCGAGGAGATCATCGAGCGTTACGCGTCCGCGGGCGCCGCCACGCTTCGCACCGACAGCGACGGCGCGATCATGCTCGAGACCGACGGCGAGACGCTTCGGTATCGCACGCATCGAAGCAAAAAAACCGGCGCGATCCCCGCCGGAAGTTGACATGCGGATTTTCGGCCGTTAGTCTCCGCATCATGCGCCGGCGCGCGCCGGCGCGCGTTATCGATGATCCCGCCCGAAGTTATCGAGACTGCACGCCTCCGTCTCTGCAGCGCGTGGGAGAGCGACGCTGAAGAAGTGTTCGCCGCGTATGCGCAGGACCGGGATGCGACCCGCTATCTAGCGTGGCGCCCGACCGGCAAGATCGAGGACACGCGCCAGCACCTTCGCCTCACCGTCCGGCAGCGTTCCGACGGCACAGCGCTTCAATGGGTGATTCGCCGAAAAGAAGACGGCCGACTCATGGGTACGATCGGCGGCCGCGTCGACGGCCACAAGGTCGAGCTCGGATACGTGCTGGCCAAGGCATTTTGGAACTCCGGCTACATGACGGAGGCGGTGCGCGCCGTCGTCGAATGGGCGCTCCGCGAGGCCGATATCTTCCGCGTCTGGGCGGTGTGCGACGTCGACAATCCGGCGTCGGCGCGCGTCATGGAAAAGGCGGGGATGAAGCGCGAGGGACTCCTGCGCCGCTGGTCGATCCATCCGACCATCGGCCCCGAGCCGCGTGACTGCTACTGCTACGCAATCACGAAGTAATTACTTCGTCGATGCCATCCGCTGAAGCTCGATGCGAGCACCCTCGTACTCGACGAATTTCGTCACATTGGTCGCGAGCGCGGCCTTGAACATCTTGGCCGCTTCGGCTTTCTTGCCTTCGATTAGCAGCTGCTCGCCGATATAAAAATTCGTCTCGCACTGCTTCTCGCGCCGGCGCTTGGGATCGGAATCGTTTGCCGCCTTGAGCAGCTCCTGTTGATTTATGTTGCCGAGATAGTACGCGAGAATGATGCCCGGCCACTGGTTCAAATCGACCTCTCTAGAGACACTCCGGACAATGTCTTTCGCGTCGTTTTCGCCGACGCGAGAGCGCGCGATATAAATCCAGAGCATCGCATAAACGTCGTCGCGCCTGAGTTCGAGCGAGTCGGCGAAGTTCCGCGCCGCCCGCGAGAAATCGCCGACGAAAAAGCGCGCGAAGCCCAACGTCTGGTGCGCCTGGGGTAACGTCGGGTCGAGATTGCCCGCTTCCGTGAAATCCTCGATCGCGCGCTTGTAGTCCTTCTTATCCATCCAGATCGTGCCGCGGTAATAATACATTTGGGCGAGATTTCGTTTCGTGAGCTCGCCGGACCGCATGGCACGCTCGCACGCGGGCAGAGCTTTTTCGGCATTAAAAGACTCGGGTTTGGTATCTTCGTAGCAATCCTGCGCGTCTTCGTTCCATTGCGCAAAAGCGGGAGCGCTAAGCGCAAGCAGAACAACGACCGGCCCTAACCGTCGTAGCATCGGAAAGCCTCCATTGTTAATTTAAAGACCCCCATCATAAAGTATCGTTTCATCAAAATCCAAACCTCAGACCGATCAGCCGTGAAGGTCGGCTCGGGTGACGGAAAACGGTAAGCCGTCGCCGATTCGCGCACCATAGTGGCGGGCGGAACGTTCCCTGATGAACCAAGTGCGACCACGACGCTGAAACTCACTCCGGTACGCCCACCCAATCCCTATTGGCACCCGGCTTGCGTTAGCGTCTGAAGCCTACAACGGGCATCGATGCCGGTCATTGAGCAACGATGCGATAACTAGGAGGTGTGGATGTTTCGTAAATACATCGGAATCTTTGTCGTAGCGCTTGCGGTGCTGATTACCGGGCAAGCCGATGCCAAGGGCAAGAAGGGGCAAACCACGGTGCAGGGTACCGTTTATGCGGTCGACGTGAGCGGCGGCACCGTAACGCTGCAATCGAACGACGGCACGCTCACGGCGCTGAACATCGTCCGCAGCAGCAAGCTTAAACGCAACAATAAGAAGGTGACCTTGATGGGCCTCGTCTTGGGCGATAACGCGACGGCGCAGTATGATGCCTCGAACAACACCAAGCAGCTGACCGCGACCGGCGCTATCGTATCGACGCTTTCCGGCGCCGTCGTCGGGGTAAAATCCGGAACCGGCGTCGTCCAACTCGACAGGGGAAGCTTTGGCACCAACGCGCATACCCGTATTATTCGCAATGGCGAGGTGACCACGCTCGGCACGCTGACAGGCCGCGACCACGTCGTCGCACACGTCAAGCAGGGCAGCTCGCAGTCGCACGGGACGCAATCCGAGGGCGACGGCACCGCGATCGACGTCCAGGTCGAGGGACCGGAAGAATGCGAGATCGAAGGGACGATCACGCAGATTGATCTTGATGCCAACACCGTTACGATCAGTTCCGAGTACGATGACTGGGGCGTGACCGTCAATGTGACGCCCGACACGATCATCGAAGTCGAAGGCATCGAGACGCCGACGATCGCCGATCTCGCCGTCGGCCAGTACGTCGAGGCCGTTTACGCCTCCGACACACAGGACGCCTTCCGCATTGAAGTGCAGAACGAGGAAGAGGAAGGCTACGCCGAAGGCCCGATTACGGCGATCGACCCCGTCGCCGGCACGATCACGATCGATTGCTACGGCTCGCCGGTCACGCTCTTCGTCACCGCGAGCACGAAGATCGAAAAGAACGACGACGTGGCGGGATTCGGCGATCTCCAGGTCGGCGACGAAGGCATGGCCGAATACAACACGACGACCATGATCGCTAAGGAAATCGAAGTTGAATCTGCCGAGGATGAGGACTGACCCGCGGCGGTCAGACTTCACACGCGCGGCCGCCGCGGCTGAAACACTCGGCTCATGTGGCGGCCGCGCTTTTTTTAGTACGTGTCGAACATGCGCTGAATCTCGTCGGCGTTATTCGTCTTCGATAGCGCCAATGCCAGCAGCACGCGCGCCTTCCATGCCTGTAGATTGTCTCCGGCGACGAAACCGCGCTTGGCGAGCCCGGGGCTGCGCACCACGCGGCCCGAGCCGACGCGGCTGCACAGGCACATGAGCACTCCCTTCTCCTTGTAGACGCGGTCGAACGCCGCGTCCTCGGCCGGCGTCGGCCGGCCGGCTCCGGTTGCCGCGCTGACGATGCCTTTTGCGCCCGCCGCGGCCGCGGCTTCGATCATCTTGCCGTCGGCACCCACATAAGAAACCACCACGTCGACGCGCGGCAGCGAATCGAGCGTGCGCACGTCGAATTCCGTCGCGGTCGTGTGCTTCTTCGCCGGCATATGATAATAGACGACCTTCCCATCCGCGTCGGCGTAGCCGAGCGGTCCCAGATCCCGCGACTGAAAGGCTTCCACCCGATACGTTGCGTTCTTGGTTACGTCGCGCCCGCTGTAAATCGCGTCGTTCATGACGAGCAGGCAGCCGCGCCCGCGCGACTGCGGATCGGCGGCGACGCGCACGGCATTAAATAAATTCAAGTAGCCGTCCGCGCTCAACGCTGAAGCCGGGCGCATCGAGCCGACGATGACGACCGGCTTGTCGGTCTTCAGCGTCAGATTGAGAAAGTAGGCGGTCTCCTCGATCGTGTTCGTGCCGTGCGTGATGACTACGCCATCGGCCTTACTGTTGTCGAGAATATCGTGGATCGTGCGCACCATCTCGAGCCAGTCTTTGTCGACCAGCGCGTGGCTCGGCAGCCGGCGGAACGGAACGCTTTCGACCGCCGCGACGGTTTGCAGCTCCGGAAGCTGCGCCAGAAGCTCCGGCGTGTCGATGCGCTTGTTCGCCTCGATGTACCAGGCGAGATCCAGCCGGTCCTTGCCTAGAGAATCGATCGTGCCCCCCGTGATGATCAATGCGACGCGACGCTTATCGCTCATGTTCGTGTGCTCCTCCGTGTCGAATGAAAAAGCTTTCGTGTGATTCAGTGAAGAGCTTACCTATATAACACGCACGCGACGGCGGCAACCGCGGTCAGAGGATATGCGGCATGACTTCACGCGCGAAGCGCTCGATCTGCTCGACGCGCTCCGGCCAGCGCGGCACCATGAATTGGAGCGCGAGGTGCTCGACCCCGATCTCTTCGTAGCCGTGAAGCGCGTCCGCGATCTGGTTCGCCGAGCCGCGGAGGCGATCTTCTTCCCAATCCAACGGTTTTTGCGAAAGCTCGATCGGCAGGCAGCAGTTCAGGCGCACACTTTGCGGGTCTCTTCCTGCCTTTTCCGCGGCGCGCCGTACATTGTCGAACCGGCGTTTGAGCTCTTTCGGCGTCATTCGCACGAAATAGGGAAACCACGCGTCGCCGTACTCACCGGCGCGGCGCTGCGCGCGCGTACCTTCTCCGCCGACCCAGATCGAGATGCGCGGCTGCTGAAGCGGCTTCGGCGCGAAGGCGATATTCTCGAACTGATAATGCGCACCGGAAAAATCCGCGCGCTCGGCGCTCCACAAGACTTTCAAAAGATCGAGTTGTTCGTCCGAGACTTTGCCGCGCTCGGGAAAGTTCGCGCCTAGCGCGTCGAATTCTTCCTTCATCCAGCCGACTCCGACCCCGAGAATCAGCCGGCCTTTAGAGAGATGGTCGATGGTCGTGGCAATCTTCGCCCAGTAGAGCGGCTGACGGTAGGGGAGGACGAGCACGCTGATGCCCAGCATTATTTTGTCCGTGCGGCCGGCGAGGTAGGCGAGGCAGGTGAGCGGCTCGAAGAACGGCCGGTCCGGCGGCACGATGAAACTGCTGCCTTCGGCGTATGGATAAGGCGTCTTGATCTCCCACGGGATGACGATCCGATCGGCGCACCAGACGGAGTCGAAGCCGAGACTTTCCGCCTGGCGCGCGGCCTGCGTCAAAGTCTCGGGCCCAGCGGCGCGGCCCGAGATGGGAAGAAAGACGCCGAATTTCACGGGAGCAGCTCTCCTGCGTTCTTGACCATGGGGTCCGAGATAGATAGCTTACGTTGCGAAGTTTCTAGCACATAAGGAGTTGCTTTGGCCATTCGATACGTGCTCGCTTTCTTTTTTCTTTTTCTCGCGACGGCGGCTCACGCACAGGAGTCGAGAAAAATCTACGTTGCGATTCCCGCCGTGACGCCGTCGGTTTCGACCTTCGCCATCTCTAGAGACAGAGGCTACTACCGCGAGGAAGGCCTCGACGTCGAGCTGGTCGTGATGCCTTCCGCCGTCGGCACCCAGGCGCTCATCGGCGGCAACGTCAAGTTTTCCACTCTCGGGGGCGCGAGCCTGCCGCCGCTGCTCCGCGGCGCGCCGCTCAAGTTCCTTTTCAGCACGTTTCAGCGGCCGATGTTCTGGCTCTATGCCAAGCCGGAAATCAAGACGGTCGCCGACTTGAAGGGGAAAAAAATCGGCGTCTCGAGCCTCGGCAGCGGCCCCGATTCGATCCTCCGCGATATCTTGAAAAAACACGGCCTCGACGGCGGCCGCGATTCCGTCATCCTGCCGGTCGGCTCCGGCACCGCGCGCTACTACGCATTGCAGGCCGGCTCGGTCGACGCGGCGATGCTCTCGATCCCGGCGATTTTCCTCGCGCAGGACGCGGGCTATCGCGAGCTCGTATCGTTGCCCGACCAGGACGTGGTCGAGCTGCAGGGGAGCATTCTGGCGCCGACCTCCGTTATGGAATCAGAACAAGCGCTAGTCGAGAAGTTCGTGCGCGGCTCCTTGAAGGGCTTTATCGCGTTTCGCGACAGCCGCGCGATTGCGATTCAGGTGCTAATGAGATTTCTGCGGCTGAAAGAGGATATGGTGGGGAGAATTTACGACCGCTTCCGCGTCTCTCTGACGCCGGACGGGACGATCAGCGAGGCGGTGCAGAGAAAGTCGCTCGAGCATGTCATCGATCGTGTCGGTCTTAAAGAGCCGCCGCCGCTCGCGAAGATTTTCGATTTTTCGCTCACGCGCAAGGTGAACGATGAACTGAAAGCGAAAGGCTGGAAGCCCAGCTAGAGATTATTTTACCTGGATCGGGTGGTCCACCATCGCGTTGTATAGATAACCCTGCTGGTTGAAAGGCACCTTGTCCGGCTGCACGTTTCCCTTGTCGTCTGTCGCGCGCACGCGAATAGTCTGCTTCCCTGGCTTGGGTTCCCAGTCGAAATCCCATCGCACCCACGCGGCCGCGATGTTGGGCTCTCTCAGACGAGCGGCTTGCCATCGCTGCCCCTGGTCGAGGCTGTATTCCACGTTCGCGATCTTGCCGAACGGCGACCAGCTGCGCCCCCGAACCAGGCGGCGAGCGGCGCTCACCTCGCCGTTCCACGGAAGCTCGACGGCGCTCTTCAAGTCCTGATTGGAAAGAACCGGTCCCTTGGAAGGCGGCTGCGGCTGATAGTCCGGGCCGACGAGAACGTAAGTCTCCGTGTTCCAGGAGGAGAAGAGCGGCTGCTCCGAGACTTCAATACGTCCGAGCCATTTAACGTTGGCGACGCCGATCCAGCCGGGAACGAGCGCGCGCACGGGAAAGCCATGGTCTGCCGGCAGCGGCTGCCCGTTCATCGCGTACACGAGCAGAGTATCTTCGGCTAACGCTTTCGCCACCGGCATCGGTCTCCGCACCTTGAGATCATCCAACCCCTCGGGCATAACGTCTCTCGCGCTCTTCTTGATTCCTGCGCCATTCAGAACCTCGCTGAAAGGCACTCCCGTCCATTCGGCCACTCCGATCCCGCCGAGCTTCCACTGCGTGCCGTCGGCCTTCTTGCCGTAAGCGGTTTCGAAGAAGCTGCGGCCGTTGCCGGCGCACTCGATATAACGGGTCGCCGATACCGACGGCATCGAGAGAAGCTCGTCGTAAGTCAGCTCCATTGGCTTCTGGACGCCCGATCCTTCGATCTTTAAGCGCCATGTCTTCGCGTCGATCATGGCGGTCTTCGTATGATTGCGCACGAAGAAAAGCTCGTTAGGCACGAGATAGCCGCGCCCGTACATGTTCTCCCAGCGCATCTCTTTGTTGCTGCCGTAGTCGTTGAAAAGCTCCTTTGGCGTCGGCTTGACGACAGGCGTGGGGGCGGCCTGGGCCCAGGCTTTCGACGGGAGCCGGCCGCTGAGCGCGGCCGCGACGCTTCCCGCCGTAAGCATTTGAAAAAAACGTCGGCGCGTTACGCCGAGTTCCCGCGCGCGCCGCCACGCGTATTCGTCGGCGGCGGATTGCAGGTAATCTGCCTCGCGTATGAATTTTTCGTAGGCCATGACAAGCCTCCTTTACGCGCGTCTTATTAATTTACTTTTTGCATAGACCGCGAATGAATTGAACCATGCCGCGAATCTCCGAGTCGCTCAAGCTGTCGCCCCACGCCGGCATAACGGTGGAGCGCCCCGCGCTCGATCCGCCACTCTTGATGATCTTGAAGAGCACGTCGTCGGAATCCTTCGTCATCCTCTTGCAGTCCGTGAAGTCCGCAGGCTTCGGCTCCAGCCCCTGGGAACTCGGGCCGTCTCCCTTGCCGCCGATGCCGTGGCACACCGAGCAAGTGTCTTTGAAGATCGCCGCGGGCTCGGCGGCCGATAAAACAACCGGACATAAATGTATCGCTGTGATTAAAAGAAACGACGAAAGCAGGATTCTGCTTATGAAAGGTAGCATGGCTGACGTAACCGATGCTTTCCTATTCCTGGGAAATAGTACGAATTCTCATGCCCTACAAGCCAGTGGAGAAGTGCGATGTCGCCGGACAGAAACGGAAATTCTTTATAAACCCGGCTGGCCTTCTTCGCGGTACAGGCCGAACGCCTGGAGGATCGGCTGGTCGTGCATCGAGAAAAGCACGGCTTCTTCCTTGGAGGAGCGGTTAACGTGCTCGTGCCAATGCCAGAGCGGCACGACGAACGTGTCGCCTTTTTCCCATTCGTATTTCTTGCCGTCGATGACCGTCGCGCCGCTGCCGCTGAAGGCGTGATAAATCGTTGTGCTCGTGTGGCGATGCGCGCGCGTGTGCGCGCCGGGATTGAGCAGTTGAAGCCGCATCGACATGGTCGGCAGCGTCGCGCCGCCGGTGAGCGGGTTGACGTATTCGAGCGCGGCGCCATCGTAGGGATCGGGCGATTGCTCGGCGAGGCGCTTGAGCGCCGGATACGAATCGCGCCATCGGTAATGCAGCGGCCGAGCGGCCTCGGCATCCTTCGCGCCGACCGCGCGCGTTAGACTATATGACGGATCCTCCGATGTGCTCGTGACGTCGAGGCGCCGCTCTTCGCCGCCGACTTTGTAAGGCTCGAACGAGATCACCTGCAGCGCGTTGATGAACGGCACGTCGAGGCCGTCGATCCATACCATCGGCTCGCTGCCTTCGTGCGCGTGCTCGTGCCACGTCCACTGCGGCGTCAAGATGAGATCGCCCGCTTCCATCATCATGCGGTGGCCGTTCACCGTCGTGTAGCCGCCGTGCCCCTTCAGAATGAAGCGGATCGCCGCCATCGTGTGGCGGTGCGCCGGCGCGACCTCGCCGGGCTGGATCAACTGGAAGGACATGAGCATCGTGTGCGTCGTCATCTCGGATTTTTCCAAGCCCGGATTGACGAGGCGAATGACGCGCCGCTCTACGTTGCCCTGCTGAATGCCGATCTTCTCGCGCGCCTGGAGCAGGCCGTCGTAGATGTCAGCCCACTTCCATAGATAAGGCTGGACCGTCGTCTTGGGATCCTTCGGGCGCTCTCCGCGCGGCAGGCGCCAGATGCCCGAGAGCCATTTTTTCGCCAGCTCGCGGTCGAGCTCTTCGACGACGGCGGAGGGTGCGGTTTTAGATTCGATCATGAGCCACCATTATAAATGATCGTACGGGCGGACGAAAGCAGCAGCCCGTGGAAAAGACTTTGTCCGAATTTCAAGCGGCGGTCAAACCCGCTGTTGCTTGACATGCCGGAAAGCTTTTCCTATCGTCCAACCGTTTATCGCGCAGCATTTGTCTATCGTCGTCAAGAAACTATCGGAGGACAGCAGGTGAGTCGAAAGAATTACAGCGCCGGCCTAGTCGTCTCTGCCGCGGTCGTTCTGCTTTTCACCGTTCAGGCAAGGGCGCAATCGCCGGAAGCCGAGTGGCAGCGTACGCTCACCGCGGCCAGGAAGGAAGGCAAAGTCGTCGTCTCGATACCGCCTGGCGCGGAGCTGAGAAATGCCTTGAAAGAGGTGTTCGAGAGGCGCTTCAGAATCGAGCTCGAGCTCGTCACCGGCCGCGGCGGCTCGAGCGCGAAAAAGATCGCGGACGAATACAGCGCGGGGCTGCGCCTCACCGACGTCCACACCGGCGGCTCGTCGCCGATCATCTATACGCTCGCCGGGATGCTCGATCCCGTCGAGAGCCAGTTCATTCTTCCCGAAGTCTCCGGAGCCCGGCAGTGGTGGGGCGGGCACATGTACGTCGATAAGGCGAAGCGCTACGGCTACTCGTTTCTCGCCTTCGTGCAGGACGCCGTCTGGTACAACGCCAGTCTGGCGAAGCCCGACGAGTTGCGTTCCTACGACGACTTTCTCAATCCCAAGTGGAAAGGCAAGATCGGCTACAGCGATCCGCGGCGCGGCGGCGCCGGGCAGGGGAACTGGAATTTCCTGTGGAAGACGAAAGGCGAGGAATATCTCAAAAAGCTGGTGCAGCAGAATCCCGTCATCATGAGCGAAGAGCGCCCGCTCGCGGAGGCGCTCGCCAAAGGCTCGCTCGCCGTCACGATCGGCCTCGACATCGACAACTTCATGCCGTTCGTAAAAGCCGGCATCCCGGTGAAGCCGCTACCGCAGATGAAGGACGGGATTTATCCGGTAACCGGCTCCGGCGTCCTCGCCGTGATGAAGAATCCGCCGCATCCGAATGCGGCCAAGGTCTTCGTTAACTGGCTGCTCAGCAAGGACGGACAGGAGACCTATCAGAATGCGATCGGCGAGCCGACGCGGCGCCTCGACGTCGCGCCGCCTAAAGAAGAATACGCGCTGAGACCCGCCCGCGAGTTCATGAGCGTCGAGCAGTATCATCAGCTCGAGGGCCACACCGAGGAAAAGCAGGAATCGATGCGCAAGCCGTCCGTTGCCGTGGCGGAGCGATTGATAAAGTGATTGGAAAACGGCATGATCAGCGACACAGGAGCCCGGGAGATCGATAGCGATTTTTCCGTCGTAAAGCTGAATCGTAGCGACGCATACAACGAGGAGGTGACACATGCTGCAGGAGATATTTCTCGGAGAGAAGCTCAAATGGCCGGCGCCGTACCGCTGCGCGGTCAATCTGGTTTTCAACTACCAGGGCGCCGAGGGGCTTGAGCCGGATTCGAAGGGCCGCATCGACGCCGAGGAATACGCCCGCCGCGAATACGGGCCGCGCGTCGGCGTCTGGCGCGTGCTGCGTGTGCTCGAGAAGCACGACATCAAGGCGACGTTCGTCATCTGCGGCGCGCTCGCGGAGCGCTATCCCGACTCCGTGCGCGCGATTCACGCGGCCGGGCATGACGTCGCCGGCCACGGCTACCACCACGAGAAGGCGTGGAAGCTGACTGAGCCGCAGGAGCTCGAGACGATCACCAAGACAGTCGACGTGCTCGCGGGCCTCACCGGCGAGCGCATCAACGGCTGGCGCTGCTGTTTCCAGAGCCACGTGACGCCCGAGCTCGGTATCGGCCAGGGCTTTATGTGGAACAGCAACTCCTTCTCGCACGACCTTCCGTATCTGCTGAGAGACGGCGAGCGCATCATCGTCGAGATTCCGCGCCAGCCGTTCGGCGACATGTTCATCTTTCAGGGCGGAAAGACTGCCGATCCCGATGACGCGCTGTCGATCTGGAAAAAGTCGTTCGACACCTTCTACAAGGAGTCGAACGACTTTCATACGTACTGCCAGTTCTCGCTGCATCCGTTCCTGGTCGGAAGGCCCGGACGCATCGAGGTTTTCGACGAGCTGATGACCTACGTGAAGAAGCACGACGGCGTCTGGTTCGCGACCACCGAGCAGATCGCCAAGCGCGTGCTCGAATGCGCCGGCATCCAGCCGTCGCCGCGCGTGAGCTACGGCTCGCCGACGATGGCGATGAAATAGCGCCGCGCCGATTGTTATCGCAACTAAGGGACGGAGCCGCGCTGCGGCTCCGTCCCGATTCCTTCCTGACACGACCCGCACGCGCGGCTCGCTAAATCGTTTTTTTTCGAACAAAGCCTATGAGTGAAATCGATGACCTCAAAGACAAGTTGAAGACGGCGACGCAGATTCTCCGCTGGGAGTTGGCGGACATGTGGGGGCACGTGAGCTGCCGTACTTCGCGCGGCACGTTTCTCATTCTGCCGCTCCGGCCGCCGATCGAGGAGGGCATTCCTGAGGACGACGTGCTCGAGTTCGATCTCGAAGGCAACCTCCTCGGCGGCAAGAGAGACCTGCCCGAGGAGATTTTCTTTTTCACGACCGGCTACAAGGCGAGGAAAAACGTCGGCGCGATGATCCACTGCCATCCGCCGGTCGCGGTCTCACTCGTATCGACGGGCAAGAAAATCGTGCCGATCCACCAGCATTCGATCAAATTCGGCAGCAAGGGCGTACCGACGAGCCCATGGCTCTACGGCACGTTTCAGGAGGACGGCGAGCGCGCGATGAAGACGATGGGTGAGAGCTGCGCGCTGATGATCAAAGGCCACGGCGCCAACGTCGTCGGGGGCTCGGTGCAGGAGGCGTGCATGAATGCCGTCCACGTCGAGCGCACGGCGAAGATGCTCATGTGGGCTAACGGCGTCGGCAAGCCGGGGCCCATGCCGCCCGCGGTCGTGAAAAAATACGCGCTTGTCGAAGCCGAGCGCGCCAAGCGCCGCGGCGCGCGCCCGCCGCGCTCGCCGGAGTGGAACTATTACGAGCGCATGGTCAAGCGCGGCGAGCGCTGGAATGTATGGTAAAGACCGACGAGGGATAATCATCATGCGGCGATATAACGCGCTCGCGGCGATCGTCTGCGCATTTCTTTCTTTCGTCCTCCTGGAAACCGTCGCAGCGCAGAGCGATTGGGAGAAGGCGCTGCAAGCCGGCAGGGCCGAGGGCAAAATCACGATCGCGATTCCGCCGAGCGCTTCGCTCAGAAAAGAATTGGAGCCGCTGCTCAAGCAGAAGTTCGGCATCGCCGCCGAGCTCATCGTCTCGCGGGGCGCGGATTCTGCTGCGAAGATCGCCTCAGAGCTGCGCGCCGGCGTGCGCTCGACCGACGTCATCATCCAGGGAACGACCACCGCCATGTCGCTCCAGGACGAAGGTATGCTCGACGCGATTCCCATTTACATGATCCTGCCCGAGGTGAGGGATCCGAAGTACTGGTGGGGCGGACACATCTGGAACGACAACCTTAAGACGAACCGCTTTCTTTATTCTTTCGTAGCCAACGCCGGCACCGAGGGGCTTTTCTACAACACGGAAGTGGCGAAAGCCGAAGAGCTGCGCTCCTTCGACGATCTGCTCAATCCAAAATGGAAGGGAAAGATCGGCCTGAACGACCCGCGCGTCGGCGGCTCCGGCATCTCGCTGTGGTCGTTCATGTGGGACGTGAAAGGCGAGGATTATTTACGCAAGCTCGTCCAGCAGGATCTATTCCTCAGCCGTAACCTGCGCCAGGTCGCCGAGGCGCTGGCGAAGAGCAAGCTCGCGGTGACGATCGGCCTCGGCCACAGCGAGTACGAGCCGTTTATCAAGGCCGGACTTCCAGTGCGGGAGCTGCCGCGGCCGAAGGAAGGATTGCCCGCAAGCAGCGGCTACGGAGTGCTCGGTATCATCAAGGAGCCGCCGCACAAAGCCGCGACGATTGTTTTCGTCAACTGGTTCCTGAGTAAAGAGGGTCAGGAATTCTACGCGCGCGTCATGGAGCAGGCGACGCGGCGCCTCGACGTCGACACCAAATGGATGACGCAGGTCGGCGTCGAGGCCGCCAAAGACACCATGACCCTCGCGGAATATCACCGTGTCCGCAACCACCTCGAAGACAAAGTCATCAACGTCCGCCGTCCCGCCGCGAAATTCGCCGAACAGATACTAAAATAGGCCCACGCACTACGCCGGCGGCACCGCCGGTCACAAGACGGGGTCGTTTGTGTGACCCTTTTTATCTTGACGGCGTTCGCCCGGCTATGAAATGGTCGGACAAATAAAGCCTTAATTTCCTGCACCGCTTCACATTCCGTCCTGGAGGTTAGGTTGTCATGATCCCCCGCAGCCAGTACCGAAGACCTCGGTTTCCCGTTATAGCCTTCGCATTGGTAGCCGCCCTCGCTTGGCCGCGGTATGCCAACGCCGTGATCCACAACTTCTATATGGAAGATGTGGCCCAACCCTGCGGTGATGCCGCCTTTGCACTCGTATATCCCATTTTTGGCTTCGCTGGCGTCGTACTATTAACCAAGAATGGGAAGGTCGTCGGTAGAACATTAACTTTGGGTGAATCTTTAGAATTTGTTATTGACGACCTATGCGAAGGGCTAGAGAATCAGGGACTACACTCCGTGGGCCAGACGCGGCTCGCTGCCGTCGCGACGACCCCCGTAGACGCCGTTTTCGACAACTTCAACGGTGACGGCAATCCCGACCTTGCCGTAGCCAATGAGGGCTCGAGCAATGTCTCTATTTTTCTCGGCAATTCCGATGGCACTTTCGGCCCGCCGACACTGTTTTCCACCGGCACCAGTACCAGTCCGCAGCACATCAAAGCCGGCGATTTCAACAAGGACAATAACATCGACCTGGTCACGGCGAACGCAAGCAATGTATCGCTGTTGCTAGGCGACGGACACGGAAACTTTCAAGCTCCGGCTTCAATCTCCCTTGGAGCCGCAGCCTCTCCGGCGGATGTCGCCGTCGGCGATTTCAATAAGGACGGCAAACTGGACCTCGCCGCCGCCGATTCTTCATCGCACGAAGTCGTGGTGCTGCTGGGCAACGGCAACGGCACTTTTGGTTCTACGACCAGATTCAATGTGAACCCGAATTTTCTGCTCTCGCTGGTGGTCGACGATATGGACGGCGACACCAATCCCGATATCATCACGCCCGGCTCTATCCTACTCGGCAACGGCAGCGGCGGTTTTCCGACCATAAAAGATTTCCCGGCTGGAGGTCTCGGCGGCAACCCGCTAACGGTGCGCACCGGCGATGTGAACGGCGACCATATACCGGACGTAGTGGTGCTGAGCGGCTCCAACAACATGGTTAGCGTCTTCCTGGGCAACGGCGACGGCACGCTGCAAGCGCCGCACCGCTACGTCACCGGCAACCAGCCGAACGAGGTTTCCATCGTCGACCTCGACGGCGACGGGAAAGCCGATCTGCTCGTTTCACACGTTGGGGACGACCACTTATCGATGTTCTTCGGCAACGGCAACGGCACGTTTCAGGGTGCGCCCGCATATTTCACCGATTCCAATCCATCGGGATTCGGCGGCTTCGACGCGGCGGTGGCGGACTTCACCGGCGACAACATTCCCGATGTAGTCGTGGCGAACGGCGGCGACCTTGCGCTCCTTACCGGTCTCGGCGGCGGCGCGTTCGGCCCGCCGTCGGCGATCACGGGACTGGACGGCAATCGGGTCATCGCCGGCGATTGGAACCATGACAACAAGCAGGATCTCGCCTTTACCAACGGGGGCAACCCTTCGAAGCTGAAAGTCGCGCTCGGCGACGGCCAGGGCGGCTTCAACGCGCTGGCGCCCATCATTCTACCGGGACCCGACTCGAATACCGATTTTCTCACCTCGGCCTTGGTGAATAACGACACCATACCCGATCTGCTCGTCGCCAACACCGGCGCGAACAATATCTCTGTATTCTTGGGCGACGGTAACGGTGGGTTTGCATCCCCCGTGTCACAGCCCACGCTATCGGTGGGAGCGTTTCCCAACGGCATCGCGACGGGAGATTTCAACAATGACCAAAAGCTCGACCTGGCGATAAGCAATCGGGGCAGCTTTGTTACGCCGTTCACCGGCAGCCTGCAGTTTGCGCTCGGCAATGGCGACGGCACGTTCCAGACGCCGGTGACTTTACACGGTACTGTCAAGGCGGATTCGGTGGTCGTCGCCGACTTCGACGGAAAAAATGGACCCGACATCGCCGCCGTTGTGGAAGGCCCGGAGTTCGACTGGGAGATCGAGGTCTATCTTAACAACGGCAACGGTACTTTCCCGCAGACGCCGCTGAAGCTGGGCGTGACGCAGGACCTCGTGCACGATCTCCGCGTCGCCGATTTCGACCACGACAACATACCGGATCTCGCGGTCTCGCTGGAGGGCACGAAAGGGGCGCTTTACCGCGGCAAGGGCGACGGCACCTTCGAGGCGCCGTTCTTTTTAGATCTGGGCGGCGACGCAAGGATTGTGACCGCCGACCTGGACCAGGACTCTCTTCCCGATATCGTCGCACCCGCCGCCGGTACTATCGGCCTCATGGCGGTGCTGATCAATATCTCCGATCAGGTGCCGACCGACGCCATCAATCTGTCCGTCAGTCCTTCACCCTTAAACTTCGGCAACGTTGCCGTCGGTCAGTTTGCTGATTTGCCGCTGACGATCACCAACCAGGCCGCCTCCACGCAAACGTTGACGGTCAGCGTCGGCACGCTCGCGGCGCCGTTTTCCATTCAATCCGGCGGCGGGGCGATCAATCTCACCCCCGGCCAGTCGCAAATCGTCACGATCCGATTCTCGCCGACGGTGGCGGGACCGGCTTCGATCAACCTTTCGATCACGCACAACGCCACCAACCGGACGAGTCCGACAAGCGTGGTGTTGAGCGGAGCGGGCCTGGCGGCGGCCGGGCCGAATCTCGTCGTCTCGGCTTTGAGCGGACCTTCGACGGCGCAGCTCAAAGGCAAACTCGCGCTTTCCTACACGGTTCAAAATCAAGGGAACGCGAACGCGGGCGCTTTCAACGTCGGCTTCTACCTGTCGAGCGATAATGTCATCACCTCGCAGGATACGCTCCTGGCGAGCAGCAAGGCCTTGAAAAACGGCCTTGCCGCGGGCGGGTCCACCGGCTCGACTCCATTGTCCATCACGCTGCCGAAAACAACGGCGCCGGGCTCCTATTTCATCGGCGCTATCGCCGATCCGGCGAATAAAGTCTCGGAAACGAACGAATCGGACAACACAAGGTCCTTTGCCATCACTGTCTGCGCCGCAATGACGGCTCCGTCGCTGCAGACGCCGAAGAAGGGAGCGACCGGGGTTTCCACCACTCCGGCTCTGGACTGGTCCGATGTCAGCGGCGCATCGTCCTATGAAGTGCAACTGGCAAACGACTCGAAATTTAACAATATAGTGACGTCGCAGACCGGCCTTACGTCTAGCGACTGGACGGTCGCACCGCCGCTCGGCAGCGGCGCAACTTTATTCTGGCGCGTCAGGGCGGTCGGCCCCTGCGGTGCTGGACCGTTCAGCAAGGCGCTGAGTTTTAAGACCAATTAACGTGTCAGTGTAGCCGATCAGCAAAGGCTAGAGAAGGTGCTCGAGGTCGATGTCGCCGATCTGCTTGATCGTCATGCCGCGTAGCGCGGATAGGACTGTTCCGATCTGCCGGCACGCTGCGGCGTCGTCGAGAATCAGACAGCCGACGAATTCGCTGTCGCGATAGTCCATGAATAGATAAATGCGGTTGTCGTGGGTCATGGCCCCGGGCTCCTTGGGACCGACGACAGACGTGCGGACTTTTCTTAGAACCCCGGCCTCGCCGTGCGGCTGTTTGTCTTCGCCTTTCCCGGTCCATGTCCAGGTAGGCGGCCAAGTACGGATGCCGCGATGCGAGATTACTGGCATATCGCGCAGCACGACTTGGTGAATATCGCAAAAAATATTTCTGTCAATAGGGTGAAACCCCGGTCCTAATTTCGGCTTTCGGGGGGCGCGGCTAAGAATTGCCCGAAGAAATTAGCCGGCGGCGGGGTGGATTGGGGATGTGCTTTTTCGTCGGGGTCGCAAGGCGAACGCTTTCCCAGATTTCCGGCATCGCCTCCGGACAATGCGCCGCCGCGCATCGGAGCAGCGAGGTCGCCGTGAGTACGTTGCAGGTTACGAGTCTGATTTTATGCGGCCGTGGATGTGTCGAATAAATTTCGGCGGCGTTTTTTACCGCGACGCGGGCGGATGAGCGCGGCAGGTGATCGAGTAGTTGTTCCCACGATTTCGGATCCAGCCGAATTTTCACCTGCATGCGACCGAACGTTACGTCCGCGTGTATGAAGTGTCAAGAAAATTTTACAAAACGCGTGCTACTTTTGCGTTTACCGAAAATGTGCGCGCCTTGTCGAACTCATTTGCATGGGCAGTGCAAAAAATATCTCCCACGAGTGATTCCAGACAAGGCAAAGCCGTTCGTCCACGCGGGACGAACGGCTTTGCGGAATTAATAGGCGGCTGCCGTCAAGCGCTTCTTACAGCTTGATGCCTTTGTACCTTCTGTAGATGCCGTCGTAGAAGGTCGTCATCATTTGCACGGAGACGCGCGAGCAGTATTCGAGCGGCCAGCCGGCGCGCTCCTGCCCGTAGCCGTCCATCAGCGCGGCCTCGAGGATGCGCTGGTTGGTGCCACCATGCTCTTCGCTGAGGTCCGCTTCCTCGTGGATCTTGAAGTACTCCATCTGCTCTTTGCTGAGCCCGTACTTCGGTAGCCCTGCGCGGTAGTCCGCCGCAATGTGGCCGAAGATCTCCTCTTCGAGGTGAATCGCGTAGCACTCCGCGAGCGGCACGTCGATCCACGAGCGCACGAAGAAATCGACCAGGCCTCGCGCCTCCGGGATCAGCTCGCATTCGATCATCTCTTCCTTGCTTACGCCGAGCGCGGCGCCGAGCTTCAAGAGCACGCGCGCATGTCCGCCGAGGCCGGGCGTCGTGAACTCCTCGCCGATTTTCTGCGCGACCATGTCCTCGAGCTCGGGATGTCTTTTGAAGAACCCCACGAACTGGTGATAGACGGTCGCCATGCCGGTGTTCACCTCGACGGCGAAGGCGTGCCAGTTCTTGACCCAGAACTGGAGATGGCCTTTTTCCAGCGTCCCAGCGCGCAGCTCGCGAAAATACGGATGGTTGCGGATCTCTTTTTCGTACGTGTCGAGCACGATCTGACGAAGAGCGGCAACTTTAGCTTTTGCTTCCTCTTGTGTCATTTTGATATGTTCGCTCATCTGGTGGAACCTATCGAAAGAGATTTCCATTGTCAACAATCCCTTATGGATTCGCGCCGCGATTCCAGGTAAGAGGAGAGAACAGCGATGCGACAACTGTGGATTTTACTCGGCATTGCGCTTTTCGCGCTCACCCCGGCGCCGGCCGGCGCGCAGAAGCTCGAGCGCGCGCTGCTGACGCACTCGAGCGAGAGCATCAGCATCGCGCCGCTGCTCTACGGCATCGAAAAAGGACTCTATAAAAAGGAAGGCGTCGACCTCCAGTTCCGCATCCTGCGCGGCGATCTCGCGATCAGCGCGATGGTGAGCAGCCGCGATGTCGATTACATCTACGGCGCGGGCACGGCGTTTCTCGCGGCGGTGCGCGGCGCGCCGGTGAAGATCCTCTCGCACGATTTCAAGAGCGTGCTGTTTTATTTCATGGGACAGCCGGGCAAGTCCGCCAAGGACTTGAAAGGCAAGAAGGTCGCCATCAGCTCCATCGGCGGGACCGGCTTTGCGTCGACACGCGCCGTGTTGAAGGCGATGGGCCTCGATCCGGATAAGGACGTGACCTACATCGTGATCGGGGCCGCGTCGGTTCGCATGGCGGCGATGGAGGCGGGCTCGGTCGAAGGCGCGATCATGCCGGTGCCTTGGAATTTCCGCATGCGCCAGAAGGGATTCAAGGAGTTGATGTTCGCGGGGAATGTAATGCAGCAGCCGCTCACCGGCATCGCCACGACGAAGGAGAAGGTCGAGAAGAATCCCGAACAAGTAAAAAAGGTGCTGCGGGGCTTCCTGCGCGCACTGCGCGCGATGCGCCAGGAGAAGAAAGACGTGATCGAGTTCATCGGCAGGAAGTTCAGCCTAGACCCGGCGACGGCCGAGGAGACCTATAAGGTCGTGCTCCAGACGCTGAGCGAAGACGGCACGGTGAGCCAAGAGGCGCTGGAAGATCTGATGCAGCAGGTGAAGAAGGAGACCGGCGTGACCCGAGACATTTCGGTAAACGATATCGTCGATTACCGGTTGCTGCGCGAAGTGGCCAAGGAAGGCATCAAAAACTAACTAGACTATCGTGACTTCCCCGATCGGACAAAACATTCCGCGCGCGGACGGGCGCGACAAAGTGACCGGCGCCGGGCTTTACGCGGGCGATTTGAAATTGCCCGGCATGCTGTACGGCAAGGTGCTGCGCAGTCCGTTCGCGCACGCGAAGATCAAGCGCATCGACTCCCGGAAGGCGGAAGGGATGCCCGGCGTCTTCGCCGTGCTGACGCGCGAGAATCTGAACGTCGCAGAGAAGCTCTACGGGCCGTACGTGAAGGATCAGCCCGTGGTGGCGCTCGACAAGGTCCGGTACGCGGGCGACATAGTAGCCGCAGTCGCGGCGGTCGATGAGCGCGCAGCGATCGCCGCATTGGCTGAATTCGAAGTCGAATACGAAGAGCTGCCGGTCATGGCGACTTTCGAGGATGCGCTGCGCGAGGGCGCGCCGCTCGTCCACGAGATTCTGGAGGGGAGGAAGTCGCCCGACTTCGGGACCGGCGCGAGCCATATCGTACACGAGAACAGCAACGTCTGCTTTCATTTCCGCTACGAGCGCGGCGACGCCGAGGCCGGCTTCGCCGCCGCCGACCACGTCTTCGAGGACACGTTCGATTTCCCCAGCGCGCAGCACTATCCGATGGAGCCGCACACGAGCGTCGCGAAATTCGACGGCGACATGCTCACGGTCTGGTCGGCGACGCAGAGCCCATTCCCGCAGCGCCAGGAACTGGCGCGCGTCTTCGGCCTGCCGCTCGGCCGCGTGCGGGTGATCGTGCCGTACGTCGGCGGCGGCTACGGCGCGAAGAGCGGCATAAAGACGGAAGCGATCGCGGCGGCGCTGTCGCGCATGGCGCGTCGGCCGGTACGCATTGCCTACGCCTCGGAAGAGACCTTCCGCACGATGTGCCAGCCGCGAGCGAGCATCACGATCAAGACCGGCGTGAACAACGACGGCACATTCGTTGCGCGGCAATGCAAGCTCTATTTGAACGGCGGCGCGTACTCGAACTCCGGTCCGTCCGTGACGGAGAAAGCCGGCTATCGCGCGCACGGGCCCTATCCGATCCCGAACGTGCGCACCGACGCGTACACTGTATATACGAACACCGTTCCCGCGGGAGCGTTTCGCGGCTTCGGCGCTCCGCAGGCTGCTTACGCCTACGATTCGCATCTCGAGATGATCGCGCGGCGCTTGAATATCGATGCGAACGCGCTGCGCCTCAAAAATCTTCTTCGCCGCGGCGACGAATACGCCGCCGGCGACACGCCGATCGATTGTGACCTCCACGGCGCGCTCAAACGCGTCGCCAGTGAGGTCGACCGCGTCAATGCAAAGTTTTCGGACTCTCATATAATGCACGGGCGCGCCGTCGCCGCCGCTGTCAAAGACGGCGGCGGGACGAACAAGGCCGCGCACGCCCTGGTGAAAATTTTACTGGACGGCAGCGTCGTCTATTCGACCGGCTCGGTCGAGATCGGTCAGGGGTTGCGCACGGCTTTCCTGCAGATGGTCGCGAACGAGCTGACCGTCCCGCTCGACAGCGTCCAGGCAGCCGAGCTCGACACGCAATATACCCCATTCGACAAAGGCACGAACGCGAGCAGCGCCACGACGGTCATGGGTCTCGCGATGCAGCAGGCTGCCCGCGACGCGCGCGCGCAGATCATCGCAGCGGCGGCCGGGCTGTTCGGCGTTTCCGCGGACGAAGTCTCGCTGAATGACGGCAAGCTCGCCGGCGGCGGCAGGACGATGCCGGTCCGCGAGGTCATGCGGCGTCACTTCGGCGCCGCCGAAGGGGAAATTGTCGGCCGCGGCTACTTCAAAGTGCCAAAAAATTCCGCCGTGCCGCTCGGCTATCCATCGCCGTTCTGGGAGATTGGCTTCGGCGCGGCGGAGATCGAAATCGATACGGAGACGGGTACCGCGAAGCTGGCGAATTATATTTCGCTCACCGACGCGGGCAAGATGATCAATCCGCAGCAGTGCCGCGGGCAGGACGAGGGCGCGGCGGTATTCGGCATCGGCCAGACATTTTTCGAGGATCTCGTCTATGAAAACGGCGAGCTGATGAACGGCTCGCTCATCGACTATCGCTTGCCGCGCTTCAGCGATGTGCCGGCGAATTTCAAGACGATCATTCTGGAAGAAGGCGGCGGGCGCGGGCCGTACGGCGCGAAAGGCATGGGCGAGGGCGGGATTCTCGCCGTCGCTCCGGCGGTATGCAACGCGGTCGAAAACGCGATCGGCGTGCGCATGCAACAGGTGCCGCTCACGCCGGAAAGAATCTGGCGCGCAATGAAAGAACGCGGATCGAAAAAATGAAAACAGAGCCCAGGCAGCACTGGCAGAGCGAGCCGTTCCCCGGGTCGCGGCGCGAAGTCCTGAAGCTTCGCGACGACGAGAATTTCATCGCCATCGACAAATGAATAAGTTTTTATGGATTTGCGCCGCGGCGGCGGTACTGATCGCCGCGCCCGCGCATGCCGCCGATCGCATCCGTATTTCCGTGACCAACTTCAACATGAGTTTTTTGCCTTCTGGCATCGCGCAGAAAAAGGGCTTCTTCAAGGAAGAAGGGCTCGAAGCCGAAGTCATCCGGATGAACGCCAACGTTGCGATCGCCGCGCTCGCGAGCGGCGACGTCGACTACACCATGGTCTTCGGCTCGGTCGTGCGCGCTGCGCTTCGCGGCCTGCCGATGAAAGTAGTGGCGAGTTTTATCGATAGCTCCACCCATGCGTTGATCGCGCGCGCGGATATCAAGTCCGCCAGGGATCTCAAAGGAAAAACCATCGGCGTGCAGGCGTACGGCGCGACCGACCATCTGGCAGGCTCGATGATGCTGAGGCATTTTGGTCTCGACGCGGAGAAAGACGTGAAAACCGTCGCGCTAGGGTCCGCTTCCGCGCGGCTCGCCGCGCTCAAAGAAGGGGTGATCGACGCGGCGGTGATATCGCCGCCGGCCGACGCCGAAGCGAAGAAGCTCGGCTTCGCCGTGCTCAATCGCGCTTACGAGGTCTTCAACTTTCCTTTTGTTGGACTGGGCACGCAAGCGAAAAAAATCTCCGACCGGCCGGACGAAGTTAAGCGGACTATCAAAGCGCTGATCAAGGCAAACCGCTATCTGAGGCAGAATAGGGACGGCGCAATCGCGGTGCTTGCCGATTGGGGGCGCACGGAGCCCGCGCTCGCGTCGGCGGCCTACGATTCCGCCTATAAAGTCTACAACATGGACGGCAGCATACCGGAAGACGGCCTGCGCGCCGTCATCGACCAGGCGCGCCGGGAAGCGAAAATTCAGCGCGAGGTGCCGCTGGGCGAAGTCTCCGACATCGCGTTGCTGCGTGAGGCGCAAAAAGAATTGGGAGTAAAGGCACGATGACAATGGCAACGGGCTGTCGCAAAGCGCTTCTCGTCGCCGCGGTGACGATGCTGTTCACCGCGGACGCTTTCGCGGCCGACAAAATACGCATCTCCGTCTCCAGTCTCGACGTCGCCTTTCTCACCAGCGGCGTCGCGTACAAGCGGGGATTTTTCAAGGAAGAGGGTCTCGACGTCGAGCTGATCCGCATGAACGCCAACGTTTCGATCACCGCGCTCGCGACCGGCGATATCGATTACACGATGATCTTCGGCTCGGTCGTGCGCGGCGCGATTCGCGGGCTGCCGATGAAAGTCGTCGCGAGTTTCATGGATAGCTCGACCCACGCCCTGATCGCACGGCCCGAGTACAAATCGATCAAGGACCTGCGCGGCAAGACGCTCGGTGTGAGCTCTTTCGGCGCGACTGCCGACGTCGCCGCGCGCATGATGTTTCAGAAGTCCGGAATCGATCCGGAAAAAGACATCAAGATCATCGCGCTCGGCTCCGACCGCGCGCGGTTCACCGCGCTCAAAGAAGGCATCGTCGACGTCGCGGTGATCTCGCCGCCGGCCGACGTCGAGGGAAAAAAGATGGGCTTCAACGTCGTGGCGCGAGCGTACGAGATGTTCTCGTTCCCGTTCGTCGGCCTGGGGGCCAACAACAAGAAAATCAAGGAGCGTTCCGACGAAGTCAAACGCGCCATCAAGGCCTTGATCAAGGCGAACCGCTTCATCACCGCCAATCGCGACGGCGCGGTTCAGATACTCGCCGAATGGAGCCGATCCGACCGGGCGAGCGCGGCCGCTTCCTACGATGGCACGGTCAAAGTATTCAACAGCGACGGCAGCATTCCGGAGAGCGGTCTCAAGCTCGTGATCGAGCAATCGAGACAGGCGCTGAAAGTGGACAGACCGGTCACGCCGGAAGAAGTCGCCGATCTCGGGCCGTTGAGAGAGTCGCAGAAAGAACTCGGCATCAAGGGACGCTGAGTAAAGAGGAGACGCGATGCCACTCGCAGAAGAAGCTGTAGCGCGGATCGACAAACAAGAGCTCATCCAGCTCGCGCTCACGATCTGCAACATCGACAGCGCCGGCCCGTCGGAAAAGCCCGTTGCCGATTACGTCGCCGATTGGCTAGGTGCCGAAGGCTTCAAGGTCAGGAAAGTCGGGCTGCTCGCCGACCGCTACAACGTCATCGGAAGACTTTCCGGCAGCGGAGGCGGGTACAGCCTGCTGTTCAACGCGCACATGGATACTGCGGTGCGGGCGACGGACATCTGGCGGCGGCGTAATCCCGATGCCGACGTTTTCCATAAAGCATGGATCGAGGGCGACGAGCTGGTCGGCGAGGGCATCGTCAACGACAAAGGACCGATGGCGGCGTTCATGATCGCCGGCAAGGCGGTCAAGGCGACCGGCGTGCCGCTCAAAGGCGATCTTCTGCTTACGGCGGTCGTCGGCGAGACGAGCCGCGAGCCCTCGGACGATGCGCCGGGCGTCATGATGGAAACCAAAGACCTCGGTGCGCGCTTTCTCATCACCCATGGCGGCGTGGCCGACTATGCGTTGATCGCCGAGGGGACCGGCTTCAGTCTCGTCTCTGTCGAAGCCGGCGAAGCCTGGTTCAAAATCACCTGGCTCTCCGACCGGCCCGGATATTACACGCCGTATCTTCCCGATCGAACGACCATGCAGGACAGCCCGAACATGATCGTTCGCAGCGCGGTCGCGATCGAGGCGCTGGAGCGCTGGGCGACGGAATATCAGAAGCGCTATTCGTACGAGTCCTCCGGCGGTCCGGTCGTTCCGAAGGCGCAGGTATGCGCGATCCGCGCCGGCGACTCGACCGGCATCGGCGGCACGCCGCAGGTTTGCAGTCTCTACGTCGGCGCCTTCACGCCGCCGGGACAGAATCCGCTCGACGTGCGCGACGAGATTCACAACGCGCTGAAAGCAGCCGGCGTGCCGGCGACCGATATCGAGCTCTATCATTTCCGGCGCGGTTACGAGGCGCAGAACGCCGAGCGCATCAAGGAATCCGTCCTGGGCGCGCATCGCGCGACTTTCAATGCCGAGCCGCCGCGGCCGAATCCTGCGACCTGCAGCATGTGGCGCGACGTCAATATCTTCAACGAGCTCGGTATCCCGTCGATTACCTACGGGCCGCGTTCCGAGCATCATGCGGAAAAGCGCGCCTTCAAGATCGAGTCGCTGTATCAGGCGGCCTGCGTTTACACGCGGATTATTCTCGATCTCTGTAACCAGGAAAAACCGCGCCGCAAGCGATAGAAAGTCTCGTGAGCAAATCGGCCTTGCATATCGCTCTATTGGGCTTTGTGCTTCTTTACGCGTCGGAGGCCGCCGCACAAAAAATCCGGGTCGCGCTGCCGGATTTCAGCATGTCGCTGATCGCATTCATCGCCGCGCAGGAAAAGGGATTCTACCGCGACGAAGGTCTGGACGCGGAGCTTATCAAGATGAGCGCGCCGGTGGCGAACCTCGCGATCCTGGCCGGCAACGTGGAGTTCGGCGCGGCCGGCGCGGCGGCGATCCCTTCGGTCGTGCGCGGCGCGCCGCTGCAGTTTCTCTTCCATACGTACCAGCGGCCGCTTTACTGGCTGTATGCGCGGCCGGACATTCGCGACATCCAGGGACTCAAAGGAAAACGGGTCGGCGTCTCGGGCATCGGCTCGGGTCCGGATCTGCTGCTGCGCGAGCTGCTCAAGAAATACGGCGTCGAAGCGGCGCGCGACGTGACGATCATGGCACTCGGCGCAGGGACGGCGCGCTTCGCCGCCCTCAAGGCGGGCTCGGTGGAATCCGCCGTGCTCTCGCCGCCCTCTAATTTTCTCGCCGAAGAATCCGGCTTTCGCGAGCTCGTCTCCTTCGTTAAAGAGGATCTCATCGAGCTTCAGTCCGCGGTCGTCGTGCGGGAGGGGATGCCGCAGTCGAATCCCGCGCTGGTCGAGAGATTTGTCCGAGCCACGCTCAAAGGATTCATCTACGCGCGCGACAACCGCGCGGGTACGATTCCCATTTTAACCAAGATCCACGCTGGCAGCCCGGAGATCGCCGCGAAGACCTATGACGCTTCGCGCCCGGCGATGACGCCCGACGGCACGGTCGCCGAAGAGCTGCAGCGAAAGACGATCGAGCAGGCCGCGATTCGCCTCGATTTGAAAGAGCCTCCGCCGCTGAAAAAGATTTTTGATTACTCGTTCACGCGCAAGGCCCGCGCGCAGTTGACCGCGCAGGGGTGGAAGCCGTAACATCACCGTCAGGCAGAAGAGAAAGGAGACTGCATCATGCCCGAACCGAAAATTTCCGACAAGCAGATTGCGGAGAAGAAAAGCTCTTACCGCAAATGGATCGAATCCGAGGGAGTGCCGCTCGTCGAAGGCTTCTTTATCGAGGACATCAACGACGTGCCGCTCAAGCACTGGGCGCGGCTCAACGCCCCCGCCGTGCGCGTCTGCCTCGAAGGCACCGGCGAGACCAACGATGCTTACATCTGCGAGATTCCGCCCGGTAAATCGCTCAACCCGCAGAAGCATATGTACGAAGAGCTCGTGTACATCGTCAGCGGCCGCGGCGCGACGACGATCTGGAACGACGGCGGGCAAAAGCGCACCTTCGAATGGCAGGAAGGCTCACTGTTCTCACCGCCGCTCAACACGAACTATCAGCACTTCAACGGCAGCGGCACTCAGCCGGCGCGCTATCTCGCCGTCACGAGCGCGCCGCTCATGATCAACCTGATTCATAATATCGATTTCATCTTCAATTGTCCTTACGTCTTCAAGGATCGCTTTAACTCCGAGGACGACTACTTTTCCAAGGAAGGCACTTGGTGGGCCGGGCGCGTGTGGGAAACGAACTTCGCTCCCGACGTGAAAAACCTGAACCTGATCGAATGGAAGGAGCGCGGCGCCGGCGGGTCGCAGGTGCGCTTCCAGATCGCCGAGAATACGATGTGCGGGCATGTCTCGCAGTTTCCCGTGGGCACCTATAAAAAGGCGCACTATCACGGTCCGGGCGCGCACGTCATCATCCTCTCCGGCAAAGGCTATTCGCTGATGTGGCCC
This sequence comes from Pseudomonadota bacterium, assembly GCA_021324155.1. GTDB lineage: Bacteria > Desulfobacterota > Binatia > UBA9968 > UBA9968 > JAJPJQ01. The sequence continues at coordinate 32,895 of JAJPJQ010000027.1, forward strand.
AAGGGGCAGGAGATCAAGCGCTACGATTGGAAGCCCGGCAGCATGGTCGTGCCGCCGGGAGACTGGTTCCACCAGCACTTCAACTCGGGCGCGACCCCGGCGCGCTATCTAGCGCTCCGCTGGGGCAGCAAAAAATATTACGGCATCATGGGCGAGGGCGGCGGCCAGACCGACGTCGACATCAAGCTCGGCGGTCATCAGATCGAATACGAGGATGAAGACCCGATGGTGCGGCGCATCTTCGAGGAGGAATGCCTCAAGTCGGGCGCCAAGAGCCAGATGGACAAGTACTACAAGAAGTCCGCTTAGACTTCATGTACTACTTTAAAATTGTTCCGGCGCTCATCGCGTCCGCGGTGGTCGTTTGGAGCAGCCCCGCGTTTTCTCAAACGCAGAAGAAATTCATCTTCGGCCTCGCCGGTAGCGGCGGCGGCGTCGATCTGCTGCACGTGACCAAGCGGATCGGCGCCTTCAAGCGCCAGGGACTCGACATCGATCTGGTGCTGTTCCAGGGCGGCTCGCAGGCATTGCAAGCGCTGATCAGCGGCGAAGTCAAAATGATCAGCGGCGGCGGCGGGAGCGCCGCGCAGCAGGCGCGCATCAAGGGCGCCGGCAACGTCCTCGTCTCGACCTACACGCCGACGATGCCGTACAGCCTGTACGTCAATCCGCGCATTAAATCGGCCAAAGATTTGAAGAGCGGCAAGCTGGCGGTGTCGCGCTTCGGCAGCTCGTCCGAATTTGCCGCGCGCTTCATGCTGAAAGGCCTCGGCCTCGATCCCGCTAAAGACGTCACGCTCATGCAGATCGGTAATCAGCAGGGGCGCTTCTCCGCACTGGTCAGCGGCGTGGTCGACGGCGCGGTGATCGATTCGCCCAACACGCTGCTCGCCAAAAGACAGGGCTTCGTCCAGCTCACCGACGCCTCGACGCTTGGACTCATCTACCCGCACAACAATATCGCAACCATCGATGCTTTTAATCGCACCGAGCCCGAAACCGTCCGCGCCTTCCTGCGCGCCTTCGTCGAAGGGATCGCCTTCTACAAAACGCGCAAGAGCGAGACGATTCCGCTAATCAAGGAATTTCTCCGCCTGAGCGACGATGCTATCGCCGAAGAGTCGTACGATTATTTCTCGCGCGTGACGCCCGCCAAACCATATCCCAGCGTCGAAGGCATTCGCACGGTGCTGGGCGAAATGGCGGCGACGAATCCCGACGCGAAGTCGATGAAGCCGGAATATTTCGTCGATGCCACGTTCGTCAAACAGCTCGACGACAGCGGCTTCATCGACAAGCAGTACCAGAAACGCTGACATGCGCGGCAAAACAGCGATCGTTCTGGCCGGGCTCCTCGCGCTCGTCCGGACTGCCGGCGCCCAGCCGGCGGAGAAAGTCCGCGTCGGCATGCCGAGTTTCTCGCTCAGCTTCGTCGCGCCGAAAGTCGCTCAGGTCAAAGGCTTCTTCGCCGCCGAAGGTCTCGACGTCGAGCTGATTCAAATGGCGACGAACATCACCGTCGTCGCCCTGACGACGAAAGACATCGATTACTCCACCGCCTCGGGCGCGGTGCTGCGGAGCGCCGTGCGCGGCCTGCCGGTGAAAGTCGTCATGTACTTCAACGGCAAGCCGCTGCATACGCTGGTCGCGCGCCGCGAGATCAGCGGCGTCGGCGATCTCAAAGGCAAGATCGTCGGCTTCGCCGGCTACGGCGACACGACGGAATTCATGCTGCGCGCGATTTTCCAGAAGCCCAAGCTTGAGTTGGAAAAGGATGTCAAGGCGCTCGCGATCTCCGGCAGCGGTCCGCGCCTGACGGCGCTGCTCACGGGAAAAGTCGACGCGGCGATCCTGCCGCCGCCGTATAATATCGAGGCGGAGGCGAAGAGATATAAGCGCCTCGCCGCCGCAGCGGACGTTTTCGATTCGGCGACGTCGGGTCTCGGCGTCATCGCGGATAAGCTCAAAGACAATCCGGAACAAGTGCGGCGGATGATCCGCGCCCTGCTCCGCACGCAGGCGTTTATGAAGGAGAACAGGGGCGACAGCGTGCGCATCATCGCCGACTGGCTGAAGCTCGAGCCCGCGGCGGCCGCCGCGTCCTATGAGCTGTACGTGCGCGGCTTGACGCCCGACGGCCTTGTTCCGGAGAAGACGCTGCGCGCCGACGTCGACCGCGCGCGCGAATCGCTCAAAATGACGGAGCCGGTGCCGCTCGACCGCGTCGTAGATTTCGCAATCCTGCGTCAAGTATTGAAGGAGAAGCGATGAAGCGCCTCGCCATGGTTCTCGCGTTGCTCGCGTGCGCGAGCTTTGTCCAAGCTGCCGAGAAGATCCGCTACGCTTATCCGGCGAAAAGCCTCAACTACCTGCCGCTGTTTCTCGGCAAAGACAAAGGCATCTACGCCGCCGAAGGCATCGACCTCGAGCTCGTGCTCGTCACGTCGCGCATCCAAGTGACGGCGCTCACGACAGGCGATCTTGAATTCTCCGGCGCGCAGAGCCAGGTCTCCGGCGCCGCCGCCGTGGGATTCCCGGTCAAGGTCATCGGTTTCATCACCGTCAAGCCGACTTTCTGGCTGACGGCGCGTCCGGAGATCCGCTCGATCTCCGATCTGAAAGGAAAGATCATCGGCATCACGGCGATCGGCTCATCGACCGATACGCTCGCGCGCTATCTCGTGCGCAAGTACGGGCTCATTCCAGACAAAGAAGTGGCGCTTTTCGCCACCGGCACGACCGCCAACATTCTCGCGGCCTTGAACGGCGGCTCGGTCCAGGCCGGCATGCTGTCGCCGCCGTTCCACTCGATGGCGAAGATGATGGGCTTTCATATCCTCGCCTATCTCGGCGATCACGTCGAGCAGTCGCTTTCCGGGGTCGGGACTTCCGACAAAATGCTGCGCGAGCGTCCGGAGACGGTCGTGCGAGTTCTGCGGGCGACTCTGAAGAGTCTTCGCTTCGTTCGGCAGAACAGGGACGAGACCATTCAATACATCGCGCGCGAGTGGAGGGTCGAGCGGCCGCTCGCGGGAGAGCTTTACGCGTCGATGCTTTCGGCGTTTTCTCCCGACGGCGGCATGAACGAGAAGGGCATCCGCGACGCGCTCGAAAGAGAGATGGGGCGCGTCGACAAGAAAGATGAGATACCGCTCTCGCGCGTTGTCGATTTGCGGCCGCTGAGGGAAGCGCAGAAGGGATTGTAAGCAAGTTAAAAGACAAAAGTTAAAAGGTGCTTCTATGCCAAGGAAAATCACTTTCGCCGGCGGCGACTACGACCGGACGCACGCGCTGATCGAAGGCACGATTAAGCCCGAAGGGTTGGAGCTCGATTGGAAAGTCCTGCCGTACCACGACATCTGGACGCGCATGCTCAACCGCTACGAGTTTCACGCCTCCGAGCTGTCGCTGTCGTCGTATCTGATCGCGCGCACGATGGGAAAACCGCTGATCGCGATTCCCGTCTTCCCCGCGCGCGCTTTCCGCCACTCGTGCATTTTCGTCAACGCGAAGAGCGGCATCAATGCGCCGCGCGACCTCATGGGCCGCAAAGTCGCCATTGCGGAGTTCCAGCAAACCGCGACCGTCTGGGTGCGCGGCGCTTTGCAGCACCATTACGGCGTCGATTTGCATAAAATACGCTGGTTCACGTGGGCGAAGAGCCGAATGGACATCGAGATGACCGGCGGCTTCGATCTCACGCAGCTGCCGCCCGGCAGCGCGCCGGACGAAATGCTCGCTGCGGGCGAGCTCGACGCGATGATCTGCGCCAACTTGTTCCCCTCGATGCTGAACGGGCGGCCGGAAATCCGGCGCCTATTCCTAAACTACCCGGAAGTCGAAGCGGAGTACTTCAAAAACACCGGCATCTTTCCGATTATGCATACCGTCGCGATGCGCGAGGAGCTCTGGAAAGAATCGCCCGAAATCGCCGTCAACCTTTTCAAAGCCTTCCAGCAGGCGAAGCTTCAGGCCTATGATCGGCTGAACGATCTCTCTCCTTACAAGATCAGCCTGGTCTGGTTTCGCGAGCCGCTACGGCAACAACGCGAGGTTCTGGGTGACGATGCCTGGCCGTACGGGCTCGCGAAGAACCACCACGTCGTCGAGGCGCTGATGGGATATCTTCACGAGCAGGGGCTCGCCTCGCACAAAATTCCCGTCGAGGAACTGTTTGCGCCCAATACGCATACCTTGTCCTGACGTAAATGAAACCCATTGCGCCGTGCTTGGGTGGACAAACTTTTCGGGAAGGGTTAAACAGCGGTTAAGATAAAGGAGGGCGTTTCCATGGAAAAGCCGCGCATTCGTCACATCGCCATCAACGTGCAGGACCGCGAGAAAACCGCCGCGTACTACAAAAAAGTGTTCAATATGGAAGAGAAGCACCGCGGCGAAAACGGCACGATCTATCTTTCCGACGGCTTCGTCGACGTCGCGCTGATCAGCACGCCGCGCCATCCGTGGGGCATCAACCATTTCGGCTTCAAGGTCGACAGCGTGCCGGAGATGGAGCAGCGCGCCGATACGACGGCCGAGGCGAACACCTTCGGCGCGATCGCCGAGAGCTGGATCAAAGACCCCGAAGGCAATCGCGTCGACATCTCCGAGCATGGATGGCCGGTTTAGACGAAGCGGCACAGTGCGCGGCTAAACAGCGCAACCGGCGCCATGATGCGCGAATTCGCTCTCATCTTTGCAATTGCGCTGCTCCTGTTACCAGGGAAGCTCGCGGCGCAGCCGAAGATGAAAGCGGCGTACGCCTCGATCAGCGCTAACTTCGCCGGCCTGTGGATGGCGAAGGAGATCGGCGCGTTCGAGAAATACGGACTCGGCGCGGAGCTCGTTTACATCGCGTCGGGCAGCGTCACGGTGCAAGCGATGATGGGCGGGGACGTCCAGCTGGCGGTCGGCGCCAGCAACGCCGTGGTGAGCGCGATTCTACGCGGCGCGCCGCTGGTCGCGGTCGGCAGCGTGGCGAATCGCCCGGGAATGGTCTTGTGGGTACAGCCCGAGATCACGCGCCCCGAGCAGCTTCAAGGAAAGGTGCTGGGGATTTCTCGATTCGGCTCGACGACGCACTTTTTGATGAACATGGTGCTGGAGAAATACGGTCTCAAGGACAAGGTCAAAATCCAGCCGCTCGGCGGCGTGCCCGAGATGGAGGCCGCTTTCGGCACGGGAATGATCGCCGGCGCGATTTTATCGATCCGGCCCGCATCGAAGGCGCATATGCTCGTCGACCTTCCTGATCTCGGCATTCCCTACTCGATGAACCTCATGGCGGTGAAGCGCGATTATCTCAAATCTTCGCCGAAGGCGGTCGAAGCAATCCTCAAGGCTTATATCGAAGGCATGTACGTTCTGAAAACCAGAAAAGAGATCGGGCAGAGAGTGCTCGCAAAGTACATGCGGCGCTCGCCCGATAGCGTTGCCGAGCCGTACGATTATGCCGTCAAGTATCTCGATACGGTTCCGGCCGTCGAACCCGCCACGATCCATACGGTCCTCAATTGGGAAGGCAAGGGTGACATGGCCGTCGACGGATTCTTCGACAACGCGCCTGTCGAGCGGCTCGTGAAAGACGGCTTCGTCGAGCGGCTGGCGAAGGAAAGGGGAAAGTGATGGACGCCGCCGGCTGGAGGCGGACTATCGGAGAGATGGTCCGCGAGAATATGCGCTCTCCGCAAGTCCAGTACTATTTCTCCGTCAAGACGACCGAGCCGCGCGCGCGGATGCTGCTGCAGCAGCTGGCGCTTTTTGTCCGCCACCGCCGCGATTGCTGGTCGTTCCTTTCCAGCAATTGTCCGGTAATGGCGGTCAAGCAGCAGATCCTTAAGCACGAGTTCGGCGAGGTCATTAAGGACGAATATACCGACCGCGGCCACCTCGACCTGCTCGTCCGGCAGGGAAGATTCATCGGACTCAGCGAGGACGAGGTGCTCAACCCGACGCCGATTGCGACGACGCTTGCGACACTGTACGGCTGGGGCTGGATCTGCCGGGAAAAACATTGGCTCCAAGGCATGGCGGCGCTGACTGTTACCGAATGGACCAACGACGACCGTCTGCTGGCGGACCAGGGCGGCGGTCACTCCAGCCGGATGGCGCGGAAATGGATGGCCGAACTGGGTCTTACGATGGAGCAGCTGCCGCAGTTCAAAGTCCACGGCGCGGCGGACGAGGAGCACAGCGACATGTTTCTGCCTTTTCTCGCGGAGTACGCGACGGGCGCAAATGAACGTATCGCGCTCGACGGCGTTCGCGAATCGCTCGAGCTTTCCGCAATGTATCGCGAGGGCGTCGGTCGGGCTATGGAACAGCTGAAATAAGAATCAACCGGAGGCAAGCAAAATGAACGAACAGGGTTGGAGACAGGCGCTCGGAGAGCTGGCCCGCGAGACGATGTCGTCGCCGGAGCTCGACCGCTACTATTCGATACCGATCACGCGGCCGCGCGCGCAGATCATCTTAAAACAGCTTTCGCTCTACGTGCGTCACCGCCGCGATTGCTGGGCATACGTCTCGGGCAATTGCCCGATTCTCGCCGTCAAGCAAAAGATCCTCGGCCATGAATACGAAGAGGTGATTCGCGATCAGCACTCCGAGCACGGCCATCTCGATTTGCTCATCCGCCAGGGGAAACCGATCGGCCTCACGGCCGACGACATCATACAGACCAAACCGATCGCCTCGACGATGGCGGTGCTTTACGCCTGGGGCTGGATGACGAAAAATAAGCCGTGGCTCGAAGGCTTGGCGTCGATGACGATCACGGAGTGGAACCAGGACGACCGACTGCTCGGCGATCAGGGCGGCGGTCACGCTTACAAGATGGGCCAGCGCTGGGTGGATCACCTCGGCATAACGTGGGACGATCTCCCCAACTGGCGCGCACACCGCGAGGCCGATAAAGAGCACAGCGACATGTTTCTCTCCGTGCTCGCAGAACACGCCGTCGGCGATAAAGAGGAGGCGGTGCTCAACGCGGCACGCGAGTCCGAGGCGCTCTACCGCGCGTATCAGGCCGGCATCGCGTCGGCAATGGAGGCCGTCTGAGAATCCGATGATGCCGACGCGGATCAGGGTCTTCTCGCTGCTGCTCGCGGTAATACTGACCGCGCCGGCGGCGCGCTCTTTCGCTGCCGACGCGCCGAAAGAAAAGATCACCTTCGGCTACTCCGCGGTCAGCCCGACCATGGCGGGCGTGTGGATGGCGAAAGACATCGGCGCCTTCGAGAAGTACGGCCTCGACGCGCAGCTCATCTATATCGCCTCCGGCGCGGTCGTGATCCAGGCGCTGGTCGGGGGCAGCCTGAACGCCGCGCTCGGCGCGAGCAATGCGGTCGTCGCAGCGACGTTAAAAGGCGCGCCCATTCTCGCCGTCGGAAGCAACACGAGCCGGCCCGGCATGGTTCTGTGGGTGCAGCCCGACATTAGCCGCCCCGAGCAACTGGCCGGCAAGCGACTGGCGATTACGCGGTACGGCTCGTCGAGCGACTTCGTCACACGGCTGATCACGAAGAAGCTCAATCTTGACGGCAAGGTCGAGATTAGACAGTTCGGCGGAGTGGTCGAAGCCGACATGGGCTTTCGCGCCCACCAGGCCGAGGGGAGGGTCGCATCACAATCGCCGGCCCCGGGGGCGCGCGCGCTAGTAGACGCGGCCGAGCTCGGCATCCCGTATTCGATGAACCTCCTCGCCGTGAGCAACGAATATCTTAAAAAGTCGCCGGGAACTGTCGAGCGGATCATCAAGGCCTATATCGAAGGTATCGCCGCGCTTCGATCGAGAAAACAGCAAGCGCTACAAATGCTGGCGAAATACATGGGGCCGCGCGGCGGTGCGCCTGAGATGCACTATGAGTTCGTCACCAAGTATCTGGACGCCGTGCCGCGCGTTGATCCGGCAGCCGTAGACACGATTTTAGAAATGGTCGGCCACTCCGGGCCGGTCAACGTCAAGCTTTACGACAACGCGATCATCGACAAACTCAAAGCCGAAGGCTTTTTCGACAAACTACAACAGGCAGGGGGCAAATAATGAAACAAGCCGTATGGCGTGAAACGCTCGGCGAGATGGTGCGCAAGTACATCCGCTCGCCCGCGCTCGAGCGCTATTTCGCTGTCAAGATGAACAAGCCGCGCGCCGCGGTGATGGTGACGCAGCAGAGCCTTTTCGTGCGGCATCGCCGTGATTGCTGGGCGAACGTCTCGGGAAACTGTCCAGTGCTCGCGATCAAACAGCGCATCCTCGAGCACGAATACGAAGAAATCATTCGCGACCAGTTCTCCGAATACGGCCACCTCGCGCTGATCATCAAACAGGGACAGTCGGTCGGTCTTGCGCCCGAGGAGGTCATAGGAGCGAAGCCGCTTCCGTCGACGCTGGCGACGCTGTACGCGTGGGGCTGGATGACGCGCGAGAAAAGCTGGGTCGAGGCCCTCGCCGCGCTGACGATCACGGAGTGGTGCAACGACGATCGCCTGCTCGGCGACTTGGGCGGGGGACAATCGACGCGCATGGCGAAAAAATGGATGGAAGACATGGGCTTCACATGGAAGCAGATCCCGAATTTGGAGGCGCACAGTCAGGCCGACGAGAAGCACAGCGATATGTTCCTGCCGTTTCTCGAGAAGTATGCGACGGGCGAGAAGGAATCGCTCGCGCTTCAGGCGGCCCAGCAATCGCTTGATTTGAACCAGATTTTCCGCGACGGCATCGCCGCCGCCCAAGAGCAAATTAAATTGTAATCTGATACCCTAGGGGACACGACATTTAGGAGGTCGTATGAGCTACTGGCAAAAAGCGCGGGCGGAAATCGACGACACGATCAACCGGCATTTCGACACGCCGGAATACCGGCGGCTCTTCGGAGTCAAAATCACGCCGAAGCGCAATGAGGTCTTGGGTCGCCATTATCCGCATTACATCAAGAGCCGGCGCGACTGCTGGGCTGCGTCGATGGCGAAGGCGCCGCTCGACGTCAAGCGGTCCATCTGGGAGCACGAGAAAGACGAGCTCATCTACGACGAGCGGCTCGGCGCCGCGCACCTGACCGACGACGACATGTCGCGGGCGGTCGGCGAAGAGACACTGCTCCCGAGCGCGCGCGCGGCAATTTACAGCTGGCTGTATCTCTGCACGACGCGGTCGTGGATCGAGAGCCTGATGATCAATCATACGACCGAGCGCAAGAACAATTCAGAGCTCGTCAAGGGCGGCGGCTTCACGCAGCGCATGGCGATGAAGCAAGTCGCCGACCTCGTCGGCTCCGTCGATAACCTCGACAAAAATACCAAGGTGCATATGGTTGCCGACATCGACCATTCCAACATGTTCGAGTCGGTGTTCGAGCGCTACGTCACCGACGAGCGCATTGCACGCATGGTGGTCAGAGCGGCGAACGATTGTCTGGCGATCGACCGGGCCTATCGCAACGCACTCGCCGTCGGTATGATGGAAATCCCGGAGTAGGAGCGCGCGAATCAGGCGCGCCCCTGGTCGACATGGACAGCGCGCTCGCCATTCATCGGCTGCATTTCGCGTTTACCGTAACCTACCACTATATCTTTCCCCAGCTCACGATGGGCCTTGCCCCGCTCATTGTGATCTTCAAGTCGCTCGCGTTGTGGAAGGCGGACGAGCGTTATAACGGGGCGGCGCGGTTCTGGGCGAAAATATTCGCCGTCAATTTCCTTTTCGGCGTGATCACCGGGATTCCCATGGAGTTCCAGTTCGGCACGAACTGGGCGCGCTTCTCGCACTACGCCGGCGGGGTGATTGCTACGGCGCTCGCGATGGAAGGCGTGTTCGCGTTCTTCCTCGAATCGTCCTTTCTGGGTCTCTTTCTCTTCGGCGAGAAGCGCTTCGGCCAGCGAGTTCATTGGATCGCGGCATTCATGATTTTTCTTGGCTCTTGGATTTCCGGTTTCTTCATCATTGTGACGAATGCCTGGATGCAGCATCCCGTCGGCTATACGCTCGACCCGGACGGGACGGCTCACTTGACTAGCTTTTGGAGCCTGCTGTTCAACGAATGGGCGCTGTGGCAATACCTCCACACTATGAGCGGAGCCGTCATCACAGGCGCCTTTGTCATGGCCGCCGCCGGCGCATTTTATTTCCTGTCCGGGAAACAGCCGGAATACGGCCGCATGTTCCTGCGGCTGGGCGTAATCACCGGCGTCCTCGCGTCGGCGTTTCAATTGTGGCCGACGGGCGACATGAAGGGGCAGCTCGTCGCGCGACATCAGCCGGTGACACTCGCGGCGATGGAGGGACTGTTTCACACCGAGTCGGGCGCCGCCATCGTCATCCTCGGCCAGCCCGATCCCGATCGGCAAAAGTTGGACAACCCGCTCTTCGTGCCCAAGGCGCTGAGCTTTCTCACGCACCGGCGCTGGGAGGCGGAGGTAAAAGGATTGAGCGACTTTCCCCGCGAGCAATGGCCGGACAACATCCCGCTGCTCTATTACTGCTATCACATCATGGTCGGCCTCGGGACGATCTTCATCGCGATCATGGTAGTTGCGGCGTGGCTTCTCTGGCGCGGCAACCTGTTCGAGAGCCGATGGATGCTCTGGGTGCTGATGCTGAGCTTCCCGTTCCCGTACATCGCGAACACGGCGGGCTGGATCACGGCGGAGATCGGGCGCCAGCCGTGGGTAGCCTACGGGCTCATGCGGACGGAGCATGGCTTTTCGTCGAACGTCTCGGCGAGCAATGGGCTTTTCACGCTGCTGGGCTTTATGGGCATGTACGCTTTGCTCGGCGTTTTGTTTGTGCTGCTCATCTGGCGCGAGGTTATGCACGGTCCGCAGCCCGTGGACATCGAGACGGTCCGGAACTGAAATGGAAACCGTCTGGTTCATGCTCGTCGCCGGCATGGTGATCGCGTACGTCGTCCTCGACGGATTCGATCTCGGCGCCGGAGCCATCCACCTCTTCGCCGCGAAGAATCGGGCAGAGCGCGCGCAGATCCTCAAGGCGATCGGTCCCGTGTGGGACGGCAACGAAGTGTGGCTGATCGCCGCCGGCGGCGCGCTCTTTTTCGCTTTCCCGCGTCTTTACGCGTCGAGCTTCAGCGGTTTTTATCTTCCGCTGATGATCGTGCTCTGGCTCTTGATGTTGCGCGGCGTGGGCGTCGAGCTGCGTTCGCACGTGGAGGATCCGCTGTGGCACGCGCTTTTCGACTTCGTCTTTTTTGCCTCCAGCGCGCTTCTCGCCGTCTTTTTCGGCGCCGCGATCGGCAACGTCGTTCGCGGCGTGCCGCTCGACGCCGACGGTTATTTCTTCGCGGCGCTCTGGACCGACTTCACCGCAGGACCTGACGCCGGCATCCTCGATTGGTACACGCTGCTCACCGCCGCGCTGGCGCTCGCGGCGCTTATTGTCCACGGCTCACATTACATAGCGCTTAAAACGCTCGGCGATGTCGAAGCCCGCGCTCGGCTGATCGCCGCCCGCGGCTGGCGTGCCCTGGTTTTGCTGACCGTCGCATCGCTGCCGGCAACGCTATACGTTCGTCCCGCGCTGTTGAATAATTTCTTCGCGCACCCGTGGGGCTGGATCATTCCAGCCGCAGCAGTCGCCGCCCTGGCCGTGATGCCGTATTTTCATCGTCGGAGGCGTGACCTCGCCGCGTTTCTATGCTCCGCGCTGTATCTCGCCGGCACAATCACCGGAGCGGCGTTCGCGCTCTATCCCGTCGTGCTGCCGTCGAGCGGCGATCCTGCATACAGTCTGACCGTCTACAACTCGAAAGCCGGCTCTTACAGTATGAACGTTGGACTGGTTTGGTGGCTGCTGGGCATCACGCTTGCCGTTCTGTATTTCGTGATGGTCTATCGTCTCTTCCGCGGCAAGGTAGTGCTCGGCGAAGAAGGCGGATACGGCTCGTAGACAGGGAGAAACCATGAAGCTCAAGGGACAGAGCGCGGTTATCGTCGGCGGCGCGCGCGGCATCGGCGCCGCCATAGCGGAGAGATTCGCCGCCGAAGGCGCGCGCATCATGCTCGTCGATCTGCCGAAGATGAAAGCTGAGGCCGACGAAGTCGCGCGTGCGATCGCATCGGCCGGGCGAGAAGCGCTTTTCTTCGCCGCGGATTGCACCGACGACGTTCAGGTCAATCGTATGGTCGATGAAACCGTCCGGAGCTTCGGCGGCATCGACATCCTGGTCAACAGCGCGGGACTCCGCGGGCCTCTGGTCCCGGTAGAAGATATCGCCGAGGCTGAGTACGACGCGGTACTCGAGGTTAATTTGAAAGCGCCGTTTCTCTGCTGCCAGGCCGTCCTCCGGGTCATGAAAAAGCAAAAGCGCGGCAGCATCGTCAGCATCGCGGGCACCGCCGGCAAGGAAGGCATGGCGCTGCGCGGCTCGCTCGTTGCCGCGAAATGGGGACTCTTAGGCCTGACGCAAACGATCGCCAAAGAGGCGGGGCCCTACGGCGTCCGCGCGAACGTCATTTGTCCCGGCGGCATGGACGAGCCCGATTTGCGCGTCATGTACGCGGAGCGCGCGAAAAATCTCGGCATGGAGTTCAAGGAACTGGAAAGCAAAATTCTCCAGGACACGCCGCTCCGCAAATACGCCAAGCACGAAGAGGTTGCCGCTGCGGCTTTGTTTCTGGCCTCGAGCGACTCCTCGCATACGACCGGAGAGTCTCTCAATGTTTCCGGCGGCCGCCTGATGCATTAATCCGGCAATAAAAGAACCGCGATACACGTCGCGAGCTGCGCGATAAAAAGCGTTGCGTGCGACGCCTGCCTTTCGTATTGAAGAAAGATCTCGTCGGCGAGCATAAAAGCGGCCGGCAGTTCCACTCCGGCGACAAAAGCCGCGCCCGCCGAGGCCCCGGCGACATGACCGTCGAGACAAGCTAAGACGGCGGCGCGAGCGAAAAGAAACGCAGCGATGAGCTGCCAGAGAATCACACCGGTAAATAAAATTGGCGCCAGCCAACGGGGTGCGTCGTACACTGATGTCGCGTCGGCAACAGCGCGATAATTTTCTGAAGCAAATCTCCATCGCCCGGGTAGTAATTTCAGCGCCTTCAGACCTGCGCAAAGATTGCTGGCGAGAGTGATTAAGAACCACACGGCCCAAAAAACGAGTAGGCCAAGCTTCACCGCAAACATGAGGTCCAAGGAATCCGTTCGGCGGCCGCGTGTCAAGTGAGGCGCATGCACGACACGATGAAGTCTATTAGATGTCTCGGCTTTCCTGTAAAGTGATCAAAGGCGCGCCGAGCGATGCGCTTCTGAGCAGATCGTTGCCGGCGGAGATTGTCGGTTCTGGAGCAGGAGGCCTATGTTTCCTTATCGCGACGAAAATGAGACCCAGCGGCCGGCGGTGGTCACGCTCGCGATCATCGCCGTCAACGTCCTCGTTTGGCTGTTGATTCAGGGCGCCGGCTCGGAGGCGAGCGTGGCGGCTTCGATATGCAATCTCGGTCTGATCCCCGGCGAGCTCACCGGCGCTCTGGCGCCCGGCACGAACGTGCCGCTCGGTGAGGGACTTGCCTGCGTGGCAGGGTACGGTCGCGGTCTCGTGCATCTCTTCACTCACATGTTCCTGCACGGGTCGTGGATGCATCTGCTCGGCAACATGTGGTTTCTGTGGCTCTTCGGCAACAACATCGAAGACTCGATGGGCCACTTTCGCTTTCTTCTTTTTTATCTTTTGTGCGGGCTTGCCGCAGCCTTCGCACAGATCTCCACCGGCCCGGATGCGGCCGTCCCGATGGTCGGCGCCTCAGGGGCGATCAGCGGCGTCATGGGCGGATACCTGCTACTCTATCCGAAGGTTCGCGTCTACACGCTCGTGCCGATCGGCTTTTTTATTACCTCGCTGGCGCTCCCAGCGTGGGTCATGCTGGGTTATTGGTTTGTGCTCCAATTTTTCAGCGGCATCGCCGCCTTTGGCGGCCAAATGGGCGGCGTGGCGTTCTGGGCCCATGTCGGCGGCTTCGTGGCCGGCATCGTGCTCATCAAGCTTTTCGCGCGCGGTGACTATATCGACGAGCACCAGGCGCAACGCTGGCGGCCGCGAAGCGTTATCGGCGGGTACTGAGATATGAAGGACTTTGCGGCGGCGGCGATTCTTCGAAACGCTGCCGGGAATTTTATCCCGCTTTTAGTCGTTCCTCGATATGGCCTGAGGGGGATGAGTCGTTGCCTGAGCGGTACTCCCGGATCGTCTTGGTAAAGTTCGCAAGAAGAGCCGATTCGTTCTGAGGTCTCCACGTGAGTGCGAGCTCCAGCTTTGGATACGCCGCGGGCAAGTCGCAGCAGACGACGCCGGGAATACTATGCGTCGAAGTATACGGCAAAATCGTGATTCCTAAACCGGCGGCCACGAGCCCCAAAACCGTGGAAGGATGATCGGCTTCGTGGCGGATATTGAGCCGCAGCCCGTTGCGGTGATAAAAGCTGATGACGTAATCGTAAAAGACCTGCCCGCTCTCGCGCTTAAATAAAACGTAAGGCTCATCGGCAAGCTCAGCGATCTCGACTCGCCCCGAAGCGGCGAAGCGGTGGTTTTGCGGCACGAGGACGACGAGCGGCGGTTTAAGAATAATCTCCGTCTTTAAACGCCCTGTGCGCGCCGGCCGTCCGAAGTCCGAGGTCCAAAGCACGAAGCCCGCGTCGATCGCCCCCGCATGGAGCGCTTCGAGCTGCCCCTCGGCGCTGAGACTGCGCACGTCGAGGTGCACGTCCGGAAAGCGCTCACAGAAGTCCCTGATCATGAACGGAAGCGGAGTTAAAACCGACCAAGGCATCCACCCGATCAACAACCGTCCTGCTTCGCCGCGCTGTACGCGGCGGGTTCTTGCCACGGCGTCCTCGCTCTGCTGCAGCAGCGCGCGCGCCTCGAGCAAAAAAACTTTGCCGATACTCGTCAGCTCTACCCGTCGGCGCGTCCGGTGGAAAAGCATCATGCCCAATTCGCGTTCCAAAATTTGTATCTGCTGGCTAAGCGGGGGCTGCGTGATGTGCAATTTTTTCGCCGCACGGCCGAAGTGAAGCTCCTCCGCAACAGTGACGAAGTACTTCAAACGCTTTAAATCCATGACGCATCTTTTATATGAAAGATATATTAATGGCAAATAAAAAATCTATTGGACAAATCATAGACGCATCAGCTATGTCAGATTCAAGGAGCTCAGGTCTCCCACTTAATCGTGTAGCCGAGATTTTATGGCTTCTCAAAGGATTTGTTTGCTTAGGTGCTTTGCTTGCTCCGCGGAGTTTGAAAAGCAGCTGGACTCCGGCGAGGCAATCACCTCAGCTGCGCGTGAAGCGGAGTGTCCTAAATGCGGCCACCAGCCGAAGCTGACCAGGCCGGGCGATCTCTGGAGCGCCGTAGACGTTCACCACATTATCGGAATGAAATAGCGCTAGGATATCGATACTTTAGGGGACACTGCCAGATACGCCTCGCTCGCTTCAAGTTCGAAGACGTTCGGACTCTCTTCTACAATCGTCTTGTTTTCGGGTCGAGAATATCGCGCAGTCCGTTCCCGAGAAAATTGAACGAGAGGATTGTCAGGAAGATCGCCGTCGCGGGAAAGAAGATGAGATGCGGGTAGCTGCGCATCGCGCGCCAGCCGTCCTGCGCAAGCGTCCCCCAGCTCGTTCCCCAGTTGCTATAAGGATCGTTGATCCCGAGACCGATGAAGCTCAGCGTCGATTCCGCCAGGATCGCCGCCGGTATGCTGAACGTGAGCGTCACGAGCAGCTGCGCGAAGATATTCGGAAGAATATGCCGCAACAGGACGCGGGCGTGCGAAGCGCCGATCGAGCGCGCGCTCTCGACATACACGAGCTCTTTGGCCTGGAGCACCTGCCCGCGGGCGACGCGAGCGAACCGCACCCACGAAATGAAGCCGAGCGCGATCAGGACACCGACGATATTCCGCCCCAAAAAGAGCGACAGCAACACGAATATCAAAAGATCCGGCAGGCCGTAGAATATATCGACAATCCGCATCAGCAGATTGTCGACCGATCCCCCGGCGTAGCCCGACAGAAGTCCATATAATGTCCCGACGATCAGCGCGACGAGCGCGGTGCCGATGCCTACCGTCAGCGACACGCGCGCGCCGTAAAGAATCCGGGTGAAAAGGTCGCGCCCGAGCTCGTCGGTGCCGAACCAGTGATTCGTGCCCGGACTTTCGAGCATGCGATTTTCCTCCAGACCGCCGGGAGTATACGGAGAAATTGCCGGCGCGAGGAAACCAACCGTCATGACAAGGAGAATGAACGCCAGACTTAAAGCAAAAGTCGGTGAGCGCCAGCGCGCCGGAATAGTTTTCGCCATCACGGTTCAGCGGGTGCGCACGCGTGGGTCAACGACCGAATAAAGCATATCGACCGCGAGATTCGCGCATACGAGAATCGCCGTGTAGACCAGCGTCACGCCCATGACCAGGGGGTAGTCGCGGTCTGTCACCGCGGTGATAAAGAACCGGCCCATGCCGGGAATCGCGAAGACGTATTCGATGACGAAAGAGCCCGCGACGAGAATCGCGAACAGCGGGCCGAGGAGCGTCAAGACCGGAATGAGGGAGTTTCTCAGCGCGTGCTTGAAGAGAACCAACGCCTCGCGGACGCCTTTGGCGCGCGCGGTGCGGATGAAATCTTCGCCGAGCGTTTCGAGCATCGACGAGCGCAAGAGATACGTTAGCTGCGCGCACGGCATCGCGCCCAGCGTGATCGCCGGCAGCACCGCGCTGCCCGGAGATCCCCAGCGCGCCGCCTGAAACCACCCGAGCTTGAGCGAAAAAATCCAGATGAGCACCGCGCCGAGGATGAAATTCGGCAGCGAGATGCCGAGCGTCGCCATCGTCGTGCAGGCGCGGTCGATCCAGCGATCGTGCCACGCGGCGGCCGCGACGCCTAGCGGGAGGGAAACCGCCAAGGCTAGGGCGAGGGCGAATATGCCGAGAAACATCGACGGCGGGAGTGTATCCCGGACGACGTCGGCGACCGTGCGGTCGATGTATTTATAAGATGGGCCGAGGTCGCCGGCGGCGATGCCGCGTATGTAGCGCGCGTACTGCGCGAGAAACGGCTCGTTGAGATGATACTTCGCCTCGATATTCGCCATGACTTCCGGCGGCAGGCGCCGGTCCCGGTCGAAGGGGCCGCCGGGAAGCAGGCGGAGCAAAGCGAACGTGAGCGTCGCCACGACCCACAGGACGGCGACACCGTGGAGCAGGCGCTTTATGAGGAAAGGGGCCATGAGCCGGTGCGAAGTGAGGCGCGAGATGTGAGGAGTAAACGGAGAAGAGAGTCGTGAGTCGTGAAATCGCGAGTTCTTATCCGCTCACGGCTCACTTCTCACTCCTCGCTTTTACGTTGCGCAGCACGAGTCGGCCCATCGAATTGTATTCGAGGCCGGTATAGTGCGGATTCAGAAGCGTGCTCTCGGAGGTGCTGAAGAGCGGCACGATCGGAACATCGACCTCGCATAAAATTTTCTGCGCGTCGTTGTAGAGGCGCACGCGTTTTTGCTCGTTCATTTCTCGCGCCGCCTGCTCGAGCAGCTGATCGTAACGGCTGTTTTTCCAGCGACTATAGTTCTGCGGACTGTACGAGGCGAACAGCTTGATGAAGTTGTCGGGATCGGGGTAGTCCGCGCCCCAGCCGGCGCGGAAAATCGCCGGCGGGTCGTTTTGGAGACGCTTCAGGTACACTTTCCATTCGAGATTCTCCAGGCGCACCAGCACGCCGAGGTTCCGTTTCCACATCCCTTGGACCGCCTCGGCGACGGTCTTTTTGTCATCCAGCGTATTATAGATGAGCGTCACCGCGGGAAAGCCTTTACCCTCGGGATAACCCGCTTCGCGGAGCAGGCGGCGCGCCTCGGGCGGGTTGTAGGGCAGGCCGATCTTCGCGTTGTAGGCGAGCATGCCGGGCGGAATCCATGAGGTGGCGGCTTGCTCGCCACCACGCAGCAGCGAGGGTAGAAAGTTGCGGTCGATCGCCATCGCGAACGCCTTGCGCACGCGCACATCGTCGAAAGGTTTCTTGTTGACGGCGAAGCCGTAGTACTCGCCGCGCAGCTGCGGCACGTGCTGGAACCCTTGCGCCTTGGCTAGCCGCGGTTTTTCGAGAATCGGGATACTGTGGTTATCGAGGAAATCGAGCTGCCCCTGCTCGTAGAGCGCCAGCGCCGTGGTCATCTCGTTCACCATCATCATCTCGACGTTGTCGATCGCCGGCTTGCCGAGAAAGAAATTCGGATTGGCCTTGAGCCGTATTTCGTTTTCGTGCTTCCACGACGAGAGCAGGAACGGCCCGTTGGTTACGATGTTGTCCGGCTCGGTCCATTTCGAGCCGTATTTTTCCACAGCATCACGGCGTTGCGGAAACGTCACTTCGAAGGTCATGAGGGAGAGAAAATACGGCGCGGGATTTTTGAGGCGCACTTCCAGTGTCGTATCGTCGAGCGCCGAGACGCCGACCTCTTTGTCGTCGGTAATCTTGCCGTGGTTGTATTCCTCGGCGTTCACGATGTCGAAGAGCGTATACGAGTACTCGGAGGCGGTCTTCGGGTCGAGCAGCCGCTTCCAGGAGAATTCGAAGTCGCCGGCGACGACTTTCTTGCCGTCGCTCCACGTCGCGTCCTCGCGCAGGTGAAAAATAATTCTTTTGCCGCCGTCGACCACGTCCCACGACTTCGCGATGACCGGAGCGGGCTTCAAAGTTTTATCGAACTCCGCGAGGCCGACCATGAGATTCGCGATTACGTTGAACGAGACGTGGTCGGTCGCGAGCGACCAGTCGAGGCTCGGCGGCTCGGTGCCTAAATTGACGCGAAACGTCTTGCCGTCCGCGCTCCCGGAATTGCGGTTACAAGCGGCGACAACGAGCAGGAAAACGAGCGGGAGAATCAGGCGGCAAAGGGATTTTCCGAATGAAAATGTCAAGGATATAGCGCTTGCGAAGCGATTGGTTTGCCGATATTAGTACCGCAAGGATCGTCTATCTTCAAGCGAAAAGGAAAGATATGGACGCGCGTGAACTCCTTAAGAAACATGTCGTCGTCGAAGGACACCGTGACGTATACGAACAGCTCTATCGCAAGTCCGTCGGCGAAGAATCGCCGATCCGCGACGGGATCGCTCCGAGGCTCATTCGCGACGGCATCAATCTATGCGTCTACGCGATCAGCGGCGATTCCTATTCGCACACACAAAACACCGGCCGGTATTTGGAGACTGCGCTCGAAAATATCGACATGTTCCTCGAAGAGGCGCCGCGCTCCGAGGGAATGATCTCGATGGTCCGGACGCGCTCCGACCTGCCGGAGAAAGTCCAGCCCGGGCAGATCTCGTTCATTCTGCATTTCGAAGGCGGCATGCCGCTCCAGGGGAGCATCCACCAGCTGAGGAACTTCTACCGCCTCGGGCTCCGCTCTATGCAGCTTACCTGGAACTTCCGCAACGAGCTCGGCGACGGCGTATGGGAAAACCGCACGAAGGGGGGCCTCACCAACTTCGGCGTCGAGGTGATCAAGGAGATGAATCGTCTCGGCATGATCGTGGACCTGGCGCATATGAACCGGGAAGGATTTTTCCAGGCGCTCGATGTCGCGCAGGCGCCGCTCATCGTGAGCCACGCCAACGCGTGCGGCATGCTCGACAACCCGCGCAACCTCGCCGACGACCAGATCAAGGCGATCGCCGACCAGGGCGGCCTCGTGGGCATCCTCGCGCTGCCCGAGCGCACGGCGAAAAAGGACGCGACCATCGAAGACCTTCTCGACCATATCGATTATATGGTCAATCTCGCCGGCATCGAGCACATGGCGCTCGGCATGGACTTCATCAAGTACGACGGCCCGCGGACGCTCAAAGACCGCCATCATCCGCTGCACGAGCGGACTTACGTCAAGGACTTCGAGGAGATCGAAGATCTGCCGAACCTGATCGATCGCCTGCAGCGCCGCGGCTACAAGGAAAGCGACATAGCGCTCATCCTCGGAGGCAATTATCTACGCGTGCTGAAAACCATTCTGCCGGAACAGTCGGTTATCTAACCGGAAGGAGTCTTCCATGCGGCAAGCGCTTCGCTGGACCCTGTTCGTAGTTTTCCTTTTGGCCTTGCCTGCGCTCGCCGGCGCCAAAATCGTTGTCGGGCTTTCCTCCGTCAACATCGCCTTCCTGCCCGTTTACGTCACCCAGGAAAAAGGCTTCTTCAAGGACGAGGGACTCGACGTCGTTTTCGTCATGTTCAACGCCGGCGCGACTAACATCCAGGCGCTCGCCGGCGGCGACGTGCAGATCATGGGCAGCGCCTTCGTCGAGACGATCGGCGGGCGCGCGAGCGGCATCGTGGACGTAAAGAACTTCTGGGGCATCAGCAACATCATGCCGTTCCAGCTTTACTCGAATCCCAATTTCAAATCGATGAAAGACGCGAAGGGGAAGCGCTTCGCGATCAGTCGCTTCGGCTCGCTGACGGATTATCTCACGCGCGCGACGGTGCAGCACTTCGGGATTAATCCGAAAGAGGTGACAATACTGCAAATCGGCAGCACGCCGGCGCGCTTCGCGGCGCTGGAGGCCGGCGGCGTCGATGCCAGCATCGTGTGGTTTCCCGTTACCGAGATCGCCAAAGCGAAAGGCTACAACAAGCTCTTCGACCTGAAGGAAATTTTCCCGCAGTGGCCTTACGAGACCTTCGCCGCGCGAGAGACGTGGCTCGCGAAGGAAAAGGACCAGGTGACGCGCTTCCTCCGCGCTTATCAGCGCGGCGTCCGCCACACGCACGAAAACAAACAGGATGCGATCGCCGCCATCAGGAAGTACGTCAAGATGGATCCGGCGATGGCGCCGGCCGGATACGACGAGTACAAAGATTCCTTTCCGATAAACGGCGAGATCGCCGAGAAGCCGGTTCCGACCGTGATTCAGGAGGAATTCGACGCCGGCCGCATCAAGCGCAAGTTCTCGCTCGACGAACTGATCGATAAATCTTTCATGAAAGCATTGGGAGGAAAATAAATCGATGCGCGCGGCGCTTGCGATCGTCTTTGCCTGCCTCGTTTGGGTCCACGGCGAGGCTCGCGCCGCGTCGGCACCGGGGAAGATCGTCATCGCCCACGCGGCGATGAACGCCCGCGTCGCGCCGCTTTGGGTGGCCGAGGATCACGGCTTTTTCGCCAAATACGGCACTCCGGCGAGTACGATTTTCATCCGGCAGGCGCCGATACTCGTGGCCGCGCTCACCGCCGGCGACGTGAAGGTGGGCTACACGGGCGGCAGCTCGGTGCTGGCCGCCGTCATGGGCGGCGCCGATCTCAAAATGGTCGCGACGCTGACGAACCGGCTCGGCTACGACCTCGTCGCCGCGCCGTCAATCAAGACTTCCAAGGATCTTCGCGGCAAGCGCTTCGGCGTGCAGAGCATCGGCGGGACGCTGTGGATGGCCGGCATGCTCGGCCTCGAGCACGTCGGCATCGACCCCAACCGCGACGACGTCAAAGTCCTCGTCATCGGCGATCAGACCGTGCTGGCGCAGGCGCTGGAAGCCGGCCACATCGATGCGACGATCCTGGACGGCGTCTTCAGCCGCCGTCTGAAGCAAAAAGGCTATACGATTTTATCGGAGCTTTACGACAGCGGCATCCCGTTCTCCGGGCAGGCGATCGTCGTGCGCGCGCCGTACCTCCAAGAGCAGCGCGGGACTATGGAAAACATTCTTAAAGGGCTGGTTGAAGGGATCGCGTTCACGCTCGCGCCGAAAAACAAGGCGCAGGTCATCGCCACGTTCAGCAAACACCTCAAGATTTCCGATCCGGCGGTCGCCGAGGAAGGATATATCGACATCGTCAGGAACACCGATCGCGTGCCTTATGCCGGCCCCGACGGCTTGCGCAATATCCAGCGGTTCATGAAGCTTCGCACCCCGGCGGCGGAAAAGATCAAGATCAACGAAGTTATCGACGACAGCATCCTCAAAGGCCTCGAGCGGAGCGGCTTTGTCGCCCGCCTTTACGAGAGCTACGGCATGAAATACTGAAAAGGAGAGCACCGTGTATATCGACGGCGACACACATTACTGGCCGGTTCGCTTTATCGACCGTGTCTCGCATCCGGGGCGCGGCCATGTCGAGATCAAAGAAGACAATGGCAAGTACATCCGCTTCGGTGAGCGGGTGGCGGGGAAAGTGGCGACCTACTATCGCGACGGCAACGTCGTGCACTCGTTCAAGGAAGGGCGCTGGAACCTGGATATCCGCCGCGAGTACATGAAGAAGGACGGCTTCGACTGCCAGGTGCTCATCCCGGACAACCGCCAGCTGATTTACGAGCTCGATCCCGAGCTCGGGCGGCAGCTCGCGCGTGCGTACAATGATACCGTGGCCGAGGACATCAAAGGACAGGATGAGTTCATCGGCGTCGCCTGGGTTTATCTGCCCGACGTCAAAGAGGCCGTGCGCGAAATCAGAAGGTCGGTCGAGGAGCTGGGATTAAAAGCCGTCAAGCTCTCCGGCGGCTATCAGAACGGCGATCTGGATTCCGAGGTGCTATGGCCGTTTTACGAAGAGGTCGCGCGCCTGGATATCCCGATCCTCGTTCATCCGGGCGCACGCGTTTACGAGCACCAGCACAGCCATCCGTGGCTCATAGGCAGCGAGCGCTACGAAGGCTTCCCGCTTTTTCCCACAGCGCTGGGCTTTCCGTTGACCTACATGGTTACCGCCTCGCGCCTCATATTCAGCGGCGTGCTCGACCGCTTCCCGTCGCTGCGCTTCGCCTTCTTCGAAGGCGGTATCGGCTGGGTGCCGTGGCTCATGGCGACGCTCGATCATCACATGCCGTCGGAGGCGCCGGTCTCGACGGCGGTGGCGCAGTTCTTCAAAGGCGAAAGCAAGCTCCAGAAAATGCCCAGCGAATACTTCCGTCATTTCTACATCGCCGCCGTCGCCTGGGAGACGTACCTGCCGGAGATCGTCAAAGTGTGGCCCGATCACAACATCATTATCGGCAGCGATTTCGACCACGGCGACGCGATCTCGACCTGGCCGAACACCGTGCGGCCGATCAAGGCGATGACGAATCTGTCCGAGGAAGAGAAGGAAAATATTCTCGGCCGGAACATGATGCGGCTGTTCAAGATGAACGGCGCGGCAGCGCACGTCTGATCTCGCGCGCGATTAGTCATGCCTTCATTAGTAGGGGCGGGTTTGAGACCTGCCCCTACGTCGTTTGATTGACAACGCCGCGAACGCGGATGTAGTTAATAATTTACATCCAAAGCTTGGAGAAAGAGCTGTATGCCTAAAAGTTTACGCACATTCCTGGAGGATTGCCGCCGGGAGATTCCGAACGAGGTCGTCCACGTCGGCAAGGAAGTTGACCCGGCGCACTACGACGTTACCGCGATCATTAAGCATCTCGGCGCGCAGAAGAAATTCCCCATTCTCGTCTTCGACAAGCCGCTCAATCTGCACGGCAAGCCGAGCAACGATTTCAAGCTCGTGATGAACTGCGAGATCTCGCAGCGCAAGACGCAAATCGCCCTCGGCGTCCCGAAAGAGACTACACGGGCGCAGATGGCCGAGGTCTGCCTCGAGCGTGAGGAGCAGCGCGTCCCGCCGACGATCGTCGATAAGAAGCACGCGCCGGTGAAGGAGGTCGTCAAGGCGGGTAAAGACGTCGACCTGTTCGAGCTGCCGATCATGCGCCATCATTACATGGACGGCGGACCCTACATCGTGCTTTCCACGATCACCAAAGACCGCAAGTCGGGCACTTACAACGTCTCGTATCACCGGATGGAGGTGAAAGGGAAAAATACCACGGCGCTCTACGCCTCGCCGCGCCATCTGTGGAAGATCTACAAAGATTACGAGGCGAACAAGATGGAGACGCCGGTTGCGACCGTGCTCGGGCACCATCCCGCGTATCACATGGGCGCCTGCTATACGGGCGGATTCGACGTCAGCGAATACGAAGTGATCGGCGGCTACCTGCAGGAGCCGCTGCGGCTGACAGCTTCAGAAACGTACGGCGACGATCTGCTGATTCCCGCCGACGCCGAGATCGTGATCGAGGGCGCGCTGCTGCCCAGCAAGCGCGTCGTCGAGGGTCCATTCGGCGAGGCGCCGGGCTACCTCGGCCCACAGCGCTATACAACGTGCGTCGAATATCAGGTACGCGCGATCAATTACCGGAAAGGCGGAATGTACCAGTCGGTGATCACCCCGGAAGGAGACAAGCCGTGGATGGACTTGCCCCGCGAAGGAGCGTATCTCCGTCGCTGCCGCGAGGCAGTGCCGGGCGTCACTGCGGTCTGCAAGTTCGGCCGCCACGCGCAGTACAATATTTTCATCGCGATGAAGAAGATGTCGGAAGGCGACCCCGGCCGCGCCGCCGCCGCGGCGCTCACGTTCGACCACGCGAAGAACGTCTTCGTCTTCGACGACGACATCGACGTCTACGATCCGACCGATATCCTGTGGGCGCTCGCGACGCGCGTACAGCCGCATGCGCAAGTCTCGATCCTTCAGCCGCTTTTCCGCGGGAATTTTCTCGATCCGTCCCTGATGGACGAGATCAAAACTTCGGGCATGATCATCGACGCGACGCGGCCGCTCGACCGGCCGTTCTCCCCGGTCTCGAAGTGCCCGGACGACGCGATGGCGCGCGTCAAGCTCGAGGACTACATCCCCGGCGAGGTGTTGCAGCACATCCCGACCGATCGGACGACATACTGGGCCTAAAAATAATTTTGAATTTTGAATGAGGAATTTAATTCAAAATTCAAAATTTAACATTCAACATTGGAGTTGAGATGGGGCAAACGATCGAAATCACCTGTCCGAAATGTCAGAAAACTTTTGTCGCCAACCCGCATATGATCGGCTCGGGAATGAATTTCCACTGTCCGTTTTGCGATACGTACTTTGCGGAGAAGGAAAGTCCGAAAATACGAAAATAGCTGGGAAGGATCAGCTTTCAGCATTCAGCTAAGGCGGTTTAGCTGACAGCTGATCGCTGACAGCTAACGTTCGCCAGAGCCGACCAACGTGGAAAGAAAGAAGACAGTCGCAAAACGCAGCTCTCTGAAGATCGCCGGCAGCTCGGTGCCGCGCGTGGACGGCGCGGAAAAGGTCACCGGCGCGGCGGTATATACCGGCGACGTCGATCTGCCCGGCATGGGCTACGCCAAAATTCTACGCAGTCCGCTGCCGCACGCTAAAATCGTCAACATCGACGCGAAAAAGGCGGAGAAGCTTCCCGGCGTGTATGCTACGCTGACGCGCGACGACTTTTCCGGACTCAACGCGCGCTACGGCGCGATCTACAAAGACCAGTCGATCGTCGCCGCGGACAAAGTGCGTTACGCGGGCGATCCGGTCGCCGCCGTCCTCGCGGCGGACGAAATGATCGCCGAAGAGGCGCTGAGCCTCATCGACGTCGAATACGAAGAGCTGCCGGCGCTGACGGAAATCGAAGAGGCGCTCGCCGAAGGCGCTCCCCTCGTGCACGACCAATGGTTCGGCAAGGCCGAGCTCCGCGGCTCGAGCTACGGCGCGCCGGACCGCTTCAAGGGCACCAACGTCTGCTCGCATTTCGGCTACGCGCGCGGCGACGTCGGAAAAGCGTTTAACAACGCCACGCACGTCTTCGAAGATACGTTCCGCTTTCCCAAGGTGCAGCATTATTCGCTGGAGCCGCACGTCATGCTCGCGCACTACGAGCAGGGGCATCTCACGGTGTGGAGCGCCTGCCAGGATCCGTTCGGACTGCGCGACCACTTGGCATCGATCTTCAATCTGCCGCTCAGCCGCGTGCGCATCATTGTGCCGTACGTCGGCGGCGGGTACGGCGGGAAGCTTTACGTGAAGGCGGAGCCGATCGCTGCGGCGCTGTCGTGGAAGGCGCGCCGGCCGGCGAAGCTCGTGATGGGCGTGGGCGAAAGCTTCAAGACCGTCACGCGGCATCCCGCGCGCATCCGAATCAAGAGCGCCGTCGCTAAAGACGGCCGCCTGCTCGCGCGCGAGTGCGAGATTTACATGAACACCGGCGCCTACGCCGACGCCGGGCCGCGCGTGACGCAGAAAGCCGGCTATCGCGCGCTCGGGCCGTACCGGATTCCGGATGCGAAGATCGACGCGTACTGCGTCTATACGAACACCGTCCCTGCAGGCGCGTTTCGCGGCTTCGGCGCAGTGCAGGTCGCGTGGGCGTACGAATCGCACACGGATCTGATTGCCGAGCGGCTCGGCATGGACCCGGTCGAGTTCCGGCTTAAAAATATTCTCAAGAAGGGCGAGGAGTATACGCCCGGCGATACGCCGGTCGACTGCGATCTGAAAGAAGGGTTGCTGAAGGTCGCCGGCGCGCTCGACTGGAAAGCGAAACCGAAGCCGAGCGTCGGAAAAGGCGTCAGCGTCTGCCTCAAGGACGCGGGCGGCACTTTCAAAATCGCCGGCGCTACGGTGAAGATGTCGTCCGACGGCAGCGTCGTGCTTTTGACCGGCACGGTCGAGGTCGGCCAAGGTTCGAAGACCGCGCTGTCGCAGGTCGTCGCCGAGGTGCTCGGGCTCCCGCTTGAACGCGTTTTCGTCGCGCAGCTCGACACCGACACAACGCCATACGACGTATCGACAAGCGCCAGCAGCTCGATGACGGTCATGGGACTCGCCGTAAAGCGCGCCGCCGAAGACGCGAAAAAACAATTGCTCGACGCGGCGGCGCAAGTATTAGGCTGCAACGCGAGCGAGCTGAAGCTCGCCGATGGCAAAGTGGTCGGGAAGCGCGGTAAGGATCTTTCCTACGGCGGCGTCATTACCGAATTTTTCGGTAGCAAGGCGGGCGAGATCATCGGCCGCGGCGTCTATCGCGATCTAAGGACGAAGAAGGCGGCGCTCGGCGCGACCACGACGTTCTGGGAAGTCGGCTGGGGCGGCGCCGAAGTCGAGGTCGACTCCGACACGGGTAAAATTCGGCTAAAAAAATACGTCTCCGTCGCCGATGTCGGCAAGGCGATCCATCCGATTCAATGCGAAGGACAGGACGAGGGCGGCGTCCTCTTCGGCCTCGGCCATACGCTTTTCGAGCAGATGGTCTATGAAGACGGGCAGCTGCTGAATCCAAACCTGGTCGATTACCGCGTGCCGAATTTCGGCGACCTGCCGGAGGAGTTCTCTTCTTTCCTGATCGAGAACGCGAACGGACCGGGGCCGTTCGGCGCCAAGGGCATGGGCGAGGGCGGGCTTCTGCCGGTCGCCTCGGCGATCGCGAATGCGATCGCGCGCGCCGTCGGAGTGCGCTTTTACGAGCTGCCGATCACTCCGGAGAAGCTCTGGCGCTCGCTGGAATCGGCGAAAAAGCCGCGCTAAGTTTTCGCGGCGTTTTGCTTCGCATCCCGATTCCGCGGGCCGGCGACCGATTTATCCGGCGATTCACAGAAATCGAGAATCGCTTTCCGCGCTTCCATGAGAGTCGTAACGACCTGATCCGCTCCGGCGGCGAGCAAAAGCTTTCGCTGTTCTTCGATCTCGTTGAACTCGTTGGTCAGTCCCCACCGGCCGACGAGGATTCGAGCCTTGGTCGCGCGCGCGCGGAGTTTCTTGGCGAGGTGGCGTGCCCTGGCGATGCCGCCGGGAGCGACGCTGCCGATACAAATCAAAACCGGCTTTTTCTCCGCTTCGATCCGCTCAAGATTGAGCGCACCAGGCCGTGGCTCAATATGCAGGGCGCAATGCTCGGCTTCGAGCAGACGCTGGAGCATGCGGAGAGCGAGCGCGTCGTTTTCGTCCTGCGCGGGACAGGCCCAAACGTCGGCCTTATTAAAAATGACTGTTCGCACATTGCGTGACTCCTCCGCGTCGCCGCCGTGACCGTTTTTTCCGTTAAGATGCTCGACATCAATCTCCTGGACGATATCGTCGGTCGCTTGGCGCAAGAACAATTCATCTTCCTGGGTCAGCTTGCCGCGGCGGTAATCAAATTTCGCCTGATACAGGGCCGGAAGCAGAATCTGATCGTAGACCTGCTCCGGTGCATGCTCGTTTTCCAGATAGTTCTCCACGATCTCGACGGCTTCGTCGTAATCCGAGGCGAGAAGGCGCTGGTAGTAGGTGGTCTCGGTTCGCATCACCGGCTCGTCACTCATGAGCACGACGAGGAAGTTGAGCTGCGGAATATATTTTCCGAGTACGACGAGGCAGACCGTCATCGGAGTCGCCATGATCATGCCCACCGGCCCCCAGATCAACGCCCAAAACGCGATAGCGATCAGTAGCGCGACCTGCGAGATGCCAGCGCTGTGCCCATAGAGCAGCGGCTCTAGGATCATCGCGACAGTGAACTCGAGTACGAGAAAGAGACCGACGACGACGAGCGGCCAGAGCCATCCGGGAAAGATGGCCCAGGCGAGCGCGCTGGGCAGTACGAGACCGATCCACACGCCGGCATAAGGAATGAAACGCAGGAAGCCGGCGAAGAGCCCCCACATCAACGCATAGGGCAACCCGACGAAATAGAGGCTCAAGCCGACGGCGATCCCATAACTGCCGTTGATGACCGACTGCATGATAAGGTAACGGCTGATACGTCGCGCCACCTCTTCGAGCGCCTTCGTGGTAATGTTCATCCGCCCGAAGCCGAAAAGCCGTATCAGACGGTTTCGCAGCTCGACGCGGTCGACCAACATGAAGATCACCAGGATGACGACGAGGCCGGCGCTGCCCAGGAGTTCGATCGCGCTAGCCGCGCCGAGCGGCAGCGACCACGGCGGCGCTGCGGGTTGCGGCGCGGGCGGCCTCGGAGTAGTTTTGCCGCCGTCCTCTTTGTCGATCTGCTTCTTAACTTCTTCGACCGTTTGCTGAACTTTGCCAATGGGGCCGCCTTTGCCGAAGCGTTTCAAGTCTGCGATCTTCTCGACAATATTCCCTCTGTATTGCGGTAATTCGTTGGCGAACGAGACGACTTGGCGAACTGTCATCCAGCCGAACGAGCCGATAAGCGCAACCGCGAGGAGAACGACGAGGATGACCGCCGGAACGCGCGGCAACCGCAGCTTTTGCAGGCCGTCGACGATCGGGCTCAGCAGGAAGGTAAGGAGAACGGATAGCGCGATGGGAATGAGGACGGGACTTGCCCAATAGAGGGATGCTATGATGATGCCTGCGCTGACGAGCACGGCCCAGCCGGGAGGGGTCTTTTCGCGGAGAGCCGCAGTTCCTGCCGCCGCATCCACCATGGTCCATTCAAGCAAATGAGCGGGCTTGGGGCAATAACGTGGGTTATGGTATCTTTCGGCCCGGCTGCTTCTTGCCTAAAATAGACTAATGGCCGAGATGATCGAACAAGGCGCGCTGGCTCTACCGCAGCGGCGGGGCATCCGCTTCGGTGTATTGCTCGAGCGTCTGTCGCTCGTCGCCGGGCTGGTTACGATTTGGTGGCTTCTGTCGTTCTCCGCGCCGCCATACGTGCTGCCTGGCCCGCAGCGCGTTTGGAGCGCCCTCAGCATCATCGCCGCACACGGTGACTTGTGGAGGAACCTCGGCATAACTTTCTGGCGCGTGGCCCTCGGTTTTGTGTTGGCAACTATCATCGGGCTGCCATTCGGAATCGTTTTGGGCGCCAACCGACGGCTCGGCGAGTTCTTCGAGCCGGTGCTGCCGGTTCTCAACACCGTGTCTTCGGCGATCTGGGCGATCTTCGCGATCATCTGGTTTGGCATTTCCAACGCGACTACCATCTTCGTCGTCTTCATGACGGCGATGCCGCTTATCATCACGAATGTCTGGCAGGGGACGCGCGCGGTCAACGCCGACTTCATCGAGCTCGCGCGCGTCCTACGCATGCCGGACTGGAAGATCATGGCCAAGATCTATCTGCCGACGATCCTGCCGTATTTTTTTTCCGGCGCCCGGCTCGCGTTCGGTTTCGGTTGGCGCGTCTCTCTCGTAGCGGAGACGATCGGCTCGTCGAGCGGCGTCGGCTACCGGCTGCGCCAGGCGGCGGACCTCGTACGCACCGATCAGGTGTTTGCATGGACGCTCACGATGGTTGTTTTGATGGCCGCCCTCGAAATGGGCGTGCTGTCGCCGCTGGAGCGGCACCTGTTTCGTTGGAAAAAGGAAGCGGAAGCATGATGCCAGCCGGCGAAGAGCGAACGGCGCCCGCGCCTTGCGCGGACGATACTCTGCCGATCAGCCTCTCGAAAGTCGGCAAAAGCTTTCCTGGCCCGAACGGCGCACGCCTCGAAGTGTTGCGGGACATCGATCTCGCGGTCAAGGAACATTCGATCGTCGGCTTGCTCGGCGCTTCCGGCGCCGGAAAGAGCACGCTGCTCAACATCATCGCCGGCATCGTCAAACCGGACCGCGGCCGCGTCTGCATCTGCGGCGCACGCAGCGACGAGCTGAACGACTGGTGCGCGGCGAGTTACATGTTTCAGGACGACCGACTGCTCCCGTGGCGCACCGCCGTGCGGAACGTCGAGTTCGCGCTCGAGGCCAGCGCGACTCCGAAAGCCGAGCGCGTCCGGCGCGCGAGGGAAGCGTTTCGACTGGTCGGCCTCGACACGTTCGAGGATGCGTTCCCGTACCAGCTATCAGGAGGCATGAGGAGCCGCGTCGCGCTGGCGCGGAGCCTCGTCACAGAGCCGAAAATTCTTTTAATGGATGAGCCGTTCTCGCGGCTCGACGCGCAGACGCGCAGCCACTTGCACGGCGAGCTGCTGCGCATCCACAGTCTCATGGCCATGACCGTAGTTTTCGTCACGCACGACGTGGAGGAGGCGGTTCTGCTGGCGGATGAGGTCGTGGTCATGTCGCCCCGTCCCGGCACGATCCGCGAGATCGTGCCGATCGCGCCGTCGCGGCCGCGCGATCCTATCGAGCCTGAAGTCGCCGCTTACATCCGGCGGCTTAGAGCGCTAATCTAAAGCAATGGAGGAGTAATGAAGCCTATATACCTGGTTCTCATCCTGATTCTGACGTTCTTCACTGCCTCGCCGGCTAGCGCGCAGCAGATGAAAGTAGGCTATTGGACGAGCGGTTTCAGCCTTGGATTCGGCACTGTGATGGAACAGATGAAATTCGCCGAGCAGGAGGGAATTAAGGTCGAATGGGTCAAATTCGGCGAGGTGAACGGGCCGACGCGGGCGATCGTCTCGAACGCCATCGATGTCGCCTTCGCAGCGCCGTCGACGAATTCGATCGGCATCGCCGCCGACGGTGTGCCGGTGAAGCTCGTGCTCGCGACGCAGATCGCAGAGGCGCAGGTCGTGGTTCTCGACGGCTCGCCGATCAAAGCGCCGGCCGATCTCCGCGGCAAAAAGATCGGCATGTCGCCGCCCGGCAGCGCCACGCACGCGCTCACGACGGCGATTCTGGAGCGGAATTTCGGCATAAAGGAGAACGAGTACGCCGTCGCGCCGGGCAACGAGGCGCAGCTCGCGCAATTTCTCACACAGAAGGACATCGACGCCGGCGTGCTGCGCTCGGTGACGCTCGCGCAGATGAGCGACGTCAAACTCCGCCGCCTCGCGAGCGTCGTCGAAGAGTGGAAGAAGCTCACGAAAGGCAGCGCGCCGCCGATCCTCGCGGTGACGATCGTCTACAGTTCTTACCTCGACAAGAACCGCGAGGCAGTGGCGAAGTTTATCGTCGCGACGCGCAAGGCGCTCCAGTTCGGCTCCAAGAACAAGCCTAAGGTCGCCGAGATGCTGGAGAAGGCGGCGAACATGACGGCGCAGGACGCGCGCGCCTACGCCGAGCAGTGGGACAACGCCTACATCGCGAGCTTCGAGGACGCCGATATCGCGTCCCTCAAGCGTATGTACGAGATCGTCCCAACAACGGGCGGCGTGAAGAATACGGCGCGAGACGAGTCCTTCGACCAGGGCCCGTACAAGCGCTCGAAGCAGATCAAGTAGAAAGGGAAGCGAACGTGGGAAAATTCAAGATCGAAGTGCACGACCGATTGCAGGAATGGGTTGCCGAAGAAAAGGGCTACTTCAAAGACGAAGGGCTCGACTACGAGTTTGTCATGCACAAGCGCGACGCGGCGCTCGCGCCGCTGCTCGCTGCCGAGGCGCGCGAAATCACCCGCGGCGCGACGGAATTTCTCGTTGAGGGGCAGGGCAGTAGCGTGAGCTGCGCCTGCCAATGGGCGGTCGATATCGCCGCTTCGAGCGGCCACGGCAAAGTCTGGCCCAAAGCCTACATGGTCACGCCCGGCGCCGTATTCGTCCGTCCAGAATCGTCGGTGAGAAAGATCGAAGACCTAGCCGGCGTCGAGATCGCCGTCGGCCATCGATCCGGATCGCACTTCTCGGCACTGGAGCGCCTGGAGCCGCTACTCGGCCGCGAGCGCATTCAACTCACCTTCAAAGGCCGGCGCGACATGCGCCTCGCGGACCTACTCGAAGCGAAGGTCGAGGCCGCCAATATCATCGGCTTTCAAGTTTACCTGGCCGAGCAACGCGGCATGCGCAAGATTCTCGACACATCTTTCATCGTCGGCTTTCTCGTCGCGAGCGAGACGCCGGCGGAGGAGCTAGAAAAATATTTTCGCGCGCTGCGCCGCGCGCAGGAAGACATCGACATCGATCCGACGCCTTACAAGCATTATTATCTCAATCATCTCAAGGAGCCGCTCAAGCACATGGCCGACGTGCGTACTTTCGGGCCCGGCGAGCGCGTCATCTTCGAGCCTTACACGCGTGCGATGTACGAGCGCGCGGTGAAGTGGATGAATTCCTGGAACCTCGGCGCGGAGATCGCCGCTGCGGAATACGAACGGGCTGCCTTCGCCGCTGAATAAAAGTTGAATCGACGCTTGTAATTATTTTTTCATCAGCGGCGGCTCGCCAGCGCCGGTGTGCTGGCCGATACGACGCTTCGAGTCTTGCTCGAAAGGCTCGTGCGTCGAAGGCGGGGACATGGAGCGTCGGCCTTTTCTTCCCTGCGCTTGCTTCTTCTGTTTGGTACTTTTGCGACTTCGCGGTCCGGCTCTTTTACTTTTCGGCATGGCTGCCTCCCTCTAATTTTCATAACAGACGAAAGCATTCGCTCAATATGGTGTTGCGATTCTCCGCGTTGTCGGCCCTGGGCATTTATGTTACTTTTCAAGAATGTTTCAGTCGGTCGACGATGTGGTGGCGCGGCTCGCGGGCGAGCGTTATATCTGCAGCCGCGATCTTGCGACAGTGGTGTATCTCGCTTGCGCGATGCGAAAGCCGATCCTGGTGGAAGGGCCGGCGGGTGTGGGCAAGACCGAGCTCGGCAAAGTTATCGCCCGCGCGCTGAAGCTCGACCTCATTCGCCTGCAATGCTACGAAGGCCTCGATGAGGCCAAGGCGCTGTACGAATGGGAATACGCCAAGCAGCTGCTCTACACGCAGGTCCTGAAAGATAAAATCGGCGAGGTGCTCGAAGGCGCGAAGGGGTTGCGCGAAGCCGTTGAACGCATCGCGCAGGAGGACGACGTTTTTTTCTCGGACCGCTTTCTGCTTCCGCGGCCGCTGTTGCGCGCGCTGCTCGCGCCCGAGGCAATCGTCCTGCTGATCGACGAGATCGATAAATCCGACACTGAGTTCGAGGCCTTTCTGCTCGAGATATTGAGCGACTTTCAAGTCAGCGTGCCCGAGCTCGGTACGCTGAAAGCGAAGCACGTCCCGCTTGTCGTCCTCACCAGCAACAACAGCCGCGAGATGTCCGACGCGCTCAAGCGCCGCTGTCTGCACCTCTATATCGATTTCCCGGACGTCGCCCGCGAGATGGAGATCATCCGCCTGAAGGTCCCAGACGCCGATCAGAAGCTCGCGGCCGAAGTCGTCGAGCTGCTCCACCGGCTGCGCAAGCTCGACCTCAAGAAGCGGCCGAGCATCAGCGAATCGCTCGATTGGGTGAAGGCGTTGACGCTGCTGAACGTCAAGACCCTCGACGATGGTCTCGTGACCGAGACGCTCTCCACCATCATGAAGTACGAGGCGGATGTTCGCAAAGCTCAGGACGAATTGAAAGAGTACCTGGCTGTACGCAAGGCTAAGAGCGGCCAGCCAGCGGCCGCGAGCGACAAAGATCTCCTGAATTAACCCCCGGCGATTTCTCATGCTGTATCGAATCCTTGAATTTTCCGATCTGCTGCGGCGCAACGGACTGCGCGTCTCGGTGCCGGAGAACATGGACGCTGCCTCCGCGCTCGAGCTTGTCGGCGTCGGCGACCGCGGCGCCTTCAAAAGCGCGCTGCGCGCGGCGCTCGTCAAGCAGGCGAGCGATGCCAAGACCTTCGACGAGCTGTTCGATCTGTTTTTCCTCGGCCTCGGCGGCAAGGCGCGCGAGATGGACGAGGAGCTGATGCGGCAGCTCGGCATGACCCCGGCGGAATTCCAGGCGATGCTCGACGCTTTGGAAAAGTTTCTCGAAAATCTCGACGGCGAAATCTCGGCGCTAACACGCGCGCTCCTCACGGGCGACATGGGCGAGGTCGAGCGGCTGCTGCGCGAAGCGGCCGAGGCCGCGCGCGGAGAGAACATGGGCATGCGCGTCCTGATGTTCGCGCAAGGCATCGGCGACCGCATCGGCATCGAAGGAATCCGCGCGGAGATCGAAAACCTCAAGACGCTGCTCGGGCGCGGCGGGGCGCCCCCGGAACTGATCGAGAAAATGGCGCAGTACGCCGAGCAGCGTATGCGAAATCTCATGCAGCTCGTGCGCGATCTCGCGCGGCGCGAAACCGATCAAAAAGACCCGGCGCGCTCCGAGCGCGAGCGCCCCGACTATCTCTCGCAGAAGAGCTTTATTTACTTCACCGAAGACGACATTCGGAAGATGAACGAGGTCGTCGTTCGCCTCGCACGCCGCTTCAAGAACCGCCTCTCGCTGCGGCGCAAGCACGCTCGCCGCGGCCGCCTCGACGTGAGCGCGACGTTCCGCAAGAATCTGCAATACGGCGGCGTGCCGTTCCGCATCAAGCTCGACCGCCGTAAGAAAGAGAAACCGGAAGTGGTCGTGCTGTGCGACATCTCGGATTCCGTTCTCAACGCGTCGCGCTTCATGCTGCAGTTCGTCTATTCCGTGCAGGACCTCTACA
Organism: Pseudomonadota bacterium; assembly: GCA_021324155.1. Classification (GTDB taxonomy): domain Bacteria; phylum Desulfobacterota; class Binatia; order UBA9968; family UBA9968; genus JAJPJQ01. The sequence continues at coordinate 67,977 of JAJPJQ010000027.1, forward strand.
GCAAAGTGCGGAGCTTCGTGTTCGTCAGCGACATCGGCGAAGTCACGAAACTCTTCGAGGAGCATGAGATCCATCAGGCGGTCGAGAAGGCGCTTCGCGGCGACGTCATCGACGTCTACAGCCATTCCAACTTCGGCCGCGCCTTCGAGCTTTTCTACCGCCATCACTGGACGGCGATCACGCCGAAGACGACGGTGCTCGTGATCGGCGACGGGCGTAATAATTACAACCGGGCGAACGACTGGGTGTTGAAGGAAATCCGGAGCAAGGCGAAGCAGCTCGTCTGGCTCAATCCCGAGAGCCGCATGACGTGGGGCTACGGCGACAGCGAGATGCCCCGCTATGCGCAGCACTGCAGCGTCGTCGAGGAGTGCCGCAACATCCTGCAGCTCTATCGTTTGATCGATCGGATCGCGGCATGAAGCGGCTTTATCTGCAGACCTACGGCTGTCAGATGAATCAATATGATTCGGACCGTATCGCGCGCCTTATGGAACAGCAGGGCTACGCCGCCACCGATTCGCCTGAAAACGCCGATCTCATCATCCTCAATACATGCAGCGTCCGCGACAAAGCCGAGCAGAAGGTCTACAGCGCGCTCGGACGCTGGCGCGAGCTGAAGGAAAGAAATCCGGCGCTTCTTATCGGCGTCGGCGGGTGCGTCGCCCAGCAGGAAGGCGAGACGCTGTTCCGCCGCGCGCCGTTCCTCGACCTCGTCTTCGGCACGCAGAACATCCACAAGCTGCCGGCGATGGTGGAGGACGCGAGCATGGCGCGTGAGCGCCAGATCGAGCTCGCTTTCCATCGCGAGCCCTCCTACATGGAGGACGCCGGCGCGGAGCCCATCGTCCACGGCGCGAAAGCATATGTGACGATCATGCAGGGCTGCAACAAAGTTTGCAGCTTCTGCATCGTGCCGTACGTGCGCGGCCGCGAGCTCAGCCGGCCGAGCGCGGCGATCATTCAAGAGGTTGAGTCGCTCGCTGCGCGCGGTGTCAAAGAAGTCATGCTGCTGGGACAGAATGTGAATTCCTACGGTAAGACTGCGGCCGGCGAACTGTCGTTTGCAGAATTGCTCGCGCGCATCGACCGCGTCGAAGGCATCGAGCGCGTCCGCTTCACGACCTCGCATCCCGAAGATTTGTCGCCCGCCCTCGTTGCAGCCTACGAAAAGCTCGAGAAGCTCTGCGAGCATCTCCATCTGCCGGTGCAATCCGGCTCAGATCACGTGCTGAAAAGAATGCGCCGCGGCTACACCCGGCGGGAATATCTGCATCGAATTGAGCATCTCCGCGAGCGCCGACCCGATGTGGCTCTTAGCACCGACATCATCGTAGGATTTCCCGGCGAAAGCGAGGCGGAATTCGCCGATACCCTAGAAATCCTCAGGGAGGTGGAGTATGATGACATTTACGCATTCGGCTACTCGCCGAGGCCGCACACCGCCGCGAGCAAACTCTTCAACGACGACATCGCGGAGGAAGTGAAAAGAGCGCGCTTGGAAAAGGTTCTGAGACTCCAGGCGGAGATATCGCGGCGAAAAAATTTCGCACGCATAGGAATCGTAGAGGAAGTCTTGGTAGATGGAATCGCGAAACTCGGGCGCGGACAGATGACCGGACGAACGAGAGCCAATCGGATCGTGAATTTTCCGGGATCGGCAGAGCTCTCGGGAAAGCTCGTGAATGTGCGGATATCAGGGGCCGGCGCCAACTCGTTGACAGGCGAACTCATCGGAGCACAATAATAAGGGGGTTAGCATCATGTCGAAACGGGACGATTCCATACAGATGGCGGTGGGCGGCCTGACGCTTGATCCGGTGACGAAGACGCCGATCGTCATTTTGAAGGATACCGACAACAAGCTGAATCTTCCGATCTGGATCGGCCTGTCGGAAGCGACCGCGATGGCGACCGAGATCGAAGGCATCAAGATGGCCCGTCCGATGACCCACGACTTGCTGAAGAACATGCTCACCGAAATGGGCGGTGCGATCGACTGCGTCGAAATCACCGAGCTCAAAGAGAACACCTATTACGCGCTCATTTACCTGAAAATCGCCGGACGCGAGATGGCGATCGACTCCCGTCCGAGCGACGCGATCGCTCTGGCGCTCCGCATGAAGACGCCGATCTATGTCGCCAAGGCCGTCCTCGAGGCTTCGAGCATCCTGCAGCAGAACGAAGAGGGCAAAGAGCCCGACGTCGCCAACGTATCCAACGTGTCGAAGGAAAAATGGGGCGAGATTCTCGAGAAAATGACGCCCGACGATTTCAAGTATAAAATGTAAATGTAACGGGCTCGTCCGCTCTTACCGCTTACCGTTTCATCCAGACATTCCGAATGCGCACCGCCGCCAGACGAATCAGCCGAAAGGATATACGGCAGCCCGACAGCTTCGTGCTGCTATCGCGCCGTTTGTTGGCCTTTGCCAAGGCGAATCGTAGCGCGGTCGTCGCTGCCGGAGCCGTTGTGTTTGTCGTCATCGTCGCGCTGGTCGGCTGGCAGCTATACAAGAGCCGGCAGAATCGACTCGCGGCCGAAGAGTACGTCCGCGCTGTGGACTTTTATCACAACGGCAAATACAAAGAGGCGCTCGACGCGCTCGGCCGCCTGGAGATTTACCGCTCGTCGTACTACAGCCGGCTCGGTCTCCTCTACCAAGCCAACGCTCAGGCCGCGCTCGCGGATACGGGACGCGCCGCCGAAACGCTGCACCGGCTGCTGGATCAAGAAAAGAAGGACCCCTTGCTGCGCCAGTCCGCGTATGTGGCGCTCGCATACAACCAGGAGCAGAGGTCACAGTGGGCGGATGCCGCGCAGAGCTTCGCCGAGGCGGAGAAACTCCCCGGTCCGTTGAAAAGCGACGCGACGCTCGGCAAGGGACAGAGTTACGAGCAAACCGGTAATCTCAAAGAGGCGGTGGCCGCCTACAAGAAGTTTTTGACCGATAATCCGGATTCCGACCGTTCAAGCGAGATCACCGTGCGTCTGCAAGAGCTACAAGCCAAAATCGCACAAACGCCGGCGAAATAATTTGTCCCCGCTTTAATCGAGCATCGTACCCCACCTGCAGTTGTCGCACGTCTTGCTTCATCCGGCACATTTACGCCAGAATAGATCGCGGGGTGAGAATGAGCGGTGCAATCAACAGCATATCGGCTGCGGGCGAGGCGTGGCCCGAGCTTCGACTCGAAGCGTGGAGCGATACCTGCGCGACGCTTCATCTCTGGACGCAGATCGTAGGTAAAATCCGACTATCACTGACTTCGCCGCTCAATCACTCTTGGCATGTTACACTTTACGTCACAGCGCGAGGCCTCACGACATCGCCGATTCCTTACGGCGAGCGCATCTTCCAGGTCGATTTCGATTTCATCGATCATGAGTTGACGATAGAATTGAACGACGGCGCGGTCGCGATCCCGCTGGAATGGCGCTCCGTCGCGGCATTTTATCATCGCATCGTGCACGAACTGAAGATGCTGGACATCGAGGTCGACATCCGTTCGACCCCGAATGAAGTGGCCGAGCCGATCCCGTTTGCGCGGGATGAAATCCACCGGGCGTACGATCCTGAATACGCCAATCGATACTGGCGCGTGCTCGCTCAAGTCGACCGCGTGCTGAAAATCTTTCGCGCGCGATTCATCGGCAAAGCCAGTCCGGTGCATTATTTCTGGGGCGCGCCTGACCTCGCCGTCACTCGCTTCTCGGGACGTCGCGCGCCCGAGCATCCGGGCGGCGTGCCGCACCTGCCGGATCGAGTGACGCGCGAGGCGTACTCACACGAGGTTAGCAGTTGCGGATTCTGGCCGGGCGGGGGGCCGCTTCAATACGCCTGCTTTTACTCTTACGCCTATCCCGAGCCCGCGGGATTTAAACAAGCTACGACGACTCCCGCCGAGGCGTTCTACAGCACCGAATTCTCCGAGTTCATTCTGCCGTACGGCGCCGTCCGAAATGCCGACACGCCCGACGAACACCTCCTTGCTTTTCTACAGTCGACTTACGAAGCGGCTGCAAATCTCGCGCAATGGGATCGGCGCGCGCTCGAGCGCTAAGCGATCGACCATGCGTGATGCCGCTAAGTTTTTCGACCAGGTGTCGTTTTACGAGCAAGTGCTCGACTGCAATTACATGTTCCACGACGAGATCTACCGCGGCGTCTCGTTATTGCTCGCCGGTTACTTCGGCGACCGACCGTTTTCCGTTCTCGATTTAGGCTGCGGCAGCGCGCGTCATTTGAGCCGCGCGCTCGCCGGGCGCTTCGTCAGGGTCTACAAAGGATACGACCTCGCCGAGGCGCCGCTGGCGGCGGCGAGGCGCAACGTGTCCGCGGTCGGATGCCGCGTCGATTTGCGCCACGGCGATCTCGTTGAAGCGCTGCGGAATGAAACCACCGGGTTCGACCTGATTTTTTGTGGCTTTTCACTGCACCATTTGACGGCTGAGGAAAAAGCGGCGTTCTTCCGGGTAGCGCATCTCCGGCTGAATACGGGAGGGATGCTACTGATCGTCGATCCGGCACGCGAGGAAGACGAGCCGCTCCCGATCTATCTCGACCATTACTGCGATTGGATCCGCGCGGAATGGAAAGCGATGCCGATGGCTGCAATCGACGCCATTTGCGATCATATCCGGAACAATGATTATCCCGAGACCTCCCGCGATCTTCGCGCCATAGCAGCCGAATCGGGCTTCGACCGCGCGCGGGAGCTAGAGCGTTTCGGCTGGCATCATACGTGGGCATTCGAGAAAGCTTTTTCCTCGCGCGTCGCGATTCACCCGGCGAAGCCGGAGGACGCCGTCGCGATTGCGCGGGTACACGCCGAGAGCTGGCGCACGACATACGCGGGCATCATTCCCGACGATTACATCGCGAAATTCACAAATGACGCGCGCGAGCGGAGCTGGCGGGCCATTCTCGGCGACCCGGCGCGCCGCGAATTCGTCTGCCTAGCCATAAACGAAGCGGGGACGGTCACAGGCTTCGCTTCAGGCGGTCCCACGCGCGGCAGCAATGATTTTGCCGGCGAGCTTTATGCTATTTATCTTCTCGATGGCTATCAGCGCCGCGGCATCGGCCGCCGGCTGGCCGCGGCGGTCGCTCGGCGATTGCTGAAGGCGGGGCATTCGTCGATGCTTGCCTGGGTGCTCGCGGAAAATTCGGCGCGTTATTTTTACGCAGCGCTCGGCGGCGTCGTTGCCGGCGAAAAGGCGGCGGAAATCGCCGGTGCGGATCTGACCGAAGTCGCTTACGGTTGGACCGACATCCGCCGGCTGCTCGATTGAGGACAGTTAAAGGAGGGGCATGTGGCAAAATCGCAGCTCGACGCGCACCGCAACTGGGCGGCGCGAAGCTTCACCTTGATCGAGGACATCGTTTACATCGGGCTCGGCGTGCTCCTTGCCGTGAGCTCGATCGTTCTTCTTGCCACCGGCATTATCGACTTCGTGCAGAATCTTCTCTCGGGATCGTTCCCGCAAGAAATCGTCGCGCTGCTGGATCGCATTCTGCTCGTGCTGCTCTTCGTCGAACTCCTCTACACCGTGCAGGTTTCGTTCCGCGAGCATACGATCGTCCCGGAGCCGTTTCTTCTCGTCGGCCTTATCGCTGCGATCCGGCGCGTGTTGGTGCTCACAGCCGAGTTCGCCGAGATCGCGGACAAACCAGAGGAGGTTTTCCGCCATTTCATTTACGAGCTGGGGGCGCTCACGCTGCTCATCATGGCGCTGGTCGCTGCGCTCTATATCCTCACTCGCCAGGGAGTGAAAGCCGGCGCCGAAAGGGCTTGAAAGGCGTACCGGTCCGCTCGATCACTGCTTCCGACTGAATCCTATGAAAGAACCGCTCGAATACAGGCGCGGCGTCGCCGTCGCCGGCATCCTGCTGGTCATTTTTCTTTTCGCCATCGACTCGACCGTGGTTAGCGCCGCGATGCCGACGATCGTCGCGAAGCTCGGGGGACTCGAGCTCTATAGCTGGGTTTTTTCCTCGTATATGCTCACGTCGGCGCTCGGCACTCCGCTGTTCGGCAATCTTTCGGATCTTTACGGGAGGCGGCGTCTCATGCTGGCGGGCATAGCGATCTTCACGCTGGGCTCCGCTCTTTGCGGAGCCGCGCAATCGCTCATGCAACTGATTGCTTTCCGGGCGGTTCAAGGTATCGGCGGCGGCGCGCTCTACGCGTTGTCTTTCATTCTGATTGGCTATCTTTATCCGCCGGAGCGGCGGGCGCAAATGCAGGCGCTGATCAGCGGGATCTGGGGCATCGCCTCGATCCTCGGTCCGGTTATGGGCGCCGTGATCACCCAGTTCTGGAGCTGGCGGTGGATTTTCTTCATCAACCTGCCGGTCTGCTGCGCTGCGGCGGGTTTGATCGCTTTCGGCATGGACGAAGCGGTTTCCGAGCGCCGGCATCGGCTCGATTGGAAAGGTCTGGCAACACTTCTGACGGGGCTGCTGCTTTCCTTCTACGCGCTCGAAGAGGCGCGCATGAATGCGTTCAAGCTCGATTGGCCCTTGCTGATCGCCTTCGTCCTCTCCATCGCGGCGTTCGGACTTTTCTATCGCCTTGAGCCGGGCGCGCAGGAGCCGATCCTCCCGCTCGAATTATTTCGTCACCGCCTTTTCAAGCTATGCCTCGCGCTCGCTTGGCTCGCATCGATGGGAATGTTCGCAATTATATCTTACCTGCCGCTGTACGTGCAGGGCGGCCTCGCCGGCGACGCGGCGAGCGTCGGACTTTCGCTCGTGCCGGCGAGCCTCGGCTGGACCGCCGGCAGCTTCATCGCCGGGGCTGGAATGAACCGGCACGGCTACCGCACGGTCTGCGTCGCAGGAAGCGCCGCCATGGCGCTCGGCTATGCGGTCTTTGTCGCATTCGAGCCGCGACTCGGCTTCGCCGCCGTTCTATCCATCGCCGCGTTCATCGGCATCGGCATGGGAATGGTTACGCTGACGTCGATGGTGGCGGCGCAAAACGGTGTCCCACGCGAGCGCTTGGGCGTCGCGACATCGACCGTCATGCTAGCGCGCCTTTTCGGCGGCGCTTTCGGCATCGCTTTGGTCGGCAGCGTGCTCTTCAGCCGAATGCAGCGCGAGCTCGCGGTGCTTGCGGACGCATCCATGAGCGCGGCCGCGCGCGGGGCACTGCAAAATCTCGCGACGCCGGAGCAGTTGCTCGATCCGACAATGCGCTCTAACATTCCCGCGCCGGTGCTCGCCGCGCTCGAGACCGTTCTCCGCAACTCGATTCGCACCGCCTTCGTGGCGGCCCTTTGCGTGATGATTGTGTCATTGGGCGTGAGCCTTTTCATGGCGAAATCCCGTCCCGCTGCGCCTGCCGGTCATGAAATCGCGTGATGCTCGTGCAATTTCACCCAGGCCTATGTTAGGGTGAGGCGGCCCGAACGGACATTTGAAAAAGAAAGGCGGCAGCAAAGCAAGCGATGGCTTTAGAAGCAGCAGAAGCGACATCATCGGCTCCGCGCGAGGGAGCGCTCGGTCGAAGCACGATCTTCGGCATCGTCTGCGGCGCGCATTTCATCAACCACTTCCAGTCGACGATGCTCGGCGTCATCTATCCTTTGATGATGAAGGATCTGGGGCTCGGCTTTGCGGCCATCGCATCGATCGCCGCCGCTTACAACACGCTCGGTAACGTCCTTCAAGGGGTATACGGGTTCATTGTCCCGTACGTCAGACGCGGCGTCATTCTCGGGATCGGCAACTGTGTTCTCGGGCTCTCGGTGATAGCCAGCGGCTTCGCGTCCAGCTATTCGCACTTTTTTACGACGCGGCTGCTCGGCGGCGTCGGCGGCAGCCCACAGCATCCTGTCGGATCCAGCATCCTAGCGAGTCATTTCGCCGGCGCGCGCGGGCGCGCGCTCGCGTTTCACTCGACGGCGGGCCAGATGGGCGGCGTCGTCGCGCCAATCCTCGGCGCGTATCTTATTCTCCACACAGGCATCGGCTGGCGGGGGCTTTTCTGGGCCGTTGGCGCGGTTGCGACGGTCATGGGACTCATCTGCTTCATTTTCCGGGATAGCCTCCGCCGCGCGCGTTCCTCGGACGCGCCGAGGTCGCGGCTTACCCCGCTCGGCTGGGAAGCATATAAGAAATGCCTACAGAATAAAAATATCCTGCTCGTTTCGCTCGTCTTTATGGTCGGCGCCGCCGGTCGCGGGCAGGACATCAACGAAACGTATATCATTCCGCATTTCGTCCGCGATTTCGGCCTGAGCCTCACCTACGGCGCGTTCCTCTTTCTGTTCATCCAGATCGGCAGTCTGTGCGGGCCGTACATATGGGGCTGGCTCTCCGATCGATATAACCGCAAACTCGTCATTCAGGCGTCGCTGTTCGTCTCGGCAGTGTCCAGCTTTTGGCTCGGATGGCAAACCGAGGTCTCGTCGTCGCTCTACGCGAATCTCATCGTTTACGGCGCGGCCGTCACGTCGCGGCAAACGCTGACGCAGGCGCTTCTGAGCGATCTCGTCGGCGACGAACTCTTCGACGCCGCCTTCAGTCTGTACTACTTCATCGGGTTTATCTCGATTCCGTTCTGGACGCTGGTGACCGGCGGCATCATGGAACATCACGGCTTCGGGCCCGCCTTCAGCCTCATCTCGACGTCCTATCTCGCGGCCTCCGTGCTGCTTGTCTTTCTACGGCATGATAGGCACGTTATCCATCGTTAATCGGGTAGACTCCGAACTCCGCGCTTAGCGCAGGCGTGAGCGGCTCCGAATGCAGCAGCTCATCGAATAGCTTTCTCGCATGCCAGCGTACGACCCTGGGGTTTTCTTTGAAATCTGCCCAGTAATTTCTCCGGCTGTGAGTACCCTCGAAGCGACGTCCGAGTACGTAAACGGCTCCGGGAAAAGGCAGAGCGGCGAGTCGGGTTGTCAGTTGCCACGGCCTGAACGCGGCGACTCCTGCATCATCGAAGTCGTCGCCTGCCGGAAGCGCGAGAAGATCGGTGCGGAACACTCGGCTCGTCCCGCACCAATCGTGAAAACCGCGGCGGCGCAGGAAAACACGGCGTGTGCCGTCGCGATGAAAGTAGCCTATATCGAAGTACCACCCTGGGGCCGCGGAATTTTCATCCACCCATGCTGCCAGGCGTCGGCTCAAGCAGTCGTCGGCATCGACCGGCATCATGTGCGACGGACTAAATTCACGCGCGACCATGAAACCGCGGAGACGTTTTCGGTACTTGTCCAGAATGAGCGCAGGATGATCGCGGCGATCGGGAACCGGATAATCGACCGGGACATAAGTTACCGCCGGATGGCTGAAGCCGATCGCCGGCTTCTCGTGATGTACCACGATGACTTTGAATTCGCTGGACGTCTGGGCGCAGATCGATCGCAGCGTGCGCTCAAAAAGTTGCGAGACGTAGTTCCAGTCATTTGACACGCGACGGCTTTTCAGTGGCACTACGAAAGCGAGCATTTTCCCGCATCGTAACATCATGATCGTAGGGAAGTAAAAACACTCCAGATATCCGGATTGACAAGCAGCGCGGCGATTGGCATAGGCAGAAGGGCGCGAATGATTTCACCCAGGCGAAAAAATGTCGCGGTGTGCTTAGGCTTGGCCGCGCTTATTTCGTTTTTCGCCGGCCGCGCGGAAGCGATCGACAAGGTTAGGATCGCCGTCCCAGATGTGGGCGGCCAGTTTCTGACGTTTCCGCTCGCGCAAAGTCGCGGTTTTCTGCGACAGGAGGGGCTTGACGCCGAGATCATCCTGATCCGCGGTAACGCCGCGCTCGCGGCGATATCGAGCGGCGATACGGATTACACGGCGGGAATCCCGCAAGGCGTGCGCGGCGCGCTGCTCGGTCTGCCGCTTAAAGTCGTCGCGTGCTTCGAGCCTTCTTCGACGCTCATGCTCCTTGCCCCATCGAGTATCAAATCGGTGGCCGACCTCAAGGGAAAATCTATCGCCGTCGGCGCGGTGGGCGGCGGCCCAACCCGCATCGCCCGAGCCGTACTGAAAAAATTCAATCTGAATCCGGACAAGGATGTGAATTATATCTCGGTCGGCGCGGCGCAGGCCCGCATCGCGCTCGTAAATCAGGGCATCGCCGCCGCCGCTATCGTCCCGCCGCCGTATGACGTCGAAGGCCGGAAGCTCGGCCTCGCCGTTCTAGCGCGCGCCTACGAGATCGTGAGCTTTCCGCAAAGCGGCCTCACGGTTCACAGCCGTCGGCTGAAAGACAAGCCCGATGAGATCGCGCGCGTGATCAAAGCGGGCATTCGGGCGAACGGCTTCATCCGTTCCAACCGGGACGGCACAATCGAATTCCTCAAGACTTGGCAGCGGGCTGATGCATCCGTCGCAGCCGCGACCTACGACGCCGTGTGGCGGGTCTACAGTACGGACGGTGCTATGCCGCTCGACGGCCTTCGGCTTGTCGTCCAGGACACGAAAGATCTTTTGGAGCAGTCACGCGACATCGCCATCGGCGACCTTTTCGATCCGGGTCCGCTTCGGCGGGCGCAGACGGATCTGGGGATGGCTGCTAAATAATGCGGGCTGATTAAATGGGCGAAGCAAGCCAGGACATATTCCGTATCACGCTGCTGGGCACGGGCGCGCCGCCGCCGAGCCTGGAGCGCTTCGGCCCCAGCACGTTGGTGGAAGTCGGCGCCGAGAAATTCATCTTCGACGCGGGCCGCGGCGCAATGCAGCGGCTGCATCAAGTCGGCATTCCGTTTGCGGACATCAGCGGCATGTTCCTCACGCATCACCATTCGGACCATGTCGTCGGCTTTCCCGACCTGTGGCTTACCGGCTGGATCGGCCGGCCGTGGGGAAAGCGGGTCATGCCGCTGCCAGTATGGGGGCCATCGGGAACCGAACAAATGATGCGGCACCTGCCGCTCGCCTACGCGACCGATCTTCGCGTTCGGAGCAAAAATTATCCCGCGGCCGGAGCCGAGCTGCGAGCCCACGAAATCCAAGAGGGCGTGGTGTTTGAAAAAGACGGCGTCGTCGTGACCGCGTTCGAGGTCGATCACGGCGGTGAAGAGCTGCCGGCCTACGGCTACCGCATCGATTACCGGAAACGCGCCGCGGTTCTCTCCGGTGATACGACCTTTAATGAGAACCTCATCCGCCATTCACAGGGTATCGATGTTCTGGTGCACGAAGTTACCGCCGCGGGCGGCACCGGCGCGGAGAGCGCGGCACAATTAAAAAGAATTTCGGCCAACCACACGACGCCCGAGCAGGCCGCCGAGGTTTTTCGCCGCACGAACCCACGGCTGGCCGTGTATACGCACCTGCTCCTGTTCGGCGGTGCGGCTGACCAGGATTTGATTCCCGCGACGCGCAAGAATTATTCTGGCCCGCTCGTTGTCGGGAAAGATTTACTGCGCATCGATATCGCCGCGGAAATAACGACGACAAGCGGCAGCAGTTAAATCAGTGCTAAAGTCCGAACTCCGCGGCGATTTCGGGAGTGATCGGCATCGAATGAAACCAGTGGTGGAATAATTTACGCGCCGGGCGGAGCGCGCCTTTCGGATAGCGCTGCAGGTGCCAGCTCAGGGGTATTCTAGCCTCCGTTCCTTCTCCACCTTTCGTGCCGATATATACGGCTCCGGGGAAGGGAAGGGGATCCAGGGCGATCCCCCGTTTGATCATCTTCCTTCTCATCGAAGATCCGCCGAAACTTACAGGCTCGCCGCCGTCAGGTGCCGGATCGGCTGACATCCAATCGAAGCGAACGATCGCGCAGGTGCCGCACCAGTGATAGAAGTCCCGCTGCTTCAAAAATATTCTCGTGCTCCCGTCGCGATGCAGATAACCCGTCTCGAAGAACCAGCCGTGGCGATCCGGATTCTCGCGCACGAATCCGGCGAGGCGATTGCTGACGCAATCGTCGGCGTCCACTCCCATCGCGTGTGTCGGCGCGAAGCGGCGCGCAGCCGAGATGCCTGCTGCGAGCTTGCGCCCCTTGTCTTTCAATAAAGCGTTGAACTCGGAAATCGGCGGTGGCTCCCAGTCGGCTTCAATGTATGAAACGGCAGGGTGATCGAAGGTTATCGCCGGCAGCTCATGACAGACGACGATGACTTTAAATTCGCGCGATGTCTGCGCACAGAGCGAGCGCAGCGTGCGCTCGAAGAGGCGCGATACATAATCCCAAGACTTGGCGATGCGCTTGCTTTTAATCGGCACGATAAAGGCGAGCATGGAACGCGGAGAATAGCACGAAAAGTAAAAATTGGCGTCCCCGACGGGATTGAACCCAAAGCCGCAAAAGAGTGACGGCGGATAATTGAAATAATTAACCGGCCGTATTGTGAAACCCGCTCACATCGCCCGTTGCGTTAATCCCACGACAACCCACGAATACCATCAACACCGAAACGGTTTCGGTTGGAAGTGGGGGGTTACGCATGACCTTACATTGACCGCCAAAGTTCGCGCTAGATTCGATGCTTTCAATCACTATGCGATGGGATCGCCTTCGAACGCGCGAATTCTGCGAGCTTATAAAGCTGTTTTGAAATTGGATCAGGTCAAAGTTTTACACAATTCAGGTGATTACCCGTCTTCCAGTACAAACCGAGCATGACAGTTACTTCCGTACAGTTAGAAATCACGCGCTGATGTTGTCGTACGGTACCCTCATGGACGGGTTAAACGTTACGATAATGACAAATAGCGTTGTCGACAGCGACGGTTTGCTGATACTGCAAGACCGCTCCTCGTCCAAATCCCGTCCGGCAGCCGACATCGTTATGTATGGAATCCTTTTGGCGAATGGCGCTCTGCAGTTCGCGTTTGCGTTAAGAACTGAAGACGTTATTTATGGCATGACAAACTTCGAGCTCGCGCGTTCGCTCCTCGAGAAGAGCTTCTATGGCTACAACTTCACACCCGAAACTGTGTACCCGCCTGGCTTCCCGGCGATCTTGGCGGTGCTTTGCGCCACCGCGGGCTGTAGTCATGCGGTCCTGCTCAGCACAGGGATAATCTCTTCAATACTGGGAATGATTGTTAGCTACGAACTGCTCCGCTATCTCCAAGGTCGAGCGGTCGCGGTAATTTCATGTCTCTTGCTCGCCACTTCGTCGATTTTCTTTGCGCAAGCAACACGCGCCGTTGCTGCCGATCTGCCGTACTTTTTTATAAGTATGGTCATTCTCTGGCTAGCCGTAATATTAAACGCTACGAAAAATTCATGCGTAAAGATAATCGTAGCGTTGCTTTGCGGTCTCTCATTAGCCGCGTCACTGCTTATCCGCTCCGCCGGAATCGCGCTCCTTGCAGGGCTTATTGGCTGGTTGGTCGTCTCCTTTTTCGCGGACAAAACGAATGCGATGCGGCGGCTAAAGATTTTTCTTCCTCTTTTACTTCTTGGAATCCTGGTTCAGGGTCTCTGGATGCATTGGGCAATGGAGCACGAGGCCCTTCAATGGCCGATGCTAGAAGGTTATCCAAAATCCTATCTGGCTCAACTGAAGGTCAAGAATGGAAATCACCCCGAGCTGGGAACGGCGACCTTAGGCGATATTCCCGCGCGTGTGACGCGGAATCTCAATGATCAGGCGGTGGTATTAGCAAGACTTTTGACGCGGAAGGAGTACATAAATCCTTCTTGGTTTTCACCGCTGGTTGCTGGTCCGGTCTTTCTTGTCCTTCTCGGCTTAGGCTTGTCGATATGGCGTCGGGGAGGCAGTTTGCCGGAGTGGTACTTCATCTCTTACGAAACTATGTGCCTGCTATGGCCGTGGTTCGGTGACATAAGATTCTTTTTACCCGTTGCGCCTCTGGCATGTCTCTACCTCTGGCGTGGAGGCGCAGTCCTTCTTGGTTTTGCCCACCAAAGACCGCGGGTAGTCGGCGCGTGGACCTTTCCCGTGTCAGTTCTTCTTGGCATCGATGCCGTTTACTGGGCTTGGCACTCTGCACAGGTCCAACCCACAGTAGCGGCAATCTTCTGGGCATCCCTCGCTGCTATTTCTGCCCGGATAGCATTGACGCGCCCATGTCGAGATCCACAGGCTTTTGCATCATTCTCGTCGCGATTTCGGATGCTTCCTTCGCTGCGGAAAAAATCCTCGTTGACGGTGCCACGAATCCTCGGGGCGGTGACTGTTGCTGTCCTTGTCTTCGTCGGCTTCCGCCAAGAACTGGCGGAGGGTCGCCACAATCTCACCTTCGATCTGACATCACTGTCTTCTTACGTCGATATCAAGGCTGGGAAATGGATTGCCGCGAATACTCCCAGTAGCGCCATCGTGATGGGTCGAAACAGGAGCATAATTTACCACTATAGCAAGCACAAAGTAGTCTGGTTTCCTCCCAGCAGCGATCCGCAGATCCTCATGGAGGGCATTCGCAACCAGAAGGTCGAGTTTGTCATAATCACCGCGCGACGCCAAAACTACTGGCTCCCTCCTGAGAGCGTCTGTTTCGATTCAGTTTATCGTGCTTATCCCAAGGCCTTCGAACTCGTCCACGAAGACTTGCTCTTCAGAGTTTTCAAAGTGGTGGCCTGATCTTTGAACACCGGATGGATTCGGTTTTCCGGAAACGCGGCGAAACCGAACCTTTGCCGAAAAGTGTTGGGAAGTTTGCGTCCCCGACGGGATTTGAACCCGTGTCGCCGGCGTGAAAGGCCGGTGTCCTGGGCCAGGCTAGACGACGGGGACGATGAGAAGTGAGCCGTCTGGGACTCGAACCCAGGGCCCTCGCCTTAAAAGGGCGATGCTCTACCAACTGAGCTAACGGCTCGGAAACAGAACATCCATTCATAACGGGAATAGGCGGTCAAGTCAACGAAATCGCCGCAAAAACGCGCCGCGGCGCCGTATTGCAACGGCCTTCTTAACAGTGGTATTTGAAGCTTCTATGAGCAAGCTCGACGAGCTCAACCGCGAGTTGGAAGAAAAAAATCTGCTCGGCTACTGGAACATCGTGCGCGGCCGCGGCGACGATTACGAGCCGAGATCCTCGTTCGAGCCATCGCTGTGGAAGTGGAAAGATATTTGGAGCGGGCTCGAAAAGGCCGGCGAGACGCTCGACCTCGAGCAATCGTTCCGCCGCTTCATCGCGTTCGCGACGCCGTCGCTCGGCGGCACCACGACCCACACGCTGCTGTTAGGCGCCCAGCTCGTCAAGCCCGGCGAGATCGCCAAGGCGCACCATCACACGATGGGCGCGATCCGCTTCGTGGTCAAAGGAGGCGGCGCGCAGACCGTCGTCGACGGCGAACCGTTCCCGATGTATCCCGGTGATCTTGTCACTACGCCGGGCTGGACGTGGCACGATCATTACAATGGATCCAAGGAACCGATCGTCTGGCTCGACGGCGCCGACGGGCCGTTGATGAGATTTCTCCAGGTGGGATTCGGTGAGCGCTACGAATCCGATCAGCAGTCGCAGATTCGGGCCGTCGGCACATCGGCGTACGAGCTCTCGCCGGTGCGCCCATCGTGGATCAAAGACGCGAAACAGCCTCCGGCATATCGGTACAAGTGGGAAGACACCGAAAAAGCGCTCAACGCGCTCGGCGAGCGGCCCGGCGATCCGCACGACGGCATCGTGCTGCGCTATGCCAATCCCGTGAACGGCGGGCCGACGCTGCCGACGCTGTCGTGCGAGATGCACATGCTCAGACCGGGCGAAAAAACGAAGGCGCATCGCCATACGAGCAGCGCGATCTACCACGTTTTTCGCGGTAGCGGCTCGACGATGATCGACGGCGCGCGCCGTGAGTGGGAAGCAGGGGATTCCTTCACCGTGCCGCTCTGGCGGTGGCATGCGCACGCGAACCAAGGCCGCGAGGCGGCGTTGCTCTTCGTCATGAACGATAGGCCCGTGCTCGACAGCTTCGGCTGGTATCGTGAAGAGGCGCGGGAGTAGGGCGGAGAAGGAGTGAATTAGATGGATCAACTCGTAAACCGTCTCGCCAAGCTCGACACCTGCGCCGCTTCCGACGCGCTTGATCGCCTGGGTCTTCGCGGCGCGACGATCGGCATCCGGCCCACGTGGCCGTGCGCGCGTATCGTCGGGCGCGCCGTTACCTGTAAGATCAAGCCTGCCGGTCTGGAAAAATCGAAAGTTCACCTCGGCACGCCGGCGATCGAAGCCGCCAAGGAAACCGACATCATCGTCGTAGACAACGGCGGACGTCCCGACGTATCGGCGTGGGGCGGACTGCTATCACTCGCGTCGAAGCAAAAGAAGCTCAGCGGCGTCGTCATCGACGGCGCCTGCCGCGATGTCGACGAGAGCCGTGAGGTAGGCTTTCCTGTTTACGCACGCGCGGTCGTGCCCGTGACCGCGCGGGGGCGCATCATGCAGGATAGTGTTAATGAGGAAATCGAGTGCGGCGGTGTGCAGGTCCATCCCGGCGATCTCGTGATCGCCGACGGCAGCGGCGTCGTCATCATTCCGTCGTCGCGCGCGGAGGAGGTCGTCGCCGAAGCAGAGAAGATCGCCGCGCACGAGGCGAAGATGGCCGAAGCAGTGCGCAGCGGCCGTTCCGTTATGGAAATCATGGAAACGCTCGGCTATGAGTCGATGCTCAGAAAAGACAAGTGAAGTCGTGCCCATAGAATATCAATACAAAAATATTTCATACCTTAATTAACTTACCGATTTCGTTGCTTTTTTTCTTGCCTCCGACCTTGGCTTTCGCTATACCCAATTAGCCGAATTACGCTGATCGTCGATCGACCCAATATGCTTAGGACGATGAAGTCGAAATATATTTTGTCAGCCATTCTATTCTTCTACCTAGTCGTTCTATCCACGCCAGCGCGCGCCGATTGGAAACAGGATTGGGAGAAGACCGTAGCCGCGGCAGAGAAAGAAGGCGAGGTCACGCTCTACGGCCAGGCGCGCGTCGGCGTCAATGAAGCGCTTAACGAGTTTTCCAAAGTTTATCCCAAGATTCGTCTCAACTTCGTCGGCGGACAGGGCAGCGAGCTCGGCAAGAAAGTTATGGCCGAGAAGCGTGCGGACAAACATCTGGTCGATGTCGCCGTCGGCGGCGGCGGGACAATGGTGCTCGTCTATCACAAGGCCGGGCTTTTGCAGCCGATGAGTTCGGCGTTCATCCTGCCGGAAGTCGCCGACGCTTCGCTCTGGTGGGAGAAGAAGCACCACTATGCCGATCCGGATAACCGCACCGTTTTTATGGCGCAGGGCGACGTCGACGATCGCATGGGCGCCTACAACAAGAATCTGGTCAAAGGCAGTGATATTCAGTCGTGGTGGGACGTGCTGGAGCCGCGCTGGCGCGGGAAGATCGTTATGTCGGATCCCAAATGGGCAGGCAATATCGGCACGTGGCGCTACTTTTATTATTCGCCGCAGCTCGGGCCGAAGTTTCTCCGTCGTTTACTCGAAGAGGCGCGTCCGATTTTCTCGACCGACGAGCGCCTGATGGTCGACTGGGTCGGCTCCGGCAAATACGCGATGTATCTGCTTGCAAAAGACGAGAACATCGCGCTCGCGATCAAGCAAGGACTGCCGATCGACACTTTACGCAGCCAAAAGGACGGGGGTCTGATGACTACGGGCTCCGGCCATCTGGCGTATTTCAAGAATCCGCCGCACCCGAATGCGGCCAAAGTCTACGTCAACTGGTTTTTGTCCAAGCAGGGGCAGAATACTTGGCAGAAGTACACCCTCAATAATTCTCTCCGTACGGATATACCCAAAGACATACTGCCGCGGGCGGCGGACCAAGTGCCGAAGGAAGGCCGAACTTATTTCGTCACGAGCCTGCCGCAGTACGAAGACGTTACGCCTCTGAGGAAACTCGTCGACGAGGTGTTGGCCAAGCGCGGAAATTAGCCATGCCGAGACAGCTTACATCGCTCGCTGCGGTTATCGTTTTCCTGTTACTCGGCGCGCCGCTGTATGCC
>JAJPJQ010000044.1 GCA_021324155.1 Pseudomonadota bacterium
GAAAATGGTTCAATCATTTATCATTCATAAAGCAGAAAGACCCATTTCGTCGGCCGCTCAAGAGTTTCTCGATCTTTTACGGCAATCCCGTAAGGGCCCAGTCCGGGACAAAAGCCCCGGACTGGGCTGCAAAGCTAGAACCGGGCGTTGACCCAATCGCGTACGTAGTTCCAAAGATTGAGCGGAACATTCGTGTAAGGGCTAGTACCGTGGTAAGACGCGCAGGCAGTGCAGTTGCCGAGGCCGTGGGTCGCCCCTTCCACTACCAAAAACTGCTTATCGAGGGCCGCTGCGCTTTCATAGATGAATTCACCGTCACGAATGAAGTAATGCCCCTGCATAGCCATCACAAGGGTTGGCACATGAATCTGCGCGACTGCGCACGGTGTGGAGTTGTTGGTGCTGCACCAATCCATCTGGCTCTCATCCAGCGAGTTCTTGGACTGGATGGCGTTGGCGCTCAAAAAGGAAGTGAGTGATAAATCTTCGAACGTGTTCTGATCTTCATCATCGTCCTTGATGTCTGGCTGAGGGACTCGCACCGTATGAATGATCTGTGGAGCTGAGAGGGTACCGGTGCTGTCTTGTAGAAGTCTGGTCGGGTGCTGGGTGCAGCACTGGACCTGCGTGCTGAGTTGCACCAACCGAGCGTTGGCACGATAGATCGGAAACGGGTGCTGAGTCAGGTCATCGGGATCAGCCGTCTCAATCTGCCCTTTTCCGATCTTTTTTGTGATTTGCTGAGCATCTTTGATCAGACGGTTCATGCGTGTCGACTGCCCCTGAGCATATTTATCGACAAAATGATCCGAGTAAGTCGAGTCGCCATCCGGTTCGTGGACTGGTGGGAGGCCGTTGTAGCCGTTTGCCGGGTCGAAGGGGTCGAGCGTTTTATTGCTCGGACCAAATGGTTTGGCATCATTGTTCACGGAGGCGTTAAGCGAACGCAGTTGATTGACGCCGACGCCCGGATGCGCATCGACGAATACGATTCCATCGGCCTTGTCCGCAGCGGTAAATTCAGCTCCCGTAAACGGACACTCGGTAATCTTGCTTTTTCCTTGGCAATAGGATGGGCCGTTTTCCAGCAGCGCCTGATAATACGAGGTGCTGGGTCCCCCGCCGCTATGCCCGATCAAAATAATTTTGGTGTGTCCTTTGCCCTTCAGGAATCGGATTCCATTCCGGATATCGAGAGCGATTTGCTCGAAGTCTACCGCGGCCTCGCTGTTACCAAACCGGGTTCTGATGCCGAGTGTGGCGAAGCCGCGATTTGCCAAGTTCGTGGTTGAGGCGTGGTTTCGATAGTCGGACGTTCGATGGATCGCAAGCGTTGCGATTGGGGAAAATGGCAAGTCATCTCGATATCGATAGCGACCGAGGGCGTGGACGGGGGTGCCGCCTAAATCCACATCTTCTACTACGATTGCGGCTGTGGCTTCCGTAGTTCCGATAGCTGCCAGTACAGCGAACAAGAATAAATAAATCCACACTCTTTTCATAACAGCCTCCTCCTTGGTCCAATTAGTTCTTCTGTTTTTGGTCCGACTTAGCCCGTCGGTGCAACTTTTCGGATTTCTGGCACAAGAAATCTCCGGAGTTAATAATATTTACAGATTCCTCTGCGATGGCGGCGGTTCTATTGGAGAAACGCGCGCCTGTGCCATAACAATTTCCTTCCATTAGCGCTCTGCGCTTATAGTCATGGCTTCCGAGACGCGTCCAATATTTTCTTCTTAAGAGTCACAATTTCAGTTTTGGTTATCATTGCTTTCTGTTCGACATTCAGGCAGTAATTTGCAAAACGCAGTATGACGCTTCATCAACTCAAGATTTTTGTAACTGTCGCAAGACACGCCAGTATCACAAAAGCATCTCAGGAACTCCGTATTAGTGAGCCTAGCGTCCATCAGCAGGTTAAATCCTTGCAAATGAATTTTTCCCGAAGTCTCTACCGAAAGGTCGGTAGAGTAATCGAGATCACTTCCGCAGGCAGGGCCTTCTCTGTAAAAGCAAGTGAGATCGTGCAAAAGGCGGAGGAGCTCGAAAGAGAGTTTGGCCGGACTCCGGCAGCAACTAGGCCGGGGCATCTATCGGTTGGCGGCTCCCATGTTTTGTCCGCTTCGATACTTGCACACATTGTGGCGACATTTCAAAGCAGGCATCCCGACGTTCACGTTGAGTTTAAAACCAAGAGCAGTAGAGTCCTTGAGCGATTGGTATTGGCCGACAAAGTTGATCTCGGGTTAATTACCAATGCGACTCCTTCTTCACTGTTAATTGTCGAGCCGTATCGCTACGAGGAGATGGTGGTAATCGTCTCTAAGCAGCACGCTCTGTCCAGAAAACGCGAGTTGACGATGGCGGAATTGGCACAAGGTCCTCTGATCGTTAGAACACGCAGGAAATCGTCCAGTGAACAAATTCTGGAAGAGATTGAACAACATGGATTTGAGGTCAATGTAGTAATGAAATGCGATTCTCCTCAGGGAGTGAAAATCGCTGTAGCCAAAGGATTGGGTATCGGGCTTCTATATCACAGCCATGTCGAAGAAGAGATAAGAAGGGGTGAACTAAAGGTTTTAAATGTTCCGGGTCTAAGGAAGCACATTCAATCGTTCATCATTTATAAAGCAGACAAACCAATTTCGCCGGGCGCTCAGGAGGTTCTCGAGCTTTTGCGGCAATCGCGTAAGGCGAAACCGACACGGCCTCGGCATTCGGGCTATCTCAAACCTCCGACACGGCATTCGTTCAAGAAGCGATTGACAGGCTGATCCGTCCCGGCTTCGACGGTTAGTTATATACGCGCTTTTTATTTCGCCGGCGTTTTGCGCCGCGCAATGGCAAACTAGAATTTATCCTTCTTAAATGACTTGAGCGACGAGGGGCGGCTTCTGAGCGCGTCGTCTTTGGTGACGCGGTCGAACACGTGGATGCCGCGATTGTGCAGCAGCGTCGGCTGGGAGATGACGCGCCGCGCCTTCGCGGAGCACGCGACGCATTTGGTTGCCGGCCGGTCGGATACTTTCTCGACAGCTTCGAAGCGGTGGCCTTTGGCGCATTCGTATTCGTAGAGCGGCATGTTCGATCAAAAAGCGTCGACTTTGAAGCGGATCCAGGCGGATGCGTCCTTGTGTGAAGCGGTCGGATCGACAAGATCGATGTGGCGATTTAGGCTGCCGGCGAAAAGCAGCGTGCTCTTTCCGAAGCGGGACACGCCGAGATTCCAGCTCAGGGCCGCGGAAAGAGCGAACTCGTTGTTATCGCTGCTGGCGTCGCTCGCTTTGTTTCTCGTATACGATCCGAATGCATTCGCCTGCAGTGGAAGACCAATCGGCTGGTACTTGAAGCCGAGCGAAAAGACCGGCGTGTGCGTCCGGACCGGCACGGCACCGTGACTTGCGAGACTATTGAAGGCGAAGGCGGAAGAGGCAGCCATCTCCCAGGCGCTGCGGTGGTAAACCAGCTGCGCCCCGGCGTTTTGGACCGTGCCGCGCTGCGGCGCTGTGCCATCGGGCTCATGTGAAGTCGCGAGCAGACCGCCGCTGTAAAACAGGTTGAACGTCGGCCATGCGGGCAGGGCGACGCTGAGGTTAGTGCCGGCTATTGTTCGCGTCGTGAAAGGTAGCGTGGAATCGGCGGCGGTGTTGTCGGTGAAACGCGACAGGGATGTTTTCAGCCCGAAGACCGGCCCCAGCTTCCGTTCGGACCAAAGCTCCAAACCCTGCTGGTTTTGAGCGAATGCGGGCCCGGCGACGTTCATGAAGTCTCTGCCGACCCAGCGGTATTCCGCGCCGTAACTCGTCCCGCTCACCGTACCTTTTACCTTCATGCGCAGCAGACGATGCACATCCTCGCCGATGCCGGACAGCGTGCCGGTGTCGGGCGAGCTGTAGGCGAGTTCGGCTTCGGCGTCGAGCAGGCGGTCGATGATGGAAGAGTTCGCGAGCATTCTCACCACGGCCGGCTTCGGCGCTAGAGCAGCGGCCGGTTTCGGCTGATCGCCGGGTTGTTGCTCCACCAACGCGCTTTTGACAGTCAGGAGGTTTTCGCCGAAATTAAAAAGCACGAACGATTGGTTTGTCGGCTGTAGGTTGTCGGGAAAGTTGCGCGTCTCGCCGCTGTACGGCGGCATATGCGACAGTTCCGTATTCGAGACAAACCGCCAAGCTTGGGGAGATTGCACTTGTGCCGCGGAGAGCGGAGAAAGCAACAAAACACCCACGAAAGCTAGGACGAGAAATTGCGTTACTGCGAGTCCTCGCATTCGAGCGATCGCGAAGGCTCCTAAAATTTAAACGGAGCCTCCTGCAAAACTTCAATGGATTAGCGCTATCCTTATATAAACAAGCGGGGGTGTCAAGCTGATTTTTCAAGGCCATAATTCGCCTTGCGCAGCCGAATCGTTCTTGGTATAAAACTTCATGTTTGCCGATACGTGCGAACGGCTCGATCAAAACCCAGGCGCAGGTCTGGGTTTTTTTTTTACCCGGCAGGGAGATGAGCCATGTTTGATCAAGAAATTTTACCCCTCGGACTGACATTTGACGACGTTCTCCTGGTGCCGGCGGAATCCGCCGTGTTGCCCCGCGATACGGATGTGAAGTCGAGGCTCACGCAGCAAATCGCGTTAAACGCGCCTCTGCTCAGTTCCGCAATGGATACGGTGACAGAGTCGCGCACCGCCATCGCCATGGCGCAGGAAGGCGGGCTGGGATTCATTCACCGCAATATGCCGATCCGCTTGCAGGCTTCCGAGGTCGAGAAGGTAAAAAAATTCGAAAGCGGCATGATCGCCGATCCGGTCACCGTTAATCCCGAGCAGAAAATCGCCGAGGCGCGCGAGATCATGAACAAGTACGGCATCTCGGGGCTACCGGTGACGCACAACGGACGGCTGGTCGGGATTCTTACGAACCGAGATCTCCGCTTCGAGAAGCGCAACGATCGCTCCGTCGCCGAGGTCATGACAAAGGACAATCTCGTCACCGCGCGTCCCGGCGTCGAGCTCGACGAGGCAAAGGAGATCCTCCATCGCCATAGAATCGAAAAACTTCTGGTCGTCGACGAAAAATTCCAACTCCGAGGCTTGATCACAGTCAAGGACATCGAGAAAAAGACGCAGTATCCCTACGCGTGCAAAGACGAGTGGGGCAGGCTCCGCGTCGGCGCGGCCGTCGGCGTCGGCCCCGACTGCGAGGAGCGCGTCGACGCATTGGTGAAGGCCGGAGTCGATGTGATTGTCGTTGACACGGCTCACGGCCATTCGAAAAACGTCCTCGAGACGGTGCGCTTCATACGCCGGCGTCATCCCGACCTCAATCTCCTCGCCGGCAACGTCGCGACGGAGGAGGGGACGTCGGCGCTGATCGACGCTGGCGTCAATGGCGTCAAAGTAGGCGTCGGCCCGGGCTCGATTTGCACGACGCGCGTCATCTCCGGCGTCGGCGTGCCGCAGATCACCGCGATCGCGAGCTGCGCCAAGGCCGCCGCGCGTCACGATACCCCGATCATCTCCGACGGTGGCATCAAATACTCCGGCGACATCACGAAGGCGATCGCGGCGGGAGCCGATTCCGTCATGATCGGAAGCCTTTTCGCGGGGACCGAGGAAAGCCCCGGCGAGACGATTCTCTATCAAGGGAGGACCTACAAGGTTTATCGCGGCATGGGGTCGCTCGGCGCGATGAAAGAAGGCAGCAAGGACCGCTACGGACAGGGCGACGTCGCCGAAGAGGCGAAGCTGGTTCCCGAAGGCATAGAGGGGCGCGTCCCTTATAAAGGTTCGCTCTCTTTCAATATTCACCAGCTGATCGGCGGCCTGCGCGCCGGCATGGGTTATCTCGGCTGCCGTACGATCGGCGAATTGAAATCCAAGGCGCGCTTCATGCGCGTCACGATGGCCGGATTCCGCGAAGGCCATGTGCACGACGTCTTCATCACCAAAGAGGCGCCGAATTATAGAGCGGAGTAAGAAGCTGTCAGCGGTAAGCGGTGCGCATCAGCCGGAATCCCGGGCCTATTGCTGAAAGCTGCATGCTGATCGCTTCCCAGCTATCAACATGATCCTCATCCTCGATTTCGGCTCGCAGTACACGCAGCTGATCGCGCGGCGCGTGCGCGAGCAGAACGTTTACTGCGAGATTCACCCATTCAACCTGTCGCTGGATACAATTCGCGCGCTGAAGCCGCACGGAATCATTCTCTCCGGCGGCCCGGCGAGCGTCTACGCTGAAAGTGCGCCGAAGGTCGAAGCGGCGCTATTCGATCTCGACGTTCCGTTTTTGGGCATCTGTTACGGCATGGGGATGATCAACCTGGCGGCGGGAGGCAGCGTCGCGCGCGCCGAGCGGCGCGATACGGCCCCGCCGATCTTGTGATCGACGACGACAGCGATCTTTTCCACGGTTTCGAAGCCGACCGCGTCGCGCGCGTCTGGATGAGTCACGGCGACAAGATGGACGCGGCGCCGGCGGGCTGGCGCATTCTCGCGCACAGCCGGAACTCCCCGATCGCCGCCTTCGCCGATTCCCGCCGGAGGCTTTTCGGCGTGCAGTTCCATCCGGAAGTCGTCCATACACCGCGCGGCAGCGAAGTTCTCAGGAATTTTCTTTTTCGCGTTTGCGGCTGCGCTCCCGACTGGACGATGGGCCGCTTCGTCGAAAGCTCGATCGAAAAAATCCGCGAGCAGGTGGGCAGCGGCCGCGTCGTCTGCGCGCTCAGCGGCGGCGTCGACTCCTCGGTCGTCGCTACGCTCGTCCACCGCGCGATCGGCGACCGGCTCGACTGCATCTTCGTCGACAACGGCCTGTTGCGCCGCGGCGAAGGCAAGCGCGTTGCGAGTTTATTCGCCGAGCGCTTCGGGCGCGGCTTCCATCACGTCGATGCCTCGAATAAATTTCTCTCCGAGCTGAAAGGCGTCGAAGACCCGGAGCAGAAGCGGAAGATTATCGGACGGTTGTTCATCGAGGTCTTCGAAACCGAGGCGAAGAAGCTGGGCGACGGAAAGTTTCTCGCACAGGGGACGCTCTATCCGGATGTCATCGAGTCGGTATCTTCCGGCGGGCCGTCGGCAACGATCAAGAGCCATCACAATGTCGGCGGGCTGCCGCCGAACATGGAATTCAAATTGATCGAGCCGCTGCGAGAACTGTTCAAAGACGAGGTGCGCCGCTTGGGCGAAGAACTCGGGCTGCCGCGCGAATTAATCCAGCGCCAGCCCTTTCCGGGGCCGGGACTCGCGATTCGCGTTCTCGGCGAAGTTACCGAGGAGCGCCTCGAAATACTCCGCTCGGCAGATTCCATCGTTCTGGAGGAGATCCGGCAAGCCGGCCTCTACGAGGAAGTCTGGCAGTCGTTCGCTGTTCTGCTGCCGATCCGTACCGTGGGCGTCGTGGGCGACGAGCGCAGCTACGAGCACGTCATCGCGCTGCGTATCGTCGAGAGCGACGACGGCATGACCGCCGATTGGGTCGCTCTCGACCCCGAGCTGCAGCGGAAAATCTCCAACCGGATCACCAACGAAGTCCGCGGCGTCAACCGCGTCGTATACGACATCTCCTCCAAGCCGCCCGCGACTATCGAGTGGGAATAATCCCGCCAAGCCTTACCCATTCGTTCCCGAACATCGCAAAGCGCCAAGGAATTTTCGCCTATCGGCGCGAATTCGCTAACAATTCAGCCGGTTAAATGGTATAAGCGCTTGCCCCAAAAAAGCGATTTGAAGGCTTCGGTTCCAGACGCGTCTATAAGGACAGAATGAAGATCGGCAGTTTTCTTCTTTTAACAGCTTTTATCTTAGGTCTTTACCACTCATCCGCCGTCGCCCAGGACAATATCGTTTCCTCCCGGGCTACGGCCACCGCTCAGCTTCTCGCGGGCATTCCGCCGTCGCCCGGCGACCCTGTCATCGACCGCTTTGCAGCCATGGATTGCTGGAAAGAGCACCGGCAGTGGATGGAAGCGCAATGGGCCCAGGTGCGCGCGCGTCTCGGCGCGATGGAGCAATGGCGCGGCCAGGAAATTCGCCTTGTTGACGGGCCGGCGCGGTCGCTGATCTATCCGTTCAGCGGGCCGGATTTCCTCAACGCCTACGAGATGGCGCCCGAGCATGCGCGCTATGTTTTCTTCAGCCTGGAGCGCCCGGGTGCGCTGCCCGACTTGAGCGCGTATACCGGCGGCCAATTCAAACAGCTGCTGCAGGACGTGCGTGGCGCTTTCCGCGATATCTTCGAGCGGAATTATTTCATCACTGACTATATGACCAAGCAGCTGACGACGCCGCAGCTTTCCGGCACGGTTCCGGTCATGGCGACCATGATAGCGCTGCTCGACCTCCGGATCGTTCGCATCGAGAGTTACGATCTTTTTCCCGAACAGACCCGCGCCTATGACAAACCCGCAGCGATCCGGCCGCGCAAGCTCATGCGCGGCGCGCGAATCGAGTTTGTCAATCCGAAGAGCGGCAAAACCCAGCAGCTCTACTATTTCTCGCTGGACGTTTCCGACAAGGCATTGGAGTTCTACCCCGGCTTCACCGACTGGGTGGGACGCCAGCGTCCTGCGACGATCTTTCTCAAGTCCGCTTCCTACCTGCTCCACGACGCGCAATTCTCCAAGATCAGAGATATGCTGCTCGCTTCGGCCGAAACGGTGATACAGGACGACACCGGCATTCCATATCGGTTCCTGGTGCGTTCGCCGTGGCACGTCCGCCTTTACGGGCGCTATGCGAAGCCGTTGAAGGCGCTCAGCTACGGCTATCAGCCCGATCTCGAGGCGGCGTATCAGAAGCTGCCGGAAACCCCACCGTTGGCGTTTCCGTTCGGCTACCACTGGCGGACGCAGAAATCCGGCATCATGGTTGCCGTGCGCGAACTCAAGACGAATTGAGCTGAATGCGATTATGGTTAGGCATCTGCCTGCTGTTTTTGGCGGGCGGTCCCGGCGTATTACCCGCTGAGCCCGTGACTCGCCGCGCCTTCCGCACGACCGACGGCGTGAACCTCTCTTTCCTCGAAAGCGGCGCGGGCCGCAAGCGCGAGGGCGGCATCGCGATCGCTTTTATTCCGGGCTGGTGCATGCCCGCAGATATCTGGCGCAAACAGCTCGAGGCGCTCGGCACGCAGTATCATACGGTCGCGCTCGATCCGCGCGGCCAGGGCCGGTCTGACGTTCCCTCCAAAGGTTATACCGCCGAGCGGCGCGCCGCCGATATCGATGAATTCCTCCGGCCGCTTTCGCGCGTCGTGCTCGTCGGCTGGTCGCTCGGGGCCATCGATGCGCTCGAATACCTGGATACCTTCGGCTCGGAAAAGATCGCCGGCCTCGTGCTGGTCGACAGCTCCGTCGGCGAAGAGCCAGCGCCGACGCCAAACTCCGGCTTCACTGACGGGCTCAAGCGGAACCGCGACGCCGCACTGAACCAGTTCGTCCGGGCGATTTTCTCCAAACCGCGGCCCAAGGCGGAGATCGACGCCCTGGTACGCGGCGCCAAGCGCATGTCGCTCGACAATAGCATCGCGCTGCTCTCCTATCCGTTCCCGCGCACGCATTGGAAGGAGATCGCCCACGCCTTCGACAAGCCACTGTTCTACATGATTACGCCGCAGTTCGCCGCGCAAGCGCAGAACCTCGAGAAAAATCGTCCCGGCACGCGCGTCGAGGTCTTCGAGCGCGCCGGTCACGCGCTCTTCGTCGACGAGCCGGAGCGGTTCAATAGTATTCTTGCGGACTTCGTTCGCCGAATAGCCTCTCAATAGCTCCGTAGTCCGCCGCTTTGGCAATTCCCCGCGCTTGCGTGTAATCTACGCCTTCGCGAGGCGGATTTCATGGCGCAGAATTATCTCACGCGAATTCTGAACGCGCGGGTCTATGAGATCGCGCGCGAGACGCCGCTCGAATACGCGCCGGTCCTGTCGCGCCGCTTCGGCAATCATGTCTGGCTCAAGCGCGAGGATCTCCAGCCGGTTTTCTCCTTCAAATGCCGCGGCGCCTATAACAAGATGTCACGGCTGCCGCGCGCCGCGCTGAAGCGGGGCGTCATCGCCTCTTCGGCCGGCAATCACGCGCAGGGCGTCGCGCTCGCGGCCGAGCGGCTCGGCGCGCGCGCCACGATCGTCATGCCGCGCACGACCCCGCAGATCAAGATCGACGCCGTGCGCGGGCTCGGCGCCGCGATCGAGCTCCGCGGCGATAACTATGATGAGGCCTATGCTTACGCGCGAAAGCTGGCGTCTCGCCGCCGGCTCGCTTTCGTCCATCCGTACGACGACCCCGAAGTCATCGCAGGGCAGGGGACGATCGGCCTCGAGATCCTAAAGCAGCATCCCGGAGACATTGACGCGATCTTCGTTCCCGTGGGCGGCGGCGGGCTTATCGCCGGCATCGCCGCTTACGTGAAGCAGATCCGCCCGGCCGTGCGAATCATCGGCGTCGAGCCCGAGGACGCCGACGCCATGAGCCGCTCGCTGGAGCTCCGGCGGCGCATAAAGCTCGATCATGTCGGCATCTTCGCCGACGGCGTGGCCGTCCGGCAGGTAGGGCGCGAGACGCTGAGGCTCTGCCGGCGCTGGGTCGACCGGGTCGTGATCGTTACGAATGACGAGATCTGCGCGGCGATGAAGGATGTCTTCGAGGACCGCCGGCTCATTCTCGAGCCGGCCGGCGCGCTCGCGATCGCCGGCCTCAAGCGTCATGCCGCCTCCGCGGGCTGGCGCGGAAAGACTCTCGTCGCCGTGGCGTCGGGCGCCAATGTCAATTTCGACCGTCTCCGCCACGTCTCCGAGCGCGCCGAGATCGGCGAGCGGCGCGAGGCCGTGTTCGCCGTGACGATCCCCGAGCGTCCGGGATCGCTCAAGCGCTTTTGCCACATCCTCGGCCGCCACAATATCACCGAGTTCAACTACCGCTACGCCGATGCGCGCCGGGCGCATATCTTCGTCGGCGTTCAGGTGCGCGACGGGGATGAGATGCGCCGCCTGGTTCGCACGCTGACGCGCGGCGGCTATCCGACGACCGATATGACCGACAACGAGCTCGCGAAGCTCCACGCGCGCTACATGGTCGGCGGGCGCGCGCCGAATGCGCGCGACGAGGTGCTCTATCGCTTTGAATTTCCCGAGCGCCCCGGGGCACTGATGAATTTTTTGAGCCAGATGGGCGGCCGCTGGAACATCTCGCTTTTCCACTATCGGTCGCACGGCGCCGACTTCGGGCGCGTGCTCGTCGGCATGCAGGTGCCGCGCGGCGACCGACGCGCGTTCGAGCGACTTCTCGACCGCGTCGGCTACGAGCGCGTCGAAGAAACCGATAATCCCGCGTACCGCTTGTTTTTGAGTTGATTATTTTGAAGCGGGCGCGGATAACCGTCGACATATCACGCCAGGCGTCATCAGAAATCGTCAATAATTGAAGAATTTTCTTGACAGTCGAATCATGAATCGGTTACACGTTGGGTTGTCCGTTGTCCACGGAGGCAGTTTTGAACGCCCAATGGGTCAACCTCAAAAGCCAATCTCTCCTGGAACACTTCGGTCTTAGTCGGGAACCCTTCAACATCACGCCCGATCCCGGCTTTCTCTATTTAAGCGCCAGCCATCAGCAAGCGCTCGCGCGTCTTCTCTACGGCATCGATGCCCGCAAGGGCTTCATCGTCCTAACGGGCGAAGTCGGCACGGGAAAGACGACGCTGATCCATGCGCTGCTGCAAGAGCTGGAGCAGAGAAACACCCAGAGCACGCTCATCTTCAATACGATCAGCCAATCGAAGGATCTTCTGCGCGACATGTGCGAAGACTTAGGCTTCACGGCCTTTCGCGAGGATCGCCAGAATGTCCATACCTATTTAAAGCTCGTCAATCAGCTGCTTTTGGATTCGTACCATAACGGTAAGAACGTCACGCTGATCCTAGACGAAGCACAGAACCTTTCCCCCAAGGTGCTGGAAAGCATCCGGCTGCTCTCGAATCTCGAAACGTCGGACTGCAAGCTCTTGCAAATCGTCATGGCCGGCCAGCCGGAGCTGGCGGTTAAATTGAACATGCCGAGTTTACGGCAATTGAAGCAGCGCGTGGTGCTCTATCACCATCTTAAACCGCTGAATCTCGCCGAATGCTCGGAGTACATTGCCAAGCGCGTCGATACGGCGGGCGGCACACCCTTTATATTCACCTCGAAGGCACTCGAAGCGATTCACGCCTGCTCGGGCGGGATCCCTCGACTCATCAATATTCTCTGCGATAACGGGCTGATCACCGCCTATAGCATGGGCGAGAAGCGCGTAAGCGCCGCGATCATCCGCGACATCGCCGACGACCGCTCGCTCGTCTCCGCCTCCGAAGAGGCCGCGCGCGCCCGAGGCGGTAGGATCGCCGAGCGGCCGCCAAGGCAGCCGCGTCCGGTCTTTGAGAGCGATGAATTGCGAGAGGCTGTCCCTCCGCGCCGAATCGTTGACGAAGAGCCGATCGATGACCATGTGCCGCTGCCGCCTGAGGGCGGTCCGGACCGGCTGTCGGAACTCATAGAGCGGCTCCAGCGCGAGCGTGAGACGGCGATCTTCGCGGGCGATGCGGATCAAACACACGACGACCAGCCGATCACTGCGGCCGTGAAGGAGTCGCCGACGACTTTCGGCGATGCCGATACGGCGCTTGCCGCTGAAACAGCAAAGTCCGAATTCGAGGCAACATACCACCCTGAAGCCGCCGCTCCGCCTGAACCGATCCCATCGTTTCAGGTCTACGCGGAGCCGGAGCCTATGCCGACTCCGTCGGTGGAAGATACGAGCGAGTCGCAAAGCCGTGCGAATGTCCTCACGCCCGAGTTTCTCAAGTCGATGATCACCTCGTTGACGGAAGCGATGGGCCCGATGGCGCCGCTCGTGCTGCGCGACCAGGCCTCCGCACTCGGCGAAGACTTCGACGCCTTTCCGAAATCGCGGCTGCCGGAGCTCGTCGAATCGACCAGTTGTGAGATTTTGGAGGACTCGCTTCGGCGGCGCTTCCAGCAGATCATGTCCCAGGAGTCCCTCTCGGAGGAAAAATGAGTCAGTCGACGGTTTCGTTCGAGGCCCGCAGCGTGCCCATGGCGCTGGAAGCGGGCTCGCGGCGCATCGGCCTCACAATGAAGATCGTGGGCACGCTCGCCGGCGTTATCGTCGTTTTCGCGCTCCTCGTAATCGGCGTCGTTTATCATCTGACCGTCCGGGCGCTCCGCGCGCAAGTGGACCAGCGCGCGCTTACCATAGCCACGATTATGAGCGACGCGGCGGCCGGCCATGTCATCGCGCGCAATGCGCTTGAACTTAACAGCGTCGTCGCCAAGTCGGCTCTTCTAGAAGGGGTTGCCTACGCTTACATTCAGGACAACAAGGGCGAGGTCCTCGCGCAAAGCCCGGCGGCGCTTCCGCCGGAGGTGCGCGAGCCGGTTGCGGCAGAGGGCCGGCGGCAGCCGGCGCAACAGGAGCTGACGCTCCGCGGCAAGACCGTTTATGAGACCCGCGTGCCGATCCTCGGCGGGCAGGTTGGCACCGCCCACGTGGCGATCTGGGGCGACGGCGTCCAAGAGCAGATCCGCCGCGCGCTTCTTCCGCTTATCGGTATCATCATCGCGCTTACCGCCGCCGGCGGCATGCTCTCGATTCTACTCGCGCGCTGCATTATTAGACCGATCTTGCGCCTGACGCATGTCGCCGATCGAATCAGTCTCGGCGATCTGGATATGCCGATCGGCGTCGAGGCGAGCGACGAGATCGGCGATCTCGCCAAGTCGCTGGGAAGGATGCGCGCGAGTCTCAAGGCCGCGATGGTCCGCCTGAGCCAAAACCGTTCGGTACCCGCCGCGCCGCGCGGCGGAGAAAGAAAAAATGCACCGATTGCGACGTAAAGTAGTCTTCTCGTCGCCGTCCGTTCCATTCGTATTCTTTTCGCTGCTGCTCATTCTCGTCATCAGTACGGTGCATCGAGCGCACGCGCAGCAGCAGCGCCCGCGAAACATCACCATCGTTTACGCCGGAACGTCGAGCAACCAGGCGCCCGGCTGGGTCGCCTACGAGACCGGTATTTTTCGCAAGTACGGCCTTGAGGTCCAGCTGGTGCAGGTCACCGGCGGGCCAAAGGCGGTCCAGGTCTTGACGTCGGGCTATGCGACTTTGGCGCAGGTGCCTGGACCGTCTGTCGTGCAGCGGAGTCTGCAAGGCGGCGACGTCGTTTTGATCGGCGGCATTCTCAACACGATCAACTATCAGTTCATCGTGGACAAGACGATCCAGCGGCCGGACGACCTCCGGGGCACATCGATGGCCGTGAGCCGCGCCGGCAGCTCGTCCGATTTCGCGACGCGTTTTGCGCTCGACAAGTACGGTCTCGTGCCTGGAAAGGACGTGAGTATCGTCGAGATCGGGACGCAGCCCGAGCGTTTCGCGGCGCTCGAAAGCGGCCGCGTTCAGGGCGTGATGCTCGAGGTGCCGCAGACGCTGAAAGCGAAGCGCATGGGCATGAGAGTTCTCGCCGACCTCCAGATGCTGGGGCTGGAATATCAAGCGACCGGCCTCGCGACGACACGCTCGTTGCTCAAATCCCGCCCCGAGGTCTTTCGCAGCCTGATGAAAGCTTACGTGGAGGCGATCCACTACTACAAAACCCATCCGCGAGAGTCGATGGGGATCCTGCAAAAATACTTGAAATTCGACGATGCCGAAGCCTTGAGGGAAACCTACGAAGGCGTGGGGCTGACGTTGGTACCGGAGCGGCCTTATCCGACGCTCAAAGGCATTCAGATGATCCTCGGCGAGATGGCCGCCGTGGAGCCCCGAGCGCAAACGGCCAAGCCCGAGCAGTTCGTCGACCTCACGTACATCAAAGAGCTCGACGAGTCCGGCTTTATCGATCAACTCTATAAATCGCGTCCGGCCCTTGCATCGACGGGACCGAAAACGGCAACGACCGCAGGGACAAAAGAAACACCAGCAGCGAAGACGGCGGCCGCCACGCAGGAGAAAAGAAAGTCGTCCGGCGCCACGCCGGTCAAGGCGGCGGCTGCGGGATCGCACGAATATACCATCCAAACGGGCGACACGCTGGCGCTCATCGCGCAAAGATACTACGGTGATGTAAAGAAGTGGACGCGCATCTTCGAAGCCAATAAACAAACTTTGAAAACGCCCAACTTCGTTTTCGTCGGCCAAAAAATCATTATCCCGCCGGACGACATGGCGAGTGTAAGACAGTCCGGTTCCTCGCAGTAGATCGCGCTTTTACCCTCTTCCCCGGTACCACTCCTTCGTAGTCGCTGAATTTGCTGCCGTTTTGCGCATGCATGGCTTCGTTCAGTTGAAATCGCGCCGTTTAACCGGCTTAATGGTTGAATATCATGTCGAAGCCCGAGCCCGATCTCTCTACGCTGCGCATCGATAGGAGCCGCCCGTCGGCCACGCATCGCGCGTCGCGCCGGCCGAGCCGGCGGGTTATCGGCACTATCGCCGTGCTCGTCCTCGCCGGGGCGGTTTTTCTCGGGCGGGAGATGCTCTCACCACGCGTCGAAGTGCAGCTCGCGACCGCGGCATTGCTGTCTCCGGCGGAAGCCCAGGCGGTGCTTACCGCTAGCGGCTACGTTACGGCGCGGCGCAAGGCCGCCGTAGCCTCGAAAGGCACGGGGCAGCTCGTCTATCTGGGGGTCGAGGAAGGGGACGCCGTCAAAAAAGGCCAGGTGATCGCGCGTCTCGAAGACCGCGACGTAATGGCGACGCTCGCCCGGACGCGCCAAAATCTTCGCATGAACGAGGCGGATCTTCACGACGCGAAGCAGTCGCTCGAGCGCCAGAAAATCCTGCTGAAGAAAAATCTAGTCGCGCAGGCGGAATACGACACTGCCGAGGCGCGCTACAACCGCGTGGTCGCGTCGATCGAGTCGGCGCGCTCGGCAGTTAAGGAGGCCGAAACCGCCGTCGAATACACCCGCATCGTTGCCCCGTTCGACGGCACCGTACTTAACAAAAATGCCGATGTGGGCGAGATCGTTGCGCCGCTCGCAGGCGCGGTGAGCTCGCGCGCCGCCGTAGTCACGATCGCGGATTTGAGCTCGCTCGAGGTGGAGGCGGATGTCGCCGAGGCGAATCTGACGCGCGTCTTCTCGGAGCAGCCCTGCGTCGTGACGCTGGATGCGTACCCCGACCGCCATTATTCGGCGTACGTCGACAAAATCGTGCCGACCGCGGACCGCGCGAAGGCGACCGTCATGGTGAAAATTAAATTCAAGTCGTATGACAGCCGCGTGCTGCCGGAGATGAGCGCCAAGATCGGCTTCCTGCCGAAAGACGCTGCATCGCAGTTGGAGACTCCGCCGGTCCTTGCCGTACCCGCCGCCGCCGTGGCGGAGCGAAACGGGCGCCAACTCGTGTACGAAATCCGCGACGGCCGCGCCGTCGAAGTCCCTGTGACGTTGGGCAGCCGCGTCGGCAGCTACGTGGAAATCCGATCCGGACTCAAGGCCGGCGATAAAGTCATCGCCACCGCCGACAACCGCATCGAAGCCGGCGGCAGGGTCGCCTTGAAAGGACCGTAAGCGCGATGAACGATTGCGAATTCTCCGAGCTGTCGCTCTGGATCACGGAAGCGTCACTCGCGGGGCGGAGCGAAGCCGAAATGCTCGCCGGCGTTTGCGAGCGCGAAACCGCCGCCGGGCTGCCGATCGCGCGCGCTCTCGTATTGATCGACACGCTGCATCCGGTTTACGAGGGGCGCGCGTTCCGCTGGACGCGCGCGCAGAAGGAGACGACGCTCACCGAATACGGCCGCACCGATGACGACGTCGGCCGGTGGCAGCGAAGCCCGTTCTACCGCCTCGAACAGTCCGGCGAGCCTATGTTGCGCCGGCGCCTCACAGCCGAAAACGAAAACGAATTTTCCATTTTTCCAGAATTCCGCGCCGACGGCATCACGGACTACGTCGCCCTCGCGAGCCGCTTCACCGGCGACGAAGTCATCGGAGACATGGACTGCGTCTATTCTTCCTGGGCAACCGACGCCTCGCAAGGATTCAGCGACGAGCAGATCGCCGAGATACGCCGGTTCATGCCGTTCCTCGCGCTCGCGGTGAAGTCCGCCTCTCTCGCGCACGTCGCCGGAACGCTCGTCGAGACCTACCTCGGGCGCGATCCCGGCCGGCGTGTTCTCCAAGGGCGCATCCGACGCGGCGTGCCCGAGCGCATCGAGGCGGTGCTCTGGTTCAGCGATCTGCGCGGCTACACGCGCTTGAGTGATACCGCGACGCCGGAGGAAATCATCCCGCTGCTCAATCACTACGCCGACGCCGTCATCTCGGCGATTCACGACGAAGGCGGCGACGTGCTGAAATTGATCGGCGACGGCACGCTCGCCATCTTCACCTCGGAAGACCGCGGCCGCGCGTGCGAAGCGGCGCTCGCCGCCGCCGCGCGCGCACGGCAGGGCGTCGCCGAGGCGAACCTGGATCGCGTCGCGCTCGGCCTGCCGGTAACCGAAATCTATCTCGGGCTGCACATCGGCGACGTTTTCTACGGCAACATCGGCAGCAAGGACCGGCTCGACTTCACCGTCATCGGCCCCGCCGTCAACGAAGTGAGCCGGATCGCCGCCATGTGCCGCTCGGTCGAGCAGCCACTGCTGGTTTCCTCGGCTTTTGCGGCCGCCATGGGCGATGCCAGGTCACGGCTGATCTCCGTCGGGCGCTACGCGCTCCGCGGCGTGCAGCGCCCCCAGGAGCTTTTTACCATCATCGAGTGAGGCGGCATGTATTCTTCCCGCCCGATCCCTCCGCGCGCTGATTTGATGCCGCCGCTGATCGAGATCAGAAACGTCTCGAAGTCCTATCGACGCGAGAAGCTGGAAATCCCGGTGCTAAGAAACATCTCGCTGGAGATCGGCGCCGGCGATTTCGTGGCGCTGATGGGCCCGTCGGGATCGGGGAAGACGACGCTGCTCAACCTCATCGCAGGTATCGATCGTCCCTCCGCGGGCAGCGTCGTCGTCGCGGGAACCGACTTAACGGAGCTGAGTGAAGGCGAGCTCGCCGAGTGGCGCGCGCGGCATGTGGGATTCATTTTTCAGTTTTACAATCTCATTCCCGTTCTGACGGCGGTCGAAAACGTCGAGCTGCCGCTGCTCCTGAGCGGGCTCGACAAGCCCGAGCGCCGTGAGCACGCCGAGGCGGCGCTCGCGATCGTCGGACTCGGCGACCGCATGGACCATTACCCGCGTCAGCTCTCCGGCGGTCAGGAGCAGCGCGTCGCGATCGCGCGCGCGATCGTCACCGATCCCACGATTCTCGTCGCCGACGAGCCCACGGGCGACCTCGACAAGAACTCCGCCGAGGAAGTGCTCGGCCTCATGGACCGCCTGAACCGTGAGATCGCGAAGACGATTCTCATGGTCACCCACGATCCGCACGCGGCCGAGCGCGCGCGCTCCATCCGGCGGCTCGACAAAGGCGAGCTGGTGTAGAAATCTAGCAGCGCTTCGACAAGCTCAGCACGAACGGGAATAAAGAATATCGGATCTTTTTCCGTTCACCCTGAGCCTGTCGAAGGGCTCCGTATCCGAGGAAAGTTGTGGAACTGCTGAAGCTCATCTGGCGCAACACGCTGCGCCATAAGCTCCGGAGCCTGCTGACGGCCGTCGGCATCGCGGTCGCCGTCCTGGCGTTCATGCTGCTGCGCACCGTCGTGACGGCGTGGAATGCGGGCGTCGAGGCTTCGGCCGCGAACCGCCTGATTACGCGTCACGCGGTCTCTTTCGTCTTCCCGCTGCCCTACGCCTACCGCGATCGCATCGCGCGCGTGCCGGGCGTCGAGCGCGTCACGTTCGCGGTCTGGTTTTCCGGCGTGTACATCGACAAGAACCAGTTCTTCGCGCGCCTCGCCGTCGACTCGAATAGCTTTTTCGACGTGTATCCGGAGTTTCTCGTTCCGCCGGATCAGCTCGCGGCGTTCAAACGCGAGCGCAACGCCTGCATCATCGGCAGCGAGATCGCCCAGCGCTACAACCTAAAGATCGGCGACGTCATGCCGCTCGAAGGCGACATCTTCCCCGGCCGCTGGGAATTCGTCGTGCGCGGGATCTATCGCCCGCGCGACAAGACGACCGACCCGACCAGCATGCTGTTTCACTGGCAGTACCTCGAAGAGCAGGCGCGAAAAGAAAAGTCGAGCCGCGAAGGCCAGGTCGGCTGGTATGTGAGCCGGATAACGAATCCCGACGAAGCCGGCGCGCTCTCGGCGTCGATCGATGCGCTCTTCGCTAACAGCCGCGCCGAGACCAAGACGGAAACCGAGCGCGCCTTCCAGCAGAGCTTTCTCTCGTCGATGGGTTCGGTCATGACGGCGATGGATGTCATGTCCTTCGTGATCATCGGCATCATCCTGCTCGTGCTCGCCAACACGATGATCATGGCGGCGCGCGAGCGCACGCACGAGTACGCCGTGCTGAAGACGCTGGGGTTTACCGCCCGGCACATTTTCGTGCTGATCACCGGCGAGTCGCTGATTCTCTCTGTGATCGGCAGTGCGATCGGCCTCACGGTGGCGTTTCCGGCCGTGGAGGGCTTCCAGAACGCGCTGCCCAAGGGCTGGTTTCCGATCTTTTATATCGAGCCGAGGACGATCGTCTTCGGCACGATCGCCGGGGTCGCCGTCGGATTGATCGCCGCTCTCATCCCGGCGCGGCGCGCCATGAGCATCAGAATCGTCGAAGGACTGCGCTATATAGGCTAAGGCGAGGAGTGCTTCGACAAGCCTGTCCTGAGCGAAGCCGAAGGGCTCAGCACGAACGGGGTAATTTGGCGCTAATCTTATTCGGTTCGCCCTGAACCTGTCGAAGGGCTCTTAAGCATGACGATTCCATTTCGCTACATCTTCCGCAGTTTCGTGGCGCGTCGGCTGACGGCGGCGATGACCGTGCTCGGCATCGCGCTCGTCGTATTCGTCTTCGCTGCCGTGCTCATGATGGCGAACGGCATACGGCAGACGCTGCGGGCCACCGGCTCGGACGAAAATGTCCTCGTGCTGCGGAAGGCCGCCAACAGTGAAACGCTCAGTGTCCTCGACCGCGACGTGGCGGCGCTCGCCACCGGTATGCCCCAGGTCGCGCGCTCGGAGAACGGCATGCCGCTCAGCTCGCGCGAGGCAGTCGTCATCATCAACATGGAGAAGCTTGCCGGCGGCATGAGCAACGTCACCGTGCGCGGCGTCGATCCGCCGGCGTTCGAGCTGCGGCCGCACCTGCGGCTGATCGACGGGAGGCTTTTCCGCTGGGGCGCGCGCGAGATCATCGTCGGCCGCTCGATCGCGCGGCGCTTTGCCAACGCGGGCCTCGGCTCCCGCATCAAATTCGCCGGCAGCATCTGGAGCGTCGTCGGCGTTTTCGATTCCGGCGGCAGCGGCTTCGATTCGGAGATCTGGGGCGACTCGAACCAGATCATGGATGCTTTCAAGCGGACCTCTTACTCGACGCTCACGCTCAAGCTCCGCGACCCCGAAGCCTTTCCGGCGTTCGTCGCGGCGTGGGAGAGCGATAACCGGCTGCTCCACTACGAGGCGAAGATCGAGAAGAAATTTTTCGAGGAGCAGTCGGAGATGATGGCGACCTTCATCCGCATCCTAGGGCTCTTCATTACCATCATCTTCAGCATCGGCGCGACGATCGGCGCCATGATCACGATGTACGGCGCGGTCGCAAACCGCACGACCGAGATCGGCACGCTGCGGGCGCTCGGGTTCCAGCGCCGCAGCATTCTCGCGGCATTCCTCGGAGAGGCGCTGCTGCTCGCGCTCTCCGGCGCGGTAGTCGGCGTTGCGCTCGCTTCGCTGCTCCAGCTGGTCACGATCTCGACGCTCAACTTCACTTCCTTCTCCGAGCTGGCGTTTTCGTTCTCGCTATCTACACCGATCGCGGCAAGCTCGTTCGCATTCGCGCTCTTCATGGGGCTGATCGGCGGCTTCCTGCCCGCGTTTCGCGCCGCGCGGCTCGACATCGTCGGTGCGCTCAGGGCGGTGTGAGAATTGAAATGGCCGTATCTTTGGCGTAGAGCTAACTCGAATCGCATCTCACATTCGGAGGTAATTTATGTCCGATCACGCGCCGCACGGCGGCAGCCACATGCACGATTTCGAGGCGCACGTGAGGGCCGTCGAGGAAGACCTCGAATATTACCGCGCGAAGCGCATCGAGCCGCGTGTCTTCACATTCCTGCGCCGCGGCATTTTGTCGTTTGGCGATCTCTTCGACGCCGCCGCCGGAAAACCCGGGACACAAAACGGCGACGGCGAGGCGAAGGATATGGAGCAGCGCATCCGCGCACTGGAAGACAGCCTCGACGACTACGTGCGCGAGATCGGCCTCGTCACGTCCAGCGTCGGCGGCAATGTGGACGTCGTGACCGAGGACACGCGCGTCGAGCGCGGCGACTACAACGAATTCTTCCGCCTCACACGCCGCGAGTACCGCGGGTCGCTCGAAGAGCGAGTCGCGCAGTTGACGGCGGACGTGGAGCGCAACCGGAGAGTGCTCGACGTGCTTGCGCGCGCGCTTATTAAAAACGGCGTGCTCGGCGAAGCAACATTGCAGAAAAACCGCGAGGCGCTCAAAACCGCCGGGCCGTGGCACGGCGGCAGGATCGTTGCGCGCGCATGGACGGATTCCGACTTCAAGCGCCGGCTCGTCAGCGAAGGACGGCCGGCGCTCCGTGAGCTCGGTATTCCTCCGGGGCGGCTTGGAAAACTCGGCGTGCTGGAGAACACCGAAAGCGTTCACAACGTGATCGTCTGCACTCTCTGCTCCTGTTATCCGTACGATCTCCTGGGCGATACGCCGTGGTGGTACAAGCAGGACATCTACAAAAAGCGCATAATCGCCGATCCGCGCGCGATTCTGGAAGAAATGTTCGAGCTCAAGCTGCCGGCGAGTATGGAAGTGCGCGTGCACGACAGCACGTCGGACGTGCGCTACATGGTGATTCCGCGGCGCCCCTCCGGAACCGACGGCATGCAAGAAGCCGAGCTTGCGAAGCTCGTCACGATCGACAGCTTGATCGGGGCAGGGGAGGCGACGGCACCGGCCGAAGTCGGCCATCAAAAAGAAACGCCTTGGGGGCATCCGAAGCCGCGACCGCGTGACTACTGATCGCTGTTTATGAAAATTTCCGAAATAACTTACTGCGTCGGCAACCGCTTGGGCCTCGATGCCGTCATCGAGGTCTATAAGTCTTCGGGACTCGGAGAGCGACGGCCGGTAAATAATCGTGAATGCATGCGGCGAATGCTCCTGGAGGCGAGCCTGGTGGTGAGCGCGTGGGACGGAGCGCGTCTGGTCGGCCTCGCGCGCACTCTCACCGACTTTTGCTACATCGCCTATCTCGCCGACTTGCTGGTGCGCGCGGAATATCAGAAGCGCGGCATCGGCAGGGAATTGATTCGCCGAACACGCGAGCAGCTCGACGCCAAGGCGATGATTGTGCTGCTCGCCGCGCCCGCGGCGGAAGAATATTACCCGCGGCTCGGCTTTGCCCGGCATCCGCAGGCTTGGATACTGCCTACGGACGCAAAATTAATCGGAGTCTGATCGAAGGCGCTTATCGCGATGAAAAATTCAGGCACATTCAAAGTCGGCGACCATGTGGCCGTGAAACTGGAAAACGTGACGGGCAACCCGCGCACGCCGAAGTACATTCGCGGCAAAAACGGCGTGGTCGTCGAAGCGCATGGCGTGATCAGCAATCTCCGCGATCACCGCGGCCATTATCCGCCGCTCTATACCGTCGCATTCGAGGTGAAAGAAGTGTTCGGGACGAATAGCACGGACAAAGTCCGCGTCGACCTGCACGAGGACTGGCTGGAACGGATTTAAGCGGGACCTTTTGCTTCCAAAAACATTCCGAACTTCGCGGCGGGAAGTCTGACGCCGATATAAAACGCGCCGAACTGGCCGTAGACGGCGCTCGCCTCGTCGAAGCGCATCTCATAAACGAGTTTCTTGAACACCAGTGGATCGTCGGCGAACAAGTCGACGCCCCATTCCCAATCGTCGAAGCCGATCGATCCGGAGATGATCTGCGTCACCTGCCCGGCGTATCTCCGGCCGATGATGCCGTGCTCGGCCATCATCTTCTGCCGCTCTTCGAGCGGCGCCGAATACCAGTTCTTGGTCTCGCCGCGGAGCTTGTTCATCGGATAGAAGCACACGTAGCGCCGCGGAGGAATCGGCGTGAAGAGCCGCGGCGCAACGACCTTCCTCTGGCTATCGAGCTCCGCCGCGACCGCTTGATTCCATTCGGCGGAGCCGGGCTGTAATCCTTTTTCGCTGAGGCTCTGGTAAAGGCGCACCGTCGCCTCGTAGAGGCCGAGCTCGACGACGGATACGTAGGATGTCGTCGGCTCGAGATATTCGGTGAGGTCGAGATCGGCGAGCGCGACCTGCGCCGCGTTCAGCGCCTCGAGCGTGCGGCGAAAATGGATGAAGAGCAGATCGCCTTTGTGTCCCAAGAGCGAAAAGACGGCGCTCGGCTCTTCTTTGCTCTGCTCCATGGCGGCGAGAAGAGCCGCGGTTTCCGCGCTCGCCGCCGCTTGCCGATTTTTCTCAAGGCGCTTCCACGCTGGCCGTCGGAAGCGAAACATCTGGTGCAGGATGTAAGAGCCTTCGAGCGTGAGCGGGACGGGCGGATATTTGCTATGGAGTTCGTCTTTCACGGTGTGTTGGGATCGGGGACTTCTTTTCGGCGCAGACGCTGCCGCAGCGCCTGGAAGCCGCGTCTCGCGGCGCCGAACATCTTGGGGATCAGCCAGAGACAGAGCCCGATAAAGAGCGCGAGCAGGAGCAGCATGATGAGCGGATGGTGGAAGATGAGCCATAGCGATCCGAGAACCATGACGTCTTCGCCGACGCTCGCGGCCCAGTTGCTGAAAGGCTCCGGACTCACGTTGATAGCGAGACGCGTCGTTGCCTTGGTGGCGTGCGCCGCGAACGCGAGCGAGCCGCCCGCTAGAATTGCGGCCAATTCCAGCGCCGGGTTCATTGGCCCCAGCGCTTTTGCCGCGAGGATCGCGCCGGCGGGAATGCGGATGAAAGTGTGCAAAACGTCCCAGCCGCTATCGACGTAAGGAACCTTGTCGGCGAAGAACTCGACGACATACATGACGCAAGCCATGCCGATGACGAGCGGGTCGGTCAGCACTTCGAGGCCTTGGGGCAGATCGATCATCTGCATCCGTCCGGCGATGCCGAGCGCCGCGACGGTAGCGTAGAGATTGATGCCCGAGGTCCAGGCGCTGCCGAGCGCGAGACTCAGCAGCTGCAGCGTTTCCATATTAACGGCGGCTGCTTTACAGCTTCCATTTCTGTTCCACGCGGTCCTTGATCTCTTTCTCGAAAGCGTTTACCGCCGGGAAATCCTCCATCCAGCGGTACGGCCGGCACGCATCGATGAGCACGCGGTCGGAGACGTAGCCTTTCGGCGAGCGCTCCTCGGGCGGCATCGCCGGCTCGCACACCGATGCCCAGACGCTTTTCACGACGTCGAGACCGTCGCGCACGTAGCAGCGCGTCGCGATCGCCCAGATGACATCATAGGGATTGGTGATGTCGATGTCGTCGTCGACCACCACGACGAATTTGCCGCCGTAGGCGCCGGCGCGCGCGCCGGCCGCGACGAGCAGCGCCTGCTTCGAATGGCCGGCGTAGCGTTGCTTGATGGATATGACCGTGAACGGCCCCGGCTGCCCGCCGTAGACGAAGCCCCAGACGCCTTTGATCTCCGGCACGCCGGCTTTCTCGAGCTGCTCCCACAGCGTCGCGGCGCCGAGCGCGATCGGCAGATAGCTCGCCGGCGGCTTGAGCGGCGGCGCGCCGAGCATGATCGGGTCGTTGCGGTAATAAACGCGCTTGACGTTCATGATCGGCGTCTCGCCGACGTTCGCTTCGGTGAAATAGCCCGGCCATTCGCCGAACGGCCCTTCGCGCGGCATTTCCTTATCCGGCATCGGCGGCATCTCGCCTTCGAGAACGATTTCCGCGTTCGCCGGAATCGGCAGCCCCGTCACCGCGCCGCGCAAAACCGGCACCGGCGCGCCCTGGAGAAAACCGGCGAACTCGTATTCGTTCACGTCCGGCGGCAGCGGCATCTGCGCCGCCAAAAAAACGCTCGGCGCCTGGCCGAGCGTGATCGCGACCGGCAGCGGCTTGCCGGCGGCGCGGCTGCGCTCGAAGGCGAGCCGCCCGTGCTTGCCCATGTTCATCTTGACCGAGACGGTGTTCTTGTTCTGCACCATCACGCGATAGGTGCCGACATTGACCTTGCCGGTCTCGGGATCTCTGGTGATGAC
>JAJPJQ010000026.1 GCA_021324155.1 Pseudomonadota bacterium
AGCGCGTTTATCTTCTCCGGCTCGAGCGCCTGAAAGCGCAGCTCTTCGAGCAACTCCATCGTTTTTTTGGATTTCAAGAAAGAGAGGTAATGCCATTTTTCGAGGTGTTCGTAGAGCCAGGATGGAACCGGCAGCGGCGCGCCGAACGGCGGCTGGTAGCGCGAATTCAATCCGAGCGCCGGCGCGACCAGCCGGCGCACGATCCGGCTGTCGAAGCTATCGCCGGCGATACCGACGCCGTCGGTGCCGACGACCGTACGCTGCCCGACGCGCCCTGGGCCGAGGCGCACGAGAGAGAAGTCGCTTGTGCCGCCGCCGAAGTCCGCGATCAAGACCAGCTCGTCATGGCTTAGAGTCGCCTGGTACTGGCGCGCGGCGGCGACGGGCTCGAAGACAAACGCTATCTCCTCGAAGCCGGCCGCCTCGAGCGCGGACCTCAG
Organism: Pseudomonadota bacterium; assembly: GCA_021324155.1. Lineage (GTDB taxonomy): Bacteria > Desulfobacterota > Binatia > UBA9968 > UBA9968 > JAJPJQ01. Next base: position 441 of record JAJPJQ010000026.1, read on the forward strand.
TCGCGCGAGCGCGAAGTCGTTATCGACGTTGGCTTTTGCGCCGCTGAAATGGACGGGTCTTCCGACGACGACGCTGCGCCCGAGATCCCCAAACTGGGCTTCCGCCGCCTTCCGAAGCCGTCGGATGAGCATCCCGATCAGATCTTCGAGCGAAAACGTCTCTCCCAGGATGCTGGTTTGTCGAAACAGTCGGCTCGGAAGATGCGACTTCATCGATTGCACAAGACGGCCGCGTCCGCCGGATTTGAGGTAAGCCGCGATCGCTTGCGGACCCGCGGTCGCGCGTGGAACGCCATCGGAGCTCGATGCTTCGGGATCGAAGTAGAGGAGGGACCTGAAGGTCTCCGTCGCCGAGCCGTCGAGCTCGAAGCGCGCCAATTTTGCCGTTCCGTCGCGAGCGGCAACGGCGAGAGCGCTATTGGTCGTGCCGAAGTCCAAGCCGACGGCTTTCGGATCGCTCATCGCAATGAATCAGAATTAAAGACGCGCCACGCCGTTGACGACGCCGCGGCAGACTTTGGCCATGAATTCGAAATCGAGCGTCTCAATGGTGTCGAAAGCTGTGTGATAGTTCGGATTGCGCAGGTACGCGGTATCCGTCAGGAGGAGCGCCGGAAAGCCGGCGTCCCAGAAAGGCGCATGATCGCTGAGGCGAGTTTGCGGCACGAGAAATCCGTTGCCCAGGACCGAAAGCGTCTCGACCGGCAGTCCGTCGATTTGTTTGAGCGCGGCGGTGAAGCTCTTGAGGAGCGGCGCGGAGCGCCGGTTTCCTACGACGCCGATAAAATCGGCGCGGTCGGGATAGAACCAGCCGAAACCGGGTGGATATTTTTGGCTCCCGGGCCGCCGGTCGGTGTAGCCCAGCATCTCGAGTGAAAGCATCGCCGCGACGTTGGCGCCTTCGGATTTAAGGCGCTTCGCCAGATGACCGCTGCCGATCATGTTGAACTCTTCGAGATTGAAAGCGCAGAAAAGAACCTCGCTGCGGAGTTTCGTCTTGGAAAGCGCGCGAGCGCTTTCCAACAGCACCGCCACGCCGCTCCCGTTATCGTCGGCGCCCGGCGAGCCCTCGACGCAGTCGAAGTGAGCCCCGAGGACGACGAGCGGCGCGTGATTGTGGGCGGAGGTGCGCGCGATAATATTGCGAAACCGCCTTCCGCGGTATGAAAAAAAATCGCTCTCGACACGGAGGCCCATCGCCGAGAGTTCTTGCTCTAGATAATTTTCTACCGCTGCAAGCCGCGCCGCGCTAGCCGACGTCGTCGGGCCCCGATCGCCGACGATGCGGTCGAGGCGCGCTCTTAGCGCCGCGGGTGTGATGTCGAAATCCGAAGTGCTCATCCGGCGCGCGGTCGTACCGGGATGCCCCGTTCCGCGAGAAATCGCTTGCATTCCGCGACCGTGTATTCGCGGTAATGAAAAATCGAGGCCGCGAGCGCCGCGCTGGCCTTGCCCGCGGTCAAACCTTCGAAAATATGCTCGAGATTTCCCACGCCGCCGGAAGCGATCACGGGGATCCCGACGCGCTCGGATACGGCGCGGGTAAGCTCGATGTCGTAGCCGTCTTTTGTTCCGTCCCGGTCCATGCTGGTCAGAAGGATTTCGCCCGCGCCGTAGCCGGCCATCCGCTCCGCCCATTGGCAGGCGTCGATACCGGTCGCCTTTCTTCCGCCGTGCGTAAACACTTCCCAGCCGCCGTTTTTCCGCTTGGCGTCGATAGCGACGACGATGCACTGGCTGCCGAAAGTCTCCGCCGCCTCGCGAACGAATTCCGGACGCGCGACTGCGCCGGTGTTGATCGAAACTTTGTCGGCGCCGGCGCGCAGCAGCTGCCGGATATCCTCCAGGCGATTGATGCCGCCGCCGACGGTCAGCGGCATGAAGACCTCGTCGGCCGTTCTGCCGACCACGTCGAGAATGATGCCGCGCGCCTCGTGCGAAGCGGTGATGTCGAGAAAGCAAAGCTCGTCGGCGCCCTCACGGTCGTAAATGCGCGCGACTTCCACGGGGTCGCCGGCATCGCGCAGCCCGAGAAACTTCACCCCCTTGACGACGCGTCCGGCGTCGACGTCGAGGCAGGGAATGATGCGCTTGGCCAGCATAGAGAGCAAGTGTAGCCGACGGTCTTTAGCCGCTCAAGGGAGCACGGTCGCGCTCCGCGATCGAATCGTGTATTTTAGTCGGAATTAACGCAGCCTCGCTCGTCGATGGAACAATATTTATGGCTCGTGCCGCTGGGCTTTGTCATCGGCGCTTACGGAACGATCATCGGCGCCGGAGGCGGTTTCGTTCTCGTGCCGCTTCTGCTGCTCGCATATCCCTCTGCGAGCTCCGACACGATCACCAGCATTTCTCTCGCCGTCGTTTTCTTCAACGCGCTTTCCGGCTCGATCGCCTACGCGCGCGGGCGGCGCATCGACTATTATTCCGGCCTTCTCTTCGCTATCGCGGCGGTGCCAGGGGCGATTTTGGGCGCGCTCACGACGGGTTATATTCCGCGCCATTTCTTCGATGTTTTGATCGGCGTCTTGATGCTCGGTGCCGCGATATTTTTATTCTGGCGCCCGGCCGGTGAGAAGCCGGCGCGCCAGCCGAGACCAGGCGAATTCAAGCGCCGCATCGTAGAGGCCGACGGCAGCGAACACATTTTTTATTACAACCGCGCCCTCGGCGTTACAATCAGCCTCATCGTCGGATACATCTCCAGCCTGCTCGGGATCGGCGGCGGATTCATCCATGTGCCCGTGCTTGTCGGTTTGCTGAATTTTCCCGTTCACATAGCGACCGCGACTTCCCATTTCGTTCTCGCGATGATGGCGCTCGCCGGCACGCTGACGCATATCATGACCGGCGCCTTTCAACACGGGGGAGTCAGGCGGACGATCATGCTTTCAATCGGGGTCGTACTCGGCGCGCAACTCGGGGCCTGCTTGTCGACCCGGGTTCATGGCGATTGGATCATCCGCGGACTTGCGCTCGCTCTGGCTCTCGTCGGCATGCGCCTCCTTTGGACCGCTATTTAGATCGCTCAATAAAGTCCCGGTACGTCGCTATCATAGCGACGCATATCTATGCCTTGACAACGCACAGCGGATTAAAGTATAGGCCTTAAGTCGTAGACAACGGAATACGCTTAACGTCGCAAATAAACCCGGGGGAGGTTCAATGAAGACTCTATTTTCGGTCGTTGGGTTCGCTCTGCTGTATGTGATCTTCGCGCTCTCGTCTTGCGCGACGCAGCAGGAGTCGAAGACGTCATCTGCGAAGCCGGCGGCCACGGCCGAAGCGAAGCCTCAGCAGCCGGCTGAGAAAGCGCCGGCCAAAGCCGAAGCGAAAGCGGAGACCAAGCAGGCGAAGGCGGAGACGAAGGGCGAAGCCAAAGGCGAGGAAAAAGCCAAAGCCGAGAAGGCCAAGGGCGATGTGGGCTTGCTCGACACGGACAAGAATTATCTGATCCTCGTCACGAAAGAGGGCAAGCTGATCACGCTCGACTTCGATCAGAAGACGAAAGCCGTCATGCTCGAAGAAAAGCCTGCCAAGATGAGCGACGTCGGCCTCGGCTCCGCCGCGGATGTCGAATACGTCACCAAAGGCGACAAAAAGATCGTGACGAAGATGGAGTTTAAACCGGCTAAAGGCGAATAAGCCGTTCGGCCAAAAGCCGATCGCCGGTTACTCTTTCAGGCGGGTAGCGGTATCGTGAAAGACAGGCGGGTGCCCTTGCCGAGTGCGGCCTGGATATTGAAGCTACCGCCGAGCTTACGGACTCTCTCCTCCATGGAACGGAGTCCGAGGGTGCCGTTGGGGACGCGATGCTCGGCGTCAAAGCCGACGCCGTCGTCCTCCACGGCGCCGCGGACCTGTCGATCGGTAACCTGAAGCAGCACCGCCGCGTTCGAAGCGTGCGCGTGCTTGGCAATATTCATTACTCCTTCGCGAATCACATAATAGAGCTCCCGCTCCGCCTCCGGGGGCAAATTCAACTCCTCCGGTTCATTATCCAGGATCACGTGAACGCCGAGGCCGTCGCGGAGAAAGCTTAAGTCTCCTTTCAGGCTTTCGATCAGCGTTCCCGGCGCGAGCACGCTAATTTCCTTGCCCGAAAGAAAGTGGCGGATCTCGGCGATAGACTGCGTGGTCATCTCCTGCATCGAGCGCAGCTCGCGCGCGGTTTCATCCGGTCCTTGCGATAGGTTACGCGCGCAGGCCTCGAGACTTAAGGATAGCGTCGCGAGCATCTGTAGCAGCTGATCGTGGAGCTCCCTGGCGATTCTGCTCCTTTCCTCCTTTGCGGCTGCGTCTGCGGCGGTTTTGTATAGAGCCGTCAGCTTGCGATTCTGCTTCTGCTCGAATTCGCTCAACAGTCCGAAGATATAGGCGAGAAACAACAAGTAGATGCTTCGAATAATGAAGATGTCCCACGCCACCGAATCTTGGGCTGCCGGATGAAAGCGAATAAGACCATACAGGAGAAGCCCGACCACTGCGGCCACCATTCCGCCCCGGATCCCGTACCGCGAGCTCGCCGTCAGAACAGGAAAAAAATAGTACGCGAAAAAAGGCGTCGGAGATCCGGTGGAAAGAACGATCACCGAGACCCAAATTAGATCGAGAGAGGTCGTGACGGGGGCAAGCCACCAAAGGTTGAACCGATCCCGCGCGGAGCCCGCGCGTGATACGATGATCAACACGAGCAGCGAGTAGAGAAAAAACGAAATCAACGAGGCCTGCGACAGCAGGGGAAAGCGAGCGCCGCGCTCGGGGTTGAGGAGAACGACGACGATGCCGGCGATAGAAAAGCCGAGGCGAACCCAGGCTAAGACCTTCTCCTTTTGGTGAAGCCACTGGTCTTGAGGATTCATGGCCGCGTTAACCGTCGGCGGAATTTTATCCGCGTGCTTTGCGTTTTAGAACCGCCGCGACCGAGGACGTATCGGACGGACGGTTCATGATGAGCAGGGCCGCTTTGAAGCGATTATTGACTTTCAGCTTGTCAAAAATATTCGTGAGGTGAGTCTTGACGGTCTTTTCGCTGATGAAAATTCGCTTGCCGATCTCCTCGTTGGTAAGTCCCTCGGCGACTAGGCGGAGTATTTCGTGCTCGCGCTTGGTAAGAGTTTTTATCGGCTCCGCCATGTGCTCGGGTAGCGCTCCGCCGTGCTGGGCTTGAGCGATTTCCTCGAAGGCTTCCGCCGACGGCGTCTCCTTGTCGATCCAGACCCCGCCGCCATGCACCGTTTTAATCGCGTCGAGCAAAACGGGAGATGACACGCCCTTCATGACGTATCCCGTGGCGCCGCCCTTAGCGGCGTTCAGAATATTTTCGTCTTCGGAAAACGCGGTCAGGATAATCGTCCGCGTCGATCTGCTGCATTCGTTGACGTCGAGCAGCGTCTGGACGACATCGCCGCGCGGCATCTTGAGGTCTAGGAGCAGGACGTCTGCTTTCGAGCGCTCGACGACCTTGGCGACCTCATCGCTGCGGCTGGCTTCCCCAACGACTAATACCTCACGCTCCATGGAAAGGATCTTCTTCAGACCCTCCCGGAATAGAGCATGGTCGTCCGCGATTACAACTTTGATCGGGGCCATACCGATGTTTAACACGCAGGGTCAAAATACCTGAATTCCACTACCATGCCAAGATTTTTCTCGACGTTATTGAGACACGATCCGACCTAAGTCTTAGCCGTGGCTGTGTATAAGTCAATAAAATCATACCTAAAGAGTATTGCGGAAGCCGGGTCGCTCTATTAAGTGTACGCTACAGCATCGACGTTTTTTTACGAAGGAGGATACTTTGCCCATGAAGCGGAACTGGCTGTTATTCGTCGCGTTTGTGTTCGCCGTGTCTTTCGCCGTTAGCTTTCCCTTGATCGCTCAAGATCAGAAGGAAGAGAAGGGCGAAAAGGCGAAGGGCGGGGACGAGAAGAAGGCGGAGGGCGGTGAAAAGGCGAAAGCCGAAAAGGCCAAAGGCGACGTCGGCCTGCTCGACACCGACAAGAATTATATGATTTTGGTCACGAAAGAAGGCAAATTGATTACGCTGGATTTCGACCAGAAGTCGAAAGTCACGATGCTCGAAGAGAAGGACGTGAAGATGGGCGACGTAGGGCTCGGCTCCGCCGCCGATGTGGAATACGTGACCAAGGGCGAGAAGAAGGTGGTCACGAAGATGGAGTTCAGACCGGCCAAAGGCGAATAGCCGCACATTCAACGACGTCATATACGGGCGGGTTTCGGTTCAACCGAAACCCGCTCTTTTTTTGGCCAAATGCCGCCTCGACCGCCTGCAAGTCACTCGACGATGGCGATAACGAAGTCCAGAACATTCGTGCCGGTCGGTCCCGGTCGGAAGAGATCGCCGAGTCTTCGGAAGTAATGGTACGAGTCGTTGCGCCGAAGCGCCGCCAAAGCGTTTAGCCCCACGCGGCGCGCTCGTGACACTGTCGTTTCATCGATGAATGCGCCGGCGGCGTCGGTCGGACCGTCGCTGCCGTCGCTCGCCGCGCTCAACAGATAAACTCCGGCGCTGCCGGCAAGAGCGAGCGCGCTCGCCAGCGCGAACTCCTGATTACGGCCACCCAAGCCTTTACCCCTCACTCGGACGGTCGTTTCGCCGCCCAGCAGCAGGCACAACGGCGGGCGCGATTTTTTCCGCGCCAGCCTTTTGATTTGCGCCGCGAGCTCGCGCGCGCGATTCCGCGCGTCGCCATCCAGCGCCGCATTAAGAATCTTCGTCTTGTATCCCAGCAGTTCAGCCTGCCGCTTGGCGGCGGCGAGCGCCGTGCGGTTGTCGGCGAGAAGAATGTAGCGGCTTTTCCGCGCCAGATCGCTGCCTGGCTTCACCGTCTCGGGGATTTTTTTCCGTGCGCCGATCCGAAGGTGTCGCAGCGCGGCTTTCGGCATGCGGTTGGTGAGCCGATAGCGTCGCATGAGCCGCAAGGCATCTTCGAATGTCGTCGGGTCGTGGAAGCTGGGCGCGGAGCCGATCACGGACCGATCGTTTCCTAGGACATCGGAGATCGCGAGCGTAACGACCCGCGCCGGATACGCCGCGCGAAGCAGCCCGCCGCCCTTTACGGCGGAGAGATGCTTGCGCACGGCGTTCATCTCGGCGATCGGCATGCCGCTCCTAAGGAGCAGTGTCGTCGCGGCGCGCTTGTCGGCCAACGTGAGGCCTGGCGCCGGCTCGACCAGAAGCGAGGACGCGCCGCCCATGAGAAAAACGATCACTAAATCTTCGGCGCCGGCGCCGGCCAGCAGCCGCCTGCAGCGGCGCGCGGCATCTAGGCTTCGCGCGTCCGGCAGAGGATGGCCGGCGACCACGATCTCGATACGCGGCAAGCGACGGCGTATACCGCGGTCGCGAGCGATGAAGAGGCCTGCCTTAAGCTGCTTGCCTAAGAGACTCGATAGCACCGGCGCCGCGCGATCCGCGCCTTTGCCGACGCCGATCAGATACGTGCTTTTTCCGAAGGGAATCCTCGAGCGGCGGCGGCCGGTTTTGACGATGAGATTCTTCCCGGCGGTTCCGACGCGCGCCTTCAGAATGCGCGCGGGATCGGCGGCGGCGACCGCCGAGCGATAGATGCGCTCGAGCGCCCGTCTTGCACGGCGGGAGCCGAGCGCATTTCTAATCGTCGGATGCTGAAATGATGTTGCCACCCTCTGGAAAAAGGGCGGAGAAGTACAGAGGCCCGGTTAGAAAACGTCCTCTTCGGTGTCGGTGATCGCAAGCTTGCGGTAGCTCCGATCGTCGTCCATTTTCCGCTGCATCTTGCTTTCTTTTTCCGTCTCTTCCTGGCAGCGGACGCAGAGCCGCGTAAACGGCAGGATCTGCAGACGGCCGAGGCGGATCTCGCCTTCGCAATTGTCGCAGCCGCACTCGCAGATGCCGTACGATTTATCTTTAATGCGCTGGAGCGCCTCGTCGATGGCCAGAAGCTTCTCGCGCTCGCGATCGGTCAAGATGAAATTGATCTCACGGTCGCGCTCGTCGCTCGCGAGATCGTAGGTGTCGCGGCCTTCGTCCTTGCTGCCTTCGGTCTCTGTCTTGACGCGATCCTGAATTTCGCGCAGGAGCTGCTTCTTCGTCTCGCGCAGCGTCTCTTCCGCCTTTTTCAGAAACTCCCGGCGGAGCTTCTTATCTTCCACCGGCGCCTCTACCGCTTTGGTTGTTTTAGCCATGTATGATTTCACCTGTGAGGTCGTAGTCGGAAGCCTCGGTTATTTTTACGTCCACGAAGTCTCCCGCGCGGACTCCGCGCGGCTCGCCGGCGATATAAACCGCTCCATCGACTTCCGGCGCGTGGCCTTGCGTCCGGCCTTGCGGCATGCCGCTGTCCGACGCAAGGGAATCAATAATAACGCGCTGAAACATGCCGATCAAGGCCTGATTCTTTTTTCTTGAAATATCGGCTTGCAGGTCCATAACCTCCTGCCAGCGCGCCTCTTTGACCGCTTCGGGCACCGGGTCGTCCATCGCCGCGGCGGCCGTGCCGTCCTCGACGGAATACTTAAAGACGCCGAGGCGCTCGAATTCTGATTCCTCGACGAAGTCGAGAAGCTCGCGGAAATCGTCGTCCGTCTCGCCCGGAAAACCGACGATCAGCGACGTCCTGAGCGTGACGCCGGGAATGCGCGCGCGCAGTTTCGCCACGGCGTCGCGCACCGCGCTGCCGCTCTTTCCGCGGCGCATTTTCATGAGCATGCGCCGGCTCGCGTGCTGCAGCGGGATGTCGACGTACTTGCAGATTCTCCGGCTGTCGCGGACGAAATCGAGCAGCGCATCGTCGAGAAAATTCGGATAGGCGTAGAGCAGGCGGACCCACTCGATGCCCTCGACGCGGTCCAGCTCTTTCAGCAGGCCGTAGAGCGTCGTGCCGTCGCGTCGCTCGCGTCCGTACGCGGTTAAATCCTGCGCGATGAGATTGATCTCCTTGACGCCGTCGCGGGCGAGCGCTTCGGCTTCGCTGACGATCGACGCGATCGGCCGGCTGCGGTGCGGTCCGCGGAGCTGCGGGATGATGCAGAAGGCGCATTTATGGTCACAGCCCTCGGACGCCTTGACGAAAGCCGTGTGCGCGGCGGTCGAGCGGATGCGCGGCGTCTCATGATCGTACAAATAGCTCGGCAGGCCGACATAGACGCGCTTTTGACTGCGCGCTTTCAAGATGTCGGCGATCTTCGGCACCTCGCCGGTGCCGATGAAAAGATCGACTTCGGGCATCTCGCGCTCCAGCTCACCGGCGTAGCGCTGGGGCAGGCAGCCGGCGACGACGAGCGTCTTGAGGCTGCCTTCTTTCTTCAGCCGCGCGATCTCCAATATCGTGTCGACGGACTCCTCTTTCGCCGCGTCGATGAAGCTGCAGGTATTGACGAGAACGATATCGGCGCCGGCCGCATCCGCGACGACCTCGTACTCCGAGCGGCGCAGGATGCCCGCCATCACTTCCGAGTCGACGAGGTTCCGCGCGCAGCCGAGGCTGACGATGTTGATTTTCTCGGCCATCGGTTATTGTTGTTGCGCCCCGACGTCGACGACATCGGCGCCTTGCGGAACCTGTAAGCGGAAGAGCGAATCGTTGACGCCTACGCCGCGGCGGATGTTCGAGAAATGGACGGTGGTAACGTTGCCTCCGGGGTCTTTAATGCGCGCCCAGTTGATCTGAAAGTTCTGCTTGTCGACGCCGAGCGTGACTTCTTCCGCGCCCTTGGAGCCGTCCTTGGACCCGAGCTGAAGCACGTAAAGATTGCCTTCGACGCCTTTCGACGTCGCCTTGAAGTCGCGCTTCAAGTTGCCGATGCCGAGCAGGAACGTGAGCGGCGCGTTGGACGTGAAAGCATTCTTGAGCGGCGTTTTCAGCACCTGCTTGTTCTCCGGCTGGTAAAAATACAGGCTTTGGCCGTCGGCGAGGACCCACTGGTTCTTGGGCTCGTCGAACTTCCACAGCATCTTTCCCGGCCGCTTGTACGACACCTTGCCGTGGGCCTTCAGCGTCTTGTTCAGAGTTTTGTACTCGGTTTCCTGCTGGAAATCGGCCGTGAAGTCCGTAATCGAGTCGTAGCTCTTTTGCAGCTGGTCGACGATCTGATCGTCGCTTTCCGCGGCGGGCGACGATCCCGGCGACGCTACCAAGAGAAAAGACGCGGCGAGAAGCGCAAGTAGGCTGAAAAGTATTCGGTTACGTCTCGATTTTTCTGGCATAGACTTCACGAGGTTTTGCTCCATCCGCGGGCCCGACAACGCCATCCCGCTCCATTTGTTCTATCATACGAGCGGCCCGATTATAACCTACGCGAAGCCGTCTCTGAATCATCGAAATCGAGGCCTGCTGGGTCTCGGAAACGAGCTCGACCGCCTGGTCGTACATCTCGTCGTATTCGTCCTCGCCGCCCGCTCCGCCTTCCATTTCTTTTTTTATTTCGAAGACTTCCGGCCGGTAGCGCGGCTTAGCCTGGCGGCTGATAAACTCGATCACCTTTTTGATCTCCTGGTCGGAGACGAAGGCGCCGTGGATGCGGCTCAACCGCGCGGTGCCGGGCGGCAGGTAGAGCATGTCGCCCTCGCCCAAAAGGCGCTCGGCGCCGATCGAGTCCAGGATCGTTCGCGAATCCACCCGTGAAGTCACCTGGAACGAGATGCGCGCCGGAAAATTCGCCTTGATGAGGCCGGTGATGACGTCGACCGAAGGCCGCTGCGTCGCGAGGATCATGTGAATGCCGGCGGCGCGCGCTTTTTGCGCGAGCCGCGTGATGTATTCCTCGATATCGCGCCCCACGCTCATCATGAGGTCGGCGAGCTCGTCGACGATGATGACGATGCGCGGCAGCCGCTCATGGATGAGCGGCTTTTGCTCGTCGAGATCGCCGCCGGGGGCGCCGTCCTCTTGCGGGGCTTCGTTGTCTTTTAGATCCACCAGGTTTTTCTTGTCGGCGGCTTCCTTCTCGATGATGCGGTTGTAACCGTCGATGCTACGCGCGCCCTTGTCGCGCATGAGGCGGTAGCGCCGGTCCATCTCGTCCATCGCCCAGAAGAGCGCCGCCGCGGCCTTCTTCGGCTCGGTCACGACCGGCACGATCATGTGCGGCAGGTTTTCGTAAACCGAAAGCTCGAGCATCTTCGGGTCGATCATGATGAACTGGACGTCTTGCGGCGAAGCCTTGAAGAGCATGCTCAGGATCATCGCGTTGATCGAGACCGATTTTCCCGTGCCGGTCGCGCCGGCGACCAGCAGGTGCGGCATGCGCGCGAGATCGCCGGTGAACGGCGTCCCCGAGATATCGCGGCCGAGCGCCAGTGTCACCGGGGAATCGCTGGTCTGATAAACGTCGCTTTCGACGACCTGGCGTAAAAAGACTTTTTCGCGCCGCGGATTGGGAATCTCGATGCCGACGACCGATTCGCCGGGGATAGGGGCGAGGATACGAATGCTGAGCGCGCGCAGCGCCATCGAGAGATCGTCCGCCAGCGTCACGATGCGGCGGACTTTGACGCCGGAGGCCGGCTTGAACTCGTACATCGTGATGACCGGTCCGGGCTTTACCGCGACGACTTCGCCTTCTACGCCGAAGTCGGCGAGCTTATTCTGGAGAATCAGCGAGTTCGCCTCGAGCGTTTCCTTGTCGAGCTTGACCGGCCCGCCTTCCGGCTCATCGAGCAAGTTGATCGGCGGCAACTGATAGCCGTCGGGCTTGAGCTCCGGGAAATCGAGCTGCTTTTCCGGCGCCGCGACTTTTTTCTTCGGCCGCTTCGCCGCCGCCGGCGCCGACTCCTCTACGGGAATCTCTTCCTTCATCACGATCGGCGGAGGCACGTACTCGCGCTGCTCTTTCTTTTTATTCTCGTTCTTTTCCTGATGCGCCTGCCACTTCTCGCTTGCGCGCTGCAAGACGGACGCGCACCACTTCATGAGGCTCGTGAGTTGACGCGGCGCGCGCTCGACGGACGAGAGCAGGGATTTCTGGCTGACCGCGGCTGCCGAGAGCAGCAGGGTCGGCACGACGATGACGTAAGCGCCGACGCGCCCGAAGAGCGCGACGAGAAGCGAATTCGCCGTCAGCTCGCCGACGACGCCGCCGGCCTCGCGCCACGCGTCCACCGTGCGCACGAGGCTCAAGAGCGTGGACGCGCTCCAGACGAGAAGCGCGCCGCCGATGAGCTTCGTCGGCCGGGTCCTTTCGTAACTGTCGCGAAAGAGGCTGAAGGATAGAGTGAAGAGAAAAATCGGTAGCAGGTACGATGTGAGGCCGAAGACTTGCAGCAGGATGTCCGCTACGTAGGCGCCGGCGGGGCCGCCCCAATTTTTCGTCGAAAGGCTTCCCGAAGGCGTGTTGAACGACCGATCGCGCGGGCTGAAGGAGAGAAGGCTCAGGGTCAGCAGCAATCCTGCGACCAGGAGCGCCACCGCGAGAATCTCCCGATTGAGCTTCGACTTCTTTTCCTGCGCCATCAAGTCTCCATGATCAGCGCGAGCACGACGGGGCGCCGCTCCACGGCTTTGAAGAAATACCGCCGCAGCGCCTTCCTGACCTCCTCCTGCACCTCGCCGGGGTCGGTCAACGTCTCGCGATTGATCTCTTTCAGAGTCTGGAGAACGACGCGCCGTCCGCCCTCGAGTATCTCCTCGCCGCCGTCCGCGCGCATGAAGCCGCGCGTGACGATGTCCGGACCGGCGACGATCTCGCCGGTCTGCTGGTGAATCGCCATGATCGCGAGCACCATGCCGTCGCCGGATAGATGCTTCCGGTCGCGGATAACCACTTCTTCGACGTCGCCGACGCCCTTGCCGTCGACGAAGACGCGCCCGACGCCGATCGGGTCGAGCTTGCGCGCGCTCTCGGCCGTGAGCTCGAGCACCTGGCCGTCTTCGAGGAGAAAACAGTTCTCTTTTGCGACGCCGACAGCTTCGGCGAGCTGAATGTGCCGGACCAGATGGCGATATTCGCCGTGGACCGGCACGAAATATTTGGGGCGGGTCAGATGAAGCATCGCCTTCAGCTCTTCCTGCGCCGCGTGGCCCGAGACGTGAATCTCCGACACGCTCTCGTAGTGGACTTCGGCGCCGCGGCGGTACAGGTGGTTGATGACGTTGGTGATCGCGCGCTCGTTGCCGGGAATGAACTTGGACGAGAGCAGCACGGCGTCGCCGGGACGAATCTTGATGGACTTGTGATCGTCGAGTGCGATGCGGTGCAGCGCCGACAGCGGCTCGCCCTGGCTGCCGGTCGTGAGAAACGTGACCTGATCGGGCGGCAGATGCTGCCACGGCTCATTCTCGTTCAGCGTGTCGGGCGGCAGATCGAGATAGCCGAGCTCGGAGGAGACCTCGGCGTTGTTGATCATACTGCGGCCGCTCAGAACCAATCGGCGTCCGGCGCGTTTCGAAATGTCGGCGACCTGCTGGATGCGCGGGATGTTGGACGAAAACGTCGAGACGAAGATCTTTCCATGGCTCCGCTTGAAGATCGCTTCCAGATTTCTCCCGACCTCGCGCTCCGACGGCGTGTAGCCTTCGCGCTCGACGTTGGTCGAGTCCGAGAGCAGCAGCAGCACGCCTTTTTCGCCGTAGGCGGCGAATTTTTGAAAGTCGAAGTATTCGCCGCCCATCGGCGTCTGATCGATCTTGAAATCGCCGGTGTGGATCACGACGCCGGCAGGCGTCTCGACCGCGAGCGCCAGGCAGTCCATCAGGCTGTGCGTGACGCGGATGCCTTCGAGTTTGAACGCGCCGAGCTGCCACGGCTGGTTGGCGGCGATCTCGCGCAGATCGGCCGACGCCTCCAAGCCATGCTCCTTGATTTTATTTTTCAGGAGCGCGAGGGTCAGGCGCGAGCCGAAAACGGGCGCGTCGATCTGCTTCAGGATATAGGGCAGCGCGCCGATGTGGTCCTCGTGCGCGTGCGTGAGCACGATGCCGCGCAGCGTGCTTTTTCGCTCGAGCAGGTAGCCGATATCGGGGATGACGAGATCGATGCCGAAGAGATCGGCGCCGGGGAACATCAGGCCGCAGTCGATCGCGATCGACTCGCCGCCGTATTCCAGCAGCAGCATGTTGAGCCCGAATTCGCCGAGGCCGCCGAGCGGTATGACTTTTACAGGTTGCATTTGCTTACGTGACGTTCAGGGCCGCCGCGGCGCGCGCGCCGTGCGGGTGCTCCTCCGCATCGCCGGGGACGCGGCAGCGCGATTCGATCAGGCCGCGCACCCGCTGCGCGAGCTTCTCGCTGTCTTTGGCGCCGAGGCCGTCGGTCCCAATCGGATCGTGCACGAAGACTTCGATCTCGCCGCTCCTGAGCCGCCATTCCTTGCGGCCGAGAATGCGCCAGCTGCCGTTGATCGTGACCGGCACGATCGGCGTTTTCGTTTTCATCGCGAGCAGGAAGGCGCCGCGCTTGAAATTTCCCAGACGGCCGCGGGTGCCGCGCGTGCCTTCGGGAAAGATGACGACCGATATGCCCGCGGCGAGCTTCGCCTTCGCTTTCGTCAGGCTCGCCATCGCCGCGGCGCGGTCGGCGCGGTCGATGAGGATGTGGCGCGAGGCCATCAGCGCCCAGCCGAAGAAGGGGACGTAGGCGAGCGTCTTTTTCGCGATCCAGCGGAGTTGGAAGCCCGGCAGACTCTGTACCATCACGGGAATGTCGATGTGGCTCTGATGGTTCGCGATGAAGATGTAGGGACGGCTGCGGTCCAGCCGCTCAAGGCCGGTGACCTTGAGATTGACGCCGGCGGTTTTCAAAACTGTGCGCGTCCAAAGGCGCCCGATGCGATAGGCGAGCCTCCCTTCGCGATCGTCGAATGGCGCGAACAGGAGAATGGCCAGAGAAAGAATCGGCGTAACGACGGCGATAACCGCGAGCTTGAGGCTATAGATCATTCGATAAACGCGGGGCGAATCGGTCAAAAAGCGACGGAAAAGTTTATGTATTTTAATCGACGAGGGGCGAAAATGCAACGAAATGTCGCGCGCGCCGAGTCTCAAAAACCGCTTTACAATCCCCATAGCCGGCAGTAGATATCTCTCGTCGGCAGGAGGTGTCGCATGAAAGTCAGTGACATACTCTCGACCAAAGGTGGGAACGTCTGGTCCATCGAGCCCGGCGCGTCGGTCTTCGACGCGATGAAGCTCATGGCCGAGAAGGGCGTCGGCGCGCTGATCGTGAGGCAAGGCGAGCGCGTCGCCGGCGTGATCTCAGAGCGCGACTACGCGCGCAAGGTTATCCTCGAAGGGCGCTCCTCGCCCACGACCCAAGTGCGCGAGATCATGACCGCGCACGTCCTCTACGCGGGCCCCGAGCAGACGGTCGAGGAGTGCATGGCGGTCATGACCGATAAGCGCGTGCGCCACCTGCCGGTCCTAGAGCAGGGCCGGCTGATCGGCGTGATCTCGATCGGCGATCTCGTCAAGGCGATTATCAGCGAGCAGCAGTTCCGTATCGAGCAACTGGAGCAGTACATCAAAGGCTGAGCTTTTCCCGACGCGGGTGGAGGCGGTATGAAGGTAGCGAACACTGCAGTCGGCGTGCGCGTAGCCGCGCGCGGTTTCTTTGCGGCGCTGGCGATTTTTTCGCTGGCGTTCGCGGCTTACGGCCAGAACACGCCCGCGGCGGACAAAGTGCAGCAGGCGCAGAAAAAACTGAACGACGCGCAGAAAAATCTCGAAAAGGCCGAGGAGGATTTCGATACCGCGGCGGAGGAGTTGTTCACGAATCCGGACTACGCACCCGTTAAGGATCTGCTCGACGATTATAAGAGCGCCATCAACGACGCCAAGAAATCCAAGGCCATCGCCGAGCAAAAGGCGAACAAGGCGTTTCAAGACGCCGCCAAGCTCGGCCTGAAGCCGCAGCTGGCGTTCCAGCCCAACGGCAAGGCGATAATCAACGAGGCGATCCAAGACTACATCGACGCCGTGGGAATCGTCTACGCGAAGCAAGAAGCGATCGACGAAGCGACTAATACCTATTACGAAAAAATCAGGGACTATCTCAACCAAATTCACAAGCAGCTAAACGAGCATGCGGGTAAGCCCGAGGAGAAGACCGTCGTCGAGAAACTCGACGATGCCGAAACAGCCGTGGTTTACGCGAAGAAGGAGCTCCAAGACGCGCAGGACGCGCTAGAGGCCGAGGATGCCCGCGCCGCCGCGAAGCAAAAGGCCGGCGTTAAGCCCGTCCAGATGATGCCGGGCAACGCGCCCGGCATGATGCCGGCGGACCGACCAGGCGAGAGGCCCGCCGAAGAACGAACGCCGAGTTTTTGGGATCGCTTCGGCCCGATGGTGCCGCCGATGGGCATGGGCGGGTCCGGCGGCGATTCCAAAGACCGCCGTATGCCCGACGACCGCAAGCGCTAAGCCGCGGTGAGACACAGTCTCCTGCCAATTTTAACCAAAACTTGACAAAGACGGCGGATAGCTTGACAAAGCCGCCGCCTAACTTTTTTTCTCGGCAGCTACAGAATTCCCTTGACATCATTCCGCCTGTTGCATAAGAACCTTAGGTTATCTGGTCAACCAACCTAAGAGGCTAAAGCGTGATTGACGAAATAGATATAAAAATTCTTTCTATTCTGCAAAACAGTGGCAGGACTCACTTGGCGGAGATCGCCAAAGAAGTCGAGCTCTCTTCGCCGGCGGTTTTGGAGCGGGTAAAGAAGCTTGAATCCTCTGGAATAATCAAGGGTTACCAGGCCGTGCTGGATCCCAAGAAAATGGGCAAGGACGTCACCGCCTTCGTCGGCGTATCGGTCTCGCACCAGAAGTACATCGACGCCTTCGCCGCCTTCATTGGACGGCAGCGGGACGTCCTCGAATGCCACCACGTCACCGGCGAAGAGAGTTTCATTCTGAAGGTGAAGACCGCCAACACCGACTCGCTGGAAAAAATTCTCGCCGACGTCCGCTCGCTCGAAGGCGTCTCCGGCACGGTGACCAAGGTGGTTTTGTCGAGCGTGAAGGAAAGCCAGAAGCTCGAATTCGACAACGGCCTCGCGGCGCACGCGAAAAAACGCAACGGAGCGAATCACAGAAAGACAGGAACAGGATCATGAAGACCGGACTACCGAAGAAACAGGGGCTCTACGACCCGCGCTTCGAGCACGACGCCTGCGGCGTCGGCTTCGTCGTCAACATCAAGGGCGAGAAATCGCACCAGATCGTCGAGCAGGCGATCACCGTGCTGGAGAACCTCGACCACCGCGGCGCGTGCGGCTGCGAGGAGAACACCGGCGACGGCGCGGGCGTGCTGCTGCAAGTGCCGCACGCGTTCTTTCAGGATGCGTGCGAAGGCCTCGGCTTCAAGCTCCCCGACCCCGGCGAGTACGGCGTCGGCATGATCTTTCTCCCCGACGCGCGCACCGTGCGCCGCCGCTGCGAGAAGACGCTGGAGAAAATCATCGCCGAAGAAGGGCAGACGCTCCTCGGCTGGCGCAAGGTGCCGACCGACAACATGTACTTGGGCGACACCGCGAAGGAGTCCGAGCCCTTCATCCGCCAGGTCTTCATCGGCCGCGGCAAGGACGTCAAAGACGACCTCGCCTTCGAGCGCAAGCTCTACGTCATCCGCCGCCGCGCCGAGAACGCGCTCCGCTACGGCAAGGACGCCGTCGGCGAGTTTTTCTATGTCCCCAGCATGTCGGCGAAGACGATCGTCTACAAAGGCATGCTGACCGCGCGCCAGATCGCGACCTTCTATCCCGACCTCACCGATCCGCGCATCGAGTCCGCGATCGCGGTCGTGCACTCGCGCTTCAGCACGAATACGTTCCCGAGCTGGGGGCGCGCGCACCCGTACCGCTACATGATCCACAACGGCGAGATCAACACGCTGCGCGGCAACGAGAACTGGATGCACGCGCGCCAGTCGATGCTCGCCTCCGAGGCGTTCGGCGACGACGTCCAGAAAATTTTCCCGATCATCCAGGAAGACGGCAGCGACTCGGCCAAGTTCGACAACTGCCTCGAGTTCCTGGCGCTCGGCGGCCGCTCGCTGCCGCACGCGATGATGATGATGATCCCCGAGCCGTGGGAGGCGCACGAGAGCATGGACGAAAAGAAGCGCGCCTTCTACGAGTACCACAGCGCGCTCATGGAGCCGTGGGACGGCCCCGCTTCGATCGCCTTCACCGACGGCACCGTCGTTGGCGCCGTGCTCGACCGCAACGGCCTCCGCCCGTCGCGCTACTACGTGACCAAGGACGATCTCGTCATCATGGCTTCGGAAGTCGGTGTGCTCGATGTGCCGCCCGAGCGCATCGAGGCGAAATGCCGCCTCCAGCCCGGCCGCATGTTCCTCGTCGACACCGCCGAGGGGCGCATCATCAGCGACGAGGAGATCAAGCAGTCGATGGCCGCGGCGCACCCCTACGGCGAGTGGCTGAAGAAAAATTCCGTCCACTTCGACCAGCTGCCGGCGGTCGAGGAGAAGGCGCCGGCGCACGACCGCGCCGCGACGCTCCAGAAATTGCAGGCGTTCGGCTACAGCTTCGAGGACCTGCGCATCAATCTGGGGCCGATGGCGCAGAATTCCATCCAGCCGGTCGGCTCGATGGGGACCGACACGCCGCTCGCGGTGCTGAGCGACAAGCCGCAGCTGCTCTACAATTATTTCAAGCAGCTCTTCGCGCAGGTGACCAATCCGCCGATCGATCCGATCCGCGAGGAATTAATCACGTCCACGACGCTCACGCTCGGCTCCGAGGGGAATCTTTTGGAACCGATTCCCGAGAGCTGCCGCCAGCTCCGCATCGCCGGGCCGATTCTTAAAAATTCCGAGATGGAGAAGCTCCGGCGCACGAACCAGCCGGGCATCAAGCCGGCGACGCTGCCGATCCTCTTCGATCCGCAGGGCGGCAAAGAAGGATTAGAGAAGGCGCTGGAGGATCTCTATGCGGCCGCCGACAAGGCGATCGCCGAAGGCGCGACGATCCTGATTCTCTCCGACAAGGGCGCGGACGCGAAGAACGCGCCCTTGCCGGCGCTGCTCGCGTCCTCGGGATTGCACCATCATCTCATCCGCAACGGCGCGCGCACGCGCGTCGGCTTGGTGCTGGAATCCGGCGAGCCGCGCGAGGTGCATCACTTCTGCCTGCTCATCGGCTACGGCGTCCAGGCGGTCAATCCGTACCTCGCGTTCGAGTGCCTCAACTACATGATTCACGAGGGCATGCTCAAAGACATCGCCTACTACGAAGCGGTCAAGGGCTACATCAAGGCGGTGGTCAAGGGCGTCGTCAAGGTGATGGCGAAGATGGGCATCTCGACGATCAAGTCCTACTGCGGCGCGCAGATCTTCGAGGCGGTCGGCCTCGGCCAGGAATTGATCGACAAATATTTCACCTGGACGCCGTCACGCGTCGGCGGCATCGGCCTCAACGAGGTCGCGCTGGAGGTCAAGCGCCAGCACGACAAGGCGTACCCGACCTATCCGCTGAACGGGCATACGCTGGAAGTCCACGGGCAGTACCAGTATCGCGCCGACGGCGAGCTGCACCTCTTCAACCCGAAGACGATCCATCTTTTGCAGAAGGCGTGCCGCACGAACGACTACAAGACGTTCAAGGAATACACCAAGCTCATCGACGACCAGTCCGAGCGCATCGCCACGCTGCGGGCGCTGATGGATCTCAAGCCCGCGGCGAAGCCGGTGCCGATCGACGAGGTCGAGCCGGTCGACGAGATCGTCAAGCGCTTCAAGACCGGCGCGATGTCCTACGGCTCGATCAGCAAGGAGGCGCACGAGGCGCTCGCGATTGCGATGAACCGCATCGGCGGCAAGAGCAACACCGGCGAGGGCGGCGAAGACCCCGCGCGCTACACGCTCGACGCCAACGGCGACTCGCGCAATAGCGCGATCAAGCAGGTGGCCTCGGGGCGCTTCGGCGTCACGAGCTATTATCTGACGCAGGCGAGAGAATTGCAGATCAAGATGGCGCAGGGCGCCAAGCCCGGCGAGGGCGGCGAGCTGCCGGGACGCAAAGTCTACCCCTGGATCGCCAAGGTGCGCTACTCGACGCCCGGCGTCGGCCTCATCTCGCCGCCGCCGCACCACGATATCTATTCGATCGAGGACTTGGCGCAGCTCATCCACGATCTCAAGAACGCGAACTCCAACGCGCGCATCAGCGTGAAGCTCGTCTCCGAGGTCGGCGTCGGCACGATCGCAGCGGGCGTCGCCAAAGGGCACGCCGACGTGGTGCTCATCAGCGGCCATGACGGCGGCACCGGCGCGTCGCCGCAGACCTCGATCAAGCACGCGGGGCTCCCGTGGGAGCTGGGTCTCGCAGAGACGCACCAGACGCTGCTCTTGAATAACCTCCGGAGCCGCATCGCGGTCGAGACCGACGGGCAATTGAAGACCGGACGCGACGTCGTCATCGCGGCGATGCTCGGCGCCGAGGAGTTCGGCTTCGCGACCACGGCGCTCGTTACGCTCGGCTGCATCATGATGCGCGTCTGCCATCTCGACACCTGTCCGGTCGGCGTCGCGACGCAGAACCCCGAATTGCGCAAAAAATTCGAAGGCGATCCCGCGCACGTCGTCAACTTCATGCGCTTCATCGCGCAGGAGATGCGCGAATACATGGCCGCGCTCGGCTTCCGCACGCTGAACGAGATGGTCGGCCGCTCCGACCGCATCGACATGAAGAAGGCGATCAAGCACTTGAAGGCGCAGGGGCTCGACTACGCGGCGATCCTGTTCCGCCCGAAGGTGAAGAAGGACGTGGGGAGCTACTGCCAGATCCCGCAGAACCACGGGCTCGAGAACGCGCTCGACAACCAGGTGCTGCTCGATCTGGCCGAGCCGGCGCTCGAGCGGCGCGAGAAGGTGAAGGCGTCGCTCCCGATTCGGAACACCAACCGCGTCGTCGGCACGATCCTCGGCAGCGAATTGACGCGCCGCTTCGGCCCGGAGGGCTTGCCGGAGGACACGATCCATTTCCACTTCGAGGGCTCGGCGGGGCAGAGCTTCGGCGCGTTCGTGCCGAAGGGCATCACGCTCGAATTGGAAGGCGACGCCAACGACTACTTCGGCAAGGGGCTCAGCGGCGGCAAGGTCGTGCTCTATCCGCCGGCGGGCTCGACCTTCGCGCCCGAGGAGAACATCATCGTCGGCAACGTCGCGTTCTACGGTGCGACCCGCGGCGAAGCGTATATCCGCGGCGTCTCGGGCGAGCGCTTCTGTGTGCGCAACAGCGGCGTCAACGCTGTGATCGAAGGCGTCGGCGACCACGGCTGCGAATACATGACCGGCGGGCGCGTCGCCGTCATCGGCAAGACCGGGCGCAACTTCGCCGCGGGCATGTCGGGCGGCGTCGCCTATGTGTTCGACGAGGACGGAACGTTCAAGGACCGCTGCAACAAGGAGACGGTGACGCTCGAGCGGCTCGACGAGCGCGATCTCAGCGAATTGGAAGAGATGCTCAAGCGCCACGCGACCTATACCAAGAGCGCGCGCGCCTGGCAGATGCTCGCGCTGTGGAACGAGTTCGCGCCCAAGTTCGTCAAGGTCATGCCGAAGGACTACCGCCGCATGCAGGAGGCGCTGGCGCAGGCGGAGAGCAAGGGGCTGCGCGGCGAAGAGGCGGTTATGGCCGCGTTCGAGGCGAATAAGAACGATGCCGCCCGCGTGAGCGGGAATTAACCCGGCGGCCGATAAACGCCCATCTACGGTGGTGCGCTCGAAACGCTTCGCTCGACGTACTGCAAGAGGTAAGAAGGGCACGGCGTGCCGTGCCCCAGGGTTGAATTTCGAAATTTCATAGAGGGGAAATTTAGAGGAATGGGAAAACCGACAGGCTTCATGGAATACGCGCGCGAGCTGCCGCTCGACCGCTCGCCGAAGGAGCGCGTGCGCGACTGGAAGGAATTTCACGAGCACTTCGCGGAGGAGAAACTGCGCACGCAGGGTTCGCGCTGCATGGACTGCGGCATTCCGTTCTGCCACACGGGCACGCTGATCAGCGGCATGGCTTCGGGCTGCCCGGTGAACAATCTCATCCCCGAGTGGAACGATCTCATTTACCGCGGCCTCTGGCGCGAGGCGCTGGAGCGGTTGCACAAGACGAATAATTTTCCCGAGTTCACGGGCCGCGTCTGCCCCGCGCCGTGTGAGGGCTCGTGCGTGCTCGGCATGAACGCCGATCCGGTGACGATCAAGACGATCGAGGCGGCGATCATCGACAACGGCTTCGCGCAGGGCTGGGTCGAGGCCGAGCCGCCGGCCAAGCGGACGGGGAAAAAAGTCGCCGTCGTGGGCTCCGGGCCGTCGGGCCTCGCCGCCGCCGCGCAGCTCAACCGCGCCGGCCATCTCGTCACCGTCTACGAGCGCGCCGACCGCATCGGCGGATTATTGATGTACGGCATCCCGAACATGAAGCTCGACAAAACGCTCGTGCAGCGCCGCGTCGATCTCATGGCGGCGGAGGGCGTGAAGTTCGTCACCAACACCGCCGTCGGCGACAATCTCCCGGCCGCGAAGCTGAAGAAAGAATTCGACGCCATTGTCCTCTGCATGGGCGCGACCAAGCCGCGCGATCTCCCCGTGCCGGGGCGCGAGCTCAAGGGCATCCACTTCGCGATGGAATTTCTCCACGCCAACACGAAGTCCTTGCTCGACTCCAAGCACAAGGACGGAAAATATATTTCCGCGAAAGATAAGAACGTGATCGTGATCGGCGGCGGCGACACCGGCACCGACTGCGTCGGCACCGCGATGCGCCACGGCTGCAAGAGCCTCGTGCAGCTGGAGATCCTGCCGCGTCCGCCGGACGCGCGCCAGCCCGACAACCCGTGGCCCGAGTGGCCCAAGGTCTACAAGCTCGACTACGGCCAGGAAGAAGCCGCGGCGCGCTTCGGCGCCGACCCGCGCATGTACGTCATGTCGCCGCAGAAGTTCGTCGGCGACGCGGACGGCCACGTGAAAGAGCTGCACGCCGTTTCGGTCGAGTGGACGCGCAACAACGGCGCCTTCGTGCCGAAGAACGTCGAGGGCACGGAAAAAGTCTTTCCCGCCGACCTCGTCCTCCTCGCGATGGGATTCTTAGGCCCCGAGCAGAAGATTCTCGAAGACCTCGGCGTCGAGCGCGACCCGCGCAGCAACGCGAAAGCCGAGCACGGCAAGTTTGCGACCTCGGTTCCCGGCGTCTTCGCGGCCGGCGACTGCCGCCGCGGCCAGAGCCTGGTCGTCTGGGCGATCAACGAGGGCCGGGGCGCGGCGCGGGAGTGCGATCGGTTTTTGATGGGCGAGACGGGGTTGCCGTAGGGGGCGAAGCCTCAGTATCATCCGCGAGGGAAATGACGAGAGTCTCTGAAGACGTTGTCGTCTGGGAGTATATTCGTTGGCAGGAAAAGTATCAGCATTGGCAACGTGGATATCTTCTTAAAACGCCTAATTTTCAAGATCACGTAGAAAATCGATTGCGTTGGCAAATGTTATCCGGAGAGGGTGGGTTTCCGGGCGACCAGGGACAAGTTGGTAGAATAAGATATTACCCGAATCCTTTATTACCACCGTATTCGTGGGACAACGACACAGTAACGACGGGCATATTGCAGCAAGCGTTCTTGAATTATACCGGTCACAATCGACAGTTGCTCCCACTTGACAGTGTCGCGAGAGCATTTTTAGGAACAAACACGTTGCCGTTTCCATTCAGCGGTGACAACACGCGAGTGGTCCATGAAAATTTACGAAGATTGAACAACCAAATGGACCTAGATGACTTCAATGCAATAATATTCTGTCGGCCAACTCCAGGTTTACCCCAAAATGCATATCGAATTGTTGAAGGGACTAAGAGAGCGATTGCATACCGAATTGCGCAGCTCCAACGCGTGAAATTATCTCCTATCAACGGGTATTTTGGCAACTACCCTTAGGGTTAGAGTGATCCAGAGTCGCATGAATTTGGAGTAGGGCTTTGCCAATAACACCCGCTCAAAAAGCAGGCCGAGCAAAGACAATGGGCTGCTGCTAGAGATTCGGCACCACAAGTGCGGTTAGTCGCAGGACCTGGTACCGGCAAATCACACACCATTGAAAAACGTGTCGCGCACCTACTACTGAACGGTGCGACACCAAACAATCTATTTGTCATTTCGTTCACTCGGGCAACTTGTATTGAGTTGAAGGTACGTATTCAGGCGTACTGCTCAACTCTGCCATGCGCTTCAACGGCCGCCAGCGTTCAGGTCTCGACTATGCATTCACTCGCGCTGCGGATTCTCCGGCGGGCAAATTTATTAACCTCTTATCCGAGTACTCCAATTATTTTAGACGACTGGGAGCAGGACGAGATCTATGACAGGGAACTAGCGACAACTTTAGGGTGCATCCCAACCCGTGCATCTCAAATTCGTTTAGCCCATGATGCACAATGGCAAACTCTTAATCCGCAATATCTCAATCAGGCCCAGATCACTGCTACTGAGGTGCAAGGATTCAATTCCTTCCATGCAGCGCGTACTAATCTTTACAGCTGCGTGCTCCCTGGCGAGGTAATTTACAAATGTGTAGAGGCGATGAGATTGGGATCATTGCAGGCTAGTCAGTTGCCACCGATCGACCATTTAATTGTGGATGAGTACCAAGACCTGAATGCATGTGACCAGGAATTTGTTCACCAACTATGTATTAATAATGCTGTCTTATTCATTGCCGGAGACGATGATCAGAGTATCTACTCATTTCGGCATGCAAACCCAAATGGGATTGTTCAATTTTCAACGACGTACCCGTCTAGTTCAACCCATATCTTGACCGATTGCTTTCGATGCACTCCCGCGATTGTTCAAGCGGCAACTCAGCTCATCCAGCATAACCCAAGCCGAGTTCCTAAGGCGCTCATTTCACTTTACGGTTCAGCTGTTCCGCCTGTGCAAGGAAAATTGTTGGTTTGGTCTTTCCACAACGCACAAGTAGAAGCGCAAGCTATCGCTCAATCGTGTCAGCAACTTTTGCAATCGGGAATGGCGGGGCGCGAAGACGAGATAGTCATTCTTATAGCGAATAGACCGCTTCAGTTGGATATCCTTACACAGGAACTTGGCAATCTTGGTCTTCCTTTCGACCCGCCTAAGGGTGCAGGTTTGATAGACGAATATGAAGCAATACGTGCCGTTTACGCAATGTTGCGGATTCTGCACGATTTAGAAACCGGCCAAGAGGATTACCCGGCGCATCGAGATATTCTCGGACTTCTCAGTGGTGTCGGCCATACCACCGCTAAAGGCATTGCAGACGCCTGCATTGCGAACAACCACAATTTTCGCGGCCTCTTTTATTTAACTTCAGTTCCAAGTTGGCTGTCTGGGAGATCGACATCGGCGGTTCAGCGCGTATCAACGACAGTTCAGAGCATCCGTTCTTGGGGTCTTACAGATACAATCGCATCACGAACGACCGACATTTCTGCATTGCTGTCTTCGCAAATTTTCAATTCAGGACAAAATGCTGCGACGCATCTACAAATTTGGAATGCTCTCGCCAGCGCATTGCCAGCCGACATGCACCTTGCCGAGTTACTTGAATTCCTAGCGGCGAAAACAGAGTCAGATCAACAAGCGATTCTAAATGTAGTTAACGCACGTTTAGGTTTGTCGGAAGGTCAAACGTTATCGTCAGTGCCGAAACGTATTCGAATTCTGACAATGCACGGAGCAAAAGGCCTCAGCGGCAAAGTTGTGTTTATTCCATCCGCCGAACAAGGCATTATACCAAATTTCAAAGCGTTGCAGGCCACTGGGCTTTTGATTGAACAACGCCGGTTATTCTATGTCTCCGTTACTAGGACAATGGCCTGTTGCATTATCTCGCATGCGGCACAACATTCGGGCGCGCAAGCGATGGCATTACAGCAGAGACCAGATGTCCGGCTTTCGCGTTCACAGTTTTTAAACGAAATGAACGTTGCAAGTGTCACGCGAAGTTCAGGATTAACGGCCGCTGAAGCCGCAGCGATTGTTAATGATATTAGGAATCTATAGGGCGCGGACTTTGTGAAGCCGCGTGGTTGACGCCTTCAGGAGGGACAAAAAAGGTCGGAACTTTTCTTGCGCGGTGTTAAGTGTCTAAGTAGGACATCAATGCTCAAGCGATATAAGAACGAGTTTCTATCGGTGATTCAGCAAGCCGGTCTCGATCCGCTCGACTTCGTGGCTGTGGAGACGACATACGATGGGCAGCTTGTATTCATGCTCCGTTATAAAGAAACCGATCTCAAATTCATAGCTCGCAATGACGGACAGAATTCCCATTCGTTCCTTTATTCGTATACTCCTTTTTTTCCTGGTCAGCGTGTGAGAATGGTAGGCTACTTACCTGAACAAGGCTACGATAGTTTCAAAACAGTACTTAGAGGATTTCAGAGTTGGATTGCGGATCATGTAAACGAGTGTATCGCCGACGAGTCTGTACCTGACCTATGGCAAGCATTGCAAGCAGGCGCATTTCTTTCAGAGAAATCGGTCAAGGAACATGATGAGTCGTTCTTTAGCGAGCCAGAAAAGGTCCAAATAAAAATCGCTCTGATATCTTTTCAACAGGCGACGGTCGAGCAGTTTCATCCCTCAGCCGATCAGCTAGTAGCCATTGAGAAGCAGATCAACTACCTCAGTGACGCTGTCGAACGGCTTAACAGATTTGACTGGAAAGGAGTCGCTATATCGACTCTTATCGGAATTTGCACAAACTTAGGCCTGGATACGGAACGCGGAAGGCAGTTGTACGGGATTTTTCAGCAGGCCATGACGGCGGTTTTACATTTATTGAAATGAAGAATAGGTAGCCGCATCGCAAGCGCTAGTAGATCTCGTGTAGATTTGGGGTCAAGTCTTGCAATAACACATTGCTACCGCCGCGCAAACCGCGCCCGCTGATTGACGGACTCAGAGGCTCTGGATCACCGCCATGATATTTCCTTCCGTGTCCTTGAACCATGCGGCCTTGGCGCCGCCGCCGGTCGCGATGCCTTTCTCGTCCACGCCGGGCAGGTCGTACTTCTCGAACTTGACGCCGCGCGCCGTCAGCTCCGCGACCTCTCGTTCTATGTCCTCGACTTGCCAGAACGCCTGGCTCGCCTGGGAGGTGCCTGCGTTCGGTGTCGGATACAGGAAGCACGCGGTGCCCGAGCCAAACTCGTAGACAACGCCGCCTGCCGTCTCCTGCTTCGGCTTGAAGCCCAACGTCTGCTCATAGAACTTGCGCGCACGGGCGACATTTTTCGCCGGGATATACGAATACATCGGAGCTTTTTGCAGCATGGTACCCTCCTCGGAGACGGTTGGCCCCGTCCCTAACAGGTAGTCGAAGAGGGCGTGGTGGAAATCGACAGTGGAAGCCGCCCTCTATAAATTATTTTAAGCTTAAATCGAAGCCTTGCGATAGAGAGGCTCTTCGTCGATATTTGCCCGCAACCGCTAGTAAAGCTCGGTCTTCAACCGCTCGGCGTATTTCGCGTCATACTCTTTCGCATAGGCGGCGTCCTTGCCGTCGCGCGCGGCGGCGAACTCGCCGTGGGTCGGCGCGGCGGTCGGCCGGTCGGCGGACTCCCAGAGCTTGGCGCGCACGAGCGCCTTGGGGCAGTGGTTGAAGGCTTCCTCGACCGTGACGACGATGACGACGCGCGGCGGCTTGCCGCCGACCTCGAAGCGCTTCATCAGCTCCGGGTCGGTGCTGATCTTCGCGCTGCCGTTGACGCGGTAGGTGTTATTCATTCCGGGAATCAGAAAAATAATGCCGACCTTCGGATTCGCGAGCAGGTTCTTGAGCCCGTCGAGGCGGTTGTTGCCCGGGCGGTCGGGAATCAGCAGGGTGCGATCGTCGAGGAGCTGAACGAACCCCGGCACATCGCCCTTGGGCGAGCAGTCCATGGTTTTCCCGTTCGAGGTCGCGAGCATGAGGAAGGGCGATGCCGCGATGAACTCGCGCCCGATCTCGCTGATATAGGGCCTTTCCTTGGTAGCGGTCTGGGGCGCGGGCTTGGCATAAATCTTCGCGAGGTCGTCGACCGAAGTCAGGGTGTAAGCGTCGTTCCCGTTTTTCGTATTCATGTCATGGTCCCCCTTTGCGGGCGTGAAAAACTATCCCAGAAAATAGCATACGAAATAAAATAGCGACAGAGCCGTTTTAGTGGTGAACAACGAGGCGATTTAGGCCGGAGAAAAGAAATTGATATCGCTCCTACTCGTATGATATAGCGTTTTCGCCTGCTTGGAAAAGGTTCTTCAAAAGATCCTATGCATATGTCGGAACCGAAACACTCGCCCCACAGGAGATTCCAATATGAGGTTTCCTCGTGCGTTGGGCTTTTTGAGCATTCTCGCTGTAGCGCTTTTTTTCGGAGAAGCTGAAGGAGCGCAACCGGCCATGGACACTGCCGCCAAAATGGTGACTCTGCAAATGCCGGCGATCCCCGAGCCGGCCCGCGTCACGATCGATCCCAAGAGCACCGCTCTGGTCGTGCTCGACTATGTCGAGGATATCTGCAGCCGGCAGCCGAACTGCAAAAACAAGATGGTGCCCGCCATGACTCCATTCATGGAGCGGGTGCGCAAAGCAGGCCTCACCGTGGCCTACGGGACGCGCGCGCAGAACCAGACCATGTGGCTGAAAGAGGTTGCTCCCGCTGCGAACGATATCAGGGTCAATAACACGGCGCAGGACCGATTCTACAACACCGATCTCGACAAAGAGTTGAAGGCAAAGGGCATCAAGACGCTGATCATCGTCGGCTGGAAGATCAGCGGTTCGGTGACCTATACATCGGTCGGAGCGATGGCGCGCGATTACACCGTCGTCATTCCGGTGGACACGACCGCGGCGGCCACCGACTATGAGACCACGATCGGTTTTTATAATGTCTTGAATTCGGGCAATGCAAACCTGAAAAACGAGCCTCTGAAGTCAAAATCCGTGACGCTCAGCCGCACGGACATGATCACATTCCAATGAGCGCCGGCCAATAAGGCGTCACCGGGTCGATTCGCGGGTAGATTCGGAATCGGGTCTTTAATTTGGCTTTCCTACCTCCGCGCAAACCGCACCAGGTCGGAGTCCTCGACGCTTTGAAATCTTCTCGACTTTGACGCGGGTCTCCGCGGCGGCGAGGTGTTCCACGCTGCGGCCGGGCAGCCGCGTCAGTGAAAGTTTTTGGAGCAGTCGCTGGATTATGAGACGCCGCTGAGGTACGAAATAGGTGTCGCTAAACTGTCCACCGAATCCTGGTCAACTCAACCTACCCCGCAGTGCGACGTTTGTCACGAGGAGGTAAAATGAGACGATGAAAGCGCAACCGTTTGTTGTAACCCCGAAGGATTACGATCCCGCGTTGAACGTGCTCGGTATCAAGGTGACCGTGCTGGCTTCAAACACAGCGACGCAGGCCTACGAGATCACGCGGCAGCAGGGTCAGGCGGGAATCGGTCCGCCTCCGCATAGCCACAACTGGGACGAGTCCTTCTATGTCATCGCCGGCGAAGTCGAGTTCACCTGCTCCGGCAAGAGCGTCGTATGTTCGCCCGGCACGCTTGTTCACGTGCCCGCCGGAACGGTGCATAGCTTTCGCTATCTTGCCGACGGCTGCGACGTGCTCGAAATCACCGGGCAAGGCGGCACCGCCACACAGATGTTCACTGCCGTCAGCAAGTCGATTCCTGCCGATGCCCCTGAGGTTCCCAAACTGTTAGAGGTGTTGAAGCAAAACGGCGTAACCGTGCAGGCGTGAGGTTACATCGGGCGACCCGATCGGCGTTCCAAGCGTGCGCGGGCGTAAACGCGCGCGCAGGAAATCGAGAAAGATCGTCTCGCGGCCGGCGAGCGCCGCTTTAATCTCATTCTTCGCCTGCTCGACGGTGATGCGTTCGCGATAAAGCCGGGCAGCGCGGCGGCGATACGGACCAATCCCAGCGTCCGGCTGGGAAGTTTTCCGAAGACCCCTTTGGGGTTGAGCCGTCGCGCGGCCGATGTCTTCATGCCGGATCGAATACATAATCGGAGAAAATGGCGCCGTAATTGATTGCACTCATAGCGCGGCAGTAATAGATTCGGATCGGATTCGAACAATTACGGAGGAGACTCTGATGGAGATCACACTTTACTACGCACCGAACACCTGCGCGCTCGCGCCTTACGTGACATTGACCGAGGCGCGCGCCGATTTCACGGTCCGGCCGCTCAATTACCGCAAGCGCGAGCATTTCACGCCCGAATATCTGAAAATCAACCCGAAGCACAAAGTGCCTTCGCTCGTCGTCGACGGCAGGGTGTTGACGGAAAACGTCGCGATCCACGAGTGGGTCAACCGGATGTTTCCCGCGGCGAAGCTCCTGCCGGACGATCCATGGGATTACGCGCAGGCCGTCGCGCTCCATAGCTGGTGCGCAAGCGGCATTCATCCGTACTTGAGCCGCATCAACAGCCCGGGCAAGGTCAGCGAAAACCCGGCGGCGCACGAGAGCGTGATCAAGCTCGCGACCGAAGTGCTGCACGAGCAATTCAAGATCGGCGACGACCGGCTCGCCGGGCGCGAGTACTTTTTCGACCATTTCACGGCTCCGGACGCGCATTTCTACTGGTGCTGCCGCCGCGCGGGGCAGCTCGGCGTCGACGTGTCTGGCTTCCCCAACGTCGCCGCGCATTACAAGCGCATGGAGCAGCGCCCGAGCGTGAAGAAATTTCTCGCCTACGAAAACGAAATCAACGAAAAATTCGCCAAGGCGGGCTAGACATTTTGTAATCGAAATTTCATTTCAGCCCGCCTTGACCGCTTGAACGGATGTGACAAGGTTTAATTTTTGTCGACTATCCTGTCAGCAAATGGATTGACCGAGCCGCACTGTCGGCGCCGGTAAACGAGAGGTCAACGATGCCGACCAAGACGATCTTGACGATTCTATTCTGGCTCATCGCCGGCCCGCTGCTCGCTCAGGAGCCGAACGTCATGGAGCGGATGTCCAAGGATCTGAAGGACCTTCCCGGGAAGGAAGGCACGATGATCACGGTGGAATATCCGCCCGGCGGGAAAGATCCCGTGCATCGCCACAACGCGCACGCGTTCGTTTACGTGCTCGAGGGCACGGTGGTCATGCAGCTGAAGGGCGGGAAAGAAGTCACATTGAAACCCGGAGAGACGTTTTACGAAGGGCCGAACGACATTCACGTCGTCGGGCGGAACGCGAGCAAGACCCAGCCGGCCAAGTTCGTCGTGGTCTTGCTCAAGGACAAGGGCGCGCCGGCGCTCGTGCCCGTGAAGTAAGCTTGGGCTAAGCCCGCATCGGAGCCCTTCGACAAGCTCAGAGCGAACGGAAAAGCAATTGCTTTCAACGCCGGAAACAATTCCGTTCGTCGTGAGCCGAAGCACTCATAATCCTATTTCTCGCTAATCTCGAGTAGGAGGCGCACAATGAAGATCGTCGTTATCGGAGGCAGCGGTCTTATCGGCAGCAAGGTCGTGAAGAACCTCACAGCGAAGGGCCACGAGGTTCTCGCCGCTTCGCCGAAGTCCGGCGTGGATACCACGACCGGCCGGGGCTTGGGCGAGGCGCTCGCCGGCGCCGAGGTGGTCGTGGATGTGTCGAACGCGCCGAATTGGGAAGACGCCGCGGTGCTCGCTTTTTTCGAAAGCTCCGCCCGCAATATCGCGCGCGCGGAGAAAGAGGCCGGCGTCAAGCATCACGTCGCGCTCTCGGTGGTCGGCACCGATCGGCTGCAGGACGGCGGCTATTTCCGCGCCAAGCTGGCGCAGGAGCGGCTGATCAAAAATTCGGGCATCCCGTACACGATCGTCCGCGCGACCCAGTTCTTCGAATTTCTCGGCGCAATCGCCGATACCGGCACCGAGCAAAGACGCGTTCGCCTGCCGAACGTCAGCTTTCAGCCGATGGCCGCCGACGACGTCGCCAAGGCGGTGGCGGAAGCGGCGCTCGGCGCGCCGGTCAACGGGACGATCGAGATCGCCGGTCCGGACCGTCTGCCGCTGAGCGAATTCGTCGCACGCTATCTCAAGGCGACCAAGGACCCGCGCGAGGTCGCGAGCGATCCGCAGGCGCCCTATTACGGAATTCGGGTCGACGACCGCTCGCTGGTGCCCGGCGGCAATCCGCATCTTGGGACAATCCGCCTGGACGACTGGATCCGCCAGCCCCGAGCGCGATGAGATCGAACCGCGCACTTGGCGATCATTACAGAACCGCTTTCACCGGCGGGCGCAAGAACAAACTCAGCACGGCGGAGACGAACAGCATACCGATGAAGATGCCGAAAGAGAGATCGTAGCTCTGGCTGTAATCGAAGAGCAGACCGAAGAACGGCGGACCCGTGGCCGACAAGAAACTCGTCACGAGCGAGCCCATGCCGCGGATTTTTCCTAGCGAGGCGCGGCCGAAAAAATCCGCCCAGATTGTTTCTGCCAGCACCGCCGTGCCGCCCATGCCGATGCCGTAGATGAAAAATCCGGCGTAGAGCGGCGCCAAGCCCTCAAGCGACAGCGCCAGCAAAAGCCCGGCACCCTGCAGCGCGCATTTGGCCATATTGAGGATGCCGTTGTCCATCTTGTCGGCGAGCATGCCCCAGGCGATCGGCGTCGCGAACTGCATGAAGGCGATGACGCTCATTACCGTTGCCGCGACGAAAACCGGATGGCCCTGGTCGGTGACGTAGGAAAACACGTGGAGGTTGAGGCCGGTGACGCCGATCTGGGCCACGCCGAAGGTGAGAGCGATGAGCCAGAAGACCGGGGTGCCGAGCGCTTCGCGCCGGCTCCATTCGACATCGTCGGCGCCGGTGCGCTTGGCGTAGCGAATCTTCTTCGGCGCGGCGTCGACGGTTTTCGCCGCGCCCGGTCCGCCGTCGGGCTCCAATCCCATTTCTTCCGGCGAGCGCCGCATGAGCAGCAGCGCCGGCGGCACAACCAGCAGCAGGGCGAAAACGCCGAAGAACGCCCAGGCGCCGCGCCAGCCGACGTAGAGAATCAGAGCCGCCGCGATCACCGGCATTAAGACTTTCATCAAGCCGTGGCCCATGCCCGCGATCGCGAGCGCGCGGCCGCGCATGCGCACGAACCAGCGCGCGATCGACACATTGACGACGAGCGAGCCCATCAATGAATCGCCCGGGCTGACGAGCAGCCAACGCACGAGCATGAATTGGATGAAATCGCGCGTCTGGCCGAGGCAGATAAAGCCCGCGCCGGAGATCAGGCCGCCGGCCGCCATCAGCCAGCGCCCGCCGAAGCGGTCCATCAAGGTGCCGACCACCGGCGCCGCGGCGGCGCCGATGAGAATCTCACCGGAGCGGATGAGCGAGAACGCGCCGCGCGAGATGCCGAGATCGGCCGACAGCGGCTTCAAAAATACGGCGAGCGTGCTGGAGATGGAGAATGCGGACGCGATGTGCGCCAGAAACCCGACGCCGACGATGATCCAGCCGTAAAAGATTCTTTTCGCCGGTTGCACGAGCAGAGGTGACATCGACACCTCTCGCTTGTAGCAAGGACGGCGCGAGCGCGCAAAATGCCCTGTTCCCACGCTCGCGCGAAGTCGCCTCGGCCCGGCCAGCTCTTGAAACTCGAGGCCATTTACGACTAAAGTCTCAGTGCTCGTTTTTTTCGGCTAACACGCTCACTGATGGCCGCCGGCGCTGAGATTTCTCATTCGTTCCGTATTCCTATCCTTCTGCTGATCGCTTTTGTGGCGCATGCCGCCGGCTGCGCGCGCCAGTTTCCGACCACCGAAATCACGACGATCAAAGCGGCGAGTCCCGAAGACCTGCAGCGGTATCTGGTTTCCCGTAAGCCGGACGTGGCGCAGTTCCGGGCCCGTGGCCCCTTCGCCGTCGTCCAGCACAAAGATCTGCAAATCCCGGTTTCTTCCGATCTCGTGGTGGAAGCGGATCTTTACCTGTGCGCGGCCGCGCTCAAGGCGCCGCTGGTCGTCATGCTGCACGGCCAGGACAATTCGAAGGAGGATCACGCGTTTCAGGCGATGCACCTGGCATCGTGGGGCATGCACGGGCTCGCAATTGACCTG
Organism: Pseudomonadota bacterium; assembly: GCA_021324155.1. GTDB lineage: Bacteria > Desulfobacterota > Binatia > UBA9968 > UBA9968 > JAJPJQ01. The sequence continues at coordinate 34,466 of JAJPJQ010000026.1, forward strand.
CCCAATCGGGGGCCGTGGATCGCCAACGGCTTGATGCTCGCCAAATTCGTCGAGGCGGTTCATCGGGCACCGCAGCTCGTCGATATGCGCATCGATCCTGAGAAGATCATTCTCGTCGGACACTCGTTCGGTGCGACCGCCGTCGCCGCTGCTCTCGGCGAAGGCGCGCCTGCGCTCGGCGGTGTCCTGCTCGATCCCGCGGGAATCGGCCGGCAATTGCCGCCGCTCCTCAGGAAGATCGCCGTTCCGGTCATGATCGTGGGAGCGGACGAGGAGATCTGGCCCACGCGCAACCGCGGGCAGTTTTTCCGCTTCATTCCGGCGCGTGTTGGAGAGATCTCGATACGCGACACGGTGCACGCGGACGCACAGTATCCGAGCCATCAGACGCTGCGCTTCTTCGAGGACCGCCCCGACGACACCGAGGAAGCGCAGATCGCCTTCGTCAGCGCGCTTACCGCGTCCGTTTTCAGTATCGCCGCGACCGGCTCGCTGGAGTACGGCTGGAGCAGCTTCGAGAACGGATTCAAGAACGGAACGTTTTTTAACGCGAGGAGGAAGTAATCGTGAGGCATTCAATCTCGACAAAAATATTCACGAGCGAGACGTTGCGCTTGGCCGTCGTACTCGCTGTTGCCGTACAGGCGCTCGCGCTGGGCGCGGGCTGGGCGCAGGAGCCCGCACCGCCGCGCTTCGACGAGGAGATCGCCAAGCAGCAGAAAATATTTAACAGTCGCGGCGCCGACGTCCCCGAAGGCTACATCACCGGCCGAACGCTCTTGAGCTATCTGCAGATGCTTCCCGGCTTCTGCGGATCGCTCGGTGCGCTGGGCAGCTCGGACCGATGGTTGGATATCGGCGCCGGCGCCGGCCAGGCCATTCTGGACTACTACGCGGCCGAAGCCGACTCGACGGGTAAAATGTGCACGGGGTCCGCCGGCAAAGTGCGCGCGGTTGCGATGTCTATCGAGGACCGCCGGACGGACAAATGGCATCGGCGGGCAGCGAGCCTCGGCGACGACCGCATACGCTATCTCGCCGGCAAGCGTCTGCGGCAGTACGCGTCCGAGGAGCTGGGAAAATTCCAGATCATTACGGACGTGTTCGGCGGCTTCTCCTATACCGACGACTTGTCTGGCTTCGTCGAACGGACGCTGCGCTTGCTCGAGACCGGCGGCGTCTTCTACACGCTCGTGCAGAGCGTGCATTTGGAAGACGGCAAAGATAATCCGAAAACCGCGTATCTGACCGAGCTGGTCGACGCGTCCGGCCGCGACGACAAAATCTGCGCCTGGCTCAAGCGAACCGCTTGCGTGGAGGTCAGCTGCGAATCGAAGAGCAACTGGAACGCCCCCACCGAGCTGATCGCCGTCAAGAAGGTTTGCGGCGAGGTCTCCGTTCCGCGCGTGAAGCTGTTGAAGTACGAAGCGGGCGACCCTCCCGGCAGGCGTTTCGAATTGGAGCCGTAAAAGATGAAAATCCGCTCTCAATTGGCGCCGTATCAACGGGAAGTTTTTCAACGCGAGGAGAGAGTAGTCGTGATGCGTTCAATACAATCGATGATGAAGAAAATTAAGCTATTTCGCCTGCCCGTCGCGATCGCCATCGCCGCGCAGACGCTTTGTCTGAGCGCGCCCTCGGCGCAGGAGCCCACGGCGCGCGCCAACGAGGAAATGATCAAGCAGGAAAAAATCTACGGCAGCCGCGGCGCCGAGGTTCCCAAGGGCTACGTCACCGACAGGGGGCTCTCGGACTATGCGGAAATTCTTCCCGCCGGGTTCTGCCCCGCGCTCGCGAAGCTCGGCGGCTCGGACCGCTGGCTCGATATCGGCGCCGGCGAGGGACAGGCGATGCTCGACTACTATGCGCTCGACGACGACACGGCGTCGCAAAAGTGCGGCCGGTCCATCGTCAAGGCGCGCGCCGTCGCGCTGTCGATCGAGGATCGGCGAACGGAGAAGTGGCGGCAACTGGCGGAGATCTTCGGCGACGATCGCCTGCGCTATCTCTCCGGCCGGCGACTGAAGCAATATTCGGGTGAGGAACTGGGAAAATTTCAGCTCATTACCGACGTATACGGCGGCTTCTCCTACACCGATGACTTGTCGGGGTTTGTGGAGCGGACGCTGCGTCTGCTGGAGACCGGCGGTGTCTTCTACACGATGGTACAAAACGTGCATTTGGAAAATGCGAAGGATAAGCCCGGCACCACGTATCAGACGTTGCTGGTGGACGCGGGCGGGCGCGACGTGAACGTCTGCTCCTGGATGAAGCGCATCGGTTGTGTGAATGTCGGCTGCGACTCGAAGGGCAATTGGGAGGCGCCCACCGAGTTGATCGAGGTGCGCAAGGTCTGCGGCGACATCGCCGTTCCGCACCTGAAAATGGTGAAGTACGACGCGGGGAATCCTCCCTGGAGGCGATTCCAGTTGGAGCCGTAGCAGGCATGTCTCTGCACGAGAAGGAAGTAATGGCTGTATCCTCGATCGAATCGCCTGTGAACGAATGGCCCTGCCCTTTAGTGCGCGCGGCTGTTCTGCTTCTCTTCCTCCTGCCGGCGTTTGCGGGAGCCGCGTCGCCGCCGCAGCCCGCTCAACCCCACATCGAAAAGGAAATCGAAAGGCAGGAAAAGATTTACAACCGCAGGGGCGCCGATGTTCCCCGCGGCTACATCACCAATCGAGGGCTCTCGAAATACACGGAACTTCTTCCTGCCGGTTTCTGCGACGCCCTCGCGAAGCTCGGCGATTCCGACCGCTGGCTCGATATCGGCGCGGGCGAGGGGCACGCGATAGTGGAATATTTTACGGCGGTCGATGCGGCCAAAAAGTGCGGCGGGTCGGGCGCGCGAGCCAGCGCGGTCGCGATATCCATAGAAGACCGCCGGACCGACGAATGGAAACAGCTGACCGCGAGCCTCGGCGAGGACCGCATACGTTATCTCGCCGGCAAGCGCCTGCGGCAATATTCAGACGACGAGCTGGGGAAATTCCGGCTCATTACCGACGTCTTCGGCGGTTTCACCTATACCGAAGACGTATCGCACTACATCGAAAGGGTTCTCGGCCTGCTCAATGTCGGCGGCGTCTTCTACACGCTGATCCCCGGCGTGCACTTGGCCGACGGCAGCGACAGAGCCGGCAGCCGGTATTTGACCGAGCTGGAAGATGCCGCCGGCCGCACGGAGAATATTTGCTCGTGGCTCAAACGAACGCTTTGCATCGAGGTCACCTGCGACTCAAAGGGCGGCTGGGATAGGCCGACCGAGCTGATAGAGATTCGCAAAGTTTGCAACGAGACGTCGGTCACGCGCATGAGATCCGTGAACTACGAGGCCGGATCCCCCCCGCGGCGACACTTCCAATTCGAACGCGCAAGCGCCGCATACGCCGGCGACGACAGCGCGGAACTGAAGCGGACGCGCCAACTTGCCGAGCAAGGACAGCAGTGGGCGCAGCGGAGGCTCGCCGCGATGTATGAAGCCGGGAAAGGCGTGCCGCAGGATTTCACGGAGGCGGTGAAGTGGTATCGCCTCGCTGCAGCGCAAGGAAATACCCCGGCGCAGTATAGCCTGGGTCAGGCATATGAAAACGGGAAAGGCGTGCCGCAGGATTATGAGGAGGCGGTGAAGTGGTATCGTATCGCGGCCGCGCAGGAAGACGATTGGGCGCAGATGAGATTGGGTTCGATGTATGCGGAAGGGAAGGGCGTGCCGCAGGATTACGAGCAGGCGGCGAAATGGTATCGCCTCGCGGCGGCGCAAGGAAACGCCGCGGCCCAGTATAGTCTCGGTCGGGAATACGAGAAGGGCCAGGGCGTGCCGCAGGATTATGAGCAGGCGGCGAAATGGTATCGCCTCGCCGCGGCGCAAGGAAATCCGTCGGCGCAAATGAATCTCGGCGCGATGTATGCGGACGGCACGGGCGTGCCGCGAGACCGCGTGCGCGCATACACGTGGCTGACGCTCGCGGCGGCATCGAGCGGCGATTCCGGGGCAGCGGCAGCGAAGAATCGAGATCGAATCGCAGCGCAAATGACGGCCGAGCAGATCGACGACGCAAAGGAGATGGCACAGCGCTGCCGGGAGACCAAGCTCAAGAACTGCGACTGAGGCCCATCCGCTCGACCGCGCCCAATTAATCGCCTCGAAAATTCCTATCCTCCAGGTCTTCGCGCCGCCCGGCTTGTTCAGACTTCTCAATAATCGCGCCATTTCCGATCGCGATTTGCTTACGGCGGCCCGTTGTGCATAAGATCGCGTTGATGAATTTACAAGAAACGATAGGTTGATGGCGAAACTTTTTCTAAGCGCGTTTCTTCTTCTCCTGCTATCCCTCGCGAAAGTCGCCGGCGCGGCGGCGCCGACCGCACCGGTGCGCCTCGGCTACTCGGCGCTCACGTTCACCGTCCTGCCGGTGCTCTACGGCCAGGAGGCGGGAGTCTTCCAGCAGAACGGAATCGATCTCAAGCTGCAGCAGATCCGCGGCGATCTGGCGATCCCGGCGATGCTCAACAACGAGATGGACTATGCGATCGGGGTGCTGCCGACGGTGTGGGCGGCCGCCGAAGGGATGCCGATCCGCCAGATCGCCGGCGGCCAGATCAAGCCGGCCTTCTCGCTCATCGCGCAGCCCGAGGTGAATTCGTACGCGGATCTCAAGGGCAAGCTCGTCGGCGTGTCGCGGCTCCGCTCGCTCGCGAGCAACCTGCTGACGGTGATTCTCAAGAAGCACGGCCTCGCGCCGAACGATGTGCGCATGATCTCGCTGCAGACGACCAACAACGTCTATCTCACCCTCGACACCAAGCAGATCACGGCGGGGATGCTGTCGGTGCCGCTGGACATCAAGGCGAAGCTCGCCGGCTTCAAGATGCTCGCCAGCGCGGCGGACTATACGAGCGCGTATCAGGGCGGCATCGCGACGACCACGAAAAAAATCGCCGAGATGCCGGAGGTGACCGAGCGCCTGCTGACCGCCTACGTGCAGAGCCTCCGCGGCTTGAAGGCGAACCGCGAGCCGGCGATCGATCTCATCGTAAAACACTTCAAGATCGACCGGCCCCTGGCGGCGGCGTCCTACGAGCAGATCGCGCCCCTGTTTCAGGAGACGCCGATCATTCCGACGGATGTGATCGAAACGGAGCTTCGCACCTGGACCGAGCTGACGGGTAAAAAGCCCACGGTCTCGGCCGAGCAGACGATGGACATGGCGCCGCTGCAGCGCGTGCTCAAGCGGCTAGCGCAAAAATAAGTATTTCCTAGGAGGGCCCATGCCGGAAGAAGTACAACGCGGCGTCGCGATGCAATACAGCATGAAGAATTCGCGCATCATCGTCGACGCGCTCAAGGCCGCGGGCATCGACTTCGTCGCCACGCTGCCGGACTCGTTCAACACGCAGGTGCACAAGCTGATTCGGGACGATCCCGCTTTCAAATGGGTGGTCGCGACGCGCGAGGACGAGGCGATGGCGATCGCCGGCGGGGCGTTTCTCGGGGGCAAGAAGCCGTGCGTCATCATGGAGGCGTCGGGCTACGGCAACTGCGCGGGCTATCTCGCGCGCATCGCCATCGTGCATCATATTCCGCTATTGATTCTGTCGTCGCACGTGCCGGCGCTCGGCGAGATGTATTATCACCACTCCGAGACGCGCTATCTCGCCGAGCCGGTGCTGAAAGGCTGCGGCATCCCGTACTGCGCGCTCATGCGCATCGAGGATGCCGACACGATCATCCGCGAGGCGCAGCTCACCGTCGAGGGGCAGAAAGTGCCGGTCGCGATCATGATTCCGCGCCACATCTATTACGAGGGAAGGTAAGATGAAACGCTCCGAAGTCGTCAATATTTTCGCCAAGAAAAGAACCGAGGAAATCGTCCTCACCAACATCGCGCTGGTGTCGCGGCAGATCTACGCAACGTGCCACAACGACATGACGCTTTACCGCATCCAGATGGGCTACCCGCTGCCGATGGGCATCGGCCTCGCGCTCGCGCTGCCGCAGCGCCGGGTGATCGTGCTCGACGGCGACGGCTCGCTGCTCATGGGGCTCGGCGCGCTCACGACCGCCGCCAACGAGAACCCCAAAAATCTGGGGCTGATCGTCTTCGATAATGAGTGCTACGACAATCCCGGCGGGCTGCCCTCGGCGACCGCCGGCAAGGCCGATCTCGCCGCCATCGCGCGCGCATCCGGCGTCGCGAACAGCGTGACATCCTCGACCGTCGCAGAGTTCGAAGCCGCGCTCGACGGCGCGCTCGCCAAGCAGGAGCTCTTCTGCATCATCGCCAAAGTCGAGCGCACCGCGCCGGAGGAGGAGAAGATTCCGACGCTGCCCTTCGACTTGACGGAGAACACCTATATGTTTCTCCGCGCGCTCACGGACGCCGGGCTTATCAAGGGATGGCGCGAAGGCTTCAGCCGCCCGCTGCGTACGACGAAATAACCGCTCGCGCCAGTTCGCGGCGCGGCGCCACCGCTTGTTCAGGCTCGCGTAGAAAATGCCCGCGACGATGTCGTCCTTGACGCGCCGCGTCTTTGTGGCAAGGTTGAAGAGTAGCGGGCAAGCCATTCAGGCCTGCGACCTAAATCTCATTTTCAGACAGCGAGGTGACCATGGAGATCAAACGAGGCGGCTCGCAGCCGTCCGGCAAGGGGTCTGCGGAAACTTTTACCGGCAGCGTGCGCATCGATCCGCTGGTACAGGCGCCGAATCCGGCGCGCGTCGTGGCGTCCGCCGTCACCTTCGAGCCGGGAGCGCGGAGCGCGTGGCACACGCATCCGCTCGGTCAGAACTTGATCGTGATCCACGGCGCCGGACGCGTGCAGAGCTGGGGCGAAGCGATCAAGGAGATCCGCCCGGGCGACGTCGTGTGGTGTCCGCCGGGCGAGAAACACTGGCACGGCGCGGCGCCGACGACGGCGATGACGCACATCGCGATCCAGGAGGCGCTCGACGGCAAGGCGGTCGAGTGGATGGAGAAGGTGAGCGACGAGCAATACAACGGAAGTCAAAGCCATGGAAAAAAAACCGATGCGATAATCGACGAAGCGTCGGCGGAGAGTTTTCCCGCCAGCGACCCGCCGTCCTGGACGCTGGGACGCGGCAAAATATAACTTCACTTTCGAAGTTAAATTAAAACTCATCATTCGACAGCCAACATTATTTCGGGGAGGGGAGGGAGCGATGCCTCATATCATCGTGAAGTTGTGGCCGGGAAAATCGGAGGATCAGAAGCAGCGGCTCGCAGACGAGATCGTCAAAGACTTCGTCGAGCTATTCGGTTACAAGGACGAGTCGCTTTCTGTGGCGATCGAAGAAATCCCGCAGAAGGATTGGGCGGAGAAAGTCTATAAACCGGAGATTGTGAACCATCCGGAGAAGCTCTACAAAAAGCCCGGCTACAAAATGTGAACGCGAGGCCGATCGTTCGCGCGCTTTCCGGCACGGCGGCTCTTTAAGCTTTTGCGATCAAGACCGAATCGGGATCGATAGAAAGCGGACTCGAACGGGAAGGCCCTTCGATGCGTGAAAATCCGGATTGGCGCAGCCAGCCCGTGATTTCGTCGAGCGTGTAGCAGCGGCCCCGGGGAGTGTGCAGAAGCAAACACACGGAAAAAAGGGCGGCCCACTCGGGAGCGGTGCGGTCGCGGCTCATGAACACGTCGCGCAGAATCAGTTGCCCTTCAGGGTTCAGGCAGTTGCGGGCTTTTCGCAGCAACGAACGGTTCTCATCGGCGCTGTGCGAGTGAAGAACATTCGATAGGAAAACTGCATCGAATCCCCGCGGCAGCCGCCCGCGCCGGAAATCCACGCCGATAACCCGCATCCTTTTCCCCAGCTTGGCGGCGCCGATGGCGCGGCGCGCGAGCGGCGCGATGCTGGGATGCTCGACGATGGTCGCCCGCAGCCGCGGATAGCGGCGGCAGAAGGCGATCGCAAAACCGCCCAGTCCGCCGCCGATATCGAGCAGCGTTTCGGCGCGCTTCAGCGGCAGCTTGGCGATCAGATGCGGGGCGATCGCCCGTGCGTCGATCTGCAGATCGCGCAGCAGCCGGTAGGCTTTTTTAGGGTCCGAGAAAAAGGGTCTCTGGGTACGGGGCCGCGCGCCGGTGCGGAGCGCGGCCGCGAGCCCGCCCCAGACCTGCCTGGCTTCGTAGTTGCGCAATAGAAAAGCCGCCGCCTTCGTGCGGAGGTGATGGGCCGCAAGCCCGCTGTTAGCGTATTTTCTTCCGCGCTTGCGCAGCAGGCCCATGGCGCAGAGCGCGTTCAAGAAAATTTCCCATGCTTGCGGATCGCCGCCGAAATGAGCGGCGAAGGCCGCGCGGCTCCTTGCCCTTTTTCCCATCCACGCGAATAAATCGAGCTCGTCCGCGGTGATGAGAATCGCCGAGCGCCAGTAGCCGCTCTCGGCGCGGAGACGTTCGAGCCCCGATCGCTTGCTGCGCATCGCGCGGGTTGGACTTTAAATTATTTCTTGGCGGGAGTGTGCTCGCCGGGATTCTGGTCGACTTCCGTTTCGTCCCAGACGGTTTTTCCCTCCAAGCTTTCCACGTTGAACTGATAATCGAATACCAGCGAGCCTCCGTACGTGGCACCGTAGGCGACGAGCAAGGCGACGACAACGGAAAGGATCGTCGTCAAGCCGTCCGCGTAGCCCTGATCGAAGCGGCTCAGGCGGACAATGATGTTGATAACGACGATGGCGGTTACCGTGAGCATCACGGCCATATGCCAGTTTGCGGTGCGCCATACCTGAGTGTGTTTCCCCATGCCCTTCCACCAGTCCCAGAAGCCCGTGAGCGCCGTTCCAACGGAGAAGATCGCGCCGGCGACGATGACGTAGGTCGCGGCGATGAAGAAATCGCGCGCCGACGCTGCCCCCCCGCGAGCTTTATAGCAGGAGATAACGTCGAACACTGCCGCCAGTACGTAACAGACGATGGGAAAATCCGTGAGCGGCGGATGCGTCGGCTTGCCCGCCCACCCGCGCAACCCCCGAAACTCCCGCCCCTTAAGCGTTATTCCCGGCTTGATCGAAAACAATCTGGCCATGTTTCCTCCGGTGGTGCCTTGATTGCCTGCCTGCCGATAGATATCACTTTCGTGCCTTAGCACGACGCGGGCGGCTGTCAATACGCGGGAAATTCACCGTTTGGCCACCGTTGATATATTTTTAGGAGCGAATATACCGATGAGAACAGTCATAGTTCGGCGGCGACAAGGAGGCGCGCGTATGCGGAGGTTCGCTTTTTTGCTTATCGCAGTTGCAGCGGCGGCCGGCGTAGCCGCTTCTATTGCTGCTGTATCTGCACCCACCGATGGAGAGGCCGTCCCGATCTTCGGAATCAAAATTCCGCCCGGATACCGCGATTGGAAACTGATCTCGGTAGCCCACGAAGAAGGCAGCCTCAACGATCTGCGCGCCGTTTTGGGCAACGATGCCGCGACGAAGGCCTACAGGGAAGGAAAGATTCCATTTCCGGACGGCGCCATCATTGCCCGGCTGGCATGGAATTATGTCCCCTCGGAGGAGAACAACAAAGTCTTTGGCCGTGCGCAATCCTTCGTCGCCGGCGACCCCACAAACGTCCAGTTCATGGTCAAAAACTCAAAAAAGTACGCTTCTACCGGCGGCTGGGGCTTCGCTCAATTCAATGACGGCAAACCCGCGGACGAGGCGCTACTTAAAACCTGCTTTCCGTGCCACGTGCCGGTCAAAGCCCGGGATTATGTTTTCACCCGATACGCACCATAATCGCTGCGCTAGGGAGCATCTGCGATGAAGCATTCCGTGATTTGGATTCCGCGCGCTGTGGGCGTCGCGGTGATCGTCGCCGTCGCCACGATCGTGATGCTGCATTCGGAGAAGCCCGGCGTCCCGATCGCCCACGCGGCGCTCGGCGATCAAGGCGCTATGCCCGAATTGAGCGGGGCCGTCGCCTGGCTCAACTCCGGGCCCTTAACGCGGGAGTCGCTGCGCGGAAAAGTCGTGCTGGTGAATTTCTGGACTTACTCGTGCATCAATTCCCTCCGGGAGCTGCCCTATATCAAGGCCTGGGCGGCGAAGTACAAAGACGCGGGCCTGGTCGTCATCGGCGCGCACGCGCCCGAGTTCGGCTTCGAGAAAGAACGCGCGAACGTCGAGACGGCGGTGCGCGAGTTAAAAATTACTTTTCCGGTCCCGATCGACAGCGACCACAGGATTTGGCAAGCGTTCAGGAACGCATACTGGCCGGCGGATTATTTCATCGATGGAAAGGGACGAATCCGCTATCACCACTACGGCGAGGGTGAATACGACAAGTCGGAGCGCGTCATCCAGGAGCTTCTTCGTGAAAACAGCGCCGGCGGCTTTGATGCGAATACGGTCCGCGTCTTCACCGACGGAGCCGAGGCACCGCCGAGCGACGACGTGCGCTCTCCCGAAACCTATGTCGGCTATGCGCGCGCGGAAAAGTTTGCCTCCCCCGAGCGAGTCGCGCGCGACGCGGCAAAAACCTACAGCGTTCCGCCGCGTCCTTCTTTGAATCAATGGGGCTTGGGCGGATCGTGGAATATCGGCGCCGAAAGCGCCGTACTGCAGCTGGCGCCGGGCAGGATCGCGTTCCGCTTTTACAGCCGCGATGTCCACATGGTTTTGGCGCCATCGAAAAACGGCAAGCCGGTCCGGTTTAGAGTGATGCTGGACGGCGCCGCGCCGAGCGAGGACCGCGGCCTCGATGCCAATGCCGACGGCGCTGGCGAGCTGCGACAGCCGCGCATGTATCAACTCGTTCGGCAAAAAGGCCGCATCAGAGATCGCCTCTTCGAGATCGAATTCCTCGATCCCGGCGCTCAAGCTTTTTCATTCACGTTCGGATGAAACGCGGCAGCCGAGAGGAATAAGGGCACGATGAAAAAAGGTTACTGGGTGGTTGTCTACCGATCGACTTCGGATGACTCGGCGGTAAAAGCCTATGGTGCATTAGCCGTTCCGGCGCTTCAGCCGTTCGGCGGCCGATTTTTGATTCGGTCGACGGGCCAGCTTCAGGCGCATGAAGCGGGAATGCAGCAGCGCGTCGTTGTTGTCGAGTTCGACAGCTATGAGAAAGCGACCGCCGCCTATGAAAGCGCGGCTTACAAGAAAGCGCTGCAGGCGCTCGGCTCCGGCGCCGAACGTGACTTCCGTATCGTCGAAGGGGTGTAGATGTCGACGACCGTCATCCGAGAATATCATGCTCGATCGAATGTAATTCGATCGCCGATCGGGAGGGTGATTTCAGGCATCATTTTTTGTATAGCTGATCCAAAAAGCCGGAGTCGTCGAGCTTTTTGAGCACGCTGTGGTTGATGACGTCTTCCGGCTTGATTTTGGTGACGAGCGGATCGCTCTCCGCCATGAAATCGATCATCGAGGCGATGCCGGCGCTATCCGCGTAGGGCTTCTTGCTCATGACCTTGAGCGCCGATTGGTAGTGCTCCTCGGCATTCTCGATCTTGCCAAGTCGGAGATAGCTCGCGAGGACTTTTTTGACGCGCTCTTTATTTTTAGGATCCCATACGAAGGCGGTCGCGGCGGCGACGCCCTTGAGGATCTGCTCGATGAGAACCGGATCGCTTTTGAGAATGCGCTCGCGTGCCGCTAGCACCTGCTGCGGATAAGGAATCGGCAGCTCGGTGAAATCGGCCAGCACGTTGAACCCCCGCGCCTGAAGCGCGCTCGCAAGACCGGGATTGACGATCGCGGCATCGCTGCCGCCGGTCTGCAGCGAGGCGACCCTGGCCGCCTGATTGCCGACCTGCAGCAGCGTCACTTTATCGCGCCGCGCATCCATTCCCCAATGCTTCAGCGCCAGGAGGACGGCATGATAGGAGGCGGAGCCGACCTGCGTGATGCCGATGCGCTTGCCCTTCAAGTCTTCGGGCTTTTTGATTCCCGCCGCGCTCGCGAGAATGTAATTCATCTTGTTGATCATTCCGCCGATCAGGACCAGGTCCGACCCGCGGGCGCGCGCGCTGATGACCGGCTGCCCGGCCATGCCCATGATCGGCACGTCGCCGGAGATGAGCGCCTGCGCCCCGCGCGTGCCGCCCTCGATGAGAATCAATTCCGGATCGAGGCCGAAGCGTTTGAAGATGCCTTCGTCTTTTCCCACCCAGAGCGTCGTCTGATTCGAGCTGAGCGAGGAGTAACCGAACAAAAACTTTCGCGTTTGGGCATTCGTCGGCGAAACCGAAATGAAAAAACTCGCCAGCAGCGCGGCGGCGAAACAAATTGCCCGCGCTTTCATTCGTACGGCTCCAATACTTAAAACTTTGTTCATTGCTATTCTCTCCGCGCCGCAAAATATTCCGCGGACGCGGTCAAGTCAACCAGCGATGTTGACAGTAGGAAAGGCTAGGGTATAAAAAATTGCTTTCGCGCACGGAGATAACATCCAATATGGCAACGCAACACTCTTCGCATCATTGGGACCAGGAAACCGAAGTGGTCGTGGTCGGCTACGGCGCGGCCGGCGGCGTGGCGGCGATCGCTGCTCACGACGCGGGCGCCAAAGTCCTCATCATCGAAAAGATGCCGCACCCCGGAGGCATATCGATCCTTTCCGGCGGCGGGGTGGCTTTCGCGCGCAGCGCGGAAGGCGCGTTTCAGTACTTGAAGCGCACCTGCAACGGCACCACGCCGGATGAAGTGCTGCGGCCGCTGGCCGACGGCATGGTCGGGATTATCGACTGGGTTACGGAATTGGCCAAGGTCAGCGGCACCGAGCCGTCGCAGAGCGAAGTTCGCGGCCATGGGACCTATCCGTTTCCCGGAACCGACGATATGGACTCGATCAAGCTCAAAGACTTCCCCGCCTACGACGCGTTTCCGTGGGCGAAGGGACTGCGCGGCGGTGCGCGGCTGTTCAAGATGGTCGTCGATAACGTCGCAAAGCGCAACATCGAGGTGTCGCTGTCGACGCCGGCGAAGAGCCTCGTCACCGGCCCGGAGGGGGAAGTCCTAGGAGTTCTCGCCGAGCGCTCGGGCAAGCCGATCGCGATTAAGGCGCGTAAGGGCGTGGTGCTCTGCTCGGGAGGATTCGAAAATAATCCGGAGATGAAGCTGCAATACTTCCAGGCGCAGCCGGTCTATCCCGTTTATCTCGGCAACACCGGCGACGGCATTCTCATGGCGCAGAAAGCAGGCGCCGCGCTCTGGCATATGTGGCACTTCCACGGCGGCTACGGCTTCAAGTATCCGGAGTTTCCTTTCGCGATCCGCCACGTCTGGGCCGGACCGCGCAACGATAAGCGCAAGATGATCTGGATCGCGGTTGACCGCTTCGGCAATCGGTTCATGGACGAGTATCCGCCCGCGCCGCAGGACACCGGCGCGCGGCCGCTGGAGTATTACGACCCCGACCTCCAGGAGTTCCCGCGCATTCCGTGCAATCTGATCTTCGATGAAGAAGGCAGAAAACTCGGACCGCTCGCGATGGTCATCGTCAACGACGCCCGCTACCACTACCAATGGAGCGCCGACAATCTCGTGGAAGTCGAGAAGGGCTGGATTAAAAAAGCCGCGAGCATCGAGGAATTAAGCAAGCAGATCAAAATCGATCCGAAGACGCTCGCGGCGACGGTCGCGCGCTGGAACGCGCAGTGCGCGGCCGGAACAGACAACGATTACAAGCGGCCGCCCGGAACCATGATGCCGATCGTCAATCCGCCGTTCTACGCGATGGAGGCGTGGCCGATCGTCTCCAACACGCAGGGCGGCCCCGTCCACGACGCGCGCCAGCGGGTGATCGACGCATTGGGAAAACCGATCCCGCGCCTCTACGCCGCCGGCGACATCACCTCGATCTTCGGCCATCTCTATCTCGAAGCGGGGAACATCACCGAATGCTTCGTCGGCGGAAGAATCGCCGGACAAGGCGCCGCAGCGGAGAATGCCTCGTAGGTTTATTCATCCGTGGCCGTTCGCGCCCCAGATTTTCCCCTCGATCCATAATTTTGCCAGCTCGAGCGCATAGCCGTCAGCCTCGCCTCGCGTGTCGAAGCTCGCCTGCCGACGACCGAAGATCGGGATGCGCTTGATCCGGCCGCCGTCTTCGACGACGACCGTCGCACGGGCGACCCAGTGCCCGCGCTTGTGCTGGTGCGAATCGAGCTCGATCGCGTGTCCTTTGTAAGTCGATTTTTTCACAGTCTGACTTAAGCCTTTACACAGACTTCCTGAGTTCTGTGTGTCCGTAATACAGCATTAACACCAGCCAACTGGTGTTTGCCGCAACGATCGAGATGCCCCCAAAGAAGCTCAGCCACTGATTCAGCGAAGGGTAGTAATACAAATTCCAATAGCCCCACGCGGAGAAGAAAAAGGTCGATGCGGCGGTCACGCCGCGATAGCCTTTGTCACGATATGTTTGTAGCACGTTCCACCAAAGCACAATGCTGCCGCCCAACTCGAACAGCCCGTTAATTAAGTCTGGAAGATTCATGGGTTAATCTTTCGTGAGCGACTGCGATTCGAACTCGATGCCGTGGTCTTGTAGGTGGATTTTTTCGTCGGGTTTGACGCTCGCTCACCCGCCTTATATCTCTCATCCGTGTCTTTTGCGCAACGCGAGCATCGACGATCGTCGGCCAGCCGGGGTTCGTATTGGAGCTTTACGCAAAAATTTGGTAAGCCGTCCATTTTATGCGCCGAGATTTTCGCAGAAGTCCCAAGCGGACGATGATTGCGCAGTTTAGAACCGCCGTGGACGCTCTTGTAGGACTCTACGAATTGGGCATCTTTCTGCCCGGATATTTCCGCAAGACACTCAGCGTCGCCGAAGCGAAGCTGGAGATTCAGAGCTATCTCGCATGCCGGAACGAGACGTTTCTCGAGCTCGTGCGCAGCCGCATCTACGCCGCGCCGGGGAATCCGTACCTGCGGCTCTTGCGCCGGGCCGACTGCGACTTTTCCGATTTCCGGTCGCATGTGCTCAACCACGGCCTCGAGGCAACGCTCGAGCGGCTCGCACGCGAGGGGGTTTACCTCACATCGGACGAGTTCAAGGGGAAGAGAGAAGTCATTCGCGGCGTGGAGTCGTTTCGCGTCTCGCCGGCGGCGTTTCTACGCCCCGACGATCGGCCGGGATTTTTCGCGCAGAGCAGCGGGAGTAGGGGCTCGCCGACGCGCACCCGCGTCGCTTTCGATTGGCATCTCCTTCGCGCCGCGCCTATCGGCGTGTTTTTGCATGCGCACGGTTTGTATTCTTCCGCATACGCTTATTACGACTCGGTGCTGTCGTTGACGGGCGGCGTCCAGACTATGCTCGCCTGCCATCATGTGGGGATGCCCATCGAGCGCTGGTTCGCCCGCGAGACGCCGGTTCGCGGGGCGCTGCAGCGATACCGGCATCGACTGACCAACTCTATGACGATCGCCGCCGCGCGTTGGTTCGGCCACGGTCTGCCGCGCCCCGAGCCTCTCGATCCCACGGATGTTGGGCCGGTTCTTCGCTGGGCGCTGGAGCAGCGGCGGCGCGGCCGCGTCGTTTGCATCGATACGGTCGCGAACAATGCGGTGCGCATCGCTGCCGCGGCCTCAGCGGCGGGCGAGTCGCTCGAAGACGTAAAATTCTTCGTTCACGGCGAGCCCATGACCGATGCGAAACGGGATGTGATCGAGCGCGCGAGCGCAAGCTATGCTGTGCGCTACTCCTCCGAGCCAAGTTTTCAGCTCGGCGTAGGCTGCGCCCGCCCTGCCTACACCGACGAGGTTCACGTGAACCAGCACCTCTACGCCGTAATCCAGCAGGGCTTCCCGCTCGCCGATCCTTATGCTCCGAGCGAAGCGCTGCTCTTCACCACACTTCACCCGCTCGCGCCGCAGCTGCTGCTTAACACGCAGAACGGCGACTACGGCGCGCTCGAACAGCGAAACTGCGGCTGCGCGCTCGAAGAGACCGGTCTCGCGCTGCACCTTTACGGTATCCGGAGCTTCGAGAAATTCACCGGCCAAGGAATGAATTATTATTTCGGCGACCTGCTCGAGCTGATCGAAAAGAAGCTGCCGGCCGAGTTCGGCGGCGGCCCGGGCGATTATCAGCTCACCGAAGAGGAAGAAGCGGGCCGGACTTGCCTCACGCTCAAAGTGGATCCGAGCATCGCGGCCTTGGATGAGGACAAGGTCATGGCCCGGCTGCGGGCCGAGCTCGGCAGCGGCTCGTGGGGTAAGGAGTTCCAGGCGCGCGTCTGGGAGCAGGCGGGGGCGCTGAAAATCAGGCGGACTAAGCCTGAGTCGAATGCGCGGGGAAAGATCCTTCCGCTCCAAGTGCAGAATAAAGCTGCCCGCTAGCGCCCTCGACGCCTCGCGCGCTTCGAAACTGCGCCGTTGACGGCGAAGGTCTGCGCTTATATCTCTCATCCGTGGCTTTTACGCAACGCGATAATTCACGCGCGCGGGCTTACGTTCCGTCCTGCCCGCATTTTCCCGACGGCTGCCGCGCGGGCTGCGCATGGATCGATGTGCCATATCCCGAGCAGCTCGCACGCAAGCAAAAGATCGTTGCGCACGCGCTGAAGGCGTACGCATCGCTGCAAGATATTGAAGTGCCTGCCGTCGTCGCGTCTCCCAAGCGGCTCGGCTATCGCGGGCGCGTGAAGCTCGTCGCGCGCAAGGGCCGCGCAGAAATCCGCGCCGGACTCTATCTCCCGGGAAGCCACGAGGTCGTCGACATTTCATCCTGTCCGGTTCATCCGGAGCCGGTGAACCGCGTCGTGGGGTACTTAAAGAGGCAGATCGAACGGCTCGGTATCGCGCCTTATGATGAGCGTACCGACGCCGGCGATGTGCGTTACATCGACATCCGCTACAGCTTCTTTTCGCGCGAGATCGTGTTCACGCTCGTGACCCGCCATCCGAATCTGCCGGCCGGGCAGGAGCTGGCGCGCGGGCTCATGCGCCGCTTCGGCTACATCGCCGGCGTGGCGCAGAACATCAACGAAGACCCCGGCAACGTCATCTGGGGCGCGCGCACACGCGCTCTAGCCGGACGCGACACGGTGATCGAACGCATCGGCGAATGGAAAATGCGATTTCCGGTCGGCGTCTTCTCGCAGGCGAATCCGCTGACGGCGCGGAAGCTTTACGAGAAGGTCCGCGAGCTCGCGGCCCTCGGCGGAAACGAAATCGTGCTGGACGTTTACTGCGGTGTCGGTCCGATCGCGCTGCACCTCGCGCCGGCGGCGGAGCTTATCTGGGGCGTCGATGACAGCGCGCTCGCGATCGCGACCGCCAAGCAGAACGCGCGCATGAACGGGGTCGCGAACTGCCGCTTCTTCGCCGCCGACGCGGCGGAGAAGATCGCCGACGCCGGGCGTGCGCTGCCGCGCGTCGACTTGGCCGTCGTAAATCCGCCGCGGAAAGGGCTTCAGCCCGACGCTGCCTCGGCGCTGCTCGAGCTCGCCGCGCCGCGCATCATCTATGTCTCCTGCAATGCCGAGACGCTCGCGCGCGATCTGGATAAATTCATCGGTTACGGCTGGCGCGCGGCCGCGCTCCAGCCGTTCGACATGTTTCCGCAGACCGATCAGGTCGAGACCGTCGCGCTGCTCCTGCGAGCTGATTAAACGCCGCGCTTGGGCGCGAAAAAGTCGGCGACGAAACCCGCGAATGCGACGGCCCACGCGGCGAGCGCGATATAGACGAAGCCGCGCGCGATCGCCATCAGAAAGGGAAGACCGGTCGCGTTAGCCAGCTGAAAGGTCGCGACGGTATACATGCCGAGCGGGAAGACGACGCCCCAATAGAGCGGGTCGTACGCTAGCCGAAGGCCCTTGTAGACGTGGCGCCACACGCTGAGGATCACGAGCATGGGAATCCACCAGGTTCCGGTCGCCCAGAAAAACAGCGTGAAGCCCTCGATGAATGAGACGAGGCGGCTGAGCAGCGGCGAGCGCTGCGCATCGATCAGCAGAGTCGCGCCGGCAAGCGTCGAGATCGCCACCGCGCCCATATTGATCCAGTAGGGCGGGCTTAGGTCCTCCGGCGCCATCTTGAAAAACGCGTAGCGATAGAAAATGAGCGAGATCATCCAGATATAAAGCATCCCGCCCCAGAGCCACATTGTTAGCGAGAAGAACACGACCGCCTCGGAGGCGTCGAAATGCGGCGCGAGACGAGCGCCCAGAACGGAGACCGCCTGCGTCGCGACGACGGCGAGGAGCCAGCCGCCGTGCATGCCTTCGGCGAGCGTCGGCTTGTTTTCTTTGATGGTGATGCCGGTGAAGATCGTGTAGGTCAGCACGATCCAGAGGCCGATCGAGAAGAGCCAGAGGAGGTCCGCGACGCGGGCGGCGTCGTAAATGACGAGCCATTGGCTGCCGAGGATGCACGCGGCAGCGACCATCGTGAAGAAGCCCGGCCCGCGCACATGGTCGCTCAAATCGGCGAGGAAGCGGTCGCGATAACGGACGACACGATGGAGCGTGAGCAGCCAGAGCGCGGCGAAAATCACCGCGTTTAACCAGCAGAGTGGGACCGCCACCAGTGGCATCTCCAGAAGATCCGCGGCGATCGAGACGATGCCCGTCGCCATGACCATGGCGAAGTAGGCGGGATGGAGAGTTGCGGTGGAGATTTTCATTCCGGATGCAGCTGCGGCTGAAGGCGGGTGCATTCCGTGGCGAAGGTAATGGACGCTCCCGGCCGTGTCAACCAACAAACCTCATCGCGAGCCGAGTTCGTCGACTCATCGGGTAAATCCCTGCATTGAACGCGCCCGCGGCACTGCTACCTTTTCCCAGGAGGCAATAAAAACCGGAAGGAGGCAATCATGAGAAAATATCTCGTAGGCGTCCTCTCCCTTTTTGTTGTCCTTGCTGTGTTGGTGCTGGTTGCGAGGAGCAGCAAGGCGGCGGAATCGAAGGCGCCGGATGTGCAGGTTCAGGTGCAGCCCCAAGGCGACAGAGGCAGTCCTGGTCCGCAAGGCGCACAGGGCCGCGAGGGAGCGCCAGGAACGGCCGGCGCGCCCGGACGCGAAGGCGCTCCTGGAGCGCAGGGTCCGCAAGGCGCGCCCGGCACGCCGGGACCTCAGGGGCCGGCAGGAGCGCCCGGACCGTCGGCATCATCGGGCTCGTCGGGCACGACCTTTCTCGGAATGGACTCGACCGTCGCGATGATTATCGGCGCGATTTTCGTCGTCATCGTCATTGTGGCGATCGTGGCGATCTCGCGCGGCGGCAGCAGCAGTCACGCGCACTGATTCAGCCGAGCCTGCCGCCGGGCAGGTGGGGGAACGCGCTCATCTCGTGCGCAAAGGCGACCGGCGCGCCGGGACAGACGTAGGACGGCGCGAGCTGATCGACGCGCGTGACGCCTAAAAGCGCCATCGCGACTGAGATTTCGTTCTCGAGAATCTCGAGCACCCGCAGCAAGCCGTCCTTGCCGCCGGCGCCGAGTCCCCAACCCTGCAGTTTGCCGATCGCGACGGCGTTCGCGCCGAGCGCGAGCGCCTTGACGACGTCGGTGCCGCGGAGAATGCCGCCGTCGAGCACGATCTCGGCGCGCTTGCCGACGGCGGCGGCGATCTCCGGCAGCATGTCGATTGTGCCGCGGCCGTGATCGAGCTGGCGCCCGCCGTGGTTCGAGACATAGACGGCGCTTACGCCGTGCGCGACCGCGAGTTC